>CAWDEI010000007.1:760000-1472405 GCA_963801315.1 uncultured Acidimicrobiales bacterium | reverse complement strand
CACGGCCGGCGGCGCCGGCGCAACTCGCGATGCTGGTACCACCCGAGCTACTCGTGGTACCCGAGCTGCCGGCGGGTCCCGTGCTCCGGCCGGGGCGTCGCCAGCCTCCGCGCCTCCGAGGTCAATCCCCGTCCGCGGCTTTGAGGGCCGCGCCAATCCCGGGCGTCGACGGTCCAGCGGGCCGGTTCGAGGTGGTGCTCCTCGGCCCAGGAGATGGTAAGCGCCCGGCTGCCGGCTTGTTCGAGCAGTTGAGCGCCCAGGCGGTCGTGGGCCAAGTACATGCCGGACCCGCTCCCGGGTACGAGGACTGGCGAGGCGGCAGGGCTGAGCCGGCCCCACCCGAGCCGGCCCCACCCGAGCCGGCCCCACCCGAGCCGGCCCCTCCCGAGCCGGCCCCTCCCGAGCCGGTGCCTCCCGGGCTGGCCCAACGTAGCAACCGCCCCCGGCCCACAGTCAGAGCGGCCAGCGTGACACCCACCCGGGCGAAGGTCCCAGCGAGGACTCGACCTTGCCCACGTCGTGCAGGAGGGCAGCGGCAACGACCTCGGGCGGGGGCTTGTCGGGGCCGAGGAGACGGACGGTGTCCCGGGCGACGCCCACGGCATGACGTTGGTCCGGCCCCGACATCCGCCGCCACAGCAGTCGTTCGCCGTCGAGCAACGAGCCCAGGCCCGCTCTTCGTCCTCGGGAGGGGGACCGGCCGGCGACAGCGCTCCGAAGAAGCGTCCCGCCAGGTGCCGCCACGACCCGAAACCCTGTGAAGACGCCATCGGCCCCCCCCAAGTTAGTGTCACCCACCGCTCGGTCCTGGGCCGGGATCGTTTACGTGCGGGGAGGCAACCTGGCATAATCAACGACGCATGCCGGTCGGTGCAGGGGCTCAAGTCACGTGGCCGGAGGTGTTCATGCAGGCGGTCGGGGCGGTGCTGGCGGCCGTCATATGTGCCACCTTGGGCCTGGTGGCGACCAGTGCGGCGGCCAGTACGGCGGCTGCTCCGGCGGCGCCGGCCTTGGTCATATCGGCGCATTTCCACCCGAGCAGGCTGGGGGCTGCGGGCGGCCACGTAGAGGTCATGGGGACCGTCCGCCACGCGAGTACCTGCCAGCTCAAGCTCCTCTCCGCGCCGGCCCTGGTGGTCGTGTACTCGCACCAGCCGAAGAGCTGCGCCACGGGGACGTTCTCTGCTCGTGTCCTCGTCCGGCGCGAACGGGGCGCAAGGCGATGGCCCCGGGGGCCAAAGACCGAGCGACCTTTGCCCTGGTTGCCCGCAACAGAGCTGCTCGTTCTCGCAGCCGATCTTCTTGACGGTGGCCGAGCCCGCCGGGACCAAGACCATGTCGACGACTACAACTAGCCCCAAGTCGGCGGCCGGGTCGGGCGGGCCGACGTCCCCGCCCCCATCGACGACGATAAGCACGACGACCACTTCGGTGCCGGTGACCACCACGACCCCGGTCATCGTCCTCCCGGCGCTGCCCCCTCCGACGGGGACGACCGTCACGACCATGCCCCCGACGACGACTACCAAGCCGAGCACGACCACGACCTCGACCACCACCGCCCCTGCCACCACGGCGCCCACCTACTACCACCACGCTCGGCACCACGACCACGAGCGGTACGTCGACCACTACGAGCACGTCGACGACGACGACCGCCCCCACGACGACGACGACCACGGTGCCTGCGGCCGTGGTGGTCGATTCGGCCAACTGGTCTGGTTACGCAGTCAGCAGTGGGCCGTTCAGCCAGATAACGGGGACCTTAGGTGCCCACCATCACGAGCGCGGCCACCTGCACCGAGCACGTCGCCGAGTGGTCGGTATAGACGGGTGGAACGCGCCAACTCTGCCGGAGGACACCTACCTCATCCAGGCTGGGGTGGACGCCAGCATGACCGACCCCGACACGGGCACGTGCACGCCGGGCAAGTTCTACGTCTGGCCCTGGTGGGAGATTTTGCCCCAAAACGAGACGCCGATCACCACTGTCACCGTGAACGCCGGTGACCAGGTGACGGTTTCCATTTCACAGCTGAGCGGGACGAGCACGTGGGCCATAAGCCTACCGACGACACCTACGGCCAGAGCTTTACCACCGACCAGGCTTACTCGGGGCCGGCGTCATCGGGGGAATGGGTGGTCGAGGCGTCGAGCACGGGCGTGTGCGCCGGGAGCGTCGAAGAAGGCACGGACATATGCCAATTGGCGCCCTACTGCGTCGGTCCCAGCGGTTCGTGCACCGGCCCCGTACAGGTCGGACATGCCCGTAGATGGCACTCAGACGGACTGGTGGGAGGCGTTCATGGTCCAGGACAATGCCACTGTGGCGACCCCGTCGGTGCTCGGTGACGGCGGGTTCAGCGTCGCCTACACGGGCACACAGGCCAGTGTCGCCAGCCCTGCCGCCGGGGGCGGTCCCGTGCTGGCCGCCGGTAGCCAGCCTCGCGACAAAGTCCTGCGCCAACCGATCTCGCAGGGCTAGTGGCGCCCGCGCCCTCTCCCGTGGCTGTGCCGTCGTGGGCTACCTGCGGCTCCCCACCATCGCCGCCGGCGTGGTGGTCTTCGTCAGCGAGGACGACCTGTGGTCGGTGCCCGCCGCCGGCGGTCCCGCCCGCCGGCTCACCGCCGACCTCCTCGGCGCCGGCCGCCCGGCTCTTTCTCCCGATGCCCGCCTGATCGCCTTCACCAGCGACGCTCAGGGCCGGGCCGACGTCTACGTGATGCCTGCCGCCGGTGGGATGGCCCGGCGCCTGACCTGGCTTGGCGGCCACCCCGGCCTGGCGGGAGCGGCCCGACCCGGGTGCTCGGTTGGGCCCCCGACGGCAGGGTCGTTTTCACCAGCGACGCCCGCCAACCTTTCAGAAGTGTGACGATGGCCTACGCCATTTCGCCGGAAGGCGACCGACCAGCGGCGCCGCTGCCCTTCGGCCCTGTCCGGGACGCCTCCACGGGCCCGGCGGCGGCGTTGTGATCGGCCGCAACACCGCCGACCCCGCCATGTGGAAGCGCTACCGGGGCGGGAGGGCGGGGGCGATCTGGATCGACCGCCGGGGCGACGGTGACTTCGAGCTACTGCTGCGCCCCGACCAGCTCGACGGGAACCTCGCCTCGCCCATGTGGGTGGGCAAGCGGACCTACTTCCTCTCGGACCACCAGGGCATTGGCAACCTATACTCGTGCTCTCTGGCGGGGACCGATATCGCCCGCCACACCGACCACGCTGAGCACTACGCCCGTCACGCGGCCAGCGATGGCACCAGGGTCGTCTACCAGACGGCGGGGGAACTGTGGTGCTACGACCCGACCACCGACCGGGCGGCCCGGATCGAAGTCGAGCTCGGTAGCCCCCGGACCCAACGCCAGCCTCGCTTCGTTGACGCGGAGAGCGACATGGGGCAGTTCCGCCTCGACGGCAAGGCAATCGCCTCGTGGTCGACGTCCGCGGCAGGCTGCTCAGCTTCGCCGCGTTCGACCTGCCCGTCCTCCAGCACGGTGAGCGCCAGGGAGCTCGCTACCGGCTGGCCAGCTTCCTGGGCGAGGGGAGGGACATCGTCGTCGTGAGCGACGCTACCGGCGCCGAGGCCATAGAGGTCCACCCGGGTGGGCCGACGCCCGTTGTCCGCCGTCTGAAGGTGGCCGACCTCGGACGGGTCATCGACCTGGTGCCGTCACCGGACGGGTCTCAGCTCGCCGTCACCAACCACCAGCACCAGCTGCTCGTCGTCCCCACCGGCCCGGGCCAGGCCCGGGTGCTCGACGAGTCCGCCTTCGGCCGGCCGGCCGGGCCGGTGGTCCCCTGACGGCAGGTGGGTGGCCTATAGCTTCCCCGCCAGCGCCAAAACGTCGCAGATCAAGATGGCCGAGGTCACAGGCGAGCGGGCGGTGGCGGTGACCGAGCCGGAGTTCAAGGACAGCTGCCCATCTTTCGACCCGACCGGGAGGTACCTCTACTTCCTGTCCCGGCGCACGTTCGACCCCGTCTATGACAGCCTCTTTTTCGACCTCGGTTTCCCCTTGGGGGCGCGTCCCTACCTGGTCACCCTCCGAGCCGACCAGCCCTCACCCTTCCTGGTCCGTCCCGAGCCCGGGCCGGCGCCACCGGACGCCCCCGATGGTGCCGGTGCCGCCCCGGTCGGTGCCGACGGGCAGGGCACCCCCACTTCGCTTGGCACCTCGTCTGGCACCTCGTCTGCCACGTCGTCTGCCACGTCGTCTGCCACGTCGTCTGGCGGGCCGGTCCAGGTCGACCTCGAAGGGATCGCCCAGCGCGTTGTCGAGGTACCCGTTCCCGAGGCTCGTTACGAGGCGGTCATCGCCTTGAAAGACAAGCTCCTGCTGTTGTCCAGGCCGGTGGAGGGCGCCCTGGACTATGACTGGGCCGCTACGACGCCTCCTGCCGATGGCATCCTCGAGTGCTATGACCTGGTCACAGACCGACGTGAGACCTTCGCTACGGACGTCGCCGAGCTGGCTGTCAGCGGGAACAGGGGCCGCCTGGCCTACACGACGGGAGCGGCCGGGGAGGCCCGACGTCTCCGGGTGACGTCGTCGACGGCCAAGCCGGGCGACGAGCATGACAGGGAGCCACCCGGACGTAGCAACGGCATGGTCGACCTGGGCCGGGCCGGGCGCTCGTGGACCCGGCTTCCGAGTGGGCCCAGATGGTCCGGGAAGCCTGGCGGCTCCAGCCCGAGCAGTTCTGGACGGCCGACCTTTCGGGGGTGGACTGGCCCCGGGTGCTGGAGCGTTACCTGCCGCTGGTGGACCGGGTGGCGACCCAGGGCCGAACTTTCTGACGTCATATGGGAGCTGCAGGGCGAACTGGGGACTTCGCACTGCTACGAGATCGGCGGCGAGTACCGGCACCCACCGTCCTGGGGCCAGGCTCACCTGGGGGCCGACATCGACAGGGACGCCTCGGGAAGGTGGGTGGTCACCCGGGTCGTCCCCGGGACGACCTGGCAACCGCGGGAGGCCTCGCCGCTGCTGACCCCCGGAGCGGGCGTGGGCGCCGGCACCGCCATCCTGGCCGTGAACGGTCAACCCGTCGACCCCGCGGTGGGGCCGGCGGCTCTCCTGGCCAATCAGGCCGGCCTACCGGTGGAGCTGACGGTGGCCGGCCCTCCCGTCGGGGCCGCTGGGGGTGCGGCGGTTACGAGGACGATCGTCGTGCCCACCCTGGCCGATGAGAGGCCGCTGCGCTACCGGGACTGGGTGGTGACCAACCGGCAACGGGTGCGGGAGGCGACGGGCGGGCGGGCCGGTTACCTCCACGTCCCGGACATGATGCCTCAGGGCTGGTCGGAGTTCCATCGCTCCTACCTGGCCGAGGTCGAGAAGGACGCCCTGGTGGTCGATGCCCGCTACAACGGCGGCGGGCACGTCTCGAGCCTCATGCTGGAAAAGCTGGCCCGACGCCGCATCGGTTGGGACGTCCCCCGCCGTGGCGCGCCCATCTCCTATCCCGACGAGGCTCCCCGCGGGCCTCTGGTGCTTCTCACCAACGAGTTCGCGGGGTCGGACGGTGACATATTCACCCACGGGTTCAAGATGCTCAAGCTGGGGCCGGTGGTAGGGACGCGGACGTGGGGGGGAGTGATCGGGATAGACGTCACCCAGCCCCTGGTCGACGGGAGCATAACCACTCAGCCGGAGTTTGCCTTCTGGTTCGATGACGTCGGCTGGGGGGTGGAGAACCGCGGCACCGATCCCGACGAGGAGGTGGTCATCCGGCCCCAGGACTACGTGGCGGGCCGGGATCCCCAGTTGGAGCGGGCCATTGAGCTTGTCCGGGAGGCGTTGGAGAGCTTCAAGCCCGTCCTTCCCGAACTGGACCGCCGACCGCCCAAACCTCTGCCTGCCCTGCCTCCTCGAGCCTGACCGGGCCGGGGCCCGCCTAAACGACCTTGATGGGGGCTGGCCCGTCCGCCAGCAGCTCGAACCAGACCGTCTTGCCCGGTACCCGGGCCAGTTTCTCGACCCACCAGCGGTCGGCGAACGCGGCCACCAGCTGCAGGCCACGGCCGTGTTCTTCAGTAATGCCAGGTCGGTCGAGGCGGGGCTCGCCGCCCCCGCCGTCGGTAACACCGATGCGCACCACTTGCTCCGCCGACGAATAGGTGGCGGAAACCTTGAAGTTGCCGCCCGAGTAGAGCAGGGCGTTGGTGGCCAGCTCGGAGACCAGGAGCCGCGCCTTCTCGCAGATGTCCGGGGGCAGGCGGCTGAGCGCTTTGGCCACGAACTGGCGGGCGTCGGACACCGAGGTCGCTCGGTGAGGGAACGAGCGCGCCGGCATGTCAGCCACGAACTAGGCGCCGTCGTCCGGCCAGGCCCAAGGCCTCGGTGGCCCGGCCCACGATGGGGCCGGCGTTGGGTACTCCTAGTGCGCCGAACCTGTTGGCGATGCGCAAAAGCAGCGCGATGCCGGATGTGCCCATGAACTCGACCGTGCCCATTTCGACGATGACTGAGCGGGCCTGCCTGTCCAAGACCGCTTCTGACTCTGGTTCTGACTCTGGCCCTATGTTCTCAATACCCCTAATGCCGTACTCGCCACCCATCGTGATAAGGAGGGCCCCGTCGTCCGCCCCGGTGAGCGAGACCGTGGTCGGGGAACGGTTCAGTTCGGCCAACGCAGCCCCAGGATGACCACGTCGTCGGCCGCACCCTCGGGGATGAGCTGCGAAGCCAGATGGTCGAGCACGTCTTCGATGGGCCCGGCCGCGCTCTGGGCCGCCCGGCGTAGCCTTTCCAGGCTCACGTCGAGGTGCTCGCCCCTTCTTTCCACCAACCCGTCGGTGAAGCCGATCAACATGGCGCCGTCGGGGAGCGTGAAGCAGGCCTCCTGGAACGGTAAGTGGCCGTTGATGCCGACCGGGGTGTTGACCGGCACCTCGAGGAAGCGAGCTTCCCTGCCGGTGACCAAAAGGGGCGCGAAATGCCCGGCACTGGCGAGCGTCAGGCGGCATTGGGAGCTGTCGATGGTGCCCGCCATGACCGTGGCGAACTGGTGGTCGCTGTCGAAATCGACCAGCTGGCCGAGCTTGGCCAGCACGGTGGCCGGGCCGTCGCCCTGGGCCACGTAGGCTCGGGTGGCGTACCGCAACGAGGCCATGGTGGTGGCGGCGCCCAGGCCGCGACCGGAGACGTCCCCGACCACAAAGACGAACTGGTCGGCGCCGGACGGGATGACGTCGTACCAGTCGCCGCCGACGTCGATCCCGGCCACCCCGGGGAAGTACCGGGCCGCTACCTTGACGTTCCTCAGGCGGGGGACCTCGGGCAGCAGCGCGTGTTGAAGGGTGCCGGCGATGTTGCGCTGCTCGACGTAAAGGCGCCCGTTCTCCTTGGCCAGGTCCTCGGCCAGTTGGCGGCGGCGGACGACGTACTCGAGCGTGGACGCGCTAGCCCGGACACCAGGGCCCCGACGCCGAGGACTATCCAGGGGAGGTCGGCGGACAGCTCCCCGGCCAGCTGGGTCGTCGGTGTGCCCACCAGGGTTATGGCGGTGTCCCCAAAAGGCACCGTGGCCACGGAGCGAAGACCCCTCACGGGCGTCGGCAGGGACGCCTCGATGAGCTGCGAGCTCTCCTGGTGCGGCCCAGGTACAGAGCGAAGTTCAGGTCGTTGAACGCCGATGACTTCGGCATCACGACCTTGCGATTGGTCGGCAGCACGCTTTCGGCGTAGACGACGAGATCGGTGTCGCCCGGGGGCATCTCCGCGTAACCGAGGCGCGGCGGCCGCCCGCTCAGGATCCCGGTCACCTGGAGCTCGGCGCCGGGCCGGAGGTGCGAAAAGAAGGCCTTGGCCTGGCCGTCGCCCACCAGCTGCGGTTCGCCGCCGGCCAGAGCCAGCAGGCGCGGGTCGCCGTTCGGGCTCGTCCGCCACAAGGAAATGGATGTGAACGGCCCCTTGACGCTCACCTTGCTAGAGGCGAAGCGCGTGAACGAGGCCGGGTGGCCGGTGTCCGTTTCCACCTGAAGGGCATCTGCCAGCTGCGACTGCACCGAAGGCAGTGCCGCCCCCACGGCGGCGGCCGCCTGACGGACCTGGAGCTGGAGCAGTCGCTGATTGGTGTTGTGGTTGACCGAGGAAGCCGTCCAGACCAACAGCGCCGTGAGGAGCAGGCCGGCCAAGCCCACTGTCGCCGACAGCGGGCGTACCCCGCCCTTGCCGGTGCCCTTGCCCTTGCCGGTGCCCTCGCCCTTGCCGGTGCCCTTGCCCTTGCCGGTGCCCTCGCCTCTGCTTACCGCCATCGCCAGGCTTTCACTTCAGTGGCGTCAAAGGCGTTGGTTCTCGAGGCCATGGCGGCATATGGAATATCTTATCGGATGGGGCACTGTGGTTCGCCAATGAGACCTATCCGGGATCGATCGGGCGCATCACCACAGCGGGAGTTGTGTCCATTTTCACAGGCACAGGGATCGGCACACCCTTGTGGATCACGACCGGTTCAGACGGGGCGCTCTGGTTCACCAACGTCAACGACGATTCGATCGGAAGGATCACAACATCCGGGGTGGTGT
Source organism: uncultured Acidimicrobiales bacterium (assembly GCA_963801315.1). Lineage (GTDB taxonomy): Bacteria > Actinomycetota > Acidimicrobiia > Acidimicrobiales > CAVXTF01 > CAVXTF01. The sequence goes on along the minus strand of CAWDEI010000007.1, from coordinate 1,463,874 downwards.
CCAACTTCGCGGGCACCGGGTCCGAGCCCCTCGGGATCGTGTCCGGTCCTGACGGAGCGCTGTGGTTCACCATTTCCGACAGCAATTCGATCGGGCGGATCACAACCGCGGGCGTCATGTCCGACTACGTCGGCTCAGGCATAGATTTCCCGAATCGATTGCCTCCGGAACTGACGGCGCGCTCTGGTTCACCAACGCGAACGACAATTCGATCGGGCGGATCACCACTGCAGGAGTGGTCACCAATTACACCGGTACCGGCATCAATTTTCCCTATGGGATCGCAGCTGGCGCTGACGGAGCACTTTGGTTCACCAACGAGACCAATCCGGGATCGATCGGGAGGATCACTGTAGTGCCCGAAGTCACAGTCTCACCTTCGTCCGGTGCACCAGGGAAGACGGTCGCCGTCAGCGGTGTCGGATACAGCTCCGGGGAGCTGGTGAACGTCACCTACACCACCGGCCTCGCGCACCGGGATCCCTCGAAGATCACTATCTGCAGCGCAATAGCCGAGCCGGACGGCACATTCAGCTGCATAGGGCACATCCCACCGCCGTCGGTCGCCGGCGCAATCGGCAGTCACCCCATGAGAGCCACTGGGAAGACTTCACTCGCAACAGCGAAGACGACCTTCGACCTGACCTGAGACGCCTCTCGACGCCGAGCGCCTTTCGCCCGGGACGGCGCCGCCCCGTACGATGAGCCGAGCCCGAGTAGCCGGGCACGGACCCCGAGGTGTGCCATGCGACTGTTCAGTTTCCACCTCATGCCATACCCGGACCTCCCCGAGACTACGACGGCCCTGCGTGGATCACCTGCCCGAACTGCTTTCGACCCAGAACTCGGCGAGGAGCGCATTACAACCGCTACATCGACGAGCTCCTCTACGCCGAGGAGCTCGGCTTTGACGGGGTCTGCGTGAACGAGCATCACCAGAACTCCTACGGCTCGATGCCGTCCCCCAATCTGATTGCCTCGATCCTCGCCCGGCTGACTACGAGGGTCGCGCATCGCGGTCGTGGGCAACGCCCTGCCGCTCTACGACCCGCCGCACGCGCGTCGCAGAGGAATTCGCGATGATCGACTGTATAAGCGGAGGCCGGCTGATCGCGGGAATGGTCGTCGGAGGGGGGCCTGAGTACTACTCGTTCTCGATCAACCCCGCGCACGCACGAGAGCGGTTCGCCGAAGCCCATGAGCTGATAATACAGGGCGTGGACCGAGCCGGGACCATTCGAGTTCATCGGCAAGCACTACAAGTTGCGCTATGTGAACACCTGGCCCCGCCCCGATCCAGAAGCCGCATCCCGAGGTGTGGATCCCGGGTGCCGGATCTCTCGAAACCCTCGAGTTCGTCGCCCGTCACCGCTATGCGTACATGGGGATCCCCTACTTTCACATCGACGTGTTCGATCGGATGTTCGCCATGATGCGCCAGGCGTGCGAGCGCGAAGGCTATGAAGTCAGAGCCACGCCAGTGGGCTGGTTGGTCCCGATCTTCGTCGCCGATACCGATGAAGAGGCCCGCAGGCGATACGAAGAGCACTTCTGGTACTTCGTTAGGAGGTTGCTGCCCGGGATCAACATCTCGCCCCCTGGATACACGTCGGTCAAATCAGTGGAGAACATCCTCAAAGGATCCGCGACGTTCGCTCTCAACCTCGAGTCATGGGAGCAGGTGTATCGAGGCCGCTACGCGATCGTTGGTTCTCCCGAGACGGTCACAGAGATGCTCTCCGAGAATATCGAACGACTGGGCGTCGGAAACCTGCTGGGTCTCTTCCAGCTGGGAACGCTCCCAGCGGACGACACCCGGCGAAACTTGGAGCTGTTCGCGACGGAGGTCTTGCCCAAGTTGCGCGCACGTTGCGGCAACGAGCAGAGATAGCGGGCGACGCGTGACGCCTTAGTGTCGCCCACTGACGCCGGCTCGCTGACGACTGCAGTCGGTGAGGTCGAGCTACTACGAAGGAGGACGGAGGACGACGGCCCCTCTCGTCTACCTCCACTCGGCGAACGGTGAGGCGTGCGGGCTCGACTTGCTGGATCTTCTCGCAGGCCAGCCGCGTGTATTGCCCCGGTCTTTCCAGGCTTCGGGTCTCGGAGGGCATCGAGCACATCGAGGACATCGAGGACGCCGCGTTCCATCTGCTCGATTCTGCGACCGCCTCAGATCCAGTCAGCGGACTTCGTCGGGATGTCCCTCGGCGGATGGATGGCAGCGGAGCTCGCCGTTCGCTGGCCCGAGACCGCGTCGGCGCATGGTGCTTGTGAACTCTGTCGGGCTGTATGTCAAGGGTTCGCACATCAGGGAAGATCTTCGGGCGTCGGCTCGATGAGCTAGCGAGCGAGTTGTTCGCGGATCCCGAGTTCCCGGCTCGCGCAGCTCATGCGGATGATGGCGGGAGCAGACCCGGGAGCCCGCATCCATCCCGTTCGACCTGTTGCGTCCCTTCATCCAAGCAGAGGCGGTAACCGCCAAGATCGGATGGAATCCCTACCTGCACAACCCCAAGCTGCGCGGTCGGTTCGGTCGGATAACCGCTCCCACACTCGTGGTTCACGGCGTGCAGGACGGGATCGTCCCGCGGGCGCATGCGGAGGCTTACGAACGAGGCATTCCGCGGGCCAGTCTCGTCGATCTGGACTCTACGGCACACCTGGCAGTCATCGAACGGCCCGATGAGGTGAGCGAGCTGGTGGCGGCCCACCTCGACCAGGCGGACCGCCCCTAGAACTGGATCGACCGAGGACTGCGTCCGACTAGGAGGTGCTGTTCGACTGGTCGGATACCTCGTCGATCTCGTCGAGTCCCTGAGCGAGCGCGTTCCAGCTGAGAGTCGCGCACTTGATCCGCACAGGGAACTTCACCACGCCCTGGAGCGCGGCGAGCTCGCCGAGCGATCCTCTGTCGACCGAGAAGATGTCCGACTTCCCGGCAATGTCGTCCGCTCGTGCCGAAGGATTGCGTCAGTGCCATCGCCGTTGCGGCTCTGACCCGTTCCGCCGTCTGCGACAGGGCGCTTCGCATCGCCTTCACCGAGCTTGGACTCGTGGATCGACATCATCGACTTGAACGTACGGATCAGGTCGCGTGCCTCAGCTAACCGACTTGCCCTTCACTGCCGCCGACATCAAAGAAGCCGAAGACTGGCTGATCGAGCAGCCCTGGCCTGTGATTCGGATGTCTCCGACCACGCCGTCGTCGACCATGCAGGAAGACCACCACCTCGTCACCGCACAAGGGGTTGTAACCCTCGGTCCGGTGGCGGGCGGGCGTCGGGAGCTCGCCGCGGTTCCGCGGGCTGCGGTAATGGTCGAGGATGATCTCGCGGTAGAGGTCTTCTAGGTCGGCCATCGCTGAGCGCTGCTCCGTGACTGGTCGGGGGGTTTCCGGATTATCGGCGGTTCGGCCGGCCCTCTAACCGAAGAGGGTAGCGGCCTGCTCCGAGCGCCTGACCAGGGCATCCACGTCGGACTCGTCGTTGTACACGTAGAACGAGGCTCGGGCCGCCGCATTCACCCCGAGACGCCTCATGAGCGGCTTGGCGCAGTGGTGCCCGGCACGTACGCAGACGCCCGACTGGTCGAGCACCTGCGCCAGGTCGTGAGGGTGCACGTCTTTGAGCGCGAGCGAAAGCACGCCGCCACGGTCTCCGTGCCCTGCGGGCCCGAAGATCCGTCAGGTTGTCGCCGAATCGATCGCCGAGCACCGTTCTGCGCATATGCCGTCAGGCTCCTGTCGTGGTCGATGACGCGCTGCATCCCGATCGCCGACAGGTAGTCGACGGCGGCCCCGAGCCCGACCGCTTCTGCGATCGGCGGCGTACCGGCCTCGAACTTCCAAGGCAGCGTGCTCGGTACGAATCCGTCCTTGCGGACGTCGCGGATCATCCCGCCGCCGCCCAGGAACGGGGGCATCGCCTCGAGCAGCTCCTGGCGTCCCCAGAGGACGCCGATCCCGGTGGGGCCGAGCATCTTGTGAGCGCTGAATGCCAAGAAGTCGCAGCCGAGCGCAGTCACGTCGACTGGCAGGTGTGGCACTGCCTGCGCGCCGTCCGCCACGACCACAGCGCCGACTGCGTGCGCCGCCGCCGCGATCTGTCGCGAACGGCGGGATGGTGCCGAGGACGTTGGACATCACCGTGCAGGCGACGAGCTTGACGCCGTCCAGAGAGCCTGTCCAGTTGGAAAGGTCGAGCCGGTACGAGTCGTCGACGTCGAGCCATCGCAGCTCGATGCCCTTTTGCTCGGCAAGCATGAGCCACGGGACTAGATTGGCGTGGTGCTCCATCTCGGTGAGCAGCACGGCGTCGCCCGGCTCCAGGTTGGTCGCTGCCCAGGACGTTCGCGACCATGTTGAGACCCTCGGTCGCGTTCTTGGCGAAGAGCACCTCGGTCTCGGGATGGGGTGCCCCGATGAACCTGCCCGACCTTCGTCCGTGCCGACTCGTAGTAGCGCGTCGGCCTCCTCGGCTATGGCATAGACCCCGCGGTGGACGTTCGCGTGGCTGTTCTCGTAGTAGTGATCCATGGCGTCGAGCACGGACTTCGGGCGCTGCGAGGAGGAGGCCGAGTCGAGATAGACGAGCTGGTGTCGTGGATCCTCCGCTCGAGAAGCGGGAAGTCCGCCTTCGGGGCGAGCGACGTTCGCCGTCGTCTCGATGCCGTGCAGGGTCCGGGCCGGCGCGTGACGGGTCAGTTCCGCCACGGGTCATACCCCTCGAATCGAGCCTGTGCGGCGAGCTCGGCACCGCCTCGCTCGACGATCCTGCCGTCTACGAGCACGTGCACCCCGTCGGGTTCGAGCAGATCCAAGATCCGCGTGTAGTGGGTCACGACGAGCACGCCCAGAGACGGCCTGCGTCGCGGACCGCCCTGACGCCGTTCGCGACGACCGCCAGCGAGTCGATGTCGAGCCCGGAGTCCGTCTCGTCGAGGATCGCGACCTCCGGACTGCAGCAGCGCCAGCTGGAGCACCTCGTTGCGCTTGCGCTCCCCACCGGAGAATCCCTCGTTGAGCGGACGCGCACCGAACGCCTCGTCGATCCCCAGGCGCTTCATCCACTCGAGCATCTCCATGCGGACCTCGAGCACCGAAAGGTCGATTCCGCGGCGGGCGGACATGGCCTGGCGGAGGAATTGGAGCACCGGCACGCCCGGCGATGGCCTCGGGGTGCTGGAAGGCGAGGAACATTCCCGCCTTCGCCCTGCGTCGGGGGCCCAAGCGGTGACATCCTCGCCCTTGAACCTGATCGCCCCGCTCGTGACCCGGTAGGAGGGGTCGCCCGAGCAGCGTGTTGGCCAGCGTCGACTTGCCAGAGCCGTTCGGACCCATGAGGGCGTGGATCTCGCCTGCGCCGACCTCGAGGTCGACTCCACGCAGGATCTCGGTGCCCCCGGCCGCCACGTGCAGATCAGAGATGGAGAGGAGGTCGCTCACAGGCACGATTCTAGCTCACCGGTGGATTAGCACTACGGACATAGTGTAATTCCAGGGCCTCGAGGGTCAATTAGCCGGTGGGAGAGTTGCTCTAGCGGACGTCGGCGGAAGTTCTTTGGGGTTCATAGCTCGAAGAGTGCGTCTGCCGTTGAAAAATCCCGACTTTAGTATACGGTCGCGTTTATTAATCTTCGGATCGTCCTGAACGGCAGGCCTGGTCCTTGGCCCTCGGACACCCGCTCGCGGCCTCGAGGGCCGGATGGCAACCCGATGGCAACCCGACTCGGCAAACCCGATGAGGCTCCCACGACTCGCACGACGTCGCACGGCTCCCACGACTCCGCACGACTCGCACGGCTCGCAGTGACTCGCATGGCTCGTGCGGACCGATAGCGTCAGGCGGCGTGACGGACCGAGACCTGAAGACCCGTGAAGCGGGGCAGTGACCGGTCCTAGCGCTGGCGGTGAGCGATCCCTGGACCTTCTCGGGCCAGGTCGCTGCCGTCGGCGGCTCGAGCGGTGCGATCACCCTGGTCGACGAGTCGACGTTCGCCATAAGCAGCAGCTCGGGCGACATCCTCGTCGGCGGGTCCCAGGGCCTGTTCGTGCGCGACACGCGGATGCTCTCCCGCCTCGAGCTGCGGGTTAACGGGCAGAGGACAGAGCCCCTGACAGCGGTGACGAACGATCCGTTCTCGGCGACGTTCGTCTCGCGGTGCCGTCCGAAGGCGGGAACGGCCGATTCCACGCTCGTCGTGTTCCGCTCCCGCTATGTCGGGCGGGGGATGCGCGAGGACATCGTCCTGCGCAATTTCGGCGACGAGCCCACCTACTGCTCGGTCGAGCTGTTCGTCCAGGCCGACTTCGCCAATCTGTTCGCGGTCAAAGAAGGGCAGGGTTGACTCGGACGGCGAGGTGCGAGCAGAGCCGCGCGACGGGGTCCTTGCGCTTTCCTACAAGCGGGGGACCGTGAACCGGGGGATCGAGATCCACTGCTCGCCCAAGCCCGGCTCCATCGGCGACGACATCATCGCCTTCGAGGCGATCGTCCCGCCGCACGGCGAATGGACGGCCTGCTTCGAGGTCCATCCCGTGCTCGAGGGAACCACTGTGGCGCCGCGGTACAGGTGTGGCCAACCGGTCGAGCGCGCCACCCCGGCCGAGAGGCTGGCGCGTTGGCGCAGCAAGGTGCCCCAGGTGCAGAGTGACGACGACGCGCTCAAGCGGGCCCTCGACCGCAGTGCCGAAGACCTCGGGGCACTGCGGATCTTCGACCCCGACTACCCCGAGCGAGTCGTCGTCGCTGCGGGCGCTCCTTGGTTCATGACGGTTTTCGGCACGCGACTCCTTGATCACTTCGTGGATGGCGCTGATCGTCGATCCGGACCTCGCGCTCGGGGTGCTCCAGACGCTCGCGCGGTTCCAGGGAAGCGACATCGATCCTCGTACCGACGAGCAGCCGGGCCGGATCCTGCACGAGATGCGCTTCGGTGAGGCCGCCTCGCTTTCGCTCGGCGGCGGGAGCATCTACTACGGGACCGCTGACGCGACACCTCTTTTCGTGATGCTCCTCGGCGAGCTCCGGCGGTGGGGGCTCGCCCCCGAAGCAGTCGACAGCCTTTTGCCCAACGCCGAGCGCGCGCTCGAATGGATCGACACCTTCGGCGACGCCGACGGGGACGGCTACGTGGAGTACAAGAGGGCGACCGACCGCGGGCTTGCCAACCAGGGTTGGAAGGATTCCTGGGACGCGATCCGTTACGCCGACGGCACGGTCGCGCATGCCCCGATCGCGCTTTGCGAGGTTCAGGCCTACGTCTACAGCGCATACCTCGCGCGAGCCCACTTCGCGCACGAGGCCGGCGACGAGTCCACCTACTCACGATTCCGGCAGAAGGCTCCTCGCCTCAAAGAGTGCTTTCAACCGTGACTTCTGGCTCGAGGAGCAGGGATGGCTCGCGGTGGGTCTCGACGCCGAGAAGCGGCCCATCGGACTCCCTGACCTCCAATATCGGCCATTGCCTTTGGACCGGCATCGTCGACGACGACAAGGCCCGGCTGGTGGCCGAGCGCATCATGTCCTACGAGATGTTCTCCGGGTGGGGGATCCGGACGCTCGCCACCTCGATGGGCGGCTACAACCCGGTCAGCTATCACTGCGGATCGGTATGGCCCCACGACACTGCGATCGTCGCTGCAGGACTCGCGAGATACGGGTTCGACGAGGCCGCTTTGAAGATCGTGAGGGCGCTTCTCGACGCGGCCCAGGCACTCGGAGGCCGCCTTCCCGAGCTCTTCAGTGGGCTCGACCGCGATGAGCTCTCAGTCGCCTGTGCAGCTATCCGACGTCGTGTTCCCCTCAGGCCTGGGCGGCGGCGTCTCCGCTTCTGTGCCTGAGGACCATCCTGAGTCTCGACCCGTGGGTCCCTTACGGGAAGACCTGGCTCGCTCCCATGCTGCCCGAGGGCATGAAGAGACTGAAGGTGGAGGGGATACCTATCGCAGGATCGCGGGTGTCGGTCGAGATCGACGGCGACGACGTGAAGGTCGAAGGCGTACCGCCGTCACTCGAGCTCATCACCAAGCCGCGGCATCCGGCGACAGCAGTTTGACCCAGTGATTTGACCCAGTGATTTGACCCAGTCATTTGATGCACCGAGTCGACTGCTGCTAGAGCACCTCCAGGTTGTCGACCGGCCCAACCGGGGCATGAGGAACCGTTGAAGGACCCGAGCCGAGTGGCACGACGAGGTTGACGATCTTGGTCGTCGGCGCAAGGTTGGCGCATTGGGGGTTGTAGGGAACCGCTGCCTCCACTTGGGTCGCGGTGACGCTCCCGATCGAAAGCTCGGTCCAGCCGACGTAAGAGCCGCACCCGGGAACCTGCACGACGATCGCGGTGCTCGCGGGTCCGACGAGCGACCAGGGCACCGACTCGAGCTCGACGGGGTGAACGGTCACGATCGGTGAGGGCGGGGGGTCGCATCCGCCCGCTGCCACCGCGACGACGTTTTGACCGGTATCGGCATTGATCACGATCGCGACGGTGCTCGGCGACCCTCCGGCGCAGCTCAGATTCTGGCCGACCGCGATCCCGACCCAGGCGAGGGTCTGCTCGTACAACGGAGGTGGGGGCGGCGCGGTGGTCGTGGTTTGCGGGATGGTCGTCGAGGTCGACGGTGCCGCGGTCGTGTTCGTCGTGGGCGGGGCCGGCGCGGTGGTCGTGGTGGGCGGTGGAGCGGTGGTTGTGGTCGTCGGCGGGGGCGGCGCGGTGGTCGTGGTCGGTCGGGGGGCGGTGGTGGTGGTCGTGGGCGCCACCTTGGACGTGGTGGTGGTCGTGGAAGGCTTCCGTGAAGCGGCGGGGATCGAGTACGAGGCGGTCTGTGAGGAAGTCTGTGAGGAAGTCTGCGAGGGGGTCTGCTCGAGCGTGGCTTCACCGAGGCCCAGCAGGTCGAACTTGTAGATCCCGTTGAAGGCTTCGTAGGCGTCGAACATCGACCTGGCCTGTGCGGCCGTCAGTGTCGGAACAGCGTCCTTGGGGGCCGGTGTGACGACGAGGACCTTTCCCCCCACCTCCACGGACTCCACGAACCGGTCGGACCCGACCGAGTAGATCGAGGGAGCCACGGGGTTGCTTGGGGTACCCGGACGAGGACGCGTCGTCGTCGTGGCCTGCACGCGAGCCGGGTGCGAGCAGCCGGTGACGGTGCCGAGAACCGCGAGAACAGCGAGCACGGGGACCACGGGGAGCACATTGAGCACGCCGAAAGTAGAAGGCAGCCTGGACGAGTGACGCTTGGCCGTCATTCCTACAGTCTGGCCGCAGCGCTCAGGAAGAAGGGTGCACGCTGCTCGTGCCGTCCTCGGACCCGGTCCTAAGACGGCGCAGGGCGAGCATCGGAAACAAGACGATAGACAGCATGCCGGCGCCTACGAGGGCGGCAGCGTTGTCCGGCCGCATCTTCCCCTCGGCGGTCCCGATGCTCGTGATGACGACGATGAGTGGCAGGCCGGTGGCGGACAGCAACGCGAAGGCGATCCGCTCGGTTGCCGTGAGCACCTTGCGGTATAGCAGGAGGGCGGGTGTGCCGCGGACCACGAGGAACAGCGCGAGGAACAGTGGGATGCGCAGCAGGGTCTCGGGCTTCGCCACGAACGCTTGGATGTCGAAGTTCACCCCGCTCACGATGAAGAAGATCGGAACGAGAAAGCCGAATCCGATCGCCTCGACCTTTCCCTTCACGATCTCGCTGTCTTCGCTGAAGAGGAACAGGCGGAGCACTATCCCGGCGGTGAAGGCGCCGAGAAGAACGTCGAGCCCGAGCTCGAGCGCCAGGTACGTGAGGAGCAGGACCAGGAACACGGCGACACGCACCGGGAGCTGCGCGCTCGAGTTCAGGTGCCTGCGCAGCAGGGCGACCAGCTGGGGTGGATCGCGCGAGTGGCCAGAATCGCTGTGAAGACGGAGATGACGACGAACACGACGAGCAGTAAGACGGTTACGGCGGGATCCTTCTGCGTGAGCAGGAGTGCAACTGCCACGATCGGGATGAACTCTCCGACGGAGCCGGCCGCGAGCATGAACGAGCCGAACTTCGAGTCGAGCACGCCGGCGTCTCTGATCATGGGGAGGAGGGTCCCGATCGCCGTGGTGGTGAGCGCGAGGCCGATCACAACGGTGTCCAGTCCGAGGCCCACCGACACGAGGGTGAAGGCCGCCCCTAGAGCGATCGCGAGCGACAGGGCCCATCCGATGAGTCCCAGGCGCAAGGGAAGGCCGCGGACCCGGCGCAGGTCGAGCTCGGTCCCAGCGAGGAACATGAGAAAGCCGAGTCCCAGATCGGACAGTGCGTCGACGACATCGTTGGGGTGGGCGAGCTTCAGTGCGGACGGCCCGAGAGCCATCCCGAGGAGGATCTGGATCACGACCTCGGGGATGCCGAAGCGGCGAGTCCATTCCGCAACGACTGGAGACACGACGGCCACCGCCGCTATGAGGACGAGCGTCGGGACGGCGTTGAGGGTCGTCATGCTCTTAGTGTGTGGCCGCAGTGACTGACGAAGACCATGTGCTTGCCGTAGACCTTGGCACGAGCGGTCCCAAGGCCGCACTTGTTTCCTCGAGCGGCGCCGTGGCGGGGTCGGCGACCGAGCCTGTGTCGTTGCACCTGCTTCCCGAAGGCGGCGCCGAGCAGGACCCGGCCGAATGGTGGAGCGCCATCACCTCTGCCTCGCGCAGGGTCATGGTCGAAAGCGGGATCCCGCCCGAGCGAGTCGTAGCGGTCGCGTGCACTGCCCAGTGGGCCGGCACCGTCGCGACCGACCGATCGGGCAAGCCCCTCTGCCCGGCAGTCATATGGATGGATTCGAGCGGAAACACCGCGATCCGCCGCCAGGTTCGGGGAAAGCTGCCGGTCCTAGGCATCGGCGCAAGCAAGCTCGCGACGCTCGTGAGGCTCACAGGGGGGGCGCCGAGCCTGTCGGGCAAGGATCCCGTGGGCCACATCTTGTGGCTGCGCGAAGCCAGGCCCGACGTCTACGAGGCGACCCACAAATTCCTTGAGCCTGTGGACTGGATCAACCAGCGGCTGACCGGGCGTTTCGCGGCCTCGTACGACTCGATCGTGCTCCACTGGGTTACCGACAACCGCACCATCGACGACGGTGCACTACGACGACGGACCTCCTGAAGATCAACGGGCTCGACCGCGAGAAGCTGCCGGACCTCGGGCCTCCCGCGTCGATCATCGGGGAGCTTCTCGCCGGTCCGGCCGAGGCAGCTCGGCGTTCCTCAGGGCATCCCGGTGTCGACCGGGACAGGGGACCTACATTCAGCGGCGGTCGGTTCGGGAGCGGTGGCGGACTTCGATCCCCATCTCTACATTGGGACCTCGTCGTGGATCTCGTGCCACGTCCCGTACAAGAAGACCGCCGCCACCACGAACGTGGCTTCGATCCCTTCGGCGATCCCTGGCCGCTATGTCATCGCCGACGAGCACGAGACAGCGGGTGCGTGCCTGACATTCCTGAAAGACGTCTTCTACGCGGACGACGAGCTTGGAGCCCTCCCGCAGTCCGCGAACGCCCTGAAGCTGTTCGACCAGGTGGCGCGAAGTGACGCCCAGCGGGGCGAACGGGGCGATGTTCACGCCCTGGTTCAACGGCGAGCGGACCCCGGTCGACGACCACACGATCCGCGGCGGGTTCCACAACCTGTCGCTTGCGAACTTCGAGACGCGACATGGTCCGCGCCGTCTACGAGGGGGTCGCCTACAACTCGAGATGGCTTTTCGATGCGGTGGAGAGGTTCTGCCACAAGCAGTTCGAATCCCTGGCGTTCATCGGGGGAGGTGCCAACTCGGAGGTCTGGTGCCAGATCCATGCCGACGTGACCGGCCGCAAGATCCGCCAGGTCGACCGGCCCGTCCTGGCAGGCGTGCGCGGTGCGTCGTTCCTCGCCTTCATGGCGATGGGCAGGCATGAAGGTCGAGGACATCCCGCCGCTGGTCCCCGTGAAGCAGGTCTTCGAGCCCGACCCCGCCGCCCGCAGCGAGCACGACGCGCGATTCGCAGAGTTCGTCGAGCTCTATTCGAAAGACGAAGGACATCCACAAGAGGCTCAACCGCTTCTAGGCGTTCTCTGTGTTCCAGGCGCCGGCAACCAGGCGCCGGGCGCGACTGTCAGATCCGTTCGAAGTTGCGGGCGAGCTCCCAATCGGTGACTACCCGGTTGGCGCTCTCCCACTCCTGACGAGCCGTGTTCAGAAGGTGGTGGTGCACTTCGTCGCCGAATGCGTGGGCGGCGACCTCGCTTCGCTCCAGCTCGGATATCGCTTCCACGAGGGTCGTAGGGATCCGGGGACTCCTCTCGCCACGTAGGCGTTCCCGCGAGCTCGGGTCCGAGCTCGAGGCCGTTGCTCGATGCCACAGAGCCCTCCCGCGATGAACGCCGCGAGGGCGAGATAAGGGTTCACGTCCGAGCCCGGGATGCGGCACTCGACGCGCCTGGACGCTTGGCTGCCGACGAGTCGGAATCCGCAGGTCCGGTTGTCGTCTGCCCACACCACCGCTGTCGGCGCCCACGATCCAGGTACGTATCGCCTGTACGAGTTCACGTAGGGAGCCCACATCCAAGTGAGGCCCGCGTGACGCATGAAGCATCCCGCCAGGAACTTCCGACCCACCTCGGACAGACGTCCCTTGCCGTCCGGGTCCCACATGAGCGGGTCACCGCTCGCCAGCGTCCCACAGGCTCGCGTGCAGGTGGCACGAAGAACCCGAGTCGTCCATCGTCCATTTGGCCATGAAGCTCGCCGCACGCCCGCACTGCGCCGCTATCTCCTTCACCCCGTTCTTGAACACGAGGTGCCGGTCGGCGGTCTCGAACGCGGTGCCGAAAGTGAAGTTGACCTCGTGCTGTCCCCGGCCAGCCTCACCCTTGGAGTGCTCGATCGGTATGCCCGCACCGAGCATCTCGTTGCGCACCCGTGCGTAGAACGTTCTCTTCGCGCGAGGTCTGGAGCAACTGGTAGTCCTCGACCGTGTCGGTGTTCGGCTCGAGCCCGCGCCAGTGTCTTCGCGGCCGCCTCCTCGTAGGAGTCCCGGAACAAGAAGAACTCGAGCTCTGTCGCGCACCGCACCTCGAAGCCCGGCGCTGGCCGCGCGCTCGACCTGCCGGCGAAGGACTCGTCCTCGGCGAGACCTCGACGTCGTCTCCCGCTGAGTCCTTCAAGTCGCAGATCACGAGCGCGCTCGAGCTCGAGCCACGGGACCAAGCGCAACGTCTCGAGGTCGGGAACCGCGCGCACGTCGCCGTAGCCGCGTCCCAGCTCGCGAAGCGGTATCCGGGAAGGGGTTAGCACGTCCACGTCGACGGCAAGCAGGTAATCGCAAGCCTCGATCCCGTGCTCGAGCACGTTGTCGAAGAAGAAGGGCGCGGTCACCCTCTTGCCGACGGGCCTTCCCTGCATGTCGGGAAAGCAGACGATGACCGTGTCGACGGAACCGTCCTCTGCGAGCCGGCGAAGCTCGGCGACGTCGAGCGGCCCGGTCACAGGGACGGCCTGATGAAGGGCCTCTGGCGGGGCCTAAGGCAGGTCACTCGGGAGTCACGTAGGCCGCCGTGATGCCGCCGTCGACGACGAGAGCCGAGCCGGTCATGAAGCTCGAGTCGTCGGACGCCAAGAACAGTGCGGCCTTTGCGATCTCCTCGGCCTGTCCGAACCGCCCCATCGGGATGTGGACGAGCCTTCGTTCGCGCCTTTGCCGGTCCGCCAGCAGCTCCGCGAGCAGTGGAGTCTCGATCGGACCCGGGCACATCGAGTTCGCCCTGATCCCCGCGCCGCGCCACCTCGACGGCAAGCTCACGGGTGAACGCGAGCACTCCACCTTTGGACGCCGTGTAGGCGACCTGGGCGGTTGCCGCACCCATGAGAGCGACGAAGGAGGCGACGTTCACGATCGAGCCTCCGCCGGACGACTCGAGAGCGGGAAGCCCGGCGCGGCAGCAGAGCCACACCCCCTTCAGGTTCACCCGCATCACTCGGTCCCAGACCTCGGGCGGGGTGTCTCAGTGACCCCGCCGTCGTCGCCGGGAAAGATGCCGGCGCAATTGAACATCACGTGGAGCCCGCCGAAAGCGATCGTCGCCGTCTCGACCATGAGCGCGACCTGCGTCCTCGTCGGTCACGTCGACCTCGACCGCCTCGGCCCTGCCTGCCCGCCGGCGATGATCGACTCGGCAGTGGATTCCGCCGACCACCACCGTCGATGTCGGCTGCGACGACCGCTGCGCCCTCTGCAGCGAAGAGCTCGGCACGCAACACGCCCGATGCCGCTTCCCGAGCCGGTCACGATCGCAACCTTTCCCTCGAGGCGGCCCGTCACGCGTCGCAACACTATCGGGGACGGTCGGTGCGACCACAGGTGCGTCCACAGGGGTGACGCTTGTGCGACCACAGGGTGCGACCACAGGTGCGAGCAGTGTGACCTCGGACCTCGTGATATTCGTCGTGTGATACTTGCCGAGTGCCGGGTACGCGAGCGCGTGCCCCTTGTGGGCCTGACGACGTATCGCCAGCAGGCGACGTGGGGCTCGTGGCAACGCCGGGCGGCGCTCCTGCAGGTCGCCTACGTCGACTGCGTCTCGGAGGCGGGGGGCCGACCGGTAATGCTTCCACCGGCGGAGGGACCAGGCGGCTCGCCGGGGTCTCGACGCCGCCTCGGTCGCTGACCGGCTCGACGCCCTGGTGCTCGTGGGCGGTGCCGACGTCGACCCCTCGAGGTACGGCAGCGCGCCGCGACGAGGCGACCGGCGAATCCCATCCCTGGCGTGACGACAACGAGCTGACGCTCCTCGAAGCCTTCATGGGAGCCGGCCGCCGGTTCTCGGGATCTGCAGGGGGACGCAGATCCTCAACACATTCCTCGGCGGGACGCTGCACCAGCACCTGCCCGATGTCACGGGCAGCAAGGCCCACCAGCCGTTGCCGGGCGAGTTCGGCGAGGTGAGCGTCAAGTCGATGCCGGGCTCGAAGGTTGCAGCGGTCATGGGAGAGGCCTTCAGCGTCGGCGTGCTCGCATCACCAGGCGATCGGCAAGCCGGGCGGCGGACTCGTCGTCACGGCGCGCTCCGACGACGGGGTCGTAGAAGCGGTGGAGCTCGGCACCGGATTCGTCGTCGGGGTGCAGTGGCACCCGGAGCAGACGGCTGACACGAGGCTGTTTCGCGCACTTGTCGAGGCGTGCTGAAGCGCTGTGGCTGTTGACGTCCTGTCTCTGGTCAACCCTGCGACGGCGGAGCTCCTCGCAGACGTGCAGACGGTCGGCGTCACCGAGACAGACGAGGCGGTCGCAGCGCGCTCGATCGGCGTTCGGACCTTGGTGCGCGATTGGTCCTGCCGATCGAGCCAGGCTGATAAGGCGGTTCGCCGAACAAATGGAGCTCCACGCGGACGAGCTCGCTCTCACCGAGACCCGCAACGTCGGAAAGCCGATCGCCGACAGCAGCGCAGAAGTGTCGATGGCCGCCGAGGTGCTCTGGTTCTACGCGGGTGCGGTGGACAAGCACCGGGGGAGCACGATCCCGGTGCAAGGCGGCGTCAGCGCGACGTTCCACGAGCCACTCGGTGTCGTGGCCGCGATCGTGCCGTGGAACTTCCCCCTGCTCATAGCGTCGTGGAAGGTCGGTCCCGCGCTCTGCTGCGGGAACACGGTCGTGGTGAAGCCCGCGTCGCTCACACCGCTGAGCACGATCCGTCTGTGCGAGCTCGCGCTAGAGGCGGGGATTCCCGAAGGGGTGCTCCAGGCGGTGGTGGGACCCGGTCATACGGTCGGGACCCGCCTGGTCGAGCATCCCGACGTCGCCAAGATCGCGTTCACCGGGTCCACCGAGGCGGGCTCGGACGTGATGCGCAAGGCCGCGGCGGGCATCAAGCGCGTGACGCTGGAGCTCGGCGGCAAGGCCGCCAACGTGGTCTTCGCCGACGCCGATCTGGAGCGCGCAGCCGAGAGCGCACCGTCGGCGGTCTTCGGGAACGCCGGTCAGGACTGCTGTGCGAGGAGCCGGGTGCTCGTGGAGAGCAGCGTGTACGACAGGTTCGTCGGATTGCTCATCGATGCCACCTCGAAGCTGCGGGTCGGCGACCCCGAGGACTCTTCTACGGAGATGGGGCCTCTCGTGTCGAAGGAGCACCGCGAGCTCGTGTCGTCCTTCGTGGACCCCCCCGAGAAGGGTGCGGAGGTCTTCCACGCAGCCCCGGTCCCGCAAGGTTCCGGTTGGTGGTACCCGCCGACGATCGTGACGACGACGGACCCCGATCTCCGCGTAGCACGTGAAGAGGTGTTCGGGCCGGTCGTGGTCGTCCTGCCGTTCGACGACGAAGACGACGCCGTTCGAAAGGCGAACGACACGCGCTACGGGCTCTCCGGGTCTGTCTGGACGCGCGACTCGGGGCGTGCGCTCCGCATGAGCCGGCGGGTGATGGCCGGGGTGCTGTCGGTCAACTCCAACACGTCTGTTCGTGTGGCCGCTCCGTTCGGGGGAATGAAGCAGTCGGGACTCGGCCGTGAGCTCGGGCTCGAGGCGCTCGATTCGTTCTCCGAGCTGAAGAGCGTCTTCTACTCGGCGCAGTGAACGGCCGCGGCGTGAAGGGCCTGCCGGCATGAGCGATGCAGCGACGAGGTGCGTGCTCGGGAGCGGGGCGCTCGCCGGAGATCTCGAGGGTCGCGTGGCCGTGGTGACGGGAGCGAGCCACGGCATCGGCGAAGGAATGGCGTCTCGGTTCGTCGAACTCGGGCTGAGGGTGGGGGTGTGCGGGAGGAAGCGACCGGAGCCGCCTCAGGGAGCGGGGCGGCATCACGTCCTCGCTCTGTCGGCCGACGTCCGCGACTCGTCGGACATCGAGGGCTTCGGCGCAGCCGTGGTCGAGCGCTTCGGCAGGATCGACCTTTGGGTCAACAATGCCGGGGTGGTCGAACCGATCGGCAAGCTCGCCGATGTCGACCCGGGCATGGTGGCCCACCAGATCTCGGTGAACGTGATCGGAGTCGCGAACGGGACGAGGACGTTCTTAAGGCACCTGCGCCGCAGGCCGGGTGGCGGCGTGCTCGTCAACATCACCTCGGGGGCCGCAACGACGATCTATCCCGGGTGGGCCGCCTACTGCGCTTCTAAGGCGGCGGTCGACAGGTTGACTGCTGTCGTCGCCGAGGAGGAAAAGGCCCATGGTCTTCGCGCCTACGGCGTGGCGCCGGGAATGGTCGACACGGCCATGCAGGCGCTCGTGAGGGCGAGCACGCCCGAGGCTTTCCCGGCCGTCGAGAGGTTCTTGGAGGCGAAGCGCTCGGGTCGGTTCAACACCCCCGCGTGGGTGGCCGACGCCGTGCTCGAGCTCGCGTTCGGTGACGTGGAGATCGAATCGGGAGGCATTGTCCGCGTTCCCGACGAGTGGGATCAGGTGGCGAGATGAGCGAGCAGTCGGAGATCGTGATCAGACCGTACGAGGCATCCGACCGCGCCGGTGTCCGCAGGGTCTGCTACCTGACTGGTTTCATGGGCGACCCCGTCGACTGGCTGTGGCGCGACGAGGAGAGCTTCTGCGACATGTTCACCGGTTACTGGACCGACCGCGAGCCCGAGTCGGCAAGGGTCGCCGAGCTCGACGGCGAGGTGGTCGGCTACCTCCTCGGGTGCATGGACAGTCGCAAGGTCGACAATGTGGGCAAGCTGTTCGCGCACCACGCGATCGGACGCGGCATGGCGTTCAGCCCGGGAACGGCTGGCGTCTTCTGGCGGATGGTGTCCGACGGCATCGAGGATGCACTGAGGCACAGGTTGCCGCCGCCCACCTACTACGACAAGCGATGGCCTGCGCATCTGCACATAGACCTGCTGCCTGTATGCCGCCACCGGGGGATAGGCGAGAGGCTCGTCTCGCAATGGCTGGATACTCTTCGCTCCGCGAAGATCCCCGGTTGCCACCTGCAGACGATGGCTGAGAACACCGGGGCGATCGCCTTTTTCGAGAAGATGGGATTCGCCAAGTCGGGGGAGCCCCATGGTGCGCCCGGATTCAGGACCCGGGCGGGGGCGCGAATGGGGGTGCAACTGATGGTTCAGCCCTTCGGTCCCGGAGGCTCAGATGGTTGACCGGGGACAGGGACCTGTAACGTCTCGAGCGTGAGCGAAGGGTCGAGCCCCGTGGCGAGGAACAGGAGAAAGGTCGCAGTTCCCGCAGCCGGGGCACTCGGCACGCTCGGCGTCGTGCTCAGCATCTGGTGGTTCGCATTGCGGCCGAGAAGGAAGCGCCGCCGCCAGTCCTAGGTTCTGGGCGGGGATGCGCCGACGATCAACGGAAGCGACTCGCTGATCGGGGTTCGGACCACGGCGTCAGCGACGAGGTCGTACCCGGTCGGCTCAGCATTGACGATCACGACGAGCGCCCCCCGCCGCTTTGCCGCAGGCACGAGCGCAGCGGCCGGATAGACCGACAAGGTGGATCCGACAGCCAGGATCACGTCGCAGCACGTTGCAGCGTGCTCCGACCTGCGCAGGTCGGCTACGACCAGGTCCTGCCCGAAGCTGATCGTGTCCGACTTGAGGATGCCGCCGCAGAGTCCCTCCGGTGTCTCGGACCTACAGGCAGGGTCCGCTTCGCCGGCGACAACTCGCTCGAGCACCGCAGAGGTGGGAAGCCGTTGCCCGCAGCGAAGGCAGACGGTTCTTCTCATCGTGCCGTGGATCTCGACGACGAGGCTTGGGTCGTGTCCAGCCATCAGGTGGAGTCCGTCGACGTTCTGCGTCACCAGAAGTTCGAGCACACCCCTCTTCTCGAGCTCGAGGAGCGCCATGTGACCCGCATTGGGCCTGGCGTCCCAGGTGGGCGAGGAAAGGCGGCTCTGCCAGGCGCGTTCACGGACCTGCGGGTCGCTCACGTAATTGTCGAAGGTGGCCAGCTTCTCGGCTGAGGGATCTTTGGTCCACACACCTTGCGGCCCTCTGAAGTCCGGTATGCCCGAGTCCGTCGAGATGCCGGCGCCCACCAGCACCACGATCCTGCGCCCGCTGTTCACGATCTCCCAAGCTCGCATCAGGTCCGAGGTCGACGAGTCGCTTGGCTCCATGTGCCCAGTGTGGCGTGCCTTCCGGCACTGTGTGTCGTCGGGCACTGTGCAGCCGAGCGTGCCTTCCGGCACTGAGTAGGTTCGACGCCGATGCTGCCCGCTTCGTTCAGGCCTCTCGCGAGCCGGAACTTCGCCCTCGTGTGGTCAGCGGCGCTCGTGTCGAACGTAGGCACCTGGATGCAGATCGTGACGCTCGGCATCGTCGTCACCGCAAAGACCCACGAGCCGGG
The DNA here is from genome assembly GCA_963801315.1 of uncultured Acidimicrobiales bacterium. Classification (GTDB taxonomy): domain Bacteria; phylum Actinomycetota; class Acidimicrobiia; order Acidimicrobiales; family CAVXTF01; genus CAVXTF01. The sequence goes on along the minus strand of CAWDEI010000007.1, from coordinate 1,444,575 downwards.
CTGGACCGGGCTCGTCGCTGCAGCGGCGTTCCTGCCGAACGGACTCCTCGCCCCCCTGGGTGGAGCGCTCGCCGACCGGCTCGACCGGAGGCGATGGCTCATCGTGACGACGATCGCCGAGGCGGCCTTCGCAGGAGCGCTCGCCGCTCTGGCGTTCACGGGTCACGAGCTTCCATGGCTGCTGAGCGTCGTGGCGTTCCTCGGGGGTACGGCGTCGGCGATCGGGTTCCCGACCTATCAGGCGATGCTTCCCGATCTGGTGGACAAGAAGGATCTTCTTGCCGCGGTCTCGCTCTCGTCGGCGCAGTTCAACTTGGGCCGCGTCATCGGCCCCGCCCTCGCCGGTGTCGCCCTGGTGGCGGGATCCGCGGGCTGGGCTTTCACCGCCAACGCGATCTCGTTCGGGGCCGTGGTGGTTGCGCTGTTGCTCGTCAGGCTCCCTGCACAGGTCAAGTCGGCGGGCGAGGGGATCGTGAGCAGGATGAGGGAAGGGAGCGCGGCTCGCCTCGCGGATTCCCGGGTGCCGGAGCCCGATCGTGCTGATAGCGGTCGTCGCTCTCATCGGGTCGCCCTTCATCGCACTCGTGCCTGCCGTCGCCATCGAGGAGTTCCACAAGCAGGCGGGGGGCACTTCTGTGCTCGTGACCGCCCAGGGTGTAGGCGCGGTAGCGGGAGCGCTCATGCTCGCGCCCCTTGCACGCTCTGTAGGACGGGCGAGGCTGGTCACGACGGCGCTCTTCGCCCTTCCGGTCGCACTCGTGCTTTATGGTCTCGCCCCTTCGTTTGCCTTCGCCGTTGCGGCGATCGTCCTCGTCGGGGCCTGTTACATCGGGGTGCTGTCGGGTCTCAACACAGTCGTGCAGGTGCACGCCCCGCCCGAGGCGCGAGGGCGGATCCTCGGCCTCTACATGCTCGCTCTCGGGACGATCTACCCGATCGGAGCGCTCGCCCAGGGTCAGCTCGCAGACCTCCAGGGCATCCGCGCCGTGACTGCCGGATCGGGGGCGGTCCTGCTCGGCACGCTGATCGTGGTGGCGGCGGCAGCCCCTGGGATTCTGAGCGGGCTCGGGGATCCGGCGGATCCCTTCGCGGGGCCGCCGGCGATACAGGATCCCCCCGCTATGCCCGGGGTCAAGCAAGGACCTGGTGCCGCGGTACCTTCGGGAGAGTGACGCAGGCGTTGGCGGACGAGCGCACGGTCGAGCAGCTCGCCCGCCGCATCGCCGAGCTGGGAGGGCGCCAGCGGGCCCGGGTGTTCCACCTGTCCTGGTGGACCGACCGGCTGCTCGCTGCGTCGATGTACGACCCGGAGTTCAGGGCCCGGCTCTTCCGGTTCGTGGACGCCTTCCCTGCGCTTAACGACGACGCCGACATCGAGGCGCACCTGCGCGACGAGTTCGAAGGCGCCGACGTGCCGACTTGGTTCGGCGCGGGGCTCGGCATAGCCGAATGGGTCCCGGGCGGCACGCATCTGTCCGCCGCGGTAGCGAGGCGGACGATCGACCGGATGGCTCAGCAGTTCATCATCGGCACCGATCCCGCCGAGACGGCGGAGGCGTGCAGCGCGCTTTGGAGGCGCCACACCGCCGCCACCGTCGACGTTCTAGGAGAGCACACGCACAGCGAGGCCGAGGCTGATCGCTACGCCAGCGACTCCGAGCGCTCGTGGTCGCCCTCGCCGACGGCGTCCGAGTCATGGCCCGTGGACGACCTGCTCGAAGCCGACGACCTCGGACGGGTGCCCAAGGCGAGCGTGTCGGTGAAAGTGACGGCGCTCGCACCATCCTTCACGATGCTCACCGCGGAGCAGGGTCTGGAGCAGGCGACGCGGCGCCTGCTCCCGGTGCTGGAGATCGCGTCGTCGCAGGAACGTCTCGGTCTGGTTCGACATGGAGAGCTACGAGGTCAAGGCGCTCACCCACGTGCTTTTCCGCAAGCTCCTCGAGCGGCCCGAGATGAGCGACCTGCACGCAGGGATCGTCGTCCAGGCCTACCTCCGCGACTCGGCCACGGGACCTCGAGTCGCTCGCGAGCTGGGCCGCGGTCGCAAGGTCCCGCCTGGCGTCCGGCTGGTCAAGGGCTCGTACTGGGACACAGAGACCGTTGAAGCAGAGGCGCAGAGCTGGAAGGCCCCGGTATTCGAGCGCAAGGCCGAGACCGATGCCAACTTCGAGCGCCTGGTCCGGATCCTTCATTCGCACCACGGGGTGCTGAGGGCGGCGTTCGGCTCGCACAACCTGCGGTCGCTCGCAGTCGCCATCACCGAGGCCCGGCGCCTCGGGCATCCCCGACAACGGCTACGAGATCCAGCTCCTCTACGGGATGGCAGAGCCCGTCCACGACGCCATGCGCCGCCTCGGTGCCCGGCTCCGGGTCTACGCCCCGATGGGAGAGCTCGTCCCGGGCATGGCCTATCTGGTGCGCCGACTCCTCGAGAACACCTCGAACGAGAGCTTCGTGCGCCATCACTTCGCAGAAGGCGAAGCGCTCGACGAGCTTCTCGCTCCGCCCGGACGTCTCCGAGCTGCCGGGTCCCCAACCCCTCGCCGTCAGGTCGGCGACCGACCCCTCCGCTCCGTCCCCTTACAGGCCCGAGCCGCTCGCCGAGTGGCGCAGGCCCGAGGTCAAAGACTCGATGGCCGCCGCCGTCGCTGCCGAGTTCGCAAGGCCCACCCGAAGGGTGGAGGCCCTGATAGGAGGCAAGAGGGTTCGGCACCGGGCAGGACCTTCGTCTCGGTCGACCCGTCAGACCCCGATTCGGTCGTGGCCGAGGCGACCGCGTGCGGGCCCGCCGAGGTCGAACAGGCACTTCATGTCGGCCACCAGCGCGGCGGAGAGCTGGAGCCGCGTGCCCGCCGCGGAGCGGGCGGCGGTGCTGTTCGGCGCCGCCGACCGCATGCGCAGGGCACGGAACGACCTCGCAGCCCTCGAGGTCCGCGAGGCGGGAAAGGGGTGGGCCGACGCCGACGCAGACGTGTGCGAGGCCATCGACTACTGCGAGTACTACGCCCGCCGGATGCTCGAGCTCGACGGGGGCGGTGCGGTTCAGTCGCCGCCGGGCGAGGAGAACCGGCTCCTCTACCACGGCCAGGGGAGTCGCGCCGTCATCTCGCCTTGGAACTTCCCTCTCGCCATCCCGGCGGGGATGACCTGCGCTGCTCTGGTCACCGGCAACGCCGTCGTCCTCAAGCCCGCCGAGCAGACCCCGGCGGTCGCCGCCGAGCTCGTGTCGGCTCTTGCTCGAGTCCGGACTGCCACGACGAGGTTCTCTCGTTCCTGCCCGGGGACGGGCCTGACGCGGGCGCACCGCTCGTCGGCGACCCGATGGTGGACCTCATCGCCTTCACCGGCTCGCGCGACGTCGGTCTCGGCATCGTCGAGACAGCGGCGACGCCGCCACGAGGGCGCGGCGCTCCATCGTGCGCGTCATCGCCGAGCTCGGCGGGAAGAACGCGATCGTCGTCGACAGTGACGCCGATCTCGACGAGGTCGTGCCCGCGGTCATCTCCTCCACGTTCGGATTCGCCGGGCAGAAGTGCTCGGCGGCAAGCAGGTTGGTGTGCGTGGAAAGCGTCCACGACGCCGTGGTCGAACGCGTGGTCGAGGCCGCCCGCTCGCTCGTGATCGGGCCTACCCGCCTCCCCGGAAGCCAGATGGGACCGGTGATCGACGCCGAGGCGCACGCAAGGCTCATGGACGCAGTCGGGCGTGCAGGTGAATGTGGGGCCGTAGCGCTGCGCAGGACCGACGTGCCGGAACGTGGGTACTTCGTAGGTCCGGTCGTGGTGAGCAGAGTCGACCCGGCCTCGTGGCTGGCGCGTGACGAGCTTTTCGGCCCGGTTCTCGCCACGTTCTCGGTAAAGGACCTCGACGCAGCGGTCGATCTCGCCAACGCTACCGACTACGCGCTCACGGCGGGTATCTTCTCTCGCTCGCCTGCGCACGTCCGGTCAGTCACCGTCCGCTCTGCGAGCCGGCAACGTCTACGTGAACCGCACGATCACGGGCGCGGTCGTCGGCCGCCAGCCTTTCGGCGGAAGTGGGCTGTCAGGTGTCGGCTCCAAGGCGGGCGGGCCCGACTACCTTCTCCAGTTCTCCGATCCCCAGGTGATCTCGGAGAACACCGTGCGCCAGGGCTTCGCGTCGGGCGTGGGATCGACAGGGAAGTCACCTGGACCGGCAAGACGCAGGACAAGGACGTAGGAAAGGAGTGGCGTGACGGAGACCGCAGAGCGCAAGCGAGGTCGTGCGCCTCGACGGGCATGTCGTGGACTCGTTGCTGCTCGCCAAGGTGCTCGACGCCATCGTCGACGCCGGCGCCGCGTACCGGATCGTCGAGCTGGACGTCGGCACGACATCGGTGGACCCGAGCCACGTTCGCCTCGAAGTCACCGCGGCGGACGAGGAGAGCCTCGACGCGCTGCTAGCCGATCTGCAGGTCCACGGGGTCAACCGGGTCGATGCCTCCGACGCCGAGCTTGCGGAGGCGGACATGCGACGGAGTGCTCCCCGAGGGTTTCTACTCGACGACCAACCTTCCGACCTCGGTTCGCATCGGCGGCCGCTGGGTGCAGTCGGGGCGGCCCGGAGATGGACTGCGCGCTCGTGGTCGACCCTGCCGTTGCCGAGCGGGGGGAGTCCGGCGGCGTCAGCCCCGACCGGGGGAGCGCGCGGGTCGTGCCCATGCACCGCGTCCGCGCGGGTGACCTCGTGGTCGTCGGTTGGAAAGGCGTCCGTGTGGAGACCCCGGCACGCGAGGCAGACGCCCAGGGGTTCGGCTTCATGACCTCCGAGGTGTCCTCCGAGAAGCCGAAGGCGCTCTCGGTCGACGCGCGTGGCGGACAGCTTGAGACGAGCGAGGGCAGAGCGCGAGGCGGGTGGCGACCCGCCCCGGGGGAGGGTCCTCGCAGTCTGCGGCCCTGCTGTCGTCCACACGGGCGCAGCGCCCGCTCTCGCCAGGATGGTCAAAGACGGGTGGGTGGACCTGCTATTCGCGGGCAACGGCTTCGCCACCCATGACATCGAGTCGTCGGTTCTCGGCACGTCGCTAGGGGTCTCTCTCGGCGAGGGACTGCCGGCCGAACACGGCCACGCCAACCATCTGCGGGTGATCAACGAGGTACGGCGCTTCGGTTCGATTGCGGCAGCGGTAGAGGCGGGTTGGCTGCGGTCCGGGAGTGCTCTACGAGTGCGTCAGGCCGGAGTGCCGTTTGTGCTCGGCGGGTCGGTCCGCGACGACGGCCCCCTTCCTGACGTGCTGCAGCGACACGCTCGCGGCCGCCGACGCGATGCGAGAGCACCTCGACGGCGTCGACGTCGCTCTCATGCTCGCCTCGACGCTGCACGCCATCGCCACCGGCAACCTGCTGCCGGCCGGCGTCGAGACGTACTGCATCGATATCAACCAGGCCGTAGTCACCAAGCTTGAGTGACAGGGGAAGCCACCAGGCCCTCGGCATCGTCACCGACGTCGGGCCTCTTCACCGGCGAGCTCGCCGAACGGCTCTGCGGACCGGCGCCCGCCGAAGACGAGGACCTGCACGCCGGATCGTCAGAAGTAGGGCCGACCGGTCGGCGTGTCATGAGATGAGCGTTCTCGCATGGGGCAGGCGGTTCCTGGTCTGCCCCCCCGACCACTTCAACGTCGTCGTACGAGATCAACCCGTACATGCACCGCCAGGTGCACCCCGACTGGGAGCGCGCCAGGGCCCAGTTCGACGGTCTGTTGGCCGCTCTGGTGGGTGCCGGCGCGTCGATCGAGAAGCTCGACCCGGTGGAGGGCCTGCCCGACCTGGTCTTCACGGCGAACGCCGGCATCGTCGACGGCGACCGGTTCGTGCCTAGCCGGTTCCTCCACCCCGAGAGGCAGGGAGAGACCCCGATAGACGATGCGTGGTTCGCGTCCGCACGGGTTCGAGATCGTCGAGATCGGAGGCGACGAGCCGTTCGAAGGGGCAGGAGACGCCCTTCCTTTCGGCCTGGACCTCTCAGAGGACGGGAGGGCACCGCATCCAGTCCTGGTGTCGGGGTATCGGACGCGCTCGTCAGTCCTGGCCCACGCTCAGCTGAGCGAGATCCTCGGGGTGCCGGTCCGTTCGGTCGAGCTGACCGACGACCGCTACTACCACCTTGATCTGGTGTTCTGCCCCCTCGATTCGCGCCGTGCCCTCGTCGCTCCCCAGGGACTCGACCGGTTCGGGATCCGGGTCCTCGAAGAGCTCGTCCCCGAGCCGATCTGGCTCGATGACGTCGAGGCCGCCTCGTTCTCGGCGAACTCTGTCGTGGTCGACAAGGTTGTGGTCATGCCAGGGTGCACGCCCCGCCTCGGCCGACTGCTCGAGAGCTTCGGCTTCGAGGTCGTCGTGGCGCCCGTAGACGAGTTCTTGAAGGCGGGGGGCGGCTGCCGTTGCCTCACGCTCGCGCTCGACGTCAGGTTCGGGGGGTCTGCGAGGGCGGCGTCGAGCACCTGAGGCCGCTCTGGCTGGGCGGTTGTGCATCCGCGAGAATCGGGGCATGGCCATAGCAACCGTGAACCCGACGACCGGAGTCACAGAGAAGTCCTTCGAACCCCACGATGACGCCGTTGTCGACAAGGCGATCGCCGCCGCGCACCGGGCGTTCGAGGATTTCTCGGCGACGTCATTCGAGGAGCGGGGTCGCCTCATGGTGGGCGCCGCCGAGCTTCTGGAAGGGGAGCTGCCCGACATCGCCTCTGTGATGACCACAGAGATGGGAAAGACCTTTGCGTCTGCCAAAGCCGAGGTGGCCAAGTGCGCGAACGCCTTCCGCTGGTTCGCGGAGCATGCGGAGTCGATGCTGGCAGACGAGATCGTCGCGACCTCGGCGTCCGACAGCCGCGCTCTGTTCCGACCGCTCGGACCGGTGCTCGCGGTCATGCCCTGGAACTTCCCGATGTGGCAGGTGATCCGTTTCGCGGCACCCGCCGCTGATGCTCGGCAACACGGGACTGCTCAAGCATTCCGCCAATGTTCCCCAGACAGCGCTGCTGCTCGAGGACGTCTTCCGGCGCGCCGGATACCCCGAGGGCGTCTTCCAGACACTGCTCATCGAGTCGGGACGGGTCGCTCGCGTAATTGCCGACGACCGCGTGAAGGCGGTGACTCTCACCGGCTCTGACGCCGCAGGACGCTCGGTCGCAGAGGCGGCGGGACGCGCGCTCAAAAAGACCGTCCTCGAGCTCGGCGGAAGCGACCCCTTCATCGTGCTGCCCTCCGCCGATCTCGACCGGGCCGCGCAGGTCGGGGTCCAGGCGCGGGTCCAGAACAACGGCCAGAGCTGCATCGCAGCGAAACGTTTCATCGTCCACACCGATGTGTACGACGCGTTCGAGGAGCTCTTCATCTCCGCCATGTCGCGTCCTGCAGGTCGGGTGACCCGATGGAGACCGCGACCGACGTCGGGCCTCTCGCGACGGCAGCGGGCCGCGACGAGGTCGCAGAGCAGGTCGAGGATGCGAAGCGCGCATGGAGCAAAGGTCCTCTGTGGTGGCAACAAGGTCGAAGGTCCAGGGTTCTTCTACGAGCCGACCGTCCTCAGCGACGTCACGCCTTCAGATGCGCGTCTACAACGAAGAGGTGTTCGGGCCCGTAGCGATGCTCTACCGCGCACGCGACGACGACGAAGCACTGTTCATCGCGAACGATTCACCGTTCGGGCTCGCAGCGAGCGTGTGGACTTCGGACCGAAGCGAGCGGCAGACGATTCGTAGAGCACCTCGAAGTCGGGATGATCTTCGTCAACGCGATGGTGGCATCGACGCCGGAACTCCCGTTCGGGGGGCTGAAGCAGTCCGGCTACGGCCGCGAGCTCGGCGATCTCGGACTGCGGGAGTTCTGTGCTGTGAAGACGGTCTGGGTGGCCTGACGCCGGCTCGAACCCGGTTCAGACTCCGGTCCAGCCGAGCGTCCAGTCTGCGTCCGGAACCTCACCTGCTGCTTCCGCAACACCGCGCAACGGCGTCGATGAGCCGATCCCGCTCTTCCTTCGGAACATCCCCGACGAGCTTGCGCAACTCGCTCTTGCGGCGGTGGGCTACCTCGTCGACGAGTGACTTTCCGGCGTTGGTGAGAGCAAGATCGACCTCGCGCCTGTCGACCTCGTCACGAGTCCTCGTGATCAGTCGCTTGCGCACCAGCCTGTCGCACATGCGTGTCGCAGTCGACGGGCTGACACCGAGCGCCTGAGCGAGATCGGCGAGGTGACGCGGACCTTGCTCGGCAAGCACGACGAGTGTGCGGTGTTGCGGGAGGGTCAGGTCATCTGTCGCCTCTGCAACGGTTCGCGCGGCGACGCCTGCCATCGCACGACCGGCGAGGATGATCGCTTCAGCAAGCTGTTCCTCAGCGCTTTGTACCCGCGGGCTCGCCTCTTCTTCAGTTGCGATCCCGTTGGGCGCAAGTCTCGTCACGCTTGTCTCCAGGCGCGACGTGAGTCCTTCCGCCCGCATGCGTCCTGGTCCGCGCTGCTGCGGTCGTCATGGTCGATGCATTCCCCTTCGAGGGCTCCACCAAGCATTGATTTGGTCGCCAGCCTGACATGAGCTGTGACTTCTGCAGTATGCACGCCATGGGAGACCGAGCGCCAGCATTCTCCGTCTTTCGTCGCCCCGTGGTCCGGGCTGCGACTCCCGTTGCCACTGTTGTCCCGGAGGGCCGCGCCGCAAATGACGCTTCGCCTCCTCGATCTGGCCCGCTGCGACCAGGCCCGGCAGGGGGCCGTCGAGCAACTCGACCCAGTCGACGTCTTCGGTCGACCCGCCCTGTTCGTGGACCAGGCGCCTGCCCTCTTCGAAGAGGATGGCGAGCTCCTCGATCCCCGGCACCGAGCGACTCGGCGATGCGGCCCCGCAACCATGCGGCCAGCGCGGGGCTCGATCCCGAGGTGGAGACCGCGATCGTGACCGGCTCCCCTGCGGTGCACCGCAGGAAGCAGGAACGTGCAGTTCGCGGCGTCGTCGGCGCTGTTCACCCAGACCCCGGCCTTCTCAGCGTCCTCCGCCACCGCCCGGTCCACCTCCGGCACTCCGGTAGCGGTCACGACCAGCCTGTAGTCGGCGGCCTCGCCCGGCTCGGTAAGGCCGGAGCTGGACGTCTAAGCGGGTCCTCCTCGATCGCTGCGATCGTCCCGTCCGACGGCGAGCATCCCGAGGGCCTCATGAGCCTCGGGGGCGACCATGGTCACAGACGCCCTGCAGGCGAGAAGCGACCTGGTCTTTCGCCCCGCGACGTGCCCGCCGCCCACGACCAGGCACCTGCTTGCCGGCGACCACCAGGCCGACCGGGTAGATCGGGTTCGAGGTGCGGCTCATTCGAGGCAGGCTCCGAGGCCGGCCTCGGCCGATACGCTCGGACCATCGGCCCGGACCCACCGGTAGCGTCATGGGTCGTGTCTGCAGAGTGAGCCTGTGCTGACCCCGGGATTACCCCGCAGAGAGCTGTCCCACGTACGAGGTCCCCCGGGGGACGGGCCGCGTTGGCGAGTCCTCGCGGGAGCCGATGCGATTGTTGATCGGATTAGTCATCTATAGTAGACGAGTAGTTGACCTGACAAGTCGAGAATTCTTGCCGAAGTGGTCGAGCTGGCAGCCCGGGCCCCATGGGGCGAGCCTTGAAACCAACGATTCGGACGTGGGGGGTCGGCGAAGAGGAGCGGAGAGGAAGGAGTGACCATCGTGGGCAACGTCGCCGAGCGATCCGAGCTCGAGCACCTGTCGGACCTTTCCGATCTGTCGGCCGAGTTCGAGACCGCCCCGGCATGCGAGGTCGTCAGCTGGGCCGTCGACCGGTTCGGGCAGCTCGCTCTCGCTGGCTGTTCCTTCGAGGACTGCGTCATCGTCCATCTGGTCACCCAGGTCGCACCCGACATCGAGGTGATCTTCTTGGACACCGGTGCGCACTTCCCCGAGACCCTCGAGTACGTGGAGGAGGTCAGGTCCCGCTACGACCTGAATCTCAGGGTCGTAAGGCCCGGGCCCGAGGCCGCCGACTGGCCCTGCGGGTCGGCCCGCTGCTGCGAGTTCCGCAAGGTCGTCCCCCTCGCTCGTGCCCTCGAGGGCAAGGAGGCCTGGATCACCGGCCTGAAGCGTGTCGACGCCTCGACCCGCGTCGACGCGCCGATCGTGTCTTGGGACGAGGCGCGGGGCATCGTGAAGGTCAACCCGATCGCAACGTGGACCGAGCTCGACGTCGCGGGGTACATCGAGGATCACGACCTGCCTACGAACCCGCTCATGTCGCAGGGCTATCTGTCCATCGGCTGCGCGCCCACGACCCGGCCGGTGGCGCCCGGGAGAAGACCGTCGGGCCGGTCGGTTCATCGGCATGGGAACCACCGAATGCGGACTGCACGTTTGAGCCTGGAGGCTCGACCGCCGCGATGGAATTCCTGCGCCCATACCGCAAGACAGGAGAGCTCAACCAGGTAGAGCGCTGGAAGCTCGACCGCAACCCGCTCGATGTCGCGGACGCGATCATCGACACGTACGCGGCGGCAGGGCCCGCAGCGATCGCAGCGGTTCCCGGCGAGCAGGAGCGGCTCAAGTGGGTCGGCCTTTATCCGCAGCGCCAGGGCGGCGACGCGTTCATGATGCGGGTGAAGGTTCCGGGCGGAAGGTCTGAACGCGGCGCAAGCTCGCGAGATCGGTCTCGTCGCCGACGTGCTCGGCGAGGGTCCTGACGACAGCGCCGTGTTCGGCAACCGCTACGCAGACCTGACGACTCGCCAGGACGTCCAGATCCACTGGATCCGCATCGGCGACGTCCCGCGGATCTGGCAGCGCTTCGAGCGGGTCGGGCTGACCACGATCCAGGCATGCGGTGATTCGGCACGCAACGTCTTGTGCTGCCCGGTCTCCGGCTTCGACGCCGATGAGATGTTCGATGCGCTGCCCGCGGCGCTCGCCATCTCTGAGTACTTCACCGGCAATCGCGAGTACTCCAACCTCCCTCGCAAGTTCAAGATGAGCGTCACGGGCTGTCTCGAGGATTGCGCGCAAGCGGAGATCAACGACATCGGGCTGTGGCCTGCACGAACCAGCGACGGCGAGCTCGGTTTCAACGTTCTCGTCGGCGGCGGTCTTTCCGACGGGGAGCGGATGGCGTCGGACATCGACGTGTTCGTCGCACCAGAAAGGGCCGTGGAGCTGACGAGGGCAGTCGCACAGGTCTTCGGGGAGCTCGGCAACCGCGAGAACCGTGGCCTTGCCAGGATGAGGTATCTGGTTCAGGAGCTCGGCCCCGAGGGTTTCCGCTCCGAGTTGGCCGCACGCTCGAGGTTCGATCTCCGGCCGGCCGGGCAGACGCTCACCAAGCGCTACCGGGGCGACCACGTCGGGGTCCACGCGCAGCGCCAGGAAGGCCTCTTCTACGTGGGCTGCTGCGTCCCTGTTGGACGCATGTCGGGTATCGAGCTCGTCGAGGCGGCGCGTCTCGCCGAGACCTACGGGGACGGGAACCTGAGCATCGGGACGGATCAGAACTTCATGCTCACCGGCATTCCCGAAGACCGGCTCGGCGATCTGTTGGGTGAGCCGCTGCTACAGAAGTACTCGCCTTCCCCGGGTCCTTTCCAGCGCGGCGTCGTGTCTTGCACGGGAAGCGAGTTCTGCAGGTTCGCCGTTGTCGAGACCAAAGAGCGCGCCGGTGAAGTGGGCGCGATGGTTGGACTCGCAGCTCGAAGAAGATTCCGAGGGAACGTCGCGGAACGGCTCGGGGATCATCCGCATGCACGTCTCCGGCTGCTCTGCTTCGTGTGCGCAACCGCAGATCGCCGACATCGGGTTCAGGGGCGACGTCGCGCAGGTGGGAGAGCAGCTCGTAGAAGCCATGGACATCGGCATGGGGGGATCTCTCGGGCTCGATGCAGGATTCATCGATTGGATCGAGCACGCCCGTCCGGTCGACGACGTACCTGAAGCACTTCTGCGGGTGATCCGCAGGTACCGCGCCGAGCGCCGTGAAAACGAGCCCTTCTACAACTGGGCTCGCCGCACCTCGCCGGACGAATTGCGCTCGAGTCTTGCCGGTCTCGCCGTGGTGTCCACATCCGGGGGGGTAGGCCAGTGAAGGGCTACCGAATTCGCGAGGAGATGAACGGGATCGCGGAGCCACCCGGAAAGACCTGGTTCTGGGAGCTCGAGGCCGGAGTGATCGACGCAGGTCGCTGCATCGAGTGCGGAACGTGCGTAGCCGTGTGCCCTTCCAACTCGATCGGCGTAAGCGAAGACGGCCTTCCCGAGCTCGTGAAGATGTGCACGGGCTGTTCGCTCTGCTGGGATTTCTGCCCTCGAGGAGGATTGCGCTACGAAGCGCTGTGGCCCCCTTCGACACCTGACCACGAAGCCCCTGACGCTCCTGTCGTCGTCCGTTCCGACTCGGCAGACCCCTACTGGAAGATCACCGGCGGTCCCCCGGGTGACGGGCTCGGAGCCGTTGTCGAGCGGTACGCCGCGCGCCGGCAAGCGACCCGACGAAGCCCAAGACGGCGGGGTGGTTACCGCAATCCTGCTTGCTGCTCTGGCGAGCGGCGACATCGACGGTGCGCTCGTATCGCGTCCGAGCACTGACAAAGACGAGCCCTGGAAGGGCGTGGCGACGATCGCCACCACGCCGGCCGAGCTCATGGCGTCGTCCGGCAGCTTCTACAACCAGACCATGGCCCTTGCCGAGCTCGACCTGAGCCGTTACTCGCTTCCCGCGAAGCCCCGCCTGGCTGTGGTCGGGACACCATGTGAGATACAGGGGATCAGAGGCATGCAGGCGCGTCGGTGGCCGGGTGGGACCGGCGCGCACAGGGTCGACGCCATAACCCTGACCATCGCTCTTCTTTGTACGAAGAGTTTCGACTACGAGGCCCTGATGCTCCGCGAGCTCAGGGACAAGAGAGGTCTCGATCTCGATCGTGTGAGCAAGGTCGACGTGATCCACGGACGGATGATCGTCGAGTACCGAGACGGCAAGGTCGCCGTCGACGAGCCGATAAAGGATTTCCACGGCGCAGCTCTGAAGGGTTGCGACGAGTGCGCGGATTTCCTGGGCAGGAGCGCGGACCTTTCGATCGGAAGTGTCGGGTCGATGGCCGGCTGGTCGAGCGTTCTCGTGAGGACCGAGGCAGGGCGGCTCGCGTTCGACCGTGCCAGAGCCAGGTTGGATCTTCGCGATCTCGACAATCCGGATGCGCTTGTTAAGCTCGACGCAGCTCGACAAGCGCGTCGCTGTCCGTAGCCTTCAACGCAAGCTCGACCCTGACGCACCGTTGTTCATCGACTACGAGGAGCATCTGAACGCCTACCGGGACACCGATCGTGCTCCGGTGGTGCCGGAGCGGTGACTGTGGCGTACGAGGTCACGGGCCATGTGAATCTGGAGCCGCTGAGCCAGCTACGACTCGAGATTCCGCCCGAGCCGGACGAGCTCCGAGACTGGATGCGTTCTGCGATCCTGTCGGGTGGCGACCCCCGCAAGGATTTCAGCAACGGCGTGTGCCTCGGCATGTCGACTCTGGGAACGCTGGCGTTCGTCGCTCGAGCCTGCTGGACTCGGACGCGAGGACTTCGTCGACGTGATCGAGTCCTACTCGCGGGAGATCTGGCTATGGATCATCGGGGAACGCCGATGGGAGCAGTGCGTCGAGGGGCTCGCCGGCCGCGTTGCTCGCCGTGTGCCCGCCGCCTGAACCCGCGACGCGGTGGCGCTACAGCCCGCCTGCGATGTCGTTCGCCTCACCGGCGTATCGGTAGTCCGCAAGGGGAACCCCATCCTCGACGCTGTCGACTTCGTCGTCGGACCAGGTGAACGTTGGGTCCTTCTCGGCCCGAACGGCGCCGGGAAGACGACTCTTCTGTCGGTTGCAGGCATGCGCTTGCTACCGACCAAGGGAACCGTCGAGGTTCTCGGTGAGCGCGCTGGGCGAACGGACACGCGTGCGATGCGCCGGCGTGTGGCGTTCGTCAGTCAGTCGTTGTTCCGCCAGCTCCGCCCGTCGATGTGCGACCTTCGAAGCGGTGATGTCCGGACGTCACGCGGCGCTCGAGACGTGGTGGCACGACTACACACCGGCGGACGACGAACGTGCCCGAATGCTTCTCGAAGGGGCTGGCCTAGCCGGATCCGAAGACCGTGCCTTCGGCCTGCTTTCGGAGGGTGAACGCCAGCAGGTGCTGCTTGCACGTGCTCTCATGTCCGAGCCCGAGCTGCTGCTGCTCGACGAGCCTGCTGCCGGCCTCGACCTGGCGGCAAGAGAGCGTCTGGTTTCGCGACTGAGTGTCCTTGCAGGGGACCGTGCAACCCCTCCTATGGTTCTCGTGACTCATCACACCGAGGAGATCCCGCCGGGCATGTCGCACGCTGCTTTGATGCGAGGAGCCCGTATCCTGAAGAGTGGTCCGATGGCCGATGTCCTGAGCGACGAAGATCTGTCGGCATGTTTCGGAGTTCGCGTGATTCTCGAGCGCGTGGGAAATCGCTGGTTCGCCAGGTCGACCGACTGACGGTCGGTCGGAGCAGTTTGCTCTCAGGGATTTTATAAATCGATCAGCACGGGTAGTGAGTCGCGTGAGTGCCAATGATGACGCTGTGTCTCGTGTTGTCCTACGCTGCGCATTCGTCGTCATTTTGCAACATTTGCAAGGGTTTGGCGTCCTCACCTGCACGTACGTTGAGTCGACTCACTACAAGGTGAGGTGCGAATGCCGGCTGGCGAAGTCCCGTGATGCATTGTGCATCGAAACACGGGCTCACCTGGGAGGACGTTTGGCACTTGCACAAGCAGGCAAAGTTTAGGTAGACCCATTACAAACCTTGGTAGCCGAGTTCGATCATCGATTTGAGCCGGCGGCAGGTTCGCGTGGCGAGCCTTGTAGGTTGCTGCCCCATCCACCAGTTCGCAAGGGCCTTTTTGTAGGGTTTGTCTATCGGAAAGTAGGTCGAAAGGCATTGACAATCGTGGCGCTCGCAGTTCTCATCGGAATCTGGGGAGTGTTCCTCGGAGTGACGTTGGTGAGAAAGCGGGCTGAGTACCGGGCAGATTCTTCGATCGGCGCGTTCCAACGCCAGCTGCAGGTCCTGCGTCGCAATTCACAGGCGGTTGACCGACCGTCGGGATCTGATTGTCTGCCGCAGCCAAGAACCCCTATCAGCTCGTCAGGAGCAGGGTTCGCGCCATTTCAATCCAAACAGGTAAACCGTGCCGACTCGGCGCACCCCGGACGACGTGGTCAGGACTCTCCCCTTGCCGGCCCCGATCCCGGCAGCGCAAGAGGGACCCGGCAGGATCCCTACTTCCGGCCAGAGGCGTGCGAGCGGCGGCGCGATGTGCTGCTTGTCCTGGTTTCTGCGTCGTGAGCACGGGTCTCGTCTCCATAATTCCCGCGGCCCGCATGGCTCTTGTTCTTGACGGCGATCGCGGGCTTTGCCTTGTTGCTCTACGTGGTGGTGCTCGTGAGCTTGCGCGCACAGGCGTTCGAACGTGAGATGAAGCTCGATACATGCCGCCTCCTGCTTCAGCACCGGTGTTCGCGGACAGACGGTCCGTCGCTCGCTGACCTCACGATCGGCTCGTGGGGGGTGCACGCAGTACCGAGCTTCCGTCGTCGGGGACAACGTCCTGACACAACTCGAAGAGACGCATCTTGCCGCGCGAACAGGCGCTGGCACGTTGCCGCGAGACGATCCGGGCCAGCGGCCTGGCCATCCGGGCGCTTCACCGTCGTAGTACGGAAGACGTCGCAGTACGCTCTTAGGCCAAGCTGAGCGGGGGATACGAGAGGCGCAGAGAGCCCTGAAACCGTTCCCGCAGCTGGCGGCGATGGGGTTCCTACACGATGCCGAGAAGGAATACGCCGAGGCGAGGCTCACTCGAGCACTCATCGGCGGCGAGATGCTGCCTTCGCACGAGGAGCTTCAGGTTGGGCTCCCTGCGTGGTTGAACGGATTGGCTGAGGGGGCTTCCGAGCTTCGTCGACACCTGCTCGACTGTCTCCGTTCCGGTGATGTCAGCCGGGGGGTGCAACTTCTCGAGACGATGGAAGAGGTATTCGACTTCCTCGTGACCGTCGAATATCCCGACGCCATCACCGGCGGTCTGCGCCGGGCCGCGGATTCCCTAAGGGCCGTGGTCGAGCGATCGAGAGCGGACGTGACCACGACGGTCCTCCAGACGAACCTTCAGCGTGCGATCGAATCCCATGGCGCCGCCCTGGGTTCGATTCCCCCGTCTGAGGGCACCTGACCCCGAGCTTCAGGGTTGTATCCTGGGCGTTTGCCAGGGGGTGTAGCTCAGCTGGTAGAGCGCTACGTTCGCAACGTAGAAGTCGGCGGTTCGAGTCCGCTCACCTCCACCAGACGTCATCACATTTGACGTCGATTCATTTTCACATTTGGGTGTTCCGCTGAGGTGGACCGCCGACGGAGGTGGGCCTCATCCGGCTTGCTGTCGGAGTCCGAGCGGGTGCCTCAGGGTTCTGAGGGTCGGCTGGCCCTCGAAGCGACAATCACGCCCCGGCCGGACTTGCGGACGAGATCCTCCAAGGTTCTTCGCCTGCGTTTTCTGGTCCGAGGGGGTAGGCCTGCCTTGGCCGCGCCTCGAGTTCTCCTGCTCCCGCTCGTAGTAGGCGTCTGTGATGCGCATGTTTCTGACCACCATTGCGCACGGACAGCAAGATCGTCACTGCGCACAGTCCCATGACCCTGCACCAGCCACGAGTGGTGTCGGTGGACGCGTTGATCCTTCAACGTCGAGTAGCCGCGTTCGGCCCCGGTGCGTCTCGCAAACGAGTTGCGGTGAGCCTTGGACGGGTAGTCGTGCTTTTGGGAGGTCTTCGCGTTGATCTCGACCGAGACGGTGATCGTCTGCTGGACACAGCATCTGGGCAGGTGCTCGGGCGGTTTGTGAACCTGGGCTCTGGAAAACGGGAGCTTCATCGACTCGGGCTTCGCCGGACAGCGGACCTTTCCCATCACCGCTGGGCACATGACGCGCTCGAAGCCGTCACGATCGGGCCCCGATATCCGTCCGAGCTTGTATCTGGCGAGCTCTGCTGATCGCGGCGTCGTGGGCGTCTGTGTCGGTCGTGCTCGCATTACGAGGCAGCGGCTCGATCCCGAACAAGGCCACAGGTGTTGAAGGGCAGTACAGATTTCCGTTGAAGCGGATTGCGCCCTGGTGGGTGCCTCTGGTCCCCCGGTCGTGAGGATGCAGGTCCATCACGAGCTCGGCACCGAGCCTCCTCACCCGAAGCGCCCAGTTCTCGGGCTTTCTGTGCGCATATCCCGAATCGCAGATGACGTCTCCCAGGGCAATACCCGAAGAGACCATGCGCTCGAGCACAGCAACGAGCTCGGCGGGCGGGTCCAAAGAACAGCTCGTGACCACGAGCCCGCGGATGAGCTCGGGTATGCCTTTTCCCGTCTCGTCTCTCACCATCGTGGCGGTCTGGAAGTAGTAGCCGAAGAAGAGTTCTCCCTTCACTAATCCGACGTTTCTGTGCCCCCAGCTCGCTTCTGGGTCGGCGCAGCGAGACTTTGTTCTGACAGGTGGGAGGCTGAAGCTCTCGTGGTCGCTCCAGTCGACGGCGAAAGATGACGAGGCGTTTTTGAACTCGGAAGGAACAGAGGCCTCGATGATCGCGCCGACGAAGCTCGGACAGTCGCGTCGACGGGGCGCCGTCTGGTCGATCCTTCTCGAGCGCATGTCTAAGTATCGAGAAGGTGTGTTCCACCTGCCTGTAGGTGAGGGTGTGGGGTCCGGACTTCCAGTGTGCGGTCACTCCGAGACGCCGACGATCCTGGCTGCCCAAAGAGACCAAGAGCCCGGTGCACACGGGTGAGATGTCCCGGTCTTTGGTCCGCCAGGGCGAGCAGGATTCCGACGAGAAGTGTGCGAATGCTCAGTTGGCGAGCCCGGACGCCCGCAGGGAGACGATCTTCCAGATCGGTGCAGACAAGCAAGCGTCGTCGATGATCCGTTCGATGCGATCAAGGACGTCTTTCACCTGAGCCCGCCGAGCAGGCCGACCGCATCTGGCTCGTCCAAAGGAGCGATCCCAGACACGACATCCCCCAGGCGCTGAGAACAGCTCACACCGGCCGCAGCCATGAACGTCGGCAGGCCGATCAGGGCTGCGACTTCTCTGAGCCACGTCGCGCGCAACCTAGGGATCTCAAGACGCGGGAGGTCTCCTCGTTCAGACATCGAGGCGATCAGCCTCGAGGTGACGTTGCGGCGATGGAGTTCCACCCCGCCGACGATGAAGTTCTCACCGCAAAACGAAGCCGCGGCAAGTGCCCGGTCGCAGAAGCGTGCCAACACAGGCACGACACGGGCTCTTGTTCCGGTGACCTCTACGACCACCCCACCATGGCGACATGCGACGTCTCGCCCGCGCACGGCGCGGAGGTCCACACCGACCAGCCCCGCGCCCGCTCCGAGACATATAAGACCAGACGCCCGGTTGCGGCGGGCTTGTGTGGACTGGGTGTCGCACATCGCGAGATAGCCGTCGATCTCGGAATCCGAATAAGGGGCCTTGGAGCGCTCTCTTGAGAGTGAGGCCGGCAAGGGCCCACCGAAACGTTCGAGTCCGCTGGCGACGAAGCGCAGGTTGGTCCGAAGCGTTCGTCTCGTCGAGGGGGTCCAAGACGAGCACCCGAGCGCAATGAACCGTTCGATCATCGGCTCGGAAAAGACAAGGTCCTGAGTGAGCTCTGTGCCCACAGATTCTGCGAAAGAGGCCAGCTTGGCGCAGCTCCAAAGAAGCCTCCTCCGAAGACGAGAGGTCCGCTAGCGATCGGACTCCAATCGGCGAGGCTCAGAACGACGCTCGGTGATAAAGCGGTGGATGGCCTCGTTGGCGTGGTCCTGAAAGGACGGGTTGGCGAAATCGGGGAGGATCTCGGCTTGGTCGACTAATGGACCCGTCAACTTGTTGGTCGCGCTGGCGTAGAACACACCACTCGACAGGGTCGAATCGATAACACCGTCGACGAGTCGCTTCGAGCCCACTTCAAGTTCGTGGGAAATACCGAGGTGGGGCATGATGTGTTTGGCCGCAAAGCGTAGCGGTGGCGCCGCGCCGGCGGCGGCTTGGGTACCCGTGGTGTTGCCGGGGCTCACAGTGATAAAGCGGAGGTCGGGGTATTGGCGGGCCAGGTAGGCCATCCACAAGGCGCCGATGTACTTGACCTGACCGAAGGCGAGGTTCCGATCATATTTTCTGTCAGCAGAAGTAGCTGCCGTCGATGACGGTGGTGAGTTCATCGGTAGAGGTTGAAACAAACGTTGGCCGTTTGAACCCCAACTTCGGAATTCCCCTGGCTGCTTCACTTGCGGCGAACACCGCTACCTCGCCAAGTCGGTTCTGGGTCAGGAGCCCTTCGAGGAGAACGGCGTGACCGAGAACGTTCGTTGCGAACAGTTTGGTGACCCCGTCAGCGGTCAATTCCATCAAGGTCTTGCTGCCGATTACACCAGCGTTCATGACCAGCGCGTCGAGGGACCCGTTGATGGCCACTAGGCCAGCGCGGACCGAGCCAAGATCGGCGACGTCCATGAGAATGATGTCGAAGATGTGTCGGCCAGTGACGGCTTCGAGATCGACCTTTGCTGTTGACGCTCGATCTTGGTTCCGACACGCCAGATAGATGCGGCCGATCTCAGGACGTAACGCCAGTTGCCGGGCCACATCCTTGCCGATGCCGACGTTGGCGCCGGTGATGAGCACCGTCTTTCCTGAGGGTGCGCTCACGCTGATTCCCTCTCAGCTTCTGTGGGCGTAGGGAGGCCGTCGAGCAAGCTGAAACGGGCATCCATCGCGACGCTGCGGACCTCGATCAGCTGCTGATATTCAGGCGAGTTGTACCATCCGACGGCCGCCTCATGGTCCGGAAACCGCACGAGTGCCCCTGAAGTGAGCGAGCCATCGCCGTGCAGGATCTCCCAGTTACCGCCGGCGAGAACCTCGCCTCCGTGCTCTTTGGCCGTCTGTCCAGCGTCGCGGCTGTATTTCTCACGATAAAGATCCGGGTCCTTGATCGTGAATTCGACAATTACGTATGCGCTCATGTGGATACTCCTCAGTTGTTAGTTGTGATTTGTGCTCTAGGTCTTCACTCTTAAACGTCACCGCCGATCGGCGTTACGTCGCTACCCGGCCACCGTCGACCGCAAGAGTGACGCCGTGGACGAAGCTGGCATCATCACTGGCGAGGAATACGATCGCCGCAGCAAGTTCCTCGGGCTGAGCTACGCGACCTGCTGGTGCTTGGGCCGCGAGCTGATTCACCATCTCCTCGGGGACACCTTCCATCATGCGGGTGCGCGTCGGGCCAGGCGCAACGGCATTGACCCGAACACCAAGCGGGCCGTATTCGGCGGCCCAGGCCTTCGTCAACAGTTCGAGAGCCGCTCGGCTGGCGCCGTACAAAGCCATGCCGGCCTGTCCGAAGCTCGCGACCATCGTGGAGACGTTGACGATCGAACCCCATCCGCGTTCGGCCATGGCTGGCGCGAGTGACGCGACGAGGAAGAACGGAACCTTGACGTTCAGTGCAAAGGTCTCGTCGAACTCTGCTTCGGTGGCTGCGTTGCTTGGTCCGAGCAAGGCGACGCCGGCGTTGTTGATGAGGATGTCGACGTGACCGTCGCCTGCCTCAGTGGCCCACTCGACCAGGTCCTGGGCCGATTCGAGGTCGCTCAACGTGGTGAGCCGGAATGCTGCGCTACCGCCGCTGCCTTCGATCTCGGCGACCACGTCTTTGGCTCGTTGTTCATCGCGTCCGACTACCAGTACGTGAGCACCGCGGGCGGCCAAGGCGATGGCCGTAGCCTTGCCGATCCCGCTCGTCGAGCCCGTAACCAGAGCCGTCTTGCCCTTTAGGTCAGTCATACGTTGTTTGATCCTCTCGCTGAAAATGGGTGCTGCAACCCAGTATGACACGTGAAACTGGGTTGTCAAACCCAGAATCCTTGCTAAAATTGGTGCATGGTCAACGAAACAAGTGACGGGCCTAGGCTCACCCCCAAAGGAGCACGCACCCGGGCACGAATAGTGGAGGAGGCTGCCGCCCTGATCCATGAGCGCGGGGTGGCGGCCACCACCTTGGAAGACGTCAGGGTGGCGGCGGAAGTCAGCGGCTCTCAGATGTACCACTACTTCCCCGACAAGAACGATCTCGTGCAGGCGGTCATCGACTACCAAGCCGACGCCATCGTCAATCGCAATCGGCAGGCGCTCAGTAGAGCGAACGGCGTCGAAGCCTGGCGGAACATGGTGATCACCGCAGCGAAGCGCACCAAAGCAAAGGGGGGCTGCCAACTTGGCTCGCTCGTTGGTCAACTCGCCGAGAGTGACCCCGAGGCCCGAGCGCTCATCGCGGCAGGGTTCGATCAGTGGGCAGCCGCCATCGGCGAAGGACTCAGATCCCTTCGTGCCGACGGCAAACTCCGGTCCGACATCGATCCGGACGACCTCGCCACTACTCTGCTCGCCACGCTCCAAGGAGGGCTTCTACTCGCCCAGGTACTTCGGAGTTCTCGCCCGATCGAAACTGCGGTCGATACCCTCCTCGCCCTTGCCATCGGCAGATGAGCCCAAGCCGGGTTCGTTCACAGCCATTGCCGAAGTCGGCTCACGGCACTTGGACGACGCACGTGCATCCGCACGATGCGCTTGCGGACACGCTGCCTTCGTGATGCGGGACACCTCGTCGCTCCCAGTGGGTTGCTCAGGTCTGGCTTTCCGTGAGCTCATTCAGTCCACCCTGACTGCTCGTGCCTCTTGGACGTGGACCGGTCTCGTCGAGATGAACGGAATTTCGTGACAGCTCCTCGCGTGGGGGAGACGTTCCACCTCGACCTCGACGGGACGGCAATTACCGGCCGCTATATCGAAGTAGATCCCCCGCACCGCATGCTGCTTAGATGGGACCGTCAAGGAACCGACACAGCGACGCCGACACCTACATTCATTGAAATCACGCTCACTCCGATGGGTGACGGAACAGATGTGAGGGTGCAATTCTCCGGCCTAAGTGGGGAGGATGCCGCTTTCTATCCGCAACTCTGGGCGCGTCACCTTGACTGGATCGCAGCTGCCTTCGCGGGCGCCGAACCCGGCGCACTTCCTGGCAACTGAATCAGGGACCTCAGCCGGACGAGGACACGGTCTCAGACGAGCCAGACTGGGACTCAAAAGACTCTTAGGGGGTTCGGAGTGGCCGAGGGGAGCGAGTTCAAGGCCGAGGGTATTGCGGGGCTTGCCGTGGCTCTAATTGCCGCCGCCATGGCGGCCCTTGGCGTACCAAGGCCGGTTTGGGTGGTCGTGCTTTGCATCGGGGTGATCCTGCTCGGCGTTGCAGCGATCCGGTGGAGTCATCGCAATGACTGACACAACGGCTGAGGACAGTGGATCACGCGCACAGAAGCGCCCAGCGAAGCGAGATCGACTGATCGATGCCGCTTCTCAGTTGTTCTACGAACAGGGAGTAGAGCGGACGACGATCGCCGACATAGCTCCTGCTGCCGATGTTCCCTTGGGCAACGTTTATTACTACTTCAAGATGAAGGACGACATCGTCGATGCTGTCGCCAAATCTTGGCTCTGAAATCCGGTTTGAGAAGTTGAGCGAGAAAGCGTCAACCGGCCAGGCTGAGCAACTTCTGGAGGCATCGTCCCTGGTCAGAGCGGTTTGAAAACATTGTCATTACCTCCACTGGGTTTGAGTAGCGTCCGGTCAGGTAGTCCTCCTATCCATTACTCAAACGCCGTAGTCCGATGAGAGCTGTGTTTCTCGTCAAACCGATCACGGAGGGAGACGGTCGGCTGGAAGGAATTTGAGCAAGGTGCCGATGGACGGAAGAGTCGTGAATCATAGTCAACGAATCCTCAGTAGGGTGGCCCTTGACTCGTCGTGTCTCAATGAAACAGCAGGGCGAAGCTGATCAGGATGACCTCGCCTGGCACCCTACTCCCGATGTTGCCCTGGTTCGATGAGGCCGCTCTCGTAGGCGAATATGACCGCTTGCATCCGGTCGCGTAGTCCCAACTTGGTGAGCACATTCGAAACATGGGTCTTGACGGTGCCCTCCCCTACGAAGAGATGGGAAGCCAGCTCGGAGTTACTTTTCCCGGTGGCGAGCAGCCGCAAGATCTCGGTCTCTCGCTCGGTGAGACGCCGAAGCTCAACTTCGCTGCTGCTAGACGCGCCGGTCGGCGAATGAACCCTTCAATGACCTTGCGGGTGACCGACGGTGCGAGAAGGGCGTCCCCGGCAGCGACGACGCGCACCGCATGCACGAGCTCCTCGGAAGGGGAGTTCTTGAGGAGGAACCCACTCGCCCCAGCGCGAAGTGCTTCGAAGACGTAGTCGTCGCGCTCGAAAGTGGTGAGGATGACGATCCGACTTGGGATGCTTGCATCCTGCACGATGCGGCCGGTGGCTTCGAGACCGTCCATCGTCGGCATCTGAACGTCCATGAGCACGACGTCGGGTCGAGCCGAGCGTGTCATGGAGATCGCTTGTTCACCATCGCTTGCTTCGCCGACGACCTCGATGTCGTCTTCGGATTCGAGGATCATCTTGAAGCCCGTTCGGATCAATGCCTGATCGTCGACCAGCACGACCCTGACGGTCATGCGGCATCACTGTTCAGCGGGAAAGTACGCATGCACTGCGAATCCGCCTCCTGGCTCGAGGGCCAGCCCGGAGGTGTCCACCGTGGAGCGCCGCACGTTCGCGCATCCCGATCAACCCATGGCCGACCTGCGCCCCGCCTGTGTCCGGCTTCCCGTTCCGGTCCGTCGTCGAGCACTTCCACCTCAAGTTCCGTTAGCCCGTAGTGGAGCCGAATGCTTGCTGTTGTTGCTTTCGAATGCTTACGGGTGTTGGTCAGCGCCTCTTGGATGACCCGATAGGCAGACACTTCGAGGGTCGGAGAGAGAAGCCGCACTTCGCCTTTGATCGTCAGGTCGACGATCAGCTCTGCTTGGCGCGCCTCGGCGATCAGGTCGCCGAGTTGGGCGAGGCCGCGGCTGGGGAGCAAGGCTCGTCGGTGTCACCGGCACGGCGAAGGAACCCGAGGAGGCGATGAAGCTCGACGACGGCCCGCCGACTGGAGTCTTCGATCGAGCTCAGTGCCTCGGCTGCCCGAGCCGGTTGGCGATCCATCACCCTTCGTGCTCCGGCCGCCTGCACGCCGATCACGCTCACGTGGTGAGCCACGACATCGTGCAGTTCGCGGGCGATCCGTACCCGTTCCGCGAACACCGCTTGACGGGCGTTCTCCTCGCGCTCGATCTCGAGTTCGACGGTCTGATCGGCCAGCTTGCGTTGACGATCTCGCAACGACCAGATGGCGGCACCGAGCAGCCAGGGAAAGGAGAGCAAGACCATGTTGTAAAAGAGGATTGAAGCCACGCGAGCAGCGGGTCCCCGTCGCATAGCTCGCGAAGAAGATTTCGCGAACGAGCTCGAGCCACAATGGCGGCTGTAGCAAAGCGTAAGGAACAGTGTCCGCAATCGTCGCTCGGCCGTGCACAGCGACGCTGTAGATCATCAACCACGATGCGAACAGCGAGATGTTCGCCTCGGGAACGTGAACGACGATCCGGGCGACCAGAAAGGCGACAACTACCACGACGGCGACCGAGAACGGAAACCGCCGTCGCCATGCCAACGGGAGGGTGATGGCCAGCATCGAGACCACGACGGCGACCGTCCACCCATGGCTGAATGTCCGGAGTCACTCGCGGGTAGCTCGCCATAGGTGGCCGCGAGCGAGACGAACGCTGCGCCGCCAGGGCGAGGCAAGCAGGGTGTCGGCTGCCAGCGGGTAGCGCCGACCCAACGCCTGAGCGCGTTTGGCCAGGTCGAGCACGCTTCTCATGGGTCGATCGTAATCGAGAAGGGCTCTCACTCTCCTCCCCCATGAGACAGAGATCAGACGGGTCGATCTCTATCTGTCGACGGAGCGGCGAACCTGTCTCACTGGCGATGCCTCAACGACACCACCGGGGCACAGTGGCGTCATGAAGAAACCGAAGAACCTTACGAGCCTGGAGGATTCGAAATGAGCGTCGAACTGATCGTCTTTATCGCTTTGGTCGTGCTTGCATCGCAATCAAGGTGCGCCGAGGCTCATTCTTCCGGTGGAGTGGCAAGAAATGACACATCGAATACCAGTGTCGATGGACGGGAGGCAGATGACTTCAGCTGATGGAAAATCGCCCTCCCGGGTCTGCTTGCGAATCGTGACGCCCAGGCGTCATTGCGGTCCGCCTTCGAGAACGTGCACAAGTCCTTCGGATCCGTCGAGGCGGTGCGCGGCGTCGACCTGACCATCGGCTCCGGAGAGATCTTGGCGTTCCTCGGCCCCAACGGGGCGGGGAAGACGTCGACGATCGACATCATCCTGGGCCTGTCCCAGCCGAACTCAGGCGAAGTCGAGGTCTATGGGATGACACCGCGCCGTGCCATTACCAAGGGTCTGGTCTCGGCCGTCATGCAGACCGGTGGGTTGCTCAAGGACCTCACGGTGAGAGAGACGGTCCAGTACACCTCCAAACTGTTCGCCGTCAGCCGCCCAGTCGGCGAGGTGATGGAGCGGGCGGGCATTGCCCACATCGCCGATCGATTGGTCGGGAGGTGCTCGGGAGGAGAGCAGCAGCGCCTCCGCTTTGCCATGGCGCTGTTGCCCGATCCCGAGCTGCTTCTGCTCGACGAGCCGACCCAGGGGATGGATGTCGAGGGCCGACGTGATTTCTGGCAGGCCATCCGCGACGACGCCGCCCTCGGCCGCACGATCGTCTTCGCCACGCACTATCTCGAGGAGGCCGACGCCTACGCCGACCGGGTCGTGTTCATCAGTAAGGGTCGGATCGTCGCCGCGGAACGGCTTGTGGGCGGCGCGGACGGTTGACGGGGTAATTCCCAGGCGCTCGGGTCATTGAGGTAGAGACCGCACGCGGAGTCCATTGCCTCTTCGACGGTGCCCACGAACATGCCGCTCGGAAGCACCGAGTCCTCGTATCCGTCCTTGCTTGCGAGCCAAATGGCAAATGCCCACTTGTTCTCCCGATTGCCGGTCCAGCGCAGACGGAACAGCTGTTGGTCATATCCGTCAGGACGCGTGGCCTCCACGTAGGCGTAGAGTCCTCTGAACCGCACACGGGCATCTTTCAGCTGAGGCCAGCGGTTCAGGCGGTGAGCCTCGAGCCGCCGTTCGAGTTCGAAGCGAGCACGATCGGGATCTGCACCCAGACGATGCTATGGGTTGGATCAGGCGGCAGCCTTCTGGCGACGGGCAGCTGACCGACGGTTTCGGCGGGCGAGCTGGGCGTCCCTTCGCTCCACCCTGTCGCCCGGGCTTCAGGGTTCCTGCGCCGAGGTATCGGAGGTCGTGTACTGGATCTCGGCGTGGTCCCGGTAGTCGAACCGGCGAATACCGACTTCACCGTCACGCCGAAGTGGCACTCGATGCGATTATCCTGATGCATAAGTGGGCGTGACGATAAGGGTGATGCCGAGCTCGGCTGCGATCGCTCGCACCTCAGTGGTCCAGTGGCTGGACAGGTTGTCTTGGACCACCCAGATGCGCTCACCCGGATAGCGGCGCTCGGGTCATTGAGGTAGAGACCGCACGCGCAGTCCATTGCCTCTTCGACGGTGCCCACGAACATGCCGCTCGGAAGCACCGAGTCCTCGTATCCGTCCTTGCTTGCGAGCCAAATGGCAAATGCCCACTTGTTCTCCCGATTGCCGGTCCAGCGCAGACGGAACAGCTGTTGGTCATATCCGTCAGGACGCGTGGCCTCCACGTAGGCGTAGAGTCCTCTGAACCGCACACGGGCATCTTTCAGCTGAGGCCAGCGGTTCAGGCGGTGAGCCTCGAGCCGCCGTTCGAGTTCGAAGCGAGCACGATCGGGGATCTGCACCCAGACGATGCTATGGGTTGGATCAGGCGGCAGCCTTCTGGCGACGGGCAGCTGACCGACGGTTGCGGCGGGCCAGCTGGGCGGCCCTTCGCTCCACCCTGTCGCGCCGGGCTTCAGCGTTTCTGCGCCGAAGGTATGCGGAGGTCGCGGACTGGATCTCGGCGTGGTCCCGGTAGTCCGAACCGGCGAATACCGACTTCACCATCACGCCGAAGTGGCACTCGATGCGATTCATCCAAGATGCATAAGTGGGCGTGGCGACAAGGGTGATGCCGAGCTCGGCTGCGATCGCTCGCACCTCAGTGGTCCAGTGGCTGGACAGGTTGTCTTGGACCACCCAGATGCGCTCACCCGGATAGCGGCAACGGATCATCTTCAGGATCGTGATCACGTGGTCAGCACCCTTGCGATAGAACCAGCGTCCGAAGAGCTGGTCTGCTCCGACGTCGTAGACACCGAAGAAATGGGCCACCCCGTGGGGCTTTCGGTAGTTCGCACGGATGAGTCCGGGTCTTCGCTTCTGCCACCAGCCGCGCCCGGCCTTGGGCGTCGGAGTGACAGGGCCGTGCTCGTCGAAGCACAAGAGCACCCCGTCAAGATGCCCGGACTCAGCGGCCGTGTACAGGCGTCTCAACCGAGAAGCCTTGGCACTGAAGTCGGGATCCGGTGAGTGCTTCCAGCCCTTGGTCGTCTGGGTCGTGCGACCTTCTTCGATCAGGATCATCCGCAGGCGCTCCTTGGAGATCTTCTGAACCACCCCTGTTCTCAACAGGTAGGTACGCAGATGCGACAACGACCAGGTCGTGTAGGGCTCACCGAGCTCTTGGGGGTGGGAGTCGACTATCTCGACGATCCTGGCTCGCATGTCGAGTGTGATCTCTCGCGGCCTTCCTCCTCCCCAAGCGGGAACGAGCGCCTCCAGGCCGATGTCGTTGAACTGGTGGATCACAGATCGCACCCAGTCACACGTCGCGTCCAAGGCATCTGCAATCTCAGGAGCCGAGTAGCGCCTCCGGCTCATGTCGATCACCTGTGCGCGTCGCACCGTCACCGGAGAGGCGAAGTCGCCACCGCGGCGGCGAAGTGAGCGCAGCCAGGCTCGTTCCTTGGCGCGCAAACTCCTCACGAACACCTGGGCCGGCCGAGCCATGCACACCCTCCGTCAACGCACGAACTGCGGCTCTCTCATCATGCGCGACCGCGCGCTGGATTACAAGGATGTTGGTTTACCGCGCGACCTTCAGTGCCGCCGCACTAGCGAGGTGAAAGCAGTGGCGTCGGGGCGGACTATCCGGGCGACGTTGCCACGCGGCGGTGGAGGTCATGCTTCGGGCCATTCCCGGAGTCGACGACGTTGAGATCCGGGGCGAGACCATCCTCATCCATTCCAATGACACCGATTCCGTCGCTCGCCGACTCTTGAACGAGACGGAGGCCCACGATCTTGAGATCACCTCACGGGGGCTCGAAGATGCATTCATCGCCCTTACCAGCCAAGACATAGACCAGCCAACCAACCGAAAGGTCGCACAGTGACCCCTCAATCCAGCCTGGTGGACGCCTTGGAGCGCACAGCGCCTCCGATAGGCGGCTTCACTCCTACGGTCTTGCGGTTGGAGGTGCGCCGTCTCATGCGCAACCGCCGGACAATGATCCTCGCCATCGCTCTGCCAGTGATCTTTTTCTTGGGATTCGGACGCAATAGCACCTATGTGCATCAGATCATCGGGCGCGGCAATCTCACGGCATTCGAGATGATCAGCATCGCTCTGTTTGGTGCTGTGTTCGCCACTGCGACAGGTGGCGCCATGGTGTCAATCGAACGGACCTCGGGATGGAGCAGACAACTTCGAGTTACTCCACTTACACCCGCGGCCTATATCGCGATCAAGATGTTGACATCACTGACCCTGGCTGCAGGCGCAGTGGGAGCCGTGTACGTCGTCGGTTCCTGCACCAATCAGGCGTCTATGCCCACGGATTTGTGGCTCATCACTGGAATCTGTGTGTGGGTCGGGTCGCTCTTATTCTCCGCTCTCGGGCTATTCATCGGGTATCTGCTTCCGTCGGAGAACGTCACGCAGATCCTCTCGCTGATTTTGATGGTGTGCAGTTTTGCAGGTGGCCTCTTCATTCCCGTCAGCCACTTCCCGCATACCTACGCCATCTTGGCGAAGTTCACACCGCTGTATGGGCTCAACGAGCTCGTGCACTACCCACTGATTGGCGGTCATTTCGAGTGGGAATGGGCGCTTAACACGGTCATATGGTTGGGCGTACTCGTGCTTTGCGCCGTCTGGCAGTTCCGCCGGGACACAGCCAGAGTGTGACCGTGCTCATCGCGATGTTGTTTGGCTGCTACCGGCTGGGGCGTGAAGAAAGGACTACTAGCTCATTGAGATTCAGTCTTCTTATCCGACGATGTCGTAACGCCGGTGCATCGCGTGCGTCGGGCGTTCCTACGTATGCAGGGGTAGCTAAGAACCTTCGTTGTTCTATCCTCGGTCATGCTCTCGTTCGTCCCTGTGGATCACGCATGAGCACTCCTGCATTGAGAAGTGCTGTTCGGACGGTGCTGGCGTGAACCTTGAGCGTCAGACCGACCTCGCGCAAGGAAAGTCCAGCGCCGTAGAGCTGCTTGGCGGTTCGAATACCCCTGTCGTCCAGCGCTGGATATCGACGACGAGCAGTGGAGCGGTTGAGATGGTCGAGGACCGTAGACCGATGGATCTTGAATTCGTGAGCCAGCACGCTCACTGGAGTACCACCGTCGTAGCTTCGGAGTAGCGTCTCGAGCTCTTTATCCGACAGCCGCCTTTGAACTCTTCGAGGGGTTTGAGTTTTGGGCTTTGGCAGCCAGGAAAGCTCTAGTTGGAGTACATCTTGGATGCGTTTCTCCTGGTCAGCGTGGTTTGAGTAGCGTCCGCTCACCTCCACACGCAAAAGTGCTGGTCAGGGGCCACTTTCTCTCATGTCGCAGTCTCGGAGTCATCGGCCATGTCCGCGAAATGTCCGCGGGCCGATGAGTACATCGCGTCGAGTCTGTCCGCTGCAGCCTTGTCTACGACCACGTTGAGGGTGCCGTAGATGTCTGCTGTTGTGCGGATGCTCGCATGACCGAGTCGCTTCTGAATCGTCTGCAGGTCCTCGCCATTTTCTCGCATGTGGTCACCGGCTGAGTGACGAAGACGATGCGGAGTAAGGGCCATCGGCAACCCGGCTGCCTTCAATGCGGGCTTGTAGACGCGTTCTCTGAAGTTGGCTACACCCAGGTGTTGGCGGCCACGTTGTCTGCACACGACCCGGCAGCGATTCGTGCACACGGGTCGGCAGGTCTCGATGAGCATGGCGGTCCTCTCGACCGAGTCGGTGAGCATTGTCAGTCCCGGGTGAGCTCGGCGGCTGCCTTCTTCGCACAGGCGTCGTCGATCAGGTCCTTGTTGTCGGCGGCCGCTGCGATGAGCGCGGCGGTCGCCACGTTGTTGAGCGCCCTCGGAAGCCCGTTGGACAC
Source organism: uncultured Acidimicrobiales bacterium (assembly GCA_963801315.1). Taxonomy (GTDB): domain Bacteria; phylum Actinomycetota; class Acidimicrobiia; order Acidimicrobiales; family CAVXTF01; genus CAVXTF01. Next base: position 1,414,120 of record CAWDEI010000007.1, on the reverse strand, counting down.
CCGGTGCAGTCGGGCGACGGCGTCGTCTGCGAAGAGGGGCTCCTCGCGTCCGGCGAGTGCCATGTGGTGGCGCAGGTAGGCGGCTGACTCACCGATGTCCATCGCCTTGATGGTGAACCGCGTGGCGATGCGCTGGTCCAAAGCCGCGAAGACCCCCATGCGCAGCTGTCTCGACAAGAGTTGGCTGTCCGATCAGGATCCCGGCGAACGGAGACGCCGAGTCCATCTTGGAGTTCGTGAGCAGCCGGAGCTCTTCTAGCTGGGCCGGGCTGAGCAGATGGGCCTCGTCACAGATCATCACCACCCGACGGTGTCGCTCGGCGTCTTCTGCTTCTAGAAGATCGGCTGCTTGGGCCATGAGCTCTGCTCTTACATATCTCGGCTCTGCGCCGAGCGCCCTTACGATCGTGACGTACAGGCCCCGGGTGCCGAATGCGGGGTTGGCGATGTAGATCACCTGGTGTCTGGTCGGGTCGAGTGAAGACACCGCTGCTCTCACCGCGACGGTCTTTCCTGCGCCGACGTCTCCTGTAACGACTCCCAGGGCGCACTCCACGATGCAGAAGTTGATGCGTGCGACGGCCTCCTCGTGTGCCTGGCGGCTGAAGAGGTCCTTCGCCGCGATGCCCTTTCCGAACGGGGTGCGCTTCAGCCCGAAGTGACTGACCCACGGAGCGGCGGGGCTCACCTCTGCTCCGCTTCGTCTGTGCTGAACATCTGAAGCTGGGAGAAGTCGATGCTCCCGGTGCCTGCGGCCTCTTCGTGTGCAGAGGCGACCATGCCCAGGTAGTCGATGCCGGTTGGCTTGGGCTCGGGGCGTTTCGCCTGGGGGACGGCTCTATGGGTATGGCGTCCGATGACAAACGGCGTCGCCACGCCGGCGGGCTTTCCCTCCAAGTACACGTCGATCCGAGAGAGATCCTCAGGGTCGTATCTGAGCTCGACGCGCCGTCCGACCAGTGCGGGGTCCACCCCATAGGAGTTGCCCTCGAAGGGAACCGTGGCGGTGCGCGTGACCTTGCGGGTAACCGACCACCGGAACGCCTCGCTCAGTCGGTCGGGATCAACTTGGCGATGCGGCCCGGTTCTTCAAGAAGCGGTCGATCGGTGACTCTTTGGTCTCAGAGTGGACTCTGCGGTTCGCCACATGCTCGGCCCAGGCACTGAACAGGTCGTCCAGCTGCGGCCATAGAGCAGATCCCCTGATGGCAGGCCTCTTCTAGGAACGCCTCTCGGATGAAGCGGTTGAGCCGCTCTTGCTTGCCCCGGCCTTCAGGCGAATAGGGCATCGAGTGCACGAGGCGGATCCCGAGCACCGCGCAGGTCCTTGTGAGCCACGCATTGGAGAACGGCGCTCCGTTGTCGCAATACAGAATTTCGGGAACACCGCGACGACAGATCGCCTGGCGCAGCGTGTCTTGGCACGCTCGCGCGTTCTCATGCGCGAAGAAGCGTCCGTGGACCAACAAGCGCGAGTGGTCGTCGACCAACAAGAAGAGCTTGGCTCGCACAGAGGCCGAAGTCTTTGGATGCGGGACCCATGGTCCGACCAAGACGTCTGTGATCCACCTTTCGTTCGGCCGGTCGGCCTCATAGCGGCCGAAGGCCTTCGGCTCTGCTGCAAGCGCTTCGCGGGCAAGTCCTCGGCGGGCGAGTTGGCCCCGCACCGTTCGCTCAGCGACTCTGATCCCGTGTCTCGCATACAGGATCCTCGAGATCTGAGCAGCCGAGCGCGTAGGCAGCTCGAGGCGAAGTGCGGCGGCCTCGTCTGCGAGCTCGGGGTGCGCGCGCACCGCTCCAGTGTCTGAACGGGTCTCGGGCCGGAGTGCTTCTAGGCCACCACGGCGCCACGCCCGGATCCAGCGGTCGATCGTGGCACGGCTGTAACGGCGCACCGAGCCGTCGGGATGAGTGTGCGATCTGGACGCGATGGTCCGCACCAGCGCTCCACGTTCTTGGGCCTCCAAGCGGTCGCTCGTCGCTTCTGCGATCACCGCCCAGCGGTGAAGCGCGACGGCTTGTGCTGTGTCGTCGTCCATGTGTTTGCTCCCGTCTTTTGAGTTGTCATGGGACAGGGGGCATGAAACGACGTTTGCCGATGACCAACCAGGGTGAGTTCGTGTTGGTCGAGAGAAGAGATCCGCCGCACACCGACGAACAGAAGCGCCACGGGTTCACCGACATCCATCCTGGAAGCGCGCACGCCGCCCGCCACGCAGTAGCGATCGCACCGAGGGCGAATGTCATCGGTTCGGAAGCGGGTCTCGGCGCGTCATCGCCGAGATCCACACACAGCGCCGCGAAGGCCACAGCGAGCCGCTGAGCGTTTATGTAGAACCGTCTGACCCAACCCCGTGCCGTGGTGTGGGGGACGCCTATGCCCTCAGCCGCCGGGCGCACTCCGCTGAGCCCTCCGACAACCGATCCGATCACCTGGCCGATCGACTCCATCTGATCGAGCCGGTTCAGTGTGCAAAACGCCGGGAGCAGGGCGTGGGTCTTCGAGCAGGTCGCACAACGTCCGCGAGGAACCCAGATCTTCAGGCACCCCCCGTCGTTGCGAACGAACCGGAAGTAACCCGACCAGGATCCCATCGGCTCACAGCAATCCGGACAATCCGCCCTAGGGACCAGGACTGATCTGCCGGCAGCCGCATAGACGTCGACTGGGAGCGTGCAGGGCCATACGATTGCCATCGGTGGCAACACCGCCTTGGACCCCTTCCGCAAGCCAGCGATCAACTTGCAGCGGGAGGGGTCCCTCGCGTTCAGGGACAGCCAAATCCTCTCCGCTAGTCGCGTGCGGGCCAAGGACCCAAAGATCCAGTCCACAATCATCGTGGCCGAATCCTGGGCGCGAGTGATCAGATAATCAGGCCGCTAACACCAGGGCTCGAGGGCCCGAATCGCCGGCGAGCTCGGAGTGCACCCGTCGACCGTCACGCGCGACGTCCAGCGGCTCACGGGCTCAGGTGGGGAGAGGGTCTGCTCGGAGTGTGAGCGGCCGATGTCGGCGAAGGGGTGGTACGAGCTCGAGGTACGCGAGTGCAGAAGGGCTTACAGCGTGTTGGCCGCAGCTCGCGTCTAGCAGTAGAAGATGCCGGCAGCGAGCGCCTGCCGGAGTGTGAGCGCAAGGCTTTGTTTGACGGCCGGCCTTGTACTGCCAACCCTCACTCTTCCCTCGGCGCAAGGTCCAAAATGACCCAAGGCCTTTGGTGTATCGCCTTCGTGGCCCACCGCAAGGTCATGACTTCGCGGAGAGTGGGCCAGTAGCCTTCTTTGCCGCGTCCTCGAATTCCCAGCGTTTTGACTTCGTTCTCGCGGACATCCACGTCGATGTTGTTGCTCGACGCTCGACCCGACTCCCAGTTCACAGCCTCTGGAGCTGCAACTCGAACCGTGTGGTGGCCCGGAGAGACTGCGTAGCGCGTCGTCTGTCGCGCCCAAAGCTTTCCGTTGGGCTCGCCGTCGATTAGTACGACGTAACTCCGGGTGCAGTCCTGAAGCAGCGTGGCGCGCGTAATGCAGATAGTACCGTCGCCACCATCTGGGGAGGTGACTAGCCGGAGTCCACCATCCAGTTGATTGCCCGGGACATCACTTACTTGTCGGTGCCGAATGTCGCCTTGATTGTCAGGCGGTAGACGCCCTTCGCCTTGGGCTTGCCGGAGATGGTGGCAGTGCCGTCGCCATTGATGGTGAAGATGAGTTTTTTGGGAAGTAGGCCCTTCTCGGTGATGGTCACCACAGGACATTCGCTTGTTTCCACGGTGAACGAGAAAAACGAACGGGCAGTCGTGGTCGCGGTGTTCGGGCCGGTGATGGCCTGAGGGATTACCTGCTCGTCGGCACCGATGTCAAACTCGCTGCCCTGTGGGCGAGACAACATGAAAGAGAACCCGCACTCTGAGCACCTTGCAGTCGCGGCGCTGGACTCGGCACGGACACCGCACTTGCAGTTTGGACAGGAGACGGAAACGAGGTCATGTGTGGCTCCGGCACGCGTGTTCTTTCCTCGCGCCGACGAGCCCCTTCGTGGTTTGGCCATCCTCACCTGAGTGTACGAGATTGCGGACCGACACTGCAGCCAGTAGACCTCCGGCCCGTCGGAGTGATGGTCAATCGCACCAAGCGGTAGCTGGAAGAGCCACAAGCCGTCCCCAGCGCTGATACGCAGATACCGCTCGATAACACTAATCTCATCGCAAGGCGGGAACCCCATCCACAGAGTATGGACTCCGGCGAGATGCGCCAGAAACTGCGTCGAGGGTTAGCGCACCATCGCGGCCAGCACGTACGTCGGGTGCCGGTCCAGGCTGTGCCTCGCGGTCATACCTCCGCGTCGTCCTCGGGTCGGCGTGCCCTGCTGCATCCTGTACATCCCGCAGACTCGCACTGGCATCGAAGCTCAGCGTGACGAACGCGTGCCTGAGGTCGTGACATGAGGCCGACCTTCCTCTCAGGTTTTCGTCGTGTCCGACCGATACCTCGATGAACGGCGAGTGGATGCACCAGGCGTGCGAGGTGATGGTGGCGACGCGACCGCAACTCAAGCTTGTTCCAAAGACGACCTGGCTAATCAATGCCCTCGGGGCTGAATCGGCCCGCGTTTCACAGACAACCGAGTCTCTATGAAATCCGGGCCGATTCAGTTCGGCTGATACCGGTTCGCCTCGGTCACGGAGGGCCCTTCGTGCACCTGTCTCATGTCACTCTTCTTCGGGCGACGCTCTAAGGACTTTGTGCTCTTTTATTGCGGAACACGATATTTGGGTCCAGACAAGGGGAAGCAATGTCGAATCACTAGGCAGAAAGCGCCACCCAGCGCTTCGCTTATGTAGATAGATCGAAGGATTCATGTATTCGAGGAACCTGCTTGTGGCAGTTGTTGCAGGGATGATCGCGCTCGGCATCGCCTTGCCTAGTTCTGCTTACGCCGCGCCGGGAGAAACCACGGCCTCGGTCACCATCGACGGCGGGTCCCTGTCGATCAGTGTGCCGGCTGCCGCGGGCAACCTTGGAACCGCGGCCAACACGGTGCTGGGGGAGACCGTCAGCGGCCCCCTTGGCCAGGTGCAAGTGAACGACGCTCGCGACGCCACCGCTGGCTCTGGTTGGGTCGCTAGTGTCATCTCCTCCGCCTTTACCCCACCGTCGGGACCGGCGATTCCCGCCAGCGCTGTTGGCTATACCGCTGGTCCGATCACTCAGGTTGGCACCGCGGTCTATACGCCCAACGATCCCGGCGATCTCACAGGTGTCGTTGCTGCTGTCACAGCGACCGGCATCACGGGGGACAATTCCGCTACTTGGACACCCACGATCAGCGTGACCGTCCCGGGGGGCATGGCGCCCGGCGTCTACTCAGCGACGATCACTGAGTCTGTCCTCTAGGTGGCTGAAGTATCGAAGACGGTTCTCGGGTGGCGGCGGGACCAAAACTCCGCCTTAGGCCTCCTCGCACGATGTGTGATGGCAGCCCTTGCCTTCACCGGCGTGGCCACCGCGTGTTCTAGAGCCGCCAGCGCTTCGGTCGCTCCGACCAAACCGATCGTGGGCAGCATCGGGTTGCGCCTCGCCGATGTCCCGAGCAACGAACTCAACGATCCTCGGGCACGGATATACATCGTGGATCACCTCGCCCCGGGAATGATCACTACCCGCCAGATCGAAGTCTCCAATACCTCGACCTCCACCTTGCACGTCGTTCTTTACTCCGCTGCCGCCACGATCGCGGACGGCTCATTCCTCGGGGCGGTCGGGCACACGCCCAACGCGCTGTCAATGTGGACTTCAGTCAGCCCGGCTTCAGCCGACATACCCTCGGGCGGCAACGTGACGGCCGTTGTGACGATCGCCGTGCCACGTGGCACGACCTCGGGCGAGCGGTACGGGGCAGTTTGGGCTCAGGTAAGTTCGACTCCGATCGCCGGTACCGGCATCACGCAAGTCAGCCGCGTAGGTATTCGCATCTACCTATCAGTCGGGCTTGGCGGGCCACCTCCTTCTAACTTCACAATCACCTCGCTGACTGCCGAACGCTCACCTTCGGGGCAACCAATCGTTCTCGCGACGGTGCACAACACCGGCGGGCTGGCGCTCGACATGAGCGGATACTTGCGTCTTTTGGCCGGCCCTGGCGGTCTCAGTGCCGGCCCGTTCCCCGCCACCCTCGGAACCACCCTGGCGATCGGTGACACAGAACCCGTCACAATCCCGTTGGGCAGACAGCTACCCGCCGGCCCGTGGGACGCCATGATCACGCTCCAAAGTGGGCTGATCCGGCACAGCGCACAAGCAACCATCACCTTCCCTGAGGCCGGGGCATCGCCTCCAGTGAGGATCACGTCCGTCCGACCTCGGTGGTACTACCTCACACTCATTGGTCTCTTGGCCCTCTTGTTACTAAGCACGACAGTCCTGCTCATCACCCTCAGGCGGCTTCGACGCCGAACCCACAATGGCCCGGTCACGATTGGTCGATTCATCGGCAACCCCAGACCGTAGGTGCCCTGCCCACGCCGACAGCCGCGTGGGAACGATCGCGGCCGGTCCAGTCGGGAGTCCAGTTCATCCATCTCGACCTCCCAGCGAACGTCGCAGGGCTCGCAGTCGAGGTAGGTCGTCACCCCCCCCCCGGTTAACTGTCCAGCTTGTGGACTCGTAGGGGCGGCCTTTAATGACCGATCATCGACATTTCGTAGGCAATCTTGCCAGTCAACGGATGCGGTTCACAAAGGGGGTTGGCGACCCAAGTGAAAACCCTGAGCGAAATCGACTCCAAAGTCCTGGAAGGGCTCTAAGGTTTCGGCGTTCTCCACGCCCTCAGCGATCGTCTGCCAGCCGAATCCTTGCGCCAAGTTGACGATGACCTTGACGACATGTTGATTCGCCGGACTCGCGACCAGGTCTCGCACGAACTCGATATCGATCTTCAGGTATGCGATCGGCAGCCTCTTCACATGCGTAAAGGTTCCGAAACCAGTGCCGAAGTCATCCAGAGCGAGACTGCAGCCCAAGTCGACGACCCTTCGGGTGAACGCTTCGCCCTTGTCGATGTCACGCATGAGGGCCGTCTTGGTTATCTCGAAGACGAGGTTGGAAGGATCGGCGCCGGTCTGTTCGATCTCGCGCGCAATCAGCGCCACAAGGTCTAGGGTCAGCATTGACTCGGCCGACAGGTTCGCTCCCACGTGGTACCGTGCCGCCGCGCGGCCGACGGCTTGACCCACCACCCACCGATCGATCTCGCCGATTAGTCCGTACTTCTCCGCCACATCCAAGAATGCACCAGGCCCGATGATCTCGCCGTTACGACCGACCATGCGGAGCAAGAGTTCCTCACTGGGCTTACCCTCGGTGAGAGGGGCTATGGGTTGCGCGTACAACACGAGCCTGTCCTAGTCCAGGACTTCGCGGATTCTCCCCACCCAGGTAAGTGCGTCCAACTCACGTCTTATCCGGAGGCGTTCCGATTTCTCCTCGGTGATGTCTCGAAACACCACCACGGCACCCTCGGCGGAACCTCCGATCAACAGTGGCGAGGCAGAGATGGCGACCGGGAGCAGCGATCCGTCATTGCGGCGGTACACGTGAACGTCTAGCTGCACGTGCCTGCCTTCGCTTCGAACTCGTAAGAGCTCTCTGTCTCCGTTTTCGACCGCCTCTCCACCCTCCCCACTGGCCAGGACGAAGTCGCGCATTGGTTTTCCAAGCAGTTGTGCTTCTGTCCAACCGAGCATTTTTGACGCCGAATCGTTCATTGCGGGCTACCCCCCCGGTTACCCCGGCGTCGACGGAGTGGCTACTGAACCATCCTGGGGGCACATAGAAGGGACCTCGTCGGCTCGACGTTGCGGGTTGTCCTCCCATATCGCGTAGGCGGGCAGCTGAACGAGACATATCACCGCAGGCGCGAAAGATCAGTCTGCGCATCCCTCCCATCGTCGGTGCTACGGGACTACCGTTGCAGAGTGGTGACCATGGCCAGAAATTCGGAGGCAGGGAGGTCGGGATTGTGAGTGACGTTCCACAAGGTCCAGGCTGGTGGCAGGCAACTGACGGCAAGTGGTATCCACCAGAGCAGCACCCGCAAAATCAGCCGCCGCCACCTCTGGTGCCTCAGGCCATGTCACCTCTAGGAATGCAGCCACCTGCAGCGGGGCCTCCGGCAGGTATGGGAACGTTCCTCGGCAAGGATCGCAGCCCAGCCAGCGTTTTGGGTCTGTCGATTATCACCTTAGGCATCTACTACATCGTTTGGTACTACAAGATCAATAATGAGATTCGTCATCACGATCCCGACATCAAGGTATCACCCGGTTGGGCTGCAGCCGCAATCAGCATCGGTGCGATATTGCTCTTCATTCCTCCGCTTGTTAGCAGTTACACGACCGCAGCGCGGATTCGGCAGATGCAGCTCGATGACGGTGCCACTGAGACGATCTCACCTGTCGTTGCGCTCCTATTGCATATCTTTCTCGGAATCGGTTACCCCTTGTACATAGCCTCGCAGTTGAGAGAACACTGGCATGGCCATCGAAGGGCCTTGCGCCCCGCTCCCGCTGGGATGCCGATGACGCCGTGACGTTCAGAACCGGGAGAGGGATCTTCGCGATCCTGTCCTCGTAAAAGCGGGACAAGAGCATCACCGGCTACCGGGTTGCGATGTTCCCGTGCCTGGTCCCCCGGCCTGAACATCGGACCCTCTGTCAACCCCGCACCTCTGACCCATACCGCGTAAGAGCGCACCGGACACCTCGGTGGCTTAGTGACATACGGCACGCCAACGTGCCTTCCTACGCCCTCTTGGTCCATCTTGGGGCCGGCGCAGTGCCACCGCCAACCCGTCGGGTGTCTGCACCCATGCGGAGCGGTCAGTTTCTAGGACGCAGAGGTATCGACTTCCCTCGACGTCTGCGCGTTGTGCACATGTCGGTGCGTCCTACGTGGAGTTGAAGGTGGTGACCTCCCCTCCGCGCGAAGCGAGGGCCGCCAACCCCATCAGTTCCAGGGCGGTACCGGTCCCGGAGCGGGTGCCATAACCGCCTTCACCCAGATCTTCATCGTGCTGGCGCTGCAACCGACTGCCGAGACGGCGAGAGGCTGGTCGGTGACCTTTTCGGTGTTCACGCCGTTGTACGCGCCTATCAACTTGACCAACCCTGCCGGGGTCCATGTGATCGTGCAGCCAACCAACTGAGTCGCAGTAGATGTGAATGTTGCGCCCGCTTGCGGGATGCCGAGTTTCATAGGCGCCGGGGCCGCCAGGAACCAGCTCCCGTTCGTTGAGTTGGTCGTGATGGTGTCTGTTCCGCCCAGGCTGTCGGTGCAACCCGTGATGGCTGGCGAAGGCACGAAGTTGAGATGATTTGGTCCGATGACTGTGGACGAAGCCGCGAAGCTGGTGCACTTGACCTTGATGGTTAAACCGTTGACGCCCTCCACGAAGTGCAAGGTCCCGCTGATCGTGACCGCAGTACCGGCGGGCAGTGAGTTGTAAATCGCATAGCCGGTCGTGGCTGTCGCAAGGAGCATCGCTCCCACGCCCAACACGGCAGTCATCATCTTCTTACGCATTGACATCATGAGCCTCTCCCTTGTGCCGCATGTCTGGTGGCTAGTTCTTGTGACAACTGCTGTTTTCCTGTTTGATGTGAAAAAACCAGGCCAAGTGCGGGGCTTCCTGAGCAGCCAAGGCTCCGATGCCCGGTTGGTTCCAGAACTTTGCATTCTCGGGATTGTTGCAGGTCTTTGATTACTCTGCTCTGGGAGATGTAGCAGTGACCAAGCTTCCCTTCTTCTGTCGTGTCGTGCCTGATGGGTGCGAAGGAGCTTTCCCTGGAACTCGTTCGGCGACGGGATCGCGTGCGCTCCGGTGACCACTGACCAGGTTCTGGTGACCTTCTGTTCGAGGCTTGCTCGGTGCGCTCTGTGGTCGTCGGCAAACACACCATCGTCGGCACCGCTCCGATGATCTGCAACGGGCTCGTCTTTGGCACGGTTCATGCTCTTACACACTGATGTCGTGCCACTTGTCTGGCTGTACGAACTAAGGGCTACAGCCTGTGATGCTGGCCCTGTCGGGCGCTCTCTGAACCCGCAGCCGTACCCGACGGTCAACGGAACTTCTCGTGCTAACAAGAGGAAGAGATCTGGACCAACCCGCCGCGGGAATCATCTCTTCTGTGCTGTTCTCATTGGCTCCGCGCTGCTCAAGTCTTCCGGGCGGTCACGAGCCAGTATGCGCCGCCCAACACGACGCCCTCGTGCGCGGCGTACGGTCGGAGCGCTTCGAGGGCGGCATCGGTACCGGCCCGGACCGCCTCGGGGTCCTTTCCCTCCACCAGCCGGCGCCCCATCTGGTCAGAGAGCATGAAGGCGACGACATCCTCGGGGTCGCGTCCCATGCGCATCTGGTCCTTTTTCTCCTCGATGGTGACCTGCGACCACCCGGCGGACTCGAGCAAGCCCTTGGTCCGCCGGGCGTCCGCCAGGGCAAACGGTCCGGGGGCGCCAGGTTCGGGCAACTCGGGGATTCCCACGTGATCAACCATCGCCATGGCAGGCACCGCGATCCACTCGTTGGCGAGCATCTCCTGCCAGCAAACGAAGCACAGGCGGCCACCAGGGCGTGCTGCCTTTGCCAAGTTGGCGAAGGCGACCTCCGGGTTGTCGAAGAACATGATGCCGAAGCGGCTGACGACAACGTCGAATGGTTGGGCGAAGGAGGCGGTCTGGGCGTCGCACTGGACGAACTCGACGTCGATCCCTTGTACCTCGGCACGCCGCCTGGCCACCTCTAGCATGGGCACCGAGAGGTCGACGCCGGTCACCCGCCCGACTGGTCCTACGACGCGGGCCGCGTCCAGGCTGACGGCACCGTTGCCGCACCCGACGTCAAGGACACGCTCGCTCGGCTTGAGGAGGGCGGCGGTGAGCAGCCGGCGACCAAAGGGGGCGAGCATGGTGTCGAAGCGCTCGGCCTCTTTCACCCAGATATCGGCAGGGCGCCCGTTCCAGTACTCGGCCATACCGGTGTTTGCCATGGCCCTTTTCTAATGCTGGTTGCCTCCCGTGCGCCGAATGTCAGTGGGCAGCCTTACTTCGATCGAGCCGGACGAGCGTGAAATAGACCGTAGAGACCGACTGGAGGGTTGCTGTTGAACCCGCTGACCACGGATCCTGAAGCGATGTCCACGATAGACCGCGCCTCTCTGGTCATCTCCCCCCCAGAACGACGTGTTCTCCAACCATGACATCGCCAACGGTTTCTCGCGGTCCTCCTTGGCCGATTGCTCTCGCTTAGTCGGTGACCCGTATCGCCTGATCAGGCTGACCTAGCACTGCGGCGATGTTCGCGGGCGTTGGCGATCTCGGTGATCGACTCACCGCCGAAGAGTTGGGGGTGCAGGTAGCGGCCTTGATCCTCTTCGGGTTTGTCAACCTCGACCGGGATGCGGTTTGCATTCGCCCAGGCATCCTGGCGTACGCCGGTCACCTGCTGCCTCTACCAATCCAAATGGCCATTCGCGGTTGCGGACTCTTAGCTTCTTGAAATGGCACAGGCCACGGGGGAGTGGCGGATCTATTGCGGGTTGATCTACCGCAAGGCGCACATGATCAAGGTCAGGACTCTCACTGGCGATCCTTCCGCGCCTTGCGGGGATGAAGGGATTCACCGCGAGCAAGCATGTCGACGTACTCCGCCAGTTTGCGGTTCCGGGTCGCCGAGCGTTTGACGGTGTTGAGCCGGTAGACGATCGCGTAGCGATTGGCTGCGTCCAACTGGTCGAACGTCGCGGCTGCGGCGGGATTGGCTGCCAGCGCCTGGGCTAGATCGGACGGGTTCTGCATGTCGGCCTGCCCGCGGTAGGCCACTTGCCACCGTCCTTGCGCCTTAGCCGCGTCGACGGCCGCGATTCCGGCAGGATGCATCCGTCCAGCCTCGGTAAGGCGGGCGACGTGCTCGACGTTCCTGGCGGACCAGGGGCTGTCCGGCCGGCGCGGCGTGAAGCGCTGGCGATAGCTGTCGTCGTCACGTCGTGCGATCTGACCGTCGATCCAGCCGAAGCACAGCGCCTCGTCAAGCGCTTGCGCGTAAGTCAGGGCCGTAGTCCGACCGCCCTTCTTGTGCAGCACCAGCCAGACCCCCGGGTGGCCGGCATGGTGGCTGTCGAGCCAGGCGTGCCATGCCTCAGCGTCCTGGACGAGCAGCTCCGCGAGTTCTGTCACGACGGGCGCTACGGAACAGCCGCAGGACGGGGACTCAGGCAAAACGGTTGGCCGTCGGGATCGAGCAGAACCCGCCAACGCCCAGCTCCGGGTTGGAAGTCAGGTTGGCTGGCTCCGATCGCGCACAGGCTCTCGGTCGCCTCATCGAGGTCGTCCACCTGCAGGTCGAGGTGGAAGCGTTTGACGCCAGCCTCATCAGGCCACTGCGCAGGCCGGAATCCCTCGACCTTGCCGAACCCGATCTTGATGCCGGTGCCTTCGACCATCCCGTAACTGTCGTCGCTGTAGGTGACCTCCCAGCCGAGCGCGGCCGCGTAGAACCGCGCCAGCCTCGCTGGGTCCGCGCTGTCGATGTTCAGCATCGAAAGCGCCGCCCTCGACTCGCCGTGTTCCTTCATAGACTGTGTGTGACTCATACATATAATCTAGGAAGGTGTCGCGAACACGGTCAAGCCGCCAGCACGCACTCAACGCCCTGGGCGCGTTGAGCCTCGTGGTCGCCGACCGGATGAATGCAACCGTCGAAGCGATCGCGGTGCTTGGCCCGTCGGCCCCCGCCGCACTGGCCGCCTTGCACGAGTTCCTGGACGGCGGGTCGGTGAGGCAGTTGAGTTCCGTTCTGGGTCTGACCCACTCGGGCACAGTCCGTCTCGTCGATCGCCTCGGAGCCGAAGGCCTGGTCGAACGGGTCGGAGCGCAGGACGGACGGGCCGTATCCGTCGTGTTGACCCGAAGTGGCCGTCGCATGGCCCTACGGATACGTCAAGCGCGCGAGACGTCACTGACGAGCGCGTTGTCCGCATTGACCTCGGACGAGGTCGACAACCTTGTCGAAGCACTGGACACGATGCTGACAACAGTCACCCTCGCCAGAGCCGAGGAACGTTCCGCGGGTCACGATCATCCGCAACCGTGGCTATGTCGCCTCTGCGACTTCGCAGCGTGCGGCCGACGCGAAGGCAACTGCCCAGTCAACAACGCGGTGATGACCAGCAACCGGAGCTAGCGCGACTCGACAACTCTGACCGGAGCCGGCATAGGGAGAAACACGGTATGCAAGGGAGCCTGGCACGGGCCGGCTCTCTAGCCGGGACCCGCGAGAGGATCAGGCGTCGCATGTGGACCTTCGGGGCCTGGTTATGTCTTGAGGGAGATTCGAGTCCGCCGTCTCCGGGCATGGTGATGGAGGTGAATGGTTCTTGGGGTCGCGGACGTAGTTGAGGTAGTTCGTGTAGTGCTTACGGCCGGCGACGACGTTGTCGCGCCGGGGGTAGCACCGGGGTGACCAACTGCGGCGCGGTCAGGGCCATGGGGGACCCAGATGTCGACGAGCATGAAGTCGACCTGGCCGGGCGTGTCGCGCAGATCGCCTTCGCAGATGTCGGTGTAGTCGGCTAGGCCGGCCTCGTTCAGGTGGGCGCGAGCAGCGGCGACGTTGGCCCGGTTCGTGTCGGTGCCGATCACCATCGCCGACGTGGCGTCGGCTTCGCCTGAGTCGCGGTTGCGCGGGTCGCGTCTCGCTGCGCTGGTCTGTCCGCCCGACGGAACTCCCTGCTTGATCGCCTAACGGCCGAGCTGGGCCATTGAGTCGCGGCTCCTTTGGGCTTTGCCTTGCTGATTGCTTGCAACTGCCACAGCTCCGATCTCACGTCAGGGCCGTCCAGGAGGTTCGAGGGACGTTGAATTTCCTCCACTCACCTGGCAAGAGAGTTCTGACTCTCGAAGCATTGCAACCTCGAGGATTCTGGGATGCGCGTTTCGGTATCGAGTGTGTGAGGCAACAACACGCCGAGCTGTCGATATGCGCAGCTGCGCGGAGCGGCGTCGGGTTGACGTTGCGCTTGCCGATGGATCTAACTGACGCACTTGCGAAGGTTCGAATTGGATCCTTCGGCCGTGAGACAACCGTTACCTAGCTGGGGTAATGGGCTATCTGGCCCGGGCCGCGTGTTAGGGGACGGCCAGTGAATCCGCTAGCTGCTCGGTGAGCAGCTCGAGGGAGCTTTGCAGTTGGGCGAAGCGCCGCGGCCCTAAGATCTCTGCGATCCGCAGCTGGGCCGCCCCCGCCTCGGTGTAGATCGTGTGCTCCAGCCGGCGTCCCTTCGAGGTAAGTCGGATAACGCGACCCCTTCGGTCGGCCGAATCGGGCACGCGGACGAGGTACCCGCGTTGTTCCAGGTGCCCGAGCAGGTCGTTGACCGACTGTTTCGTGATCCCCACCCGGTCCGCAAGCTGGCTTGGACGTAGTCCCTCGAGGCCCGGATAGCGCCAGAGCCCGACGTGCGCGGAGTTCAGATCGTCGTATCCTGCCGCAACGACGCCCGCATACAGCTGATCACGCACCCAATTCCAAACGACACGCAGCATGGCGCCAACGTACGGGCTTCGCTGGCCATTGGGGTGGTCGAAGGAATAGGTGACAGCGAGGCGCGGATACTGCTCGTCCACGACAATGCGAGCTTCCGTGACCTCATCCGAGACGTCAGCGTGCCGGCAACGGCGCATTCCGTTCCGAGCGCACCGGCATTCCCTCCGATGGATGAACTGGCGCGTATCGCCGCCTCCCACGACCTCAGACCGATCGGCCCCCCCATGAGCGCCGAGGACGGCGACTCCATCTTGGCGGCCGCGAGTTAACTGACCTTCGCGATCGAAGGAGATCACCATGCACGTGCAGGCTCTCGGCCACGTCGTGCTCAAGGTCCGAGACCTGGAGCGGTCCGAGATCTTCTACTCGGATCTCTTGGGCATGCGAGTTGTATCGCGGATCTCGAACCCGCCTATGACGTTCTTCAGAATTGCGACCTCGGATAATCATCACGACTTCGCCCTGATGGAGCTCAGTCCCCATGCAACGACAAAGTCATCATCAGACCAGAACGTGATTGGTTTGGCGCATGTGGCCTTCAAGATCGGTCGTTCGGTCGAGGAGCTCCGCCAGGCGCGCAGCGAGCTCGATGCCTCAGGGACACGGTGCCTCTACGAGGCCGACCGGGCCTTTGCCAAGAGCGTGCACGTCCTCGATCCAGACGGGAACGAGGTCGAGTTATACGTCGAGACCCTCGGACACTCGGAGGGCTGGCCAGAGACACAGGTCAACCGTATCCAGGCCCGGCTCGATGGTTCACTCCACGAGGTGCCTCTCCATCAAGGGGAAGGGGATCGCTCTCCGATGAGATTCGTCTGTGCTGCGATCCTGGAGAATCTCAGTGGGGGAGAAGTTGCAAAGAGCCAGCGATAGTGGCTACCGACAGCTAGCTGAGCCACTGAACGTTTGGGGATATAAACAGGCAATTAATCGAGTGAGGAGGACACGCGATTCCGAAAGCGATCAAGGGAAATGCGGGACGAAAGCCGCCGGAGCCCTCGGCGAACCACTCCGACATCGATGATTGGTGCAGGCGCCTGATGCCGGATCTGCAGCCCATTGTCAAGGGGTTGGATGAGTCGATCCGAAGGACAGTCCCGGGCCTTGACTACGCCGTCAAGTGGAAAAGGGCGTATTACGGGCTACTAGAACTCGGGTGGATCATTGAAATAGCCGCCTACGACGTGTCCGTGAATGTCGTCTTCCTCGGCGGGGCTGACTTCGAGTCCCCGCCCCCGTTCGGAACGATCGACCGGACTCGGTACACCAAGGTGACCAGCCTGGCGGAGGCGCAGCGACCGGACCTGCAGAGGTGGATCGAGCAAGCAGGGCGGACGCCCGGTTGGACGTGATGGGCATCGCGCTCGCACGAACCTACCGACGATCACGAAGCCTGCTTTGTTGATTGCCGCAGATGGCGTTGGACGTCGACAGTTCCGCCGACCGATCCTTCGCGTTGTTGTGTGGCGCCGGAGGATCAGCAGCGGACATCCTCGCCCTTTTGCTCATGCGCTCTGTGGCGGGACTACCGAGAGCAAGCAGTGATCCAGTCGAATTCGGAGGTGATGCGGATCCCGACTCCGGGAACGTGCATGGGTTCGATGACGCTGCGCAAGGCGTCGCAGAAGTCGTCGAGGCCGACTGCCCGTATCGCCGGGACCGAGGGACCGGCCGCCACGAGCGAGCGAACGGCGATTTCGATGTCGGGCCATTCGTTGACGACGGTGACGGTCCCACGCTCGAAGCGTTCGAACCCACTGGCTTTCAACATGTCCCCGATCACGTTCTGGGTGTCGCCGTGTTCCACGTTGGCCGCTGCATGGGAGGCTTCTGAGAGCTCGATCACCTTCACGAAGTACGGCATTAGGCCGAGGTGCTCGAACTGGCCCCAGAAGGTCAGGCCGAGCCGGCCTCCCGGGATCAGTACCCGGCGCGCTTCGAGCAGCGCCGCCTCGCAGCCCTTCCAGATCCCGTTGAAGCTGGTGGCGGCATCGAACGACGCGTCGGGGAACGGCAGGGCGAACATGTCACCCACACGGAAGTCGCCGTTCGGCGTCCGGGCTCGGGCGATGGTCACGAGGCCCTCAGAGGCGTCGATGCCCGAGACGGCTGCGCCACGCTCGCTCGCCAGCTGCGCGGCGAAGCCTGACCCGCAGGCGATGTCCAACAACCGCGTGCGATCGGCGACGGCGAGTTGGTCGAAGACCGCCTGGTTGGCCGATCGGGCGTATGGCTCCCAGAGGTACGCCCAGTCGGTTGCCCGGTCTCCCCAGGCCTCCCCGGCCTTCCGCCAGTCGTGGCTCGTGGTTGTTTCCTTGTCCATGGTCAACCTCTTTAGACGAACGGTCGTACAGTACAATATGGACGGTCGTCCGTCTAGCGTGGAACAGGAGCCGTAAGGACCGAGAGCCGATGGCAGACGAGCAGGGACGAACAGCCAGGCAAACCCGGGCGCCGGGCGACCGGGCGCGGGCCCGGATCGTCGAGCATGCGGCGCGCCTCGCAACCATCGAGGGGCTTGAAGGGTTGTCGATCGGCCGGCTCGCCGAGGCCACCGGTGTGGCGAAGAGCAGCGTTCATGCGCTCTTCGGCTCGAAAGAGGAGCTGCAGCTGGCCACCATCAACGCGGCGCGGGAGAACTTCATCGCCGAAGTCGTCGGACCCGCGCTCGCAGCGACTTCGCCGGGTCGTGAGCGGCTCCTCGCGCTCTGCGAGGGGTACCTGTCCTACGTCGAGCGGCGAGTCTTCCCCGGAGGGTGCTTCTTCGTCGCCGCATCAGCCGAGGTAGGAGCGCAGCCTGGACGCGTACACGATGAAGTCGCCCGCGTTCAGCAGCAATGGCGCGACCTCCTTCTTCAAGAGGCCCACGCTGCCGCCGACAAGGGCGAGCTGATCGCCGCCGACGAGCCCGCACAGCTCGCCTTCGAACTCGGAGTGATCCTTGCCGGGACTGACATCGTCGCCATCCTCCACGATGACCCCGGTGCCGTTTCCCGTGGTCGAGCCGCGGTGGTGACCCGCCTCAAAGGCTCCCCGATCTGACGAGGCTCTGACACCTGCTCGTGCGGCTGACAACACCGAGCGGCCTGCCCGCGTCGCAGCTCTCGCTAGACGTCCTTAGACCGCTCTGTCACTGGCCCAAACTTGAAGAGAGGTCCTAACTTTCGTGAAAGCTCAGCGACGAGATACCGGTTGCGCAGCCAGCGGTGATCTCGGCAGAGGTCATCGTCGTCTTGAGCTTCAAATACATGTTGCCGACGAGCGAACCTTTTCCGATGCTCCCCTCAGTGGCCCCTGTCCACTGCAACAAGAGATGGTCCTTAGAGTTCATCGTGATGGCGTTGCCTGATGGGAAGGTGATGTCCTTCGAGGGTTCGAACGTATAAGGTCCATTTGGGGCCCACTTGAGTTCGCCGTCAATCATGGGTGGAGCTGATTCGCCGACGAGGATGCTGCAATTCGACGACATCGACCCTGTGAAACCCTTCATCGTCGTCGAGTGACTTTGATATGCGTTTCCCGTCTCGTAGCAGTCGCTCATCGTCCCGGTGAGCGAGAAGCTCGAGGTCGTGGCGGCGCCAGCCGACAGTGGCGGACTGAACTGCATCGTGACCAATCCCGTCGGGCACGCCCAACCGTCCTTGCCTGACAACTTGATTGGTCCGGCGGCACTGGCAACGCTTTGGCCGACCACGATCGTAAAGGCAGTGGTCAGTCCAAGGACGAGCATCACAAGCACGGCTTTCCTGGTCACGACTAGCCCCCTTCGAGTTGACAATGGTTGTGTTCTCCCGCTGATGGACAGGCTATTGGTGCCCCACCGGGCGAGAGCCCGAGCCAACCTGACCACGCTCACGATAAGTCCTCGCTTAGGAGCGATCAACTGGCGGACCGGCCGACTCCCATGCCCGCCCGATCGCGGGTGATCCCGACGGGTGGCCAAGCAAGGTGGAATCCCCCGGCAAGGCCATTCCGGTCCCGACAGTCCCGGCGGTCGCGCGAAGGGTGTGGACTACGAGGGAGAGGCCAAGATCACAATGTCAACTGGCTGGTCCCGGCCTCGTATCGCTACCCGATCGGGGCGGCCCCCTGGGTACTCCGCCTCAATCAGCGAGTAAAGCGAAGCTGCAAGAACAATCTCGCCTGGTGACGCGTGGGCCTGAAGACGAGCACCAACGTTGACGGCATCACCCAGCGCGGTGAAGTCCAACACGCTCCCCGACCCCACATTGCCGACGAAAGCGACACCAGCGTTTGCGGCGACACCAAGGGGCAGTTCGGTGACCTCCGAAGCCAATTCAAGAGCGGCAATCGCTGCCTTGCGTCGATACTCGGGCCCAGCGATGCCCTGGATGAACAGACCCATCACTTCGTCGCCAATGAGCTTGTCCACAATGCCTTCATTGTGGATCAGCACCTTCGTTGCCGTGGCATAGAACTCGTTCAGACGTGCGGCGAATTGGTGGCGTCCGACTGCTCACCCAGCGCAGTCGAAGCACGCACGTCGGCGAACACAACTGCGATGTCGACCTCGATTCCTCCGGTCGGCAGACGATCGAAACAGAATTGACAGATGTTCGGGTTCTTACGGGAAGGCTTGTGCCCCAAGAGGCCGATCATTTTGCCGGCCACGCCGCCAAAGGGGTTCAGGCAAAGCTTGCAGCGGGGATCGTGAGGAAGCCGACGAAAGATCCGTTGAGCGACCTTCAGGGGTTCGTGACCCTTGACGAGCAGCGCTTCCCAATCGACCGGTTTCGCCACTTCCAAACTATGGCTCGTAAGCAGGAATGCCGCCAGGGGTGGCAAACCGCGCTCCGTGGCGCAAAAGCTCGGATGGCCTTTGCGCGATCAGTAGACCCAGACCGTCGTCCCGATGGGATCGAGATTGGTCGCCCAGATCCAGTCGATCGCCTCGTCGCTCACGCGCACGCATCCGTGCGAGACGGGCTCAGGAGGGACATAGCTGTCGCCGTGGATCGCGAAGCCACCGGTGAAGAACTTGGGCATCCAGAGCTCACCGAGATAGTCGACCACGAGCCCGTCGACCTCTCTGTAGGTGTGGAAGAGCCCGGTCGGGGTGGTGGCGATCGCGGTCCCACCGCTCCCGTCGCTGTACACGTATCCGCCGCCCGTCGAGGTGTTAAGGGTGTATTCGAGCTTGCCGTTGTTCACGAACATCACCAGGTCGTCCTGGAGGTCCACCTCGATGACGTAGCCGGCGGTGCTCCGAGGGTGGGGGACCACTCCTTCTGACAGAGCAGCCTCGGTTGTGGGCCCGACAATTCCATCACGGCCGATGCCTGCTGCTTTCTGGAGGGCATAGACGGCCTGCTGCGTGCTGTCGCCGAACGTGCCGTCGGCCGTACCCAGCCAGTAGCCGAGCGCGATCAGGCGCTCTTGCAATGCGAGAACTGCGGGTCCCGTCGAGCCGAGCGCCAACGGCGCACCTTGCACTACGCAATTTATAGGGAGGCAGGGGGCTCGACCGCCGGCAAGCCAATACCCGGCTCCGTCGGGAGCGGCGGCGAGGCTTACGATCGGGCCGGCCAGGTGGATCGAGTGGTTCCCTGGGACGCTCCCGTGGTAGCGGGCGTCACCGAAGGCGTACACGCCTCCGTCCGAGCCGACCAGCCAGTACCCATCGCCGGTCGCGTCGGCGGCCATGCCGACGATCGGTGCTGCCAAGTGGATCGAGTGGCTCCCTGGGACGCTCCCGTGGTAGCGGGCGTCACCGAAGGCGTATACGCCTCCGTCCGATCCGACCAACCAGTACCCATCCCCGGTCGCGTCGGCGGCCATGCCGACGATCGGTGCTGCCAAGTGGATCGAGTGGCTCCCTGGGACGCTCCCGTGGTAGCGGGCGTCACCGAAGGCGTACACGCCTCCGTCCGATCCGACCAACCAGTACCCATCCCCGGTCGCGTCGGCGGCCATGCCGACGATCGGTGCTGCCAAGTGGATCGAGTGGCTCCCTGGGACGCTCCCGTGGTAGCGGGCGTCACCGAAGGCGTACACGCCTCCGTCCGATCCGACCAACCAGTACCCATCCCCGGTCGCGTCGGCGGCCATGCCGACGATCGGTGCTGCCAAGTGGATCGAGTGGCTCCCTGGGACGCTCCCGTGGTAGCGGGCGTCACCGAAGGCGTACACGCCTCCGTCCGATCCGACCAACCAGTACCCACCGGCGACTACGTCAGGAGCGATCCCTACGATCGGCGCCGCCAAGTGGATCGAAGGATCCCCTGGGACGCTTCCGTGGTATCCCGCCGACCCGAACGCAAACACGGCACCGTCGCCGCCCGTCGGGGGGTACCCGGTCGAAATATCGTGCTCGGTGACGGAGTTGCCTTCGGCGGTGAGCGGCACGCTGGCCGTATGCCCAGTGGCGGCTGATGCCGAGCCCGCCCAGTTCAAACTCAGCACCGAGATCGGAATGAGAACTGCCAAAGGCAAGCGACGCATGCTGTACTCCCATTTCAGGCCGTGGCTCACTGGCGCATAGAGCCGTCGAGCCTTCTACCAAGAATTGGCCGTGACCGAAAACCCCTCCGCCCGCCAGGCGCTCAAAGTGACCGGCGTAAGGAGCGGGTAGCACGGCTCTCTGATCGATTGTAGATGAATGCGTGAGACATTCCCTGTACACCCACCTTGGCATCACCCCCTTGTAGAGGTACCGTTCGGTCGTCCCCGGGGCAACTCCGATCTCTCTATCAGCGTCTGACGGTCCTAACGCGCCAACACTTGACATCGCCATTCCCCGTCCCGGTCGACGTATTTGTCAGCCGACTGGCTCAGGTCACGGTGAAGTTGGTCTTGCTGGTTGCGTTCGCGAATCGCCGGCAAGGCGACTCAATGTCGGCCACCCCGAGAGCTCGACAAATCGGACGTCATTCATCAGCCCTAGCGTGAGCCCGATGAGCGACGGCCTGGTGTTCTTTGGCCGCTACTCGGTGTCAGGCAGTGCCCCTCCGCCGCTTCGATGCAGCGGTGGGAACCGGGTAGGCGGCGGCGAGCAGTTTCATAAGTTTGGGGAAGGTCGGAGTGAAGCGGCCCTTTCCCCATTCGAGTCCCGGTTCGTTGGCCATGGTCTGGCTGAGCACTCCGACGATCAACGTCGAGACGAGATAGACGGATTCGTCTGAGTCGGCCTCCGGACCGAGCTGGCCCGCGGCAACCGCGTCGGCCATCGCGGCGCGCTGGAGCGCGACCATCTCGATGCTGGGGGCGAAGGCTTCGGCGGATGGCTCAAAGCTCGGCACCGGGCGCCAGAACATCAGCTGCGCAATCGCCCGGTTGGCGAGTGCCCAGCGCCCACTGGCCTCGAGACCCGCGGTCAACGCCTCGAGTCCGGGGTCTGCGCCGGACATAGCCTGGCGCATGACCTCGAGGTGTTCGACCTCACCGCGCAGAAAGAGGGCGTCATATATGGCCATCAGCGAGGGGAAGTACTTGTAGATCGAGGGGGGCTGCACGCCTAGGCGTCGCGCGACTTCGGCCAAGCTAAGGCCGTTGACCCCTTCCTCGGTCATCACGTTCGTGGCGATGTCGAGGATCTCTTCGATGGTCTCTCGGCGTCGTCGGGCTCGTCGATCGACCCGTTGCGGCCCCGGAATCTGCGGAGCAGCTTCATCCTGGCTCATCCCGATAGCATAGCCGAAGGTCATCTTGACAGCTATAGCTAATGGGATTAGCCTACGGTCCATACCCATCAACGGTCAGAAAAGAGGGTGCATGATGCCGAGGAACCAAAGGTGGTGGTTGACCCAGGACAGCGTGGAGCTGGTCGTGAACGCCACTGCTGAACACATCTACGACTTGGTCGCGGATCTGCCGCAAATGGGCCGGTGGAGTCCCGAATGCCAACAGGTCGAGTGGGAGGGCGGCGCATCTGCACCGCTGGAAGGTGCCCGCTTCATCGGCCACAACCGGGGCGGTCCACGCAAGCTCATCCGCTGGTCTCGACGCGGCCGCGTGCTCGACGCCGATCCCGGACGACAGTTCGCCTTCGCCACCGAGGAAGGTGGGCGCGAGTCCACCGTGTGGCGCTACCTCTTTGAGCCAGTCGACGGCGGGACCCGGGTCACCGAGTCCTACGAGGTGAAGCAGATCCCGGCCTGGGCGCGCATCCTCGACGTCCCGACCAATCGCCACCGCGAGCTGCTGGAGGGCATGCGCCACACGTTGACTCGGCTGAAGATCGCTGCCGAGTCCGACGCTGAGGCCGCAGAGGCAGTCGGTCGGGAGAATGGGTGATGAATGACGATCACAGCGGGGCCGTCCGTCCGATCGCGTTGCAACCCCATGAAGGTGAAGCGCTTTGGTTCATGGGAATGCTGGCCACGATCAAGGCCTCAACAGAGGGGACCGGCGGCCGGGTCGCCGTTATCGAGCACACGAGCCCTCACAACTCCGGTTCGCCACTTCACGTCCACCACCGCGAAGACGAGTGGTTCTACGTGCTCGAGGGCGAACTGACCATTTGGGTCGACGGTCAGGTGATCCGAGCACCGGAGGGATCCTTCGTGTTCGGTCCCAAGGGCACGCCGCACACTTTTACGGTGTCCTCTCCGGAGGGGGCCCGCTTCTTGCTGGTAACAGAACCCGCTGGTTTCGAGAGCTTCATGCGCTCCGGTGCCGAGCCGGCTAGGACCCTTACCTTGCCGCCGCCTCCGAGCGAACCCCCAGACCAAGAACGACTGGGTGCACTGGCTGCGGAATACGGCCTCGAGATCCTTGGACCGCCTGGCATTCCATCCTGAGCGTCACCGACAATTGCTCCCACCTGCGGGCGCATATAAATCGCATAGCGCTCCGAAAATTAATTCGTTCCGCAGGCGGTCCAGTCGACCAATAGGTCGGGGGGCGGGCCTTCCGGTGGAGCGCCCAGGTCGACGCCCGTCACATCCTTGACCTGGGAGAGACGAACGAGGCGTCATGGTCGATCACGTAGATACGGTTCCGACGCCGACAGCCCTTTCGAAGCGACACATCGCCGTCCAACCGTCGGCGGTACTGTTCCAAAATGCGACCTCTTCGCTACTCCATCAACGTCACATTGGACGGATGCTGCGATCATCGTGCAATCCCCGCGGACGAAGAGCTTCATCGTCGCGCGGCCGAGAACCTCAGCCAGGCCGACGCCCTACTTTTTGGCCGGGTGACTTACGAAATGATGGAATCAGCGTGGCGGTCGCCGGGGCCGGCGGGAGCGAGACCCGACTGGATGGAACCATTCGCCCTGACGATCGACACGGCAAAGAAGTACGTCGTGTCGAGCACCCTGGAGCAGGTCGATTGGAACGCGGAACTCGTGCGTGGGGATCTGGGCAAGGCCGTTCAGCAAATCAAACGGGAGTCGGGGAAGGGACTCTTGGTCGGAGGTGTAAAGCTCCCAATGGCGTTGACCGAGCTGGGATTGATCGATGAGTACGAATTCGTGGTGCATCCAAGGCTCGCGGGCCACGGGCCGACGTTGTTCGCGGGGCTATCGAAGCATATCGACCTTAAGCTCGTGAGCCGGCTGGAGTTCGACTCGGGGGCGGTGGCGATGCGATACGAGCCGAGAAGGTAGTCATCGGCGCGTGCAGCTCGCCGGGTCCCCTTTCAGGTTGCGCTCACCCGATCCTTTTGACCCAGCTGCCTGCCCGTCACTCCGATTCGGCAGCCAAGGCCTCAATCATCGCGATGCCCTCGGGCGTGGCGTCCGACGCCTCCACTTCGTTTGCGGCTGCCTGTGCGAGGTACCGCTCGCCGTGGCGAATCGGGCTGAACGCGAACAGAAGAGCGATAAGCGCAGCCAGGGCGCCCGTCACCGCGTAGACGCCAACCACGCTGTGCGTGAGGTTGATGGCAGCCGCACCCGCTATCGCGCCCAGAGGTATCGCGGACCAGGCGAGCACACCTGCGATGCTGATGACCCGACCGTACATGTGGCTCGGTACGATCGCCTGCCGCAAAGAACCCGTGTTTATGTTGAGCAGGAGCCCGAAACCAGACGAGACGGCCCAGAGCACGACTGCCGCTAAATAGTTGCCGATGAGCGCCATCGCCGTTATGGCAAGCCCGTTCACCACGAGAGCCCCGAGAGCCGTCACCGGAAAAGAGAGACGCCTCCTTATCGGCGCCGCGGAGAGGCTCACCACGACGACTCCCGCTGCACCTGCTGCAAACAAGACAGCAACCTCTGTGTTTGACGCGTGAAGAACCCGTTTGGCGAATAGGACGAGTTGGGTCTGGTCCGTCGTAGCGACGAAGTTGATGAGTGCCATCATGATCGAGATGCTCCGCAGGATGGGGTTGTTCCACACGTAGCGCAATCCCTCGCGGACGTCCGCGAGTAATCCCCTGATGCCGGCTGCTGCCGGAGTCGGCCGTTCCACGCCATTGAAGCTCCGCCTTATGACTGCGAGCGACAAGGCGGACACGAAGAAGGTCCCGGCATCGAAGAAGAGAAGGTTTGCCGGCGAGATCAAGGCGACGAGTGCACCGGCGAGGATCGGCCCGACTACCTGACCCGCGTAGTTGGTCGCCATGATGCGCCCGTTCGCCGCGACGAGGTCGTCACGTCCGACAAGGCTCGGGATCGCCGCGAACTCACCGCAGGTGAAAAGGATCCCGAGCGTGGACTGCACAAATGCGACTGCGTAGATGATGGATACGTCCAAGGTGCCGCTGAGTGCGAGCACCGGGAGAACGAGGATCACAGCGCCGCGAGCTGCGTCTGTGAGCAGCATCATCCGCTTGCGGTTCACGCGGTCGACGAGCGCCCCTAGCAATAGGCCGAAGAGCAGGTACGGCACGAACTCCGACGCGGTCGTTATGGCGAGGTTCGTCGCCGAGTGCGTCAGTTCGAAGACGAGCAGAGGTAGCGCAAAAAGAGTGAAGGAGCTGCCTATCTGCGAGATGAGCTGGCCAGTGAAGTAAAGCCAGAAGTCGTGTCCGAGGGACTTGGATATCCGTCCCGATGAGGTCACGCGGTCGATGCTACCCAGCCGTCTGCCTGTTTCGGACCATGTTGTACAGGTCAGATCCATGACCTGTATGACCGACCTGACAGGGGAATAGCGATGAGGCGGCTGACGCTGGAGGAGCGACACGAACGAACGTGAGTTCGCGCACCTAACGCAGAGGCGGAGGTATGACCCATTTCGGTCGCCGGAATCCCATGACGGACACGGCGAGGACAAAACTAGCCACCGCGGCTAGAGCAGTTATGAGAACGACGGCGACGACAGTTCCGTGGATGTACTGGTTGTTCGGGTGGTCGATGTCGGTAGCGAAGAGGCCCAGCATCGCGGACCACCAACAAGCGGTTAGCGCGGGGAACGCAGCCAAGATGAACGACAACGCACGTTCAGCCTCGGGCGTGTTCAGGGGGTTGATGGTCTTTCCGTGCCAGGTACGGTACGTCGCGAAGAGCGCCAGCAGTCCAATGACGACTCCACCCACCTGGTCTGAGGTTGCTAGGTGAGCAAGTCTCGCCGATGCAAGCACATCTTGACGTTACGCCGGACCTGCCATCCAGCCCGCCAGGACACCGAGACCCGGCCATGGCTCTAGCCCGCAGAAGACACGATACAGGCAGTAGCGTCGCGAGGCTGCGAAAGGAGTGTGACCGTGCCTGTGTACCGTATCGATGCAGACGTCCTCGTCCCCGGGCGCGGTGCACCTTTGGCCGAGGGATGCGTGGTCGTCGATGGTTCCACCCTTAGGTATGCCGGGCCCGCTTCCGGAGCACCCGACACCCGAGGCGCGACGGTGGTGCGGGTGCCGGTCGTGATGCCTGGTCTATGGGACTGTCACGCGCACTTCATGGGGGTTCGCTCCCCGGATCTGGCCCAGTTGGCGACGATCCCCCCGGCGGTGATGGCCATGCGCGTGGCCCGGGACGCGGTCGTGTCCGTCGACGCGGGCTTTACGAGCGTGCGCGAAGTGGGTGGCCTCGGCGTGTGGGTGGCAGCGGCAGTCGCCGAAGGCTCGCTGGCCGGCCCAACGGTGTACGGGGCGGGTGCGGTGCTCAGCCCGACCGGCGGACACGCCGACCTCCACATGTATCCCGTGCACTGGGTTTGCGAGCTGGCGGACCGCATCGGGATCCTCCGCCAGTGCGATGGTGTTCCCGACTGCTTGCGCGCGGTGCGACTGCAGCTGCGCGTCGGCGCCCGGCTAATCAAGATCTGTGCCTCGGGTGGCGTGATGAGCCAGATCGACCACCCGGTCCATCAGCAATTCGGCGACGACGAGCTACGGGCCATCGTCGAGGAGGCAGGACGCGCCGAGCGCATCGTCGCCGCCCACTGTCACGGCAAGCCGGGGATCATGGCGGCGTTGCGCGCCGGCGTGCGCACCATCGAGCATGGGACTTACCTCGACGACGAGGCTGCTGACGCCATGCGCGAGTGCAACGCGATTCTCGTGCCCACCAGACTCATAGTCGAAGAGTTCCTCGCCTACGGAGCCGCCGCTGGGCTGCCCGACTATGCGCAGCGCAAGCTGCAGGACGTGGCCGGAAGGCATGCCGAAGCCATCGCGCTGGCGCACGAGCGCGGCGTGCGCATCGCGCTTGGCACGGACATCGCCGGTTCGGGAACCAAGGTGCCCGCACACTGGGGCCAGAACGGCGCCGAGCTTGGCTATCTCGTCAAGGCCGGGCTGTCACCACTCGAGGCCATCGAAGCCGCCACGGCGAGTGCACCGGCGACACTTGGGCCGCAAGCACCCAGGTCGGGGTTGCTCGAGGCCGGCTACGACGCGGATGTGATCGCCCTAAGCGCTGATCCCACCATCGACGTCTCCGTATTGGCCGACCCGACGAACGTCACCCACGTGTGGAAGGCGGGCGAACTCGTAAAGGGTGGGCCGGTGATGACGCAGGGGCTCTGATCTGGTGCGTGTGGTATTCGTCTCGCGCCCGCCTTGGCGTCTGAGAGGATCGCTGGTATGCACGCTCCCATAGAGCCATACGAACAGGGCCACCTCGACGTGGGCGACGGTCATGCGATGTACTGGGAGGTTGTCGGTTCGCCCGATGGTCTCCCGGCGGTCTGGCTGCACGGCGGTCCGGGTGCGCCGGCTTCTCCGAACAGTCGGCGAAATTTCGATCCCTCTCGCTTCAGGGCGGTCATCTTCGACCAGCGAGGGTGTGGCCGCAGCCGGCCTCTTGCAAGTGACCCCGCGGCAGACCTCTCGACGAATACCACTGATCATCTAGTCGCTGACATGGAGCAGCTGCGCACGCACCTCGGCATCGACAGATGGGTCGTCGTCGGTGGCTCGTGGGGCGTGACACTCGCCTTCGTGTACGCCCAGCGTCACCCGGAACGGGTCCTCGGCATGGTACTGGCGGCGGTCACGGCAGGGAGCTTGAGGGAGACCCAGTGGATCACCCGGGACATGGGCCGGATCTTTCCCCGCCAGTGGGATCGGTTCGTGGAACTGGTGCCCGCGCCCGAACGAGGAGGCGATCTGGCTGCCGCTTACGCCCGGCTTCTCGCCAGCCCAGAGCGGGCCGTGCGTGAGGAAGCAGCCCGACGCTGGTGCGAGTGGGAGGACACGCACATGTCCCTCGCGCCCGGCTACGAGCCGCATCTCAGTGTTCGCGAGCTCTCCTGGCAGATGGTCTTCGCCCGGCTGGTCACGCACTACTGGGGACACGGCTGCTTCTTGGCTGACAACGAGGTGCTTGCGAACATGGCGAGCATCGCTGACATTCCGGCCACACTGATCCACGGTCTCTATGACGTCTCTGGCCCGCTCGACACTGCATGGGAGCTGCACAAGGGCTGGCCTGCCAGCCGCCTTGTCGTCGTCGACGACGCCGGTCACTTCGGCGGGAGCATGGGCGAGCAGTTCACCACCGCGATCGACGCCATGGCCGACAACTTGCACCGCGCGTAAAGACGTCTAACGGACCGATCAGATCGATCTGAGGATGTATCTGGCGGACATGCCATCCTCGGAGTAGACGGTTTCTTCTATCCGGAATCCGCATCGTTGGATCATCGGCTCGAGCAGCCACGAATACGTTGAATTCTCCTCCCTGACGTGTTCCTCGAGCTCGTCGCGCGTCCAGTAAGCGTCTGCATCGCTCGCTCCGGTGGCACACCAGGCCTCGACTCGCTCAGCCGCAGCCCCGGGTTCGAATGAATAGACGACGTCCCACAGCCGGAACACACCGCCCGGACGGAGGACCCGTCGGACGCGATCCAGTGCGATTCCCTTCCAGAAGTCGGGCAGATGATGAAGGGCATAACGGGAGTATGCGAAGTCCGCCAGCGGTCCGTTGTGTTCGTAGGTAAGGAAGCCAGACCCGACCACATCGACGTTGGCGACGCCCTCTTGGATGACGCGGCGGGTGAGAGCCTTGCGCATCACGGGAGACACCTCGACGGCCACGACACGGCCGCACACTCGAGCGGCGGCCAGGGCGAACTGGCCCGTTCCCGCCCCGAGGTCGACCACGACCGAATTACCGGACAGTCCGAACCGCGTCAGGACTGCAAGCTCGCCTGCCGCCCCGGCATCCTCTTTGGTGTCATACCGGGAAACGTGGACGGGATCCAGGTTCTCCCGGCCTGCGTGCGCCACTTCGTCGAGCAACCAGCCCGGCGTTGCTCGATGCTCGTCCTGGCTCATTGCTCACATGGTGTCAGCAGACGAGTCCTCGTGCGTGAATCGAAGCAAGAAGGCGAGGGGGTCATGCTCGAGGCAAGGTTGTCATCGCTGTATGACGACGAGACCGCTAGGCGTGCCCGATCGAGGTGCCGGCCAGCCACGCGGCCTCCTGCCGGCCGAGCTCGGTCGACGGCCCCTTGTCGGTCATGGGCCACAGCTCTTCCGCGATCCGGCGCCAGTTCGCAGTGGCCTGTAAGCGGCCCAATATGGCGTACAGGCCGAGGTTGATGCGCTGGAGGATGACGAACTCGGGCCGCAAGGTCGTCCACTTCATGATGTCGCTTAGTGCGCCCTGCCCGGTCATGAACCGGCGTGCCGTGGCACTGGCGTACTCCGCGGTCAAGGTGGCCACTTTGTCGTCCCGCACACAGTCGTAGTACAGGCCGACGTATTCGGCCACCTGCTCGTCAGAGAGCGGAGCGTCCTTACGAAGCACACCTGCCGATTCGATCACGGCGCGAAAGGCGACAAGGTCCTTCTCCAGGACCATTGTTCGGATCATGTCCTGGAGCAGGTCGATATCGGTCGGCTGGAAACGCCGCACCAGGCCATAATCGAGGAAGGTCACCCTCCCGCCGGGCAGGAAGAGGTAATTGCCCGGATGAGGGTCGCCGTTGAACGCGTGGAACCTGTACAGGCTACGGAAGACGTACCGGAACAGGGTCTCGGCGGCCAGGTCACGCTCTGACTGCTCCCACGTCTCCATCTCGTCGAAGCGGACGCCCTCCGCCAGTTCGGATGTGATGACGCGGTCGCCGCACAGCTGGGTGACGACCGATGGCACAGAGATGAACGGATGTCCGCGGTACCAGTCGGCGAACATCTGCTGATTAGCGGCTTCGTGCCTGTAGTCGAGCTCCTCCCCGAGGCGGGAGCGGAGCTCTTCGACGATCGGCCCCGGCTCGAGGGCCGGGAACAAGACACCCATCATCGAGACCATCGTGCCCATGTTCGCCAGGTCGGCGCGGATCGCCGCGTCGACGCCGGGGTACTGCACCTTCACTGCCACCGCACGGCCATCTTTGGTCATGGCCCGGTGGACCTGGCCTATGGAAGCGGCCGCCAACGGGACCTCGTCCCACACAGCGAAGAGCCGGTCCGGCGGGGCGCCGAGGTCGCGTTCGATCACGCCGGCCGCCAGCTCCGCGCTCATGGTTGGGGATTCGTGCTGGAGCTGGGCCAGGGCGACCCGCACGTTCTCGGGCATACCGTCGTCGAGAAAGCTGGCCAGCTGGCCGATCTTCATTAGCACGCCCTTCATCGAACCGAGGACCTCGGTGACCTGGGCGGCTGTCTTGATCTGGAATTGCTCGTCGAGCTCGGTCCGGCGCTCGGCTGAGGCGAAGACCCGCCGGGCCTGCGTCGTCGCGTACGTTCCTCCGATCCGGGTCGCGAGCCGGGCCACCTCAGCGCTTCGCGCAGCGCTTGTGGTCCCCACGACGACGCCACGGCCCCCCCGGGCGGCGCGCAGGCGCAGCGCCACGAGGCCGCCGCCCAGGACTACGCCGGCGATCGCGATCGCCTTCACTCGTACCCGACCCCGCGACACGGCGCACATCATTACCACCGGGCCGGAGGTGTCATTCCTCGGTTGTGCGATGACCCGTGACAGCTGAGGCACAGTCACCGTCCGTGTCCTCACGCGACGCTGCGACAGAAGTTCCGCACAGATGCGTGCAGCGGAAGCCGTCGTAATCGAGCGCATCACCGCACAAGACATCGCCCGGGGAGCTGCCGAGCGAGCTTCGTCATTGTTGTTGCGACCATGAGGTTCGCGGCCCCGCCACCCGCGCTGACCGGGAGTACGTTTCCGAGGGTGATCAAGGTGCGCACGCTTCAAGGTCGGAGCGCTGGCGGCCGTTGCCTTCGCTACGATCCTCCTCGCTTCCGGTTCAGCGTTCGGCAATCGTGGCCAAACCCCTTTCCTGGGTCGTGACGGCCGTGCAGCCGGTCCCTCAGTACGGCGTCCCGGGCGAGATTTCAGGCGAGTCGTGCCCCGACGCGAACCTCTGCGTCGCAGTGACCGTCACCGGTGACGTCCTGACGTCGACGGAGCCGACCGGCGGGGACTCCGCCTGGGCGGTGTCCGATATCGACGGTGCCATCGGCATCGACGCAGTGTCGTGTCCGGGCACCGACCTGTGCGTCGCCGTGGACGCCGAGGGCGACGTCCTCACTTCTACCGACCCCGGCACCTCCGGCGTCGGCACCTGGACCATCACCCCGGTTGGCTGGACTGGCGTCTCGATCTCGTGCCAGTCGACATCGCTGTGCGTCGCCGGGGACGAGCAGGGCGACATCTACGTGTCGACGAACCCGACAGGAGGGTCCTCCGCGTGGACGGGCGTGCACGTCGACAGCCGGCCGGTCATCTCCATGTCCTGCCCGCAGACCACGTTATGTGTCGGCGGCGACGACAACGGCAACGTCGTGGTGTCGACCGACCCCGCCGGCCAGTCCTGGACCGTCGACAACGTCGACGCAGTCGACCCCGTCAACTCCATGAGCTGCACCGCTGCTGACGTTTGCGTCGGCTACCGACCTGAACGGTGACGTCCTCACGACCAGCACGCCGGTCACCGGCAGGCAGCTGGACGGTGACCCAGATCGACACCAATGGCGGTAACGGGGTCCAGTTCGAATCGGGGAGCTGCACCTCTGCAGGCTTGTGTGCCGTCGGCGACGTCTTGGGGCGTGTGTTCGTCTCCACCGACGTCGGAACCACTCCGGGAACCTGGACGTCGAGCCAGGCCACCTCGGCGCCGGTCACCGCTCTCAGCTGCGGCGGCGCCGAGCGACCTGTGCGCCGGCGGCGACGCGGCGGGCAACCTGACCGCCACCACCGACCCGGCCGACAACCCGCCGACCTGGATCACCGCTCACCGGCCTGGTGCTCACGCACCCGATCAACACGATCGACTGCCGTCACGTACCACCACCTTCTGCATTGCCGGCGACTCCGTCGGCAACCTGATCACAGCGACCAAGCCGACGGGGGGAACGTCGTCGTGGACACCACGGGCGGTCGATGTCCACGACGGCGAGCTCTATCCCTTCGAGGGCATCTCGTGCCCGTCGGCCAAGCTGTGCGTCGCCGCCGACGGCGAGGGTGACGTCCTCACGTCGACGAAGCCGGCGAAGCCCACCGCCACCTGGACCGACGTCAACGTCTCCGGCGGTCAGAGCCTCACCAGCATCTCGTGTCCGACAGTGACTCTGTGCGTCACCACCAACGGCTCTGGCGGCATCATCACCTCCACAGACCCGACCGGCCCGGCGTCGGGCTGGATCACCGACCCCTTCCTCGACCCGGCGGGAGTCATCGCGTCGATGTCGTGCCCGACCGCTGACCCTGTGTGTCGGCGTCGATTACCGCGGCGACGTGCTCACGTCCACCGATCCCACCGGCGGGGCCTCGGCCTGGACCGTGACGACCGGCGTCGACAGCAACGGTCTCGATGCCGTCACCTGCACCAGCGCCAGCCTTCTGCATCGCCGTCGACAGCCGGGGCGGGATCATCACCTCTGACCGACCCGACGGATGGCGCCGCCGCCTGGACGTTCACGAACATCGACGGCACCGACCATCTCTTCGCAGTGTCGTGCGCAACCAAGACGTCTAGCCAAGACGTTCTGCGTCGTCACCGACGACCACGGCGACGTCCTCACGTCCAAGGACCCGACCGGCGGTGCCGCCAAGTGGACGATCGACCAGGTCGATCCCGGCCGCTGGCTCGTGGCGGTGTCGTGCGCCAGCACCAAGCTGTGCATCGCCACCGACAACAACTACGACGTGGTCGTCGGCTCCACCTGAGCTGTCCCGTAGTGATGCGCTGAGCCTCAGTGACCCGGCGGCCGGTACGTCGTCTGCTTTGCGGCGGCCGCATCTACTTCGGCCGGCGTGAGGAGCACCACGGTTCGTACCCTGGCCCCACCCCCGGCGCTCACAGCCAGTGCGGCGGCGGCCACCGAGACGTTGTCCGGATAATCGGCGATGACGTAGACGTCGGTATCACCAAAAGCGAAGTAGAAAGAGTCGATCTTCCCGCCGAGGCCCTCGATTGCCTCTGTGGCGGCCTTCACACGTGCAGAGCCACCTTCAGATTTCACACCTTTGATGCCGTCGAGGGTGTAGCTGACTTCAAGTAGATATTTCGCCACTATTCCTCCAAGTCGTGGGTCGCGCGGTGCCACCATATTCTGATCTCAGCGTGCATGCTGCTGGCGCCAGTGGTGGTCTTACTGGAGAAGCTGGTCGATGAGGATCGACCTCAACCACTCCTTGTACCGCTCACCGCTCCAGCCCCGGTCGAAGACGAGTAAGCCGTACACCTCGGGCGAGGCGAGGGCGTGGACGATGTCGGCGGCATCGCGCTCTCGGAGCCCAGGTCGCAGCGCGCCCGACCGAGCGAGCGCGCGAGCGATACGGCGTTGGCCCTTGTGACGTTGTCGCGCGATCTCTGCGAGCAGAGAAGCGGCGTCTTCGTTCGATCTGGCCGCGTCGGCGAGGATACGATGAACGGGCCCGACGCGGGCCATCACCTCGCGAAGCAGCGAGGCAAAGTCGGCCAGCTGCTTCTTCGGGTCCTTGTCGGACAGGAGCGCATGAACCTGGGGGCGGTCCGCCATTGCAACCGCCTCGTCGTCACCACCGACCGAGACGTCGAGCACGGCTTTCAGGATCCCGAGCTTCGAAGAGAACAGGCGGTATACCGTCGCCTGTGGAGTATCCGAGCGGTCGCTGATCGCCTCGATGGTCGTAGCGGCATAGCCGCGCTCGACGAAGAGGCTCCGGGCCGCCTCGACGACAGCCGCCCGCGTGCGGCGGGTGCGCGCCTGGCGGGCGGCTCCCTCGTATGGGCGGGGGGTCTTGACATCTCGGTTCATCTTCGTGATAGTAGTACTCTCGAACCGAGAGTCCAACTACCAAATCAAACAACCGGCCCCAACCGAATTGAGGAGTGACCATGTCCGACTCGTCCACCCAAGGCATCAAGACCGTGCTGCATCCCGTCTCCGACCTGGCGAAGGCCAAGCCGGTCTACGCCGCCCTGCTCGGGATCGCGCCGCAGGCCGATGCGCCCTACTACGTCGGCTTCGACGCCGAAGGCCAGCACATCGGGCTGGTGCCCGGCGGCGGTCCGGAGGGCATGACTTCGCCGGTGGCCTACTGGCACGTGCCGGACATCGAGGCGAAGCTCGCCGAGGTCACCGCTGCGGGTGCCACCGTGAAGGATCCCGTCCGTGACGTGGGTGGCGGCCGACTAGTGGCCACCGTCACGGACCCCGATGGCAACGTGTTGGGGCTCCTTCAGGACCCATGAGAGCCGTCCATAAATTCCGTCATCCGCGAAGTGCCCGACACGGCCGCGGCCGACGGGCTCATCGGCGCCGCCATCGACGCCGGAGCGACTTCTCTCAAGGCGGCCAAGAAGAGTCGGGCTGATTGCGCACTCGCATCTATTGTTGCCACACAGGGAAGATAAAGCTCCGCGTCGAGCTTCGGCGCAACGTGTTCCCCGTAAGTGGAGATGTTCCACAACCTGAAAGCAACCGAAGGTGGTCCAACCGCATGACCAAGACCAGTCCGCCGAAGGGCGAGTCGGTTACGAGAAAGTCCGACGATTGGCGCGACGCGACACTCTCGCGGATTCGCACGTTGATCAAGCAGGCGGATCCGGAGATCGTCGAGGAACGGAAGTGGATAAAGCCCACGAATCCAGACGGTGTTCCGACGTGGTATCGCGACGGCATCGTTTGCACGGGCGAGCTTTACAAGACCCATGTCAAGGTGACTTTCGCCAGGGGGGCCTCCCTGAAGGATCCTACGCGGCTGTTCAACTCGGGTCTCGAAGGCAACGTTCGGCGCGGCATCGATTTTCATGAAGGGGACAAGGTCGATGAAAAGGCATTCAAGGCTCTTATCCGACAGGCTGTGGCGCTGAACGGGACGTCGGTCCGCCGCAAGTGAATCGAACCTGAGCATGGGCCGAAAGGCAACGCTCGAGGTGGTCCTTGACTGCTCGGACCCGCAGCAGCTGATGGGATTCTGGCGCGAGGCGCTTGGCTACCGCGTGCTCTACTCAGAGCCATCGCTGGTGGTGCTTGTGCCCAACGACGTGAGTATTTCCCCGCTCCTGCTCCAGCGGGTACCCGAGCCGAAGGTCGGGAAGAACCGCATGCATGTAGACATCGTCACCGAGGACCCCGAGGTCGAGGTCGAGCGGCTGGAGACCCTCGGCGCACGGCGACTCCACGACGACGTCAGGAGCTTCGGGCCAACTCGTTGGGTGACGATGGCAGATCCAGAGGGCAACGAGTTCTGTGTCTCCACCGGCGTCGAGTGGTGAGCCGTCCATAGTGCCAACCTGACGAGCTGTCAGCCCGACTCACGCACCATCCCGTCCGCCGCTTCCTTCATGGCCCGAACGTCGAGCTTCTTCATCGACATCATTGCCTGTAAGGCGCGACGGGCCCGCTCCGGATCAGGGTCACCGAGCAGCGAGGGCAACTCGGAAGGTACGACCTGCCAACACAGGCCGAAGCGGTCTTTCAACCAGCCACAGGCGATCTCCTCACCACCAACCGTGAGCGTCTCCCAGTAGTGGTCGACCTCCGACTCTGTGGCGCAGTCGATCACGAACGATATGGACTCATCGAAGCCATAGTGGGCAGGCCCACCGTTGAGCGCCAAGAACTGCTTGCCGTCGAGCTCGAAATTGATGGTCATGACCGATCCGGCCGGGCCGGGGCCGCCCTCGCCGTGACGGACCACATCGGTGATCCGGGAGTTCGGGAAGATCGAGAGGTAGAAATCGACGGCCTCCTCGGCCTGGTCGTCGAACCACAGGAACGGAGTGATATTGGGCATGTCACCAACCTTCGATTCGTCGCTACGCTATTGCATATGAGACGGCCACGGGCCGGAGAAGTCATCGCCGCCCCCGGGCCTGTTGTCGGGAAGGGGATCAGGGCAGCCCGGCCTTAGCGATGTCGACCTCGGCGACTGCGAGCACTGCCTGCATGGTGGCCGCTCGCTTGTGCGGGTCGGAGTCCGGCGCACAGCACATCAGCAGCGTCGAGCCCACAGGTCCGC
Organism: uncultured Acidimicrobiales bacterium; assembly: GCA_963801315.1. Taxonomy (GTDB): domain Bacteria; phylum Actinomycetota; class Acidimicrobiia; order Acidimicrobiales; family CAVXTF01; genus CAVXTF01. The sequence goes on along the minus strand of CAWDEI010000007.1, from coordinate 1,377,749 downwards.
CGAGCATGCAAGCAAAGGCATGCAGTCCGGCCGGTGTGGGGACCGAATCGACGACGTTGCCGCCCTCCTCGACCAGAAGGCAGCAACGACCCACGGCGTCGGCAACCCAGAGCCGTCCCGCAGCATCGAGAGAGCAGCCGTCGGGGAAGACTCCTGGTAGCTCGGCCCACAACCGACGATCGACGAGCGTTCCGTCCTCGGTGATTCGAAACGCCGTGTAACGAGAGGCGAAGGTCTCCCCGACCAGCAAGGTTCCCCCGTCCCCGGTGATGACCATGCCATTGGGGAACGAGAGGTCTTCGGCGGCGACCGACACGGACCCGTCGGGATCGACGCGTGCCAAAGCCGCAGTCGCGAACTCTCCCGCGTTGAAGTGGTCGAAACCGAAGTTCCCGACCCACGCCCGTCCGGCGGAATCGACGACCATGTCGTTGCACGGGCCCCCTGCGATCATGCCGAGATCGGCCACCGGCTCGAGGGCACTGCTTCCCGATACCAGGCGAAGCAGCCGCTTATCCAGCATCGACACGACGAGCAGGGAGCCATCCGGGGCCCACCCGAGCCCCGAAGGCTGCCCGTTCACGACGACCTCCTCTCGGACGTCTCCGCCGTCCGGTTCGAAACTGATCACCCTGTGGCGGAAGAAGTCCGATACCCACCAACGTCCACCATGCCAGCGGGGTGCCTCGAAGAACGAACCACCCTCCGGGAGGACTTCAACCGTCGACGACATTCACCACTCCTCTGGCTCCGTATTCGTGTCAACTCTCGTCGGTACCGAGCCACTGCGCACTCGTGTTCGAGGACGCACGGCTTGTCGGAACGCTGACGCCCCGCGACATCGAGCAGGCGTTACGTTGGCCGGCGGTATTTCGAAGTCGCTCGCGCGGACCGGACGTTTCCACTTCCGGAAGGTAGCAAGCGTCTGGTCGACTCGAATTGTTCCGGGCTGACGTGGGAAGCTATCAAGTAGCGATCAGCACTCGAGTAACTCGGATGTACCTGTCATCGAGCCCGAACAGGGCGGGGGACTTCGTCCGAGGTGCAGGACGGAACTAAAAGTGGGGGGGAAAGATGTCATTGCGCCTGAGAAGGCTCGTAGTTGCTCTAGCCGTCGTGGTCCCAGGAGCAACAGGGCTCACTGCTGCCTCATCTGGCGCATCTGTAACCGACGCGACGCAACAAGCAGTACCTCTCGCAAAGTTGGTGGGAAGCGGGTCTCGTGTGGTTTTCAGCCCGAAGAGGCTCGAAATTCCGAACGTCTCCACTGATGACTGTGGCGGGCAACCGCCGCCTCGGCAGTTCAAACTTTCGAATGGAACGTCGACGGACCAGGTCGTGGAAGAAGGTGGGACCAAGGTCATAAAGCTCGTTCCCGGCCAAAAGGTAGGAATGTGTTCTTTTACGAGCCCGGGCACGTACACGCTCGGGTTGAAGTCCAGTCCCGGCGCCACGCTCACGCTCATCGTCGAGGGTTAGCCCGACTTCGATTGTGACGCCGCGTCGCCTAGCAGGTGGGGCTCTGTCGACCCGGCGATCTCGTACAGTTTCCCCGATGACTATGAACTGTAAGCCCATCCCCACCCTGGATGAACGCATCAACGACATCCGGTGCCGCACGGCGGAGATCGTGAACGAGGACATCCTGCCCAACGAGCAACGCCTCTGGTCGGCGCGCCGGGAGGGCGAGTCGATGGACCATCGCCGAGAGGTGCTCGAGCTGCGGGCGCAGATCAAAGAGAAGGTGAAGAAGGCCGGGCTCTGGGCCCCACACCTCCCGAAGGAATACGGAGGCATGGGCCTCGATTTCCTGGCACACGCCTACATGAACGAGGTCCTCGCCTACGCGATCGGAGCTGCATCTCTCTTCGGAGTCGTGGCGCCGAACTCCGGCAACCAGTCGATCCTCGCCAAGTACGGCACCGAGGATCAGAAGCAGCAGTGGCTGCTTCCCCTGATCGACGGGACGATCGAGTCCGGTTTCTCGATGACCGAGCCTCAGAATCCGGGCTCAGACCCCAGATCGCTCACCACCACCGCTGTTCTGGACGGCGACGACTGGGTCATAAACGGCCACAAGTGGTTCACTTCGAACGGTATCGACGCGGACTTCTTCATCGTGATGTGCCGGGTGGTTGCTGCCGGCGCAGAGTTGACGAAGAACGATGCGATGGTGCAGATCATCGTGCCGACGAAGGTCGCCGGCGTGAACATCGTCCGCGGTATCGGGATCTGGGGTCGGCGGGAATCGGACCATTGCGAGGTGAAGTACGAGAACGTGCGGGTGCCGAAGGAGAACGCCTTAGGTCACGTCGGCGAGGGACACCAGGCGGCCCAGGACCGCCTCGGTGCCGGGCGTATCTACCACTGCATGAATTCGATCGGGCAGATGTGGAGGGCGTTCGACCTGATGGTCGAGCGGGCTCGCACCCGACAGGTCCACGGCGGCCTGCTCCAGGACAAACAGTTCATCCAGGGATTCATCGCGGACAGTTACATCGATATCCAGGCGGCCCGGCTCATGACGCTGCATGCCGCGGAGAAGATCGACCAGGGGCTCCAGGGCGCAAGGACCGACATCTCTGCGATCAAGGTCTTCGTGCCGGCCGCGTACTCTCGCGTGGTCGACAGGGCCATTCAGGTGTGGGGGGCCGCGGGCGTCTCGAACGACCTTCCGCTTGCGGCGATGTACCTCGGAGCGCGCACCCTGCGAATCGCCGACGGGCCCGACGAGGTCCACAGGATCCTCATAGCGAAGAACGTCCTCGGCGAGTACGCGAAAGGCACGGGTTGGGATTTTGGGAACTGAGGCCTATTCCCGGCACGGGAGCCAATGCCGCATCGCGAGCGTCCTAGAGCTACAAGTGGAAGACGAAATTCAGCCCAGGTGAGACTTCGAAGTCCGAGCGACTCAGGGGGCCCTGGCCTAGCAGGTCGAACGCCCTGTAGCCGATCTCGGATACCAAGAAGTCATATAGGTCCTCACGGCCGATACCCGGGACAGGAATGCCGCGCCGCGGGTATTCGACAACGAGAACCGGCTTATACCTTTCCAAGGTCCTCTGCCCGCCGCGAAGAACAGCGTATTCCCCGCCTTCGACGTCGACCTTGATGAGTGAAGGCTCATATCCCGGAGGTAGTTGTTCGTCGAGGCGTCCGGTTCGAACGGTGATCTTCTTGCCGTTATCGGTGACGGCGTACTTGTATCGAGTCAGTCCGCTGAGACCCTGAGCCTCGGGAAGCCAATTGAATGTCGCCTCTCCGGACTCATCGGAGAGAGCGACCTGCCGGACATCCGCCTCAGGGAATCGTGAGACGAGGCTGTTGTAAAGGTCGGGTATAGGTTCGAAAGCCAAGTGTGACCCCTCTGGTGCGAGCCGGATCATTTCCTTCAGGATCACGCCGTAGGACGCGCCGACATCGACGCAGTTGGAATCAGAGCGGAGAAGGAACGTCAAGAGAAGGCGAAGATTCTCGTGCTCGCGCTCCCCACTGGCACGGCGCGCTCTGGACTGCAAGGCACGAATCGGCTCAGATAATCCCAATGAAGAAGCCGCGCGCTTGACCAACGTATCGTGCTCGACGGCGGCCCCGATCTTTCGAAGCAGGCCACTGAACTGGGTCATGTGATTCGCCGTTCGTCTCGTCGACTCTGACCGCAAAATGAGCCGGGACGGCTAACCGCCGCCCACGGAGGTGGCCGAGAACTCGGTTTGAACTTGTGCGGCTTGCAGGTCGACGTCATAGAACGCGACGTCGGAGATCGTGCCGGCGAAGTAGTCGCTCGAAGGAGCGTTCTTGGTCGACGTCGAAGAGGCGTAGCCGACGACCCAATGTCCCAACTTGTTCTTCGTCGATGAGGTGCCGGTCTCAGCGACCAGCTGACCATCGACATAGAGATCGACGCCGCTCGAATTCCCGACCGCCACGACGTAATGCCAGTTCCCGTCGTTGTACGCGTTGGCCGAGACGCCGGACAGACCACCCGCGCCCTGGCCCTTGATCGCGATCTGGCCGTTGTCGTTCATCCAGACCATGTGGTCGGAAGAGCCGGAGGTGGCGAACGACATAAGGTAGCCACCCGCGTCTGTGGTTGTCTGGAACCACAGCGACTCTGTGTAGGTGGCCGGGTCGTATGTCTGCTGTGAGGCCTTGATCTCCCCGCTCACTCCGTCCAGGGTGACGCCCTGTCCTCCGTCTCCTTCCACAGGGCTCGTCGCACCATAGGCAACGCCGGTCGAGCTGTAAGTGCCGCTCTCCTCGTTGCCGCTCACGTCCGCTGCGTTCGGTCCCGATGTGTCGTCGAGGGGCCAGTAGATCGCCGGACCGTTCGACAGCACTGCCTGGCTGTAGCTGTTGTTCGGCGACGAGGAGACGTTCGACACCATCATGGTTGTCGACACGCTCGGCGTGCCGGAAGAGTTCATGGCGAACAGCATGTAGGGACCGGGAAGAGCTACCCCCGGGTCCGAGGGGATGGCCAGCTGGTACGTGTCCCCGTCCGAACTGACGATCGACAACGGGATGCAGCGCTGATCGTCGTCGGAGGCGTGGGTCGACTCGCCATACCGGACCATCGAGAAGCTCGACACTGGGCTGTCGGTCGTGACCGTGATGGTCTGACCGTCAAGTGCGGTGGTCGGCGCCGAGGTTATGACGGGTTGGGTGGCGGGGGTCCCGTCAGGGTTGAACAGGTACGGCGGGGAGTAGATCTGTCCGTCGGCATGGTTTGCCCCACATCTGGTCCCGCACAGTCCACCGCCCCCGGAGAACACTTGACCGTTCGGCAGGAGCACAGCCACGGAGTGGTAGTTGCGGGGCTCCGCTTCGGGAGCCATCACGCTGAACTTGCCGGTCGTCGGATCCCAGAGCTCGGGGTTGAGCACCGAGTTGGTGTCGTGAAAGCCGAAACCCTTGGTCTGTCCGCCCACGACCAGGACCTGACTGGTTGGCAGGACGACGCTGTTGGAGTAGATCCTCGGGTAGTGCATGTAGCCCACCTTGGTCACCTGCGCCGTGCCGGTCGAGAAGTTGATGACGTCGGCCTCGGACGTGGCGGGGTCGTTCGTGGAGGTCGAACCCGTGAAGTGTGCCGCGCCACCCAAGGTGAGCACCTCGTCGGTGTTGAAGTAGGTGGCGTTGCCTTGTGTTTCGGTGCCGGTGTTACCTCGTGGGCCTGCCGCGGTGATGCTTCCCGCACCCGTAGTGGAGATCCAGTGCATCTCACTCGAAGGGCCGGCCTGCAGCACCTCGCCGTTCGAAGTGGCGATGAACCATCCGTAGGAGTCATCCTCACTCGAGAAGTCCTGAGTCACCATCGAATTCTCGGGGATGCCCGTCAGCTCACGCCAGCCCGACGTCGGCGACCACACCTCGGCGTACTTTCCGCCGACACCGCCGGACCACGAACCGCCCAGAGTGAACGCCTGCCCGTTGGAAAGAAGCGTCATGCCGTTGTAGCCCCGAGGGATGTTGAGCGGAGACGCCTTGCTCCACGAGTCCGTCGCCGGGTTGTAGATGCTCGTCGCATCGTCGGTGTCGCCCCCCGAGACGATGATCTCCCCGTCCGGCAAGATGGCCACGCCCGGACAGAACATGTTGTGATCCGTGTTGCTTACCGCCACCTGGGTGACCACTCCGGTGTTGAGGTTCAGGATCGCCGTCTGCGTGTAGTTCGCGGTCCCCTCGGGCGCGAAGCTCTCGTCAGAGTCTGCCGACCACGTAAGGAGCTGATTGTCAGGGAGCATCGCGGCAGCGACTGGGACGAGCGGAAATCCGATCGTCGAGCCCCATTGGCCCACGACTCCAGGGTTGGTCGAGATGGCGGCCTTCGATGAGGAGTCCAGCGTCGCCTCCTCGGAAGGCGTGCCATACATGGTCAGCGACGATGCGGTCACAACGGATCCCGAGCTGGCTGCATAGCCGAGTGCTGTCAGGCGAACCCAGCGGACAGTGACCGGAGCGAAGCCGATGGTCTTTACGCCGGTGGTGTTCTGCCAGGTCCCTGTGGCTATCGGTGACCCGAAATGCTTCCCGTCGGTGCTTACGGTCACTTCGAACCGTCCGACGGCTCCCTCCGGCGTCGAGCCATGTCGGGGCTCGTAGCTCAATGCCGACACTTCCTGAGCCCCGCGCATGTCGATCGTGATGGACTGGGGGAGGGGGGACGAGGCCCGGCTCTCCCAGAATGCGGTCGGCCCCCCGCTGAGCACAGCGTCCGCTGAGTGCCCGGCGGTCTGCGAGCTCGCTGTCGCGGTCCACCCCTCGGGCACCAGCACCGGCGCGTCAGGAATGTAAGACGACCCTGTCGGCATGACCATGGCCGCCGTCTTCGCCACGGGTCCCTCGGGCGAGCCGCCCACCGGTCGTCTCGGCTGGCCCGACGAGCCGGGCGTGGCGCTCAGCCCGATCGTGGTGACCAACACCAGCACGAGCACGACCGCCGCTGAGCAGGCCCATGCACTCCTCGAGCGAGCTGCGAGCCCGACCGAGCGCCGACGCCGTCGGAACGAGGGATCGAAGTCGCCGTCGACAATTGTCCCGAGATTGCGGGATTTTCCCTTCATGCGCCTCACGCCTTCCGCCATGTGCCATGTCACACGATTACATGCCATCTGCAATTGCGTCGGGGTTACCCGGAGTGGCTTGGGTCGAGCCTTCGTTACCTGAAGCGCCGTTGGGACAGCCCAAATCCGCCCTGGTCAACGATACATCTCGGAGGTGAGTTCCCGGGTGCGATCGGGGAGGAAACTCGTTAGAGGTCAGTCTCGTCGCTGTGCCCGCTCATGCCGAGGATGAGGAGCCCGAGCAGAAGGAAAGCGACCACGCCGACCCCGACCGCGAGTTCGATGAGGGTCTCTTTGAAGTTCGACGTGGACAGGTGTGCGCTCAGGGTCAGGTGTGCAGAGGCGCTCAGAATGTCCCGCACGCCGGCCAGGATGCCGATGACGAGGAAGGGCCGGACCGTGAAGGCCCACGAGCGCAGGTGGCCGAAGACGGTGTGAGCGATGTCGAGGAGGATGATCACCACCAAGATGCCGTCGACCGCCCCGACGACCGAATCCGGGAACGAGCTCCACTGGTCGAAGAAGTTGACGACAGTCCGCACCAGCACGACGCCCGCCACCATCAGCAAGCTGACGACGATGGCGTACTCGATGGCGACTATGACCCACGTGATCGCAGCATCTGCACCGAGATGGGATTTCTCCGATGCCACGGGCCGGCTCGCCACCGCCGCCAACGATAATGCCGGTGCGGCACCGAACCGTGGTTCGACCCACCCTGGCACGGGCATCGCGAACTTCGAATCGCGAGCTCCCTGGGGCCCTCCGGCTGGTTAGCGCTCAGTTAGCAGTCTGAAATCAGAATGGGAGCGAGCCTTGGCGGCAGGCAAAGCGGCGGGTCCGAGGCCGCGGACACCCGGGGACAGTCCGGGTGTCCGCGGTCTTGTGATTGGAAGCAAGTTCGGACACCGTTCGATGACGGCGATGGCTGGACCGGGAGTCAGAGCCCAAGCCGGAACACCAAGGCGCTCGTTGCAAGGCCGGAGGTGACGCCCAGGTCGTCGAAAGCCGTCAGAGCTCTCTTGAAAGCCCTTCGCGCAGCATCGATGTCTCCGCCTCGAATGCGCGATTCGATGACCAAGCTGTGGGCTTGCTCCGACCACGGGTCGACATCGAGGGCGGAGAGCCCCAGGGCTTGTGCGAGGCGGCAGTCCGAGGCCGCGAGCGCTTGTCGGCCGGCGCGAAGCGATGCGCTGATCCTCAGCTCGTCACGCCGACGCCGGTGGGGCTCCACCCACTCACCGATCGCGGCGCCACCGAGCAACGGACCATGAGCGATGGCGAGCATGGATCGAGCGTGGGCCAGCAGTGCGGGTCGCTCGTGATCCGGCAGTGTGAGAACGGCATTGGCGTGCCGATCGGACTCCCACAGGTCGACACGGAGGTCGCTAGTCCTGTCCAGGAGCAGCGCCCCGTCTACATCCACGATGAAAGTCGAGCCGGCCGCTTTGCGACGATCCGGTTCGAGAACATCGAGAAGGTGTGTCAAGGTCACTCGGAGGTTACGTCCTGCGTCCCTGTCCGGCAGATCCGGCCACAGTGCGGCGGCCACGAGTGAGCGCGTCTGATTCTCCGCGAGCGCCAGATGGAGACATAGCTCCCGGACGCGGGCTCGTCCCCACGCCGGATGTTCCACAGCAGAGCCGTTTCTGGTCACTGAGCACGCGCAGGCCAGATTCATGGTGATCGTGTTAGCCGGTTCACACCAGCATGCAGGCAGGTAGGGACGATGGATCTTGCGCGCGGGGGCTCCTCCGGCAAGGTGATCCGCCGCAGCCTTGCCCGCCGCCAGAGCCGCAATCGTGCCGGGAACCCCCTGTATCCCACGCGGAGGAGGTGAAGCCGAGCACGCGCCAAGCGCTGAATCGAGCGCCGTCTTCCACACAGACGAGCGGGTGGGCCGCGATGCGACCTCCGCTACCTCGAGAAGCCGTCGAGCCTTGTCCAGCTCGCCTCGTTCGGCGAGAAGCAGGATCTCCGCTATACGGGCGAGCGCTCGTGTCTCGTCGTCCTGAGAGTCGCCAGATTCGACTTCCAGCTGCTCCAAGACGTCTCGAGCTCGGTCGATCTGGCCCTCGGCAGCGAGAAGACATGATTTCCAGGCACGACGCTGCCAGACGACCCGTGAAGTGCCTGAGCTCAGGGCGAGCTTCTCAGAGATCTCCGTATGTTCTATCCCGCCGATGAGGTCACCGGTGTACCACTTGGCCGTCGACAGAAGATCGTGGGCGATGCTTCGGGTCGCCTCCGAACCCTCTCCGGTGCTGTTGTGCAACGCCTCGAGGGCGTCTTCGCTTCGTCCGGCCAACAGGAGGTTGGTGCCGCGCATCATCAGCGCTTGGCTCGCCCACTCTCCGGTCATCAAGCCCGGAGGAATCCTGTCGAGAACAGCGATCGCACCTTTCGGGTCGCCTGCCATCTGCGCTGCAAGTGCCTGGCCGAGGGCAACGAGGCCTGTTGCCAGCGGATTGCCGCCGGATGCAAGAACGGCACCTCGCTCGAGGAGGGTTCCGAGCGCGGCCGAGTCGCTGTTGGCCCGAGCGATCGTGCCCAAGTGGGAGAGCACGCAGATTTCCGCTTCTGCGTCTCCGGCTTCCTCGAATGCCTGGCGAACGTCCTCGAGGCGTCGACGGCCGGTGCCGTCCGCATCGCCGAATTGAAGAGCCACCACGGACTGCAACCATTCCAAGTGAGTGACGCTCTTCGACATCAATGGGCTGGATGCCCATTCGCGGAGGTCTGCTACGGACGCCCTCGGGGGCTGTGACGAGAGCGCAGAGCGCACGACCAGCGACAACGCATCGCCGCTCCGGCTCCTGATCGCTTGGTGGCCGGCGTCGTGGGTCCGGCCGGCATCCAACAGCGCCCTTACTTTGGCCACGATGATCCGCTCCCTTAGACCTGGCGTCAACCTCCTTTCCGTGACAGATGACCAGATCGGATGTGGCCAGATGCCGCCGCGGGTATCGACGAGCGGCAGCTGCTTCATCTCGGTCGCGACGACGTCGATGGTCGTCGGCGATTCGCTCGATCCAGGCCCGTCCGCTACCCGCTCATCCAGCGCGGCGCGGATCACCGCTTCGAGCAGATCGTCTTCGCACCCGTCGACGCTCGCGATCGCCGCGAGCGCATCGCCGACGATTTGGTCGCAATCTGAAAGTACCGACTCGCTTATGTACGACGCGATCAGGTCTTCGTGACCTTTGAGCATCAGGCTGGCAAGGGCGGGCCAACTCGCGAGCTTTCGATTGGCGAGGTTATGCGATGGGGAGAACTCCTCCAATGTCGCCAGCTCGTCGGGACGGAATGCAAGATCCTGAGCGTCGATCAGTAGGGCGGTCCCTGCGGCGATACGACCGACAAGGCCTATACGAGGCAAGCGACGGCCCGATACGACCAGGTGACAGCCTGCGGGCAAATGGCCCGACAAGTCTCGCAGAAGGCGCTCCCCCTCGGATCCACTCCTGTCCAAGTCGTCGATCAGCAACGCGACATGCTTGCCGTGAGCTCGGCACAATTCGAGCGCATCCGCCACCGAGCTCGCGTCATCGCAAGATTGGTCGGTCGCCGGTCCTTTGCCCGTTGAATTCCTGCATTCTGTTCCTCCGCATGACTGAACGAGCGCGCGAGCCAACCTGCCGGGCTCGGAGTCTTCGCGCACGCAGGAATAGGCGATATCGCGGTCTCCCGGCCTGCTCGGGCCCCGGGCGATCGCTTGCTCGATCAGGACACTCTTGCCGTACCCTGCAGGGGCTACGACCGCGATCACCGCGAGATGATGTCGCTCGTCCAGTCGAACGAGTAGGCGCTTGCGTTCGACGTCCCTACCCATGCGAAGACGATAATCCCGACCAGACGGATCTGAGCGGCGCGGCGTCGCCTCGCCTACCTGGCCAGGACAAATCTCTCGTCACGATCGTCGTCCCAGCGCTACGGTCGTCGTGTGGCGCAAGGAAACACCGGAACTGGTCGCATCATCGTTGTCAACGGCGGGTCCAGTGCTGGAAAGACGACCCTGGCCCGGGCGCTCCAGTCCGCCCTGTCGCTTCCGTGGTTGCTTCTCGGAATCGATCTAATGATCTGGACACTGCCCCCCGAGATGATCGGTCGCGCTGATGGCCTGATGGTTCGCGACGGCGTGATCACGAGAGGAGAGTCATTCCGTTTCCTCTATGTGGGCTTTCAAAAAGGAGTGTCGGCAATAGCACGAAGCGGCGTCAACGTGATCATCGACGATCTGACCTTCGAAGGTTCCGTCGACCAACGACGTTGGAACGATGTGCTCGCGGGGCTGGAAGTCTGCTGGATCGGTTTGAGATGTGCGCCACACGTCGCCGCCGAAAGAGAGGCAAGGCGCGGGAGCCGACTTCCCGGAATCGCCCGCAATCAGGCCGAGTCGGTGCACGAGGGAGTGAACTACGACGTGGAGATCGACAGCGGTCTTCTCGATCTTCGTCAGGAGATGGCCGTGATAGCCAAATGGATGGAACAGACCTGGCCGGTCCGGATGGCTGAGAGGGCCGTCCCGGCGGCCCTGCCTCTGACATCAGCATGGGCGTCAGGTCATGCTGAGCCGGCGCCGTGGGAGCGCTGAGCGGTCACTTTGTTGTTCGAGGATTCGGCCTTCGTCGAATCGACATTCATCCGAATTGCTTGGCGAAGTCAGCCGTCAGCCAAGACTCAGGTGCCATACGGAACACAGCGCTTCGCTCTGCGTCTTGTTCTGTAGCTTGAATGTACATGTACCCGATCTCATCCCCGAGATAGCGACGGGCCATCGTCAGCCGTTCCGTAGGGTCTACCGGCTTGTCGCACGCAACCACCGGGCCTTCTACGCTCACGTACTTGTAAGGCGGCGTCTCTGTTTGTGCGCAGAGGCTGAACCGACCGCATGCCATGATCAGAACACCCTTCTTGCTTTCCTCCCCCGTGATCACGCTGACCGTTCCGGCTGGCTCGTAGCCATACCAGACCGGCACGCTCAACGGAGCCTGTCCGACCCGGTTTACGCTAAGGACTCCGACATGGACTTCTGCGAGGAAGGCCTCGCGCTCAGAACGAGTCATCGAAAGAGACATATCCTCGTTCTATTCGCCCGGGGGCGGATTGTCACGCGCGTACGACGTCGACGAGGACGGGTGGCGCGTTGCTGCACAGATCTTCGTTGCCGCTAGGAGGGGAAGGGAGCGGGCCTCGTGAGACACGAGATGAGTCCCCTGAGGTCGACATCTGCGGTTGTCGCCAGAGCAGCCTTTGCGTTGTCCTTTGCCATCTTGTTGGCCCCGGGCAGCGCAGCTGCTTCGGCCATCGCGCAAGAAGCCGGTCTGTGGCAGATCGAGCGCAGTCCCAGTCCCGGCACGTTCGACGAGCTGGACGGGATCGCAGCGGTCAGCCCACTCGATGTCTGGGCTGTCGGGAGGTTCATAGAAGCAGGAACGAGCCGAGCCCTGATCGAGCACTCCGACTGCACGGACTGGAGCGTCGCTTTCAGCTACGGCTCCAGCACGATGAACAGCTACCTGTTCGCGGTCTCATCGGCCTCGCCCGATGACGTCTGGGCCGTCGGGTACACAGACGGCCTCAACTACGAGCACCCGCACACGTTGACGGCGCACTGGAACGGAGAGCATTGGAGCGTTGTCGCCATTGCCCGTAGACCGGGATTGCTGAGCGCGGTGAGCGCGCTGTCTCCCCGTGACATCTGGGCTGTTGGAGAAGCTTCCGGCCAGACCCTCGCGGAGCATTACGACGGATCATCTTGGAACGTCGTTCCCAGCTCGGGGACCGGTTCTTACGGGAACGATCTGGCTGCCGTTCATGCCGTGTCTGCGAACGACGCGTGGGCGGTGGGCCAGGCGAGCTCGTCAGAATTCGAGTTCGAGTCCCTAGTGCTGCACTGGAACGGAAAGGTCTGGCACGCCGTCACGATCCCTGAGCTCGGGATCGACAGCGACCTCCGCGCCGTCTCTGCGGCGTCCGCGGACGATGTTTGGGCCGTCGGCGAGTACGAGGTTCAGGGTCCACAGGGCACCGCCTCCTACAACTTGACCGAACACTGGAACGGTGTCACCTGGAAGATCTACTCGACACCCCGCCCGACCGGGGACGACCTGTTGACCGGCGTCGACGTGCTACCGAGCGGCCACGCATGGTCGGTGGGATCACAATCCGGAAAGGACGACTTGATCGTCTACTGGAACGGGGTCGAGTGGAGACGCGTCTCGGGCCCGGCTCGGCCCCATGCACTCAACATTCTGTCTGCAGTGTCAGCGGACTCGGCAACCGACATCTGGGCGGCGGGGGTCGACATCGATCTCCACGGCTTCACCTACCACACGTTGGTGGAGCACGCGGATTGACCCGGAGGGACGGGTTGCCACCGCCGCACGGGACAGTATCTGAACAACTCCTCAGCCTTCGAGGAGCTTGAACGCGAGCCTTCGGCCCCGCCCTTGCCCAATTGCCAAAGCGATCCACAGGCGGAAGAGGGCGTCTATCAGATCCTCCTGATCCTCGCCGACGTACACGGGCCGCAGACCGACCCCCTCGATGACCGTCTCCATGGTTGAGCGATCAGCCGGCGATGCTGAGAAGAACATGTCGGCGCGGCCGCCTTCGAACAGCGGGTCGGCCATGTTCTCTCCGCCGAGGGTGTTGAAAGCTCGGGCGTAACGAATTCCGGCGGGAAGAGACGCCCGCGAATTGGAAACCGCCGCGCCCATAGTGTTGGTCGCATCTACGACGAGCTTGCCGTCAAGCTCTCCGCCGTGGTCTCGAGCGAACTCTGCCACTGCGGCGCTCGGCAGAGCGAGAATGATGGTATCGCTCGCCGAAAGAGCTTGGGAGAGCGACGCCACCGTTGCAGCCGAACCGGCGGCAACGTCGTCGGTGTCGGGCTTGCGCGAACCGAACGTGACCGTGTGGCCCGATCTGGCCAGGGCGTTTCCCAAGATTCCGCCGATGAATCCTGTACCGATGACGGCTACTTCCATGACCTCTCCTCCAGAATGACGGCTTGCTGGCCTACGCGGCATCTTAAGGAGTCCGCCTTGACGCGACACCAGCGTTGGCGAGGCGCGTCGTCACGACGACAGCAAGCGGCCACAGCGCCTGTGCTCCCGCGGCGGCGCGCTCGGCAAGCCCACGCTGACCTCCGTGGAGCTCGACCGCGAACCACGCTACGAGGCCGAGAAGGACCACTGACGCGGCGGCCGACACAGGGCCCGTGAGCAGCGGTGGGGACAATTTGCGTCGCGCGGCGAACGATGGCCACAGGGCGAGCGTTGTGAACGCGACCGTCGCCGCAATGGTGTGTGCCACGGAGTTCCCCGCAGCCGGTTGCGGAAAGGCTGCGACCATGAGCGTCGCGAGACCTCCGGCCGCGAGCACCACGCGGCCGGCCCGCCACGCGGGTCGCAATGCCACGGCAGTGACGACATGGCAGCAACCGAGGCCCGCAAGAGCAGACGTCATCACCAGTCGATCCGCAGCCCCGTATGCGGCGAGAGCGCTGATCGTGTCGCGTACCGGGCTGTACCCCGGAGGCTGAAGTGCCTCTGCAAGCGCCAGGCCGCCTCCGAGCACGATCGGTGCTGCAGCAGCAGAGACGAGGCCCCACCACGGGATCCTCTCCACTACTGCGGGCTCATCCTGCGACCCCTTGGTGGGATTCGACCGATATGTGCAGCACGTGCCCGTTGTCCGAGTTGACGCGCTCCAGGTGGATGCGGCGGCCGTATACGGTCGCGAGGGCCAGGACGGCCGACGCCAGCAGAAGGGCGCCTGCGATGTTGAGCGAGATGGTGAGGCCGCGTCCGAAGGCTCCGTAAGCGGCGGAGACAACCTCGTTCACGATGTGAGCGATGGCGTGGTTCTGCGCGGTGGCCGCCTTCGCCTCGCCTTGGTAGGTGCCGGTCGTTACCGCCGATACCACGAGGGACTGAAATTGCTTGGGGATGCCTATCGCGCTGAGGCGTCGTACCAGGTTGACGGTCAACTGGCCGTTGACGATCGATCCCAGTGTGGCCACGCCGACGACGGCTCCCAGCTCGCGGAACGTATTGGTCGTGGAAGCAGCCATGCCCGAATGCTCGGGGGGAACCGAGCCGAGGGCGGCCGATGTCACCGGCACCATCGCCATCCCCACTCCGGTGCCGGCAAGGAACATCGTCCATCCGATCTGACCTATGCCTGCATGGGGAGAGATGTTGGCGTTCGTGAGCAGGATCCCCACCCCCGCAATCAGGCAGCCGGTGGCCATGGGGATGCGGGGGCCCCATGCCGCCACCCAGCGACCGGTGAGGAGTGAGGCAGCCACCATCCCGACCGCGAGGGGGACGAAATTCAAAGCGAGTCCCAACGGCGAGATCGATGCCACCACTTGGAGGTAGAGAGCGACCATGAAGAAGATCGCGAAGGTCCCGAAGTAGGCGGTGAACGCTATGACGTTCGATCCGGCAAAGGCGGCTTTCTTGAAATAGCGGACATTCAAAACGGGGTTCTTCGCGTGCAGCTCGGCTACGACAAAGCTGATGACTGAGATCAGGGCGAAGAAGAAGAGCAGATCGATCCACCAGGTCAGGTAACCGGCCGTCTCGCCCAAGATGATGCCGAACGTGAGCGAACCTAGCGACACTGCACCCAGGAAGAACCCTCCGAAGTCGAATCGAGCTCGGACCGGATCAGAGCTCTCCGGGAGCACGATGACCGCACTCGTGAAGGCGAGCAGACCGAACAGGACGTTGAACCAGAAGATGGCGCGCCACGACCAGCCGTAAACCAACAGGCCGCCGATCAGCGGGCCAAGGGCCAACCCGAGACTGGAAACGGCCACCCAGATGCCTAAAGAGCGCGCCCTTTGTGCTCTTGCGGGGTAGAGGTGCCGGATCATCGAGAGGGTGCCGGGTTCGGACGCGGCAGCTCCGATGCCCATGACCACCCTCCCGGCGATCAGGACGTCGGTGCTGGGGGCCACTGCCGCGATCACCGACCCTGCGCAAAAGACGGCGACGCCGGTCAGCATCACCTTCTTGCGTCCTAGGAGGTCGCCGATGGTGCCGAAGCTCAGCATCAGGCCGGCGAACGTCAGGGCATAGCCGTTCACGACCCATTGCAGCTGGCTGACCGAAGCGTGCAGCTCGCTCTGCACGTTCGCGAGAACGACGGTGACAATCGTGTTGTCGAGGAAGGTGAGGAAGAGGACGAAGAGAAGCGTCGCGAGGGCAAGGGAGTGGGACCCGTCGCCGCCGTCGCGGCTCTGAGTGCTTTCCATGCGGTGAATGTAGGCCAACAGATCGGGTCAGAGAGCAACGGGCAATCGAAGTAATCTCGTCGTCGTGCGCGGCGAAGACATCACGATGGCGGATCGTCTTGAGATGGAAGACCTGCTTACTCGCTATGCCACGGCAATAGACAGCCTCGACTGGGAGCTACTCGACACCGTCTTCACCGCCGATGCGCACCTCGACTACCGGTCGGCAGGTGGTGTCGAAGGCAGCTATCCGCAGGTTCGGCAATGGCTCGCATCGGTGCTGCCCATATTTCAGGTGACACAGCATCTCGTCGTGAATCGCGAGTTCGAGCGCCGGCGCGATGGAGTTCATGCCAGATCGAGCTTCCTCAACGTCAACCGATTGGAAGTTGACCGAAGGCCATGGCTTTTTACAGTTGGTGGTCGCTACGAGGACCGGCTCGTGGACGTTGACGATGGCTGGCGGATCGGAAGACGGGTCGAGGTCACATTGTGGTGGGACAATCCGATGCCGGGCCTGCCGGATGCGCCCTACCCGGTCTCCCCGACGTGATGTCGAGCTCCCGTCTCGATCATCCCGATCTCGCGCCGCCGTGGGTGAGCGAGGTCGCCGATGGGGTATTCGCTTACGTCCAACCGGACGGCAGCTGGTGGATCAACAACACAGGATTCGTCCGGGGAAAGCGCACGGTCCTGTCGATTGACACGTGCTCGACCGAACGGCGCACTCGCGCCTACCTCTCCAAAGTGGAGGAGATCGCGGGTCGGGTGCCGGCCGCATTGGTGAACACGCACCACCACGGGGACCACACCAACGGAAATTGCTTCATGCCCTTCGCCACGGTGATCGCTCACGAGCAGTGCCGGGAGGAGATGCTGAAGTCGGGGATCATGCGCACCGAGGGGGTCTTCGACCCGGTGGAGTGGGGAAGTCTCTCCCTTGCACCTCCCTTCGTGACCTTCGACCGCCGGTTGGATTTCTACGTCGA
Organism: uncultured Acidimicrobiales bacterium; assembly: GCA_963801315.1. Taxonomy (GTDB): domain Bacteria; phylum Actinomycetota; class Acidimicrobiia; order Acidimicrobiales; family CAVXTF01; genus CAVXTF01. The sequence continues at coordinate 1,360,944 of CAWDEI010000007.1, read as the reverse complement.
CGATCTCAAGATCGAGCTGATCCACCTCACCGCCGCGGCCCACACGACCAACGATGTCGTCGCATGGATACCCGAGTACCGGGTGCTGTTTAGCGGGAGATCTGGTCTTCAACGGCGGCACGCCGTTCGTGGTCATGGGATCCGTGGCCGGATCGCTCGAGGCCCTGAGCACGATCATGGAGATGGGACCCGAGGTCATCGTCCCGGGCCATGGTGCTCCCGGGGGCATCGACACCGTCGTCGCCTGCGGTGCTTACCTGCGCTGGCTCCAGCAGGGCGCCGAGCAGGCCGTCGCCGCCGGGCTCACACCCCTCGAGGCCGCCAGGGAGTTCGATCTCGGGGAGTTCGGCGGCCTTCTCGATCCCGAGCGACTGGTCGGCAATCTTCACCGAGCCTTCGCCGAATGCCGAGGGGCGGGGTGGGGCGAGCCCATCGACATTCCAGCGGCCTTCGCCGACATGATTGCTTACAACGGCGGGCGACCCCTGCGGTGCATGGCGTGACCTAGGGCTCTACTACGGTCCACCCGCGACGTTTGAGCTCGCCGGCAAGTTGGGCGGCAGGCATCCGACGCATCAGTTGCTGTTCGGCCGACAGCCGCTCGGTGGCGTCCACGGGAGTGCCCGTGTCGTCGGGCGGCTGGGTTTCCTGCAACTGGGTCTCCTGTAACAGGTCGATGAACCCCTCCGCCTCGTCCCGAGTGAACCTTCCGGCGGCCTGACGCTGTGTGAATCCCATGGGACCGCGGGCGTCGCGGAAGCCGGTGTGGCCGGCATCCGCGAGCAGTGCCAGCAACTGCTGAACCTGCCTCGTCGACGCGGGTGGGCCTGACTGCTGACCGAATGCCACTCGAGGAGTCTTGCCGATGTCCCGATGGATCCGTGCACCGAGCGGTCTCGCTTATAGGCTGACGATGTGGCCGACGAACGATGCCCCTACGCCCACGGCCCTCTTATCGTCGAGGGGCCTAGGGTCGAAGGAAAGCAAGGTGTCGACAAACAGGGACGTACCTACGGCTCGATCATGATCTGTCCTATTTGCGAGTGCTACTTCGCCGTCACGGGCATTCGCGAGATCGTCGAGGTGCAGGTCCTCTAGCCGCTGGCCTTCGCCGGAGAGGCCGCAGCAGAGGCCCGGGCAGAGGTCGGAAAGTGGTAGGCTCGCACGAGTATTGCGGTTGATCAGCGATGCCGGAATCTGTCCCTGGACCTCAGAGGGTTCCGTCGGCGTCACCCCGGACCCCGGTCGCGCATCAAGGTGTGTTGCGAGATGAGGAGTCTCGAGAATGGGTGCGTCGATTCGCACAAATGTTGGGAGCGCCAGGATGCGGGCCGCGATCGGCGACGGGTCCCGAATGAGCGAAGAACGGACCAAGCGCTTCTTGGCCGTCCTGACAGCCGATGCCGACGGCGAGCCGATGACGTTGACGACGCTCTGCAGTCGCACGCTCGAGCTTTTGCCGGCAACCGGTTGCTCCGTAGTTCTGATGAGCCGAGGCAGTGGTCAGGCATTGGCCGGCGCCGCCGGTCCATCCGCGTTGGCCGGCCAGGATCTCGAGTTCACCCTGGGTCAAGGTCCGGGCGTCGATGCTTTTGCCGACGGGACGACTGTTCTCGTCGAGGACCTGAATCTCGACGGTCGCTGGCCGTTGTTCAGCGAATCGGCCATGGGGCTGGGAATTGGTTCGGTGTGCGCTCTGCCTCTGCAGGTCGGCTCGATCCGTCTCGGCGTGATCTGCCTTTACGGTGCCATGCCCGGGTCCATATCGCTCGAGAATCTTTCCGACGCACATCTCGTCGCCGATCTTGTGACGCATCTCGTGATCGGATTGCAGTCCGAGATCACTTCGGAATCGCTGGCGTTCGCTCTCGACGTCTCCGACTACCGAGCCGTCGTCCACCAGGCAACAGGGATGGTCTCGGCGCAGCTCGATTGCAGCGTCGAGGAGGCGCTCGTGCGCTTGCGCGCTGACGCGTTTCGCGGATGAGCGGCCTATCGACGAGATAGCAGAACAGGTCGTGGCGGGAACGCTGAGGTTTGATGACAGGTGACGTGTCAACCACGGGGCCGCCCGGGCGATGCTATGTGTTCTTCGGCGCGAGAATGGCTATGGAGACTGGGTCTGACCCGAAGATTCCGAAGGGCGTCGGTCAGGCCCTGGTACAGGAGGATTGACGATGGAAGGGCGTGAGGAGTGGCTGGCCCGAACTTTTGTAGAGCTCGCCGACACGCTGGTTGCAGACTTCGACGTCATCGAATTGATGTCAACCCTGGTCGACAGGTGCGCTGAGCTGCTCGAATCGAGCGAAGTCGGCTTGGCGCTGGCAGACCCTCAGGGTCAGCTACGGGTCTTGGCGTCGTCGAGCGAGCGGATGCGGGTGCTCGAGCTCATCGAGATCCAAAATGACGAAGGTCCTTGCAGGGACTGCTTCAGAAGTGGAGAGCGATACGTCAACCAGCGCCTGGACGATGCCAGGGGCCGCTGGCCGACGTTCGCTGCAGAGGCCCGCTCGGCGGGATTCCAGATGGTGCACGCGTTGCCGCTCCGGTTGCGCAGCGAGACGATCGGGGCGATGAACATCTTCAACGCGAGTCTCGTCGAATTGAATCCGCAGGAGGTGAACCTCACTCAGGCGCTGGCCGACGCAGCCACCATCGGGATACTCCAGGCACGTGCCGTACAGCACGGGGTGGAGCTCGCAGGTCAGCTCCAACGGGCCTTGAACTCGCGCATTGTCGTAGAGCAGGCAAAAGGGATCGTGGCCGAACGGCTCCAGATCGCGATGGACCAATCCTTCGACTTGATTCGCAGTTACTCCCGCGCTCGGCGACGCCGGCTGAGCGACGTCGCCGCTTCTCTCATCGACGGTTCACTGAATGCGGGCGACCTGGCCGATGCCCGTGCCGACGAGGCGAGTGCTGCGAAGCAGAGGTATCCAGGCTGACGAGCTCTCGCTGGGCGAAAAGCGTCCAGGCGCTAGTCCAGCGCAAACGCGATTCACCATACGGAGTGCTACGCTGGAGTTTCGCTCAGTGCGAGCGAATGCGCCCCCGCTCTCGGGGGATGATTGGGGGTTTCCTTGTGGGAGCCCAAGTAGGTTTGATGTTCGGCGCCGGCTTTCCTGGAGATAATCAGGCAAAAAGGACGCGATGAAACGCGCCTGGAAACGGCCGCGACGCATTAGCCACCAAATGGTCGGCTCCGACCAGAAGGTGAATTTGTGACGAGGGATTCCGACGGTGACCACACGGACTCTTTAAGGCTGTATCTCAGAGAAGTAGGCCGGTATCCGTTGCTCACAAAGGAGGATGAGGTCCGGCTGGCCCAACTCATCGAGGCCGGTCGCGAGGCGGCCGCATTGGATCTCACGCAGTCTGAGCGCACGTCGGAAGAGGCGCTGGAGCTTAGCAGGATCGCGATCCGTGCACGCAACGCCCACATGACGTTCGTCTCGTCGAATCTTCGGCTCGTCGTGTTCGTTGCCAAACGGTATCGCTCGTCGGGTGTGCCCCTGCTCGATCTCTTCCAAGAGGGCAACGTCGGCCTGATCCATGCCGTCGAAAAGTTCGACTGGCGCAAGGGCTTCAAGTTCTCCACTTACGCGACCTGGTGGATCCGCCAGGCCGTCTCCCGCGCGATCACGAACACGGGCCGCACTATTCGTCTGCCCGTCAACGTCGCCGAGATGCTTGGAGTCGTTCAACAGGCGCAGGCGATTCTCGAATCCAGGCTCCATCGCCAACCGACCATGGCCGAGATCGGGGTCGAGGCCGGTCTGCCGCGCGAGAAGATCGTCGAGATGATGACGTACCGCTCAGAGCCCATGTCCCTTTCCCATCCTCTGGTCGACGATGGTGCCGCTGAGCTTGGCGACCTGGTGGAAGACCCCGATGCGCCCTTGCCGTTCGACGAGGTGGCCATGTCGTTGCTCCCGGGCGAGATAGACCGGCTGCTGGCCCCGCTCACGTCTCGCGAGGGAGAGATCCTGCGCCTCCGTTTCGGCTTGGGTCGCGACGGGCCGAGGACCCTGGAGCAGATCGGCGAACGCCTGAACGTCTCGCGTGAGCGAATCCGCCAGATCGAGAGTCGTGCACTGTCGAAGCTCCGGGATCCGTCGGTCGACGCCGGCGCCCGCCATCTGCTCACCGGATAGCTTCTCGGGGTCCACTTCCGCGTTGATGTCCGGATCGGGATCAGGACGGCTTACGGCCTTCGTCACCCGGGAGCACCGTGGGGCAGTAGGATTCATGTGGAGGGCGGATTCGCTCATCTCGAGGGGACTGCGTCCATCCTGCTCCGCGGCAAGCGTGACCACACGCGGGGCGAGGAGGCGACATGATCTCAGCTGAAGCTTCGGATCTAGGTTCCCGGCTCGACGAACACCATGCTCCTGAGACGAACGGACGCATGGCAGTCTGCCGCCGCTGTGGAACTCTCACCGACAGCCCGCGTGGCGACCGGCATGTGCCTGATGAGAAACAACTGGTTCGATCCAACGAATGGCTCGACAGGCAGGCGAGGGCAAGCCTCATAGAACGCTCTTTGGCCTCTCTCAGGGGCTGACGCCCGGTGGGCACGGCAGGTCCTCGGTAAGGATTACGGAGTTGGGCTTGTCCCGAGGCTCCGGGTCACGCTCGTTGTTGTAAACTGGAATCCGTCGCCCCAGACTTCGGTGACCCATTTGTCTCCTGACCGCACGGCGGGGTCGCGGTGAGCGGGAGTGAAGAGAAGGGACACCATGCCTGGAAGCGCGTTGGACGTGCCGGGTGCCGTCATCGATGCCGAACGGCGCCCTGTGGCGCCGGTTGCCTCGCCCGCCGTCTCGCCCGCCACAGGGGCAACTCTCGGAATGGTCGTTACTGCCCTTCTTGTGTTCGGGCCGCTGATTGCGCTCGCAATGGTCCCGCTGCTCGGATGGGGTAACCACATTCCCGTGGGGGACTGGGTCCTTGCGCCCTGCTTGTACCTGTTCACGGGTTTTGGGGTCGCGGTCGGTCTTCATCGTCTGTTCGCCCACCACAGCTTCAAGGCGAATCCGGTGCTGAAGGTGATCCTCGCTGTTGCGGGGTCGATGGCACTCGAGGGTTCATTGATCAGCTGGGTCGCCATCCATCGCCGCCATCACATGTTCAGCGATCAACCCGGTGATCCGCATTCCCCGCATCGCTACGGAGAGGGACCCGGGAACCCTGAGAGGGTTCGTGTGGGCGCATGTCGGTTGGTTGTTCGCAGACGACCCGACGGACACCAAGCGGTTCGCCCCCGACCTGCTCCGCGACAGGAGCCTCGTCGTTGTCGACAGGCTCTTCCCGGTCCTGGCCGTCAGCTCGCTTGCCATTCCGTTCGTAGTCGGTTGGCTCATTTTCGGGACTCTGGCAGGAGCGCTGGGTGCGTTCTTATGGGCCGGTCTCGTTCGGATGCTGTTGCTGCACCATGTCACGTGGAGCATCAACTCCGTCTGCCATCTCTGGGGCAAGAGACCATTCGATACGAATGACCGCAGCACCAACGTGGGCTCGCTTGCGGTCGTGTCGTTCGGAGAGAGCTGGCACAACTTCCACCACACTGCTCCGGCCTCGGCCCGACATGGCGTGCTTCCACGTCAGGTCGACCCGGCAGCACGCCTGATTCGACTGCTGGAATTAGCAGGCTTCGCAACCAAAGTCCGTTGGCCCACCTCGGCTCAAATTGCGAGCCTTGCCGTCGACAGACCACCACCTCCATCCGTGCTGATAGACGAACATGCGAGCCGGTCGGCGTTGGTGGGCCCGTCATGTCGAATCGATAAAGTCAATGATTCGGGCATATATTGTCGCATGTGCTTCTCCCCGGAAGGTGACCTAGCCGGCGGTATCGTTGTGAGCGCCATCGGTATCGACGCCTGTCGTCACCTGCGGGGGCGCAACAACCTGCTCCTGTTCGCGGCAACACCTCTTCTGCTCGGAGTTCACCAGATCGACGAGGCGCTCGTGTGGTGGAGCCTCCAAGGTCATATTCCGCACTCGGCCGGGACGGTTGCAATGTGGATATACCTGGTGATCGCTCTGGTCGTGGTCCCGTTCCTCGTGCCGGCGGCGATCTTGGTTCTCGAGCCCACGGCGCGTCGTCGATGGGTCATCGCCCCGTTCGCCGCGTTGGGGTTGGTTGTCGCCTGCATACTTTTCGTGGCGATGCTGCGAGGTCCGGTCACCGTCAGGCTCGGTACCTATCACCTTGCCTACAGCATCAGTCTCCGGCACGGTTTGGTGATCATCGGCCTTTACGTTGTCGCGACCTGCGGGTCGTTGCTCTTCTCGGGCTACAAGGACATAGTGATATTCGGCGTCGCGAACCTTGTCGTCGTCGTGATCCTGGCCAGGCTCACTGCAGACGGGTTCGCATCGTTGTGGTGCTTCTACGCGGCACTGGCCAGTGGAGCGATCTCGCTCCACATGCGCTTCTCGAAGGCTCACAGGGCCCATCCCTACGCGCTGACGTGAGTCGGGAGTCAATCGGCGCGGCTGGGTCAGTCGGTCTCCAGCACCTGCAAGAGCCACTGCAGGGCTACCTGAAAGCGCTCGCGTGAACGGCCGCCGTGGGTGCCTGCGTGTTCCGTGGCCTCGTGAGCGATGCCTGCCTCGCGCAGGCGATGGCTGAGCAACCTGTGTCCCCATTGCAGGCGGATGTCGTCGTTGGTGCCTACATCCAGCAGGATGCCTGAAAGCTTGCGGAGATTCTCGAGACGTCCGTGGCAATTCACCACAGGATCGAATTCGAGCCAGCGGTCCCACACCTCGTGGATCAACTCCCCGCTCGGATACTCGATAGGCAAGTCCACGTAGAACGGCGGGTTGTCGACGTTTGGTGAGTAGCAGGCGGCGCAGGCGTACACGATGCGGGAAAGCTCGTCGTCGTCCACCGGACCGTTCGGCGCCTCCGGCCAGATACTGCTCATGTAGTCGTACACCATCGTCTTGTGTGTCATGTCGAGGAAGGAGTCACCCGAGATCATTGCGATCGCGCCGAATACTTCGGGATTTCGCGATGCGAGGTTCCACGCCCCCATTCCCCCCGAGGAGAAGCCGAACACGCCACGGCTCCGTGCATTCGAGATGGTCCGGTACCGGTTGTCGATTCTCGCCACGACGTCGCGTATCAGGTACTGCTCGAAGCTGCCGCACACGGGGGAGTCGACCCATTGGCTGCAGCCGTACCGGGTCCAGCCATCGGGGACGACGACGATTGCCGCAGGGGTGCCCATTCGGCCGAAGACAGGGTCCAAGACGTCCTCGAGCGGCGGGATCCACCGTTGCCTGTCCGTCGGAGGGTGCACCAACCGCTCGGCGTCCTGACCGAAGGCATGCAGCAGGTAGGCGGTCGGGTACGAGCGGGCTGAGTCCTCGTACCCGGGCGGCAGATAGACGAAGAGGTCTCGCTCGCTCGGGTCTCCCAACAGATTGTCTTCGAGGTGTGAGCTCTCGAGGCGCGAATGGACGATCATTCTCTACTCTTCAGTCGTCGAGAGCGATACACCCGCGGACCGCCGCCTCGGCCGCCAGACGAGCTGCGAGAGCGGTATCGCGGCTCAGTTGCTCCAGCTTGGCGCCCAACTCCGGCTCGGCCGCGATGAGCCTTCTGATCTCCGCCGGGTTCCCCGAACCATCCGGGTTCGTAGCATCCACGATCCGTTGGTCGAGCAGTCCGTCGAAGTACCGGTCGCCGATGCAGCGGTATACCGACCATCCACAACCGTGTTCCCCGCAGACCTCGGCGACGGCAGATGTTTCCATGTCGACGCCTACGCAACCGTCCTCGAAGAACCGCCTGCTCTGGCCGATGTCGAGAGTGGCACGTTCGGTGGTCACGAGCTTGCCGGCCTGCGGTCCGCCGCCGGGTGGTGTGTGCGTATACGCCGCGCCACTTGCGAAGTCGATGACGATCTCGGGATTGATGAGGGTGCCGACCGCAAGAGCGGGGTCGAGGCCGCCGCATATCCCTGCGACCATCACGTGGTCGACGGAGGCACGATCTGGGAGCCGGTCTGAGAACAATCTGGACGTCGCCACCCTGGTGAGAGACGGACCCATCCCTATGTGGATCGCCGTGACCTCAGAGTTGCCCACTCGGCCCGTGAAGGGCGATCCGTCGGTGTCGCTCGCCGGGCTGAGCCCGAAGGCGCTCACGATGGCACTCATCTCGAGGGGCATGGGGGCCAGGATGACCACCCGACGGGGTCCGGATCCGGGAGACATGTTCGATGGATCGCCCTACGGCCGGCGCCGCGACGCCACGAACACGGGGATCTCGCGGGTTGTCGCTACCTGGTAGTCCGCGTAAGGCGGGTATGCAGCGACCGCGCGTGCCCACCAGGTCGCTCTCTCCTCTCCGGTCACCTGCCGGACGACGGCGTCGAACGGATCCGGCCCGTCCTGGATGACCACAGCAGTCGGGTCGGCAACGAGGTTGTAGTACCACACGGGGTTCGTGGGAGCCCCTCCCTTGGACGCGACAAGCGCGTACTCGCCGTCGTGCTCCACCCTCATCACCGGGGTCTTGCGCAACCGTCCGCTCCTGTTTCCGCGGGTCGTCACGATGATGATCGGCAGACCGGTTTCTCTCAGGGTGTTCGCCTTCTGTCCCTTTGAGCTCTCGTATTCGGCTACCTGGTCCCTCACCCACTCGGCAGGGCTCGGTTCGTACTCTCCGTCCAAGGGCATGAAAGCACTATAAGGGGCGGCATGCTCCTGCAGTGGGGGGCTCCTCGGTTCACGTGACTCGGTGGTCGCCCCTCTGACACTCACCTTGACATATACCGATAGTCGGCATATAACCGGGGTGTGGCCTCGGAGTTGCGCGAGCCGACGTTCCTAGTCCTGACCGCCCTGGCGGGTGGTCCACTGCATGGTTACGGGGTCATTCTGGAAGTCGAACGCCTGTCAGCCGCTAGGAGCAGACTCAGAGCCGGAACGCTCTATACGGCATTCGACCGCCTCACGGACGAGGGGCTGATCGAGGTGGCGAGCGAGGAGGTCGTCGATGGAAGGTTGCGCCGCTATTACCGGCTGACTGAAGCGGGGAGTGTGACACTCCAGGCGGAGTCACGTCGGCGCATGGCGGTGTCCAAAGAAGCACTTCGTCGGCTTCGACTTGCGGGAGGACACGCGTGAAAGACCTTCAGCGACGTTATCGAAGGTGGTTGCGCCTCTATCCGAAGGCGTACCGCTCGGCCCATGGCGACGAAGTCCTGGCAACGCTGCTCGACGGTGCATCCGAGGGTCGTGAGCCATCGACCACCGACTTGATCCACCTGATGGCTCACGCCGTTCGAGTGCGTGCGCGCTTGTTTTTCAGGAGTGCCCATCGAGGTATGCCGCAACCTGTCCGCCTCGTGACATGGCTCCTCGTCGGGTTCGCGGTCATTGACTTGTACGGTTCGATCTTCACACACGGTGGTCCGAAGAATCCCGGCCCCAACTTCGGCGGCATTGCTACTGCCCTTGTCTTCCTTGGCCTCAATCTCTTGCTCCAGGCACGGCGTCGATTCCTTTACGTCGCCGTGATCGGCGTTCTTATCACTTTCGTTGTCGGCGGCCTCTCGACGTCGGGTCCCTCTGTCGGGGGGTTCCTGATCGAGGTGCCGTATCTCTTGTTCATCGTCCTTTTGCTTGCCGGCTGGCACCGCTACGTGGCAGCAATAAGAGACGGTTGCGACCCGAAGACCGGCAGAAAACTCCATACGGATTGGCGAGAATCATGACCAACGACCCGCCGGGCGGGGATCTGCTCTCGGTTCGAGATGAGCGCGACCTCGCCATCCGTTACTTCAACTCGGTCTGGGATCTGATGGAACGCCAGGGTCGCACGACCGATGAGGACGACCTCATGATCCACATGGCCCATGCGTCTCGTTTCCACTGGGGCCAGGTCGGGCAGCCCGAGAACGTCGCACGAGGTGAGTGGCAGGTCTCGAGGGTGTACGCGGTCCTGCGCCGTCCCGAGCCGTGCCGCTATCACGCCGAGCGGGTCTTGGACCTGTGCGTGGCCAACGGGATCGCGGATTGGGACATCGCGTTCGCCTACGAGGCGCTCGCCCGGGCACACGCAATAGCGGGAGAGACCGAGGAGGCTCGGGCCATGACCGAGCGAGCTCTCGAAGCCACGGAGGCGATCGAGCAAGACGAAGACCGCAGGATCGTTTTGGCGGACCTCGAGACGATTCCCGATCAGAAGCGCTTCTGGTGACCTAGCTGGCTAGTCGGGGCCCTTCGACTCGAGCACGGGCTCCGGGGTGGCCGACTGCTCGTCGCCCATCTTGTATGTGCGCGACCAGGGCGCGGCGATTGCGAGCCAGGACGCACCGATTACGAGCAGCGTCGCGCACATGACCCAACCGAGGGCTGTCGTCCCGAGCCCGACGTACTTCAGGCCTGATGCGAATATCACGAAGGTGATCGCGGGGCGGATGTAACGGTCGGGAGCGCGCGACGACAGGAACGATCCCACCAGGACGGCCGGCACACTGCCGATCACGATCGACGTGGTCACCGGCAGCTCGACGTGCCCGAACGTCAGTGCACCGAGCGCAGCAGCGAGTGTCAGAGGTACGGCTTGTGCGAGATCGGTTCCGACGAGTTGATTGGCGCCGAGCATCGGGTAGACGAACAGGAGCAGAACGATCATCAGCGAGCCCGAGCCCACCGAAGTCATGCCGACGATGAGTCCACCCACCATCCCGATGAGCACCGTCAGGACCGGACGCGTCGACAGGTCGTGGACCACCCCCTGGCGGGTGTTGCCCTGATGCCGGTCGAGGGCGAAGCGGATTACCATCGCCGCCGCTCCTACCAGCAGAGCAGCGCCGAGAGCCTTCTCGATGTTGTTCTGATCGGCCGCCGCGTGGCTGAGGATATGAAGAAGGTAAGAGCCGAGGAAGGCCATCGGCACTGACCCGAGCACCATCCAGCCCACGAGCTGGAGGTTCACCGTCCCCTTGCGCAGATGGACGGCGGCACCGACGGGTCGCATCACGACGGCTGCGACCAGATCGCTCGAGATCGCGGTGGAGGGCTTGACCCCGAACAGCAAGATCAGCATCGGCGTCATCAGCGCCCCGCCGCCGGCGCCCGTCATGCCCACGAGGAACCCCACGACGGCGCTGCCGATGATGATGTACGGGTCGATGCTCAATTTTCTGCCTCCCCCCGGAGAGCGAACAATAGCCATCGACTGCCGTGATTTCACTTTGAGCGGCGAATATGCCCACATTGAGCGTCGGAGTTTGCGGTGTGTTGATGCAATCCCGTCCCGTTCGCCGAATGTGCACCCTGAGCCAAAAGTCCAGCTGAGCGGCCTCGTTGTCGTGATCCAGGGTCAAGGTGCAACTCGACTGAGACGATGATTCATCCATGTCCGAACGCGGCTGGCCGCAAGCCGCTCGCCACCGACGCGACTTCGACGACCCGATCGACACCCGGTTGCTCGGGGAGCTGCCCGACACCGTCATCGTCATCGACGAGCAGGGCCGCGTCCAGTGGGCCAACCGGGCGGCCGAGCGGCTCTTCAACCGGTCGCTCGAGGACTCGAAAGGCATATCCGGTCTGGATCTCGTGCACCCCGAGGATCTCGAACTGGTGCTGCGGTCGTTGGTGAGCGTCCAGGAGAAAGAAGTGGGCACCGCGATCGAGGTTCGAGTCAGCACCTCGGTCGGGTGGCGGCTCGTCGAGGTCGTAGGAGCCCCGGTCCCCTGGTTCGAAGACGGGGCCATCCTGCTGTGCGTGCGCGACGTCACCGACAGGCGACGCTTCGAGCTCGCTCACGGCGAGGAGGCGCGCTTCCGGTCGATCGTCCAGAACTCTGCGGCGGTCACGATGCTCGTCTCTCCCGAAGGACGCGTCGAGTCGGTTTCAGGAGCGCTCACTCGCGTGCTTGGTCACGACCCGGAGCTCGTCGAGCAAAGGCCGCTCGGCGACCTTGTGCAAGAGTCCGACCGCGGTGCACTCGAGTCTTCGCTCGAACGTGCGAGGTTCGGAGCGTCCGCAGCGAGTCCGGTCACGGTCGAGCTCGGCCTTCTGCGTCACAGTGGCAATGAGCCGGTCCCGTTCGAGCTCACCATAGTGAACCTGATCGATGATCCCACTGTGGGCGGATTCGTCATCTCCGCGCACGACATCACCGACCGTTCGATTGCGGAGCAACGGCTTCGCCAGGCCCTGTCCCTGCTCACGGCGACCCTGGACTCGACTGCCGACGGCATTCTGGTCGTCGACGGGAACGGGCGGATCACGAGCTTCAATCGCCGATTCTCCGAGATGTGGCGGATCCCCGAATCTCTGCTCGAAGTCGGAGACGACTCCGCAGTGATCGCGTTCGTGCTCGATCAGATGGAGAAGCCTGAGGCGTTCATCGCCAAGGTCGAGGAGCTCTACTCCCAACCCGAGTCGGAGAGTGACGACATCATCGAGTTCAAAGACGGGCGTGTCTTCGAGAGGCACTCCAGACCTCAACGGGTCGAAGGCACGATCGTCGGGCGGGTATGGAGCTTCCGCGACGTCACCGATCGCAAGAGGCTCGAGCAAGAGCTCTCTTACCAGGCCTTTCACGACTCGCTCACCGGGCTTGCGAACAAGGCGCTCTTCCAGGACCGCCTTCAGCATGCGGCCGCACGTATCGAGCGCACCAGGGCGCATCTGGCTGTGCTGTTCATCGATTTGGACAACTTCAAGACCGTCAACGACAGTCTCGGGCACGCGGCGGGTGACGAGATGCTGAGAAGGGTCGCCGAGATCCTTATCGGTTGTCTCCGAAAGGTTGACACCGCAGCTCGTCTGGGCGGCGACGAATTCGCCGTTCTCGTCGAGGACATCGGGGATCACGGCGACGCCATAACCCTTGCAGAGCGGATCCTGGCGGCCCTGCGGCACCCTTGGCCGTCGCGGGGAAGGAGGTGTCGGCGACCGTCAGCATCGGGATCACCTTCGACACGCCCGGAATTACGAGCGACCAGCTACTCCGGAACGCCGACCTCGCGATGTACACGGCCAAAGAACGAGGCAAGAACCGGTTCGAGGAGTTCCAGTAGCGAGATGCACGCTACCGCTGTGGCTCGCCTCGAAGTCGAGGCCCACCTCAACCAGGCGCTGAAGGGGCACGAGTTAGTGGTCCACTACCAGCCGATCGTCGACCTGTACACCGATGACATTGTCGGATTCGAGGCGCTTGCCCGATGGAGACACCCGACGCGTGGGTTGCTTGCTCCCGTATCGTTCATCCCGTTTGCGGAAGAGTCCGACCTCATCACGAAGATCGACGCTTTGGTCATCGCCGAAGCCTGCTCACGCGCCCGTGGTTGGCAGCCGCGACCACGGACGGCGACCTGGCGATAAGTGTCAACGTGTCGTCTCGCCGCCTCGTCGACCTGAATCTGACCGATGACGTCGCGTTCCTGCTCGGGAAGGTGAGCCTCGATCCTTCGAGCCTGATCCTCGAGATCACCGAGAGCGGTGTGATGCGGGACACCGAGGTGGCGGCGCGAAATCCTCAAGACTCTGCAGGTCGCTCGGCATCCGCATCGCCCTCGATGATTTCGGTACGGGCTACTCCTCGCTCTCGCATCTCGAACGACTTCCCGATCGACATCTTCAAGATCGACAGGACTTTCGTCAGCGCCATGACCGAGCAGCGGGCGAGGTCGGCTTGACGCCCGCAATCGTCCAGCTTGCCCAGACATTGGGTCACACCCCCGTAGCCGAAGGGGTCGAGAACGCCACGCAGGTGGAGCATCTTCGCCGATTCGGTTGCCGGCTGGCACAGGGTTACCACTTGGGAGTACCGAAGGACGCCGCAGCGACGAACGAGCTACTCCGCAAGCTCAGGGGCACTCAGTCGATCGCCTTGGTCAGCTGAGCCATTCCGTCTTCGATCCCGCGTGAGAGCACATCGAGATCATGGGTGGAATCGTAGTCGCCTGTGATGCCGAAATTGACTTGGCCGTCGTATGAGAATATTGCGATACCGATCCGAACCTGCCCGGCGAGCGGGACGTATGGGAACGCCTTTATCATTCGGCGTCCGACGACGTAGAGGGGAATTGCGGCCCGGGGACATTGGTCGTCACGGTGTTCACATTTCGTTGAGCCATCCGTGTGGCCAGACGCATCCCGAGCGACAGCAGCATCGGGGGAGCGAACCCCGACATGGATGTGAGTGCCTCCCCGGCGAGTGCCTCGTGGGATTCCTTCAGTCCCTCCATCTGCGCGGTTACCTCCCGCAGCCGGACGATCGGGTCCTCGATGTGAATCGGAAGCTCGGCGAACATCGCAGACACCCTGTTCTTCAGGGTCCCGTCGCCGACCGCACGGCCACTCGAGTCACGTGGGCGAACCGAGACAGGGACAAGGGAGCGGACCACCCGGTCGACCGGCTCGCCCCGTGCCAGCAGGAGCTCGCGAAAGCCGTTGGTTATCGCCGCAAGGACGACATCGTTGAACGTTCCGCCCGAGATCCTTGCGGATGGCTTTGATCTCGTCGACGGTCGTCGACGCCCACGAGTAGCGGCGATGAGGCCCGATCGGGCCGTTCAGGCTCGATGGCGGAGTCGGCCGGACGATTCCCATCAGTGCGGTCAGGCCGGTCGCGACCTGCCGAGCGTTTCTGAGAGCGCCACGGGCGGCGCGGGTGCTCGCACGCAGTGCCCTCACCTGTTCGTACGGGCTCCGCGCCAGGTCGAACGCCGCCTGAGCGACGAGTTGTGCACCGTTCGGCGCGGGCTTCGGCTCTCCAAGCGCACGCACTCGTATGCCGCGGGCTCAGGCGTTACGTCCATGATCACCGCCAGCAGATCGGTCCCCGCAACTCCGTCCACCATGGCGTGGTGGGTCTTGGAGAGCATCGCCCAGTTGCCCTCTTCGAGTCCCTCGACGACCCAGATCTCCCAGAGAGGCTTCGAACGGTCGAGCTGTTGGGACATCACCCGGCCTACGAGCTTGCGCAGCTCCGTCTTCACCGCCCGGCGCAGGTAGGGCGGTGTGCCTTACGTGGTAGTCGATGTTGAAATGAGGATCGTCCACCCAGACGGGCCGCCCGATGTCGAACGGGACGAACCTGACCACCTGCCGGTAACGGGTGACCAGCGCAAGCTTTGCGTTGATCATTGCGACCACCTCTTCGAACTGCGGCGGCGGGCCTTCGAAGATCGCGACCGACGCTATGTGCATGTGGCTCACGTGGTCTTCGACATGCAGGAACAATGCGTCCTGTGGGCTCATCCTGTCGACGCTCACAAGAGCCCCCCTTTCTCAAGTGCTGCGATCAGCGGCGTTTCGCTGCACCTGCGGGATGTCCAACCTGGAGCGAGCCACCTCCGTGTACGCAGCCCGGATCACACGATCGCTTCGGTCCTCTGCCATGGCCCTCAGTCCCATGGCCGTCCTCGCGTCTCACTCCAGGCTCGATCCGTACCACTCTCGATCCCGACGCCTCGAGCCTGCTGACCTCGTGCTCCAACGGCGTCGGAAGAGCCCAGCGAAGCATTGCTTCCGCCCCTCGTAAGCTGCCCAGGAGCGGCCGTCATCGGGGACACCACGACGATCGACGTCCAGATCAGCGTTGCGCAGCACGTCGGCATTCGTCGGAGAGTGGACGCCGCCGTCGAAGTACTCGACGCCGCCGATCGAAACGGGGCGAAGTAAGCAGGGTATGGCACACGATGCCAGAACCGCAGACAGCGAGAGTGGCTTCTGGCGATCCCGGCCGTCCCAGGACCACCCTTGCGCCGTCTGTCTCGCCTCGCCACGCAGATCCAGAGTCGCTTCGGGCCAACGGCGCCAACATGGGCGTCGAGGTGCGAAGCTCGGTCGGTGATCTCTACCGACCCCTTCGGCAAGAGGGTCATTGCCGCAACTTCGGGACGGAACGCCCATGGGCGGCGTACGGTGCGCGCGATGAGGGCGGGGAAGGGGCTCGCCAGGGCCGCAGCAGATCTCGAGTCGTGGGTTGAGGCAGCGGATCGGCGGTGTCGGGCATGACCTTGCGCATCAGAGCTTCCCCTCGTCTGACACCGGCCATCCGAAAGCCGGCGCAGCCAGATCGGATGCCGGCACGTCGAGGCGCAGCAAGGTAGCGGTCACCGAGCCCGCTGAAGAGCCGACGATGATCGACGCCGAGCGAGGGTCCCACCAGTGATCTCGTTCCAGTGCGGCGAGAGCGCCGGCGTGGTACGCCTGACCGACCACCCCGCCCGCCCCGAGCACCAAACCAACGGATGTCATGGAGTCTCCCCCGGAGCACGATCTGGCGATGAGCCTACGGGACCGAGGACCGGGGCGTGGTGCGAGCAGGCCGTTGACTAGCCGATGAGCAACCGACTCGACGCGCTCGTCGGCGCTCCCGGCAGGAGCGGGCTTCGTCGCCGCTCGACGAGGAGGCCGCGAGCTGTTCGGCCGGGCGGAGGGCGATGCCTTGCTGCTCTGTTCGCTCGTGGCACGTCGCCTTGTACGGCGAACCACTTGCCTGGGTCACCGGGCGCACGTCGTTCTGCGGACTGCCGATCCGGGTCGATCCCGGCGTCTACGTGCCACGATGGCAGAGCGAGCCGCTCGCACGCCGGGCAGTCAAGCGCCTCCCTCCTGACGGTACAGCGATCGACGTCTGCACAGGGTCGGGGGCCATCGCCAAGACCTTGGCAACGATGTGTCCCGGGGCCCGCGTCGTTGCGACGGACGTCGACGAGCGCTCCGTGGCCTGTGCTTCGGCGAACGGCGTTGAGTGCTACTCGGCGACCTGTTCGCCCCGCTTCATCGGTGGTTCGAGTACCGGGCGGATGTCATCGTCGGCGTGGTTCCTTACGTGCCGACCGGAGCATTGGGTCTTTTGCCACACGGCACCCTCGATTTCGAGTCCGCCCTTTCGTACGACGGCGGTCCCGACGGCACCCTTATGCTGCGGCGCGTGCTCGCCGGCAGCGTCCGCTTTCTTAGGCGTGGCGGAGCGCTCCTGCTCGAGCTCGGCGGGGAGCAGGCCGACGCGCTGGCAGACGACCTCGCCCTGCTTGGTTACGTCGACTCCGCGGTCCTGGTCGACGACGAAGGTGATGTCCGCGGCATCGAGACGACGCTCGCGACGAGCACGCCGATCTGGCGATGAGCCTCTGAGATGCTCGGTCAGGGCGGCCCGTGAGTTGTCCGCTTCACCGGAGCCTCACTGCCTGTCGCAGCTGTACGCGCTCGGAGACGCCTTTCAAGCGCCTCGAACGGAGCTTGCGGAACTCGACGCCGTTCGCCCCGGCCTCCCAGGCGGTCTCGGCCGTCACGACGACCTGATTCCCCTTTGCCATCTCGGTCACTCTCGCAGCCATGTTCACGACGTGACCGACCACGTCGTCCCGGCTTACTACCGCCTCACCTACATGAAGCCCCGCGCGCAGCCGAAGTGGCGAAGGCGACGTCTCGATCAGCTCGAGTGCGGCCAGGACGCCGTTGCTCGCATCGTTGAACGTACACATCAGCCCGTCGCCCAATTGCTTCACCACCCGCCCGCCGAAGCGGCGGATAACGGGCTTTGCGGCGCGGTGCTGCCCGTTCACCAGTTCCACGGCTGCGCCGTCTCCGTAGGTGTCCGTAAACGTCGTGAATCCCTCCAGGTCCGTGAACGCCACCGTCACCACCTTGACCGAGCCGCTCTCCGGGCTCCGGGATGCGCGCCAGGAGCTGGACGGCGCTCAAGCCCACCTTGGACAGCAACCGATGGCTTCTGCTCCACCGAGCGGGCCAGAAACTGCTCGAGGATCTCGGTCGGCTTGCTCGTCGATATCGGTCGATTGGCCGGGTCGTCCAACCACCGCCTGTCGATGAGACCGATCTCGAGAGCGGCGCGGCCTCCTCCGGATCGCTTCTTATGATCTCGGCCGCCTTGCGGGCGAGGAGCCTTCTCAGGGTGTCGACCTTGCCCGCCGCCCGTCCGCCGCGGTCATCTCTGACACCTCCTTGACCTTACCGACACGGCGGAGCACGTGACATGCGGAGCACGTGACACCGAGGGAGAAAGAGGCTTCTGGGCCGACACGCGCAGCCCGGCGGAGGGCCTCCGGGCAGGTAGTAGCTTCGCCGTGTGCAGACCCGAGACGACATCCGCAACGTGGCCATCGTTGCCCATGTCGACCATGGAAAGACAACTCTCGTCGATGCCATGCTCCGCCAGACGGGCGCATTCAGGGCGAACGAGACGCTGACCGACCGGGTCCTCGACTCGGGCGACCTCGAACGCGAGAAGGGCATCACGATCCTCGCGAAGAACACGTCGGTTCGCTTCGGCGGGGTGAAGATCAACATCGTCGACACGCCAGGGCATGCCGATTTCGGAGGTGAGGTGGAGCGCGGCCTCACCATGGCCGACGGGGTTCTCCTGCTGGTCGACGCGTCGGAAGGCCCGCTTCCGCAAACCCGGTTCGTGTTGCGCAAGGCTTTGGAGGCGCGACTCGCCTGTCGATCCTCGTCGTGAACAAGGTCGACCGCTCCGACGCGAGGGTCGACGAGGTCGTGAAGGAGGTCGAAGAGCTGTTCTTGGACCTCGATGCCGACGAGGACCAGATCGGTTTCCGATCCTCTACTCGAATGCGAGGGCGGGTTGGGTCATCGAGCGAGCGCGGCGCGGCCGGAACCGATCTCGGCCCGCTCTTCGAGAGCATCCTCGAGCACGTGCCTGCACCGGTCTTCGACCCTGACTCACCTACGCAGGCACTGGTCTGCAATCTCGATGCGAGTCCATACGTTGGCCGGTTGGCAGTTTGCAAAGTCCACAACGGCACCCTTCGCAAAGGGCGACGTCGTGGCGTGGTGCAGGCTCGACGGGACGATCGAACGGCAGAAGATCACCGATCTCTACGTGTCGGAGGCGCTCGACCGGGTCACCGCCGACCAGGCCGGGCCCGGAGAGATCACCGCAGTCGCCGGCTTCGACGGACATCACGATCGGCGAGACGCTCGCCGACCCGGACGACCCGAGGCCTCTGCCGGCCATCACCGTCGACGAGCCGAGCCTGACGATGACGATCGGGATCAACACGTCTCCTCTGGCGGGTACCGACGGCACCAAGATCACGGCACGGCTGTTGAAGAGCCGGCTCGACGCCGAGATCATCGGCAACGTGTCGCTTGCGCGTCCGAGCCGGCCGAGCGCTCGGAGATCTGGGAGGTCCAGGGCCGCGGGGAGCTCCAGCTGGCGGTGCTCGTGGAGACCATGCGGAGTGAGGGCTTCGAGCTCACGGTCGGTAAACCGCAGGTGCTCACCCGCGAGATCGACGGCAAGGTTCACGAGCCGATGGAGATGGTGACCATCGACGTCCCAGACGACTATCTCGGGGTCGTGACCCAGTTGCTCGCACTTCGCAAGGGCGCGATGGTCGAGATGGTGAATCACGGCACGGGCTGGGTACGGCTCGACTACAGGGTTCCGGCGCGAGGGCTCGTCGGGTTCCGCACCGAGTTCCTGACCGAGACGCGAGGCACCGGCGTGCTGCACCATCTGTTCGACGGGTGGGCTCCGTGGGTCGGCGAGCTACGGACCCACCGCAACGGCTCGATGGTGGCGGACCGACGTGGCAGTCACGACCACTTACGCGCTCATGAACCTGCAAGAGCGCGGGACCCTGCTAGTAGGACCGGGAACAGAGGTCTACGAGGGAATGGTGATCGGCGAGAACGCTCGCGCCGAGGAGATGGACGTGAACCCGACCAAGGACAGGAAGCTGACCAACGTCCGGTCCTCCACCGCCGAGGTCCTGGAAAGGCTCACTCCGCCGATGCTGCTTTCGCTCGAGCAGGCACTCGAGTTCATCGCCGAAGACGAGTGTGTCGAGGTCACGCCTTCGAGCGGTCCGGCTCCGCAAGGTCGTCCTGGACGGCGCGATCAGAGGTCGTGCCAGGGCGGAGAAAGAGCGGACGATGACCGGTCCGGGTCCTGATGAGTTCCGACGTTCCCCTCTCGCACCTTCCGGCGGACCTGAAAGACGAAGCGCTCGGCGAGCTTCGGTGAGGTCGCCTCTCACTACGAGCGCTACCGGCCCGGACCGCCCGCAGCCGCGGTGGACTGGATCCTCCCGGAGGCCGTGGACACGGTGGTCGATCTCGGCGCGGGAACCGGAGCGTTGACCAGGCTTCTCGTCGGGAGGGCGGACGATGTGTGGCGTCGAGCCTGACGACCGCATGCGGTCGGTGCTCGCGAGAGAGTCACCGGACGTCCGCGGCGCTCGCGGGCCGGGGCGAGTCGATCCCGCTTGCCTGACGCGGCTCCGCCGACGCCGTGCTCGCCTCGTCGTCGTGGCACTGGATGGACCCAGTGCCGACCCTGCTACGAGGTGGGCCGCGTGCTCGTACCGGGCGGCGTGCTCGGTGCCCTGTGGGCGGGGCCCGACCCGGAGGGCCCGTTCCTCGCCCAAGCCCAGGCCCTGCTGGCCGAGCGGTCGAATCTGAGACGTTCCGCCGTCGCACGACCCTGGTGGCGAACGGTCCCCGAGCGAGTTCGCGAGTCTCGATCATGGGCGACGCGGACCGCCCGACGTCGAGCCTCGAGATCCCTCCAGGAGTTCCGTTCGGCCAGCCGGAGCACGAGACTTTCACCTGGGACGTGGCGCTCGACGCGGACGACCTGATCGGCCTGCTCGGGACCTTCAGTTGGTTCATCACCATGCCGGACGAGACCCGCGGATGCGGTGATCGCCGAAGCTCGGCGGCTGCTCGCTCAGCTGCTTCGGCGTCGAGGGCGAGGTCACGGTGGACGTGGCCTTCCGTTGCGAAGCGTGGCGATCCCGGCGCCACGCCTGAGGGCCCACGCCGAGGTCACGGCCCTCGAGTCTGACCGCACGGCTCCGCGAGCCTCGGCCATCCGTCGCATCCCCTCGCGCCAGGGACCCGCGTCCCGCCGAGCACCTCGTGCATCAGTGTGACGTCGGGCCATATCGGCCAAGGTGCGCGCTCGTCGTACCGGAACTTCACCTCCTTGCCGATGAGCTCTCCGAGATAGGTGCAGTACTCCTCGGCGCTCACGGTCTCGCTTCCTGCCCAGTTGACCGTCAGAGGAGGCGTGGCCGCGACCTGCATCGCCCTGATGCCGAGGCGTACGTAGTCGTCCTCGTAGATCGGGTTGTAGTTGTTGGGCGAGTCGGGGTGGAGGACGATCTCCTTTCCCGCCCGGATCCGCTCCAAGCGGTCTGCGGGGGCACCGCCCAGTGGGCCCGTAAGTCGAGAAGATGCGGATGATCGTCAACGGCACACCGTGCTCGATCGCGCTGAATCTCGCGACTGACTCTCGCGGCGATCTTGGACAGGCTGTATATGCCGAGATGGACACCCGGCGGATCGTCCTCGCGAAGTGGCCGTCCTGCCCTGATAGGCGTAGGTCGACCCGGAGGAGCAGAAGACGAAGCCGCGGGCTCCCCGGCACGCTGGCGATCAGCCTTCCGGTCGCCTCGCTGTTCACGTAGAACGTCTTTCGCCAATCCGACCGAGCGTCCTTGCCGATCCGTGCGGCGGCATGAAAGACATGTGTGAGGTCGTCCGGGAGCGGGATCTCGTCGATGTCTGCGATGTCGCCCACTATCGGCTCGATGCCGGCTCGCCTGAGGCGCTCCTCGTCGTCGCTGCTCGCTGCAGCGAGCCAGCCCGTACACCGTCTGGTCGCAGCGCCAGAGCCCTCGCGATCGGAAACCCGATACGGCCGGTTGCGCCGGTCACGAGGACCCTCCACTTCTCGTGCGGCTCTCCTCTCTGGTCTTGTTACGCCGGTTCCTCGCTTCCGCCGCCAGCATTCAAGTGGGCTTGCTCCGATGAGCCGCATGTGGCGAGCGCTGGGGCTCTGGTGCGGTCCTATATGGTTCAGCGGTGACCGACGACACGCTGAACCGGCTCGACGCGGCCTGGAAGACATGGATCGACGCACAACAGGCGGCGATCGAGACCGTCCGCACGGCTGAGGGTGTCCCGCGGACCGACACCGACCTGGCCGAGGGTTACCGCTGGATCACCCGCCTCAGCTCTCTCGCTCAGGAGTGGTTCATCGAGAAGTCGGACCCGCTTCATCCGCAGTTGTTCCAGTCCCAGACCGAGTACCGCAAGTTGCTCGTCGACAATCCCGACGTTCGTTACGCCTTCTGCGCGCTCGACGAGACGATGGCTACCGACTGACCGGAACACGCGGGCAATGCCGCGTACATCGGGCTCACGTTCGGCACCCCCGTGGGCAAGGGGCCGGTCGGGGGTCGCACGGGTACGACCACGCAGGCCCACATCGACCAGTTCGAGCTCGGCCCCGAACGGCGAGGTGGACATCCTTTTCGCACCCGCCGACAAGATGCCCGATCCACGTCCGAGGAATTCGATCCTGCTGCTGCCGGGCACCGGTCAGGTCGCGGTCCGCGAGACGTTCTTCGACCGCTGGCACGACACGCCGTCGAACCTGCGAATCGAGCTGTCAGACGATGCTCCGCCTCCGGTGCTCGGCGTAGAGGAGATCGCGTCGAAGATCGAGTTTGCCGGCCTGTTCGTGCAATTCGTCGCGGCGACCGCGATGAGCATGTGGGCGGACACGGCCTCGAACATCAACACGTTCGGCGGGACAGCGGGGTCCGATCACGTCGAGGCTCAAGATGACGAGGTCCGCTCGCACAGCAATCCCGAGATGACGTACCACGGTGGCCGGTGGGTCCTCGGCGACGGAGAGGCCCTCGTCGTCACGGTCCACGACCCACCGAACGAATTCCTCTACTGGGGCCTCACCACCACCACGGCTTGGATGGAGAGTCTGGACTACAGGTACACCACGACGAATCTGAACAACCACACCGCGGAGCGGTCGAAAGACGGCGACTGGCGCCTCGTCATCTCGCCCGATGGACCCCGGTGTGCCGAATTGGCTCGACACCGGTGGTAGGCGCGAGGGGTACATGATCGTGCGCTGGGTCCTTGCCGACCGTCCGCCGCACCCGACATGTGAGCTCGTGCCCGATCAAGAGCCTTCGACGAGCGTGATGACTCTCACGACTCTCCGACGGGACGCCGAAGCGCTCCTGGTAGTCCGCGACGAGCGCTCGGTGCTCGGCCAGGTCGAGCCCCGTGTCCTCGAAGCTGTAACGGTGCTCGCCGCCCTCGCCTCCTGACCGGCTGGCATGGCGGGCGTCGACGTACTCCTCCATCGCGTGACAGTGCCTCGGCGGACAGCTCCAGGTCCCAATCTCCGGTAAAGTCGGCTCACCGTGCCGATCGGATCGTCGACCAACTCGCGGTAGCCGACGTCGGAGATCTGGTCCAGCGGGAGGGTGCCCGAGTCGCGCTCCTTAGTGACGGCATTCATCTGGAGCTCGAGACCCATGCAGAGGAACTCGATGAGTATCTCGTGTGCAACCAGATCCGAGTGCATCCAGTGGAGGGTCGCCATCGTGTCGGCCAGTGAACCGACAACCCGAAGAGGGTCGCGGTGGGTGATGACGACGCGCGCGTCGGGGTAAGTGGAGAACACGAGCGGCAGAGCCGACAGGTGCGACGGTGCCTTCACTACCCACCGCTCGGTCGGGGTCGCCCACTGAAGTGTCTGGAGCATCCGCCGGTGCCATTCGTATATCGGTGTCTGGTCGACGTCGCTCTTCCAGATCTGATAGCTGGGCACGTTGTAGATCCCGATGAACTGATCGCTCGAGAACTGGTGGGCGAATGCGAAGATGCACTCGGTCGGAAGGTGACCCCCGTTCTCGTGCATCGCGGTGAACGCCGGGACCATCGCGTCCATGAGGGTGATCTCGGCGTGAGTCGTAGCCACCCAGTCCATGCCCGATGCATCCGAGCGTGCGGCCGTCGCCGCAGCAGCACCCGGCACCGTGTGGACGAGCTCCCATAGAAGCGGGGGGCGATTCTGCGGATCGCAGGCCAGCAACTCGTGGAGAAGTGTGGTGCCCGACCTGCCGAGGCCCGTGACCACGATCGGGCCCCGCACGACCTCGTCGCCGATAGCCGCTGCCCGGGCCCACAGGTCGACTAGACGGAGCCGGTTCTGGAGGATCAGCTGCAACTCGGCCCGGGCCCGTATCCGCCCGGCGAGGTGAAGCTCGGCCTCGTCGTCGAGCGCCGAGCACAGACGCTCCATCGGCTCTTCGAACCAGCTGTCGCCGACGTCGTCGAGCTTCGTGGCAGAGCGCGCCGCCGACAAAAGGTCCTCGGCGCGTAGCGATACCAGGGACCGGCCGTCGTCGCCGAGGCCTCTGCCGAACGCCACCAGCTTCTCGACCCAAGGTGCGCGGTCAGGAGGGGTCCAGGTCATCGGTCCGTCAGGGTAGAGCAACGGATGCACCGTTGCCTGTACCGAGCTTGCTCACCTCTTGTGAGCCCGCAGGGAGAACAGCACGGGCAAAGCGTCGTGGGGCGCTCTCCACCACCCGGTCTCGTCGCGCACCATCCACGATCGCAGCGGCTCGTGGACCGCCGGATGCTCGTGGAGGAACTCGATCTCCATTCCGGCTTCGACGAGGGCGCTCACGACGTCGCCGACGGGGTGGTGCCACTGATGCGAGCGGTTTACCACGGGCGCGCCGGGTTGGGCGTAGGTGCCCTTGGAGACCCACTCCACGGGCTCGGGTCGGAAGAAGTAGCAGTCGGCGAGCTCAGGACTCTCAGAGTCGGCGAACACCTGGATGACGGGGTGGAACTCGACCATGTAGAAGACGCCGTCGGGCTTGACGAATCGAGCCACGACGTCTGCCCACCGCCGTATGTCGGGCAGCCACTGAATCGCTCCGTAGGACGTGAACACGATGTCGAAGTCGCTGTCCACGACATGCGGAAGGTCGTAGATGCTCGCGCAATGAAATGCCGCTTCGGTGCCGATTTGCTCGGAAAGGAGCCGAGCGACCTCGATCGACCGTGGCGACAGGTCGGCCCCCGAGACCACTGCACCGAGCCTGGCCCACGACATCGTGTCGAGGCCGAAGTGGCACTGGAGGTGGAGCAGCGACTTGCCCTCGACGTCGCCCAGCTCACGCAGCTCGACACTACGAAGCGAAGATCGCCCGGCCCTGAACCCCTCCACGTCGTAGAACTCGGAATCCAGGTGAATGGGTGTCAGCTCGTCCCACAGCGCCCGGTTGCCGTCGATCGGTTCCATCGGTCACCTCCTCTGGGTGCGTTCACAAGGGCTCCGGCGACCCGGTCCTTGTCTTCTCCGGTCGAGCACGTGTCGATGCGGCAGCCGAGACGATATGGCCACGCGCCACCTGACGGTGGTGTCATACTCTGAACCGCAAGCCTTTCGGGGGTGGCTGGTACCGCGAGGAGGCGAAGGGGATGCATTTGCTCAGGGTGCTTCGTTCACGCAAGGTCGCGTTCTTCGGCGTCCTTGTTGCCACAACGAGCTTGACTTTGGCCGCCTGTAGCGGCGCAGGGGGCGGGGGGACCTCCGGGACCCTGCGCATCGGCTACGACTTCGCCTCGCAGTTCACCAACACCTTCGATCCCGCCAAGAGCTCGGGCAACTGCGACGCGATCGTCACCGCACCGATATACGACACGCTCATCCATCTGAGTGCAGGTGGTGCTCTCGAGCCTGGGCTCGCAACCAGCTGGTCGGTGCAGGGCGAGGTCATCATGCTCCACCTTCGTCCGGGAGTGAAATTCTCCAACGGTCAGCCATTCGACGCGAACGCCGTCAAGCTCGGGCTGCTGCACGACAAACTGAATACGACGCTGAGCGACCTTGCGGACATCAACTCGATCACCGTCGTGAACCCGCTCACCCTCAAGATCGATTACTCCAACTACTCCGGCATCGAATTGCTCTACGGGATCACCGGCCGCGAGGGGATGATCCCGGCCCCGAGTGACCTGAACAACGCCAACGCCGATCCTGTCGGCGCCGGGCCTTTCATCTTCGTCTCCTACCGGCCCGGTTCAGAGCTGGTCTTGAAGGCGAATCCGACCTACTGGGACAAGAGCGCGTACCACATCAGCGGGATCGACTTCGACGAGGTCGGCGTGGGCCCGCCGGGGGTGACGGCGCTCGAGGCCGGCTCGATCGACATGGTCCCGGTTCTCGCCGCTTCGTACCCGACGGTGAAGAGCACTTCCGGTTTGGGGATCAACGTGTCGCAGTCCACCGCGTACCTCGAGTTCCAGTTCCGGTTCACCCCTCCTTTCAACAATCTCCTGGTGCGCCAGGCCGTCGAGTACGCCATCGACCGGCCGGCCATCAACAACGTCGTGAACGAAGGTCAGGGCGAGGTCGCCACCCAACCCTTCCCCAAGGACTCGCCGGGCTACGACCCGTCGCTCGCGGGTCTGTACCCGTATGACCCGGCAAAGGCGAAGCAGCTGCTCGCCCAGGCGGGCTACAAGCCGGGCGACGGCCCAGCCGTGGACATGGTCATCCCCGGCGGGAACATCACGGCCATGGAGCAGCAGGGCTCGATACTGCAGGCGGAGCTCAACGCGGTCGGCTTCAGGGTGACCATCGCCCGGGTGCTCGGAAGCAACATCGAGGTCGGCTACTACATCTCGCGCACGGGCAATGCCTTCGCGGCGGAGCACCTCGGGGATCCCTATCCCCCCGACCAGCTCTACGGGCTCTACGGCGAGTACCAGTTCGTGGCCATCTACAGCGACGGCCAGAATCAGATGCTGACCAACAAGCTGCTCGCTGCCTTCACTGACGGGGCCACCTCGCAGACATGGGCGCTCACCAAGCAGGTCGACGACTACGTGATGCAGAACGCGCTCGATGCACCCATCGCCTTCGCTCCGCAGTTCATGGCCTATTCGACGGCTCGGGTGCACGGCGCGGTGCATGCACAGACCGACATCTGCAACCCGCCGGACCTGACTGGCATCACCTCCGTGTCGGGCTGACCGGTAAGGCCCGATGGCGGCATACATCGGCCGGAGGCTGCTCGCACTTCCCCCTCTACTACTGATCATCTCGATCATCATCTTCGGCCTGTCGGTGATCATCCCGGGTGACCCGGCACGCGCGATTGCCGGCCTCAACGCCTCGCAGTCCGAAGTGGCCGAGATCCGCCATCAGCTCGGCCTCGACAAGCCCCTGGTGGTCCAGTACTGGACCTGGCTCGACCATGCGCTGCACGGGAACCTCGGCACTTCGCTCGTCGCCAACAGCACCGTCGCGAGCCAGCTCGGTCAGCGTTTCCCGGTGACGTTGTCGATGGCGCTCGGTGGGCTCGTAGTGATCATCCTCATCGGGGTGCCCGCCGGGCTCATCGCCGGCACCCGGCCGGGGACGATCCTCGACCGGATATTGACGGTCGGCTCGAGCGCAGGGATCGCCGTACCGGATTTCTGGCTGGCGATGGTCCTCGTCGTCCTGTTCGCAGTGAAATTCCACCTGCTTCCCGCGATCGGTTACGTGGGGATCACGGCTTCGCCGATTCAATGGGCGACCCATCTGTACCTGCCGTGGATCGCGCTCGGTGTCAGCGGGGGAGCCACGCTCGCCCGTCAGCTGCGCAGTTCCCTGATAGACGTGCTCGATCAGGAGTACATACGCACCGCTGAGGCGAAAGGGCTCCGGCGCAGGACAGTCATCTTGAAGCACGCGCTGAAGAACGCGTCCATGGTGCCCGTGACTCTCATCGGGCTGCAGTTCGCGTACCTGCTCGGCGGGACGATCATCTTGGAGAACATCTTCTCGATGCCGGGTTTGGGCCAGTACTTCTTCCAGGCCTTGAACGCGAAGGACCTCCCGGTGATTCAGGGAGTCACCCTGGTCTACGCCCTCACCTTCGTCATCATGAACCTGATCGTCGACGTCGTCTACGGATACATCAACCCGAAGATCCGGTTCGGATGATCGGGCCACCGGTCGACCCGGCGTCGGTGGAGCGCACCGAGGATGCGCACGCTCTTCTTGGGCCACCCTTCGCCACTCCTGCGCCCGAAGAGGACTTCGGTCTGTCGGCGGATTCGGTATCGCTCTGGCGGCGGTCGGCCCGCCGCTTCGCGCACGACCGTGTCGCGATGACCGGACTGGTGGTCATCTTCCTGGTGGTAGTGACGGCGCTCTTTGCTCCATGGATCTGGCCGCAGAGCCCGATCGCCCAGCATCTGAATGCGCTCAACGAGACCCCGTCGCGCGCGCACTGGCTCGGCACCGACTTCCTCGGCAGGGACGTTCTCAGCCGGCTGATCCAGGGAGCGCGGGTCTCGATGCAGGTCTGCCTGGGAGTGGTGCTGATCGCGATCGCCGTAGCTCTGCCGATCGGCCTGGTCTCGGGTTATGTGGGCGGCTGGGTGGACGGCGTGATCATGAGGGTGATGGACGCGATGTTCACGCTGCCCACACTCGCCCTCGCCCTTGCAGTGGCGGCCCTGTTCGGGCCCGAGCGTGTTCCACACATCTGTCGCTGATCGCGATCGGCTTCGTCCCGGGATTCGTCCGGTTGGTGCGAGGGCAGGCGCTCGCTGTCCGCGAGGAGGCCTACATCGAAGCCTCGCGCTCGGTGGGTGTGAGCCAGTTCCGCATGATCCGCCGCCACGTCCTTCCGAACGTCGCGGCACCGCTCATCGTCCAGGTGGCCGTGAGCTTCGGCTACGCACTCCTCGCAGAAGCAGGGCTCAGCTTCCTCGGCCTGGGCGTCCAGCCGCCGAACGCAAGCTGGGGCACGATGCTCGAGTATGCCTTTTCGTACATCCTGAGCGATCCCTGGGACCTGTTCCCGCCCGGCATCGCGATCGCGATCACGGTGCTCGCATTCAACCTCGTCGGTGACGGACTTCGTGACTCTCTCGGCAGGGAGATCTTCGTCGTCAGGAGGGAGGCGTGACCCCTCCGGTCGGCAACGGTGTTGCTCCCGCGGATCCCGGCTCGGCGCCTCCGCTGCTCCGCGTGGCGGGGCTCAGCATCGACTTCGCCACTGCGAGGGGTTATGTCAACGTCGTAGAGGACGTCAGCTTCGAAGTGGGCCACCGCGAGACGCTCGCCCTCGTCGGTGAGAGCGGTTCCGGCAAGACGGTGTCGGCTCTGTCGATCATGGGTCTACTGCCGCGCAGAGTCGAGCCGGGTGCGGGCGAAGGAGATGAGCTTCGGCGACCGTGATCTTCTGTCCATGGGGTCAGAAGAGACGCGCCGCATGCGCGGTGACGAGATCTCGATGATCTTCCAGGAGCCGATGACGAGTCTCAACCCAGCGTTCACCGTCGGCAATCAGATCGTCGAGGCTGTCCGGGTCCACCGATCGGTCTCGAAGGCGAAAGCGCGCGAGCGGCGCGTTGGAGGTGCTCGACCTGGTCGGTATAGCCGACTCTCGGCGGCGCTTGAACGACTATCCGCACGCGCTCTCAGGCGGCATGCGCCAGAGGGTCATGATCGCAATGGCCCTCGCTTGCGACCCGAAGCTCCTGATCGCCGACGAGCCCACGACCGCCCTCGACGTCACCATCCAGGCGCAGGTGCTCGACCTGTTGAGCCGGCTGCAGTCAGATCTCGGCATGGCCATACTCTTCGTGACCCACGACCTCGGGGTGGTCGCCGAGATCGCCGATCGCGTCACGGTCCTGTATGCCGGGCAGACCGCTGAGGTTGCCACCGTCGACGAACTGTTCAAAAAGCCGCGCCATCCCTATAGCGAAGCCCTCATGGCCTCCATGCCCCAAGTGGCGACCGTAGGTGAGCCCCTCACCGTGATACCAGGCCAGGTGCCTCGTCCCGGCGAGTTCCCCGGGGGATGCCGCTTCCACCCGAGGTGCAGCTACGCGATCGACTCGTGCATCTCGGCTTCACCGGCGCTGGTGGACGGCTCGCGCTGCGTTCGCAAGGAGCTCGAACTGTCCGGGACAACCTGGAAGCAGTCGGCGAGCATTGCGGGGTCGAACATCGCTGCATCGAACGGGGCGGACCGACCCGAACCGGCACAGCTGCTCGACGTGCAAGATCTCGTCGTTCACTTCGCGGTCCATTCGAAGGTGCTGCGTCGTGTGGTGGGGCACGTGAGAGCTGTCGACGGCGTCAGCTTCTCGATCGCCAAGGGCCAGACCCTCGGCCTCGTCGGCGAGAGTGGTTCGGGCAAGTCAACGACTGCCAGGTTGGTCCTGCGCCTCGTCGAGCCGAACGCGGGAACCGTCTCACTGGACGGCGTCGACGTCACGAAGCTCAACAAGACCGATCTCAGGGCGACGAGACGGAAGATGCAGATCGTCTTCCAGGACCCGTACTCTTCGTTGGACCCGAGGTCGACGATCGGCTGAGAGCGTGGGCGAGCCCTTGGAGGTCCACGAGGGTCTGCACGGGCGCGCGCGTGACGAACGAGTGGGGGAGCTCCTGAGCGAGGTCGGCCTGGATCGCCGTTTCGTCTCGCGCTATCCCCACGAATTCTCCGGGGGCCAGCGCCAGCGGATAGCAGTCGCTCGCGCCCTTGCACTGCGACCCGAGCTGCTCATATGCGACGAGCCGGTGAGCTCACTCGACGTCTCGACCCAGTCCCAGGTGATCAACCTGCTCGACGACCTGCAGGACCGCTTGGGCCTGACGTGCCTCTTCATCGCTCACGACCTGTCGGTCGTGCGGCACATAAGCGATCGGATCGCCGTGATGTACCTCGGGCGGATCGTCGAGATCGGTGACGCCGAGCAGGTCTACACCAGGCCGACCCATCCCTACACCGAGGCGCTGCTGTCGGCGATACCTGTGCCCGACCCCGCCGAGCAGCGCAGCCGCGAACGGATCGTCCTGAACGGCGACATCCCGAGCCCTTTCAACCCTCCGTCGGGGTGCCGCTTCCACACGCGCTGCCCGTATGCGATGGAGGTCTGCGCAGCAGAGGATCCAGCTCCGTTCACGACCGTTGACGGGACGACGGTTTGGTGTCACTTGCACAGCTCGGGACCCGAGCTTGCCGGAGCACCGGTGAATCTCTCATCGGTGCGAACGAAGACATAGGAGAAGAACACCACAGCCTCGATGACCTACAGCCCGATGAACCCACAGACCGAAAAACAGAGAGACCGATAAACAGAGAGAGGAAGGAAACATGAAGAGCAAACTGCAAGTGGCGGGTGCCGTGCTCGGAATGGTGGTTGCGCTGGCGGCATGCAGCACGAATTCCAGCTCGTCGTCCACCACCACCAGCAGCACGACGACCACGAGTGCTCCGGCGGGAACGACAACCTCCGCAGCGCCGACGACCACCACGACCAAGCCGGCTCAGAGCATCACCATCACGCCTGACACAGGCTTGGCGAATAATCAGGTTGTAGCGATAACTGGAGTCGGCTATCCGCCGAAAGAAGAGCTCGGGATCACCGAGTGCGCGAACAAAGGCGCGCAAACCGGAGCAGGTGACTGCAACCTCGGTGGAATCAAGCCTGTATACGCCACCGCCGCAGGGACCGTGTCGGCTCATTTCCAGGTGCTCCTCGGGCCATTCGGAATGAATCAAATCGTGTGCACCAAGGCGCCCGGTTGCCTGGTGTCTGTCGCCCAGGCCGGTGTCGCCGACCCGAATGCAGTCGCGACGGAGTTGATCCACTTCAGCTGACCGCTGAGACGACTTGATCGACGCAGTCGGTCGAACGTGCCGGCGCGGTACGACCGGCCGGCACGTTCGAATTAGTTACCGAGTCAATCTGGTCACCGAGTCAATCGGTCACCAGGTGCCGGTGGACGTGCTGAGCGTCAGGTTGGCCAGCCCTCCGGCCGAGGAGCAGCCTGCCGGGACCGCCGCCGCCCAGGTGCTGTCCGAGAGCGTGGCCGTGGGCGCGAGGTACGGCGTGAACGAAAGGCTCGCGGTACCGCCGGTTATCGAGATGCTGGTGCCGGCCGCCGCACCCGTGACGACGAATGGTGCAGGCTGCTTCCACTTGGTCGGGTCGCTACCCGAAGGCACGGTCCACTTGATCTTGAACCTGGGTGGCGCGGCCGTGGTGTTGGTCGGCGTGGGAAGAGCGGCGCCGCTGAAGATGGTGGCGCAGTTGTTGGCGGTTCCCGGGAATGTGGAACTTGACCTGTCCCTTTATCGCTCCTATCGCAAAGAACCCTCCCGTGGTGACGCAAGAGCTCCCGGTGTTGCCCAGGTCAGCCTTGACGATCATCTCCTCGTTGTTGGCGGTTCCGCCGTTCTTTAAAGGCGGCGAGAATGTCACAAGGCCGTTCCACACGCCGCCGGCAGTGCTGCACGTGACGTTGCCCGGCAGGACCACGGGATTCGTCACCGCCCGAGCGGCTCCTGACTCCGCGGTAACCATACATCACGGTCGGCAATAGAACTGCCGCCAGCACAGGCAAGATCCTTCGAGACATCTAAGCCCCCTTCTCGGATCGCCTCCCGCCTGGTGCAGGAGGAATACCGGCAGTATGTCCCAGCCTCTACGGATTCAACAAGCGCGATCAACTCCGTGAGAATCCGGCTTCGATGTCGGGCCGGTGGATTTCGGGTATGACAGCGGTGTGGGGAATGCGAACGCAGGTTGCGAGACGCCCTACCATCCACATGATTCCGAGACCTAGATCCCGAGGAAAGTCGAGCGACCGTGAGCAAAGAACTGAGTTCGGGCATGCAGCCCGAGGACATAACGGCCCTGCGGCAGGTCGTCGACCCGAGGGTGTCGCCTGACGGGAAGTGGGTCGCCTTCGGCGTCACTAGCGTCGACAAGGAGGAGAACCGTTATACGAGCCGCGATCTGGATCGCTGCCGCCGACGGGTCGGACCGAGCCCGCCCGTTCACCGCTGGGCCCGATGACGGGTTGGCACGGTGGTCACCCGACGGTCGGACGATTGCGATCGCTGTCAACGACAAGAGCGGTACCGCACAGATATGCCTCGTTCCGGTCGCCCGCGGCGGAGAGCGGGTGACCATCGCGACCTGGCCATCGGGTGTCGGGCGACCTCGCGTGGTCCCCTGACGGCTCCCAGCTGGCGTTCGTGGCTCGAGACCCGGACCCCGAGGTCTACGGACGACCAGGCGAGGACAGAAAGTCCAAGGACATGCCGCCGCGCAAGATCACCCGCTTGTTCTCGCGCCTCGACACTGAAGGTTGGGTGGCTGACCGCCCGAGCCGTGTGATGGTCGTGGACTCCGACGGCTCCACGTTGCCGCGGGTCCTGACCCACGGTCCCTACCAGGCCGACGGGCTCGCCTGGTCGCCGGACGGCAAGAGCATCGCGTTCGCCTCCGCACGCCACGAGACCTGGGACCTCGACTTCATCGTCGACCTGTGGAGCGTCGTCAGTAAGCGGAGACGCAGAGCCGGAGCGCCTGACCGAGCACGAGGGCGCATACTGCTTCCCGTCTTGGTCGCCCGACGGGTCACGCATCGCCTTCCTTCGCTTCCCGACACCCCTCGACGAGCCCAGGCACTTCCAGCTCGGGT
This sequence comes from uncultured Acidimicrobiales bacterium, assembly GCA_963801315.1. Taxonomy (GTDB): domain Bacteria; phylum Actinomycetota; class Acidimicrobiia; order Acidimicrobiales; family CAVXTF01; genus CAVXTF01. Next base: position 1,327,619 of record CAWDEI010000007.1, on the reverse strand, counting down.
GTCCTCGAGTTGTCCGGCGGCGCTCGCACGGAGATCTCCTCGGACCTCGACCGCAACTGCAATCCTTACGGTTCAGGCCGGCCACCTCAATGGGCCGGGGACCGGCTCCTGTTCAGCGTCGAGGACGAAGGCAATGTCCACGTCTTCTCGGTACAGGCCGACGGCAACGGCAAGCCCGAGCCCGTGACCGACGGCAACCTCTGGGTGAGCGGTTGGGACTGGGCCGCGGGAACCCTGGCCATGGCAGTGACCACGCCGAGCACCTTTCCCGAGCTGGTGGTCCGACGGTTCGACGGCGCAGCGATCGAGCGGGGGGAGGAGCGCAAGCTGACCGATCTGACTCGTCCGTTCGCAGCAAGGGTCGCCATAGGCGTCCCCGAGCAGTTCGTCGCGCGGTCAGCGGACGGCACCGAGGTGCCGTGCTGGGCCATCGCTCCTGTCGGCGCGGAGCCGGGACGGCGTTATCCGACTCTGCTCAACGTCCACGGTGGCCCGTTCACCTCCTACGGGAACCGCTTCTTCGACGAGTTCCAGCTCCAGGTGGGGGGAGGGTTCGGAGTTCTGTTCTGCAACCCGCGAGGCGGTTCGGGCTACTCCGAGGCGTGGGGCCGCGCAGTGCGCTGGCCGGAGGCCGAGCCCGACCCGGGTTCGGGTTGGGGCGGGGTCGACTACGAAGATGTCATGGCGTGCGTCGAAGAAGGCTGCAAACGATTCGGCTGGGTCGACCCCGATCGAGTCGGGATAATCGGCGGTTCCTACGGCGGCTACATGGCTTCGTGGGCCATAGGCCACACCGACCGCTTCAAGGCCGCCGTCTCGGAGAGGGCCTGCAACAATCTGCTGACTCTCGAGACCAATTCCGACGCCGCCACCGCCTTTCGGACGTATGTCGGTCGCAGCCATCTCGAAGACCCGGACGCGTATCTGCGTCAGTCACCGATCACGTACGTGAACGACATGAAGACTCCTGTGCTGATTCTCCACTCCGAGGACGACCTGCGCTGTCCCATCAGCCAGGCAGAGGAGCTCTTCGTCGCATTGCGTCTTCTCGGCCGCGACCCTCTGCTCGTCCGCTTCCCCGGGGAGAGCCACGAGCTCTCACGTTCGGGGGCGCCCGGTCACAGGACGGCGAGGGCGGAGCTGATCCTCGATTGGTTCAGGGAGAAGCTCGCTTAGAGCGGCGGCTCGAGTCGCTCCAGGGGCAACACGAGGAAGAGCCGGCTCATCTGCCGCGCAGCTGGTCCAGGGCGCGCCGTCCTGCTTCGTCGGCCGCCCGGTTCCCCGGGCACGCTCGAAGTTCGGCCGCTCTCGCTCGTCGAGGCGTGACGGCGGGGGGCTGTGGTCGACGAAGCATTGCGCGGCGACGGGAGCCCCGACACGACGTCTGATCACCTGAAGGACCTCGAGCATCCGGTCGCGACCCGCAGCTCGAGCCGCGATTATGTCGCCCGTTCGCACCGGTGTCGCCGGCTTCGCCGGGGACCCGTTCACTTTCACGTGCCCGCCCCGGCAGGCTTCTGTTGCTGCCGACCGCGTGCCGGAAGACGCGTACCGACCAGAGCCACTGGTCGACCCTCGCGGTCTGCTCCTCGGTCACTTCTCGAGTGCGGTCAGAAAGCGGACCACCTCGTCGCCGACCTGCTTCGCGTGGGTGAACACCCCGAGATGGCTCGCACCGGCGATCTCGACGAATTCTGCAGCCAGGGATCTTCGATGCGGCCTCGCGCGCGTGCGCGGGCGGGGAGTCGACGTCGTGCTCGAAGGACAGGACCATGCACGGCATCGCGATGAGCGGCCATCGGTTGGTCCGCTCGTAGTCGAGCGACCAGGCGAGAGCTGCCTCGTACTGGCCGAGACGGCCGGGATTGGGCCAGGGCGGCAGGTCGCCGATCAAAGCGATCCAGTCGTCGACGATTCCGTCTTGCTGCAGCTCGTGGTTCGGCAGGTAGCGCATGGTCTCTGCTGCATTGAACCATTGCGGCAATTCCGGATCGATACGAGCCAGGTCGCGTTCGACGGTGGTTATGACCTTCTCCCACGACGTACCGGCATTGCAACTGCCGATGAAGACACGCAGAAGTGCACACGGTCCGGAAACCGGAAAGCCAAAGTCTCCGCGACCCAACCGCCCATCGAGTACCCGACGACACTCACCTTCTCGTAGCCGGCATGGTCGATCAGGGCGATCGTGTCGCCCACCATCTGATCGATCGTGTACGGAGAAGGAGGCGATGACGACGGTTCCATGCCCGCGGTTGTCGAACGTCACGACATGAAAGCCGGCTTCTGTGAGCGCCGGTACCATGCCGAGCTCCCATGAGCCGGCGGGCTGGCCCAGCCCACACACGAGCACCACGGGCTCGCCCGTACTGGGGACCGAACGTGTCGAACGCGATGGTGACGTCGTCGAGAATCAGCTCCGGCATCGGGCAATCATGACCCACCGGAGAGAATGTCGGCCATCAGCCCGAGCCGAGACGTTTCGGCCCGTCACCACGACGACCGTATCGCCGTTGCCGGGTTCGACCAGCCCGCCCAACACTGCGCCGACCCCTATGGCACCGGACGGTTCGACCATCAGCCCGTGCTCAGCGGCCAGGAACCTGACGGCTTCGCGGATCGTGGCTTCGTCCACGCGCGAGCAGACCGCGCACATAGCGGGCGATCAAACCGATGGTGACGGACCCTGGCTCCACGTTCCCGGCGAGACCGTCGGCGATGGTGGGCTCCTCGTGGATCTCGACGACATGGCCGGCTGCGACCGAAGCGCTTACCGCCGGCGACGCGTCGGCCTCGACGCCGTAGACATCTGTGCCGCTTCGCTGTGCAGCGGCGAGTGCGAGTCCCGCCAGAAGGCCGCCGCCTCCGACCGGAGCGACGATCGCCTGCAGATCGGACGTCTGGACGAACAGCTCGAGCGCGATCGTCCCCTGGCCCGCGATGACGTCGGGGTCGTTGTACGCCGACACGAACCGGGCACCGTCCGTCGCCAGATCCAGGGCGTAGGCCTCGGCTTCGTCGTAGGTCTGACCGTGGACCACGACGTCGACGCCCCTGCCGAAGCGCTCCAATGCGGACCGCTTTGCTGCAGAGGCGTTCTCGCGGCAAGACGACGGTCGCCCCCAAGCCGAGAGCCCGTGCGGCGAACGCCACGCCCAATCCGTGATTGCCGGCAGATGCCGTTACCACGCGTCCCGCCTTGTCGGCGGCGAGAGCGTTCGCGACGGCGACGAGGCCGCCGCGCACCTTGAACGATCCCGTCGGTTGGAAGGTCTCCAGCTTGAGAAGCACCCGGTCTCCGAGGAGTGGGCTTGCAATCAAGGGGCGTCGGCGGCAGATGCCGCGCGACGACCTCCCCGGCCCGGATCACGTCCGCGGCGGTGGGCTCGCGTACCTGGCGCTCTGCACCCCGTGCGGTGATCATCTCCAGATTCTGTCGTGGTGACGCCCGGAGCGCGTGGGACCGCCTGTTCGGGGGGACGGGCAACTCGAAAGCACGCCTGCCGAGCGATGATCAACCCCGACGTGCGAAATGGAGGTCGAGCTCGTTCGCGTAGCTCGTTCCGAGTGTGTCGCCGTGTTCGGAGAGCCATTGCGACAACCGCACGCAGCCCGTGGCGGGCGCGTCGGAGTCCGCGAGGCCGTCAGCCATCGACTCGTACTCGTCTCGGGTCAGAAGCACGTCGTGCATGACCGCTCCGAGCGCCTTCGACATGCCGAGCAGGACCGGTACGGGCACATTGACGATCCGGGCCCGGCTGCCGACCGCCGCCCGGATCTGCTCGACGAGCTCTACGAAGGTCGGGCGTTGCGGGCCCACCGCGTCGACCACCCGGTCGTCGGGCCACGAAGCGGCATCGATGGCGAGCGCCGCAAGGTCGTCGACATGGGTTGGCCGTACCCGGTAGCTGCCTCTGGCGCCGATGCAGAAGACAGGAAGCCGGCGCAGCAGCCACGCGATGTTGTTGAGCAGGACGCCGCGCTCGTCGAACAGGACAGAGGGGCGTAGAGCTGCGTACCTCAGCCCGGTCTCTGCGAGCGCACGCTCGACGAGGGCCTTTCCTCGAAAATAGGGGTATGGCGATGTGACCGAGGGGTGGAGGATCGAGACGTGGACGATCTTGCGCACCCCCGCACGTCGTGCCGCCTGAAAGAGGGTTCGCGAATTCTCAACTGCCGCCGAATGGTCGATGCTGCCGTGAGCGAAGCGAACCCAGTAGGTGTTGTAGAGCGTCGTCGATCCCTCGAGCGACTCGACCAGACCTGCGGGGTCGTCGAAGTCGAGCGGTCGCACCTCGATCCCGGATCCGTCCGATCCCCGTTCGGGATGCCCGGTGAGGGTTCGTACCGTCCGCCCCGCCGATTGGAGCCGGCGCGCGATCGCCGCCCCCGAGTAGCTGAACGCCCCGGTGACCACGTCGATGCCGGTGTCCTCGGTTCCCGCCGTACCTCGCGTCCGTGTGCCGGAACGAGGTTCGGTTGCCGGCCGGCCGGCTGTGGATCCGGGTGCGAATGTCTGCGTCACGTCGTTCTCCTCTTCATGTCCTGTTCGGGTTCGTGTCGTGTTTCGGTCGTCTCAGGCATCCGGCGTCTCGGGCGTCCTGGCCGGATCCGCCGCCGTGCCTGTTATCAGGTCGGCCAACTTTGCGAGTTGCCTCGCCCGCTCGAAGAGCTGGAGTGCGGGCGCACGGTCGCCGTCGAGGTGCGAAAGGAGCTCGAGCCCGAGGTAGAGCGCGACGACTGCTCGTGCGATCTCGGCAGGTGTCACGAGCCCCGACTGCGAGAAGCTGCCGAGCACCCGGTCGATCGCCGTCGCGGCGAACCCGGTCCAAGGTTCGACTCTGGCCATCACCTGGGCTCCTAGTCCCGGCGTCGACACAGACCCGGCGATCATCTCCACGAGGAGGGCGGCGTCTCCGGTGTCGAGGTCCTCGGTGAAAACCCGAGCCGCAAGGTCGACGAGCTCGCTAGGTCGGTGGACGCCTGCGAGAGCCTTTTCGTAGCGCTCCCTGCGCTCTGCGCTGACCTGGTCCAGGGCCGCGAGCAACAGGTTCACCACCGACCCGAAGTGGTAGAAGACCAGGCCCTGGTTGCAACCGGCTCTCGTCGCTATTGCCCGCGCGGTAGCTGCCGCGAAACCCTCGCTGACGCAAGATGTCCACCGCCGCTTCGACCAAAGCCCGCCTCGTGCCTTCCGAGCGTTCCACAGGCCTGCTCGCGCTCCCCGTCCTGGCCGACACCCGCACCTCCTCACTTGAGCAATCACTTTAAGCAGTTGCTTAATAGTACTCCCGGGGGCCAGCCGTCGCAACCGGGTTGCCCGGCCGGCTCGGCGGCACCCGATCCGTACGCTGCGGTAGCCGGCTGCTTCTTGCCCGCAGGGATCTACGATCGACCCATCCCGGACAACGAATGGCCACAGGAGCTCCGCGAGCTGTTCGCCGGAGCAATCACCGCCGAGTACTCCAGCCTGACCAGATCGGGCTCGCCCGTCACGGCTCCGATTACGCCGTATCTGGGGCCCCACGCAGACGATCGACCTGTCCACCGGTCTCACCTATCCGGCGAAAGCGGAGCGGGCGAGGCGCAATCCCCGAGTGTGCCTGCTGTTTGCAGACCCGTTGTCCGCCGGTCAGGACAAGGCCCCGGTGGCCGTGGTCCAGGGCCACGCGGCTGTCCGCGATGCGGACCTGCAGGCGAACACCGACCGCTACGTACCGCGAGTCGAAGAACAAGATTCCCGATGCGACCAAGGGCCAGCCCAGGTTCGTGCTCAAGCGGATGGCGTTCTATTACGCCCGTGTATGGGTGGAGATCACTCCTCTTCGCATCCGGTGGTGGGCCGACCGTTCCCTGGCAGGAGAGCCTCGGGAGTGGCTGGCTCCGCAGGGAACAGTTCTGCCGGACTCCGATCCCGCGCCACGCGGCTCTGACCCTCCGGCTTGGCGAGAACCGCCCGCGGATTGGAGATCGTTGACCGAGGGCGCTCTCGGCGAACTGCCGCTCGCCGACCTGACCACCGTCGACGGAGAAGGCTTTCCTCTCTGCGTGCCGGTGATCTCCGGGTGCTCTCTCCGACGGCGCGATCGACCTTGTGATCGGCGCCGGCGCCCCCGTCCTCAGCGAGGGACCCGCGTGCTTCACGCTTCACGGGCACCCGGAACGCTTCACCGGCCAGGAGAACCACACTCTGATCGGGACGTTCGAGACCGTGAACGGATCGCCGCGGTTCCGAGTCGAGCGAGCGTTGGCCGACTGGAGCCTCGCCGGCAACCGCGCGCGCACGGCGATGTCGTTCCTCGCAGCGCGCCGCTCACTTACCCCACGGCTCGCCGCCGAGGCTGCCCGGCGAGGTCAGCCGGTGCCGAAGGTCCGCTTCGGCTGAACGAGGCCGCCACTTCTGGCACAGCGGCATCGGCCGCCCGTCTGCACAGCGGCCTCGGCCGCCCTTCTGCACAGCGGCCTAGTACCTTCGCCGAGGTGGACCTCGGCAAGCTCGGCGTCTGGTGGAGCGGTTCGTGGAGAGCAGCGGATGCGTCGCTCGACGTCCCCGGGGAGCTCGAGGCTCTCGGCTACGGCGCCATCTGGTCCTCGGGTGGATTCGAGCCCGGGCTATCCAAGAATTTCGAACGGCTGCTTGCTGCAACCGAGCGAATCGTGGTCGCGAGTGGAATCGTCACGGTATGGCATTCCGCCCCTGAGGAGGTGGCTGCGGCGGTTGCCGACCTCGACAACCGTTATCCAGGTCGATTTCTGTTGGGTCTAGGCGCGAGCCATGCGGCCATCGTCGAGAATTACTGCGTGCCCGTACAGTCGGATGGTCCGTTATCTGGACGGGCTCGATGCGTCCTCGTACGTCGTCGGGCCTGAACGCCGCGTCCTGGCGGCGCTCCGCCCGCGGATGCTCGAGCTCGCTCGCGAACGGGCGACGGGGGCGCACCCGTACTTCGTTCCCGCGGAGCACACAGCGAGAGCGCGCGCGATCCTGGGCCCCGGACGGCTTCTTGCACCGGAGGTGTCGGTGGTGCTCGAAAGCGATCCGGCCAAGGCCCGCGACCTAGCGCGCACCTTCACCACCGGTTACCTCGGTTTGGCGAATTACGCCCGGAACCTGCTCTCGATCGGCTACGACGAGGACGACCTGGCCGGCGGGGGGTCCGACCGTCTCCTCGACGCGGTCGTGTGTTGGGGAGATACGGAGACGGTGGCGGCGAAGGTGAGCGAGCACTACGTGGCGGGGGCCGACCACGTGTGCATCCAGGTCATCTCCGGGCCCCGGGGCCCGTTTCCGATCCACGAGTATCGCGAGCTCGCGTCCGCCATCCTGAGCTCGTGAGCGGCGGCGCTTGGACGCTCGGCGATCAAGAGTCACGCGGCCGAGGGGGCGGCTGCTCCAGCGTCGAGTTGTCCGGGATCTGATCGCCGCTGATCCTGCCGAGCGAGAACTGTGCGGTGGCCGCGCCGTCGACGACCACGGTCTGGCCGCTCACATAGCTCGCCAGGTCCGACGAAAGGAACACGACGACCTTGGCGACCTCGTCGGGCTCACCCATTCTTCCGAGCGGAGCGCGACTGCGTTGGATTCCCGGGGAATTTCCCCCGGCGGACGCGACACGTGCCGCAACGCGGCGGGGTGGAGATCGAGCCCGGCGCCACGCAATTCACCCTGATCCCCGAAGGCGCCAATTCGATCGCGAGAGATCTCGTGAACGACATGAGCCCGGCTTTCGCAGCTCCGTAGGGGGCGTGGAAAGGAGCGGATGCGAGTCCGCTCACCGACGAGACCCAGACCATGCTGCCCCCGGACCCTTGTCCGACCATCTGCCGTCCCGCACAGCGACCGAGATTGAACGCGTGCCTGAGCACCGAATCCAGGCTGTAGTCCCAGTCGTCATCTGTCAGATCGGTGACGGAGCCCCATCGGATCTCGCCGATCACGTCGACGACGACGTCGATCCCGCCCAGCTCTTCGACGACGCTGTCCGACCGCGCGTTCGGCTTCTGGCGACTGCCGAAGATCCGCCTCCACGGATACCGCCCTGACGCCCGCAGAACGGACTTCGCCGGCAACCGCCGATGCGCGCGCACCGTCGATGTCGCAGCAGGCGACATCGGCTCCTGCCTCTGCCAGGCCCAGCGCACACGACCGGCCCAGTCCGGGCCCCGAGCCGGCGACGAGTGCCTTTCTCCCCGCTAGGCCGAGCTCTAGCAAAAGCCGTGGAGCCTGTGTCACCATGCCGTTCGCGCCGTTCACTGTGCGAACGACTGGATGTAGCGGTCTGGCGATCCCACCCCGGTCGCGTCGTCGTAGCCCTTCGTTGCCGGAAGCGCCGCCGCACCTTCGCCGTCGATGCCGAGCGTGCGCAGGTAGGTGACGAGCGGGCCCTGTCTGAGAGCCGGGTGCTCGTAGTTGTTGCGGACCTCCGCGAGGTAACCGGGGCCGAGCGGGTGATCGGTCACGTCGTGGAACGCCTGCGTCCCGTACCTGAGGTAGATCGCCGGATTGGCGAATCCGATCGTGTAGCCGGCCGCCTGCTGGGCATCCGCCTCGATGCCGGCAAACGTCGGGCACGCGACCGAGGTCCCGCCGATCCGGCTGAGTGAGAAGGCGTAGGTCGTCCGGTTCGGCTGAACCGTCGTCTGTCCCACGAGCATCCCCGTGCTCGGGTCGGCGAGCGCCGAGACGTCGGGCTCGACGCGCATGGCGGTCGAGCTCGTCACGCCCCCTGGAAGCGTGTGCGACAGCGAGGCCGGAACTACCCCCTTCTGGTAGAAGGGCTGGGTGTAAACCGTGCTCGTCCCTCCGCCGCTCGACCCGTCGTAGTACTTCGGGTACTTGCCGGGCAGCGCCGTCTTCCACGACGTGCCGCTTGCCGAAAGGGGGTCGAGCAGGGTGCCCCACGAGGTCTCGAATTCGTAATTGGCCTTCGCGCCTATTGCGAGGCTCGTTCCGCCGACGGAGGTGACCCACGGGCTGGCAGGGGGGAAGTCGGTCTGGATCTTGTCCGAGAATCCCGGGTCTTCTGCGGGTGACTCGTAGCCGTTGTCACCCGAGGAGAAGAAGAACCCGATGCCCTCCGCCGCTCCTGCCTCGAAGATGAGCTCGTACACCTGGAGGATCGTCGCGCTGTCCTGCGTCTCACCCCAGGAATTGCTCACGATGGTCGCAAGGTGGTTGTTCACGATGTAGGCGAGCGCGTTAGCCAGGTCGGCGTCCGAGCAGCTCGCACTCGCGACGAACCGGACGTTCGCATCCGGCGCCTGACCGTGAACCGCTTCGATGTCGAGGGTCTCCTCGCCGTACCATCCGGCGGCGCCGCACTTCGACTTGCCGGCCTGGGTGAAGTGCGAGACCTGGTATTGCTTGTACTGCCCGGGCCGGAACGCCTTGTCGCCGGTCACCTTCGCGAACTGGTTGGCGTCGGCGGGCATCGTGGGAGACGCGTAAGCGTCGACGATCGCCACGGTCTGGCCCTTGCCCGTCATGCCGGAAGCGGTCACGCCGTACGCGGAGCGGATCTGTGCTTGCGTGTACCCGCAGTTGGTCCATGGTTGCGACGTGCCGTATGCCTGCGGCTCGTCAGTTGCGATCTTCTGGCCGTAGTACTGCGAGCACGGCTTTGCGATCCAGTAGTTGGGTCCGGGCGGCGGGAGGTCAGGCTTCATCAGGTGCGGGGCGGTGTCCAGCCCTCCGATCGTGAGGATCGAGCTCGCGATGCCGGCGGGTGCGCTCGCGGCCTGTTCGGGTGACCGGTACATCGCGCCGTCCGGGCCTCTGAACATGCCGAAGCTCACACCGAATGCACGACTCGCTTCTGCGACCGAACCGGTGACAGAGACGTAGCCGGCCATCTGGCTGTCCACGCCCGTGACCTTCAGGCCGCTGGACCTGACCCACGCCTCGATGCCGCGAGATCTGGGCACTTGTCGCGCCGTATCGTGCGCGGACTTGCGCGGGGGTCAGGTAGTGACGGTAAAGGGGGTTTCCGGGCGTGGAGATCGCTGTGGCGTACGCGGTCAGGCCCGCCTGGTCGCGCCCGGCCAGGTAGATGTCGGCATCCACTGTTCCCGTCTTCACAGACGGTGCATTCGGCCCGTTCGTCGTTGCCCAGCTCGGGAGCGTGCCCGCGATGGTTGCGCGCACGGAGCGTGGAGCCGCTCGCGTCGCGGCGCTTGCCGCGGTGACCGAAGCGAGCCCCCCGACTGCGAGCGTGCAGGCCCCGACTGCGGCGGTGAGTGCACGTCGCCGGTTCGATGCGCGAGACATTTATGCACGTCCTTTCGGTGTGTGTGTGGTACGGCGCTCCCGTTGCGGATGCGTCGCCCGTACGACCCCTGGGTGGGCATGCGGGATTGCCTAGGGGTAGTCTTGTGCCCACGGAGCGTGGTGTCATCGACAAGATTGACTAACTTCTGCGGGCTGAGCGTCTAGCGAAGTCGCACGACCGCCCCAGGCGGGACGTCCCGCCAGGCCCCGGGATGGAGCGCATGCGCGAGGATCTCGACCCCGTCGACGATGCGCGGACCGGGTCGCGAGAAGTACGAGCTCGCATCCACGGCGAACAGTGCCTGCGCCCCGGCGAGCTCTTTTCTGTCGAGCAACCGGGCCGAGGCTTCTGCGACAGCTTCGTGCAGGCCATAGCCGCACGGCATGAACACCACGACCTGCGGATCGCTTGCGGCTATCTGCTCCCAAGTCACCCGCACCGATGGTGTGCCGGGAGACCCGAGAACCGGCTCGCCGCCCGCAAGCTCGATCATCTCCGGGACCCAATGACCGGCGTTGAAGGGAGGATCGCACCACTCGAGGGCGAATGTGCTCGGCCTGCCCTGTCTTCCGACAGCGTCGTCGACTGCCTGCAACCGGTTGCGGAGGCCGGCCACGAGTGCGGCTGCCCGGCTCGAAGTCCCTGTCGCTTCGCCGACCCGGATCACGCAGCCGAGCACCTCGTCGACCGAGCAGGGGTCCAGGGACAGGACTTCGGCCTTGCATCCCAGAACGTCGAGAGCGTCGTTCACGTAGCCGGAAGGAACTGCGCAAACTGCGCAAAGGTCCTGCGAGAGGACGATGTCAGGTCGCAGCTCGCGGACAGCGTCCGTGTCGAGGCGGTAGACGGGGTCCCCTCCCGCGACGCTCGCGCTCACCAGGCGGTCCACCTCCGCCGGGTCCGACACGGCGGGGAGAGACGAGAACGACACAGCACGCTTGTGTCTCGCCTCGGGCGGCCAGTCGCACTCGTGGGTCACACCCACCAGGTCGTCCTCGAGCCCGAGCGCGTAGACGATCTCCGTGGCAGAAGGAAGTAGCGAGAGAATCCGCAAGCCCGGCCTCTGTTCAGCGGGGCCGATGCTCGGTCCCGAGCCCGGGAGTGACGAACAGGACCTGCACGGGCTCACTGACGTCGGCGGTGTGCCAGACCCCACGAGGATTGACCGTCGCCTCGCCGGGCGACAGCGGGATACGGCGTTGCGATCCGTCGATCTCCTGTATCACCGTGATGCGTCCGGAGATCGCGCAGACGAGCTCTTCCCCTGCAGGATGGCGCTCCCAGAACGTCCATGCGGCGTCGCTCGCACCGATCATCACAAGACGGCCCTCGTCACCGTCGGTCGCATGATCGGCCTCGTAGCGCTCCAAGAACTCGGTCGTCCACTCGAAGTCGGGGATCGGGACGGCGCAGGCCCCGAGGCCGAGATGGACGAACGTGGTGGAGAGATCGAACGCAGGATCGCTCACGATCCAACTGTTGCACATGTGATCATGCGCTCGGAACCTCCAGACGCGGTTCCCATGGCTTCAGCCACGGCGTCGAGGGCCAACCCTCGACCGCTGCCATCAGTGGGAAACCGGTCGCCCCGTCGAGCGCTTCGCGGACGATGTCCGAGTGACCGGCGTGACGAGCGGTCTCCTCGATCAGATGGAGCAGCACCCACCGAACAGACCAGGCGTCCACGTCCTTCGGGAACCAGGGGACGTCCTTCGGTACAGGCACCGCTCGGCCGAGATCGGCGATCGCGTCGACGATGACTCGCGTCTCGCGGGCGACTTGCGCGTAGTCGTCCAGGACCGAGTCCAGCGTGTCGACCGGGCCGAGGCGGAAATTGTCCTCGTAGTCGTCGGCAGAGCCGAAGCTCTCCTGCCTCTGCAGGACCATGTCCATCCAGAATCGCTCGACGGCCGAGACATGCTTGATGATCCCGCCGACGCTGAGAGCGCTGGGAGTCGGGGTGGCCCGTGCCTGCTCGTCGTCGAGCCCGTGGGCTGTGATGCGAAGCACGTACCGCTGCTGGTCCAGATATCCGAGAAGCGCCTCGCGTTCGTCGGCCGCGGGAGCAACCATTCCTGCCATCGCCATCCTCTCGTCGTTTCGTGACCCTTGTTGGGCCTCTATTTGTTCAGTGTCTCTATTTGTTCAGTATCGTGTGAAAACCGGTCATCCTATGACCGGTTTTGATGAGAAGATCTGTCCGTGCGCGCGGACCGGCTCGTGGCAATGCTCCTTCTCCTCCAGCGGCGCGGGCACCTGACGGCGGCCGAAGCAGCCACCGAGCTCGAGATCTCCGAGCGCACAGCTAGGCGCGACCTGGAGGCTCTCGGCATGGCCGGGCTGCCCGTGTACTCGACCAGGGGGCGCAACGGTGGATGGGGTCTGGCCGGCGGCGGCCGAACGGACCTGAGCGGCCTGACGGAAGCCGAGGTCCGAACCCTGTTCCTTCTTGCGGGACCGTCGTCGTCGGCGACTCCCGAGTTGCGAGCGGCGCTCCGCAAGCTCGTGCGAGCCCTTCCTGAGCCGTTCCGTGCCACTGCAGAGGCGGCGTCTCAGGCCGTCGTAGTGGATCGGACCGGTTGGGACGGGAGAAGACAACAACGAGCGGACCCTCCTCATCTCGAATCGGTGCAGCAGGCGGTCGTGGAGGGCCGGCAGGCCACCATCCGGTACGTCGCCGGCGACGGCGCTGCGACGACGCGGACGGTGCATCCTCTTGGGCTCGCACTGAAGGGCTCGGTCTGGTATCTCGTCGCAGGCACCGAGCGGGGCGAGCGCACGTTCCGGGTTGACCGGATCCGTTCGGTGGAGATCACAGAAGAGGCCGCAGTCCGGCCGGCCGGGTTCGATCTCGCCGGCGCATGGCGATCGATAGCCGCCGTTGTCGACGAACTGCGGACACCCGCGCGGGCACGGGCCGTCGTCTCCCCGGAGAACCTGTCGTTGCTCCGCTTCGTGTTCGCAAGGAGAGTGATCATCGGGCCTCCGCGCTCCGACGGGATGGTGGAAGTCGAGCTCAGGGGCGCCGGGAACCGGGCTCTGGCGGGGGAGATCGCCGGCTTCGGAAGCCTCGTCGAGGTGGTGGAACCTCTCGAGATACGCGAGATCCTGGCTGGGATCGGACGCGAGCTGGCAGCGCTTTACGTACCTGTTGTCGGGACGGCCTGATTTCGCTCCGGAGGCTCGCAGGACCTCCGGCCGTCATGTGCAGTCGGTCAACGACGGTCGGGTCGGGAGCGGAGGTCGAAGCCCCTGTGCCCGGCGCGATCTCGACTGTCACCGAGTGGGCGCCACCGCCTGTCTGCGAGACAGTGAGCAACCCGGCATCCGCGTGCGATGTCACCCGTGCCCCCGTCGACTTGACGACGTAACCGTGGGGAAATTGGAACGGCGGCACGACCACCGCGGTGCACGAGCCCGATGCGAATGCCTTCCCTGCGGGGGAGCTCGTCGTGTATCGCAGCACGAAAATATGGGACTTCAGGTCGAACGAGTACGACGTCGGAGTGCCCGAGACAATCCGAGGGTACGGCTGAGCGAGGACGGCGAGCTTCGCCTCGTCGACGTTCGATCCGGTCGCCGCAAGTCGTGGGTCCGAGACGAGTCCCTCGACGGAGGGCGGGATCGTGCCGGTCGGATCCGCGCATCCGCAGTACGCCCATTCGATCCACGAGACCTCGTCCGAGTCGGCCTCGGCGATCACCCGCCCGAGATCGGAGAGATCGTCGGTCGCACCGAACTCGCTCAAGATCAGGGCATTTCCCGTGGACGTCGACCTGGCGAGCGCGTTGTCGAGGACGCGCTGCTCTGTCTTGCCGCAGGCGGTGGAGTCGGTGGCGTTGCCCAGGCAATAGTCGTGGAACGACATCCCGAGATCGGGGTCGCATAAAGTCGGGAAGCGTGGTCGGGGTGCCGAAGTCGAACAGGACATACGGTTCGTAGAAGATCAGGTGCTCGCGATCGACGGCGCGGATCGCGGCGATCACGGAGTCGTAGAAGGCCCCGAGCTGTGCGTCCGACGAGTGCGCCGGCCAAGGTTCGTTGAACAGGTCGTACCCGACCACCCAAGGGTCGTCTGCGAACCGCCGCGCTACGTACTTCCAGGCGGCTGCGTACAACTGTTGAAGACCGACGCCACCCGGTCCGCGACGGTCGGCCCAGAAAGTTGTCGTATGCCGCGGCCAGGGCCTCGCTCGACGTGTACCCGAGCGGGAACACGTATCTGCGCTCCGGCAGCCCGTCCGTGTCGACCGACCAGGCGGGGAACCCCTCGCCTCCGAAGCCGACGCTCAGCTGGTCCTGGTGGAAGTCGAGAAGGGAGTAGACACCCCGACTGGCGAGCTCGGCGACCGTGGCCGCGATCGAGTCGAGGTACGAGCCCGAGAACACGCCGGGTTCAGGCTCCACCGCCGAGTAGATGACGCCGACGCGGACGACGTCGAGACCGTCGCCGGCGAGGGTGCTCGCCGCGACCGCCCCGAAGCCGGCGGCTGCGGGCTCGTAAGGCGGCCGTTTGTAGACCATGTTCAACCCGTGAAGGATCACGACCTGACCTTCGCCGTTCGTGAGCCACCTTCCCGAATGCCCGATGAGGATCGCCTTTGTGTCGCCGAGGCCCGAGCCGGGTTCCGGCAGGGGTGTCGCCGGGTGCGACCTATGCGTCTGCGGCGCCCCCGCGTGCGATACCGGTGTGGAGCAGCCGGCGACCATCACCGACATGGTTGCCGCGACGGCCATCGCCGCCAGTGGTGTCTTCGCGGCCGACCTGGCACAGACCGACTGGTCGCGGCGCATCGAGCGGACTCTACGGCCTTGCGGTCCAAGAAGGCCTTGCACGCCGTGACGGTCGGCGAATATGAATGCGCAGATGGGCGAGGACCACGTCTCGGCGCGACGGATGTGGCGACTCTTCGAGCCGTATCACGTAGTCACCTACTTCGCCCCCGAATGCAGGGACGCGTTCAAAGACGCCGGGTTGCGGGGATTCTGGATGGGCTACTTCGGCGGAAGGGCCGCGCCGATGGGACCTGTCGTCCCCGGTGTGGTGACCGCCACCTTCTACAACTTCGCACCGGCGATGGTGTCGCGTTCTGTACCGGACTCCTGGGGATTCGCGTCAATCGACGAAATTCTCGACGCTCGCATGGAAGGTGTGCATCGAGCCCTCGCCCGCATGCTCGGGGACCGTATCCAAGGCCCCGAGGTCACCGAGGCGGCAGACCTCGCTGAGTCCGCGGTGCTCCTCACCGACGCATGTGGCCGTCCCCTCTTCGCTGCGAACGCCGATCTGAGCGCTCCGCGAGAGCCGCATCTGCGCCTCTGGTGGGCCCTCACGTGCCTGCGCGAGCACCGCGGCGACGGTCATGTGGCTGCACTGATCGGTGCGGGCCTCGACGGTTGCGAAGCCCACGTCACATTCGCCGCCTCCGGCGCAGTCGCTCGCCCGGTACTCCAGGCGAACCGGGGTTGGACCGACGAGGAGTGGTCGCTCGCGTCGGACCGTCTCAGGTCACGCGGCTGGGTCGACGGCGAGGAGGAGCTGACGGCCGCCGGCCGCTCGGCTCGAGAGCAACTGGAGCTGGACACGGACCGGATGGCCGAAGAGCCCTGGAGGAAGCTCGGGACCGAACGCGCCGATCGGCTCGCCGAGCTGCTCGAGCCCTTGACCGGGGCGATCGCGTCGTCCGGTGTGATACCCGTCCCGAACCCCATCGGCCTGCGCCCGACCTGAGAACGCCGACATCCCGAACGGCCGGCAGGAGCCCAACCGTCCGTGCCGGATGTCGCCGGGCTACCATCGCCCGATGCGACTCAACCCTCGGAACACGGTGACCGTCTCGGGTGATGGGATGGCGTTCGACCTGTCTACGGCCCTGGCCGGCAGGCGCCTTCTCGAGCATCCTTTCTACCGCCGGTGGGAGCGCGGCGAGGTGTCCATGTCCGAGCTGGCCGATTATGCAGAGCAGTACCGCCACTTCGAGGCGTTCCTTCCTGCGTTCCTCGAAGAGCTCGTCTGCGATCTGCCTGAGGGCCCGGCCAGGGAGCTCGTTGCCGCGAATCTGGCGGACGAAGAGGGCGACCCGGTTGCCCATGTTGAGCTCTTCGAGCGGTTCGCGGTCGCGGTCGGCGCCTCCGGCATCGACGGGGCGAAAGTGAGCCCGGCGACGAGGGCACTGGTCGAGTCCTACTCCGCTTCTATCGCCGAAGGACCTGTAGCGGCACTCGCCGGATTCGTGGCTTACGAGTGCCAGGCGAGCGAGGTTGCCAGGACGAAAGCCGACGGGCTGCGCAGCCACTACGGCCTGGACGATTTCTCAGTGTCGTTCTGGGAGCACCATGCGAGCGTCGACGCGCGCCACAGCGAATGGGCGCTGCGGGCCCTCGACGAATTGTCAATGTCGGCTGGTGATGGCGAGCGCGACCAGGTCCTTTCTGCATTCCGTCGCGGAGCCGATTCGTGGTGGTCCTTCCTCGACGAGCGCGAGCTTGCAGCCGCGCACTAGAGCCATCGGTTGATGAGCTCTGCCGGTAGAGGGAATTCAGACACGAGGAAATCCGAAGCGGTCGTCGACAGTGTGTCGGAATGCCGTCTCGAGATCGTCGTCGGCGAGCAGCGCGCGGAGCTCGTCTACCGTGTCGAGGGCGACCGTCTGACGCTCGTTCACACCGAAGTCCCCGATTCCCTGAACGGTCATGGACTGGGCGGGAAGTTGGTCGCTGCTGCGGTGCAGAAGGCATTTGACAACGGATACGTGATCGTGCCCGTCTGCCCGTTCGCGGCCTCGTGGTTGCGCAGGCACCCGGACGAAGCAGAGCCGCGTGACGATCGAGTGGCCGGCCCGGTGAGGAGATTCTCGAGGGTGCGCGGCGCAGCCGGTGCCGCGGCAGCAGCGTGCATTCTCGTTGCCGGCGGATGCGGAACGACCACCGGCAAATCGGGTGCCTCCGGCCAATCGACGCCGGTCGCGGCGCCGTTCGAGGGCCACGGCTCGATCGACGAGGCTTACGTTCTCGGGGCGAAGCCGGGGGAGCAGCTGACGGTGATCGACGGTTCCGGCGGCAAGGTCGGCTCCGGCGTCGTCGACAAGCTGGGTGGTCTCATCGTCACCGACCTGACGCCCGGTCCTGGCTACAGGTTCGAGCTCACCAGTGGCTCGAAGGTCGAGGCGACAGCTCCGTTCTCCGTGCTGTCGACATCCTCGACGCCGACGCCGGGCTTCTATGCCGGCCAACACCTCCATGCCGGACTCAACTACGTCGAGATGCGCGACGGGATCACCCTGGCTGCGACGGTTCGCCTGCCCCCCGGCAAGACTCTTTCCGACGGGCCTTTCCCGACGGTCATCGAGTACTCCGGCTATGCGGTGGCTGCCCCGCACAGCCTGATCAATTCGCTGGAAGGGAAGGCCTCCTCCAAGGACCCGCTGCTTCCCGATTCGAGCACCATCGTCGGATCGGTCATTGCCCCACTTCTGGGCTTCGTGACGGTGAGCGTCCAGATGCGCGGGACAGGGTGCTCCGGCGGAGCGTTCGATCTGTTCGGGTTGCCTTCCGACTACGACGGATACGACATGATCCAGACCGTGGGGGCCCAACCCTGGGTGCTGAACCACAAGGTCGGCATGGTCGGCATCTCGTACTCGGGGATCTCCCAGCTCGTGGTCGCAGGGACCGACCCGCCCGACCTGGCCGCGATCACTCCTCTCAGCCCCACCGACGACCTTTACTCAACCGGCTACCCAGGGGGGATCTACAACGACGGGTTCGCCAAGAGCTGGATCGACCAGCGCATCGTCGACGCCGAGGCCGCACCCGGAGGAGGCCAGCCCTGGGCCTCCGCCGAGATCGCGACCGGTGACAAGACCTGCCTCGCCAACCAGGTGCTCCACCCCGAGGCAGAGACGCTCGAGTCGATCATCAGTCCCGACCTAGGCCGTACCCCGTCTCTGTTCGACCAGCGTTCACCTGTGGACTGGGCAGCTCACATCGATGTTCCGGTGTTCATGGCCGGCGCCCTCCAAGACGAGCAGGTCGGGCCCCAGTGGCCCGCGCTGATCACCGCACTGCAAGGAGACAAGAACGTCTACGTGACGATGATGAACGGAACGCACATCGACTCGCTCGGGCCGGAGACGATCACCCGCTGGTTGGAGTTCCTCGACATGTTCGTCGCAGATCGCATCCCGGTGGCTTCACCTACCCTCGACGCGCTCGCACCCCTCGTGTACTCGAACGCGACCGGCGGCGCGCCAGAGGTGGCTCTGCCTTCTGTTCGCTTCACGAAAGAGCCAACGCTGGCTGCGGCAAAGGCCGCGTTCGCGGCACAAGACCCGAGGGTCCGGGTGTTGTTCGACTACGGAGGGGGCAGTCTCGGTCCTGGGGCTCTCCAGTCCACTTTCGAGGGCGCGTTCTCGACCTGGCCTCCCGCCGGGAGCGTCACGAGCTATTTCCTGGCGCCGGACGGCACTCTTTCGACCGGCTCCTCGGGCAGCGGGAGCGCGAGCGTCTCGTTCAAGCCGGACCCGTCGGTCAGGCCTGACACAGACCTTGCGTCGTCGGCAAACCCCTGGGCGGCAAAGCCGCCTTATGACTGGACCGTCGTCCCGGCTGCGAACGGGATCGCATTCCAGACACCTGTGTTCGCGGCTGACACCACGATCGTCGGACCCGCGAGCCTCGACCTGGAGCTCGAGTCGACGGCACCGGTGACCGACCTGCAGGTGACTGTCACCGAGGTCCGTCCCGGTCAGACCCAGGAGGAGTACGTGACGTCGGGGTTCTTGAGGAGCTCGAACCGGACCCTGACGTCAGCGTCGACGGCTCTGGACCCGATTCCCAATTATCTTGCTTCGGACCGCCAGAACCTGACCCCGGGGCATTTCACACTGGTTCGGATCCCGATAGATCCCATCGGACATACGTTCCGGGCTGGAACAAGTCTGCGAATCGTGATCTCCGCCCCCGGCGGCGACCGGCCGTCGTGGTCGTTCGGCACTCCCGACACGCACGGGACGGTCACCGACACGGTCGAGCTCGGCAGCTCGTCGCTCGTGGTGAACATCGTGTCAGGTGTCACACCGACGCCGGCGATTCCGGCATGCGGGGCTCTGAGGGGAGAGCCCTGCAGGCCTTACGCCCTCATGTCCAACCAGGCGTCTGGCTGAGAGGCCGGCGCGGACCACACCTAGGCACCTCCGGCGCAAGTCAGGTACGGATCGCGGCCCCTCGCCGAGCTTGGACCTCAAGTCCGCTTCGAAGGCGAGTATCTCCGGTGCCATCGCTCTTGCTCTCAGGGCTTCGAGTTTCGGGTAGCCGGCGTCGCGCTCGGCATCCCATTCATCGGCGAAACGTCCCGAGCCGATCTCGTCGACGAGCTCTCGCATCGTCGCGGCGAGGTCGAGGTGCGAGAAGGCTCCGGCGCGCGAGAGCTGGCCGTACTGACTCGTAGGCGAGTGATATGTCGTCTGGGCGGCGCCTCCCTCCAGCCGAACGATCCTGTAGGTCCGTTCGACCTCGCCCGACAGAACCAGCTCCGTGACGATCGCCTCGATGGGCACTCCGCGTTCGAGCATGACCTGGACGAATGACTCGCTCACACGGCGCAGTGCGGGGGAAAGCGCCTGCTCGACGCCCAGGTCGAGTATCGCCTCCTGCTCCGCGGTGAGCTCGATCGCACCCTGGCGCAGCCCGCCGATTGCCTTTGCAATGGCCAGGACACGGGCACGTGCGGTACCCGTGACGTCACGATGGACCCCGACGGCGGTAATGAAGCCGACGCCCTCGACGAAGCATTTGCGAACCTCCGGGCCGAGCATCCGCGGAGCCACCATGCCGACATCACACGCAAGCTCGAGGCGCCCGAAGGCGAGCGTGTACCCGCTCGCCACTATCACGAGGGCGTCTTCGCGGGGCGCCAGAGGCAATGTCGGGATGACATCGTCGGGGACGAGCACGCAGATCACGTCGGCGTCGTTCGCTCCTTGCGGATCGCCCACCTCGAATCCGTCCGCTCCGGCGGTCTCCCTGCTCTGGTCGGCCCGGGCGTAGACCGAGACGTCCAGTCCCGAGTCGCGCAGGTTGAGGGCCCAGGACCGACCCTGGTTGCCGTACCCGACGACGGCTACCCGTTGGCCTGCGACTGAATCCAGTTCGGCGTCGGTCTCGTTCACGATCACGGTCACGATCTGAGTCCTTTCGTTCGGCTGTTCGTATTCTGCCGCTCGGTTGCTCAGCTCTTCGGTTGCTCAGCTCTTCGGCTGCTCAGCTGTTCGGCTGTTCGGTTCCTGTGCTCCCGGAGCGTGTCAGCTGCGACAGTGCGTCTATTGCCGCCGAGGCGGCTCGATCCGTCGCCAGCTTCGCCCCCTTGGCGAGACGCGCCATGGCAGGAAGCCGGCCAGGATGCCTGATGAAGTACGAGGCGACCGCCTTCGCGTTGAAGGTGCCGTCCTGGTTGCTCATCCGGAACACCTCCTCGTCGAGGCTGCCGTCGGATGCCCTGTCGCTGATCGCCCGGAAGACCGACCACGGGATCCTGCGGCGTTCGGCAATCCGGGCGATCGCTGCGGTCTCCATGTCCAGTGCGACCACGCCGTCAGCCCGGAGGCCGGCAATCGTGTCCTGGTCCGTGATGAGGACGTCGGTCGTCCACATCTTGCCGGCGGGTTCGACAGCGGAGATCTGATGAGGTCTGAACTGCTCTGAGGTGGCGCTGTCCACGACGACCTCCGGAGACACGATCGTGCCGATGGGAGTGTCGTTGTCGAGTGCGCCGGTGATGCCGACGACCACGACCCGATCGACCTCGACCTGCTCCAACAGCCGTTCCACACCGATGGTCGCGAGCTTGGTGCCCATGCCGGTGACGATCGCCACCACCTGGCTCTGCCCGAGAGTGCCTTGGAAGGCATCGAGCGTCCCGATTCTGGTCTTGTCGAGGCCAAGCTTCTTCTTCAGGGGTGTGAGCTCCATCGGCATGGCGCAGACAAGGGCAACTCGTCGCGGGCATGCAGAGACGCTAACCGCAATTGCATCGCTTATATAAGATCGACAGAACAATCCACCGGTGTTGGCCATGCGGGAGGCAATCGTGACGGCTGAGAGCCTGTTCCTCAATTCGCCGGTTCACCGGACCGTATCCGCCGGAGAGTCGATCTACGCCGAGGGTGACGTCGGCACGCACATGTATGGCGTCGTTTCAGGCGTCGTCGAGCTACGCAAGGGTTCGGTCGTCGTCGCAACTCTCGGTCCCAACGACGTATTCGGTGAACGTGCTCTGATCGACCATCTCCCGCGGAACCTCAACGCGATCGCGACTGCGGAGACGGTGCTGGCCGAGATCGATCGTGGGCTGTTCCTCTTTCTCGTTCACGAAACACCGACGTTCGCGCTTTCGATCATGGGAGCGCTGGCATCCCGCCTGCGGGACTACGACGAACTCGTGGGCCGGTCGTCCGGCTGACCCGCCTGGCCCGGACCGACTTCTGCTGCCGTTCAATGCCGTCGTCTTGATGGCTCGGGTCCCGCCAGCAAGGCGTTGGTAGCCTCCGGGGGATGGAACGAATCGATGCCGACGTTCTCATCCCCGGGGCGCGGCGATCCCATCGGCGATGCCTCCGTCGTCACAGAAGCAGGGACCATCTCTTACGTAGGCCCGAGGACAGGTGCACCCTCGATGCCCGCTTTGCACGTGCCTGTCGCGATGCCCGGACTCTGGGAGTGCCACGGTCACTTCTTCGGCATGGCAACCCTCGACACGCAAGAGGCGATGCACACGCCGGTGCCTGTTGCGGCGGTGAGGGCGGCAAAGAACGTCGAGGCCGCTCTCTGCGCCGGATTCACGAGTGTCCGCGAAGCCGGTGGTCTCGGCGTCCACATGGCACGGCTCGTCGAGGAAGGCATCCTGGCGGGACCGAGCATCTACGCCCCTGGTGCGATCCTGAGCCAGACGGGGGGCCACGGCGACATTCACGCCTTCCCGGTCGCCTGGGTGACCGAGATGTTCGAACGCGGAGGGTTCAGCTGGTTGTGCGACGGCGTGCCGGAGTGCCTGAAGGCCGTTCGCTCGCAGCTTCGCCTCGGTGCCCGGGTCATCAAGATCTGCGCGTCCGGGGGAGTGATGAGCGAGGTCGACCATCCCGTACATCAGCAGTTCAGCAACGAAGAGCTTCGGGCGATCGTCGAAGAGGCCGGGCGGGCTGAGCGGGTGGTCATGGCTCACTGTCACGGCAAGCCGGGCATCATGGCCGCCTTGGAAGCAGGGGTCCGCACGATCGAGCACGGCAGCTATCTCGACGAGGAGGCCGCTGTGGCAATGCGCGAGGCGGGCGCGATCCTCGTTCCTACGCGGCTCATCGTAGAGCAGGGTCTCCGCTCGAAAGGCCTCATGCCGGACTACGCATATCAGAAGATGGTCGCGATCGCAGACAGCCACCTCCAGGCGATGAAGATCGCTCACCAAGCCGGAGTCAAGATCGCTCTCGGCACGGATATCTTCGCGGACAGGCCCTGCGACTGGCATGTCGTGGGGCATGAACGGGCGCGAGTTCGTTCACCTGGTCGACGCGGGGCTCTCGCCGGCAGAAGCAATCGAGGCCGGAACGGCCAACGGTCCGCCGACCCTCGGCCCGCAGGCACCCAAGTCCGGCCAGCTCGCCGAAGGCTATGACGCGGACATCATCGCTCTGGCCACCAATCCCCTCGACGACGTTGCCGTTCTTGCAGATCCTGCCAACGTGACGCACGTATGGAAGGCGGGCGAGCTCGTCAAGTCACCGAGCGGTTCCGGAGAGAAGTGACCCGAGAGAAGTGACGGAACGTCGTCAATGGAGGTGAGGGCATGCAGCAGCTCGAAGGCCGGATCGCCGTGGTCACGGGCGGCGGAACCGGCATGGGCAGAGAGCTCGTCGGTCAGCTCGCCGCGGAAGGATGCGACGTCGCCACGTGCGACGTCTTCGCCGACAGCGTGGAAGAGACGAAGTCACTTGCCCTGTCCATAGCAGCGCCGGGAACGAGGGTGACGACGTTCGTTGCGGACGTGTCGGTCGAGTCCGATGTCCTCGCGTTCAGAGATGCCGTCGCCGCCGATCTTTCCACCGACCACGTCAATCTTCTATTCAACAATGCGGGAATTGGTGGAGGAGGCAGTTTCGTCGCCGACGATCGTGCCGAGTGGGAGAGGACGTTTTCGGTCGATTGGGGTGGAGTGTATTACTGCACCCGAGCCTTCCTTCCGATGCTGCTGGCAGCCGATGAGGGCCATGTCGTGAACACGAGCAGCGTCAACGGACTGTGGGCTTCGCTCGGCCCTACGATCCCGCACACCGCATACAGCTCGGCAAAGTTCGCGGTTCGAGGGTTCACCGAGGCGCTCATAACCGATTTTCGGCTGAATGCGCCGCACCTGCACGCTTCGGTCGTGATGCCCGGTCACATCGGGACCTCGATCGTCATCAATTCAGGCAAGTTCCACGGGCAGGAGTTCGAGTCGATGGACGCGGACCGCCTTTCGCGGGTCCGGCGTCAGCTCACGGCCGGTGGCTACCCGCTCGAAGGAGTCACCGACGACGACCTCAGAAAAGGCATGCAGATGATGGCGGAGCAGTTCCGTGACTCCGCGCCGACAAGTGCTGCTCAAGCGGTCGCCACCATCTTGGACGGTGTACGAGAGAACCGGTGGCGGATCCTTGTCGGAGATGATGCCCATGTGCTCGACGCAGATGTGCGCGCCGATCCTGAGCACGCATACGAACCAGAGTTCTGGGAAAGGTTGCGGGCAAAAGGAGGATTCGGGACCTTGGGCTAACCGCCGCCCTCGTCCGTCAACGGTGCTTCGAGCTGCTCCATGAACTCGAGGCGGATGCCTCCAGGCGCTTCCACGAACGCTATGCGCCGCTTGCCAAATGCTCCTTCGACGACAGCCGGCCCCCAGATGACCGAGTGGCCCCGAAGCTCGTCGTCGAGGTCATCGGTGAACAGTGCCGGGTGGAGGAAGCCTTCCGCAGGCAGCTCGACTTTGTCCTCGTAGATCGCCCGGGTGAAGAGGGTGATCATGACCGGTCCCAAGTAGACGTCGGCGCGTTCGGCCTCGCCCCACGGCATTCGGTCGCGAACTGTTGCGCCTGCTCTCTCGTAGAACGCACATGCGGCGTCGAGGTCCGAGACCTTGATAGCGAGGTTGGCCATGCCCGTGACCGCCAAGACTCCTCCTAGTGCTCGGTGACGCCGGCGGCGCCGATGTCGAATTCGAAGACCATGGCATCGACAACAGTAGCGACGGGAACTAAGCATGGACGAATGCAAAGTTCGAATTCGTGGCCTTCGATTCCTGTGGCCGAGTGGTCCGACACCCGCGACACGCTGCAGCTCTGGACCCAGGTCGTCGGCAAGGTCCGCATGGTCAACGAGCCGCTCGTGAACCATTGGTGGAACGTCCCGCTCTACGTATCAGCTCGCGGGTTGACGACCGGGCTCATCTCTCACTCGAGTGGGCAGGGCTTTCAGATCGACTTCGATCTTCGCGCTCATCAACTCGAAATCTCCACTTCTTCGGGCGCACAGAGCTCGTTCGCTCTCGAATCCGGCCCGGTCTCGGAGTTCTTCGCCCGGACGATGACGGTCCTCGACGAGCTCGGAGTCTCGACGAAGATATGGCCCGTGCCGGTCGAGATCGAGGTGGCGATCCCATTCCCCGATGACGAGGTGCACGTCGCCTATCAGCCGGAGCAGGCAGAGAGGTTCTGGCTCGCACTTGTTCAGATCGTGCGCGTCTTCAAGCAGTTCCGCGGGCGGTTCATCGGAAAGGCGAGCCCGGTACACCTCTTTTGGGGGGCTCTCGATCTTGCCACTACCCGATTCTCCGGGCGGACGGCGCCACCACATCCTGGCGGAGCCCCCAACTGCGGCCCGCAGGTCATGCTCGAGGCCTACTCTCACGAGGTGAGCAGCTGTGGCTACTGGCCCGGAGGGGAAGGCGAAGGCATCTTCTACTCGTACGCCTACCCCGAACCCGCCGGCTTCAGGGACGCGAGGATCCGCCCCGAGAGTGCAACGTACGACGAGGGTCTCGGCGAGTTCGTCCTGCCGTATGTGTCGGTACGGACGGCGGCGGAACCGGATCAGATCCTTCTGGATTTCCTTCAGAGCACGTACGAGGCAGCTGCGGATGCGGCAATGTGGGACAGGGCCGCGCTGGAGCGGCACGACAACTGAGAGCGAGGACGCCTTGGCCGATACCTGTACGCACCTGGACACGATCCGGGAAGTCGAGCCCTCGAGTGACGGGTGCGAAGATTGCCTGCGAATCGGTGGACACTGGGTGCACCTGCGGATGTGCATGGCGTGTGGTCACATCGGGTGCTGCGACAGCTCGCCCAACCGTCACGCCACGGCCCACTTCCACGAGCGGGCCGACCATCCGATCGTCCGGTCCTACGAACCGGGCGAGGATTGGTGGTGGTGTTACGCAGACGAGATCTCTTTCGACCTCGATGGGTGGCCGCCTGCACCCTCGCACCCCTGAGTCGCCCACCGCGTCGTCCTGACCGGCACATCGGCTCGGACTCAGAGCGGTGAGCGGATTCGGCCTCGTCGTGTTCGACTGCGACGGCGTGCTCGTCGACAGCGAGCGGCTGGCGGTCAGCACCGAGGCGGGCATTCTTCGAAGCTTGGGTTGGCCCCTCACCGAACCCGAAATCGTCGAGAGGTTCGTCGGTCGGTCCGCTCGGTACATGCACCAGGAGATCGAGCGTGAGCTCGGACGGAGCGTCGACTGGGAGGTGGAGTTCGAAGATCGGTACCGACAGGTGTTCGAGCGCGAGCTCGTTCCCGTCGAGGGCGTTGTGGAGGCCTTGGATCAGATCCTCGCGCCGACATGCGTGGCGTCGAGCGGGAGCCACGACAAGATCCGTTACTCGCTCCAGCTGACCGGACTCCTCGACAGGTTCGTCGATCGTATCTTCAGCGTCGAAGACGTCGAGCACGGAAAGCCGGCCCCCGACGTCTTCCTGTATGCGGCCCGGCAGATGGGTGTCCCAAAGACGCGATGTGCCGTGATCGAAGACAGCGTGAGTGGTGTCCGCGCAGGACTCGCCGCAGGAATGCGGGTCTTCGCCTTCGCCGGGGGGGTCACCAGTGCCTCGAAGCTGTCATTGGAGGGAGCGGTCGTCTTCGACGACATGCTCGAGCTCCCCGATCTGCTGCTCTCGGGCTAGGCGCGGGCGGTCCCGAACCGGTCGTCTACGGACTGCAGCGTCAGGGTCGCAGAAGACGGGTAGACCGAAACGTGACCGGGAGCGGAGTTTCCGGGGGTGCGGTAGAGAGCCGAGACTGATTCGCCGGAGGGGCACCACGGGTTCGCAGGAACCCCGGTGCACGGGTTCGGCATCGTCGGCAGGTTTGCCGGGAGAGGCTTCATGACGACCTTCGACGGCTTGGGGTAGTGGGCACCAGCAGGGCATGCTCCGAACCCGGTGTCGCACAGAACCTGGTCGAGCAGCGCCCCGCCCGTGTTGCTTTTCTTGGTGATCGCGCCACACGTTGGCTGGATCTCTTCGAGGTTTGCCGGCGCGCTTCCTTGAGGGTCGACGTTTCCGGCGAAGCAATTCTGTGGCTGTCCCGGGCTGAAGACGATCTGCCCGAAATCGCTGTTGCTCGGATTGCCGAAATACCCGTCGTCGACATAGGTGTTGTCGAGCAGGGCATCACCCTCGGGGTCGTAGATGCACCCGAGGGCGGAGTTCTCGACGCCGCCCGTGGAAACGCAGGTCTGGCCGTCGACCGGCTTTCCGCTGTCAGGGTAGGGGACGAAGAGCGTTCCCCACGCCCCGTTGTCGTCGAAACGGTTGTCCATCACCGTGACATTCCTGGCGCCCGATACGGTCATTCCCGTGCCGTAAGGCCCCGCTGCCGCACTCCCTGCGGCAGGTGAATTGGGGTTGTTGTTGTTGTGCACGTAGTTGTGGATGAACACCCAGCACGAACGTGTGTGTGTTATAGGACTCGTGGCACCATCGGGACAATCGCCATTTTGGGGGGCGGGTGGGTCTCCATCGATCTGGGTGTTGGTGTCGACGCCGTCCTCGTTGTTGTCGAACTGCGAGTTCTCGATCACGAGCGTCCCGCCCGAGTTCGTGCCGGAGTACCCGAGTGCGTTGTATTCCATCCAGGCGTTGTCGATGGTCACATCACACACTTGCTGGCACGCGCCGACATACATCCCTGAATCGTTGAAGTTGTCGGCGTAAAGCTGGTTCCAGGAGCCCGGGCCAGAGGAGTTCGAAGAGAAGATCCCGTATGCGGCTGCGGTGGACTCGCCGCCGTAATAGGTCGTTGTAGCCGTGAGGTAGCTCCCGGTGTATCCGCTCAGCCCGATCTGACCGGTGCCGTCCCCGCCGTTCCACCAGATCTCGTTGCCGGCGTCGCCTGAGCCGGACAAGAAGTTGCAGGCTGTCAAATTCTCGATCGACACGCCGCCGGCTTTGAAGACGACAATTCCGTTGCGGCCGTAGCTCTTGCCGCTGCTCTCTCCGTATTGGCCGGTGCTGCCGGATGCCGGTATCCCGAAATTCTGCCAGGCGGGATCGGAATCGCATGCCTCGGGGGCTCCCGCCTTGTCCCCGTCGACGATCACGGTGTTGCGGTCCATACCGCGAAGGTGGATGTCGGGAGTCGTTATTAGCACCCCCGCGACTCCGCCCTCCTTCAACTCGGTCGTGGTGAGCGACGACTGATCAGCTGTCTCGTGGTAGTCACCTGGAGCGACGAGGATCCAGTCTCCCGGATGTGCCGCGTCCACTGCTGCCTGGATGGTGCTGTACGAACCCTTCTTCCCCTGATATGTGCCGACGAGGAGGACCTTTGCGGAGCTTCCCGCCGGCTTGCCGGTCTTTTTGCTCGCCGACGGGTTGTCCGAGCAAGCGCACGCGGCGACGGCGACGACGGCCAAAACGGCACCGATCCTCGCAGCTGAGTTAGCTCTGAGCCTCAGTCTGACCCGGTGCATGGCGAAACTCCTTGGGTTCTTGCCTGCTAGTTCACAGACCCAAGAACCTAGCTCCGTGTGCCAATCGGAAGAGGGAGGGAGCGCCAGAATTGACCAACGCGAACGGGTGCGGTGTCCAGCTAACGCTTCACGTCTCCGAACCGCCGGCGACCTCGTAGGACCAAAGCTCGGACGCCACGGACACCGGGGCTCCGTCTGGAGCCGGCCTACCCGCCCCGGCATGACCGTGAGCGAAAGCAGGGGAGGCCACCCAAGCTTTGAAGGCGGCGTCGTCGCGCCACCTGGTTACAACGAGCCACTGGTTGCGCCCATCGGTCGGCCGTAGCAGCTCGAACCCGCAGAAGCCGTCTTGCCCGTCCACTGCGCCCGCTCGTGCTGCGAACCGCCGGGCGAGCTCGTCTCCGGAGTTCTCCGGCACGGTGATTGCATTGATCTTTATGACAGTCATGTACGCGATCTCATCAGATCCGCTCGTCCGTGGCACATCGGGTCCGATTCCCGTCTTTCAGGCGGTTCGTGTCTGTGGGACGGACACTTCCGCGAGCACCTGCCAGTGAAATCCTCGCTCACCGTCCTGGTCGACGTCGGTGAGCGCGAGCGCCTCGAAGCCTGCTTGTTGGAGCATCCGGCTGAGACCGGCCGCGTCGACGTAGAAGTGCGGGTGGTCCTTGTCACCATGACTCGCCTCGTCCACGAACGTGTCGGGCCGTATCTCGCGCCCGATCCCGAATGCGCGGTGCCGTTTCGACAGCATCGTCAACTGGAAGGTTCCTCTCGGGCGAAGTACGCGACGGCACTCGGCGAGGGCTCTTTCCACGACGTCGCCATCGCCGTGGTAGATGACGTTCCAAGCAAGAACGTGGTCCATGCTGGCGTCTCCGAACGGCAGCTCCGTGAACGGGGCGAGCCTGACATCTATCTCGAGACCGGAGGCCTTGGCCAGATGGCTGACCTCCTCCAGGCCCGTTGCGCTCGCGTCGGTGGCGAACACCTCGAAGCCGAGGCCCGCGTAGGCAAGGGAGTGTCGACCGATACCGGATCCGACATCCAGCACTTTCTCGGCTCCTAGCTCCTGCAGCTTGGCACCGAAGCCGGTGACCGCCGGGTCGGGTTGGCTCCAGCGTTCGCGCTGTTTGGCTTCGCCCCACCAAAGATCCCAGTACTCGTGGGCCGTGTCGAGCCTCTCTTCGTTCATCGACTCAGAGTATGCATTGAGCGAAGGGTGCTGTATCGCCAGGTGGCCCGGCGATGCGCAGGATGCGCCCGATTAGATTCCTGCATGTGTTCGCGGTCTCCAATGAGCGCTTCGACGAGCTCGTCGCAGATGCGATCGGAAGTCTCCCCCCTGAGCTCGCCAAGGAGATCGACAACGTCGCGATCATCGTCGAGGACGAGGCCGAAGGAAGGCAGCTGTTCGGGCTGTTCGAAGGCATCCCGCTCACCAAGCGGGGCCCTATGAGCTACACGTTCGCGCTACCCGACCGCATAACCATCTATCAGGGTGCCATCTGCAGGCACTGCCGCAACGACGACGAGGTGCGCCAGCAGGTTCGCAAGACCGTGATTCACGAGCTCGCCCATCACTTCGGAATCAGCGACGAACGATTGACCGAGCTCGGCTGGGCGTGAAGGGAGCCGGATGGCTACTCCGGGACGTGGCTCACGGCCTCCACATTGTTGCCGTCCGGGTCGCGAACGAACGCCCCGTAGTAGTTCGGGTGGTACTCAGGCCAAAGACGCGGGGGGTGCAACACTCCGGCGCCCGTACCCACCGCAGCCTCGAAGAACGCTCTTACCGTCGTCCTGTCAGGGGCCGTGAACGCGATGTGCGATTCGCGGAAACCCTCGCCCGTAGCACGAGGCGCGATCCAGAATTCGGGTTTGGACCCGACCCCGAACCCGATCACATCTCCGAAATCCATCGCCCTCTCACCACCGAGCGGAGTAAGGACCGCGTCGTAGAACGCGGCGCTCCTGGCGACGTCTGCGCATTGGATGGAAAGGTGGTCGATCATGAACTAAAGCTAGTGGCTCCGGGCCCCCCGGGCCGAGAAGGCGAGGAGCCGAGATGACGAGTGCCGATCTGATCGCCGATGCGTTCGGGCGAATCCGGGACGCTGTACACGGTGCGGTCGAGGGAATGACTTCCGACCAGCTGGCATTCCGCGTGGACAGTGAGGCCAACTCGATCGCCTGGCTCGTCTGGCACCTGACACGGATCCAGGACGACCACGTCGCGCACGTCGCAGGCACCGCTCAGACATGGACGTCGTCGGGATGGTCCGACAGGTTCGGTTTGCCGTTCGACGTTGCTGAAACCGGTTACGGTCATCGGCCTGCGCAAGTCGGCGAGGTCCGAAGCAGCGCCGAACTGCTCCTCGGTTACCACGATGCCGTTCACCAGGCGACGCTCGTATTCGTTCAACAACTTACAGACACCGATCTCGACCGCGTCGTGGACGAGCGCTTCGACCCGCCCGTGACCATGGGGGTCCGGCTGGTGAGCGTCATCGCCGACGACCTCGAGCATGCAGGCCAGGCTGCCTATGTCCGCGGGATCATCGAGCGCAGGTGATCGCTGCCTGAAAGACGGGCGAAGAACGACAGCTGTCTGAGTCTTAGGCTTCTGGGATGCAATGGGACCGAGGCGACGGTTACTTCGTATCCGACGACGGGAATCTCGTGGACGTGGACCGCGTCCACGATTGGCTGTCCAACGAGAGCTATTGGGCCAGCGGACGTCCCATCGAGGTGGTCAGGCGATCGATCGAGCAATCGATCACGCTTGGTTGCTACGAACCCGGCGGAAACCAGATCGGAGTCTGCCGGTGGGTCACGGACTGCGCGACGTTCGGATGGCTGTGCGACGTGTTCGTGGACAACGGGCAAAGAGGCCGGGGTCTCGGAGTGTTTCTGGTCCAGTCGGCTTTGGCTCACCCTGCCGTGCAGGGGCTCCGGCTCCTGTTGCTAGGTACGCGCGACGCCCAAGACCTTTACAGCCGATTCGGTTTTGTGACCTCCACCGGAAATTGGATGGAGAAACGGAGTAGTCATATATCCACTATGTAGTCAATTATCTTGACTGTCCTATACCTAGACGATATGGTGTGCGCATGTCTGCATTGCATCGAGGTGCCGACCCACCGTCGAGGACGAGTCAGAGCGTTGCGGTAACCAGGGCCGAACTGTCCCGACCCCGAAGCGAGGACGGAGACGCAGACGCGCAAAGGCGTCTGTGCAGAGGTATGACGATTCCACCTCTCTCATGGTTGCGGCCGTCCATCGCTGCGCGAACGAGGTTCTTCGACGATCAGGTGATGGCGGCGATCGCGAGAGGCATCGATCAGATCGTGGTCCTCGGCGCAGGCTACGACGACCGGGCCCTGCGGTTCACGACCCGCGGGGTCACCTTCTTCGAGATCGATCATTCCCAGACGCAGTCGGACAAGTTGCGGCGCCTCGAGGCGATGCACGCCGGAACCGAGGGTCTCGTTCTAGCAGCCGCCGATTTCCGCCACGACGACGTGTCCCGGGTCCTCGCACCTGCCGGTCATGATGCAAGGTCAGCGACGCTGTTCATGTGCGAGGGCCTGCTCGTCTATCTCGAGCAGGACACGGTCGTCGGGCTGCTCACTTCACTTCGAGCTCTTGCCGCGCCGGACAGCATGCTCGTTGCCAGTCTTGCCACCCACCGCCCTGACGCGGAGTCCGACAGTGTCATCGCCGCGGCGAACGCCCGACGGAGGACAGGGGCAACCGAGCCGTGGCGGACGATCCTGCCTCGCGGCGCTCATCTCCAATTGCTCTCTCGAGCTGGATGGCAGGTCCAGAGCGTGGTCGACGCAGCCGATCTCGGCGAGGGAGTGGTCGAGGGCCGATCGCTCCTTGTGACCGCCCGCCCCGGGCACCCTGAGACGACGGAGTCAGTCGAGTGCCTGTATTCCCCCCACGGCGAGGACCGGGGAAGTGGGAGACGGGACTCCTCCTCTGGGCTCGGCTGTGAGCATGAGCGCGGTCATACCTGACTCGACTCGGAAGAGCGATATGCCGGGGCTCGGACCGAGCACTCCCAGGGACACGGCCTTCCCCCCCGACTCGGCCCAGAGCTGGTAGGTCTGGCCTGACCCGAGAGCCCGAAGCGTGGTCGGCACCAGGTATGAGTTCCCGCTCGTGGTGATGACGGCGCGAGCTAGGTCGACGCCTGACGTCGTCCGGAGCTGCACCACCTGATGTCGAGGAGATGAAAGGGCGCTCGTTACCGCGTTCGGGAGCACCTGGCCGATTGCCTGATTCTGCAGGTGGTTGACGTCGCCCTGTAGGTTCGCCACCGCGACAGCGAGCACCACCACTGCAGCTGCCGCCCCTGCCGCGGCCATAGCCCAGCCCTGGACCCACCACCTGCGCCGCTTCACCACGCGTCGAAGCGATTGGGGCATGGTCTCGTGCCCGGAGTGTTCGATGGTGGCCACGATCTCGTCCCAGAGCCCCGGCGGGGGCTCGCTCGAGGGGTCGACGAGCATGGAGGTGGTCGTCTCGAACTCGCCTAGCTCGGTCCTGCAGTGCGAGCACCGCTTCAGATGCTTCTCGAGTTGCTCGGCCTCGTCGGAGGGCAGGGCGTTCACAGCAGATGCGGCGAGCAGCGACCGTAGTTCGTCGTGAGAAAGCGTCATACGTCTACTCCCACAATTCCCCCGGACGACAGATTTGCATGCATCCGGCGCAGGGCGCTTTTTATCCTGCTCTTCACCGTTCCCTCGGGTTCGCCGAGCAGGGCCGCCGTCTCCCTGTAGGTGTAACCCCTGAAGTAGGCGAGCTCGATGGCTCGGCGCTCGTTGGAGGGGAGCCCGTCCACGGCATCGCGCAGAGAATCGGCGAGAGCGAGGCGCATTACCTCGTTCTCGAGGTCGTAGTCGGGCGTTGCGTTGGTCCTCGCCTCGTTCTCCTCCCGTCTCTCGCGGCGGCGGGCGGCGCGCAGCCGGTCAATGGCTCTGCTGTGGGAGAAGTTGAGCAGGAACGCCCGGAGTGTCCCACGTTCGGGGTCGTATGCCTCGGGGCGGTACCACAGTTGGACGAACGCGTCATGGGTTATCTCGCGAGCTGCACCTTCGTCCCTGAGCACCTGGTTGGCGACGGCGAACACGGATCCCGAGTGGCGGCGGAACGCCTCGGCGAGCGCCTCCTCGCTCCAGCGCCCTATCGCGAGCACTAGGGAGGTGTCGCTCGCGTCGGACAGATTGTCAGTCATCTCTTACGCCTACGGCTCGCGCGGGCGTATCTCATCTGCCGGCATCGGTGCACACGCTAATCGCGACTCGCACCGGAGATTTCGGGAATCTCCGGATCCGTAATCCGCACGGCGGACCGGCGCCGTAGTACGTGTGAGCGGCAGATCGCCAACCCGAGAGGAGTACAGATGGAAGGTTTCGATCGGCGCAAATTCCTGAAGGGCTCCTCGGTTGCGGTAGGTATTGCGGGGGCGATGACCGTCATGCCGGCAGCACTTCCGGCTCTGGCGAAGTCCACCCGGGCTGTGCCCACAAAAGCAACTTCCCACGAAGACGAGGAGTTGGCACAGCCCATCGACACCGGCGAGGCCGTGGTCGCGCATGTGCGTGACGCGAAGAAAGGGCAGATCGATCTGTTCGTCGGCACAAGGCATTTCACGCTGCAGGACCGAGGATTGGCCAATCACATTCTTAGCGCCGCCCGCTGACGCGCCGGCGCAAACGTAGATCGTTCCAACGACCCCAACGACCCCAACGACCCCAACGAGGTACTCCAATGTCGTCGCATCGCGAAGCTCCTGAGATATCGATGGACCCGGTTGCTGACAGCACCGATCTGTACGCCTTCGTAAGCACAGATCAGCCCGACACGGTCACATTGATCGCGAACTACATCCCGCTACAGGCTCCCGACGGCGGTCCCAATTTCTACGAGTTCGGTGACGACGTCCTCTACGAGATCCACATCGACAACGATGGCGACGCGGACGCCGACATCACGTTCCAGTTCACGTTCAACGGCGTCCTGGAGAACCCGAACACCTTCCTTTACAACACGGGACCGATCGAGTCACTCGATTCCCCGAACTGGAACAGGCGACAGTTCTATTCCGTGACAGTGGTGGACCACGGATCGCCCCGGCAGATCGCTAGCGGTCTGCCTTGCCCTCCATGCCGAATCGGACCGCTTTCGACCCACAACTATGAAGACCTTGCGAACGCCGCGGTCAACGACCTTGGCGGGGGGATCAAGGTCTTTGCCGGCCAGCGGGCCGAAGGCTTCTATGTGGACCTCGGAGCGATCTTCGACCTGGGTGACCTTCGCCCGTTCGAGCAGCTTCACAACACGTTCGGACTCAGCCTCCCCGGCCTGTCGAAGCCGGCTCCGGGAGTGAACGCCACCAAGAGCGTGAACGTTCACTCCATTGCGATCCAGGTCCCGTCGCGGATCCTCACTGCCAACGGACAGAACCCGACGGACCCCACCAATCCTCTGTCGACGATTGGAGTGTGGACCACTGCCAGCCGCCAGCAGGCGTATGTGAGGGACGCGGATCGCGGTGGCCGCGTCTGCGCCGGTCCCTTCGTGCAGGTATCCCGACTCGGCAACCCGCTCGTGAACGAGGTCCTCATTCCCCTCGGGAAGAAGGACTACTGGAACATGCAGCCTCCGGCCGGCGACAGCCAGTTTGCGAGCTCAGTGGTGAACCCGGAGCTTGCAGGGCTTCTAAACGTGCTCTACCCGGGTGTCTTTCCGAATCTTGCGGCGTATGTCTCATCTGGACAGCCGCGCGCCGACCTCGCTGCGATCTTGCTCACCGGCATTCCTCCCGGAGTCGTCCCCGGGTTCCAGAACTACACCGGTCCGACGCAAGCGGACCTTTTGCGGCTCAACATGGCAATCCCTGCGACTTCCAAACCCAGCAATCTCGGGCTGATCGGTGGGGACCCGGCCGGATACCCGAACGGGCGGCGCGTCTTCGACGACGTCGTGACGATCGAGGTCCGCGCTATCGCCGGGGTGACCCTGCCTTTGGTGGACAAGAGCTACACGCCGGATGCAGCCGCGGGGCTCGTGACCGACGGCCTCACCTCGAGCGCGACAGACACGACAGCCGAGGGAACTGAGAAGTACGTCTCTTCATTCCCGTTCCTCGGCCTTCCGCACAGCGGGTTCGAGAACCCAGCCGCATGAGCGAACCTTCGGAGCCCTGCGTCACCGATCCTCACGCCCATGTGTGTGAGACGGCTGTCCTCGACATAGGCGGGGAAACGGGTGCCCTGATCATCTACGCCGGTGAAGACACTGTCGGCGACGAGATCGAGGTATGCGAGTCCGGGAATCTCGCCTCGAGGGTCCACAACGTCGTCCGGGCGCGTCGGGCGCCGTCGGGTCTCGTCTACGCCGCAGTATTCCCGGCGCTCCCCGGCGGTCGCTACGACGTCTTGGGGCCAGATGGGCTGCCGCGTCGGGAGGCGACTGTGTCAGGCGGCAGTGTCACCGAGGTCGACTGCCGGTTGATCCTTGCATTGCAGCCCTGAGCGACGGCAGGTCTCGGAAACGGCGGCAGGCCTGGGAAA
Source organism: uncultured Acidimicrobiales bacterium (assembly GCA_963801315.1). Taxonomy (GTDB): domain Bacteria; phylum Actinomycetota; class Acidimicrobiia; order Acidimicrobiales; family CAVXTF01; genus CAVXTF01. Next base: position 1,291,767 of record CAWDEI010000007.1, on the reverse strand, counting down.
CGGCGGCAGGCCTCGGAAACGGCGGGTAAGTCTCTGCGTCTCGGCATTTGAAATCGACGTTTTGTATACGCGTCCGTTGCTTAATCTTCGATTTCTGTTGCCGAGGTCGACATTCGGCGCGAAGTTTCGCCCCCCGCCCCGCCCCCGCCCCCCGCCCCGCCCCGCCCCCTCGGCCCCTGGTCATTCGAGCACCAGGAGGTCCAGACCCATGGGGGTCGGCGGTTCCGCTGCAGCGATGGCACGGTCGATCGCGGCCAACCCGTCTGCGAACTCGCCGTCGGAAAGCGGCGCAAGGGCAGAGTCGGTGTGCCGCATCAGTGTCGCCCAGTCACGTAACGCCTCGAGCGAAGGAGCAGCCGGGTCGCGGACACGTACGAGGTCGATCATCTCGAATCGCGCCACGGCGAACTCGGCGACGATCTGCTCGACGGGAGGGAACGTGCTCGCGAGCCGGTCGGCCGCCTCGAAGAATCGGAACAGCATGATCTCCTCGTGACGCAACGGGAATGAGTTGCGGATCAGCACCGGTGCTCCGGTTGGTAGCACGCGCCGCAGCTCTGCGGCACAAGCCGCGCGATCGTCCAAGTGGTGTACGACCGTCGACATCCAGGCCATCGAACATGATCGGGCAGCGAGGGGGATCGCCTCCGCCCGTCCCGCCACGACCCGGGCCTTCGGGCCGATGTCCTGCGCGAGCGCGACCCGTCTCATGCCCGAGGAGGGCTCGACTCCGATCACCGGGTTCGTGAACCAGTTGCTGAAGGCGTTCATCCAGATTCCGGTCCCCGCTCCCAGGTCGAGGATGGGCGCGGAGCCCGCAGGTCCGAACCTTGCAATTGCGTCTCTCCATTGGGAGAGATCGTCCGGCGACGACTGCCTTCCGACCTGGTAACGGTCGGCTTCGACGTCGTAGTCAACCCGGGCCATCAGACCGAAATCTTCGCTCATATTCGGCGAGATGCGAGAATCCCCTCGTGGTCCGGGACGCGCTCGTCGTTGTCGCGGGTCTACCCGCGAGCGGAAAGACAACCCTCGCGAGAGCGCTGGCGGTGGAGCTCGACCTCCCTCTCATCTCGAAGGACACGATCAAAGAGGCGATGTTCGATGCCCTCGGAACGGGCGATCTCGAGTGGTCGCAGAGTTTGGGAAAGGCCGCTCACATGGTGATGTACGGCATCGCAGGAGAAGTCGGTTCCGCAATCCTGGAGTCGCACTTCTGGCGAGGCGTCGCCGAGGACGATCTTCGAGCCCTCGGAAGACCGCTCATACAGGTCTACTGCCGTTGTCCGACCGAGATAGCGGCCGAGCGCTACAGGCAGCGGGCTTCGTCTCCCGACCGGCACCCCGGTCATCTGGCCGAGCACCAGACTGAAGAGGTCACGAGAAGTTGGCGCGAGGCCGAGGCACTCCCACTCGCGTTGGACGGGCCGGTCGTCGAGGTGCTGACCACGGAACCGGTCGACATCGCGAGTGTCGCCTCCAAGGTACGGAGTCTGTGGCCTTCGTGACCCGAGACGTCCCGGAGCCACATCACGACCGACGACTGGTCCTCGCGTCGGGATCACAAGCTCGTCTCCGCGTCCTGCGTCTCGCCGGGATACATCCCGAGGTCGTGGTGAGCGGGGTGGACGAGAGTACCGGCGGCCTCGAGACAAGAGCCGCAGTGGCCGTGCTGGCCGAGCGCAAGGCGTCTGAAGTCGCGAACCGCCGTCATGGCTCTTTGGTCCTGGGTTGCGACTCGCTTCTCGATCTGGAGGGAACAGCACTCGGTAAGCCCGGATCTCCCGCGGAGGCGACCGAGATGTGGGCCCTGATGTCGGGGCGTCAGGCCACGTTGTTCACCGGGCATTGCCTGATTGACGGCTCCGGCAAGCTGCTGACAGAGGTTGGAGGGACTCTCATCCGTTTCGGCTCGCCGACAACAGAGGAGGTCGCCGCGTACGTGAACAGCGGCGAGCCCGAGGGGTTGGCCGGTGCCTTCAGTATCGACGGGCTGGGAGCACCCTTCGTCGACGGGATCGACGGAGACGCGAGCAACGTTCTCGGGCTCTCGCTTCCTTTGCTTCGCCGAATGCTTGCCACGTTCGGGATCCGGATATTCGACCTTTGGCGAGATCCGTTCTCCTTCGAGGTTCGCGAGCTCGGAGATGACGACCGGCAATGGCTCCGCGAACTTGTGGAAACCGAGTGGGGACTGCCGGTCGTAAGCGTGTCGGGTGCCCACGACCCGGGGCAATTTCCAGGGTTCGTCGCAGAGCGGCACGGTGAACGGCTCGGAGCGCTCACCTATCGGCAGGACGCGAATGGCGTCGAGGTCGTGACGCTCAACAGTCTCATCGAGGGGCGAGGGATCGGCTCAAAGCTCTTGGCCGAGGCTCACAGAGTGGCCCGGGCGACGGGACGGAGGCTCTGGCTCGTCACCACCAACGAGAACCTCGAGGCAATCGGCTTCTACCAGCGTCGCGGAATGGACATGGTCGCCTTGCACAGGGACTTCGTAGAAGAGGTGAGGCGATCGAAACCCGACCTCGAGAGCACGCCCGCTCACGGGATCGAGTTTCGTCACGCCATCGAGTTCGAGTATCCCGCCGCGAAGTCCGGAGCCCGCCGCTCGCTACGCTGACCTCTGATGGCAGCCTGTGGCTCGTGCGGCGCCGGCAATCCCGACGGGTACAGGTTCTGCGGTCAATGCGGTTCGGGCCTCGGCTCGGCTGTCTGCGCCTCTTGCGGCCTCGAGAATCCTGTCGGCCAGCCGTTCTGCGGTCAGTGCGGTATTCCGCTCGAAGAACCGATCGGATGGGTCGGCCGAGGCTCTGAGCCAGGGCCCGGCTCACCAGACGAGGGCGCCGGCGGCGAAGGCGCAGAGGCCGACGCCTCGACGGACGGTCGCCACACCCAAGGGCCGGAGTCGGCCCGTGCAGAGGAACCGGCCGCGGCCGAAGGCCCCGTCGAGCTCGAGGAGCGAAAGCTCGCCACGGTCCTCTTCGCGGATGTCGTGGGCTTCACCTCACTGGCCGACAGGACCGATCACGAGGTGGTCGCCCGCATGGTCGATGCGGCGTTCAGGCGGCTGAGTGAGGTGGTGACCGAGCACGGGGGAACCGTCGACAAGTACATGGGTGACTCGGTGATGGCCGTGTTCGGGGTTCCCGTCGCTCACGACGACGACGCCGAGCGTGCGGTGGCGGCGGGACTGGCGATGAGGGAGCTCGGGGGTGACCTCGCGTTCTCGATCGGGATCAACTCCGGGGAGGTGATGGCGGCTTACGTCGGCCGTGCCGGTGATTTCACCGTCATCGGCGACACGGTCAACGTCGCGGCCCGCCTGGAGAAGATCGCCTCGGCGGGCGAGGTGCTCTGCGGCCGGCTCACGGTCGAGCTCGCAGGCGCCGGGGCGGTGTTCCGCGAGCGTCGGCCGGTGCTGCTCAAGGGCAAACGTGAGCCGGTCGAAGTGTGGGAAGCCGTAGGCATCCGGCAGATGGACGGGCTCCGGGAGAAACAGACCCCCGGACGGCCGGACCACCTCTCATCGGTCGCTCCGACGAGCTGGCCTTCTTGGAGTCACAGTGGCGCCGCGTCTGCCGGGACCGGCGTGCGCAGGTCGTCATCATCTGCGGCGACGCCGGTTACGGGAAGACCCGCCTTCTCGCAGAGCTGACGCGCTCAGCTCGAGCGCGATGGGACGGTGGTGAGAGCTGCGTATCCCGCCTACGGATGCGATGGGCGGTCCGCGAGTTGCCGCCGAGATCGTCCAGCCAGCTCGGGCCTCTGAACGACGCAGAGGTGAACGCCCGGCTGCGATCCGCCGCAGGCGAGATCGACCCGTCTCTTCAGTCGGTCGACCCGGCCGGGATCCGCCAGGAGCAACTCTGGGCCTTCCGCCGGTTGCTTCACGAGAAGTCGATGGACCGAGCCCTTGCTCGTCGTGATCGACGACATGCATCGCAGCGGGGACCAGACCCTGACGCTGCTGAGCGAGCTCTCCGGGAAGGGTCGACGACGTTCCGCTGCTCACGGTGCTGGCGGGCCGCACGGAGCCTGCCGACTGGCTCTCGCAGGTTTCGGTACCGCCACCAGGGTTCCTCTCGGACCCCTGAGCCGAGCTGACGCCGGCGTCCTCGCGGGTGCCTTCGTCGGGGACAAACCCATCCGACCGAGGCCACTGCCGTTCCTGGTGGACCGAGCGAACGGCAACCCGCTCTACCTGCGCGAGCTGGTCGTCATGGCCCGGGAAAGGGGCCTGCTCGTCGACGACGGAGAGGTCTACAGGCTCCGCGCCGCGACATCGGACCGACGAGGTCAGCGAGGATCCGGGCCCGAAGGGACGCGACGGTCCCTGTGCCAACCCCTCGGGCGATCGGGCCGACAACCGTTCGGCCTCTCTGCGACTGCCACTGTTCCCGCCACGTTGCAGGCCCTTCTGGCCGCCCGGCTCGACGCCCTCGAGCCGTCCAGAAGCTCGTCGTCCAACATGTGGCGGTGATGGGTGAGGCAGTCATCGGCGGAGCAGATCAAGCATGCTCGGATCGCCCGACGCGGCCATCGCCTTGCGAGCATTCGCCGACGCCGGCCTGCTCCGGCAGAGCCCGGACGGCAATTACGACACGGTCGACCCATTGCTGCGCGAGGTGGCCTACGAGACGCTTCCTCGCAATGTCAGAGGCGAGCTTCATCGCCGTGCCGCACGCACCACGACCGTGCCGAGGAGACGAGCCCGGCACCTCGACCGCGCCGCCAACTATCTCGTCGACGACGAGATGGCTGCGAGGGAGGCCTGCCGAGGCGCTAGCCGACGCGGGCGAAGCACTGATCGAGGCGTCGAGACATCTCGATGCCGTCAGGCTTCTCGAGCGCGCCGTCGCCCGCGGCTGCGCCCGCACCTCGGCATTGCTCGGCCTTGCCCGCACGCAGGCGCTGTGCGGCAGGACCGAGGATGCGCTCGAGACGCTGGCCATGATCGCGGACGATCCGCACGACCCGTCTGTCGCCGTCGAGCGCGACCACACGATCGCCGGGTCGATGATGTTCTCCAAGCCCGAGTTGGCATTGCCCCTCCTCAAGGACGCGGCGGAGCGCTGGAGCGCACTGGGCAACACCGACAAGGAGGCTTGGGCCTTGGCGAACGCGGGCGTCGCCTCGTTCTACATGAGCCGCATGGAGGAGGCCGCCCCCTTGCTGCAGCGCGCACTCGAGCTCTTCGAGCGAGATAGGAGACAAGAACGGTGCGGTCGCCACCGCATCGTTCCTCTGTCTCGCAAAGCCTGCCGACCGGCGCGTGGCCGGCTGGTTGGCGGACGCCCTCGAGTTCGCCGAGGAAGCCGGTGACCGCTCGAGGGAGATGACGGTTCTCACGACGCTGGCCTGGCACCAATTCTTCCGCTCGTTCTGCGGGGATCCAGATCAGGTGGCGGACGCGTCCGAGAAGCGCGAGACGCATGGCCGAGCTGGCGGAGGAGCTCGGAGCCAACGACATGGCCATCCACGGCTGGAGCCTGCTCGCCATCATGGAGAGGATGAGCGGGCGCATCGAACAGGCGTCAGTGTGCATTTCGGCTCTCGAGCGGGTGATGAGGGGCCTGAAACCGAACGACCGCTGGCTAGCGTGGGCAGCCACGTTCTCGGTGACCGTCGCGAGAGGGGAGTGGGGCGTGACCCCGCCCTTCCCACCCGAGACGTCGCCGGACCCCGTATCCGCCATGGCGGCTCTGATCGTGGAGGCAGAGCTGACCATGGCCGGCCGCGTCGGCGAGGCGGTGTCGCGCTTCGAGAACACGGTTCGTCCGGACCTCGGGCCTATCGGGGACCTCGGCGGTGTCTTCTATGCCATCTCGCTCGTCGTCGCCGGACGCGGACAAGAGGCACTTCCCTGGGTGGAACGGTCGGCTCGCGCGGCCAGGGTTCTCGAAGCGGTGCCGACATCGTCAGTGGCCGCCGCTCTTCTCGCGGAGATCACCGGCGAGACCACGGATCTGGCCGAGGCACCCGTGGAAGCTCGTAGCGTGAGCGACGTGCTCGTGCTGCGAGCACACGCCGCCTCAGGCGATCCCGATGCCGTCGCGGCATTGCACAAGGCGGTCTCGCGCCTCGCGATGCCGGGTTTGGCTGCGGGTATCTAACAGGCCCAGTAGTCGCCCGACGTCATGGTGTAGTCGTTCAACGTCGAAGAGCCACCCGCACTCGGCTCGCAGCTGTCTGGCGTAGGGCTGCCGTACGAATTCGACACCGGCGCCGTGCTGAACCCGCTGAAGTCGGCCACGTTCACCAGCTCGTTGCTCTCCCATGAGTTGGAGAAGAACGTGTTGCCGTACGAGGCATCCGGGACCGACGCACCGATGATGGACGGTTCGTAGACCCCTTCCACGATGGTCCCTGCGCTGTTGTCATTGAAGGAGTTGTTCGCGATGGTGTTACCCGTGCTCGAGAACTGCTCGGTGTTGCCTGCGTCCGCCGTACACGAGCTCCCGTATGCATACTCGCACTCACTCCCTGGACCACCTACGACCAGACCCGAGTAGCTCTGGTACTCGTTGTTCCCCAGTGCCGGGGCCGAGCCACCGATCGTCGAGCCCGTCACGCCGGTCAGGAGGATGCCCGACTGGATGTTGCCGGTGACGGTGTTTTGCTGCACCACTACGTCGTTGGTCGTGCTGTCCAACTGGATCCCGACGCCGTAACCGTTCTCGCATCCAACTCCGGCGTTGGTTTCGGTGACGGCGTCACCGCTACAGAGGGCGGCGGTGACAAAGTTGCCGGCGATCGTCCATGTCCCCGGGGTCGGGTAAACGAGCCCGAACGCCTGCACTTCGCCTGCGTAGACGTTGACGTCGCTGTCGGACATGGCGTTGTCCTCGACGCTCGTAGGCCCGTTGTTGAGCAGCAAGATGCCCGATGCCGAGTTGCCCGCTCCGCCGCCTGCATAGCTGTCCAAGGACACGAAGTTGCCTTGGTCTGCTCCCGTACCTCCGATCGTGACAGAAGCTGCGCCGAACGCCTGGATGCCGTTCTGAGCTACCGCGTTGGTGGGCCCGTCGCCCTGGATCGTCGAATCGGTGATCGAGCAAGTGGTCCAGTTGTCGTCACAGGTGACCCCGTTCTTGTCGTAAGACGGGGTGTCGGCGTCGTAGTTGACCACCGAACCAGGAGGCGAGTTGGTTCCGGTGGTGCCCGAGATCAAAAGGTCCTTCCGACCGTCGCGGGTCGCCTGCAGGTTGTATCCGTTCACGATGACGTCGCCACCGGTGAAGCTGGCGGGAACGCTCTTCACCGGAAGGATGTCGGCTGCGTAGGTATTGGCGGGAAGGTCGGCCTTGGTCTTGGACGTGGATGTCGGGGCGGTCAACGACACCTTCTGCATCGCGACGTCTGCAGGGTCGGTCGAGGTGCTGTTCACGTATATGCCAAGGCCGCCCTGGCAACCGAACAGGTCGGGCGGCATATCTGCACCTGTCACGCCGACGTCGTCGAGAAGCCCGGACGAGGCGTGATAGTAGATGCCGACGAAGTCCTGGGAGCACCCGAACCCGTCGCCGTCGAGGAACGTCGAGGCGTTGAGCCCGTTCACGGTCAGCTTCTGCATGTCGAAGCCCGTTGTGCCGGGCTGGACGTCCACGACGTAGTACTGCGGCAGGCTGGAATCGGTGTCACTGTCGCTCGAGAGCCCCGAGGAGGGAGGCTCGATGATGGTGCTGCCCTCGCCGGCACCCTTTATCGTGACGTTGCTGCTCAAAGCGCTCGCGGTGACCTGCTCGACGTAGGTCCCGGCACGGACGTGGATCGTGCCGGGCACGTCCTGTGAAGCCTGCTCCTGCAGCGCATAGCTGATCGTCTTGCAGGGGTCGTCCCGGTTCGCGCAATTGTTCCCGGTGTTGGTCCCGGTGGTCGAGACGTAGAAGTTGTTCGCACTTGATGCCGAGGCGACGGTCGCGGAGGTCGCGGAGGTCGCCATGATGGCGAACGTCACGGCCGCGCATGCGAGCGCCCTCGCCGAAGCCCGGCGAATGAATCTGGAGCTCGCCAATTCCGTCATTTCCGTCAGTCGACCTCCGTCAGTCGACTTCGCCGCTGGACGATTTCGGCTCAGGCGTCGTCGAAGTTCCCGTTCTCGGATGAACCAGACGAGATGTCCTCGACCTCGACTTCGTCAAGGTCCGGAACGTCATCGGCGAGCACGCCGTCGCCCTCTGCCGAGGTACCCGCTTCGCTCGGGGCTGCCGAGCGCGGTGGGCGACCCTGCGTCGGGCGATCTCCCGTTCGTCCCGGGCCCGATCCCCGTCCCCTGCGACCGCCGCCCTTGTCGGCTGCCATCGTACGGACGGCATAGGGCAGGAGGGCGACCTCGCGAGCATTTTTTATCGCGATCGCCACCTCGTGCTGGTGTTGGACGCACGTTCCTGTGTTGGCTCTCGACTTGATCTTTCCCCGGTCGCTCATGAAGCGGCGGAGGAACGCGGAGTTCTTGTAGTCGACGTATTCGATGCGCTCGGTGCAGACCAGGCACACCTTGGGCCTTCCGCGCCGGAGACGGCCTCGAGCGTCGGCGGGCTTGGTCCTCGAGCGCTTGTTCCTCGGATTTGCCACGGCTCACTTTCCTGGATGTTCTTGTCGGCGCCCCTGGGCATGGTCGCCCGGTGACATTATGGCCTGCATCTTCGCCCTTGCCTTTGGCGGGCAGGACAGCCTACCCGGCTACCGCAGGGCCGCTGTCAACAGGAGGTTAGCCATTGCCGAAGGTCATAGTCGTCACGGGGGCATCCGCCGGGATCGGGAAGTCCTGTGCCGACCGCCTTCACCAGAGCGGTTGGACCGTCTTCGGGGCGAGTCGTCGCGGCACGTCTTCGGGCGGATGGACCTCTTTGACAATGGACGTCGACGACGACACATCGGTTTCCGATGGTGTGAACCGGGTGCTCTCTGAGCAGGGACGCATCGACGCGGTGATCGCCTGCGCGGGCTTCGGTCTTGCAGGGCCTGTGGAGCGCACACCCATCGCCGCAGCGAAGGAGCAGCTGGAGACGAACTTCTGGGGAGCGGTGCGCCTGGTGCAGGCGTCGCTCCCGGCGATGAGGGCGCAAGGGGGCGGCGCGATCGTGCTCGTGAGCTCCCTCGGGGGGCTCATCGGTCTGCCGTTCCAGGCCTTCTACAGTGCCAGCAAGTTCGCCATGGAGGGATACGGGGAGGCCCTGGCCTACGAGGTGGCGCCGTTCGGGGTGCGCGTGACCCTCGTTGAGCCTGGGAACATCGCCACCGACTTCACCTCGAGTCGCCGCGACGTGGACGCTGCGGACGGGGACGACCCGTATTCAGCCGCGGCGAAGAAGGCCATAGGGGTGATGGAGCGCGACGAGGCCAACGGAGCGTCTCCTGAGGTCGTAGCCGACGTGGTCGAGCGTGTTCTCCTGGCCAAGCGCCCGCCCAGGCGGGTCTCGGCCGGCAAATTCGACGAGCGGATCGGGGTGATAGGCAAGCGCCTGCTGCCCCATAGCCTGTTCGAGAGAGCGGCCCGAGGAAGCCTCGGAGTCTGAGCGGCGGTCCCGGGGTCCGAGTGGCCGACGCATCGGGACCCCGTGCCTGGCGCCGGTCGCCGGGGGCGGCAGTTGTCGATGCGGCTCAGGTTTGGAAAGCTGGTGTCTGATGCAAAGGTTGTATGGGGATAGTTTATCCGGCAACGTCTGCCCGCAACCGGGCATCACGAACTGAGGGGGCATCAATGACTCGATTTCGACGCCGGCGCGTCCTGGGCGTCGTCGTTGTCCTCGCGCTCGTGGCAGGCGCGTTGATCGCGAGGACGGTCGTTGCGTCTTCGAGCGCCCACGCGAGCTCACCGCCGAACGTGACGACCGCGGCATTCAACAACATGCGCACGGACTGGGACCCGAACGAGCCGAATCTGTCGCCTTCGGACGTGCAGTCGGGAACCTTCGGCAAGATCTTCACGGCGAAGCTCGACGGCTCTATCTATGCCCAACCGCTCGTTTACAACGGAACGGTGATCGTGACGACCGAGAAGGCATACGCCTACGGACTCAACTCGACGACCGGCAAGATCATCTGGCAGCACAAGTTCGGCAAGCCGTTCGAGGCGAGCGAAATCGGATGCGGCGACCTGACTCCTGATATCGGGTCGACATCGACGCCTGTCATCGACCCGTCCACCGGGATTGTGTACCTGACTACGAGGCTGCAAACGGGGACCGGCCTGACCAACAGCCACTGGTGGTTGCAGGCCGTATCCGCGACGACTGGTACCGAGGTGTCAGGTTTCCCGGTCGAGATCCAGGGAACTCCGTACAACAGTCCTGGGGTCTCGTTCAACGACAACTATGCGATGCAGAGGCCCGGACTTCTCCTTCTCGGCGGGGTGATCTACCTAGCGTTCGCATCGGACTGCGACCTGACTCCGTACAGGGGGATCGTCGTCGGAGTGTCGGAGACGACCCAGCAGATAACCATGTGGAGCGACGAGTCGGGCGTCGGGACCGACGCCAACTCACAGGCAGGCATCTGGCAATCGGGCGGCGGTCTCGTATCGGACGGCGCGAACCAGATCTTGCTCACCACAGGTAACGGGATCGCCCCGCCGCCGGCGGCGGGAGACGACCCTCCGAGCACATTGTCCGAGTCGGTCATACGGCTCGCGGTCGGTACGAACGGCGATCTGACCCCGACCGACTTCTTCTCACCGAGCAACGCTCCGACGCTCGACCAGAACGACGAGGACCTCGGGTCGGGCGGTCCCATCGCACTTCCCTCCCAGTACTTCGGCAACACCGCCTACCCGGATCTGCTGGTGCAGGTCGGAAAGGACGGTCGCATCTTCCTGCTCAACCGGGACGACCTCGGTGGGCGGGAGCAGGGCACCGGCGGCACCGACGACACCCTCGAGACGCTCGGGCCGTACGATGGGGTCTGGGGGCACCCAGCCGCCTATGGGGGCCAGGGCGGGTGGGTCTACGTGCTCGAGAGCTCGGGGGGCGGATACCTTCGCGCGCTCAGCTACGGAGTCGACGGAGGCGGCGTACCGCAGCTGACGTCTGCGGGGACGAGCACCCAGTCGTTCGGCTACACCTCGGGCTCGCCGATCGTCACCAGCAACGGGACGACTGCAGGAAGCGCCGTCGTCTGGGTCGTCTACTCGTCCGGTAGCAAGGGCAAGAACGCCCAACTTCAGGCTTATTCGGCAATCCCGACGGGTGGCAACCTCCCGTTGCTGTGGTCCTCGAACATCGGGATGGCGTCGAAGTTCTCGACGCCCACAAGCTACGACGGGATGATCTACGTCGGCACCAGAGCGGGGAAGTTGGATGCCTTCGGCACCATCTCCAATGCTCCTTATTCCGTGACGCCGGTCAATTTCGGGCAAGTCCCCGTTGGCGGCACGAAGACCGAGACGGTGACCGTCACCGCGCACCGGGCGCTCACTGTCACGGCTGTCTCGCCTGCGAGCGGCGTGCTCGGGGTGGAGGGCCCGACGGGACGAGCATCCGGCGCGACGATCCAGGGCGTACAGGGCTCGACGGGTGTCTCGGGTACAGAGCCCATCGGGGGATCCCTCCAACCGTTCTCCGTGAGCGCCCCTAAGGGTCCCGTCGACGGTCGCGAGCGGTGGCACGTATCGCTTCAAAGTGACATTCAGTCCACGATCCGCCGGGCCCGTGGTCGCCGAGGTCGACCTGAGTACGTCTGCAGGGTCCCCTGCGGTCTCCCTGTCGGGCTACGGCACCTCTCCGGGCTTGCTCGTGTCCGCTCCGCCCCTCACTTTCGGGACTTTGGATACGGGCGCAGGAGGAAGCACCCTCAGCTTCACTGTCAGCAACTCGTCGGATCAGCCCGAGACGATCACGGGATCGACCGCTCCATCCGAGCCGTTCGCTGTGAGCGGGATGCCCAAGTCCGGGACGGTGCTGGTGCCGCAACAGGCGTTCACGGCAAGCGTGAAGTTCAACCCAGCGTCCGCAGGACGGTTCCACTCCTTCGTCACGGTTACGGCCGACAACGGTTCGGTGACTCTCCCGATGAGCGGCACCGCTGTCACAGGTACGGCACGCATGCTCGTGAGCCCTGCGGCGCTCGACTTCGGAGCTGTGAAAGTGGGAACGTCGGTCACCCGGACGTTCAAGGTCACCGACACCGGAACCATCTACTTGATCATCACACGCGCTGCACCCCCTGCCGGCGCGTTCTCGACCGCGGTCGCAATGCCAGAAGGAATCACGCTCGACCCGGGTACAGCGGTGACCCAGACCGTGACGTTCCGACCGCCTACCACGGGCCGGTTCACCGGCGAGTACCGCTTGAACAGCAGCAGCGGCCAGGGCTGGATCAACGTCGAGCTGTCTGGATCCGGGGTGAGCTCCTAGCTCCTACGAGCGATGGTCTTCCACCAAGACTCAGACAAAGGTTCTGCTCAGCAATCGTCACCCGCGCGACGGGCCGCGTCGTACGCGTGAATCAGCGCCAGATATCGCGCGGCGATCGATCGCACCGCCTCGTCACGGTCGATCTTCCCTGCAATAAGACCAAGGAGCGCTTTTTCCCAGATGCTCCGTCCAACCGCGAACCCGGCGAAGCCACCCAGCGGCGCTGCGACATCGATCCAGTGTTCGACCCTGGACATCGGCGCGTTCTCGACCGAGCACGATGCACTCTGCCGGATGAGCCGTATCAGCGGCGACCGTCCTGAGAACTTTTTGGGCGCCGTCCGACGTCTCGTAGCCTTCGAGCTTCCAGATCGTCGGGTGGACCCCGCCGGCCATGAATGCCGCAATGGTCTCGACGGTCAAGCCCGGACGATCGTCCCGATCGAAGTAGTACTGGTCCTCGCTTCGTGCCAGCTGCTCGCTCGTCGGCGCCACTAGTAGCTCGAAGAGCCAGCGCCTGCCCGTGTCGGAGGCCCATGCCGAAACGCGACCCAGACGTTCGATCTGGGTGGTGCGATCCTTCTCGTCGTCCGCCGGGTTGTACCGCACCAGGACTTTGGAGAAATCGGGATCGAATGCTGCGACATGCTCCGCGAAGCGATCGCCGTACTCGAGCTCGAAGAGCTTGGTGCCGCTCTTCTCGATGGGCATCGCCAACACGAGGCCATCCGCCTTGGCCTGCTTGGCGACATCAGCTCCTAGATGCTCGTCTACGAGCACTCCAGCACGTCCCGGGGGAATACCGTCGGCGATGGCACGGCGCGCTCCTTCGTAGATCACAGACTTGGCGTCGCGCATGCGCTGGAGCTCGGCGTCGGTGGGCTCTCCGGACACCCCGAAAATTGTCTTGGCAAACGACGCCCGATGATCCATGGCGAGAATGAACAGCGGAGAGCCGTGCGAAGGCTCGTACCGGCGATCCGGTGCCGACGGGGTCGTGCTCACGCCGCCAAGTTCAGCCCGGCTCGGTACCCACGACCGACACGAACGAGACCATCTCGCCCGGGTAACCCCCGAGGTTGTGCACCACGGCGAGCTTGCGGTCGTTGGCGATGCGCCGGTTCTCGGGCGCCTCGCCTCGCAGCTGGAGCCAGCACTCGTAGTGCATGCGCAATCCGGAGGCGCCGACGGGGTGCCCGAAGCTCTTGAGGCCGCCGTCGGTGTTGACGGGGAGGCTTCCGTCGAGTGCGAACGTCCCGGCTAGGACCTCCTTCCATGCCGTACCGCGCTCGGCGAAGGAGAGGTCCTCCATGAGCACGAGCTCCGTCGGCGTGAAGCAGTCGTGGACTTCCGCCATCGCAACCTGAGAGCGCGGGTCGTCGACGCCCGCCTGTTGGTACGCGTCCTCGGCCGCAAGGACTACCTCCGGAAATGTGGTGAAGTCGTAGTTGGGGTCGACGAGACCGGATCCGTCGCCGGCGACGACCGACATGCCCTTTATGAACAGCGGCTTGTCCGTGTACTTGTGGGCGTCCTCGGACCGAACGACGATGGCGGCGGCTGCGCCGTCGGCAACGCCGGCACAGTCGAACACCGAGAGCTCGCCGGCGACAGCGGCCATCTTGCAGATGTCCTCCGCCGACGTCTCCTTGCGAAACTGCGCCAGCGGGTTCCGAGCACCGTTTCGGTGGTTCTTCTCGGCGATCTTGGCCGCCGCCAGTCGCAACTCGGTTGGGTCGACGCCGTATTTCTTGGCATAGGCCGGCAGGATCATCGAATACATTGCCGCCGCCGTCAGAGTGCGGGCCGTGCCGTCGTTGGGAGGAAGGCTGGCGTTGGTGCCGGCGAAACCCGTGTCCTTGAACTTGTCGCAGCCGATGGCCATCGCGATGTCGTAAGCACCGCTGGCGACGGCGTAAGACGCTTGACGCAGCGCCTCGGACCCTGTGGCGCAGTAGTTCTCGACGCGGGTCACGGGCTTTCCCTGAAGCTTGAGTGCCGAGGCGAGCACGATCCCGGAGCTCCCGGAAATCGCCATGCCCATCCAGTAGGCATCGATGTCCTGCTTCGACACCCCGACCGATGCGAGCACCTCGTCGGCCGCGGCGATCAACAGATCGTCCCGGCCAAGATTGAAGTGCTCTCTGAACGGAGTGCACGACATGCCGACAATTGCAACGCGGTCCTTTATGCCATGCGAGCTCACGATGACTCCTTCGATTCGATCGGGCGAGCTTTCCAGAAGTAATTGTGGATCTCGTCGGCGGTGAACAGCCGGCGGAGGCTCATCTCCACACGAGTGCCCACCTTGACGTCGTCGACATCGCAATCGGTCAGCTGGCACGGGAAACGGCCACCGCCGTCGAAGTCGAGCACCGCGAAGATCACTGGCGGGCTCTCCGAGTAGATGAGCCGGTCGACCGTGTAGGTGGCGACCGTCGCCAACGCTTCGGACTCCGGCACCTGTTCCATGTCATCAGTCGTGCCCCCGTAGATCCCGACCCGCTGCGGCGGCAGGTGGACGATGCCGGTGTGCCGGTCACGGGAGCCGACGAACCCGAATTTCCAGTCCGTCGAACGGGCCGCGGCGGATGAAGACGGCCGATTGGGGGTCGGCCGGTTGGGTGGCTCGACATCGACGATGTTCCGCCATGTCAAGAACTTGCCGTACGAGACGGGAGCGCTGCGTGCGACCTGATCGGCGACCGACTTGGCCGGGGAGAACGATGCGATGGCGCCGGTGGTCCGGAAGAGCAGGACGTCGACACCGTCGGCGAGTACCACCACCGCGATCGTCGTGCCGGGTTCAGCCTTGTCGAGCACGCTGGCCAGCACGATGCCGAAGTGGGCCGCGCCGGTATTGCCGACGACGGCGTCGAGATTGTCGGCGACCGACTTGGCGCCGAGCTTGCCGGCCGCCGCCCGCACCGCCCGGGCGTGGTTTCCGGTGACGACGGCGACGTCGACTTGGTCAGGACTCAGTTCGCACGTCTTGAGCGCTGCGTTCCATGCCCGCTCCGCCATGGGCACGTAGACCGTCTCGCCGAAGCGGTCCTCCCATCGCCGCGGTCGCGGCGAGCCCGGCGTACGCCAGCGATCGACGAACTCCTCTGTCTCCGACGCACCTCCGAGGTACTCGGCGATCACCGGACCATCGCTGTCGTCACCTACGAGCAGTGCGGCGCCGCCGTCACCACCCTCGCTCTCGTCCACGCTCACCGGCAGGCCGCCCCTCATGCCGGAGACGGCGACGAGCACCTCGTCGACGCCACGCGAGGCTGCGAGGAACGCTCCTACCCCGGAACGTACGGCGCCGTTCAAGTCCATGACCGCCACAGTGGGATCCAGGCGTAGCGCGGCGTGAATAGCGGTGGCGTTGGTCTTCTCGAGATAGGCGGGCTCGGCAGTGGCGAACCACAATGCGTCAGGCGACGCCCCACCGACAGACCTCAATGCCAGCCGGGCGGCCTCGAACCCCATGGTGGTGGTGTCCTCGTCGAACGAGGCCACGGCCCGCTGTCCCCGGCCAGGAGCACCCCCGAAGAAGGCTGCGATGTCGCTGCGCGCCAGCCGGCGGTACGGGATATGGGCGGCGTAGCTCCGGATCCCTCTCATCGATCTCCGTCGCTGCGTCGCAGAGCCTGCCGCACCCTTCCACCTCCGTGATCATTCGTCTCGCCGTGTGGCCGAGCCCAGCCTAACAACGAGGCAGCTGGCGCCCAACCTGGAGAGAACACATGCTTGAGGACCACATAGAGCAGTTGAGGGCGCCGAACCAGTGCCGGAGATTGGGAGGACGGATGATCGTCATCGCGGGGCGAGCCAGGATTCAGACCTCCGAGAAGGAGAACGCCGTGCGGGCGGGGTCGGTAATGGCAGTTGCGTCCCGCGACGAGCCAGGGTGCGTGGACTACCGATTCGGGATCGACATCGAAGACCCCCTCGTCGTCCACGTCTTCGAGCAGTGGGAATCGGCCGAAGCGCTCGAGGCCCACTTCACGACCCCGCATTTCGCGGCCTTCGCAGAGGTCATCGCCGCGCGCCGTGGACGGGCCGACCGACCTGACGCGTTACGAGGTCTCGTCTGCCGGACCGCTATTCGGGTAGAACGTCGAGTGCTCTGACGTACTACTAGGGCCCTTGCAACGACTTCAGACGCGCACTACCACTGCGCTCCTGGGCTCTGGTTCACCTCAGATTTCATGGGACTGGTCAGTGCATCTTCTGGCCGTGGCTGGCCGCTGCTTGCTGTTCATCTCAGCGGCTGCCATCGTCTCGAGCGCATGTAGCTCGACGCCGACCGTGTCGTCTGTCAACGAGCTCGACGCTCCGCTGTTCGCCAACCCGGACACGTCAGTTTTCGGCCCCAACGTTGGGACGAGGTCTTACGACGACGTTCAGGTCACGATCTCTAACCACACACAGAGCCCGGCCAAGATTACGAGGGCGGTAGTGCAGTCCAAAGGGGCGGTCGACGTGACCGGCGTCTACATTCTCGCGCCCCAAGGTCGTCCGCCGTCGACTCCTAACGGCGTGGAGGAGACACCGTTCAAATGGAACGGACGACCAGTAGTCCTTCTTCGGACGCCCGTGACCGTTGCCGGAGCGGAGGTTGACTCCGTTCTGGTCCGGGCGCACCTTAGGTCAGCGAGTGAAGTCGGGGTCATCGAGTCGGTCACCCTCGACTACACGATTCTGTCGCGGCACTACGTGACGAAGTTCCTTATGACGACTGTGCTTTGCGGTGGGGCTGCCGGGACACCGGACTGCTTACAGCTCCATCAGCAATGGTTTTCCTGAGGGAATCATCCTTAAAGACACTACGGACCCTCGAGCCCGACGAGCTTCGTCACTCCGTGATCTCTGCCGGCGGTGTAGCCACCGTCGACCACCAGGGCATGACCTGTGACGAACGAGGCGTCGGCTGACAAGAGGAACGACGCCACCGAAGCAATCTCTTCCGGCGCACCGATGCGTCCCAACTTGTGCTCGTGGATGATCTCGGCTTCTGCCTGCTCCATGCCCGGCATGCCGAATATGCCGGGCCGCGTCATCGGCGTGTCGATGAATCCGGGACAGATCGTGTTCACCCGGATCCCGACGCGCGCGTAGTCGATGGCCATGTTCTTCGTGAGGATGACCACACCACCCTTGGACGCGCTGTAGACGCTGCCTCCAGCTGTCCCCTCGATGCCCTCGATGCTCGCGATAGTCACAACCGAGCCACGTTCGCCTGCGATCCGCTCCTGGGTCAGCATCTGCGTGATCACGTGCTTCGCCACGAAGAAGGTCCCGGTCAGGTTCACCGCGAGCACGCGGTTCCATTCGGCGGCGTCGAGGAGGTGGACCGGCCCTCCGCTTGCGACTCCAGCGGCATTGACCACACCGTCGATGCGCCCTGACACCGCCGCCGCTTCATGGACGAGCGCCGCGACCGAGGCCTCGTCGGTCACATCGGTCTGACTGAACGACCAACTCGCTGATCCCTTGTCTGGTTGCTCCGGCGGGGCCGCGCGGTCCGCTCCGACGACGGATGCGCCGTCGGCGAGAAGGCGCTCCGCGCAAGCGCGTCCGATCCCCGAGGACGAGCCGGTCACGATGATGGTCCTGCCGGTCTGTGAGCCCATCGTTCCTCCTGTCGCGCCCTGCCCCTGACTTCGACCATCTGACTTCGGCCTTATGACTTCGGCCTTATGACTTCGGCCCCACCCGGTTGTCCGTGCGCCTACCGGATGATAAGAGTCCCGGCAACACTACGAGGAGAACGGCCTGTGAGATTCGCCCTGTTCTACGAGATTCCCGTCGCCCGTCCCTGGGATCCGGACTCCGAGTGGCGCGCCTACCAGAACGTGCTCGAACAAGCAGTCGCAGGGGAGCGGTTCGGTTGGGATGCGATCTGGACGGTCGAGCACCACTTCTTGGACGAGTACTCCCATTGCTCCAACCCGGAGATCCTCTACGGCGCGATCGCGGCGCGCACCGAACGGATCCGCCTCGGCTACGGAGTGAGGCTCATGCCTCAGCCGTACAACCATCCGGTCAGGACCGCCGAGTCGGTCGCGGTTCTCGACCTCATATCGAACGGTCGTGTCGACTTCGGCACAGGACGATCGGCGACACGTGCCGAGCTCGAAGGATTCGGCGTGGATCCCTCGAAGACCCGCCAGATGTGGAAAGAGGCGATCGGGCACGTCGTCGGGATCTGGACGCACGACGAGTACGAGTTCTCGGGTGATTTCTGGCAGATGCCGCGCCGCCGCGTGCATCCGAAGCCGATGCAGAAGCCGCATCCGCCGATATGGGGCGCAACGAGCAGCGAGGACGGGCACCGCGAGGTGGGCAAGTTGGGTCTCGGCCTCTGTTCGTTCGCCGTCGGGGTCTCACCCGACGAGGTGAAGCAGAAGGTCGACATCTATCGCGAGGCGCTCGCGACCTGCACCGAGCCGATCGGGGCCTTCGTCAACGAAGATGCGGCCACATTCACCATGACGCTGTGCAGCAACGACAGGCAGCAGGCGCTCGACACAGCGCGGGAGTCGTTCGAGTGGTACCCGGCGAAGGGAGCGCGACTGATCGCCGCTCTCACAGATTGGATGGCGGAGAAGAATCAGGATCTGGGCAGCTACTCGTATGCCGCCGACATGAAGTCGATCGACGATCAGGGGATGCTCGATCTGTTGTCTCTCGAGTACCTGGTGGACTCGAATGCATGCGTTCTCGGGACCCCGTCGGAGTGCGAAGCGACCTGCCGCCTGTACGAGCAGGCAGGCATAGACACGTTGCTCTGCCTGGTCAATCCCTACCGGATACCTCACGAGGCGGTCATGGAGACCATCGAGCTCATGGGCGAGCAGGTCATTCCGAAGTTCGCCAACTGAGACCGAAGGCTCTTCGATGACCGACAACGGGATTTCGCTGGACCTTCCGAGCCAAGCTCGCGGCGTTGGGCGACGCGCCTGCGGTGATCATGGGCGACGGCGAGGTCGTCTCTTACCGCGAGCTCGACCGCGCCTCGAACCGGCTCGCTCATCTGCTGCGAGCAGAGGGCCTCGTCCCTGGCGACCACATCGCAATTCTCATGGAGAACAACGCTCGGTTCCTCGAGGTCGCCTGGGCGGCCCAGCGCTCGGGCCTGTACTACACGGCAGCCAACAGCCACCTCCGGCCTGGCGAGGTGCAGTACATCCTCGACGACTGCGGCGCCAAGGCGCTCGTCACGTCGTCCGCCATGGGCGCGGCCATTGGCGCACTCGACCTCTCGCGGGTGCCGCTGCGTCTCTGCATCGGCGGGGACCTGCCGGGATTCGCGTCCTACGAAGCGTCGACCGCATCGCAACCTTCCACTCCCGTGCCCGACGAGTGCGAGGGCCGCGAGATGCTCTACTCGTCGGGAACGACCGGAAGGCCGAAAGGCGTCCAGAAGCAGCTGCCGCTCACGCCGCTCGGCGACATCTCGGCTGTCCCCGTCATCATCGCTTCACGCATGGCGCTCTCGGGAGCAGGCCCCGGAGCCGTGTACCTGTCGCCGGCTCCTCTGTACCACTCAGCGCCTCTCGTCTATTGCATGTCGATGACCCGCCTCGGCGCGACGGTGGTGATCATGGAGAGGTTCGACGCCACCGAGTGCCTCGATCTGATCTCGAGGCATCGTGTGAGTCATGCCCAGTTCGTCCCTACCATGTTCACGCGCCTCATGGCGCTTCCGCCCGAGGTGCGTCGGCGCTACGACGTGTCGAGCCTGAGGTACGTGGTACATGCGGCGGCCCCCTGCCCCGTCGCGTTGAAGAAGCAGATGCTCGACTGGTGGGGCCCGATAATCCACGAGTACTACGCGGGCACCGAGGACGTCGGATCAACCTGGATAACGGCCGAGGAGTGGTTGGAGCACCCCGGCTCCGTCGGCCGGCCCGTGGAGCCGGCTCACATCATCGGGCCCGACGGCTCGGAGCTTCCTGTGGGCGGAGAAGGTGTCGTGTACTTCGAGGGTGGCCGGCCGTTCGAATACCACAACAACCCGGACGCGACCTCTTCCATGACAGATGCCAGGGGTTGGAGGACCCTCGGTGACATCGGCCGCCTGGATCAGGACGGCTACCTCTACCTCACGGACCGCAGCGCCGACATGGTCATATCCGGGGGAGTGAACATCTACCCTCGCGAGACCGAGAACGTCCTCGCGGGCCATCCGCTGGTAGCCGACGTGGCAGTGATCGGTGTCCCCGATGCGGAGATGGGCGAGTCGGTGAAAGCGGTGGTGGAGCTACGTGACGGCAGTCGCGGTGGGCCGGAGCTCGAAACCGAGCTCATCACCTACTGCCAGGACCGCCTGGCCAAGTTCAAATGCCCGAGGAGCGTCGACTTCACCGACGCCCTTCCGCGGGACCCGAACGGCAAGCTCTACAAGAGGCTGCTCAAGGACAAGTACTGGGAAGGTCACGCCACCCGCTTGCTCTGACGGCACAATGGGCCAATGCGCACCGGAAACATGTACGGGCCAGACGCGACGTTCCTCGGTGTGCCGCGAGCGGATCTCGAGGATGCGTCGAGCTACGCCGGCGCGGCAGCCGTCGTTCTCGGCGCACCGTTCGACGGAGGGACCTCCCACCGGCCCGGGTGCCGCTTCGGACCACAGGCGATACGGCTGACCGACTACCTGCCGCACGACGGAAGCCGACCACACCTTGCGCTCGGAGTCGATCCGCTGATCGAGCTCGGTGTCGTTGACGTCGGCGACGTGGTGATGCCGCCGGGGGAGATCGAGCTCGGCTTGAAGCGCCTCGAGGAGGCAGTGGCGACTATCTCGGCATCCGGGTCGGTCCCCGTCGTCCTGGGAGGTGACCATACGATCGCCCTCCCCGACGTCACGGGTGTGGCGCGCTCGAAGGGCTGGGGCCGGATCTCGGTTCTCCACTTCGACGCTCACGCAGATACCGGTGACACGCAGTTCGGTTCACTCTACGGTCACGGAACTCCTATGCGCCGTCTCATCGAGTCGGGTGCGACGAGGGGGGACCGCTTCGTGCAGATCGGCCTTCGCGGCTACTGGCCGGAGCCCGAGACGCTGGATTGGATGGCGGAGCGTCGGATGCGCAGCTACGAGATGAGCGAGTTGGTCTCGCGCGGTCTCGACGACTGCCTCACCGAAGCCATGTCGATCGCACTCGACGATTGTGTCGGAGTCTTCTTGTCGGTGGACGTCGACGTCGTGGACCCGGGCATGGCTCCGGGAACTGGAACCCCCGAACCCGGCGGACTGACGGGTCGGCAGCTCCTCGACGCCGTCCGGAGAATCGCATGCGAGCTCCCTGTTCTCGGCGTGGACGTGGTCGAGGTGTCTCCTCCCTACGACCACGCAGAGGTGACGGCTTTCCTGGCTAACAGGGTCGTCCTCGAGGCGCTGTCCGGTATGGCGTGGCGTCGGCGAGCGGCATCGGGCACGAATACCCGCCGCCCCGAGGATCCCTTGCTCGACAGGCCGAGCCGCAACCGTGAGACATCCGCGACCAGCCGGGACGGCGATTGAAGTACGGTCGAAAAATGCCCGTCAGCTGGTCGCGAGGCGCACCAGCCCCTTCGGCGCTCGGCATCATCTTGATAGCGGTCGTCCTGCTCGCGTCGGGCTGTGGCGGCACCTCCAAGAGCTCGGGCGGGGGGACCACCTCCTCCTCGACCCCGACCGGGCAGTCCACGTCCACGACCCGTCCAGCTTCTCGACCGCCCGGATGGTCCGCGCCGGAGAGCATCGCGGACGGTGTCGAGCTGAGTGCGGTCACCTGCCCGGCCGCCTCCTCCTGCTTCGCCTTGGGGGACCAAGGTCAAGCGTACCGATTCCAAGCGGGACGATGGAGTGGTTCGACCGCGACCGGCGGCGCGACGGGCGCCTCCGGGCCCCCTTCGCTGTCTTGCGCCGGGCCTTCGTTCTGCATGGCTTTGTGGAGTGGGACAGAGGATGTCGTGTCGTGGGACGGCAACGCCTGGTCGGCTCCGACGGCGATAGCAGGTGCACAGGCGCTGCAGGCGGTCGGGTGTGCGTCAGCGACGTTCTGCGTCGCGATCGACGGCCTGGGAGACGCCTTCTACTACAACGGCTCGGGATGGACCCCCGAACCGAACGACTGGGGGAGCGTTGCCTCCATATCGTGTCCGGCAGCGACTTTCTGTGTGTCGGTCAAAGGCGGGGTGTCCATCTGGAACGGGAGCTCGTGGACGCAGCCCCAGGTCTACGGAACGACCTCCACCCTGACGGACGTGTCCTGCCCGATCCCGTCTTTCTGTGTGGCCGTCGACGCGACGGGCGAGGCGATCATGTGGAACGGGAGTACCTGGTCGGGCCCGGAGCACCTCGAATCCGCCTCGTCCGCCTTCGGGGGGCCTTCGCTTACCGGTGTGTCGTGCACGAGCGCCGTTTTCTGCATGGCGGTCGACGGCGCAGGCAGGGCGTTCACGTGGTCCGGGCGCTCGTGGTCGGCACCTCGGACGATCGCTCCCCGTCATGCTTTCACCGCTGTTTCGTGCACGACGCCGGCCTTTTGCGTCGTTACCGACAAGCAGGGATACGTCTCGACGCGTACCTGAGCTCCCGGGACGGTCACAGGAAGTTGTGATCTTGGACCAAGGGGGCGCAAACCAGGCTGCCTCAGACTGCACGTGTCCCCCGAGGTGAGGGGGCGCTTGCAGGAAGGAGGTGATGTTGAACATGCACCCGAAGCTCAAATACTCAATGGCCGTGCTCGGTGTGTCGGGAGTTCTGATAGGCGGTGGTACCGCAGCCGCCTTCGCGCTCTCGCCATCGGGGTCGAGCGGGCATGTCGCGACGACGAACTCGTCTGCTTCTGATTCGGCAGCGGTCAAGACCTCTGCTGCTGTCAGAGCGGCGGTGAGCCCATCGACCAAGTCGAGCTCGTCGTCAAGCAGCTCCTCGAGCAGCTCTTCAGGTAGCTCGACTACCAAGCCTTCCTCGAAGAACTGCCCGAACATGTCCTCGAGGCCGCCGAGTGGCTCGACCAGGCCGGGTCCGCCCGGTCCTCCGAGCTCGTCGAGCTCATCGAGCTCGTCGGTCTCCTGAGCCGATCAGCCCCCCCGTGATGAGGCCGGTCGGACGCGGTGTGCCATTTCAGGGCGCCGCGTCCGGCCGGCGGACGGGACTTCTTTTCGCTTCAGCTGAACTTCGTCCTCGGGCGCTCCTCGAGTGCCCCGTCCAAGTAGAGGTCGACTCTCTCGTTGTAGAAGCAGGCGAGCCCGGCGACCTTCTGGCACTCGGGGAGCGGTGTCCGGTAGCACCAGACGAGGTCTTCGTGAAGACGACCGCCGACGTCGAGCGACCAGTAGCTGGCGGTGCCCTTGTAAGGGCAGTGACTGACCGTCTCGGAAGGAACGAGCAGATCCATCCGCAGGTCGGTCAGGGCCATGTACCACCTGGTGGGCAGACCGGTCTCGAAGAGCCCTAGCGGTCTTGTCGTATCTGCGACCGTCGTACCGGCGACCTCGATCCGTACATGCCGCGAGCTCGCCAAGATGTCGACTCGGGTGTGAGGGTCGCGTGCATGCGTGTAGACCGGCTCGTCTTCCTCCATCCATTCGTCCATCAGGTCCCACTCGAACCTGACGTGGTCGCGGAGTTGCTCGATCGGTGAAGCCGAGAACCGCCTCGCGGCTCTCTTTGCGACATGCTCGGCGACCTTCACGTCGCAGACCTCCGCGTCGCCCCTGCTCGGAGAGTGGTCCGTCGTACCGTCAGGAACCAGCTCCGCGAGGACAGCACTCAGCGGGAAGTAGTAGGAGGGGTAATACGGACCCTCCCAGACGAGCAGCGGGTTGGTGCTCTCCGCGACGAGCCGGCCCTCCAGGTACGTGCGTACACGCTTCGCGCACCGTTCGACGCGGACCCTGCCTCGCTCCGCCGGGTCGCTCAATGCCGGCTCAACATCTCTTTCACGAAGCAGCCCACATCTTCACGAGGCAGGCAGCTCCCGCTGTAAGAAGGCGGTCGTTACGGCCCATGCGTCGCGCGCCGAGTGGGCGTCGTAGAAAATCGGTGCTTCGTGGTTGTCGAAGGCGTGTCCCGCCCGGTAGAGGCGGACCTCAACACCGTCGCGATCGCCGAGAGCCTGCTCGATCTTGTTCACCTGCTCCAGCGGGATGTAAGCGTCCTCGGTGCCGAAGTGAAGCAGCATCGGGCAGCGGAGTCCCTCTGATTCAAAGAGAGCGTCCGCGATCCCCGAGCCGTAGTACGACACCGCCGCGTCGGGGTGGTAGCGGTTGGCGACCGAGTAAGCCAGCCTTCCGCCGAGGCAGAAGCCGACGACTCCTGCACGGCCCTTCGTCTCGGGAAGCGATCTGAGGTGCCCGAGTGCGGCTTCGCAGTCGGCCAACCCCAGCTCGAAGTCGAAACTGGACACGAGCTCCATTCCCCGAGTGAGGCCGGCCTCGTCGTGGTCGAGCGCCACGTTGCGCTCGATACGCCAGAACAGGTCCGGCGCGAGCACGGTGTAACCGAGCGAGCACAGACGCTCTGCCACCGCCCTCAGATAGGCCCCCACTCCGAAGATCTCCTGGAGCAGGAGAATTCCTGCCCCTGATCCCCCCGCGGGCGACCACAAATAGCCGTCGAGCTCGCCGCCGCCGGACGCGGGAATCCGTTCTGTCCTCGTGGATGTCGGGGTGGACGTCATCGCAGCCAACACTAGAGTCCGAGCCGGGAGGACAGATCACATGGCGCAGGCACGCACGAGGAGCAGGTTCATCCAAGAGTCGATCGCCGCATACGCGTCCGATCACACGAGCCCGCCCGACGACCTGCAGTTGGAGCTCCAGCAGGTCACGCAGGAAAGGACCGGGCCTGCGGCCGGCATGCAGATAGGAGACGACCAGGCCGTCTTCATGGAGATACTGGCGAGGTCGATGGGAGCGCGCCGCGGGCTCGAGGTCGGTACGTTCACCGGCTACTCGGCGCTCGCACTGGCGAGAGGCATGGGTCCCGAGGGTCGACTGCTCTGCTGTGACGTGAGCGAAGAATGGACCGCAGTCGCGCGCGAATACTGGACGAGGGCCGGCGTGTCGGACCGGATCGAGCTGCGGATCGGGCCCGCTCTAAAGACGCTCAGGGACCTTCCCGACTCTGAACGCTTCGACATCGCGTTTCTCGACGCGGACAAGGTCACATATCCCGACTACTACGAGGAGATCATTCCGAGATTGCGCGAGGGAGGAGTGCTGCTCATCGACAACGTGCTCCAGTCGGGCCGCGTCGTCGACGACGGCGCAGACGACGAGTCCACACTGGCGATCCGGAGATTGAACGATCGCGTTGCGACCGACGACAGGGTGAGGACGGTGCTCTTGCCGATCGGAGACGGGGTCACGCTCGCCGAGCGCATCTGATCGGTTCGGGCCTGTCGGATGCGTGCGTGGGTGGTGGAGCATCCGGCTCCCGCAGACGAGCACCCACTGCGCCTCGTGGAGCGTCCGGACCCTGTTCCGAGCGCAGGCGAGGTGCGCGTCCGGGTGACGACGTGCGGAGTGTGCAGGACGGACCTCCACCTCGCCGAGGGCGACCTCGCGCCGAGGCACCCGTCCACGGTGCCCGGCCACGAGATCGTGGGCATCGTGGACCTGGTTGGCCCGAATGCCGAGAGGTTCGAAGTCGGTGACCGGATAGGCATCCCCTGGCTCAGATGGACCTGCGGAAAGTGCAGGTTCTGCACCTCAGGTCGCGAGAACCTCTGCGTCGCGCCTGGTTTCACCGGTTGGGACGCGGACGGCGGCTACGCCGAGCTCGCGGTGGTCCCGGAGGACTACGCCTACCGGCTCGCTTCGGAGTTCTCCGATCTGGAGGCGGCGCCGCTGTTGTGTGCAGGGATCATCGGCTACCGAGCACTGCGCGCGTCTGCGGTCGAACAGGGCGGTCGTCTCGGGATGTACGGCTTCGGCGGATCTGCCCACCTCGCGGCCCAGGTGGCGCTGTCGGAGGGAATTAGGGTGCATGTCTTCACAAGATCGGCCGAAGCGAGGCAGCTCGCACTGAGCCTCGGTTGCGCGTCCGCAGGGGGCTCCGATGACCCGCCCCCCGAGCCACTCGACGGCTCGGTGCTCTTCGCTCCGGTCGGCGATCTCGTCCCGGTCGCCCTTTCCGGTTTGGACCGCGGCGGAACGCTCGCTATCGCCGGCATCTACCTGAGCGACATCCCGGAGCTCAGGTACGAGGATCACTTGTTCGAGGAGCGGAAGCTCAGAAGCGTCACCGCCAACACCCGCTCGGACGGGGAGGCGTTCTTAGAGGCTGCTGCACGGATCCCCGTCCGCGTAACTGCGCAGCCGTACCGATTCGAAGAAGCTGACCGGGCGTTGCGCGACCTGAAGAACGACAGGGTGTCAGGGGCGGCAGTGCTCCAGATCGGTGTCGGCGGCTCTCACTGAAGCGCGATGCGAATGCCGTCCCCGGAGCGACCGGTGTTCATCAAAGAGGCGGTCGTGGACGCGAAGTAGTCGATCATCTCTTCTTCGTCGGCGGGGGACAGACCCCCCTCCCTCACCGCTTCGGACATGTGGCGGAACCAGGCGAGGCGCTCCGCATCTCCTATCGCGAACGGCTGATGTCGCATCCGCAGACGCGGGTGCCCCCGTTCGGCGTTGTATTCGGCGGGCCCGCCCCAGTACTGCACGAGAAACAGGCTCAGGTGCTCGCGGGCCGGCCCCAGATCCTCGGGATACATCGGCCGTAGAACGGGGTCCTCGGCGACGCGGTCATAGAAGCGGTCCACCAGCGCGACAAACCAAGGGCGTCCTCCGACGCGCTCGAACATGGAGGTTGCGCCGGCAGAGGTCACAACCCGACTCGCGCCATGTGCTCGGGCGGGTAACGGTCGCCTGCTGCGACGCCCTTCGGTGCAACGTCCTCGATCTCTTCGAGGTCCTCCCTGCTCAGCACCAGATCGGTTGCCTGAGCGTTCTGCTCCAGGTACGCGCGGCGCTTCGTTCCCGGGATCGGGACGACGTCGTCCCCACGTGACAGGACCCACGCCACTGCGAGTTGGGCCGGCGTGACCCCGAGTCGGGACGCGATGTCCTCGAGCCGCCGTACCACCTCGAGGTTGGTCTCGAAGTTCTCCTCGTTGAACCGAGGCGATGTACGCCGGAAGTCGCTCGGATCCAACGTGGTGGTTGTCACGCTCCCCGACAGCATTCCCCTGACAATCGGGCTGTAGGCGACGAGGCCGATGCCGAGCTCGCGCAGCGTGTCGAGCAGCTCGTCTTCGGGATCGCGGGTGAACAGGGAGTACTCGTTCTGGGAGGCGGCCATGGGGTGGACCGCGTGAGCTCTGCGGACTGTCGAAGGAGCAGCTTCTGAGATCCCGAGATGAAGGACCTTTCCCTGCTCCACGAGCTCGTGCATCGCGCCCCACGTCTCTTCTATGGGCACGGCGGGATCGACCCGGTGCTGGTAGTAGAGGTCGATGTGGTCGACGCCGAGCCGCAGTAGCGATGCGTCGCAACACGTCGTCACGTACTCGGGGCGGCCGTTGACTCCGACGAAGCTGCCGTCGGCGCGCCGTTGGTTCCCGAACTTCGTCGCCAGGATGAACTCGTCGCGTTTCCCGGCAATCGCGCGGCCGACCAGCTCCTCGTTCACGAACGGGCCGTACATGTCGGCTGTGTCGAGGAAATTCACCCCGAGCTCGAGCGCGCGATGGATCGTGGCGATCGACTCGGTGTCGTCGGCGGGTCCGTACGACTGGCTCATTCCCATGCAGCCGAGCCCGATCGCAGGGACCCGAAGACCGTCACCGAGGTTGCGCAATCTCATTTCTTGTCCTCCAAGATTCTGTCGCTCAGTCGCTCAGGGACGACCGTAGCGTCGTGGGCCGATCGGTCCACCGGGATGGCGGCACGCAACAGGCCGTACCCGATCTTGGCGCAACCGTTTGGCGATAGGCGATAAAGGAACACCGGCGTTTACTTAACGCCAAAGTAAAAACCAAACGTCGGTACCCCTGTCTACGACTCCAGTTAGCCTCGGCGCGTCATGTCGGCACGCATAGTGCTCTGGGGCGCCACTGGTTACACGGGTCGGCTCGTCACTGACGCACTCGTCCGGTTGGGCGAACGGCCGGTCCTCGCGGGGAGGGGCGCGTCCCGGCTGCGTGAACTTTCGGACTCCCACGACGGTCTCGAGACGGCGGTCGCAGACGTCGAGCGCACCGAGAGCATCCAGGAGATCCTCGAAGACGGCGACGTCCTCGTCTCGACCGTGGGACCGTTCACCCTCTACGGGCAGGCCGCCCTCGATGCGGCTGTCTCGGCAGGAGCCCACTACATCGACTCGACCGGGGAACCGGCGTTCATCCGCGAAGTGTTCTCCGTCGCAGGCCCTGTTGCCGAGCGGCACGGGACGACGCTGCTCACTGCATTCGGATACGACTACGTACCAGGCAACGTCGCCGCAGCGGCTGCCGTCGACCGCGCCGGGATCGACGCCAGGCGGGTGGATGTCGCGTACCTCCTGCCTGAGGTCGTCCATGCCGTCGATAGCAAACGACCCGAACGATCGCGCGATCCGGCGATAAGCACAGGTACCAGAGCGAGCCTTCTCGCGGTCAGTGCCGAAGCCCAGCACGTCCTCCGCAAGGGCCGGCTGACACTCGAACCCTGCGCTCGCCGGATGAGGGACTTCTGCGTCGACGGGCGCGACAGGTGGGCATCGTCGATCGGGGGAAGCGAGCCCCTCGCCTTGCCGAGGACGAATCCCGAGCTCGACGAGATCGCGGTCTACATGGAGTTCCCTGGCCCAGCCCAGGTCACGCGTGGCGTCACACTCGGGTTCTCCGCGGCGGCAGGAGCCTTCGGCCGGACATCTCTTGGGCGCAGCGTGATCGAAGGCGTGGTGAAGGCCGCCGCCAAGAAGACGGGTGGTGGTCCGTCCGCCGAGGCGAGAGCTCGATCCGGCACCCTCGTCGTCGCCACCTGTTCGAACGGGGACGGGCGTCCGCTTTCTGCCGTCCGGCTCGATGGACCGACGAACGGCTACACGTTGACCGGGCACCTGATCGCATGGGCGGCCGCCTCACTTCGTTCCGGTGCTCAGAAGTCCGCCGGCGCCGTCGGCCCGGTGGAGGCGTTCGGATTGGAGGAATGCGCGGCGGAGCTATCGCGGGCCGGGCTGGCCATCAGCGACCTGGACGGGTATAGGTGACGGCATGAGAGATCCCGAACGACAAGGCCCGCGATGATCAGGGGCGAAGGAACGGCGACCATAAGGGGTGTCACACCGGACGAGGTGTTCGACTTCGTTCTCGACCCTGCGCAGTACACGAAGGCGGACACGAAGATGGTATGGGTGACGAAACTCGCCGATACGCCTGACGGAATGCTCGCACGCGAGGACGGACGCTTCATGGGCAAGTTCGCCGGCTCCGTGATCACACGTTACCGGTGGAAGCGCCCGGGGAGCATCGACGTGATCCTGGAGCACGGAGTCCCCGAGAGCCTTCATGCATGGTTCGAGATCGACGCGGTTGCTGACGGAACGCGCGTGCGCCACGTCGAGGAGATCGAGATGGGACACGGGCTCCTCGGCCGCCTGCACGACCTGGTGGCGGGCAAATGGTTCGCGAAGTCCGTCGAGCTCGAGGTCGCAGAGATCGCCCGCTTGCTCGAGTCCGGGGAACGTGGCCGTCCCATGCACGCTGTCGCCGAGGGGACAGAAGCGTCTAAGGGCTAGCGATATACGGGCCGGACGGAGTGAACCCGAGGCGGGCCTCGACGACGGGACGGTTGGGCGTCGGCCTCGGATCGTTGCTGGCCCACGGGTTGTAGAGCATCCAGATTCCCGACGAGTCCCAGAAGACCGAGGGCTCCCCGGGGCCGGCGCCTTGCGAGTTCGACGACACAAGGGGTTGCGCCGACGCAGGAGAGCACGGACCGACGGGCCCGGCACACGAGCGCGACCCCGATCGCATAGCCGGGGGAGTTGAACCAGCCCCCCGAGTAGAACATCCAGTAGCGACCCTGTTCGAACAGCATGTCGGGGGCCTCGATGATCGTCCCTTCCCACGGCGACGACGGTTGGAGCACGAGCTTCGGGGTCCCTAGCAGCGCTCTTCCTGAAGCGCTGAGGCGCTGTGCATATATCCCGGTGAAGCCGTTCCCCGTCTTCCAGGGGATGTTCGGGTTGGCGTTGTCGTCGGACTTCCAATAGAGCCAGAGGTTGCCCTCCGCATCCACGAAGGTGCGGGGATCGATCGAGCCGCGATGAGCGACCTGGCAGATGAACGGCTTCTGCACGGCTTCGAAAGGGCCGAGCGGACTGGGTCCGAAGGCGTCGCCGATGCACTCCATCGCCGGGGATGCACCCTTGACGGCCGCCGTGAAGTAGAGCGCCCATCCACCGAGCACGCGGTGCACGTCGGGAGCCCAGGTGAAGCCCCCTAGCGCCCATGAAGGCAGATGGGGGAGCGCATCGCGGAGGTCGCCCCAGCGACGGTCGGGGAGCATCGTGTACACCGGGACGTTCACGCTCGTCAGGGTCCCGTTGCTCGTGTACATGTACTCGTGTGAGGCGTCCACGAGGACGAACGGATCGGGCGCGTCCGGACCTGAGAGAACGACGCGCGCAGGGTCGGAAGCATCGGCGACAGGTGGTGGGTAGAAGAACGATGAAGGCAAGCCGGGTGTCGCCTGCGCTGCGATCCCGCCGGGCTGCAGGTCCGATGAGAACGAGGTGAGCGCCGGCCTCGACGACGTACACCGCTGAGCGCCGCAGGCAGAGGCAGTGTCTCCCCCCGCGACGACCATCACGACGCCCGCTGCGGCGGCCGTCGCGAGGAGGACCGCTAGCACCAGCACGTGCGCAGGTCCTCGACGCCTCTGGGAGTCGACCGACCGTTCTTCGAGTGCACCGGATTCGAGTCCGCCCGAGACGATGACGAACCCTTTGGGCGGCGGCGGCCGAGACGTGACGTCGGACTCGACCCCCGGATTCGGGCTCATGCGGACGCACCCTGGGGACGACCGGGTCCCAAGCTGGGGATCAACGCCCGAGAATTGGGGATAAGCGCGAAATCCCTATGGAGAACATAGGGATTTCGCGCCAACCCCTTGACCGTTGCAGCGCGCGCGTCGCAGAGTGTCGCTAGTCGGGTGATCCAAACCGCAGTGACTCTGGCCGGAGCGCCGCAAGGCGATGACGGTAAGAGATCCACTGAGGAAGCGGTCCCATCCGAAGGTAGCTCGGTACCGTGCAGGAAGGTTCCCTGGGACCAGCTTGCAAGGGAGTCCGAACCAGGGGGTCGTCCGACCCCGGGGGAGGCAGAGCTGCCGTGAGCGTGGCCCCGAGAAGTACGGGCGACTCCGGTCGCACCGGCTACTCGGGGCTTCGCCGCGTCTGGGGCGGGTCCGGCCCGCTCCTCGGTCACCTGATCTCGAAGCCGGTCTCCACCACCGGCTGTTCGTCGCTTCCGACAACGGTCGTGACCACCGCCATCTGAGGGCCTCGGCCGCACCAGCCGGCGATCTCCGAGACGAGGTCCGGGGGGCCTTGTAGCACCACCTCCACGCGACCGTCTTCGAGGTTGCGCACCCACCCCGAGAGCCCTGCCGCACGCGCTCGCCTCGCGCACGAAACGCGGTAGCCGACTCCCTGGACGGCGCCGTCGACCAGTAGCCGCCTCCGCGACACCCGGGGGATCTCCGTCGGGGCGGTTCGTGAGTCCTGCCGGTCCACTGCGCAGCGAGGCTAGCGCCGGCCCCGTTCAGCCGGACGGGCCGAACCAGGCCGGATCGGGCCGTCCCGACAGGTAGCAGTCCCTCAGGTGGTCGAGCCATGCGACGCTGTCGTCGAGGCCACCGGGTCTGTTTCTCTCGAGCCACAGGCGGCGGTGCTCCGAAACGAGCGCGTCGCATTTCGCAGCGAGCCCCTCACGGGCCGCTTGGGGGACCGAGCCGAGGGTCCCGTCGCCGGCCAGGCGCTCCCTGGCGTCGTCACAGGCGAGCTCGAGCCATGACGAAGCGACGCGGAGCTCGTCCTTCACGAGCGCGCCGTCCGGGCGAGCGGGACGAGCCGACGAGAGCGTGCGCTTCGCCGATTCGAGGGAGTTCTCCACCGCTCCGATCTCCGACGTCGTGAGGCCCCTCGTCGGGCCCCTCCCCACCGGCCACTGAGGAAACAGGAGGTGGCCGACTAGCGGTGACATGTTCGGAGTCTCAGGTGTGACGAGTCGATGGACCGATCCGAGCGCAACGAGCGCCCGGCCGACTCCGCCTGCGGGATCGTCGAAGGCGTGGGCGTCCAGGAGGACAGCGAGCTCGTCGAGGCCGAGGTCGGTGTGCGAGGACCCGCACCACGAGAACGCCGCCGCGGCTGCGAGCCCCGGCTCGCTCACCGGCAGGTACTGGTGGTGCCCGAAGTCGCCCCAGTCGGTGACGAGGAACCCGCCGGCGCCGTGGGCCTCACCGGCGCTCGCCGCTGATCGAACGTTCTCGAGCATGTCCACGGCCCGCCCGGTGACCGACATCCAGCTCGACGTGCCGGGGCAGACGAAACGGGCCACGCCGGCGTCTTCGAGCGCCGATAGACGGTCGGCGAAAGGATGGTTGCCCTCGTAGCCCCATTCGCAGATCGTGACGTCCGCGTCCGACAGGTCCGAGAGCCTGGTCAACAGCTCCGGATGACCTGCAGGCACGTCCCCCCAGACGAGCAGGTTGCGGCCTTCGAGGGATTCCAGGCGGACGAGGCGCTCGAGCCAGCCGGACCACTCCACGGAACGCTCACCCGAAAGCTCCCACGGCTCGTCGAGGCCTATGTGCACCTGCTCCTTGTCGAGCGCGGATGTGAGTTGCGCGAGCAGGTCGGACACGAGATCGAACGATCCGGGCTTGGCAGGGTCGATCGTGGTCGGCGACCGCCTGATGCCGAACATCCAGTCGAACCCGTCAGGTGCCACCGCCAGTGGTCTGTAGCGCTCGTGGCGCAGCCATCGGTCGAAGTGGCCGAGGGTGTTCTGGTTGGGGACGAGGTCGATGCCGGCAGAGCGGCAGAACCTGTCCAAGTGTGCGAGGTCGGCAGCGGTGTACGGGTCGGCGTCGCGCCACACCTCCTCGTGGCCCGCGTAAGCGAACGTGTGCTCCATGTACAGCTCGAGGTGGTTGAACTTCCAACCTGCCAGGCGGCTTATGAGAGCTTCGAGGGTCCCGATCTCGGGCACCTTGTCGCGCGAGACGTCGAGCATCACCCCTCGCACCAGATGGTCGGGCCAATCGGTGATCTCGCACTCGGGCACCGTGCCGTCGGCCTCACTCCACGCAACCGTGGCGTTGGAACGGTGGCGCAGTTGCGCGAGTGTCGCGTGGCCGTAACGAAGCCCGTCGGCGTCGCTCGCTTGGATCGTGACGGCGTCAGGTCCGGCGACAAGCCGGTACCCCTGGGGGAAGCGAGGCCGCTGTGCTCTCCGTGGCCTCGCGGTCGGGAACGCGACGGCCCGTTATCGCCACGGTCCGAGGCTTGGGCAGCAGCAGGAGAGTGCTCAGCGCGCTTTCTCCCAGAGCCACTCGGCCCTCTCGCCGCGTCCCACCATCCTGGCGATCGCCGATCGGGCGACGGGCAGATCGTCTGCATGAGTCACGCCCACGCATCGGCCGGGTCCCGCGAGAAGCGCCACCTCCAGGCTCCCGGCTTCGACCGCATCTCCGACCACCTCGGGGAGAAGCGTCTCGTCCTCGCTCGCGAGCCCCGCCGCTGAGTCGTCGATGCTGCCATCGGGGCCGACTTCGGGATGCGCCGCGATGACCGCTTCTTCGAGGAGTCGCCAGATCCCGGGCTGGAAGCCCCACAGGTTCATCGAGACCAGAGCTCTCGCGTCGAGCTCGGCCGGCTCGAGCCCGTCGCCTGCGGTGAAGGTTCCGTCCCCGTGGCGTGCGACCTTGCGCCGCTCCGCGAGTCCGACGAGGTTCCCTGCTCGGTCCGTCAAGCAGACGCCCCTCGTCACCGGTTCGTCGGTGAGCATGGTCTGTTCGAGCGCGAACGCCACCATCACGTTCGCTCCGCCGGCGAGAGTCTCGGCGAGGAGCGTCAGGGCGCTGACCCCGTAGACGTCGTCGGAATTGACGACCGCAAACGGCTCGTCGCCGACCAGCTTGCGTGCGCAGAGGACGGCGTGCGCGGTCCCGAGTGGCGCTGGTTGCTCCGCTGCAGCGGTGTCGGCCCAGTCCGGCCAGGTTCGTCGGACGTGGTAGCGCAGTGCCGCGGAGGTGCTCGGCCCGACGACGATCACGATGCGGCCGAATCCGCCGGCCAGGGCGTCCGAGGCGGTGAGGTCGATGATCGCTTCCCCGTGGATCCCGAGCGGCGCGAGCGGCTTGCACCCCCCGTACCGTTTGGCCATGCCGCCTGCGAGCATCACCAGGGTCGGGCCAGATGTCGTCGACCCCGACCCTCCTGGCCCTTTCGGTTCAGCCACCCCAGCGCAAGGCGGCGCTAGCCCAGGTCATGCCTCCCCCGAAACCAGACAGCAGCACGATGTGCCCGTCGCTCAGTCGACCAGCGGCCAGGGCATCTCCCAACGCGAGCGGGATCGAGGCAGAAGACGTGTTGCCGTACCTGTTTATCGTCACGACCCAACGGTCCTCGGGGATCCCGAGTCGCTGACCTACCGCCTGGATGATCCGTGCGTTCGCCTGGTGGGGCACGAACAGGTCGACGTCTGCCGGCTCGAGGCCCGCCCGGTGAAGCGTTGCGAGGGACGAGTCGACGACGGTCCTGACGGCGCGCCTGAAGATCTCCTTGCCGTCCATCACCATGAACCCGCCGTGCTCGCAGTAAAGGAGTCGCTTCAGCGCACCGTCGGCGCCGAGGTCCCACCCGAGAAGCTGACCCGGACCTTCCGTAGCCTGGAGGACCACGGCGCCTGCGCCGTCGCCCACGAGTATGGCGACGGTCCGTTCGTCCCAGTCTGTGATGCGCGAGAGAGTCTCTGCGCCCACGAGAAGTATGCAACGCGGACCGGTCGAGATCAGGCCGTGCGAGACGACCAGCCCGTAGACGAACCCCGAGCACGCCGCGTTGAGGTCGAACGCCCCGGCGTTGCTGAGTCCTATACCGTGCTGCACCGCCGCGGAGGTGGCCGGGACGACATCGTCCGGCGTCGTGGTCGCCAGAACGAGGATGTCCACCTCGCTCGGGTCAACGCCGGCGTCAGCGAGGGCCTTGGTTCCCGCGTCGATGGCGAGCTCGGAGGTGAGGCCACCTATGTGGCGCTCCTTGATCCCCGTGCGCTCGGTGATCCACTCGTCGCTCGTGTCGAGCGTCGCGGACAGGTCCTCGTTCGTGACGACCTTTTCCGGCACCGAGATGCCCCAACCCGTTACGACGGCACCTGTCATCGTCGACCTCTACCTGCCGAGCACAGTGATGCTCACGAGGGCCGGATCTGCGTTGATCAGCCCGCCTGTGTTCACCGCGGCACCGAGGCGAGCGCCGGGGACCTGCCGATTGCCCGCCCGGCCGCGCAGGTGCTCTGCGACCTCGACGATCTGGCACAGCCCGGTCGCACCGATCGGGTGCCCCCTCGACACGAGCCCCCCGCTCGGGTTGACGCACACCGAACGACCGCCCGGCCCAGTCGCGCCGGCAACCGTTGCGGCGCCGGCGTCGCCCGGAGCGAAGAACCCCATTGCCTCGAGGGCATAGAGCTCCTCGGCGCTCGTGGCGTCGTGCAGCTCGATCAGGTCGACGTCGCGAGGCCCGACCCCGGCCGCCTTCCATCCCTCTTCTGCAACCTGGCCGAGCCTTTCGTGGTACTCGGTGTCACCAGTTCCCGAGCGCACGATGCTCGCGACGACCTTGGGAGCGTCGGGCACGGTGCCCGACGCGAGCACCACCGCAGCTGCGCCGTCGGTGAACGACGAGCACATCAGGCGGCGAAGGGGCGGAGCGACAACAGGAGAGGCGAGCACCTCCTCGATGGTCACCGGCCTCTGGAACTGAGCCAGCGGGTTCATCGCACCGAACCGCCTCGACTTCACGGCGGTGGCCGCGATCTGGTCGACGGTCGTCCCTCGCGCTGTCACCTGGTGGTTGACCCACACTGCGTTCATTCCCATGAGAGTGCTGCCTGCTCCACTGAACTTCTCGCGCAGCACCTCGCGCTCGGAAGCTGGAAGCCCCTCTTCGATCCCGGCGATGGTGTCCTCGCGCGATCCGGTCCACATCTTCTCGGTGCCGACGACGAGCACGGGTGATTCCCCTGCGCTCGCAGCCATTACTCCGAGATGGAAAGCCGAGGCACCTGAGGCGCAGGAGTTGTCGACGTTGATCACGCCCACGCCGTCGAGACCGGCTGGCTTCAGCCAAGTCTGTCCCCGGATGCACGCCTGATCGTTGAGGCATCCCCCGAGGGCGTTGGCTGCGAGGACGAGGCCGACCTCCGACGCCGAAAGACCGGCGTCTGCAAGGGCGGCGCCCGCTGCCATGGAGGTGAGCTCCTCGGGCGACAGGTCGCGCCTCGACATGGGTGTCATGCCGATGCCGATGACGCTGACGGAGTGCTTCATCGTGGGGTCATGCCCGCAAGCCGCTCGCGCTGAGCACGGGTGCATGGTACCCGAGCCGGGCTGTCCGGCGACCGGATCAGGCGCAGCTCGTGCCTGGCGGGACAGGCGAAGGCCACCGGTGCTTCGGGCGCGCCCCGGACACGGCAGAATGGGTGGGTGAGATCGCGATGCTGAGTGACGAAGAGCGTTCCGAGCGCGAAGAGGAGCTCAACGCGCTCCTCGAGCTCATGCGCCCGTCCGTGCAGGCCGACGGCGGTGATCTGGCGCTGATCGGCGCCGACGTGGAGACCGGCGTGGTCGAGGTCCAGCTCCGAGGGGCGTGCAGTTCGTGTGCGATTTCCGGGGCCACGCTCCAGGGGGGCGTAGAGCGGATCTTGAAGGGTCGCCTCGACTGGGTGACCGAGGTTCGCGGTGGTGTCGACGAGTCTGCCGACCCGTTCGAGAGCGCAGCGCTCGGCCAGGGTAGCTACGTTCCTCGTTGGTGACTCCTTCTGTTTGCGGTCCCGCGCGCCTCGCCACATTTGAGGTCAATCCATGAACCTGTCACACCGGCCGGTCCGTAAGTGACCGCACTCGACCCGAGCGGGCTGCCCCCCGATGCTGCGCGCAGGCTCGGTGAGCTCAAGGAGGACGCGCAGGGAGGAGGGTTCTTCACCTCCGACCTGTCGGTCAACGAGTTCCTGCTCGTGAAGGAAGCGGGCTTTCACCCGCGCGGCCTCGTCTTCGGAAGCTCGATCTACCACATAGGCCTCCAACGTCGTGGCCGCACCACGAGCAGGGAGCTCGAGTCGCTCAGCCAGGCCATGTACACGGCACGCCAGCTGGCGATGAGCCGCATGGAGTCCGAGGCGGACGTGCTCGGAGCGGACGGCATTGTCGGCGTGCGCCTCGACGTGAACTTCTACGACTGGGGAAGGCACTCGGCGGAATTCATCGTGATCGGGACAGCCGTGTCGGCCTCGGACCCGTCGTCCATCGCGGGCGGCAGCTGGCGGACCTCGGCGGGAGTGCCGTTCACGAGCGACCTGTCGGGCCAGGATTTCTGGACGCTCGTGCGGGCCGGGTATGCGCCTCTCGGCCTCGTCATGGGGACCTGCGTCTACCACGTCGGCTACCGCGGCCTCGGTGCGACGCTCGCCACCTCGATGCGCAACACCGAGCTGCCTCACTTCACCCAAGCCCTGTACGAGGCCCGCGAGCTTGCGATGGACCGGATGCAGCACGAGGCCACCGAGCTCGGGGCCGAGGGGATCGTCGGCGTGCAGCTCATCGAGAAGTCCCACTTCTGGGGAAGCCACG
Source organism: uncultured Acidimicrobiales bacterium (assembly GCA_963801315.1). Lineage (GTDB taxonomy): Bacteria > Actinomycetota > Acidimicrobiia > Acidimicrobiales > CAVXTF01 > CAVXTF01. The sequence goes on along the minus strand of CAWDEI010000007.1, from coordinate 1,253,572 downwards.
TGATCGAGTTCCTGGCGATCGGAACGGCGGTGCGCCCGATCCGGGCCGACCACGTCATCCAGCCGCCGGTCATGGTCCTCACGCTCGACCACTGATCGCGGGACCGGCGATCACATGAGCAGCGATCCACGCTTGGGACAGGACTCGTCGGCCGATGCCTCCGCCGACCTTCCCGAGGCGGCGAGGTCGAGGCTCCAAAGCGGTGCGGCCGCAGGTGGAAGCTGGACGAGCGACCTGTCGGTTGCGGAGCTGTCGGCGGTGAGGAGGGTCGGGTTCCGGCCGGTGGGCATGGTGGTCGGGATGAGCGTCTACCAGATCGCGGTCCAAGGAATCGGTCCCGCTTACTTCGGCCTCCCCTCCGGCGGTTGGGGATCTCTCGGTGCTCAGGGCATGGGGGCGGGTTGGGCGCCCTCGGGATTCCGCGGCCACTTCAAGGGTTACCCCTGTACTCACGCGGTCTACGGGCTCGGACACGGGTACGGGGTCAATTACGAGGACCTCTACTACGAGCAGGCGCTCTCGGACACGTTCCGGCTCGCCCATGACCGGCTCAGAGCCGAGGCCTCCGCCCTCGGGGCCCACGGGGTGGTGGGTGTCCGCCACACGCTTTCGGATCTGCAGATCGCCTCGTCGGCTCCGGTCGTCGAACTGAAGATGGTCGGCACGGCCATAAGCCGCCCGAGTGCCGCTCCTCTGAAAGAGCCCTTCACGTCGCACCTGTCGGGACAGGACTTCGCAAAGCTTCTCGACACCGGGCGGGTTCCCGCAGGGCTCGTCTTCGGAGCAGGGGCGGTCAGGTCGTCGGGCGGCTGCGTCGGGATGTCGAGCGCCACCACATGGTCCGGCGCCGAGTTCGTCCAACGCAGCGAAGCCGTCCAACAGGCCCAGCGCATAGCGGTGGACGCACTCGAGGATCAGGCGAGGGCGGTGGGCGACCAGGTGATCGGAGTCGACGTCTCGCTTTCGATCAGAGAGAGTCAGGAGGCTGCGATGGTCTCCATGCGTGCGATCGGCACGGCAGTCAGGCGGTTCCGGGCACACGAGGACGCGCCCGTGCCGCGAGTCCTCCTTCGGCTGAACGACTCCCGGTGAGGATGCGCCAGTGAGGATGCGCCGTGAGGATGCGCCGTGAGCACGCGCCAGTGAGGACGCGACAGTGAGCACGCGCGAGATCCGAGCCGGCGGACGCGGACCTCGCACTGGACGCGCTGCAGGAGCAGGACTCCTCGCCCCGACGGGGGCAGGCACAGTGCGACATCCTCCGACCTGTCGGTGGACGAGGCGATCCTCGTGCACCAGTCCGGCTACGAGCCGCGTGGGCTCGTCACGGGATCGTGCATCTTCAGGCCTTACGCCTTCGGCTCCTGGGCACCGATGTCCCAGAGCACCGAGCTGACCGCGATGTCGGGTGCCATGCACGAGGCTCGTACTATCGCCATGCGGCGGCTCCGGTCGCAGGCGAGCAGGGTCGACGCGCAAGGTGTGGTCGGAGTCCACTTGTCGGTCGAGTCGAGCTCCCGCGAGTTCCGCTTCACCGCCGTGGGCACCGGTATCGCGCGCCGCGCTGATCACCACGCCTCGGGTACCGCATCCGATCCGGGACAGATTTTCACGAGCGACTTGAGCGGCAAGGATTTCGCTCTTCTGACCGCCGCCGGTTACAACGTGCTCGGGCTCGTGATGGGGGTGTGCGTCTACCACGTGGCCAGGCAGAGCGTGAGCACGTGGTTGCGGAACCAGAACCAGAACGTCGAGCTGGCCCTCGTCACCACCGCCCTTTACGACTCGCGCGAGCTTGCGATGGGCAGGATGCAGGACGACGCCCTGTCGCTCGGTGCCGATGGCGTCGTGGGGGTGAACGTCCAGGAGCGCAGCCACGCATGGGGGAGCCACATCATCGAGTTCCTGGCCATAGGCACCGCTGTTTCGTCTTCTGACGGTGAGCACCGCACCGTCTCGCCTGAGCTGGCGGTCGAGCTCGAGGATCAGGCGATAGGGGTCGACCCGACGGCTCTTCGCAGCGACAGGTGATCTCCGGCTCAGGCAGCCAGGTCCGACACCTCGATCCTGCCGTACCGCACCAACGGTTCGAACAGGTCGAGCACCGAGCGGTCGGTGTCGAGGATCCCCCTAGAGGGTGCCGCCTTCAGTCTCCTCGCGCAGAACAGGCGTGCCACGGCCGCCTTGCGGGCATCGCCGTCGCGTCCGAGGGACCATGCGGCGTGCTCGACGAGCAGCGCTCCCTCGGTGAGGTCCGCAAGGAGCTCCGCAAACCGCCGAGAATGAAGCAGCCCGAGGTCGTCGTCCACCTTCGACAGGTGGTCGACCGCGGTCCGCGCATCGGCGAGAGCGCTCGACACAGCGTCGACAGGCCCAGCGAGGACGCCGACACCTGACGCAGAGTCGACGGCTCGCTCGACGCGCTCGAACAGGGCGAGATGCGCCTGCTCGCCGCGCATCGCGCGCCTGACGTCGATGCACAGGATGTTCTCGGTGCCCTCCCAGATCGTGTGGCACTGGGCGTCACGGAGCTGGCGGGCCATGGGCCAGTCCTCCATGTATCCGTTGCCGCCCAGCACTTCGAGCGCGGTCGAGGCGGACTGAAGCGCGACCCTCGTGCACCGGAGCTTGGCTAGAGGGATGAGGATGCGGCGCACGAGACGCCCCGACTCGGGATCGCTTGCGCTTCGCACGGCGGACGCGCACTCGAACACGGCGCCGAGGCCGGCCTCGAGGTCGACCGCCAGGTCGACGAGGGTCTCGCGCACTAGCGGGTAGTGATCGATCCTCTGCCCGAACTGGGACCTCCTCCCGGCATAGATGGCTGCTTCCAAGAACGAGCGGCGGTGGATCCCGAGGCCCATCAGGGCAACGCCGAACCGAGAGCCGTTGACCATCTCCATCATGCGGTTGATCCCGCGGCCGTCACGTGCGGCGTTGGCGGCCCCCGCGGCGGCGCCGCCCTCGGGGCCCGCAAGCCACGCGACGGCGTGGTCGAGGGAAACCTCGGCGGTCGGCACACCCCGGGTGCCGAGCTTGGGCTTCAGCCTCTTGATCGTGAACCCGTTCGGCGATCCGTCCTCCAAGATCCGGGGGACGATGAACGTGCCGAGACCCCTGCTCCCGGACGGCGCGCCCTCGGGACGGGCGAGGACGATGAACACCTCGGCGTCGACGTTCGAGCAGAAATGCTTCTCGCCCGTGATGCGCCATTCGTCGCCGTCTTGAACCGCGGTCGTCGTGTTCGCACCGACGTCGCTGCCGCCTTGGCGCTCGGTCAGGAACATCCCGCCTTCCCACGCGAAGTCGGGATCGAGACTGCGCAGCCGAGGCAGGAGCCTTTCTCGCGCTGCCTCGGGCCCGTAGCGCTCCACGATGTCGGCGGCCGCGCCCGTCATCCCGAGCCCGCAGTGGACGGCGGTCTCCGCCTGGTTGACGATGTACGCGACGGAGGCGCTGAGCACGGCCGGGACCGGCCTGCCGGCGTAGCTCTCGAGCGACGTGAAACCGTTTCGAACGAGATCGGCCTTCGTGTCGGTCCACGTGGAGTTGTGGACCACGTCGTCCACCTCGAAGCCCCATTTGTCGTAGCGGCGGAGCTCGGGCCCGTGTTTGTCGGTCTCCTCGGCGCGTGGCGCGACGACCTTGCCTACGAGCTCCCCGAACCGGGCGGCATGCTCTTCTGCGAGCTTGCGCTCCTCTGCGTCGGGCAAATGGAGGTCCAAGAGGTCACTCAGGTTGGGGTCGAGCTCGTACCAGTCGAGACCGGAGGCCTGCTCGAGCCCTGCGTAGTCGGGAAGCATGCCTTCGATCCTACGACCAGCCGCCGGGGGGACTCCCAAGGGGAGCCCGATGCCACCACGGTGGCACCCGGCTGTCGCGGCCACTATAGTTAGGAAAGCTAATTAGGTATCGAAACGATTGTGACCCGGAGAACATGACCCAGTTGGACGCCGAGACACAGCCAGAGACACAGCCAGAGACACAGCCAGTCCGCAGCCTGGTGGGCGGTGGCGAAGGCGAGCTTGCGGCCCGGCTCAGGTTGGCGGTGCTCCGGCTCTCGCGCCAGCTTCGACAGCAGCTCGTCGGCGGCGTCACCCAGTCCCAGGTCTCGGTGCTCTCGTCGGTGGAACGACTCGGCTCGCCCACTCTGGGGGAGCTCGCGGCGTCCGAGAAGGTCCAGCCCCCGAGCATGACGCGCCAGGTGGATGCCCTCGTCGCGGCAGGACTGCTCGCACGCGAGGTCCACGCGGGGGACCGTCGCGTGGTGAGAGTGAGGCTCACCTCCGGCGGCGAGCGCACGCTGCAGCGGAATCGCTCGGTGCGCACGGCCTTCGTCGCCGCTCGCTTGAAGCGCCTTCCTGCGGCCGAGCGCGCCCGCCTCGAGGAGCTTGTCGGGCTGCTCGAACGCCTGGTGGACGAAAGATGACGCGATTGCGCCGCGTGGCGAGCACCACGTTCAAGTCGATACGTACGCGCAACTACCGCTTGTGGTTCATCGGTCAGATGATCTCGGTCAGCGGCACGTGGATGCAGAGCATCGCGCTCGGCATGGTTGGTGCTCCGGCTCGCTCCGCGTGCCGACCAGGGGATCGACCTGGGCCTCAACATCGCCTTGCAATTCCTTCCGATGCTGCTGTTCGGGGCGTGGGGCGGGCTCATCGCCGACCGCTTCGACAAGCGCCGGATCCTCTACGCGACGCAGGCCTCTGCCGGCGTGCTCGCGCTCGTTCTCGCGGTCCTGACCGTGACGGGGGCCGTCCGCCTCTGGCAGGTCTTCCTGCTGGCTCTGCTCCTCGGGTTCGTCAACCTGTTCGACAACCCGACCCGACAATCTTTCGTGGTCGAGATGGTCGGACAGGGCGACCTGCCGAACGCGGTGAGCCTGAACAGCATCGTCATGAACGGAGCCCGGGTCATCGGCCCCGCTATCGGAGGAGCTCTCATCGCCACGGTGGGCCTTGCGGTCTGTTTCGAGGTGAATGCGGCTTCTTACGTAGCGGTGATCGTCGCCCTGGCGATGATGCGCAGGAGCGAGCTGCATGCAACCAAGCTCACCGTGCGCGCCAAGGGCCAGCTTCGAGAAGGTTTGCACTACGCCTGGAGGACGCGGGGATCTGCGCGATGTGTTGCTCGTAGTGTTCGTCGTGGGGACTCTCGCTTACAACTTCACCGTCATGCTCCCGCTGTTCGCCAAGTTGACCTTCCACGCGGGTGCCGGGGTGTACTCGTTGCTCACGTCGCTGATGGCGACGGGAGCCGTGATCGGAGGGCTTATCGTCGCAAGCAGGAGTCGCCCGGATCTCACCCGCCTCGCAGTGGTGGGGATCGGGTTCGGCCTGTTCATCCTCGCTCTCGCACTGTCCCCGAGCGTTCTCGTCGCGTCGATCGTCATCGTCCCGATGGGCGCTCTTTCCATCGCGTTCATCGCGACCGCCAACTCCACCATCCAGTTGCGAGTGGACCCGGCCATGCGCGGGCGCGTCATGGCTCTGTACGCGATCGGCTTTCTCGGGACCGCCCCGCTCGGTGGCCCGCTCGTCGGGTGGATCTCGCAGGCCGCGAGCCCGCGAGCGGCGTTGTCCATCGGAGCCGCTTCTGCGATCGGCTCGTGCACCGTGCTCCTTGCACAGCATCGTTCGAGACGTGTCGAGGTGCCGCCCTCGGGTATCGAAGATGATGTCGAGACCCAACGTGCGGAGCTCGGAGTCGCCTGATCAAGGACGCAAGGGTCAGCTGAGGCCCAGGTCAGCTGAGGCCCAGGTCAGCTGAGGCCCAGGTCAGCAGAGAAGGAGAAGCAATGACAACGCTCGAGAAAAGGCCGAACACAGCCCTCCTCGTCGTCGACGTGCAAACCGGCGTCGTCGAGGGGAATCACGAGCGAGACGCCGTGGTCGCCAACGTCGGCAGCCTCGTCGACAAAGCCCGCCGCGAAAAGGTGCCCGTAGTGTGGGTCCAGCACTCTGACGAGGGCCTCGAGAAGGGTAGTGATGGCTGGCATATCGTCCCGGAGCTGACTCCAGGCGACGCCGAGCCGCTCGTCGAGAAGAACTACGGCGACTCTTTCGAGGACACCAACCTCGAGGACGTGTTGTCGGGTCTCGGTGTCGGGCGCCTCGTCGTCGTGGGCGCACAGACCGATGCGTGCATCCGCTCGACCCTGCACGGCGCGGCTCGGCGAGGGGTTACGACGCGATGCTCGTGAGCGACGCGCACACGACCGAAGACCAGACGCCTTGGGGCGCACCTCCCCCCGAGCAGGTCATAGCGCACACGAACCTGTATTGGTCCCATCAGACAGCGCCGGGCCGGACGGCCGGGACGGTCGTGACGGAGGACGTCGACTTCGGCCGGGCTCCTGCGAGCTAGGGCTTCGGCTCCTTCGGCAGACCGAGCACCCTTTCCCCCACGATGTTGCGCTGGATCTCCGCGGTCCCGCCCCAGATCGTCTCGGACACCGAGAAGAAGTAGGACGCCTGCAGGGTCGTCACCGGGTAACCGGCCGAGCCGCGTCGGCCGAGGGGGCCCTCGGAGGGGTCGTCCGCCCCCGTGTCACCGACGCCTCCCGACCCGGTGAGGATCTGGCCCTCGAGCCCGAGTATGGAGATGGCGAGCTCCATCATCTGTCTGTGGAACTCGGACCAGAACATCTTGTTGACGGCGCCGAGGGCCGCCGCGTTGTGCGTCCCGTTCAGTGAATCGGTGAGGCTCCTGTAGCCGTTCACCTCCATGATCTTCACTTTCGACCAAGCGCGGGCAAGGCCCTGGCGGACGATCGGGTCGTCGTTGCGTCCGAGGCGCCTCGCCTGGTCGATGATTCCTTCCAGCTCGCGGGCGAAGCGGCGGTGACCGGTGGTCGCAGAGGCCCCCCGCTCGAATCCGAGAGTCGTCATTGCGACTTTCCAGCCGTTGTTCTCCCCGCCCACGACGTTCTCGCGTGGACAGCGCGCGCCTGAGAAGAACACCTCGTTGAATTCGCTCGAGCTGTCGATCTGCTCGATGGGGCGAACCTCTATGCCGTCCTGCTTCATAGGGACGAGCAGGTACGAGATGCCCGCGTGTTTCGGGGCGTCCGGGTCGGTTCGTGCGAGCAGGAATATGTAGTCGGCGAACTGCGCCTGCGTCGTCCAGACCTTCTGTCCGGTAATCACCCACTCGTCACCGTCGAGCTCAGCTCTCGTGGTGAGCGAGGCGAGGTCGCTACCGGAGTCGGGCTCCGAGAAGCCCTGGCACCACGAGATCGTGCCGTCCAGGATCCGCGGGATGAACGCGCGCTTCTGCTCTTCGGTTCCCCATTGCAAGATCGTCGGCCCGACGAGGGTGTCGCCGAAGAAGTCAGCCCGTAGGGGGGCCTTGGCCTTCGCGAATTCCTCGTTCAGCACGACCTGGTCCATGAGGGAAAGTCCCTTGCCCCCGTACTCCTTCGGCCAAGAGGCGCAGATCCAGCCCCCGGCGTGGAGCTTCTTCACCCATTGACGGTTGAACGCCTTGCGGTCCTCGGGGTCCATGGAGAATCCCTGCTCACCCCATCCCTCGGGCAGGTTCTCCTCCAGCCACGCACGGATCTCGGTACGAAATTCCTCGGCTTCGGGCGGGTAGGTCAGGTCCATCGGACACGAAGGTAGTGCCTGACGTGTGGGGCCGGGGAGAGTCGCTGGCCAGGCTCGTTTGCGTCCGACGGGCGGACCGGGGGAGGCTGAGCGGTCATGTTGGAGGCAATCCCCCCCGGGACCCCGGTTGCGTAGGTCCCCTCGGCAACGCTGGAACGACCTGCGGCTGTCTTGGGAGCGGAGCCTCCACACCCCTCCGCCGTTGCCTGCAGCAGCAGCTCCTCCCGGCCCTGACGGACTCAGGATCGCCCTTCTCGTCTACCGCGGAAATCCGCGTTGCGGCGGCCAGGGGGTCTACACCAGGCACGTCGCCCGCGAGCTCGTCGAGCTCGGCCACAGCGTCGAGGTCCTCGCCGGGCAGCCCTGGCCCGTCCTCGACGACGGAGTTGGCTTCACCCCGGTACCGAGCCTCGACCTGTACCGCGAGCCTGACCCATTCCGGGTGCCCCACCCGACAGAGATTCGAGACAGCGACGACCTGCTCGAGCTCGGGGTGATGTGCGTCGCGGGCTTCCCCGAGCCCCTCACCTTCTCCTTGAGGGCACGTCGCATCCTCGCCGCCAGGCGGGGCGAGCTCGACATCGTGCACGACAACCAGTCACTCGGGTCGGGACTGCTCGGGATGCTCGACGACGGCTGGCCGCTCGTCGTGACTCTCCACCACCCGATCACGGTCGACCGCCAGCTGGCGCTCTCTCATGCCGAGACGCCATGGAAGGGCCTGACCCAGAGGCGGTGGTTCGGGTTCCTGCGAATGCAGATACGGGTGGCCCAGCAGCTGCCGAACGTCGTAACGGTGTCCGAGTCGTCGAGAAGGGACATCGCCATCCAGATGGGGGTGCACCCGTCACGCATGTCGGTCGTCCCGGTCGGGGTCGACCACAAGGTCTTCCGCCCCCGCCCCGACCGCCCGACCGTGGCGGGACGGATCATGGTGACCTCCTCGAGCGACGTGCCGATGAAGGGCCTCGTGCCGCTCCTCGAGGCCGTGGCGAAGCTTCGGACAGAACGCGACGTGGAGCTGCTCGTCATCGGGCGCCCCCGCGAAGGCGGAAGGGTCGCAAAGTCGATCGAGCGCCTCGGACTCGAGTCGTGCGTCAGGTGTGTGAGCGGGATGGACGACGACGAGCTGGCGGGGCTCTACGCGGAGGCGCAGGTAGCGGTCGTCCCGTCTCTTTACGAGGGTTTCTCGTTGCCGGCGATCGAGGCGATGGCATGCGGAGTGCCGCTGGTAGCAACGACCGGCGGGGCTCTGCCCGAGGTCGTGGGCAGAGACGGCGAGACCGGGCTTCTCGTGACTCCCGACGACCCGGGTGCTCTCGCTTCGGCGATTGCCAGGATCCTCGACGATCCCGGGCTCGGTGACCGCCTCGGTCGCGGGGGCCGCGACAGGGTCCTCGGTCGCTTCACCTGGCGTGCCACAGCCGTCGGCACCGCCGAGCAGTACCGGATCGCGATCGAAGAGCGCGAGCGCCACGAGGGGCGTCCCGAGCGCCTCCGAGCGGAGCAGTACAGGCGCCGCGCCCCTCTGACCGGGGCGGTTGCAGGTGGCACGACCCTCTCGAGGTCCGCACCGTGCTGACCGTCGACTACGGCAAGCTCGAGATGAAAAAAGGCGAGCGTGTGCTCGATCTGGGGTGCGGGGGTGGTCGCCACGCGTTCGAGGCGGCCCGGCGTGGCGCCAGGGTGGTCGCGCTCGACGCCGGGACCGACGAGGTCGCAAAGGTGCGCGACACCCTCGGTGCCATGCTCGATGCAGGAGAGATCGGCGATCCCAGGGGTACGGGAGCGGTCCAGGGCGATGCGCTCAGGCTCCCCTTTCCCGATGCCGCGTTCGACCGGGTCATAGCCGCCGAGGTCCTCGAGCACATTCCCGACGACACCGACGCAATGTCCGAGCTCGTGAGGGTGCTCCGTCCCGGAGGGCTCATGGCGGTGACGGTGCCCAGATTCGGTCCGGAACTGGTCAACTGGGCTCTTTCGGACGAGTACCACAACGTCCCCGGCGGCCATGTGCGCATCTACCGGCGCTCAGAGCTCGTCGGGCGCCTCGAGCATGCGGGGCTCCGGCTCGTCGGGAGCCACCACGCCCATTCGCTGCATTCCCCGTACTGGTGGCTGCGTTGCGCGGTGGGCCCCAAAAGAGAGGACAATCCCTTCGTGAAGGCCTATCACCGGATGCTCGTCTGGGACATCACCAGGGCTCCGTGGGTCACTCGCACTGCGGACCGAATCCTCAATCCGGTGCTCGGTAAGAGCCTCGTCGTCTACGCGAGGAAACCTGCGTGACGACCACGGACCAGACCTGGCATGTCGGGGCCCGAGGCGCCGGGGTCCACGTTGGCGCGCCACGTGCAGGCATCGTGGGCGGGACGAGCCGCACCGTGCCGGAGGTGCCCGGCATCCTCTCTGCTCACGAGGTGCTCGAGACAGCACACTCGATCGCGGAGGTGCAGCGAGCCGACGGGATGATCCCGTGGTTCGAAGGCGGCCACTGCGATCCGTGGAACCACGTGGAGTCGGCGATGGCGCTCAGTGTCACCGGCTTGGACGACGAGGCCTCGCTCGCCTATCTGTGGCTTGCCGGCACACAGTTGCCCGAGGGTTGCTGGTTCAACTACTACCTGGCCGAAACGGGGGTGAAGGACCCTCGTCTCGACACGAACGTCTGCGCCTACGTGGCGACCGGTACCTGGCACCACTACGTCTGCACCGGGGACCATGGCTTCTTGGAGGAGCTCTGGCCGGTCGTGGACCGCGCCCTCGGTTTCGTGTTGCGCTGGCAGAAATCCGACGGGACCGTGCGTTGGTCGGTCGACTCCGACGGCCGGCCCCAGGATTACGCGCTTCTGACCGGGTCGTCGTCGATCTATCACGCACTGCGTTGCGGAGTTGCGTGTGCGGAAGTGCTCGGCAAGGAGCGCCCCGACTGGGAGCTCGCCGCCGGCAGGATCGCTCACGCCATTGCGCACACGCCGCACCGCTTCGAGCCCAAGGACGAGTTCGCGATGGACTGGTACTACCCGGTTCTCACGGGCGCGCTCGAGGGCGAAAAGGCCGACCTGCGTATCGACTCGTGGTGGGACACCTTCGTCATGGAGGGACTCGGGGTGCGTTGTGTGTCAACGGGTCCCTGGGTCACGGCAGCAGAGACAGCGGAGTGTGCCCTCGCCCTCGACGTCATAGGGCGGCGTGAGCAGGCACTCGATCTGCTCGGCTGGGCTCAGATGCTGCGTTGCCCGGACGGGTCGTACTGGACCGGCATGGTGTTCCCGGAGCAGACCACCTTTCCGTTCGAGGAGCGCACGACGTACACCGCCGCGGCCATCGTGCTCGTTGCCGACGCACTTTCGTGTGCCACGCCTGCTTCCGGCATCTTCCGCGGAGAGGCCCTGCCATCGGGTCTTGATCTCACTGAACCGAAGATCGGCTGGGCACCGAAGACCGGCGAGGCCTCTTACCCGAACGTCTCTTAGCCGAACGTCTCGTACCCGAACGGCCTCCGGTACGCGCAGGACCCCACGCCCGGTCCCGATTCGAGACCGAACGTGGGGTCGCCGGCGCAGTTCCTGTCGCTACTCCGAATACACGACTAGAGCTGTATCGGGAGCCTGTGTCCGTAGGACAGCCACGTGACCGTGAAGCTGTTGGACGGTTCTATCGGAGACACGTTGTCCAACGAGACGAACGACCCGTTGTGCTTCGGCTGCACCATGTAGATCTGGTGCACGTGGCCCAAGCTGCCGAGACCCGTGCGGGCCCCGCCCTGGATCGTGGCCGCGTTGTCGAACATCGTGGCCGGGCTGAACTTCGCGAGAGCGAACAGGAAGCAGTTCGTGGGATATGGGTCGCAACCCGCGGGCCGCTCGACGATCCACTCAGCCGAGGCACGAGCACAGGTTGTGCACGTGGACGAGACCGACCTGGACAGCCCCAGTGTCACGTCCGTGACGTTGAGCGTGAACACGCCACCCGTGGAGTACTTGACCGACGCCTGGATCACGTCGCCCGGATTGACGTTGAACTCCTTCACCGTCGGCGCCGGGTACATCTCGATCCACGCGTAGTAGTCCGGCAAGCCGGTACTTAGGTTGCAGTGGCCCGAGGTGCCGTCCTGCTCGACGGTCTCGTCGTTGAACCCGTCGAGGCCGACCCAGTTCGACGTGTACACGTACTTGTGAGAGTCGACGCAGTCCACAGTGGGTACGACGAACTTGGTGGAAGCGAAGGTGAACGGCGTCGACGATGTCGCCGCGTAACCCGACCAGTTCTCACTGATCGTCGGCAGCCCGAAGCTCGCCCCTGTTGCACGGACCATGGGCGATCCGCCCGGTACGGCTGCGCTCGTTACCGCGCCCGCGCCGGCTGCCATAGCTCCGCTCAAAACGGTTGCGGTGATCACCAACATCGTGGTGAGACCCAAAACTTTTCTCACAGGTACCCCCTCCTGGCCGCCTAAGCCATCAATTGTCGATTATTTGCCGAGCGCATCTAGATTTGTCCCTATTGGCGTTCACGTCAAGGCACAGGGGTCTGGATACCGTCGGAATCGGACTGAAGCCCCTCGACCCTGGAATACCGGGATGCTCGTTACGTTTGCCTTGTCATGGCTGTCAGGTCCACGGACGTCAGTTCCGCGCGCCCGGAGCCGTCCACGGACTGCCGGCGCCGCACAGCGACCGCCGGCGCTGGATCGCCCTGATCGTGTTGTGCGTGGGGCAGCTGATGATCGTTCTCGACGCCACCGTGGTGAACGTGGCACTCCCGACGATCCAGCGAGAGCTCCATTTCTCCCAGGCCTCTCTCGCCTGGGTCATCAACGCCTATCTCATTACGTTCGGTGGGTTTCTGCTTCTGGCCGGGCGGTTCGGTGACCTGATCGGACCGAAGAAGGTGTTCGTAAGCGGGCTATCGGCATTCACGATCGCTTCTGCCTTGTGCGGATTCTCGCAGGGCCAGGTCGAATTGATCGCGGCAAGGTTCGTACAGGGGGCTGCCGCGGCGATGGTGGCAGCGACGATCCTCGGGTTGCTCGTCACGACCTTCCCGGAGCCGCACGAAAAGGCGAAGGCTATGGGCGTCTACGCATTCGTCGCCTCCGCGGGTGGGGCGATCGGCCTGCTCGTCGGCGGGGCCATCACGCAGGCGATCAGTTGGCACTGGATCTTCTTCATCAACGTCCCGATCGGCATCGCAGCCCTGGTGCTCGGCATCTCCCTGATCGACGAGCTTCCTGGTGCGGGCGTGCGCAACGGCGTGGACGTGTTCGGTGCCCTGCTCGTCACGGTGTCGGTCATGCTGGTCGTCTACGCCATCGTGGAGGCGAGCAGCTACGGATGGCTGTCCTCGCGGACCGTCGGGTTCGGCGTGGTGGCGCTCGGGCTGTTGGCGTTCTTCGTATGGCTCGAGAGGCATTTGAAACGGCCGATCGTGCCTCTCGGCATATTCCGCTCCCGCAACGTCTCGGGCGCTGTCCTCGTCCGGATCCTCTTCCCGGTAGGGATGTTCGGCCAGTTCTTCTTGGGAGCGCTCTACCTCCAGCACGTGCTCGGGTACGGCCCCTTGGTCACCGGGCTCGCATTCCTGCCGATGAGCGCGATGGTCACGATCTTCTCTCTTTTCGTCTCGGCCCGGATGATGACCCGGATCGGAGCCAAGCTGACGATCGTCCCGGGGTTGTTCCTGGTCCTCGTGGGACTCGTCGTGCTGAGCCGGGTGCCGGTGCACGGCTCGTTCGCGCTCGACATCCTGCCGGGCATGATCTTGTTCGGCGCCGGGGCCGGCCTCGCATTCGCACCGTCGGTCGCTCTCGCGATGGCCGACGCCGCCCCGGCCGACGTGGGTCTCGCATCGGGTCTAGCGAACGTCTCGCTCCAGCTCGGAGCGGCAATCGGTGTCGCCGTCCTGGCGAGCATCTCCACGTCTCGGAGCAATGCTCTGCTCGCTCATGGGACCGGCCGGGCATCAGCGCTCGTCGGCGGATACCACCTCGGCTATCTGGTTGCCGCGGGGTGCATCGTGGTTGCGATCGTCGTAGCGGTCTCGGTCTTCAACGACTCGAGCGTCGGAAGAGCCCCCCAGCGACCCTCCTGAGCAGGCGAAGCGAACCCGTTTCCCCGGCTTGTACGAACTCTTCTGACTCGAGCGCCGCTCGCCACAGCTCGTAGGGCGGCCGTCCACCGTCTGCGGGGTCCGGGAACACGTCGTGGATCGCGAGGATTCCTCCGGTGACGACCTTGGGCGCCCAGCCCGAGAAGTCCGCCCACGCCGGTTCGCTGCCGTGCCCCCCGTCGATGAAGCAGAAGTCGACGGGAGTGTTCCAGCGCGATGCGATGGTCTGGGAGTCGCCGACCAGGCCCACCACTGACGCTCCAAGTCCGGCGTCGACGATCGTCCGGCGCCAGAAGGGCAATGTGTCGATCTTCCCCGTCCTCGGATCGACCACTTCGAGGTCGTGGTGATCCCAGCCCGCCTGGTTCTCCTCGGAGCCGTGATGGTGGTCGATGCTGAAGAGGACCGAGCCACTCGCTTCGGACGCGGCGCCGATGTACACGCTGGACTTGCCGCACCATGAGCCGATCTCGACGAGCGTCGCACCCGAGGGCCGGGACCTTGCAACCTCTAAGGCGGCGTCGAAGAGGGCCTTGCCCTCGTCGTCGGGCATGAAGCCCTTCGTTTGTCGGGCAAGAGCCAGGAGATAGCCGGTCCGATCGCTCAGGCAGGTCACCGACCGCTGCGTGAGGTCAAGCGGCGTGTGCCGGCCGAGAGCAGCGGTCGCGCCTCGGATGCAAGGCGCGCAGCGAAGGCCGCGTTGACGCCTAACCGCTCGATCGTCTGGGCGATCGCCTTGTCGCCGGTCGGGACAGGGTGGGCGGCGAGAAACGCCGCGACCTCCTGGGCGACGTGCGGGTGTCTGCAGAGCAGGCGGGCGCTCTCGAGCATGCGCGTCACCAAGGTCCCCGGGAACCTCGCCAACAGCTCGTCCCAGTCACGGGTCACGCGTCCCCACGTAGCCTCCCCGGCCGAGCGGTTGGCGAGCAGAAGTGCGATGAGCGTGTAGCCGTTCTGCACCCTCACCTCGGTGGTTGCGAGTTCGAAAGTCCGCTCTGCGAGGGCAGCACCCTCGAATCCCGCAAGGGCATGCAGGTACCGGATCTCGTCTTGGGGACTGGACGGATTCTTGAAACGGCCGTAGAAGGCGTCGTATTCGGACTCCCCCCCGCAAGCCGCTACCGTCGCCACGATCCCAGGGGCGAGTTCCGGGTCTAACGGCACTCCTTCGGCGATGAATTCCTGGTGCAGCTCCGAGCACGTGGCGCGAACCGTCGGGTCGGCCCCCACCGTCCCGAGCGTGGCGATCAGCTGAGAACGGAGGGACCGCGTTCGCTCGGTGTCGGAGGGATCGTGCTCCCAGCCGAGTTGTTCGAACACCGGTCCTACCAGCGCGCGCGTGTAGGAGCCGAGGTCGGGCAAAGCATCGTCTGGGACCGTTCTGTACATGAGAGAGATCGGCCCGGTCACCTGGCCCCAGACGTCGGGGTCCCGCTCGCCTGCGGGCCCAGCCACGATCGTCTCTGCAAGTGAAAGGAAATCAGCGAGCGCACTTCTGTCTGCAAGCACGGCCGCCCAGGTGTCGGAAAGAAGGTAGAAGCGCTCGAGTGTGCTCAGTTCATCCGATCGCGACGCCAGTCGCAGGAGATGCTCCACAGGGTATTGCACCCGGTAGACGCCCGACCCGCCCGCGTTGACGACCGCGGGCCCGCTCCCTTCGACCTCGACGACCAGCTCGCCCCCCTCGAGCAGCGCCCTCGTGAAAGAGGTGTCCTTCGAGTCGCCGCCGGTCTTGCCGTCTCCTACGGTGCGCAACAGCACGGGAACCTTCCACATGCTCCCGATGGCGCTGTTCGCGTGGGGTTCGGGCGAGAACATGAAAGGCACCTGGGTGAGCGCCACCGCCGAAGCACCGAGGTCGGCCGCCTGCTGCAGTTGAGCCTCTACGAACGGGTAGCCGCCTTGGTGGAGCCACGTATCCATGATCAGGCTCACCGGCTCTCCGCTCGACTCTTCGAGTGCTGCCCACAGGTCGGCAGTGTCGGTGTTCCCGTAACTGTGCCGTCTCAGGTATAGACGGATGCCCTCGCGGAACTGCTCTGCTCCGATGTACCGCTCGAGCATCCGGAGCGCGCCGGCACCCTTGTCGTAGGTGAGCGCGTCGAACATGGCCTCTGCCTCTTCGGGTTTTCCGACGGCGAATTCGACGGGGCGCGTGTTGTGAAGAGCGTCGATGGCCATGGCTCGCTCTCGCATCGTGCCGAAGACCGTCCACAGGTCCCATTCGGGGCGGAAGTCGTCCACGCACATCACTTCCATGAGAGTGGCGAACGCCTCGTTCAGCCATATGCCGTCCCACCAACGCATGGTTACGAGATCGCCGAACCACATGTGGGCGATCTCGTGAGCGACGACCTGGGCCACACGCTGCAATTCGGCGAGAGACGCTTGGTCGTCGTCCACGAGCAGCGCCGACTCGCGGAATGTGACACAACCGAGGTTCTCCATTGCTCCCATGGCGAAGTCCGGCAGTGCGACAAGGTCCAGCTTCGAACCGGGGTACGGGATCTCGAACCATTCGGTGAAGAACCGGACCGAGTGAGCCGCCGCCCGCAGTGCGAACCTGGTGAGGTGCTCCTTTCCCGGTACGTGCACGACGGTTATCGGCATCCCGTCCACGTCGACGGGGTCGGTGTGGGCCAGTGGGCCGACCACGACGGCAACCAGGTAGGTGGACATGATCATCGTGTCGCCGAAGCGGACTCGCCTGCCCCCGGACGCGAGCGGCTCTTCTGAGGCGACCGACCAGTTCGACCAGGCGCCGAGGCCCTCGGGCACGTCGACTGTGACGGAGAACACGGCCTTCAGATCGGGCTCGTCGAAGCAGGGAAAGGCACGGCGGGCGTCGGTCGGCTCGAAATGAGTGGTCGCGATGATCTGCTCGGCGCCCTCGGGCCCCTCTACCGAGGTGAACCGCGATCGGTAGAAGCCTCGGAGCTGGTCGTTCAGCGTCCCGGCGAAGCCGATCTCGACGTGCACGTCCGTGCCGCTGGACAAGGGCTCCCGGAGACGGATGGTCACCTGCTCGGCGGGCTCGTCGAGCGATATGTCCGTCACTTCCAACTGCCGACCCTCCACCTCGACCGCAGCGCGCGACACCTCTAGGTCGGCGGCGTTCATCGTGATCTCGCTCGTCGGCTCGGTGACGCTGCATCGGACGCGGACGCTGCCTGTGAACGTGGACGTCGCCACGTCCGGGGCCAGAAGCAGCTCGTAGCGAATGGGCCTCAAGGCGGTGGGCAGGCGCCAACGGGCCTCGTCGGCCGATACGGGGGCGGGCGGGGTGGTTCTTGCGGTCATGGGAACGAAGTTACCTGGAAGGCGATGCCGAACCATTAGCGTGGGCAGCCGTGCCCGCGACCGACGACACAAATGACGACGGGGACCAGCTCGACGTCGTGTGCCTCGGCAACGCCCTCGTCGACGTCCTCGCCTACACGACCGACGGCGATCTTGCCCGCCTGGAGCTCAGCAAGGGCTCGATGGCACTCGTAGACCTGCCGAGCGCCGCTCAGATCTACGGCGGGATGCAGAACACGATCGAGGTCTCGGGCGGATCGGCGGCCAACACCACAGCCGGCGTTGCTGCTCTCGGCGGTAGAGCCGGCTATATAGGAAAGGTCGCCCCGGACGAGCTCGGCGAGATATTCGTCCACGACATGTCCGTCCTGGGTGTCGAGCTCGGATCCCGTGTCCACGAAGGTGCGGCGAGGAGGCTTCGTGCGGCCCCGGTGTCGGGCTCTTTCGAAGAGGGGCCGCGAGACGGTCCGGACGACGACGTCGCGACGGGCCGCTCGTTGGTCCTCGTCACTCCCGACGGCGAGCGGACGATGGCCACGCACCTCGGGGTCGCGTCCACCCTCGGTCCCGAGGACATCGACGAGGACCTGGTCGCGCGCGCCGAGATCGTCTACGTCGAGGGCTACCTGTGGGACACGGACTCGGCCAAAGACGCAGTCAGGTCGGCTATGTCGATCGCCCATTCGTCCGACGGCCTCGTCGCGCTCTCGCTGTCCGACCCCTTCTGTGTGGAGAGGCACCGAACCGAGCTTCTGGCGCTTCTCCAGGGCGAGGTGGATCTGCTGTTCTGCAACGAGGAGGAGGTGAAGCTCCTGTTCGGTGCCGACGATCTGGCTTTCGCGCTCGAGGCCCTGGGCGAGACGGGACTGCTCGCCGCCGTCACCCGCGGGGCACGGGGATCTGTCGTCGTCTTATCCGACGGGCCCGTCGAGGTGCCTGCCGAGCCTGTCGAACAAGTCGTGGACACGACCGGAGCGGGGGACCTGTTCGCAGCGGGGTTCCTCTACGGCCTGACGCACGGACAGGACCCGGTGTCGTCGGCGCGTCTCGGCGGTGCGTGCGCCGCCGAGGTGATCTCACATCTGGGGGCGAGGCCGCAGACCGACATCTCTACCCTCGTCAATACCCCGCACCTGCGCTTGTTGTAGGCCTCGGCACTACGGTCACGAGGGTGGGCGGCCCGAGTAGGAATGTTTGGTTGGACCGGCGGGTGATCTCCTACGCCCATCAGGGAGGCGCCTGGGAATCGCCGTCCTCCACCTGCTTTGCAATCCGCAGGGCGCTCGAGGCAGGGGCGACGGGGATAGAGCTCGACGTGCATTCGACGGCCGACGGCGAGCTGGTCGTTTCTCACGATGCGACCGTCGACAGGACGACGGACGGCGCGGGGGAGATCGCGAGCCTGAGCCTCGACGAGCTGCGCGGCCTCGACAACGCGTACTGGTTCGTGCCGGGAGCAGATGTGACACCCGGGCTCGAACCGGCCTCTTACCCGTACAGGGGCAGGGCTCCACGGGACCGCGATTTCGGTATCGCAACGCTCGCAGAGGCTCTGGCGGTTATCGACGGGTTCCCCGGTGTGGTCGTCAACCTCGACGTCAAGCAGACCGCTCCGCAGGTGGAGCCGTACGAAGAGCATCTCGCCAGCGAGCTCGAGGCGCTCGGGCACACGGGCGACGTGATCGTCGCCTCCTTCAACGACAGCGCGACCGCGGCGTTCCGGAGCTTCACCGACAAGGTGCCGACTTCGGCCGGCACCATTCAGACTGCCGAGTTCTGGCGCGCCGCCCACTCGGGCGAGGAGATCGCCGACGTCCCTTACGTCGCGCTCCAGGTTCCCTCGTCCCACTCCGGCCTGGAGATAGTCGACGATGTGCTGATCTCCGCGGCACACGATCGAGGAATCGCGGTCCATGTATGGACGGTCAACGAAACCGCCGAGATGCAGCGACTGCTCGACCTGGGAGTGGACGGCATCATCTCTGACCTTCCGACGACCCTGTGTGCAGTGCTCTCAGATCGCGGGACCGCCTGGAAGGCGTCTGCTCCCCGGTCGTCGCTCTGACGCCCAGCTTCCCGACGCCCAGATTCCCGACGCCCCAAGATTCCGGACGGCTCGAGCCCCCTGACGACCGGGACCGAAGCCTCTAGCCCCGTCCCGTGTTGGGCCGCTTCCCGTGGTTCGCCTTCTTCTTGGATCGCAGCTTGCGCTTGACGGTGCGTTTAGACATGGCCGCCCAGGTTATCTGGCTGGGCGAGACCTCCGAGTAGCGTCGGGTCGGTGGAGCACATCGGGCTGGTCGGGCTGCCGAATTCGGGGAAGACGTCCCTCTTCAACGCCCTTACCGGCCGCTCGGCGCCCGTGGCTCCGCACCCGTTCACGACAACCGAGACATCGGTGGGGATCGCGGTTCTGCCTGACCACCGCCTCGACGCACTGGCTGAGATGAGCAAGAGCCGGAAGGTCGTGCGCGCAGGGGTCGAGGTGGTGGACATCGCCGGTCTCGTAGCCGGGTCGTCGACCGGAGAGGGCCTGGGCAACCGCTTCCTCGGAGGGATCCGCGAGGTCGACGCCCTGCTTCTCGTCGTGCGGGCGTTCGAGGATCCCGAGGTCCCCGGCGACCCCGACCCGCTCGGCTCCCTGCAGACCCTCGAGCTCGAGCTGGTCCTCGCCGACGTCGCATCGGTGGAGTCGCAGATCGAGCGCAAGCGAAAGGCGGCGCGCTCGGATCGCAGCCTGATCGCAGAGGTGGAGGCCATGGAGGCGGCCCACAAGGTCCTCGAGCAAGGGGTCCCGCTCTACCGTTCGACCGACACCTTCGTGAACACAGAGGAGCAGAAGCTGCTCCGGCGGAGCCAGTTCTTCCTCACCGACAAACCTGTGCTCGCGGTCGTGAACATCGGGGAGGACCAGCTCGACCGCGCGGACGCACTCGTGAAGCCTGTCGCCGACGAGCTCGATGGCCATGGGGAGGTGCTCGCCGCCTGCGCACAGCTCGAAGCCGAGGCCGCCCGCCTCTCCGACGAGGAGCGCGCCGAGATGTCGGAAGGTCTCGGGCTCGGGGAAGGAGCTCTTGCCCGGGTCGCTCGCTCGGCATACCACCTGCTCGGGTTGCGAACATTCCTGACCACGGGCGACAAGGAGTCGCGCGCCTGGAGCTTTCGGGCAGGGGCGACCGCGCCGGAGTGCGCCGGGGTCATCCACTCCGACCTGCAGAGGGGCTTCATCAGGGCCGAGGTGATCCACTGGGACCAATTGTTGGAGCTCGGCTCGTGGTCGGCAGCCAAGGCCGCGGGACGCATCCGGGTCGAGGGCAGCCAGTATGTCGTCGAGGACGGCGACGTCCTCGAGATCCGGTTCAACGTGTGACGGCAGGCGCCGTGGGCGAGAGCGAGATACCAGGAGCTGACACCGAGGGGTGGTGGCTGCTTCGCGACGGCGACGTGCTGTGTGCGGCCGAGGTGGCGAGCTCACTTGCCGAGCGGTCGAAAGGACTTCTCGGGCGCAGCGGCTATGAGGGAGCCCTCGTGCTTCGTCATACGAGGGCGGTCCACTCGCTCGGGATGCGCTTTGCGCTCGATGTCGCGTTCTTGGACCGCCGGCTCGTCGTCGTGCACATGACGCATCTGCGCCCTTGGAGGATGACACTTCCGCACCTGCGAGGACGAAGCGTGCTCGAAGCCGAAGCGGGCGCGTTCGAAAGGTGGGGATTGCGAAAGGGCGACTGTCTCGAGCTCAGGAGCGGGAGATGACCCCTTCCAGGCCGGAATCTGCCACGCAGGGCAGTGGACGGCTCGTGCTCGTGGCAACCCCGATCGGAAACCTGGGCGATCTGTCGCCGCGTGCCGTGCGCACCCTGGAGGCGTCCGACGTCGTTTGCTGCGAGGACACCAGGCGCACCCGTGAGCTTCTGTCGCATGCCGGGATAACTCGCAAGCGCTTGCTTTCCTTGAACGAGCACAACGAGGCGGAGAGGATCCCTGGTGTCCTCGCACGCGTCAGGATCGGTGAGCTGGTGGCGGTCGTCAGCGATGCCGGCACGCCGGGAGTGTCGGATCCCGGGGGACGCCTGGTCGCGGCTGCCGTCGGTGCCGGACTCGCTGTCGAGGCCGTGCCCGGAGCGAATGCCGCCCTGACTGCCCTGATCGTGAGCGGGTTGCCGATGGAACGGTTCTGTTTCGAGGGTTTTCTGCCGAGACGAGGATCCGAGCGTCACCGTCGCCTCGAGGCAATTGGGGTCGAAGAGCGCACCGTCTTACTCCACGAGTCACCCCAGCGCCTCGCCGCCACATTGGTCGAACTGAATGCGGCGTGCGGCGACGAGCGACAGGTTGCGGTGGCCCGTGAGCTCACGAAGCTCCACGAAGAGGTTTGGAGGGGAACGCTCGCCGAAGCGGTTGCGTGGTTCTCCGATAGCCCGGTACGCGGCGAGGTCGTCGTGGTGGTGGCCGGGATGGTTCGAGGAGCGACCGAGGTCGACGAGAGCGAGCTCGAATCACGTCTGATCGAGAAGCTCGCTTCTGGGTCCGGGGTGCGTGACGCCGCCGCGGCGGTCGCGATGCAGCTCGGAGTGCCGCGCAGACGTGCGTATGAAAAAGCCCTCGGACTCAAGAGCAGTGCACGGGCGGGCTCGGAGGTTCTCCCTGGTTGACGGGGGTCAGGCGCGGATTTCCCGGGCATATCGGGCGCAGCGTATGAAGCAATTGCCGGGGTCTGTACTCTTTGTGCGGTGTCCCGCTTCTATATAACGACCCCGATCTATTACGTGAACGACGCTCCTCACGTCGGTCACGCCTATGCGACGGTCAACGCGGACGCAATCGCGCGCTGGCACCGCCAGAGCGGCGACGAAGTCTTCTTCCTGACCGGGACCGATGAGCACGGCGACAAGGTAGCGCGAGCGGCCACAGAGAACGGGACCGATCCTCAGAGCTGGACGGACCGGACATCGGTGCGGTTCGCCGACGCTTGGCGCGGGCTCGACATCTCCAACGACGATTTCATCCGCACCAGCGAGCCACGTCACCATGTCGCAGTTCAGAAGTTCCTGCAGCGGGTCTACGACAACGGGTACATCGAGCTCGGCACCTACGCAGGCTGGTACTGCGTCGGGTGCGAGGCCTACAAGGACGAGTCGGAGCTCCTCGAAGGAAACGTCTGCCCGGATCACCTCAGGCCGGTCGAGTGGCTCGAAGAGGAGAACTACTTCTTCAAATTGAGCGCATTCCAGGACCGCCTCCTCGAGTGGTACGAGAAGCAACCTCAGGCCGTGGCGCCCTCCTCCAAGCGCAACGAGGCACTCAGCTTCATAAAAGGAGGGCTCAACGACATCTCGATCACGCGGACGTCTGTGAAGTGGGGTGTCCCCGTTCCTTGGGACGACCGTCACGTCTTCTATGTCTGGTATGACGCGCTGATCAATTATCTGACGGCGATCGGTTACGGGGAAGACGAGGCCCGCTTCGAATCCTGGTGGCCCGCCGTCCACCACCTGATCGGCAAGGAGATCATCCGCTTCCATTGCGTCTGGTGGCCCGCGATGTGCATGGCGGCAGGCATCGACCCGCCCGCCCACGTCCAGGTCCACGGATGGTTGCTGGTCGGCGGCTCGAGGCTTTCGAAGACGCGCATCCGTGAACAGGCGAACGACCCGGATTCCGCGCCGATCAAGCTGACCGAGATCAGCCCCGACGCGCTAACCGAGGACTTCGGGGTCGACCCGATCCGGTACCACCTGCTGCGCGCGGTCCCGCTCGGGACAGACGGCGAGTTCTCGTACGAGGGCATCACGGCGCGGTACAACTCGGACCTCGCCAACAATCTCGGGAACCTCGTCGCCCGGGTCGCGACTGTCGTCGGCTCGAAGTGCGCCGGGATCGGGCCCCCTCCGGACCCGGACAGCCGGCTCAATGCGGTGGCTGCGGCGATCGTGGAAGAGTCGGCCGACGCCTGGAGCCGGTTCGCGCCTCAAGATGGGCTCGAAGCGACTTGGCGCCTGATCCGCGAGACGAACGCGGAGCTCGAAGCCACAGAGCCTTGGAAGGCGGAGCCAGGCCCCGGCCCTGACTCCGTGCTCGGCAGCGCCCTGGAGGCCTTGCGGATCGTCGCGTTGCTGATCTTTCCGGCCATGCCGGGCACGAGCGCCGAGATATGGAGGCGCATAGGGCTCTCCGGCTCGCCCGTGGAGTGCCGACTGCCGGTAGACGCCGCATGGGGCGGATACCCGGGCGGGCTCCCGGTGCTCAAGGGCGATCCGCTCTTTCCGCGGCGCAAAGCGTGAGCTCCGGCGTGCGTGGGTGGATCGACTCGCACTGCCACATCCAGGACCGGTACCGACCGGAAGAGACCGATGTGACCGGTGCGGTGGAGGAGGCCGCTGCGGCAGGCGTCACGGGCCTCGTATGCATCGGGACCGATCCTGAGTCTTCGCGCCAAGCGGTCGATCTCGTGGTGGCCCTGCGCAGGACCTCTGACGGTTTCGGGTCATGGGCGACTGCAGGACTCCATCCTCACGAGGCGTCGGCCGGGCCGAAGGCGTTGCGAGGAGTGGAGGAGGTCATCGACGAAGCCGCAGACGAGCACCCGGGAGTCGTCGTGGCAGTCGGGGAGTGCGGCCTCGACTATCACTACGACCATTCCCCGCGCGCAGAGCAGCGACAGGCTTTCGAAGCCCAGATCGCGCTCGCTTCCGCGCGGGATCTGACGCTCGTCGTGCATACCAGGGCCGCATGGGACGACACGATCGATCTGCTGAAATCGACCGGTCTTCCCGAGCAGCGTCGTCATACACTGCTTCACCGGCGGTCCGGTTGAAGCCCGGCGTTGCCTTGATATCGGCGCGTACCTCTCTTTCAGCGGCATCGTCACGTTCAAAGGAGCGCCCGAGGTCCGTGAGGCGGCAGTGCTCTGTCCTAGCGAGCGACTCCTCGTCGAGACCGACGCCCCGTTCCTCGCTCCCGTGCCGTACCGGGGAAAGCCCAATCGTCCGGCATGGGTCGCGGTCGTGGGGCAGGCAGTTGCCGAGGTGCGAGGAGACGATCCCGCCGATCTCGCATCGTCGTCCTCACAAGCCGCGCGCAATGCATTCGGTATCGCGTCGGGGAGTCCGGCGCCTTAGAGAGCGATGACGCTCACCCGCTCGGAGGTACGGCACATGCTGGCGTCACGTGGCCTGCACCCGAGCCGGGCACTCGGACAGAACTTCGTGGTCGACGCGAACACGGTTCGGCGCATTGCCCGAATGTCGGAGGTGGGCCCGGGGAGCTCGGTCGTGGAGATCGGCGCCGGGCTCGGTTCGTTGACGCTCGCACTTGCCGAGACGGGCGCGAGTGTCACAGCGGTTGAGATCGACAGTGCCCTGTTGCCCTTGTTGGAGTCCGTCGTGGAGAAAGAAGGGGTCCGTGTGGTCCAAGGCGACGCGCTGACCCTCGACTGGGCCGACCTCCTCTCCTCGGGCGATCCCGGTGCGCACGATCGGACTCGTTGGGTTCTCGTGTCGAATCTGCCCTACAACGTGGCCACGCCTGTCGTGGCCAAGGTGCTCGACGAGGTGACAGAGGTGAAGCGGCTCGTCGTCATCGTCCAGCGCGAAGTAGGGGAGCGACTTGCTGCGCGTGTGGGCGACCCGGCCTACGGGGCCGTCTCGGTGAAGGTCGCTTACCACGCGAAGGCGTCTGTGCTCGGACAGGTCCCGCCAACTGTCTTCATGCCGCGGCCGAACGTGGCGTCGGTGATCGTCGGAATGGACCGTCGCGACGTCCCGGCAGTCGACCCGTCGGTCGTGAGTCACGAGCGACTGTTCGAGGTGGTGAGAGCGGGTTTTTCGCACCGCAGAAAGATGCTGCGCCGGTCGCTCGCCGGTGTGGTCCAACCCGACGCCTTCGAAGCGGCAGGCGTCAGCCCGACTCTGCGCGCCGAGGATCTCGATGTCGTTGCTTGGGGCAGACTGGCCGGGTGGACGGGCCCGAAGAAAAACCCTCGAGACAGCCAGGTCCGGTCGTGAACCGGGGTGGAAGTGTCGAGATCGACCGTGGGCGCTGGTCGGCGACGGAGTCCGCTCCTGCGAAGCTGACCCTGTCTCTACGGGTGACCGGAGTCCGGGCTGACGGGCTTCACGAGCTCGACGCGGAGATGGTGACGCTCGACCTGGCGGACGCTCTCACCTTCACCGAGGGTACGGGCCTGACCGTGATCGACGGGGTAGTGGGAGACCTGGGACTCGGCGCTCTCTCAGACGACAACCTGGTCGAAAAGGCGCTCGATCTTGTGCGGAGGCGTGCGGCGGTCCGGCTGGCCAAGCGGATACCGGTGGGTGCGGGTCTCGGCGGGGGCTCGGCAGACGCCGCCGCTGTTCTCCGCTGGGCCGGCGTCACCGACCTGGCCCTGGCGGCGCGGCTCGGTTCGGATGTTCCGTTCTGTCTCGCCGGCGGCAGGGCGAGGGTCTCGGGCATCGGGGAGCGCGTGGAAGCCCTGCCCTTCGAGGACCGCCGCTTCGTCCTGTTGCTGCCTCCGATCTCGGTGGACACCGGGGCGGTCTACCGGGCTTGGGACTATCTACGCCGACAGGACGGTCCCTGGCCGGACGGGCGACAGGACGCCGGCAACGACCTGGAGGAAGCAGCTCTTACCGTTGCGCCCCAGCTGAGGCACTGGCGCGAGACCTTCGCGGGCATAACGAGAAGGCGTCCGCGTCTCGCTGGGAGCGGATCGGCGTGGTTCGTGGAGGGGACTCCGGAGGAGCTTGACCTCGGAAAGCGATCGTCACTCGTGCTCGGGAGCCTGAGGGCGCCGCTCGTGGCGGCGAGGGCCACCAAGGCCATGCTTCCGTCCGTTCAGGTGACGTCGTCGTGACGAGCAGGGCCGGGAGCGAGCCGCGGCCCGGGCTCTACTTGCCTGCGGCGCGCCTCTGCCAGCGAGTGGCCTTCAGCATTTTCTTGTGCTTCTTCTTGCGCATCCGCTTCCGGCGCTTCTTTATCAGCGAGCCCATGTCGGACCGGAGGTTAGTGGTTGTGCAGCCCTCCGCGCCAAGAACGACAGATCCATCTGACCGAGCGACTGGCCGGCGTAGCCAGACTGGGAGGGCCTGAGTGGGATACCGCCTGATCTCGATCGACCATGTGCAGCTCGCGATGCCTTCAGGAAAGGAGGAGGTCGCGGCCGGGTTCTATGAGGATCTTCTCGGTCTCGAGCGCAGGGAGAAGCCCGCGGCGCTCGCGGCACGCGGCGGCTGCTGGTTCTCGAACGGCAGTGTCACGCTGCACCTGGGGGTCGAAGACGGGTTCCGTCCGGCGCGAAAGGCCCATCCTGCGGTGATCGTCGAGAACCTCGACGATCTCTGCCGTGACCTGGGCGTGGCGGGTCACGAGGTACGATTCGACGACGAGTTACCGCAGGTCCGTCGCTGTTATGTCGACGACCCGTTCGGCAATCGCATCGAGCTCATCGAAGGCTGAGGGGTCGCGCCTCAGCCCCGAAGCCATCTTTGGCGGGTAGTTCAATCGGCAGAACGCCTGACTTTGGATCAGGAGGTTGGAGGTTCGAGCCCTCCCCCGCCAGCAAGCAAGAGGTGCAGGTGACGAGACGATCACTTGGATGAGCGAACCGGTGGCTCGAGGGTCGCTCCAACCAAAACGCGACTGAACTGGCTGTGGATATCAGAAGTCACAGCGATTGAGCTGTGCCGGACGGGTGTCGCGGTGAAGATTCAGTTGCTCGTAAGGGCGAACTTGATCATCTCGTTGAACGGAATGGACCGTGCCTTTTCGAACTGAGTGTCGAAACTCTCGCCGAGATGCTCCCGAAGAACGATAAAGTCCCCCTCCCGGTACTCTTTCTCGGGACTAGTCCAGCTGGCTCCAACCTGAGTTAGCAAGGCATCGGCTCCGCAGTGCAAGATCACCGCGCGGTCAAAACGATGGCAGCGGGTCGAGCATCGTGCCAAACCCAGCATTGCACACGCAGAAATAGTCAAGTCCGTCAGTCGAGCGCTCCGCAGGACATCGCAGAAGTTCGACACCGCGCTCACCACGTCGCCGTCCTCGAGTAGGACGAATCCCAGCATCGCCCGCACCATTCCGTTTCGAGGATGACTAACGACTCAGCCAGAGTCTGCCAACGGACTCCGTGTGTTCCCTTGACGCGGTAGTAGCCGACGGCAGAGCAGCTCGACGAGCTCGCGCACGACACTCCCTCTAAGTAGTTGGCCTTGTTGCTCGGATTCGGGCTGACGGTCTGGGTCCAGTTCGACGGTGCCGCCTGTGCTGCTGTGGCGTGAAAAACGGCTGCGCCGAACGTTCCAACCAGGCCCACGCACACCGGGATCAACGAGCGAATGATCCTCTGGGAACCCGTACGACAGCGAGAGCGATCGGCGTAGTGATCGCTTCTCGTAATTCGCCGTGTGAATCGGCGTAGTGATCGCTTCTCGTAATTCGCCGTGTGAACCAACTGCGTTCGCCTTTGCCATTCATGCTTTGCTCTTGAATGGTCATCTCGACGGATGCTAACCCACCCCCTCGGACGTTGCCCAAGGTCCGCGACGGGCTTTCGGTAACGAACAATGTGACTAACCGTTGACGTGGTATGACGCGGGATCTCGGTCCATAGCCGGTTGGCGTCAAGGACCAGTGGTTGTGGCAGGCGGCCTTCGGTAAAAGCGGTGGAGTGCGATCACACACCAAATGGCCTCCACCGCGCCGAACGGCCATGCACCGCTGGCGAACCCGTAGCTGCTCGAGAGGGCACAACCCGCAGCGAACGCCAGGATGAATCGCTGGTCGCGTCGCTCCAGGGCGTACATCACCATCATCAAGGTCAGGACTGTCACGCCGTAGATGGTCAGCACGATGCCCACCATAGGTTTGCCGGAGTCACCGAGGGTCAAAGCACCTACGGGATTCGTACTTCCCCTGACCTGAGAATTGGCAGAACTACAGGCGCAGATTCAGCGGTCTTGCTATGTGACCCGCGAGGCAGATGCAGAGTGCAACAGCTCAAGGGCATCGGCGAGGAGGGCAACAGATTCGTCCGTGTCGAATGGCCTGAGGGAAACACCGAGGAAGGCGGTGATCCTCCACATGCGGCGAGAAGCAGGCGCAGGCTCAGTTCAGAGTTGCCACGAGACAGCGTCCCTTGCTGGAGCACCCACTGATAGCCACCCGACCCAGTCCAGAATGTCCGCTGCAATTTCGTGGATCGGGCGATCCAAAGTGGCCCACCGTAGGCGAATCCGCTTTGAATTTCAGTGCCAACCCGTCAAGATGTTGGAACCTGACATGCGCGACCGGCTGGCCCAAGGAGGAGTCATGCTCAGATTCGTGGGCGGGATGCTTATCGGTCTGGTCGTCATCTTCCCCGCAGCCAAGTCTTGGGCAGTCGATACTTCGAAAACGCCTTACGGATCGGTTGGCAAGTTGTTGGCGACCCTCGACGACCCTGCAGCGTCGAACGGGGACAGCTTTGGTGGCGCGGTCGACATAACCGGAAACACGGCGATCGTCGGCGCTCCGACGCGTCGTCCGGCTGGTGCCGCATACCTCTATGTGAGGACGACAGCGGGATGGCCGACCACGCCGACGGCGATTCTCGACAATCCGACGGGAGACCCATATTTCGGGCTCGCCGTTGCTGTTTCAGGTGATTGGGCACTTGTGGGGGATCCTTATGCTGACTCCGGAGCCGGAGCCGTTTACGTGTACCAGAAGGGCCCGACCGTCTGGAAGACGGGTGTGATCGAGACGCTCGAAGCTCCGAAGGGTCTGGGGGGTGGCCAATTCGGATCCCGCATCGCGATGTCGTTCGATGCCGCGCTGATATCGAGTCTCGGGGGACCTGCCGACGCAGCATTCATCTTCGACAGGAGCGCGTCGAGCTGGTCGCGCGAGCCGGTTGCAACGTTCCGGGACCCTGCTCATCAGGTCAACGACGCATTCGGGGATTCGCTCTCTCTCGCCCCGAATTTCGCCGTAGTTGGCGCACCGGGCAACGACTCGTACCGGGGATCGGCATATGTCTACTCGAACAATTCCAGCGGATGGTCTGCCGCACCCGAAGTGACGCTGGACGATCCGGCGTATAGCCCCGACGATTACTTCGGGGACTCAGTTTCGGTGTCCGAGAAGACTCTGTTGGTCGGCGCACGCGGCAAGAACCCTCAGTCAGGAGGCGAGGCCTACATCTACGAGAGCGCGGCAGAGGGATGGACGACAACACCGACGGCAACGATCGAGGATCCGGTCAGCGGTTCGAACTTCTTTGGATATGCGGTCGCTCTGTCGGGAGGAGCTGCGCTCGTCGGCGCTCCTGGCACGAACGACGATTCGGGCGCCGTGTACGTCTATTTGAAAGGAGCGTCGGGTTGGTCGACCGTACCCGATGTGACTCTGGCGATATCGGGAACGTTTGCGGGCACGACTGCCGCCTCGGACGATATTGCGATCATCGGTTCGCTCGGTGCAGGCAAGGCGTTCGTTTACAGGATCTGAGGTCGGTCGCCGGCGAGCGTTTCGTCCAACTCTCCGTGGAACTCGAGTCTCAGGAGAGCTCGAAGGTCATTCTCGCAGTTGCACCAGACGTCTTCCCGACCGAGGTGACCGCGTGTCCGCCTTGCGGCCCGGCGATCGACGCCGGCGGGATGTGACCCTGACAATCGAAAGTCCCGTCCGAGTTCGCAGTGGCGCTGCAGATGACGATCACTGAGGGGTTCGGGCTTGAAAGGCCGGTCCTGTACCTGACGTTCACCAGCTCACCTGGGAAATAGCCCTCTCCGCTCACGGAGACCACTTGCCTTGGTGCGCCGGAAGCCGGCGACACTGTGATGCCCGGAACCGCCGTGATCCGCCCGATCGAATTGCCAGGCATGTTCGTGAACCAGAGAGCCCCGTCCGGACCTGTCGTTATGGGGCCGGGACCGTCGATGTCCGTACTTCTGTACGTGGAAACGACGCCGGTCGTGGTGATTCTCCCGATTGACGCTGTACCATCTGAGAACCAGATCGCACCGTCGGGCCCCGCAGTCATGTCATTCGCCGCGTTGAGGTCCGCACCCGAAAAGGTGGAGACGACTCCGGTGGTCGTGATCCGTCCGATGTAGTCATCACCGGAGGCCGCCACGTTGTTGAACCAAAGGGCGCCGTCTGGCCCGGCAGTGATGTTGACGGGCCGGTATATTCCGCTTGCCGTGTAGTCGGACACCACACCTGCTGTCGTGATCCTCCCGATCGAATTGCTCCCGAAGTTGGTGAACCAGAGGGCGCCGTCAGAGCCGACGGCGATATCCACTGGCGCTGAAATGCCTCCTCCCGCGTAGTTAGATACGGCACCGGTGGTCGTGATCCGTCCTATCGAGCTGTTGCCTTGGTTGACGAACCACAATGCGCCGTCGGGACCTTCCGTGATGGCGCCCGGATGGTCGATTCCGGCTCCCGTGTAGTTCGTGACCATGCCAGTCGTTGTGATCCGTCCTATCGAAGTATCCCCGTAGTTGGTGAACCAGAGCGCCCCGTCCGGACCTTCCGCAATGTCGACAGGTTCGTCAATCCCAGCGCCTCGGTAGTACGACTCCAATCCGGACGTTGTGATCCGTCCGATCGAGTTGTTTCCGAAGTTCGTGAACCAAAGCGCTCCGTCCGACCCTGTTGTGATCCCTGTCGGGCTGTTGATCCCGGTTCCGAGGTAGTTGGAGACTACCCCCGAAGTCGTGATGCTCCCGATCGAGTCGTTGCCGAAGTTGGTGAACCAAAGCGCCCCGTCGGAGCCCGCGGCTACATCGAAAGGTTCAGAGATCCCCGTACCGGTGTAGTGGCTGACCACCGCGCCTGACGTCGAGATCCGCCCGATCGAGTTGTTTCCGAGGTTGGTGAACCACAAGGCGCGGTCCGGGCCGGCGACGATGCTCGCGGGACCGGAGATGCCGGCGCCTTTGAAGTTGGCGACGACACCCGCAGTCGTAATCCTGCCGATCGTGTTGTTGCCTTCATTGGTGAACCAGATGGCGTCGCCAGACCCGGCGGTGATCCCAATTGGAAAGTCGATCCCGATGCCCTTGAAGTTCGAGATCTGCCCCGAGACCGTGATCCGTCCGATCGAGTTGTTGTGGGAGTTCGCAAACCATAGAGCTCCATCAGGCCCTGAGGTGATTCCAGTTGGCTCCGAGATTGTCTTGCCCGTGTAGATCGATACGACGCCGGAGGTCGAGATACGCCCGATCGAGTTGTTGGAGTTTGTGAACCACAGGGCTCCGTCGGGACCGGGCGTGATGCCCTGGGCTTCGAAGATGCCGGGACTTTTGTAGTCGGACACGACTCCAGATGTCGTGATCCTGCCTATGGAGTTGCTCGCGACATTGGTGAACCAAAGGGCACCATCAGGCCCGGCCGTGATGCTCTCAGGTCCGGAGATACCAGGACCCGTGAAGTTGGTCACCACGCCCGAGGTGGAGATCCGCCCGATCGAGTTGTTGTCGTCGTTGGCGAACCAGAGCGCTCCGTCGGGGCCTGGCGTGATGTCTCGTGGACTCGAGATTCCGAGGCCGAAATTGGTTACGACCCCGCCGTGGTTGCGTGGCGTCATGGCGGCTGCCGGCAAGGTCGATCCTTCGAGTATGAGCGGCGTAGCCACGAGCAACATCAGGCCGATTCGGACGAGGATCCTGGTGCCTGGCATTCGGGCCCCCTTGGAGTGTGCAGATCCGAACGTGCCCCACCGTACCAACGGAATCGTTACGTGGGCTCGGCGCAACGCTCCCGGCCTAGTGGTCGGACGGATCGGACCGCGGGCACGGTTGCGGGTCCGAGGCTCAAGCGGTCGAATCGTTCCAGCAGTGCCCAGCTAGACGGAAGGCCATTCGATGACTGCGTCAGGGTCGATGATCGATGCCAGTTCGTTGTAATGGCCGAAGGCTCGTTGAAGCGAATCCATCGAACGCGCATCGTCGGGGTCTATGCGATCGTGCAGCTCAGCCAGGTGATCGCCCAACAAGTTGAGCTCGTCGGCGAGGCGTTCGCTTTCCTCAGGTGACGGGGACATCGCCCGGGAGCATACGCCTCTGATCGTGCATAGAACATGGCCTTGTGGCTGGCTGGTCATCAGTCGCGTGACGCCCGGTTCACTCGTCGACCTCGCTACGCTCGAGCCATGACGCCAACTCTCGACGGAACAGTCGCACTCGTGACCGGAGCATCGAGCGGCATCGGCGAGGCGACCGCCCGACTGCTCGCAGCGAGTGGAGCCGCCGTGGCCCTTGCTGCTCGGCGCAAGGACCGGCTCGACGCCCTAGCCACAGAGATCAGCGATTCCGGAGGAAGAGCGCTCGTCATCGAGTGCGACGTCACGGAGCAGCAACAGGCCACCGAGGCAGTGGAGCGCACGGTCTCCGAGCTCGGACGCCTCGACACGCTCGTCAACAATGCAGGTGTGATGCTGCTCGGTCCAGGGGCGGACGCACCGCTGTCCGAGTGGCAGCGAATGGTCGAGCTCAACGTCCTCGGTCTGCTCTACTGCGCACACGGGGCGATTCCGCACCTGCTGCGCGCAGCGGCGGAAGGTCCTCGCGAAGTCGCCGACATGGTCAACATCAGCTCCGTCGCAGGCCGAGTCGCCCGCAACGGCAACGGTGTCTACAGCCTCACCAAGCACGGCATCGGCGCATTCAGCGAGTCAATGCGTCAAGAGCTCGCCAGCCGCCACGTCCGGGTTTCACTGGTCGAGCCCGGCGCAACGGCAACGGAGCTGGCAGGTCACAACCGGCCCGAGATACTCGATTCCATCCGTAGCCAGTTCGGACAGAGGATGGAGGCGGGCGACATCGCCGAAGCGATCGGGTTCATCGTCACGCGGCCTCGGCACGTCGCGGTGAACGAGATCTTGATCCGCCCCACCGAACAGGAGCGGTGAGCATCAGCCGCCTGGTCAACCTGTCCGCATCGAGTCCAGGATTGTCCGAGCGACTGTTCCGTCACCGGCTAGGCCGATCTCGACCGTTACCGTCCGGGTGCGGCTCGTCGAATGCACGGCCATCACGAGCACGCCATAGACGTCGGCGGTCGCCGGACACGCCGTGAGGCCGTTCAAGTGAAGGCACGATCTGACCTGTGCCGTCTGCGGCAACGGTCCGTAGGGGCCCGGGTCGATGAAGAGCCCGTCCTTCGGCGTGGTGAGCAACGGTGTAGAGGTGGGAGGGCAGAACTCCAGTCGCTCCGTCGTGCCGCTGTCCAGGAACACGGCCGTGCTCGACAAGCTGACGTTTCGCGGCGTGCAGCCGGGCGCCCACTGCGAGGTCTGCTCGACCGGCCACGATGCGGGGACCGCCAGGCTCAGTCCCCCGTAAACGACACGATGCCAGTGCGCCGGGATGGCCGGCGCCGTGGGTGATCTGGTGGCCACCGACCTCGGTGAGTGCGTGAGAGTGTTCAGGACGCTCGCACCGAGCGGTCCCACGACAGAGACCTGCACGCCCAGGCTCGGGACATCCCACACGCCGTGGATGCCGTAAGCCGTGATGCCGTTGATCACTCTGTAGGGTCCCCGCGCTGAATCCGAGAGAGGTGCGATCTCGACAAGATCTGCCGCACCGGTGCAGACGACTTTTTCGATCGGGCTGACGCCGGTCAGGAATACGGATCCTTGTCGCGATGGAGCGCACCCGTCCCAGATGTTCCAAGAGGACGGTACCGACACCTGGGCGTCGGCGTAGTCGACGGGCACCCACCCCCGCGGAGTTGCTGCCAGGTCCACCGCTTCGGCCCTCCCCTGTGGTGGCGATGTGGTTTGCGCGGGTTCGTGCAAAGCGGCCGGACGCGACGTAGCCGGCGAGGAAGCCTCGGCGCGATGCCGGACCGACCCCCGCACGCCGATGTCACGACGACGAGGAGCATCACGACACCCCTGATCGACGACCTTCTCGTCACGTCCAACCTCCACGGGGGAAAGGGCCTCTACGACCAAGGACCTTTCAGACCGCGATTCGGTTGCCCGAGCCAATCGGCGAGGTAGCGTTTGTCCGACGCCTGAGCGCAGGTCGAAGCGCGAGGCTCCGGCTCCACCGGCTTGGTCAGTCGGAACCGGTGGGCGTCAAGAGGATCTCCAATTCAGCCGTCTTCTGTGCCAGGAGTGTCCCGCCTTGCGAGATCCTTACCGTGATCTCCAGGTATGTGGCGCGACACGTCGAGGGCGCCTCGTATGTGACCTTGGACTTGACTGAACCTTGATTCGATCAGGCAACTCTCAGGTGGCTCATCGGCTGTTCCAAACAGACGGAGGTGCCGTCAGGCTACGTGTGTGCGGTGATCTCGGTTCCGTCCGGGTCCAAGACGAACCAGAGTCCGCCCTGGTTGTCGAGGTCCTGACCGGTTGCCTGGCCGGGTTGGGTGTCGCCGACCCAAAGGTACAAGGGCCATCTGTTGTACGTGATCTGGGTCGTGCCATCGCTGCGCCGGGTTGTGCCGATCAGCGAGCGCTGGACCCCGGGTCCCTCGAGGGGTTGTTTCGTCCCGGCCGGGAGCAGTAGCGGAGGCCAAGCCTCGGCGCATGTGCCGTAACAGGCGGATTTGCCCGATTGCTTGTCCGGCACGAAGAGGTACAAGGTCATGTTCTGTCCGTCGACGAGGACCTTGCCCAAACCGCTAACCGTCCCTACGCGCACCTCGTAAGCAGGTCCTGCGGGTTCCGAGGTGCCGGTGGAAGGGGCACTCGTCGGCCTCGTCGTCGACGTTGCGGCACTGCTCGGTGACGAGGCGCCGCATCCGGCAATCAACAGCGCCGCGGCAGCCGCCCCCGTTGCGACGCACACCCGGCACCGCAACGTCCGAGACTTGCGGATCACGGTGCTAGATGTGGTCCTCTAGATACAGCTCGACTAGACGGGATACTTCGAGTTGGGCAAGGAGGCCGAGGTCCACATCAGACCCAGGCACATCTCGTCCGATGACCCGTCGCCCCATGTCACGAAGTGCGGGGGGACGCTGCGCAACGCGGGCAGCTCCTGGGCGAGCGACGGGTCGTAGGTGCAAGTCACCTGCACCTTGTCTCCCGGCTTCACGGCAACAGGATTCGCAAGGTTGTAAGCGCGCTGGTAGTGGAAGTTGTAGTTGGGCACGTCGAGAATCGTCTTGGCTCCCGGAGTGCCCGGATTGAGGACCATCTTGAAGGTGGCGCCCAGCAGGTGCATGTGTGCTCCCACCCGAACGATGTAGCCGCTGCTCCAGATCGGCCAATCGCAAGACGTCGAATCCCCGGCCGGGGGATCGGAAGGGTTGCGCCCGCAGATCGACTCGAGCACGTTCACGAATCCGACGGCGCTCTGGCCGAAGCGCATTCCCAGGTTCGTGAGCGAAGCCGCACGGTTGCAAAGTGGCCCCGTCACTCCGGCAGGGCACGGGATGTCGGGCGGGGCAGGCATCAGTTGGAGCTTGAGGGGCAGCAGCGGCGTGGCGGCGGGCACGGTGTGAAGCACCAGGGAGTTCTTCACGGGCTTGTCGCCGAGAAGCAGGTTGTAGTGGACCTGCATGATCACGAGACTTCCTGCCGGCAGAAGGACTCCCGTTCCGTTCGGCAGGTCGTCGGCTCCGTGTCCTGGAGCCCACGCACTCAGCCAGGGCGTGTTCGAGATCTGAGCGAGCGAAGTGTTGGGAAGGGGTGCCTCCCCGAAACACGTCCATCCCTTGCCGCCGACGTTGTCGCGCTCGGCGGTTGCCGCGAGTGCGGCAGGGACCAAGAAGAGGATCGCGTGGTGGTCTTCGGTGCTACCAGGGTAGAACTGGCTCGAGATGATGAAGGAGTTCTTGGTGACGTGCGGGTCGAGCAGGGTGCAGTGATAGTCGTCAGTTGCCCCCGGAGGTGCCTTCGGCTTGTAAGCCGTCGCCATGTTGAGCGAGATGGTGGTTATCGGAGGCCCTGACTTGGCGGTTTGAGCCTGCTTGTCCGGTCTTGTCACCTTGGCGGCGGAGGAGCGCCAGTTGACCGCGGTGATCGTGCCTGCGACGACCACGACTACGAAAACGAGCAGAGCGAGGCGCGGGATCCGCATTGCGTCAGGCTACCCCCGATGACGAAAAACTTGTGATCGAGGCCCTGGCCAGGGCGAGAGCGGTGTGCCGGCGGCACGAGCCCGGACCCTAGGCTTCCTGCGTGTCATGGTCGTCGTACGGGGGATACCTTGCCATCGCTGCTGTGTCAGGTGTCGCATATCTGACATTCCTGGGAGTTCAGGCGATTCGTAGCGCCTTGCGCGGCCGTTACGAGCCGCTCGCGGCCGAGGGGCCTGCGGGGGAATGAGGTTCGCCGGCTGGCGCCAGGGGTTCCTCTCCAACATCACCAATCCGAAGGTGCGGCGCGTGCTCGACACGGCAACCGGAACCGTGCTGCTGGGCTTCAGCGCGAGGCTGGCGACAGAGCGCTTTTGACTGCCTCCGCGGCCGCCTCCCCAGCGGCGGTCATCGGCAACGTGCTCTTCATGGACTGACTGAGGATGAACGCGCCCTCGAGCAGCGCGATGAGAACGAGCGCGAGAGATCGGGCCTCCTCGCCCGCGACGCCGGCCGCGCAGAGCCTCTGGATCCCACTCTCGACCCACGAGTCGAAGACGCGGGCTGTCACCAACCGGAGCTCGTCGTTCGTGCTCGCAACCTCGAGCGCGACGGTGGCGATCGGACATGCGACAGCGAAGTCGGTCGCCTCGAGGGTCGCTGCGGCACCTGCGAAAACTGCGGTGACGGCCTCGACGACGTCGGAGGCCGCGTCCCAGACCCCTTCCACCAATTCCTGGTAGCGCGCTCCCGAGGTCCGGATGACGGTGGCCGCCAGCTCGCTCTTGCCGCCCGGGAAGTGGTGGTAGAGCGAAGAGAAAGGTGCGTTAGCTTCGGCCAGGACCTGCTTGATGCCCGTCCCGTTCAGCCCCTGTCGGCTGAACAGCTCTGCGCTCACGTTGACCAGGCGGTCACGGGTGTCGTTCATCTGCGCTCCGTAATTGGCCACACGTAGGTGGCTCACACCGGGGTGCCGACCCGCCCACACGTTGCGGTCCATCTGCAGTCTAGCTAACTTCTGGCTGGATTGATCTATCCAGGAGGAGGCGCGCGATGTACAAGTGGGCTGTGCGACGTCTGATCCGTCGCAACGTGCGGGCACTATGGCGCGGGGACCTGGTCCCGCTCCTGTCCGGCTACGCACATGACGCCACTCTCGTCTTCCCCGGCTCGAGCTCCTGGGCCGGCGAGTACCGCGGAAAGACGGAGATCGGTTCGTTCCTCTCCCGCTTCATCGAGGCCGGACTCGTGGGTGATGCACGCGAGATCCTCGTGAACGGTCCACCGTGGATGACGAAGGTTTGCGTGTTGTTCGAAGATCGGGCGACAGATGGCGTCGGCCACATCGTTTACTCCAACCGTGTCATCCTGTTTTGCCGCGTCGTTTGGGGGAGAGTGGTCTACCAGGAGGACTTCCTGGACACCCAGAGGGTCGAGGCGTTCGACGAATACCTCGGCCGGCTCGGATCAGGTGGCTGACCGAGCCGAAAGCTAGTCGATACCCTGCGTCCCGCTTTCCTCGGCAAAGCGTGCACGCAGACGCTGGACGCTCGCCGCCAAGAGGCGGCTCACCTGCATCTGGCTCACACCCAGTCGTGTCGCAATCTCGGACTGAGTAAGCCCGTCCACGAAACGCAGGCGAACCACCAGCTGATCGCGGGGGCTCAACTCGGCGAGCGCCAAGGAGAGCACGGAGCGGTTCTCGACGTTCACGAGCTCCGCGTCATCGGACCCGAGCAGATCCACCAACGGCTGGCCCTCCTGGTCGGGAGCGTCGAGAGAGGACGAGCGGTATCCCCGACCCGCTTCGATAGCTTCCAGGACCGCAGCTTCGCTTGACCCCGAAGCCGCGGCCAGCTCCGCAACGGTGGGAGCCCGGCCGAGCTCCTGGACGAGCCGGTCGATGTCGTGTCCGAGCTCGAGATACAGCTCTTGGACCCTGCGCGGTGCTTTGACCGCCCACCCCCGATCGCGAAAATGGCGCTTCAGCTCGCCGACGATGCATTTCACGGCGAATGTGCTGAACCTGACGCCGCGCTCGGGTTCGTAACGGTCGAGTGCCTTTATGAGGGCTATCGACGCGACCTGTACGAGGTCGTCGTGGGGCTCGCCCCGGTTGGCGAAGCGTCTTGCGAGCTGATGAGCGAGGCCGAGATGGGCGGCCACGAGCTTGTCGCGAAGCGCTGGATCGCGAGTGCGCGGCGAACTCGATGAACGACCTCTGCTCCTCGTCGTGCGTGGACGCCAGCTGATCGGTCATTCCGCGAAGACGCCCCCACGCTTCTCCAGCCAGGCGCAGGGACGCCCGTCGCGATCTTCGCGTCCGTGCTCGTCGACGAGGGCCTCGAGGAGCTGTCTCGACAGTTCGTCAGCCCTACGCGGATTCAAGCCGTCCGGGTTGAGCGTCGCAAGGTCGCCAATGGGCGAACCGAGACGTTCGAACTCACACACGATCCTCACGGTCTGGTCCGTTCTCATGAACTGCAGACGAACGCTCTCGCTGCCCTCGATCGGCCCGAACGACACGCAGAGCTCGTCTACGGCGAGACGCAGATCCTCGATCTCCTCGACGTCGAATCCCGCCCGCGCTGCAACAGTCGCAGCCGTGAATCGGGCGAGGACGACCAGATCGACGTTTGCCGGAAAGGACAATTCGACCAGCTCCCGCTGCTCGGTCTCGATTGTCTGGTCGGTCGGTTTCGTCATCGTTGTTCTTCCTCGCCGGAGCGGCCCTGCTCGCCCGCAGAACCTTGTCGAGTGGAATGGATCGGGAACGTGTTCGCCAGGCCAGTGATCTGGAGGACCTTCAGGATCCTCGGCTCTCTCACCACCAGGTGGAGGTCGCCACCGGCGCTGCGGCATTCGTCCATCGCGCCCACGAGCACCCCGAGCGCTATGGAGTCGAGGAACGTGGCGCCGAGGAGATCGACGACGATCGTCGACGACCCGCGTGAGAGCAGAACGTCCAGGCGCTTTTGCAGGCTCGGCGCTACGGCCAGGTCGATCTCCCCGGTCAGGGTCACCACAGGTACGTCTGCGCCTAGCTCAGTTGGCTGTTCGAAACGCTCGTCCACTCGTTCCTCCGTCGTGCTTCATGTACCCATGTACGTCCTAGGAGTCACCGATGCAGCACTGGAACCCCGTGACCCGGACCCCGATTTTGGCAATTATTACTTATGGATATCGCCGTTTGCCCGACACTCCGAGCGGGTAGGGGCCGACCGACGTCTTTGTCCCGCGCCTGATTCGGTACGGTTTCTGGCTTTCACAATTCGGTCGTTCGCGGTCATCTGTCATTCGGAGAGCTGCAGCTAGAATTGTCATATGAGTCGTCTCTTTTTGGTGCAGCGGTCGCTGCAATGACGCCTCGGGTCCCTTTGCCGGAGAGCAACCAGAATGGCGCCCCGGCATCATCTCCGGGCTGCTCGTTCCGCCACCAAGCGTTCCTGTACGAACGCCGGGACGATTTGATCCGTGTCACGGCGCATTTCGTGCGCGAGGGTCTCGCCGGCCACGAGAGGGTTCTGGTCGTGTTAGGCGCGCCGAAGCTCGAGTCGTTGCGCAGAGAGCTCGGCGCCGACGCTGCGGATGTGCAATTCGCGGACATGGACGAGGTCGGTGCCAACCCGGCGCGGATCATCCCGCTATGGAATGACTTCGCAGACTCGGCTCGCCGCGGCATTCGTGGCGTCGGGGAACCGGTGACCCTCAGCCGGAGAGGCGCGGAGTTGGCCGAATGTCAGATCCACGAGGAATTGCTCAACCTGGCGTTCGATGGCTCGTTCCCCTTTTGGTTGCTGTGTCCGTACGACGTGTCGTCGCTCGATCCGGCGATCGTGGACCAGGCACGGCATTCCCACCCTTACGTGAGCTCCGGCGACAGTAAGGCGACTTCGAGTGCCACC
Organism: uncultured Acidimicrobiales bacterium; assembly: GCA_963801315.1. Taxonomy (GTDB): domain Bacteria; phylum Actinomycetota; class Acidimicrobiia; order Acidimicrobiales; family CAVXTF01; genus CAVXTF01. The sequence continues at coordinate 1,213,626 of CAWDEI010000007.1, read as the reverse complement.
TACCCGGGTGTTAGCGCTCTCGACCCGTTGCGGCGCAGCGACCTGTCGGCGGTCCCGGCGAATGCGGTGCGTCTCTCGGTCACCAAAGCGACAGTCGGCTCGGCACGGAGAGCCTTGCGCAGTCATGCGATGGCTTTGGGACTCGGGACTGCTGCAACCGACGATCTTGCGTCCGCCGCCCACGAAGTCATCGCGAACAGTTTGCGGCACGGCGGGGGCCGCGGCTCGGTGTCGATGTGGGCCGAAGACGGGTTCGTGATCTGCGAGGTGAGGGATCGAGGTCTCTTCGACCAACCCTTGGCCGGGCGCACGCAGCCGGCAGCGCACGGCATGGGCGGCCGCGGTCTGTGGATGGCCAATCAGCTGTGTGACCTTGTCCAGATCAGATCACTGCCCGACGCCACGGTTACACGTCTCCACATGGCTCGAGATCGCAGCGGGCCCGGCGTGCCGTCGCCCGACCGTGTATCAGGAGCCGAACCGCAGAGCTAGCAGGGCCGCATCGTCGATCCTGTCCTCGGGAAGCATTCCCACGATGCGATCGCAGATGGTGGCGGGGCTCAGGTTGCCGTCGGACGCGGTCTCGGCCAAGAGCTCCATGCTCACCTCGGCCCCGGCGTCGCGTTCGTCGATCACGCCGTCGGTGAACAGCAGGAGCGTCTGGCCCGGCTCGAGCCGTCCGCGCCATTCGACCGCCTCGTCGTCCGCAGCCGAGGTTCCCAGGGGACCGTTCGGCACGACCGGGATGTAGTGAGCGACCGGGTCGGGCCCGATCACGAGTGGTGGGTAGTGCCCTGCAGACGCAACGACGAGATCGCCCTTCCCGGGCTCGAGCCAAACGAACAGTGCCGTTGCCATACGGTCGAAATCCAGGATCTCCCAGCTTTGCTGCAGGACAGCGATCAGCTCGGAGGGTCCTCGTATATGTCCGGCAAGGGCGCGCGCCGCACTGCGCAGATGTCCCATGAGCGCCGCAGCCTCTCGATCGTGTCCGGCGACGTCGCCGATCATCAATACCGCTGTCCCGCTCGGAAGAACGATGAGGTCGTAGAAGTCTCCGCCAACTTCGAGCCCGCGTGTCGCAGGGAGGTATCGTGTGGCCACGTCCAGCCCCGGGACGTGCGTCAGGTTCTGGGGTAAGAGGCTCTCTTGAAGAGTCTGAGAGGTTTGCAACGTTGCCTCGTAGCGACGTGCGTTGTCCACGACCGCAGCAACATGTTCCGCCAACCTCTCTGCGAAAGAGACGTCGACCGGGCCGAAGGGCCGAGCCGAAGACACCAAGGTGAGAGCACCGAGCACGCCCGATTCGCCCATGAGCGGCACCGCTATGTACGACTGGAAGTCCAGCTCCTTGACGAGGGCGTAGTGGGCGTCGTCACGGGTGGTCTTCCGTAAGAAGGAGTCGCTCATCTCCGCGGACCACCTGGTCTTGCCGGCGTGAATCACGTCGACCGCCGGATGAGTGCCCGCAGGATCAGGTGGAAAGTCGTGTGCGAGCCTGTCGGCGAGATGTTGACGGGCCTGGTCCCGATGTTGCGCGACCATCCTGGTCGGGTTTCCGTCCTCCCCGACGACGTCGATGAGACAGATGTCGCCCATGACGTGCAATGCGAGGGATGCCAGGCGCGCGAGGGTGTCTGCGTAGTTGACCCCCTCCGCAATGGCACGAGCTGACTGGGCGAAGAAGGCGTTCGTCTCGGCGAGGGCGACCTGTGCCGTATAGAGGCGCGCCCGCTCGATGGCTTGTGCCGCCTGATCTGCCATAGCTGACAGAAAGTCACGTTCCTCCTGCTCGAACTCGTGTACCTGGCGGTGAGCGACCACGACCACGCCGATGCATTCGTGCCGGATCAGCAGTGGAAGGACCGCCGAGCTGGTATGCAGCAGCGTGCTGTCATCCGGCAGGAACGAGCTCCGCTCACCGTCCCCGGCGGGGGAATAGGTCGCGCACCTGTCCCGGACGGTGCTTGCAATCGGGCCCTCGTCGTCGAGCGGTATCTCGGCATGCGATTGGCTCATGGGCAGGCTTCGTGGCGTCGGGACCAGGACGAGTTTCTCGTCTCGCACCAGCCAGACGCTGCTCCAGGCCACCTCGACTCCGAACTCGTCGGTCGCCAGAGACTCGGTGAGTGTGGCTGCAATCTCGTCAGTTGTGGTCGCGGCCAGGAGCTTCGAGGTGATCCGCTGCAGGCGCACGAGATAGCTGGCATCGCGCTCGGCTTGCGCTCGAGCGGCGCGCTCGGACTCGAAGGCCTGCACTCGCTCGATGGCCCCCGCCCATCGCGCTGCGATGAGCTCCAACAACTCCGCGTCGGTGACCGAGAAGTATCGCAGCCTGAAGCTGCACGCATACAGGACGCCGAGTATCCGGTCCCCGAGCAGGATCGGCACGGCGACGACCGATCGGAGCCCGCTATTTCGCAGAACCGGGGAGACGACCGCGATCGTCGACAGGTCGTCGACGACGAGAGGTTGCTTGGTCGCAAGGACTCGACCGGACATTCCTTCGCCGGTCCGGATTCCGAGGCCGAGCGTGATCTCCTCGCTCAGCCCGCTCGAGGCTCTTGCCACGAGCTCGTCGCCTTCCTCGTTCGCTTGGAGGACCGACACAGCGTCTGCCCCTAGGGCGGACTTGATAGTCATGAGGGCGGTCCGGAACAGGTCGTCGAGGGCTTGGTCGGTGCGGGCGCTTCCTGCCGTCGCTGCGATGTCGCGCCACCACCGAACGGCCGACTCCTCGGCTGCGCGCACGGCGCGTTCGGCGGCGACCAGGCGCTCGATGTCACGATCTGCGCGTCCTGCCACCCTTGACCTCCGGCTGGCAGAAGGGCCCACCCCCGCTGGCCGCGCGCATTATGGCACTCGGGCACAACCGGCATCGGACGTCGTGCCGGCCTGACGTGCCCATAAGTGCCGGCACGCGGGACGTTGCCCGGGCCCCTCCCGATGCATAGACTGAACAGTCAGTCAAACCAGATATCCAGGCCAAGAAGGCGATTCCCGCCTGATCGGAGCAGCCGTGGCCGTCCACGCAGACCGCACGACCGACATCGACCGGCAGCTCGACGCGGTCGTCGCCGAGCAAGAGGAGCTGTTCCTCGCACGTCAGCCCCGCTCGAAGGAGCTAATCGAAAGAGCGAAGCACTCCCTCGCCGGCGGCGTGACATCGAGCTGGCAGATCACCCGGCCTCAGGCGGTATGGCTCAGCCACGGATCGGGTTCGAAGATCTTCGACGTCGACGGCACCGAGTACGTCGATCTTCACGGCGGCTACGGGGCGGGTCTCGCCGGCCATGCTCACCCGGCGATCGTCGATGCGGTCCGGGCTCAGGTCGCACGGGGCACCCACTTCGCTCAGCCGACCGAGGATGCGATCCTCGTGGCCGAGGAGCTTTCCAGACGCTTTTCGCTTCCCCTCTGGCGATTCACGAACTCGGGTACCGAGTCCACGATGGACGCGGTCCACCTGATGCGAGCGATCACGGGTCGGGACCTGATCCTCAAGGTGGAGGGCTGCTACCACGGGCATCACGACTCGGTCCAGGTGTCCGTACAGCCCGACGAGGAGGATGTCGGGCCGGCCGAGAAGCCCAACCAGGTTGCGGCATCGACCGGCATCCCCGAAGCGATCCGTGAGCTGACGATCATCGTCGGCTTCAACGATCTCGGCGCAGTCGCGAGGGCACTCGAGGAGCACAAGGGCAAGGATCGCCGGGATGATCGTCGAGCCGATCATGATGAACGCCGGGCATCATCACGCCCGATCCCGGCTACCTCCAGGGCCTCGCCGATCTGCTCCATGCCGATCGAGCGCTGCTCTGCTTCGACGAGGTGAAGACGGGGTTCACGGTCGGCCCGGGGGGTGCGACCGCCGCGCTCGGAGTCACGCCCGACATCACCTGCCTCGCGAAGTCCGTAGGGGGTGGACTGGTTCTCGGCGCCGTCGGCGGTAGTGCAGAGGTGATGGAGCACGTCGCCAACGATGACTACGAGATGGTCGGCACGTTCAACGGCAACCCGTTGTCGCTGTCGGCCGCCCGCGCGATGGTCTACGAGATCGCCACTCCGGAGGCCTACGCCAGGCTGGCGAACCTGCGCCAGGTGGTCGACCGCGAGCTCGGCGCCCTGATTGCCGAGCACGGGCTTCCGGCACAGGTCGTTTCGATCGGGGCGAAGGGGTGCGTCACGTTCTCGACCGAGCCCGTCAGGAACTACCGCGACTTCCTCGGCGTGGACGACCGCTACAACCACGCCCACTGGTTGATGCAGCACAACGGGGGAGTGTTCCTACCTCCCTGGGGGAAGACCGAGCAGTGGCTCATGTCGGTGCAGCACACGCCGAGACGACATGGACCGCTTCATCAGAGAACTTCGCCGGCTTCGCTGCAGCGGTCAGTGCTCGGGGCCTGGACTATCCCTTGCGGTTGGGCCGATCGAGTGATTGACTCCCTGATCGAATGTTCAGTCAGGTGGCGGCCCACCAGCGGAGACGTCGGCTGGTCGGCAAGGTTCGACTGCAGGACTGTCGGACCAGTAGCGGCCCAACAGGTCGAGGGGCCCATTAGCTCGAGGGGAAGGTGCACCGTGGTCATGCACCCACGAGAGGGCTGGATCGAACCCGGCGTGAGGCGACCGGTCTCGAGGCGGCAGTTCCTCGCCGGAGCAGGCGGCGCGCTCGCCGTCGGAGGCCTCGGCGGGTTGCTGGGCGCCTGCAGCTCGAGCGGTGCCGCCAAGCTCGGGCTCGGGCAGTTCCGTCCGTACCGCTGCCCCGCCCGGACAGCCCGGTAAGGTGGCCCGTCTTCGCCGACAATGCCGCGATCGCATCCGACCTGCAGCCGGAGACCGGAGCCACACTTCAGCTCTACAACTGGGTGGCGTACATCAACCAGCAGGTCGTGGACAACTTCGAGAAGAAGTACAACTGCAAGGTCCAGATCACGACCTTCAACACCATGACGGAGGCGCTCTCCAAGCTTCAGACCGGGCAGATCCCGTTCGACGTCTTCTTCCCGACGGTCGATGTGCTCGGCCAGCTCGTCGAGGCCAAGCTCGTCCAACCTCTCAACCACTCCTACGTCCCGAACATCTCGCAGGCCTGGTCGGAATTCACGAATCCGTTCTACGACCAGGGTTGGCAGTACACGGTTCCCTACACGATCTACACCACGGGCATCGCGTGGCGTAACGACCACGTGTCGGGGAGCCCGACCGACATGGCGAACCCGTGGGCGTTCCCCTGGCAGTCGCAGTACAAGGGGAGGGTCGCCGTCCTGGACGACTATCGCGAGGGCCTCAGCCTCGGTCTCATGAAGAACGGCGTGTTCGACCTCAACACCACTTCCACGGCACAGATAATGCGGCGAAGCAGAGTCTCGACAACCTGAAGAGCTGACCAATGTGAAGATCGACAACAACGACTACACCGACGTACCCGACGGCAGGACCTGGATCCACCACGCCTGGTCGGGGGACATGGCTGCGGCGGAGTCCTACCTGCCTAAGGGCACTCCCGTCGAGGTCGTGAGCTACTGGTTCCCTTCGGACGGCAAGGGACCGGTCGCCAACGACACGATGGTCGTCCTCAAGTCCGGCAAGAATCCGGTCCTCGCCCACTTGTTCTTGAACTATCTGCTCGACCTGGACAACGCGCTCGAGAACATCAGTTTCAACGGCTACATGCAGCCTCTCACCGGCGTAACTCCCCAGAAGCTGATCGCCGAGCAGATCCTGCCTCCGAGCCTGGAGTCGACCGTGGTGCTCGAGTCGTACTTCCAGCGTGGAGTCAGCGAGCTCGAGCTGGCGCCGACGGTCGATGCCGAGTGGCAGAGGTCCTGGAACGAGTTCTCCGGCGGCCTGTAGCGAGCCTGGCATGGCGATCGGGGAGACGTCGGTGCCGGGTGGCGGACGTCGGGAAGCGCTCCTGGCGCAAGGCTCTCGCGAACAAGGCGGCCCCGGTGGCTCTGGATAGCCCTGGCGGCGCCGGGTGCGGCATGGCTCCTCCTGCTGTTCGTCCTTCCGTTCTTTGTCGTCCTCGCTGTCGCCGCGGGCCGCGTCGACCCGATCTTCCAGTCGCCCATACCGGTCTGGAATCCGCTTCAGTGGTCGAACGCCAACTTCGTGCAGGCGTGGCAAGACCTTGTGGGAACGCGGCTCTTACATAGGCCCGCCTCTACTTCGAACGGTGGTGTACACGGCGATCGCATCTCTTGCTCTGCCTGGTCATCTCCTATCCGGTCGCCTATTTCGTCACGCGGTTCGGAGGCCGGCGAAAGACGCTCTTCCTGGTGCTGCTGATCGCACCGTTCTGGGTTAGCTACATGATGCGCATGCTTGCGTGGATCGATCTTCTGTCGCCCGGCGGATACGTGGACCGGGTGCTGTTGGACCTGCACATCACGAGCCACCCGGTCGACTGGCTGGGGGGCCAGGCGGCGACCGTCATCTTCGGGCTCGTCTACGGGTACATCCCCTATCTGATCATCGTCCTGTATGCGGGGCTCGACCGCATCGACTCGCGCTTGCTCGAGGCCTCGCGTGATCTCGGTCTCGGGCGTGTGCGCACCTTCTTCAGGGTCACGCTGCCTCTCAGCCGCCAAACGATCCTTGCCGGCATGTTCATCACGGCGCTTCCGATGGTCGGCGACTACTTCACCAATCAGCTGCTGTCCGCGACACCGAACACGACGATGATCGGGAACGTCATAGAAGGCCAGCTCCAGACGGCGAGCCAGCAGGGAGAAGGTGCTGCGCTCTCGCTCATGCTGTTCGTGCTGCTGCTCATCCCGATGATCTACTACGTGATCTCGACCGCCCGGGCAAGCAAGGCGAACGCCTGATGGGCACAGCGGTCATCGAACGAGGCACCGCGAGCCCTCCGCCGGAATCCCCGCTCCCGTCGAAAGACATTGCCGGCTTCATGCCGCGGGCAAGGCCGTGGCGCCATCCATGGTTCCTAGAGGGGTTCACATGGCTCTACGTCGCGTGGTCGATCCTGCCGATCGGGATCGCGGTGCTCTTCTCGTTCAACAACGGCAAGTCGCAGAGCGCCTGGCAGGGCTTCTCGTGGCGTTGGTACTTGACGGACCCCGTCAATTCGGTGTGGCACGATCCCCAGCTCCACCAGGCGGTGATCCAGACCCTCAGGCTGTCGGTGCTCACGACGGTCATCACGGTCCCGATCGGTGTCGGCTTTGCCATCGGAATCGACCGCTGGAGGACGCGCACTGCCTCGGGGCTCAACTTCGTGATGATCTTCTCGTTCGTCGTGCCCGAGCTCCTGCTCGCGGTCGCGCTCATGTTCGTGTTCACCCAGCTGTTCACCTTCGTGAGCCTCGGGACGACGGCCGAGGTGGCCGCGCTCGTCGTCTGGAACATCAGCTGGCCGGCGATCATCGTCCGGGCGCGTCTGGTGGGCATCGGGAAGTCATACGAGGAGGCCGCGGCCGACCTGGGTTGCTCGCGACTCGGGGCGATACGTCGCGTCCTGCTCCCGATGTTGATGCCTGCCATCTTCGCAAGCGCTGTTCTCGTCTTTGCGGGCGTGATCGACGACTTCGTCATCGTCGAGCAGTTGTCCTCCTCGGCAGGGACGCAGCCGATGTCCGTGTTGATCTACTCGAACGTCCACGGCGGGCTCGCCGGGCCCGCCCTGAACGCGCTCGCGACCTTGATGCTCGTGTTCTCGCTGGTTGTCGCCGTGCTCGGGTACCTGGCCTACAGGTTCTTGACCCGAGGTGAGCGGGGAGGAAACGTCGCCGCGCTCGAGAGCATCGCCGGCATGTGAGACAAGCTCCGTCTCAATTGGACGCGGCGCTCATTTGATCGTCGACCGCCTCGTGTGGGGGTCGGTGCTCCGGAACGCCTTGTGTGGCTCCGGGTCCTTGGTGTCGGTCGCTGCGTAGCACCTCGCCAGGCTTTTCACCGGCTTTCGGGTCCCCGGCAACCAGCACGCGCAGCGCGTCGGAGGGCAACTGGACGCTGAGCGGCGTTCCCTGGGAGTAGGGGAGTGCCTGCCCGTCGTTGTGGACCAGAGCTTGCAGCAACGCGCCCGGAGCCAGGCGTACGAATACCTGGGTGGCCGATCCGAGAAACACGAGACGCTCCACCATTGCAGGCACGCCGGTTCTGTCCGGTCGTCCCGTATTCCTCGAGCTGTACTCTCTCGGGCCTTATGGCCAGGCGAACTGCGCCGACCGAAGCCACCGACCCGCAGCCGGCTTCGATCTCGAAGTCCCCGATGCGGAGCCTGCACGGTCGTGCCGCGGTGGCGCCCGCCCCAGAGTCGGAGGCGGCAACGCCCGCGTGGACGACGTCTGCGTCCATCAGGTTCGAGACTCCGAGGAAGTCGGCGACATATGCGTCTGCCGGCTCCTCGTAGAGGACCCTCGGCGTGCCGATCTGAGCGAAACGGCCACCTGTCATCACCGCCAGGCGGTCGGACATCGTGAGCGCCTCTTCCTGGTCGTGGGTCACGTAGAGGAAAGTGATGCCGACGCGTTCCTGGATCGCCTTCAGCTCGACTTGGAGCGTGCGCCTGAGCTTTGCGTCGAGTGCCCCGAGCGGCTCGTCGAGAAGCAGGACCGCCGGATGCAGCACGAGCGCTCGTGCGAGGGCAACGCGTCTGCTGCTGGCCTCCCGACAGCTGGTTGACGCGGCGCTTCTCGTAGCCGGAGAGCTGTACCAGCTCGAGCATCTCGCCGACGCGCTTTTTGATCTCCGATTTGTCGAGGGACTGGTACTTGAGCCCGAATGCGACATTGCCGGCGACGTCGAGGAAAGGGAACAACGCGTAGCTCTGGAACACCGTGTTGACGTTGCGTTTGTTGGGTGGAAGCCGCGCGACGTCGACGCCGTCGAGCATTATCCTGCCGGCGGTCGGTTCCTCGAACCCGGCCACGAGCCGGAGGGTGGTCGTCTTGCCGCATCCCGAAGGCCCGAGCAGCGAGAAGAACTCACCGGCGTGTATCTCGAGCGTCAGGTCGTCCACCGCGACGAGGTCGGCGAACCGCTTCGTGAGGCCGACTAGCTCGACTTGGCCTGGCGGCACCGGCGACCTCCCTCTGGTTTCTGCGCTGCAGCTCGTCCGGGGCCCAGGCTACGCCCGCGCAGGGCGGGATTCCGCGGCACCCCGCGATGTCGAGCGCCCCGACAGGTTGGATGCACCGGTTGCGATCGCTTGCGCTTCGGAGCCGGCCATTCGAAGCCGAGCCGGTCGGAGCAGAATCTCATCGAGGTCCGGAAGGCGAGCTCGCCGTCGACGGCGGGGTCCGTGAGGGCGATCTGGATGGCGAAGCCGTCGAGCATCGCCGAAAGGCGCAATCGTGAAGTCTTCCACGTCGAGCTGCTGGAACTCGCCCGCCAGCGCACCCGTCGCGCACTATCGAGCGGATCGTCTCGCGCCAGTGCTCGTCGAATTCCTGGCGGACCTCCGCCGACCCCGCGATTTCGAACGGACTGCGCCCACAGGTCCAGCCAGATGGCCCACGTCTCGCCTGATTCGTCCTCGAGCTCGGGGAGGGTGGACATCGCCACGAGCTCCTCCAGCCTGCCGGCCGCGGTGTCGTGCTCTGCCAGTCGTCGCGATCCGTTCTCGTACCAGGCGTCCTCGGCGTGGCGCATCGCCTCTGTGAGGAGGCGGTCCTTGGTCTTGAAGTAGTAGATGACGAGCGCGGGGCTCACGCCGACACGCTCGGCCACGTCGGCTATGCGGGTGTCGGGAAAGCCGCGCTCGGAGATGACGTCCAGGGCCGACCGGAGGATCTGCTCTCGCCGATCGTCCTGCTCGCTTGGCGCGCCTTCCGGAAGGCTCACCCCGTCATCGTCTCCTGTCTCGGCGCTCGGACGCTGCCCGTCGGCCGCCGCCGCCGGCTGCGATCCCAACAGTTGTCGACACCGTATCAGGCACATAGACTGAACGATCAGTCAAACATGCCTTACGGACGAGCGAGGCGCTTGACCGCTGGCCCGCCGACGGGCCGGAGTCGAAGCAGGCGGGTCATGCGTACCCGGTCGCCCCGAGACCAGATCAAAGAGGAGCGAATGCACATGAGCTCGGACTACGACGCGATCGTGGTTGGCGGAGGCCACAACGGGCTGGTTGCGGCGGCCTACCTGGCTCGATCGGGTGCTCGCACTGTCGTGCTCGAGCGCCGTGCGAAGACCGGAGGCGCGGCGACCACGGAGTCGCCGTGGGACGACGCTCCCGACGTGAAGGTGACGCGGCTGTCTTACGTGATGAGCCTCATGCCGCCGACGATCATCAAGGATCTCGACCTCGAGCGTCACGGCTACAAGGTGTTCCCGATGGGCCCCTACTACCAGGCGTTCCCCGACGGCGGCTCGATCAAGATCTTCGCCGACGACGCGAAGCGCAACTACGAGGAGATCGCAAAGTGGTCGAAGTCCGACGCCGAGGCGATGCCCAAATGGGACGCGTGGTTGAGCGGTCTCGCGGACGTGCTCGGTCCGTTGCTTCTCACTGTCCCGCCCAACATCGGGTCCAAGCGTCCGTCGGACGTGATCGAGCTGCTGAAGCTCGTGTGGCAGAACCGCGGGATCAACGTGAAGACCGTCGGCGACGTGACGCGGCTCATGACCATGAGCATCGCCGACCTTCTCGACGACTGGTTCGAGTCGCCTCAGGTGAAGTCGGCGATGGCGGTGAACGGTGTCATCGGGACCTGGGCGGGGCCCTACGAGCCGGGCACCGCCTACGTGATGGCCCACCACTCCATCGGTGACGTGGGTGACGGGCATCTCGGCAACTGGGGCTTCCCCGAAGGAGGAATGGGCGCCGTCGCGGACGCCATCAAGAAGTCGGCTCTCAGCTTCGGTGCCGAGATACGCACCGGTGCAGGCGTCAGCCAGCTTGCTGGTCACGAGGTGGCCAGGTCCGCGGAGCGGTGCTCGAGACCGGCGAGGAGATCCACGCACCTGTCGTCGTCTCGACTCTCCACCCGAAGACGGCCTTCTTGGATCATGTCGGCGCGAGCGAGCTCCCCGACGACTTCGTGCACGACATCGAGAACTGGAAGACCAGAAGCGGCGTGGTCAAGATCAACCTCGCGCTCGGCGAACTGCCCGACTTCATCGCCGACCCGGGAACCGAGCTCGCCGAGCACCACACGGGATCCGTCGAGATGGCGCCGTCGATGGAGTACATCGAGCGCGCATTCCAGGATGCCCGCGAAGGCCGTCCGGCGTTGCGTCCGTTCAGTGACGGCGTGATCCCGACGACGTTCGACCGGACGCTGTGCCCCGAGGGGATCCACAACATGTCGCTGTTCACCCAGTGGGTGCCGGCGGACTGGAACGAAGAGCCCCACCAAGACGAGCTCGAGGCGTACGCGGACAGGATGATCGACTGCTACAACGAGCTTGCGCCGAACTTGAAGGGCGCGATCCTGCACCGTGACGTCGTCGGGCCCTACGAGATGGAGCACGAGTACGGCCTGATCGGCGGGAACATCTTCCACGGGGAGCTCTCGTTGGAGCAGCTCTTCCACATGAGGCCCGCACCGGGCTTCGCCGACTACCGGACACCCGTGGCGGGCCTCTACTACGGGAGCTCCGCGACCCACGGCGGCGGAGGAGTGTGCGGGATCCCGGGCTGGCAGGCGGCAAGGGCCGCCCTCGCCGACCGCGCCCGCGCCGAGCGGCGCACGCGCGTTCGGCAGCTGCTGCATCGCGGGTGATCGCCCGAGTGCGCCACGCGCCCGGCGCCTCGAGGCGATGCTCGAGGCGAAGAGCGTCGCGTTGGTCGGAGCGAGCCCGCGCCCAGGCAGCGTTCGGCCGCAGGATGGTCGACGAGGTCTCGAAGAGCCCGAGCCGGTCCGGAGATCCATCTCGTCAACCCGCGCTACTCGAGCATCGGCGACCGGCCTTGCGTGGCGTCGCTCGACGAGATCCCTGGTCCGGTCGACCTCGTGCTCCTGGGAGTCCCTGACTCCTCCCTCGAGGCCGAGATGACAGAGCGCGCCAAGCGAGGTGACCGTTCCGCGGTCATCTTCGGCAGTGCTTTCGAGTCCTCGATCGGGTGCACGGCAGGTCGCTCCGGGAGACGCATCGCCTCGATCGCTACGGACGCGGGCATGGCGCTTTGCGGCGCCGGCTGCATGGGATTCGTGAACGTCGCACGCACGGTCTTCGGGCCATCGGATACGTGGAACCTGATCCCGATCCCTCCCGGTCCGATCGCCTTGGTCAGCTGCTCAGGTTCCGCATTCTCGGCGATGCTGCGCACGCAATCGGCGCTTCGGTTGGACGGTGGCGGTCTCCTCGGGCCAGGAGCTCGTCACCTCGGCGGCGTCGTATCTCGACTACGCCGTCGGGATCCCGGGGACGAGGGTGGTCGCCCTGATCCTCGAGACGATGCGCGAACCGGCTGCGCTCCGGCGTGCGCTCGAGCGCGCGGCCGCGCGACGACGTGGTGGTCGTCGCTCTAACGGTCGGGCGCTCGGAGGCGGGAAAGGCGATGGTCGCCGCCCATTCGGGCGCGCTCGCCGGCGACGATGCGGCATGGGAGGCGTTGTTCGACGCGCACGGGGTGATCCGGACACGCGATCTCGACGAGATGACGGACACCCTGGAGCTGTTCTGCGCAAACAGGAGGCCGGGGCCGCGACCCAGCGCGAGGCGGGGGGATCGCCACTGTCCACGACTCGGGTGCCGAGCGCGCTCTGGCGGTCGACGTCGCGTCCGATCTGTCACTTCGATTCGCTTCCATCTCGCCCGATACCGAGCAGCGACTCGCAGCTTTCCTCGATCCCGGTCTCGAGCCCGCGAACCCCCTCGACTTGTGGGGCACCGGCTCCGAGACGGCCGAAAGGTTCGGCGGGTCTCTCACCGTTCTCGCCGAGGACCCCGAAACCGACGTGGTGGCGCTCTGCGTCGACCTCGTCTTCGAGTACGACGGGGACGATTCCTACGAGAAGGCCCTCTTGGATGCGCACCGGTGCACGGCCAAGCCGGTTGCGCTGCTGTCCAACCTTCGATCGCGCCATCGACCCGGCGGCAGCGGATCGTTTGAGAGCCGCGGGCATCCCGGTGCTCGAAGGAACCAGGTCGGGGATGCTCGCATTGCGCCACATGATCGAGTGGCGAGAAGCGTTCGCGATGCGCGGGTGCCGAGCGCCATCAGATCGACTGACCGGCGAAGCCAACGCTGGTCTGGCGCGTCTCGGTGCGGGTCCTTTGACCGGGGCCGAATCCCTCGCGCTCGTCGCCGACTACGGGATCCGCGTGACCGCGGCCGTTCACGGGCGACGAGCCGGGAGGAGGCAGTTGCGACACGCCGAGGCTCTGGGACTTCCGGTCGTGCTCAAGACCGACGTCGCGGGCATCGCGCACAAGTCAGACGTCGGTGGGGTGGTGGTCGGCCTCGCAACCCTCGACGATGTCGTTCTCGCCTATGACGACCTTGCAGAGCGGCTCGGCAGCGAAGTGCTCGTGGCCGAGTGGATACCAGACGGCGTCGAGTTGGCCTTGGGGATCGTCCGCGATCCCGGGCTCGGCCCGATCGTCGTGCTGGGAGCGGGCGGACTCTTGGTGGAACTGATGCATGACCGGTCCGTGGGTCTGCCTCCGATCGACTCGGAGCGCGCATTTCGCATGCTCGACGGGCTGGGGGTGCGCGGGTTGCTCAGCGGGATCCGCGGTGAAGAGCCTTGTGATATCGACGCCGTGGTCCGGGCAGTCGAGTCTGTCTCGCAGCTTGCCGCCGAGCTGGGAGGAGCAATCGAGGCACTCGACGTGAACCCCTCAGGTGCGGGCCGACGGGAGCCGTCGCACTTGACGCACTCGTCGTCTCCGGGGCCCAAAAGCTCACTTAGAGGTTCTTTCGGGGAACGGAAGGGCGATCGGGTCGGGGGCGAGCCTGCTCCGACCGTCCGCGTCGAAGCGGTCGAGGCCGAGATCCGTGACGTCGACGACCTCGGTCGATCCGTTCATCGACAGGTCGGCCGCGGCACGGGCGACCGCGGGTCCCCACATCATCCCGTGGCCTCCCGGCGGAGGCGACCACAGCGCCTTCGGTGCCGTCGTCACCTCCGGCATTCGCCGCTTGACCGATTATGGGCAGATGGTCGGGCGTGAAGTCGATGGTTGCCGCCCAGACGCGCCTCAGTGCCAGGCCCCGCGTACCCGGGAAGAGGTAGCCCAGGCGTTCGCGCATGTGCTCCAGGTAACCCCAGTCGACAGAATGCGCCGACGCCCGGGAGCTCTTCGGGGTTGCTCATCCCGAACAGGAGGCCCCCGTCCTCGGGTCTCCAGTAAAGCCCGGCACCCACGTCGAAGACCATCGGGTCGCGTTCGGGCGACAGCTCCGGACACGGTGCCGTGACTGCTACCTGATGGCGCGCTCCGCCGGCAGGTATCGAATGCCGGCCGCCCGGCCCGACGGCCGCCAGGTCGGGGCCGCCGGTGAGCACGACGCGCTCGGTATTGATGACTCCCTTTTGTCGTCTCGATTCCCGGTCACCCGTCCCGCGGAGACCTTCAGGCCGAGGAACCCGACGCCCTCGCGGACGTCGACATCCTGACGCTGGAGCACACGTGCGTATGCGAGAACGTTGCGCGGCGGGTCGATGTATCCGTCGCCGGCTCGCGAAGCTCCCTCCGAGGCAGATGCCTTCGGCCAATCTGTGGGTTGCGCTTCTCGGCCTCTTCTGACCCGATCCACTCGACGTCGACGCCGAGCGAACGCTGCATCTCGACCCGTTCGTCGCGACCTGCGGTCACCTCGTCCTCGTCGAACGCCGGCATGAAATATCCCTGTTCGCACGAATCCGGAGTCGATGCCGAACTCCTCGTGCTGGCGACGGTAGAAGTCGATCGACCACATGCCGAGCTTGACTGCGATCTGCGTCCCTCCTTGCGCTCGCACCATCCCGGCGGCTCGGCTGCTTGCCCCTCGGCCGAGCAGCGACTTCTCGACGACGACCACCCTCCCCACGCCCGCCAGCGCTAGGAAGGCGGCACACCACCCACCGACGGTCCCGCCCCCGACCACCACCACGTCTGCAGCGTCGCCCGTATCGTTCAGTCACCGGCGCCCGCCACCTCGACCCCGCGATCGCGCAGGCCCTTCCATGCGCACGATCCGACCCTCGCATAAACTGAACGGTCAGTCAAACATCAGTGGTCGGCGTCGAACGGAGGCAGGTATGTACGGGCTGTCCGAGGATGGACCTCGAGCTGCAGGCTCGGGCGCGCGGGTTCGTCGACAGCCTGATCCCTTACGAGGTTGAAGCCGAGATGAACGGGGGGAACCTCCCCGACGACGTCGACGCAGGTCTCGGTCCGAGGCACGCGAGCTCGGCCTGATGGCGACCAACATGCCGGCGGAGCTCGGCGGTGGTGGTTGCACGATGCTCCAGCAGGTGCTCGTGCAAGAGCAGGTCGGCCGGGTCACGAACGCCCTTGGCGTGGATGCTCTCGACTCCGCCTTCGTGGTTCGTCCCTGTGGCGACGGAGTATCAGATCGAACGATGGTTGCGCCCGACGGTCGTCGGCGAGGGAGTCGAGTGTTACGCGATAACCGAGGAGGGTGCGGGCAGCGACGTCGACGCCATCGAGGCGACGGCCCGGCGCGAAGCAGACGAGTACGTGCTCGACGGCGTCAAGTGGCACGTCACTTCGTACAACGAAGCGACTTGGGGCTTCTTCCAGGCGAAGCTCACCGAAGGTCCCGCATGCCGGCGAGCACGCGATGTTCATCTTCGACATCCCGACGCCCGGTCTGAGTGTGGTGAGGACTCCTGCCTACACGCACACCATCAACCATCACCATCCGATCCTCGCGTTCGATGGCGTGCGCGTGCCCGGCATCCCACCTTGTGGGCGAGGAGGGGGGCGGAATGGCCTTCGCCTACGAATGGTTCAGGTTCGAGCGGTTCATGGTGGCGGCGCGCTGCCTAGGTGCGGCCGAACGTCTCATCGAGGAGGCGACCGCGTTCGCCAAGTTGCGCGTCGCCTCTGCTCGGCCGATCGTCGAGCATCAGCTCATCCAGGCGATGCTCGCGGACAGCCTCACCGAGTTGTTCGCAGCACGTTCCATGCTCTACGCCGCCGCTATCGCTGTCGACGAAGGCGCGGACACCAAGGTGCAGCACGCGCACGCCTCGATGGCCAAGCTGTACGCGTCGGAGATGGCCGGCCGGGTCGCCGACCGCGCACTGCAGATATTCGGCGGGCGAGGCTACATGCGCGAGAACGTCGCCGAGCGGTTCTGGCGCGAGCTCAGGGTGGAGCGGATCTGGGAGGGCACGAGCGAGATACAGCGGACGATCATCTCCGAGCAGCTCGCAAAACGTGGAGCCCGGAGCCTCGTGTGAAGAAGGAGCCGCATCAGCTGACAGGCAGGGCCCCGTTCTCCACAGGCATCCCCGAATACGCGCGCGCCACCATCGTCACGAACTGGTAGACCCCGTCTTCGTCGGCTGACATCGGCCCGGGTATCGCCCGCGGCGACGAAAGGCCTCGCTGCACTGACTCGCAGGCCAACCAGTCCTGACGGTTCGTGATGTCCCAGAAGTCGACGGCGAAAGCTGGATCGAACACATCTCGCCCGGCGTCTTCGGGCGCGAATGCCCACGTGCACTCGATACGGGTCCGGTCAGGACCGAGAGGTGTGAGGAGGTGTGTCATCACGTAATCGGGGTGCAGGCTCATTAGCAGGTTAGGGAACACGGCCAGATATTCGACGTGACGCACCGCCTCACCGCTAAGACCCCGAAAGACGTTCGCAGACGACTTGCCGTCGAGCGACATCGTCTCCATGTCGTCGCGAAGCTCCATCCACCCCCCGACCCATGCTCCCTCGCCCGGATGCGAAGTAATTCGCGCCGCTCTTAGGAGGGCTCGCGTTGCAGAGCTCGGGGTGGATCATCGGGCAGTGGTAGCACTCCTGATAGTTCTCGTTCAGGATCTTCCAGTTGGCGTTAACCACGTACTCGTGGCGGCCCATCGTGACAAGACGTTCGGGCTCGTATGGCGCTACCAGTGCTTCGAGCCCGGCCAGATGGCTCTCGATGGGCGGCGCCTCCCCGGATGCGTCGACGAAGATCCAGCCGTGCCACTCCTGACAGGGGAGTTGCACCAGCCCGTGGGTCGAGGCGTCGAAGTGTTCCGAGTCGAAACCCGGCGTCATGCGCAACGATCCGTCGAGCTGGTAGGACCATGCGTGATAAGGGCACACCACGATCGGGCGGTTCACCGTCTCCGCGCCGCAGGGCAGGAGCTCGTGACCCCTGTGCCTGCACGCGTTGGCGAAGCACCGGAGCACTCCTTGCTGGTCGCGCATCAAGAACACGCCTGCCCGTCCCACGGATACCGCTCGCTGATCGTTGGGCCTGGCCATCTGCTCGCTCCGCCCAATGCACATCCAGCCGCCCTCGAGCAGATGGCGTTGCTCCCAGGCGAACACCGCATCGCTCACGTAAGCGTCGCGGGGGAGCATCGTGCTCTGACCGAACGGCGCGAGGGACGCGGCCAGGCGGCGGGGTCAAGCGGGGCAGTTGCACGGGTGGATGCCGCTTGATTGACCATACAGTCAGTCTAGGCTCGACGATCGAGGCGTGCCAGGTGCTACGAGGCGACGGGGCCCCGTGGGCCCGACAGCGCTCCGGATTGCGACCTCGCAGTTCCGTTCAGCTGAGGACCCGGTCATCTGGGGACCGCTCAGCCCGGGCGTGACCGCGCAAGCTCTGCGAATCCGGCGTTCACGTCGTGGACGTGGTGAACCGGGTCGTGCAGCAGGTACCGCGAGAACGTGTCGATGCTGAACGAAGCACCGTCGCTGCGCCGACCGGTCCTCGTCCAAGCGCCGGCGGGCACCGAGTCGAAGCGGCTTGCGAGCACTGCGCCAGCATCCTGCAGGTCTGAAACCACCTGCGCGGGATTCTGCTCGTCGTATTTTTCCGCTACCGCCGTGGCGTCCTGGTCCCAATTGTCGAACAGGGGATCGTCTTGTTCGAGCATCAGCACGAGGCGCCTGTCGAAGAGCCGGAACACGTCGCGCACGTGGCAGGCGTATTCGAGCGCCGACCACTGGTGCTCCGAGGGCCGGACCCGAGCAAGTGGGGACTCGAGCAGCATCGGCCATGTAGAGGCGTTCTCCCTCAGAGCGGACGCGACCTGGTGGCAGGGGAAATTCGATGCATCGAACCCGCATTCGGGGCAAGGTCGCTCGAGCACCCACGTCCAATTCTTGTCGTCGGGGGTGATGGGCACAGAATGATCATAAGAGAGCCTTTCCCGGATTGAGGATTCCGAGCGGGTCGAGTGCGTCCTTGATCTGCCTCGACAGCTCGACGACGTCTGTTCCGAGCTGCGCGGCCACCCAAGGCAGCTTGAGAGTTCCGACTCCGTGCTCTCCCGTGACCACGCCCCCGAGCGAAAGAGCGAGATCCATGACCCGTCCGAACGCGTTCTCTGCCCTCTTCGTCGCCGCCGGGTCCTCACGGTCGAACACGACCAGAGGATGGAAGTTCCCGTCTCCTGCGTGCCCGATGGTCGCGATCGTCGTGTCGTTCTCGTCGGCGACGGCGGAGATTCCGTGAACCAGGTCCGCGACACGCGAGATGGGGACACCGACATCTTCGATCAGGACCGTCCCCATTCGCTCGACCGCCGGGATCGCCATGCGCCGAGCTGCCATGAATTGCTCACCCTCAACTTCGTCTTCGGTGTACACGACCTCGGTCGCGCTCTCGTCGACACAGGCGGCGACCATCGCCTCCATCTCCTGAGTCCCCCGGCTTCCTCCGGCATCGGAACGCCCGATGAGAAGGGCCCCGCAATGCTCGTCGAGTCCCATGTGCAGCCTCGCCTCGACGGCGCATACCGCCGTACGGTCCATGAGCTCGAGCACTGCCGGGCGCCAACGCGCCGCTATCTCGGAAATGGCGCGGCCCGCCGCCTCGAGGCTGCGGAAGGTGGCAACCATGGTGGCCGAAGGCGGGGGTTGTGGACGCAACCGCAGTGTCGCCTCGGTGACCACCCCGAGCGTTCCTTCACTGCCGATGAACAGGCGTTTCAGGTCGTATCCGGTCACGTCCTTGATCGTTCGACCTCCGAGCCGTATGGCCCTTCCGTCGGCTAGGACGACCTCCAGACCGAGGACGTGGTCGGTGGTCACGCCGTACTTGACGCAGCACAGACCACCGGCATTGGTCGCGACGTTGCCGCCGATGGAGCAGATCTCGTAGCTCGACGGGTCGGGCGGGTACCAGAGCCCGTGCTCCCTCGCCGCCTGTTTGACCTCGACGTTGAGGGCACCGGGCTGTGCGACGGCCACGGAGGCCAGCGGATCTATCTCGATGCTCCGCATCCGTTCGGTCGACAGTGTGATGCAACCGTCGACAGCGAGGGACCCTCCGGCGAGGCCCGTTCCCGCACCTCGGGCAACTACCGGGACACGATGCTCCGACGCCCAGCGAAGCGTGTGCTGCACGTCTCGTGTCGACTCGGCCCGCACCACGGCGAGCGGGCTTCCAGCTTGGTCCGAGTTGGAGCGATCGAAGCGGTAACCCTCGATCACGTCGGGATCGGTTACCAGGCCGCCGGTCCCGAGCTCACGGGCGAGTGCGGAGAGCCGTTCGTCCACACCTGGAGTCTCGCGTGGTCACGGCTCACGACGTGGCGGTGGCTCCTGGTACGCCGACAGGTGAGGGCGGCGCGGCGGCTGGAAGCCGAGCGGCCCTCGGTCCCGATCGAGGCCGTCGTGGTTCCGCGTGGGAGTCCAGATCTCGTCCACGAGCCCGTATTCGAGCGCTTCTTCGGCGTCGAGGAAGCGCCCCGCGTAGACGTCTGCCTCCACGTGCTCGACGGGGCGGCCCGTCGCTTCGGCCAGCCTGGCGATGAATCGGTCGAGCTGAAGTCGCTGCTGATCTGCGAAACGACGCATGTCGCTAGCGCTCCCGTACGCCTCTGAAACCGGCTCGCAAAGGCGGAACCTCGCGTGCGGTGCAGCAGAGGCGGCTGTCCGCCACGGCGACCACCGCTGCCGCCGGGCCAACGGCGCTGCCGAGACACGTTGCCTGCACAGGGACGCCGAGAAGGTCGATCACGTCGATCACGATGAAGGCCGCTTCGACGGTGCCGCCCCCGCTGTCGACATACAGGGTCACGTGCTCGTCGCCTGAGGCGTCGAGACTCATCAGCTCGAGCGCGACCTGCCCTGCGAGCGTCTCGTTCAGTTCCCCGCGTACCGACACGATCCGCTTGGCGAGCATCGACTCGCGCAACCGGAGCTCCCAGTGGTTCGGCGCGGCGCTTGTCGGTCCCTCGGCACCGGTAGGCGGCGGGTCGACGTTCGGCGGCCACCTGAACCCAATGCGCCCGGGTTCGTCGCTCGATGGTTGCGGCATGCTCGTCATCTGTGCCCTTTCGGCATTCCAGCTCGTCGATCCGGATTCACTTCGGTCTTCGGCTTGGGACCTCGTCTCGCGGTCGACGCCTCGGCGACGGGACGCTCGAAACCCCAGTCCAGCCGCTCGCCGAGGGCTGCCACGTAGCGATCGAGCGTCGACAGCCGCACGTCGGCGTCTCCGGACTCGAGCCTGGCAACAGCAGATTGCGAGGTCCCCATCCGGGCGGCCACCTCTGTCTGGGACAGCCCGATCTCTGTCCGGCGGGCCGCAAGCGTGCCGGCCAGGGCCCTGCGCCTGTCGGCCATCTCCTTGAACCCCGGGAAGACCGGGTCGTGACGCCGTTCGCTCGCCTGGCGTTGCCGCGTCGGTGACATCGCGCAAATGGTATCGCAAACTCGAGATATCATTCATGACGTGACGACCACAACAGCGATTCCAGACATCCGGCAATCCGTGATCCCGACCGTTCTCGAGCAGTCGTCGAGGGGCGAGCGGGCCTTCGACATCTACTCGCTCCTGCTGAAGGAGCGCATCGTCTTTCTGGGTCAGGAGGTCGACGACCAGATCGCGAACCTGATCGTGGCCGAGATCCTCTACCTCGAGGCCCAGGACCCGGACAAGGACATCAACCTCTACATCAACTCTCCCGGAGGCGTCTCCTACGCGGGGATGGCGATCTACGACGTGATGCAGCACGTGAAGCCCGAGGTGTCGACCATCTGCGTGGGCATGGGGATGTCTGCGGCGGCGATGATCCTCTGCGGAGGTGCTCCGGGCAAGCGTCTCGCTCTTCCGAGCGCCAAGATCATGATCCACCAAGGCTCCGCAGGAACCGGGGGGCTCCGCGCGACATGGAGATCCACTTGCGCGAGGTGATGTCCACGACGAGGCGGATGGTGCAGATCATCGCCCACCACAGCGGCAAGCCGGCGGAGCAGGTCGAGCGCGACATCGACCGCGACTACTTCATGACGGCCACCGAGGCGCGCGACTACGGCCTGATCGACGACATCATCGCTCCCCGTCGGGGCGTATCGGTGGACTTGCTCGAGCTGGCGGATCGCGAAGCGGCCGAAGCCGTCTCGGCCTGAACTGGCCCGGTTGTATACGTCACTGTTACGTAATTCCAAAAACAAAATCCAAAGGTCGACTCTCCGTACCTCCGGCCCACAGCACCGTCGAGCGGATCCAGTAGCGTCAAGCGCCTATGCGTCCGCTGTGGGAGGCAGGCTTGATCGGTGGGTTCTTCGGTGGCATCACCATCGCCCTCATCTACCTTGCCCGTAATTACGCCCATCGCCGATAACGCCTTGGGGCGCTGACGGCTGGACTCCGACCCTTTGCCTTCAGCTCGGCCTTCAGCTCGGCCTTCAGCCGGTCGGTCAGTCGGGGGCCGAGGAGCTACGGGACAGAGCGAAAACCGAGACGGGCTCGTCGAAGCCCTTCAGCTGACGCCTGCCTGCCGGCTCGAAGCAGATGTCGGTCTCCACAGATGCGGCAGCGCAAGGCCGAGTCGACGAGAACCTCGCCGGGCACGGCCTGGTCGGTTAGCCGCGACGCGAGGTTCACGACGGGGCCGTAGTAGTCCCCGTGATGCATGATCACCTCGCCGAAAGCCAACCCACCTCGCGGCTGGATGCCTGCGGCTGTGAACTGCTCGGTCATGGCGAGGGCGACCTCAGAACCGACGTCACCGCTCAGCGCCATGAACATGACCTCGTCGCCGACGTGCTTAACGATGCGGCCTCCGTGCTCGATCGCCACGTCGAAGGCGCGGGACTCGAACAGACCGATCCTGTCGAGCAGCTCGCGACTCGTCATCTGATTGGCCGCCTGGGTCGAACCGACGAGGTCCACGAACCCGATGGCCATGCGAGCGACGTTCCGGTCGCTCACTCCTCGCTGAGTCGTTCTCTGACGCTCGATCGCATCGCGCAGGTGCTGGTCGAGAACGGGCCCGAGGACGAAGTCGCCTATCCCGATCGCGAACTCCATCGTGCGGGCAAGGTCGCGTGCGCGCTCCATCTGGTCGAGGTCGGACGGATCGCGGGTATCCACGTTCTGCACGTAGAGAGCAACTGCCGCGTCCGCGATCCGCGACAACGAGGCTCCGATCACCCGAAGAAGCTCGCCGCCCTCCACTTCGAGCTCGGACGCCGAGACCAAGCAGGCGCACCACTTCCAGATCACGGGCACCGAAACGGACGTCGTCGGGCTCCGCAAGCACTCCGAGCTCGCGCCACAACGAGACGACCTTGTCCTCTTCCACTCCCGCCGAGCTCGCGCCAGGTCGCCGAGGTTCATCTCGGCGCCGCGAGCGAGCACCAGATCGCCGGCGAGCCCGCCCAGATGGCCCATCTTTGCCGCGTCCGCGCAGGTCCTGTGGCGTCGCTCCGAGCCCGGTCAGGAACTCGATCAGCTCGTCGTCGGGCGGCTCGCAATCGGGGCGGGAGCTCAATGCAGGTTCGTCTGTGCCGGTTCTCTGTGCCGTTCTATGCAGGGATCGTCTGCTGGCCGTCCATCATGTCGGCCATCACGGCCTTTATGAACGAATCCGCCTCTGACGTCATCCCCCCGATCACTCCGCCGTAGATCGCGCCCGACTTCGGGGCCTCGTCGGCGTGCTCCTTCGCATAGACGACCGCCTCAGTCGAGGTCCGGAGGCGAAGGCCTCTGCGACGCCGGGTTGGGTCTGCGGCCGTGTCACCGCCATGTGAAGGGCGTTCGGGTATTGCTGGCCGTTGAAGCGCCATCCGAGCCCTCGCATGAAGTCGTTCACGTGGTAGATGTCGAACTCGTCGGAGGTGAAGCTGAACAGGAAGGTCGGGTCGCCGATGACCCGCAGCTCGGGGTGGGAGCGGACCGCCTCGAGCATCTTGGCGGCGGTGGCGAATATCTCCGCGGCGTACCTCAGATAGCCCGCCCTGCCGAGATAGACCATCGATGCCCATGTGGCTGCGATCAATCCGGCAGACCTGGACCCCTCCATGCCGGGCGAGCAGTACTTACCTCCGCTCCAGTCGGTCAGGTAGAAGTACTGGGAGTTGCGCAGCGCCTTGTCCCTGAAGCTGAGCACCGAGGTCCCCTTCAACGCGTAGCCGTACTTGTGGGTGTCTGCCGAGATGGTCGTCACCCCGGGTAGCCGGAAGTCGAACACCGGGACCGGCTGGCCGAGCTCTTGACCGAACGGCAGGATGAACCCGCCGAGGCAGCCGTCGACATGCAGCCCGATGCCTCTCTGCACCGCGAGGTCTGAGAGCGCCTCGATCGGGTCGATCGTGCCGTACCCGTAATTGCACGCCGATCCGATGACGCAGACCGTGTCTGGCGTCGATGTGGTCGGCTACCCACTGGACGTCCACCTGGGTGGACTCCGGGTCCACAGGCGCTCGCTTCAGCTCGATGCCGAAGAGGTGACAGGCCTTGTCGAACGCGGGGTGTGCGGTCTCGGGCTTGATGACGTTCGGGCGATCGATCCCCCTCGAGTCGCGCCCGTGCTCGCGGTAGGCGAGCATCGCGTGGGCGATGCTGCCTGTTCCGCCGGTCGTCACGAGTCCCGCCGGCTCCGTTCCGGAGACGGCCTCCGAGTGGAACAGGTCGAGGGTCATGGAGATGATCTCGGCCTCGAACTTGGTCGCGCTCGGGCACATGTCGCGCTGCAGGGCGTTCACGTGCGCGAACAACCCGAAGGCTTCGGTCAGGTACTCGTAGTGCTCGTGGTCACCGCAGTACATGGTGCCCGAGCACTTGCCCGTCTCCCAGAAGGCGTCCTCGGACTTAGCGATCTCGTGCAGCTCGGAGAGGATCTCGCCGCGCGACCGTCCCTCGGCGGGCAGGCGCCGGTTCACCTCGAAGCGATCTTCGTACGGAAACGTGCTCATATCGCCTCGTCCTCCCTGCTCAGATCCATTGCTCAGATCCACTTCCGGCGGCGGAATAGCCACATC
Source organism: uncultured Acidimicrobiales bacterium (assembly GCA_963801315.1). Lineage (GTDB taxonomy): Bacteria > Actinomycetota > Acidimicrobiia > Acidimicrobiales > CAVXTF01 > CAVXTF01. Next base: position 1,189,310 of record CAWDEI010000007.1, on the reverse strand, counting down.
ATCCCGAGCACGATCGCTGCCTCGACACCGATCGCGAAGACCCAGAACGTCCAGGTACCACCGATCCATCTGAGCAGCAACGAGAAGTTCTGGCCGAAGAACCCGGTCACGAACGTGAGCGGCAGGAAGATCGTGGCTATCACGGTCAGCTGCTTCATCACGCTGTTCAACCTGTTCGACACCGTCGACAGGTATACGTCCATGGCCCCGGTCAGAAGATCCCGGTAGCTGTCGACCAGGTCGGAGATTCGGATCATGTGGTCGTAAGCGTCACGCAGCCAGCCGGACGTCTCGGCGGTGAATCCCGGAAGTTCGACCACCCCGGTGAACACGGCGCCGAGCATGTCGCGCATCGGCGTCACGACCTTGCGCATCGCGATCAGGTCGCGCTTCATGGCGAACAGCTCCTGGAGCTGCTCGTCGGTCGGGTTCTCGAAGATCCCCTCTTCGACCTTGTCGATCTCGTCGTCGATCTTCGAGAGCCGCGGGAAGTAGCCGTCCGCGATGGAGTCCAGGACCTTGTGGACCACGACGAGCGCGGCGACGGGCTTGTCCTTCTCGTGGAGCCGGTGGCGGCTCTGCACGGCTGCAAGCCCTGAGATGGCCGCGTCGTGGATCGTCACGACGAATCGCTCGGAGACCAGGACGTGGAGCTCGACTGGGGCTCTCCGCTTCTCGGTCACGCCGTACAGGACGACCATGGCGAGCCCGTCGCTCAGGTCCACGATCCTCGGCCTCTGATGCATCCTCAAGGCCTCTGTGGTGTCCTCCTCTTCTATACCGAAGGTCGAGCAGAGCAGCTCGTGGTCCTGGCGGTCGGGCTCCGCAACGTCCACCCAGACGAAGTCACCCGCGAGGAGCTTCTCGCGGATCTCGTCTGCGGCCGCCTCGTGTCCTGCCTTTCCCTGGTCGTCGACCACGACGATCGCCACGGACGAACCCTACGCTCCTCGGGGCGCTCTCTCTTCGGCCAGCAGGGCTTCGCGTTCGAGGTTCGCCTCCTCGTGGGCCATCCTGCGGTCATATCGCGCGGCAGCGCGCTCTTCTGTGTGCATCAGCTGGAGAAGCACGCACCCCATCGCGGTGAGTGTGAACAGCTCGCTCAGCACCCAAAGAGCCCCGCCTCCGGACTGGGTGCCTGACAACGTGTAGATCGCCGGGTCGATCGAGTACCTGGCGCTCACGAGCCCGAGCCCGAGGAAGGTCGTGACGGGTATGCCGGTGGCGAGGTAGCCGAGCCTGGCGGGGAACGAGAGCTTCCAGCGCGACGGGTCGAGCCCGACCACCGGCCACCAGTAGAGGGAACCGGCGAGGAGGAACACGACGTTCGTGACACCGAGGACGACTGGGTGCTGCTCGGAGAACGTGTAGAAGCTCGACAGGAAGTAGACGAGCATCAACGCGTAGGACAGGGCAGCGACGAGCGCCGGGAAGGTGAGGATCTCGAAGGTCCTGCTGTGAAGGACCCGGAGGAGGAATCCCTGCAGGGACCGCGCGCTCGCCTGCAACCAGAGAGTCATGGGGGCTCCGAGCGCCCACAGGATTGGGGCGGCGTTCATGTAGAGCACGTGCTGCACTGCTCTTACGTAGAAGACCGAGGTCGCGTAGCCCGCCAGCCCGGAGTTGAAGGCCACGACGACCACGACCGCTCCGCCGAGGAAAGACGCGGTCCTCCATCGCGACCATTGCCGCCCTTTTGCCGCAAGCCGCCTGACACCCATCAGGTAAGCGCCGGCCACGCAGATGTCGAGGGCGAGAACGACGAGTGAGAGCGTGTTCGTCTGCCATCCGGTGAGCAGTTTGCCCAGGTGAACGGTGGGCGTCGCCACCGAGAAGAAGAGCCGGGATGCGAAAAGGCCTGTTGCCACCGGGTCGATCTTGCCGCGCCAGGACCACCGGGGACCAGACGACCCGGTGCCGGGACACGAGAGCTATCTGAAGTCGCGAGATGCAGGGACCGTCGAGTCCCCGAGATCCAACCTTGTGAACGTCTCGGCGACCACGTTCGTCGATCCCTCGACACGTTCGAGACGGCCCCTCACGAGCAACGCCGGGGAGCCGCGTGCGACCTCGCGCCAGCGGACCCACGCCCCGGGCGAGCAGATGACGTTCACGAGCCCCGTCTCGTCCTCGAGGTTCAAAAAGACGGCTCCTTTTGCGCTCTCGGGTCTCTGGCGGTGGGTGACCACTCCCGCCACGAGCACCCTCGGGCCCGCCTGCCTGCCGCTGTCGGCCCTCGCGGCCGACGGATCGTCTTGCGGCATCGGCATGTCGGCAAGCAGGCCCGCAGGCACCACCCCGAGCGCATCGAGCTTCGGGCGTGCGAGCTCCACCGCCGTCGGCCCGACCGTGAGCCCTGTGGCCCACAGGTCGGCCTCGGCCTCGTCGAGAGCGCCCAGCTCCGGTAGCGGGGGGGCGTCGGCCCCCACGACCAGACCCGGCAGACGGTCCGAGGTGGCTTGGGCGACGGGGCCCGCGGCCCACAGCTGTTTCCTTCTGTCGTCCGGTACGCCGCTATCGCGCAGCCCGTGCCCGCAGCGTCACTCGCAGTCCCGCGGGACGCCAACCCCGCGAGCGCCCCAGCGGTCGCGAGTGCTTCGAGCTGCTGTCTGGCCACCTCCGGCGCGCCTCACGAGGTCCTCGACCGAGTCGAAGGGGCGACCTGCGGCGATCCGCTCGGCGGTCTCCGTGCCGACCGAGCGCACCGAGCCGAGACCCAGACGTACCGACGGCTGACGTACCGGAGCACCGAGTGGGCCCCCCGACGGCCCTTTGTCCCCCCAGTCCAAAGAGGCGCCCGCCTCCGAGGAGTTCACGTGTGGGCGCTCCACGACGACGCCGTGCCGCTTGGCGTCGGCGACGAGGGTCTGCGGAGACCAGAACCCCATGGGCTGCGAATTGAGCAGAGCTGCGCAGAATGCAGCCGGGTAGTGCAGCTTGAGCCAGGCGCTCGAGTACACGAGGTATGCGAACGACACGGCGTGGCTCTCGGGGAACCCGAAATTGGCGAAGGCCGCCAGCTTGGTGAAGATCTCCTCTGCCGCCTCACCCGTGATCCCGTGCTCGGCCATGCCCGAGAACAGGCGTTCGCGCAGCTTGGCCATCCGCTCTCCTGAGCGCTTGGCGCCCATCGCCTGACGCAACTGGTCCGCCTCTGCGGGTGTGAATCCGGCCGCGTCGATGGCCATCTGCATCAACTGCTCCTGGTACAGAGGGACCCCCAACGTCTTGTGCAGGGCCTTTTCGAGTAGGGGGTGCGGTGGATCGGGGGCCTCGAGACCGCGGCGCCGGCGGATGTAGGGATGCACCGATCCCCCTTGGATTGGACCGGGACGGATGATCGCAACCTCCACGACCAGGTCGCTGAAACATCTCGGCTCGATACGCGGCAGGGTCGCCATCTGGGCGCGGCTCTCCACCTGGAAGACGCCCACGGTGTCGGCCAAGCACAACATGTCGTAGACGGCGTCCTCCTGGGGTACGAGCGCCAGGTCCACGTGCACCCCGTGTGCGTCGCGCACCAGGTCGACGCAACGGTGCAGCGCCTCGAGCATCCCGAGGCCGAGCAGGTCGAACTTCACGAGCCCGACAGCCGCGCAGTCCTCCTTGTCCCACTGCAGAGCGCTCCGTCCCGGCATGCGGGCCCACTCCACGGGGCACACCTCGATCACCGGCCGGTCGCATATGACCATCCCTCCCGAGTGCAGCCCGAGATGGCGGGGGAAGTCGAGGACGTCGGAAGCGAGACGGGCCAACAAAGGAGGCATCCCGGCCCGGTCGAGGGCGTCGCCGCGGTCGACCGCCTTCGCCCATGTGTCGATGCTGTCCTGGTCGTGGCCCAACGCCTTTCCGACGTCGCGGATCGCAGAGCGGGCCCTGTAGGTGATCACGTTGGCGACCTGAGCGGCGTGGTGGCGGCCGTAGCGCTCGTAGACGTAGGCGATGACCTCCTCGCGCCTGCCCGATTCGATGTCGACGTCGATGTCGGGAGGCCCGTCTCGTTCGGGGGACAAGAAGCGCTCGAACAGAAGGCCGAGCGCTACCGCGTCAGCGCGGGTGATGCCGAGGGCGAAGCACACCGCAGAGTTGGCGGCGGACCCACGCCCCTGGCAGTAGATGTCGTTACGCCGGCAGAACTCGACGATGTCCCACACGACGAGGAAGTAGCCGGCGTACCCGAGCTCCACGATGACGCCGAGCTCGTGGTCGAGCTGAGCCCACGCGCCCGGGACGCGCTCGGCACCTCGCCGGCCGTAGCGGGTGACCGCGCCCTGGCGCACGAGCTCCGCCAGCCAGCTCTGCTCGGTGTGGCCGCCGGGGACGGGGAAGTCGGGGAGCCCGGGAGCAACGAGGCGCAGGTCGAAGGCGCACGCGAGACCGAGCTCGGCGGCGGTCTCGACCGCTCCCGGCCAGCGGGCGAACCGGCGTGCCTGCTCTGCTCCCGAGCGCAGGTGGGCGGTCGCCGCAGGTGGAGTCCACCCGACGAGGTCGGGCAGTGCCCTGCGCCGCGCACCGCGCCGAGGACGGTGGCAAGGGGCCGCTCGGCGGGGGTGGCGTAGTGGACGTTGTTGGTCGCGACGATCGGCAGGCCCGCCGTGACGGCTAGGTGGGCGAGGGCGTCGTTTCGCGCCGTGTCGAGCGGATCGCCGTGGTCCCAGAGCTCCACCGCCACGTTCTCCGGTCCGAAGGCCTCCACCAGGGTGCGAAGAGCGTGAGAGGCGGCCGCCGGGCCCGAGGCGGTGAGCGCAGCCGGGACGCTTCCCTTGCGGCAGCCGGTGAGCACCAGCCAGTGCCCGTCGTGGCGACCGGCAAGGTCGTCGAGCCCTGTCAATGGAAGGCCCTTCTCCTTGCCGGCCAGGTGGGCCTCGGCGATGGCCCTGCTCAGCCGGGAATAGCCGTCCGGGTCCCTTGCGATGACCTCGAGGTGCTCGCCGGCAGGATCGGGAGCCCCGGTCCGCTCTGCTTTCTTGCCCGAACCTTTCTTGCCCGCACCGCGCGGTGCCAGGGTGAGCTCGGCGCCGAACGCTGAACGCAGCCCGGCCAGCCGGGCCGCTTCTGCGAAGCGGACCACCCCGTAGAGCCCGTCGTGGTCGGTCAGTGCCATGGCGCAGATCCCGAGCCGGACTGCTTCTGCTACGAGCTGCTCAGGGTGCGAGGCACCGTCCAGGAAGCTGAAATTGGAGTGGCAGTGCAGCTCTGCATACGGGGTCATCAGTCGTAGACCCCCTCCAGATAGAGGGTCATCAGTCGTAGACCCCCTCCAGCCACCAGCCCCCGCCTTCGGCTACCAGGAGTTGGGCCGAGCCCGAGGCGGTGACCACCTGGACCCTCGCTCTTCGCCTGTGGGTGGGGGACCACCAACGTTCGTCGGCAGGCCATGGACCTGCCCACCCCGCGACCCCTGTGAAGGGCCCCCCTGCCACCGACACCCGGGCCGGTGCAGCAGACAGAAGGACTCGGGCAGACACGAGGACCGGAGCTCCGGCGGCATCTGTGACCGTGACCGGCAGCGGCCGGGCGAGGACAACTGACGGCGAGGGCGGGGGGAGGCGGCCGGGCCACGGTTCGGCGTCGCCCTGGCGGTGTTGGTCTCGCGAGGCTCCGGCCGCCGGGCTGTCGATCGGGACCATGAAGGCGCGCTCAGAGGGGTCCCTGCCGCCCTGGAGGCGAGCGGCGAGCACCTCTTCGGGACCGAGCTCGCTCTGTATGCGGGCGAGGACGGCAGCTGCTCTTTTGTCGGATTCTGCGCTGCCTCCCCAGAACCCGGGTTGCCGGACCGCCGGGCCCCGATTTGCGGTGCCTGTTGACGCAGAGCTCGGACCGGGGGCTGTCCGTAGACCGGGAAGCTCCCCCGAGCGGCCGGTCGCCGCCAGATGGCAGGCCGCGCCGTCGCTGCCGAAACGGGCGAGGACGTGGCGGGCCGGGAGGGCGGCGAACTGGCCCAGGGTCCTGATCCCGAGGCGGATCAGCAGGTCTGCGAGCTCGACGCGCTCGAGGACACCCACGGGCCACGGGGCTAGGAAGGCGGGGGTCCCTCCCGTTGGGACCACGAATGCGCAACCAGGGCCGTGGTCGTGATGCGAGGCGGCAGGCGGGGCCGGAGACTGGGCCGCAGGCTGGGCCGGAGACTGGGCCGGAGACGGGTCCGCAGACTGGGCGGCGAGAACCGCCGCAAAGAGCCCGTCCGCCACTCCCACCCCTGTCCGGGTGCCCGGCACCTCGCGCTCCACCGCGCCGGCCACCTCTTCACAGAGCGACAGGTCACCGCCGAAATATCGCGAAGGGCCGCGGGTCGGTACGGCGCAGACCCCGGGGCGCACTGTCTCTATACGTGTGGCGAGGGAGGAGACCGCCTCCACCACCCGAGAGAAGGCTCTTTGCTCGCGGCCGTGCTCGCTGGATTCGAGCAGGTCGTGGCACCAGATGACCAGGTAGCGCTCCATGGCTCAGGCTCACCCGTGGGGGACGCCGGCGGCCGAGCCTGCGTACCGCTCCGCTACCTGTCCCCGCGTACCCGGCTTCAGGCGCAGGCCGAGCGCACCGGACACGACAGCCATCGCGGCCGGATGGCGCGCCGTCGCCGGGTCGACGGCTCCATTGTGTACGGCCGGCTCCACTGTTCCCTCCGGCACACTGGGGTCGAGCGCGACCTCGGGGACCACCGTCCCCGAAGGCCCGGGAAGCCAAAGGCGGCAACGCACCGGCCTCGCAGCCGCCCTCCTGCCGACCGCCGTCACCGTCGCCCGTCTGGTGCGCAGGTGCCCGTGGCCCTCGCCCAGACCTGCCCAGGCGCCGTCTTCCACGCGCAACAGCAGGTCGGGTCCCTCCCAGGCTCTTTCTCCCCCCAGCACGATGAGGACCGCACGGCGTTCGCGTGCGCGTGCGGCAAGGTTTCGTGCCATGGACGGGCGAGCAGGGAAGGGCAGGCGGAGCAGCACGACGTCCACCCCGTCGAGAGCGGTGGCGACCACGCCGGCCCAGTTGTGTCCTGGACGCGGGACTAAGGCGACGTGGTCCAGGTCCACCCCGAGCTCTGACATCGCAACTATTCCCACGTCTTCGAACCCGACGGCCACGCACCAGGACCCCGCCGCCGTCGCTGCGGCGATGAGAGCCATCGACAGGGTGGTCGCTCCTCCCGGCCCTGAGCCACCGGACTCGCCGACTATCCGGCCGGCTCCTGCGGCCCCGGTGTCTACGAGAAGGACCGTTCCGCGCTGCAGCCCCCTGCACGGCAGCAAGGGAGCAAGGGGGCCGGCTACCGGAAGGAGCTGGGTGCGGCTCTCCGAGGTCGGTACGGCGCTCGCCACCAACCCGGTCGGAAGACATGGGCGCGCCATCTCCGAACAATATCGAACATACGTTCGTATTCACACGGGGCCCATCGAAGGGCGAGCCCCAAAGGGGAGCCCCAGTGACGAGCCCCAGTGACGAGCCTCAGCGATCGAGCCCGAACTCCGGACCCGGTGGTTGCGGAGCGGACCGACCCTGCTCGGCGGGGGCGGGGCGCTCGAGCTCACCGCCTGCCAGGTCGATGCCGCGTCCCTGGTGGACCACCGACCACCAGGGTTCCTTGCTGAACCACGGCGTGAGCTCCAGGTAGCTCATCGCGCTGCGCTCGTCTATCAGGAGCGCCATTCCCTCTCTTCCTCGCGACAGCTCGTCGACCGGCATACGCCTTCGCCGGACCGTGGAGGTGGTCACAGTCGGGTTCGCCGCCGGCCCTGGCACACCCCGCCCGCCTATGAAGCCGAGCACTGAGCGCAAGCGTTCGTGGCGGCCGGCCGCGTGGGACGAGACCGCCCTGGTGGCGACCTCTTCTTCACCGGCGAGGGTGGACAACGTCTCGAGGGTCTTCACGTCCTCGATCCCACGGAGCATGACCGTGGAACCGAACAGCGAGAGCCAGCCGTCGGCGTCGGGCCCCCATCTGGCCCGTGCCTGGGACAGGTCTTGCAGGCACGCAAGCGTGAGCACACCCTGCCCACCACCATCGGAGACCAGTCGTGGGAGGTTGGGGAGAGGAGCGATGTTGGCCACCTCGTCGAGAGCGAGCAGCAAAGGAGCGTCGCCTCGAAGCCGCGGGCCGTCTCGGACCTGCACTCCCTTGATGCGATCCGCCTCCCGGTGGGCGGCTCGCCTGGTCGAAGCCGTACGGATCTCTTCGAGCAGAGCCACTACCAGGGGCGCGACGAGATTCTGATGGCGGCCGGATGCGCAGATGTAGATGGTCCCGGCGGACTCGCACCAGTCGGCGACATCGAGCTGCGAACCGGTCGTCGTGGCCATGGCGGCGTGGCTGTGATAGGCGCCGAGCACACCCGAGGCCGTCGACCAGATCCCGCTCAGCTCGTTCGGGGCTGTCGCCGCGATCCCCGCCAAGAAGTCTGCGGCGAGCTCGTTGCCTGACGCGTCGAGTATCGACTGCGCCGGGCCGGCCTGGTGCCTGTCCACCCACTTGATCACCGTGGAGATAGGCGCGCCTTCGAGAGATGCTGCATGCAACAGCGTGGCGAGCAGCGCTTCTGATCGTTTGTGCCAATGGTCGTCGGTCCCACTCGCCAACGACCTTGCGATCGATGTGCCCCCGGTCGATGCGACGGTCATGAGATTCGCGACGAGCAGCGCGTCGTCCCATGTCGAGCACCCCGAAAGAGGCGACCACACGAGTGGGGCGATCCCCGTCGGGCGCTCGACGGTGCCGCTCGGGTCGTAGAGCAGGTTCTCGCCCGATCGCGAGCCGCGCAGCTGCGGTCAACCTCATCACCTCGGGCTTGGTCGAGGTCGACACCACCGGACCGTTCGCAGCGAGGATCGCTGGGATGATGATCGAAGACGTCTTTCCCGACCGCGGCGGGCCTAGGACGAGCACGGAGCTTTCGGGCGCGGCCCATTGCGGCCCGCGAGCTCCGTTTCCGAGGTAGATCCCGCCCCCGTGCGCGCGCGAGGTCGCGCGCACGAGCGCCAACGGGTCGGAGACAATCGTCACGACGCGCCCTCGCGTGGTCCGCGCTCTCGCTCGCGCGAGACGCGGAGAACCGTTGATCTCGCAACTGCGGGGGTCACGCGAGCTCCGGTCGGAAGGTCGGAATCCCTGCCGCGAACGATCAGAACGCCCGGGACACCGAGGAACCCGAGCGGGTCGGGATCTGCCGTCGCAGGGTGTCGGCTCGTGTCGACATGACGTCCGCGGAGCGCGATCACGTGCCCGACGTGGGGTCCGAGCGTGATCGTCAGTTCGAGTCGGAAGTCGGCTCCGTCGAGGGGATCGGCTTCGATGACGATTGCATCGTAGGTCCCGTCGGGCAGAATCGCCATGGAAGAATATCCTTGCAGCAAAAGGCTTTTTCGTCCATCTGGTAATTGTGTTCGGGTATCGTTGCGTCAGCAGGCACCCGAATTGTGGGGTCGGACGAGCGAGATTCTCCAGAGAGTTCCGGGCCGCGTTCGGCGGTGCTTGACGCATGATGCTTGACCTGCGGCTAAATCGCGCCTTTGATTGTTGTGATTCCGTGATCACGGACGATGGTCCGGGACACTTTCAGGAGGTGGCGTGAACAGATCGGAGCTCATCGACGCAGTTGCCAGAGAGATGGCGCTGACGAAGCGCGAAGCCGAGGCGACTGTCGGTGCAGTGATCGGGAACATCGTCGACGAGGTGCGCTCCGGGCGCCGCGTCTCGCTCGTCGGATTCGGGAGTTTCAACCCGACCCGCCGGGCAGCGCGTACCGGTCGCAATCCGCAGACGGGTGCGCCGGTCGATATTCCGGCGTCGAGAGGAGTGCGGTTCGTCGCCAGTTCCACCCTTAAGGACATCGTGAACGGAAAGGCCGAACCAACGGCCAGAAAGGCGGTGACAGTGCCAGCGAAGAGCACGGCTAAGAAGAGTACGGCCCGCAAGACGACGGCAAGGAAGACAACTGCACGTAAGTCGACGGCCCGTAAGACGGGAGCACGCAAGACCGCTGCCCGTAAGACGACCGCCAAGCGGGCTCCGGCTCGTAAGTCGGCTGCTCGTAAGACCACTGCCCGCAAGACCACAGCCAAGAAGGCTGGGGCACGCAAGACGACAGCGCGCAAGACCACTGCGAAGAAGGCTGGGGCCCGCAAGACCACAGCACGCAAGACCACAGCACGCAAGACCACTGCGCGTAAGACCACAGCCCGCAAGGCTGGGGCCCGCAAGACCGGGGCCCGCAAGACGACGGCTCGCAAGACCGGGGCCCGCAAGACGGCCGCCCGTAAGACGACGGCTCGCAAGACGACGGCGAAGCGAGCTCCGGCTCGTAAGTCAGCTGCGAAGCGGGCTCCGGCTCGCAAGACGGCCGGCCGCAAGGCAGCCGCCAAGCGCTGAGAGATACGAAGGGCCGCCGATCAGACGGCCTGAGAATTGCGACGGACGAGGGACCTCAGGGTCCCTCGTCCGTTGTTTTGAGACCGACTTCAGGTGTGATCGATCAGGTGGAAGGCCTCTGCGCTCTCCAGCCCTGCGAGCATCCCGTGCGAGGCGAGCTGGGCACGGACCTGTTCGGCGAATGCGTCAGTTTCGGACGCGCGATCGTCCTGCGCACCGTTCGGGCCTGTTGCGCTCCTCGCTCCGATCCCCATCGTCGAGATGTGCTGGCTGCGGTGCGCAAGCAGCGCAGCGATCTTCTGGTCGACATGTCCGGCGACGTTCTCCACGTGGTTCGGTGCGTCCGGCTCGAACAGCAGCAGGTGGCTCGGGCGGTGCGCCTCGCCGCTCGCCGGGAAGAACTTGTGGTCACGGGCGGCCACGAGGCCGTCTGTGACGAGCCAACCCGCGTGCCGGTGATCGGGGTGCAACCGGTATCGCCGCCAAGGATCATGGCCGAGAAGCACGTCCGGCCGGATCCGGCGTATCACCTCGCAGACGCGCCGTCGTGTCTCTTCGCCCGAGTCGAGCTCGCCGTCTGTGACGTCGAGGAACGAGACGTCGCCACCGCCCAGTATCTCGGCGGCCTCGCGCTGCTCGAGCTTGCGCACTTTCGTCAACTCACCGGAGTCGACCGAAGCGTCCCAGGTTCCTTTCGAGCCGTCGGTGAGAACGAGGTGGTGCACGCGGCATCCGGCAGCGGCCCATTTCGCGAGGGTCCCCCCGCAGCCGAATTCGATGTCGTCGGGATGTGCGCCCACGGCGAGTGCGACCCGGGGAACGGCAATGTCGACCGTCGGTCGTTGCGGTTCGCCGGGGAGGCCGGGGAGGCCGGGGAGGTCCGGGAGGTCCCCGACGGGCAGTCCGCTCGGTGTGCCTCTCACGCGGTCACCCCTCGGCATCTTGCAGGGGTCACCGTTCACCGTCGGGCGCGAGGCCCGCGGGTATGTCCGCAGGGACGTCGACGTCCCACGCGAGGACCGGCTCGCGCACGACGCGCGGCTCGAACCCCAATCTGAGCGCCTCTGCGCAGTGGCGCCCGAAGGACCCTGGGCCGTAGCTGAACCGGAATCCCGCTCGAGAGGGGACACAAGCGACGTTGGTCCCGTCGTCGCGTCTGTCAGGCACGAGAGTGACCCCACCATTCCCCGCGAGACGCGCGAGCCCTGAAGCGAGCGGCAGGTCCGCGTGGACGACGAGTACCTCGTGTGCTCCCGCGGCGGCGAGCGCGTCGACACCGGCCGTCACGGCTCCGTTGAGCCCGAGCCCCGGCTCTTGGAGAAGGAGAGCTCCGTGCGCGAGCGCCCACGCGGCCACCTCGGGGTCGTCGCAGACGACAGCGGTCACCAACGGCGCGATCGCGCTGAGCACGTGCTCAGCCATCGTGCGGGCGAGATGAGCCCGCTCAGCGGGATCCAAGACGGGCGCGAGGCGCCGCTTGGCGGCATTGAAGCCCTTGACGGGGACGAGCGCCACGCAACCGGACAGTTGCGGAAGGGGACGAGCCGGACCGCCGTCCTGGATGGTCCCCACACCGCGAAGTGTAAGGACAATGAAGGGCTCGACATTCGCCGTATGGTGAGCATGTGGCTCCGGATGCTCCCGACAACCCGGAGATCCCAGGCAACCCGGAGATAGCAGGCAACCCGGAGATAGCAGACATCTCCGAGGATCCGGAGACGACGCTCGCGCTCGTGCGTGCGTTCCTCTCCGAGCACGGCGCAGAAGACGACGAGATCGAAAAGGCCGAAGCCGCCAACGTTCTGGACCTGCTCGCCACGGACAGGGTGCTCGTCCCTGCGCAGGGGCGTTACACGATCGACGACGTGTCGCGGCTGACAGGCATGGAGGCTGACGTCCTTAGATCGTTCTGGCGGGCGCTCGGCTTCGCCGACGTCGCAGCGTCCGAGCAGGCGTTCACCGACCTCGACGTCGAGGCGATCGTCCTTCTCGAGTCGATGATCGACCTCGGCGTGACCGACGTCGACCACGCGATCCACATGACCCGGGTGATCGGGGCATCGATGGCGAGGATCGCAGATGCGATCATGGCTCCGGTGATGGCGGGACAACCCGGCGTCGCCGATGCGGGCGGCGTCGCCGAAGCTGACCGCTTCACGACCCAGCACGCCATAGCCGTACCGATCACCGCGAAGCTCCTCGAGTTCGTCTGGAGGCGCCACGCCCAGGCTGCTGTGCGCAGGGCCATGCTCGTGAGGCTGCGTGGTGACACGGCCGCGCTCCCGGATCTGTGCGTCGGGTTCGCAGACATGGTGGGGTTCACCGCTATAAGCCAGCAGCTCTCGGAAGACGAGCTCGCGACCATGGTCGGCCGCTTCGAGGAGATCGCGCACGACACCGTGACGGCACGTGGTGGGCGGCTGGTGAAGATGATCGGCGACGAGGCCATGTTCGTCTCCGACACCGCCCTCGACGGGGCGCTCATAGCAACGAGCCTCGCCGAGGCGTACGCGGACGACGAGCTGCTCTCCGACGTCCGCGTGTCTCTCGCTTTCGGCAGCGTGCTGCTCCAAGACGGCGACTACTTCGGACCCACGGTCAACCTCGCCAGCAGGTCGGTCGGCATCGCACGGCCCGGAAGCGTCATCGTCACGGCCGCCTTCAGGGACGCGCTGACAGCAGAGCTCGAGAAGGTCGAAGGCCTCGGAGAGCTCGACTCCGGGGAGCAGAAGCTGCCCGGTGACGAGCCCGCGTTCGTGCTCAGGGCGCTCAGACCCAGGCGTCTGAAGGGGCTCGGCTGGGTGACCATGTGGGTACTCGAGCGGCCCGGCGCAGACATCGGGTCCCCCGAAGCGCGCGCCTCGAATCGCTGGGAACGCCTGGCCGAGGTGCTGAGGGACCTCGACGACGTGCGCGAGAAGGGCGAGCGCCTGCTCGCAGGCGACAGGGGTGTCCTGTCTGTGTCAGGGCTCGGTGACCCGGAGGGTCGCGATGCCGAAGGGTCTTAGCGAGAAGGTCCCCTCGAACGGGGCGACGGGCCGGCCTCTCAGGTCGACGATCCAACCAGACCGGCCACCGAGTCTCACCGTCGTCTCCGACTGAGTCGGGTTGAACACCCGCACCTCGAGCGCACCCGCCACCCGTCTTATCGCGGACACCTCGGCTCCATCCACGCTCAGCGTCGAACCGGTGGCCGGGCGAGTTCCCCCACCCGGCGAATGGACGAGCTCGAGCGGCAAGAAGGCGTCGTCCACGAGAGCGTACGGATCTTCGCAGTGGAGCTGGAGCGCATAGTCGGCCTCTATGACCTCGCCCACCATCTGCAGACCTTCGACCGGGGTGAGCGGGCCCGCAGGCAGCGGCCTGTAGGCCATCCCGAGGCGAGAGAGCATGCCCGTCGACCGCAGCAGCGTGATGGCGATCGCCTTCGCCCTGGTCTCCTCGGAGCCTTCGGGGCCGTCGAGGTCGACGAGCTCGTACTCGAGAAGTCCCGTGTGCGCCACGGTCAGTCCCCCCGCGCTCACGAAACGCCTCGACGGGAACGTCGGCAGCCCGAGCTCGTCGGAGCGGCCTTCCGCGGTGAGCCCGCGGCGCACCACCGCGAACGCGCATTCTGCATGCGAGTGATCGGCCGGCTCCGGCAGCGGCAGGTGGACGCGCAACCGATGGTCTCGACTCGGGTTCACGAACCTGGTGCCGACCCGGACGAACGGCTCGTCTGCTCGAAGCGTGAGGGTCGTAGTCACCTCGACGGGTCGCTCACCTACGCGCTTTTGGGTCATCGGGTCGACGCGATCGGGCCAGACGAAGTTCGTCGCCACGCTCGCGATCGCCTCCACCGGCCCGGTGGCGGGCACGGAGACCGATACCGAGTCAGGAGCGCTGACGAAGCGGTCGTCTCGCGGGGGCGAGTAGTTGTACGAGTCCCCGAAGTCGCCGCCGTCCACGAGAGTCCCGAACCCCGGTCGTCCGTCGAGCGCGAATGTCCCGTCGGACTTGTCCACCGTGACCGTCACGAGCCCGTTGGACAGCACGACCTCGTCGGTGGTGTCAGCGACCGAGACGGGGTGCTCCGGCTCGGTGGGCTCGAAGCGCGACCAGCCGAGCCCCTGTACGGGTGAGACCCGGGCCAGCACCCTCACGGCGTCCGGTTGGCCGATGCGAACTCTCACCATGGCGTCGGGCCGCGCTCCGAGACGGGTGTAGACGTCCTGCTTGATCGTGGCGATCGGGACGTCGAAGCGTTCTTCTTGGCCGAACTCGATCGTGATGTCCAGCCCGGTCTCGTCTTCGGTGACCCGGATGTCCTGGATCCAGGTGTGCGCGTCGATCTGGCTCCCGCTCGGGAGCAGGCCGATGAGCATCCGGACCGTCTGCGCGTCCAGGCTCATCGCTCCGAGACCCCTCGGGATGCCGAACGCTCCGGGCGGCGCGTCGAGCACCTGTGTCCCCGGCGGTGGCCTCAGAACCCGGCAGCACCGCCTCGACGGCGCCTCCGCGCGGTCGTGCGGACGGGTTCACGACGAACGGTCCCGGCAGTTCCAGGCTGCGCGAGAAGGTCTTCAGGGCCCGTTCTGCGATCCCCTCTGCGATCGCCCGTGACTCCGCGAACCTGTGGAGAACGGCGTTCACGACGTCGTCCACCGAGCAGGCGCAGATCGAGTCGTGCGCCGAATTCCTCACGACCCCCAGCCACGCCAGATCGAGAAACCGCGCAGGCCATGACTCGGCAGGTGCGAAGAGCGCCGCGTAGGGCTCGGCACGCCTCTCGAGCTCGCGCTCTGTGACGGCGGCCAGCGCGCTTTACGTCTATCCGGTTGGAGGCGACTCCCATCAACACATTGGCTCTCGAACCCGACCGCAGCTCGCCCTTCCAGGTCGTGAGCCCGTCCTTCGGAGCCTTCGGCGAGATATTCCGGGAGCGAGGTGATCTCGATGTCGAAGTCGTCCTGGATGTCGTTCGCCTCGGCGACTACGCGTCCGAGCCACGATTGCGGCTCTTGATGGTCGGTCCCGTTCATGAACAAGAGGCCGTCGAGCAAGAAGCTGCCCACCTCGTCGATGTGGTCGGCGATCCTCGTGACGAGCGCCTTTGCGTCGTCACCTATAGCCGCGCCGTTGCCGTAGCCGGTCATCAAGTACTCGGCGCGCACGCGGGAGCCGTCAGGTGCCTCCCAGTTGAACCCGCTCTTCTCCACAACCGACGGCACGCCGCGCCACACGACCGCGTGCTCGAACCCCGCCTGGCTCAGGATCTGGGGCATCTGGGCGATGTGCCCGAACATGTCGGGGAGGTAGCCGACATCCAACACTCCGCCGAACGCCGCACCGCGGGCGAACCCGAGCTGAAGGTTTCTCACGATGGTCTCGCCCGAGACGAGGAACTCGTCCATCAAGATGTACCAAGGTCCCATCCCGAGCCTGCCCGTCGCGGCGAGCGCCCGTAGGCGGCTCTCTGCCTCCGGCCTCACCTCGAGGTAGTCGTCCACTACGGCCATCTGACCGTCGAGGAGGAACCTCGCGTAGGACGGGTCCTTCTCGAGGATCGGCACGAGATTGTCGAGCATCTCCACCAGGCGCATCCGGAAGGTCTGGTAGGGCTCGTACCACTCCCTGTCCCAATGGGTGTGCGGAACGATGGCTACGCGTCGAGTCATTTCCTCAGGCTATTCCGGCGGCAGCAACCGGCGGGAACCCGTCGGGTGCGGTCCTTTGGAAGGGTCTGCCCGGCACTAGGTTCGACGACCATGTGCCCGCTCGGCCCGCTCGGCCCGCTCGCCCCGCTCGGCCCGCTCGCCCCGCTCGGATGGCGAGCCCACCTGCCAGAGCCCGCCCAAGGGGACGTCGATGTCACGGCAGGGGGAACCCTCGCTCGGGTCTGGGCGGATCGTTGGACGAGAGAGCCTGCCGTTCCAACCGTCTTCGTCGCGTCGGGAGAAGGAGACCCGGCCGACAACCGGAGGTGGGTGAGCGCCGGCGAGCTCGACGCGAGAACTCGCGACGCGGGGTCGCGGATCTCGGGTCTCGGGCTGGAGAGGCAGGCCAGGGTTCTGTGGAACGCGGAGAGGTCGCTCGGGTCGGTCGTGGCGAGCCTGGGGGTCTTGCGAGCCGGCATGGTCCTGGTGCCTCTCGACCCGAAGCTCACGGGGCGCGAGCTGCAGCACGTCGTCACCGAGGTGCGCCCGGCTCTTGCGATCACCGACGACCCTGTCCGGGCCGACCGGCTCGGCCGGACGACCGTCGGAGGAGGGATCACGGTCCCCGTGCTCGACACAGCTCTCGGCGGTGCCGGGACCGCTCGGGCGGAGGACGACATCGACAGCTGCGGGGCCGACCAGCCGGCGCTCATCGGGTTCACCTCAGGCACGACAGGTGCACCGAAGGGCGCGGTGCTCACCCACGCGAACCTGCTGGCCAACGCCGAGTCGTTGCGATTGGCGTGGCGCTGGACACCGGAGGACCGGCTCGTTCACGCACTGCCGCTCTTCCACGGGCACGGGCTTTGCGCCGCGTTGTTCGGGACGCTGAACGCGGGTGGGTCCGCAGTGCTGATGGGAGGTTTCGACTCCGGTGCGGTTGTCGACGCCGTGGCGGAGCACCGCGGGACCTTGTTCTTCGGAGTCCCGACAATGTACCACCGGCTCGCCGCGTCCGGTAGGGGTGCGGGACTCGGGCGTCTGCGGCTGGCGGTGTCGGGCTCCGCGGCCCTGCCGGCAGAGCTTCATCGCGAGATCGAGAGAGCTTCGGGGTTGGCTGTGCTCGAGCGTTACGGCATGACCGAGACTCTGCTCACGGTGTCGAATCCCGTGACCGGCGAGAGGCGTCCCGGATCGATCGGGTTCCCCCTCCCCGGCACGGAGGTGGTACTCGGCGAGGTGCTCGGCGATTCGGAGGGGCCGCAAGCCGGTGCTTCGCCTGAAGAGGGTGGCGCCGAGCTGTACGTCAGGGGCCCGACGGTGTTCGCCGGATATTTCGACAAGCCCGTCGAGACCGCAGAACGGTTCATAGGCGACTGGTTCGCCACGGGGGACATCGGGGTCGTAGAGGACGGGTATGTCCGGCTTCTCGGTCGGGTGACCGAGGTGGTCATCTCGGGTGGGCACAACGTCTATCCGGCCGAGGTCGAAGAAGTGCTCAGCCGGTTCCCGGACGTCGCGGAGGTCGCCGTCTCGGGGACTCCTTCCGACGAGTGGGGCGAGGTCGTGACGGCGTGGGTCGTCGCGTCCTCGGGGAAGCTCGATACCGAGGCCCTGCTCCAGCACGCGGCGACCGGGCTGGCCCCCTACAAGAGGCCGAGGATCGTGCGGCAGGTCGACAGCCTGCCGCGCAACTCCATGGGCAAGGTGATGCGACGAGCGCTCGAATGAGTGGATTGCGAATCGGTCGGGGAGAGCGCCGGCCGAAGCGGTCGGGGAGAGCGCCGGCCGAAGCGGTCGGGGAGAGCGCCGGGCGAATCGGTCGGGGAGAGCGCCGGCCGGAGTGTAGGTAGCGTCTGTGCGCATGCGGATCGCATTCGGGACCGACGAGCAGACCCCGCTCACCGCTGCGATGCGCACGCACCTCGCCGATGCCGGTCACGATGTCATCGAGGTCGCTCCCGGTGAGGAGTGGCCCGAGGTCGGCAGTGCCGTCGGCGAGGCCGTGGCGAGCCGGACAGCGGATCTCGGAGTCGCTTGCTGCTTCACCGGGACAGGAGTCGCGATGGCCGCCAACAAGGTGAAAGGGGTGCGCGCCGCGCTCTGCACCGACGCGTCCACCGCAGCGGGGGCCCGCCGGTGGAACGACTCGAACGTGCTCGCCGTGGGCCTGCGGCTCACTTCGGAGATCGTGGCGGCCGAGATGCTCGACGCGTTCATCTCGACCGAGGTCGACGAGACCGAGCGCGCCGCGATCGGGCGCGTGGAGGCAGGCTGAAGCCCTGAAGTAGCCTCGCCGACCGTGCCCACCTTTTTGATGCTCTCGACACTCGGCCCCGAGGGGATGTCAACCTTGCGGAGCCATCCGGCCCGGTTACGCGAGGTGAACTCCGAGGTCGAGCAGATGGGCTGCCGGGTGGTGGCGCAGTGGGCGCTGCTCGGCGAGTACGACTTCGCCACGGTGCTCGAGGCCCCAGACGACGGAGCCGTCGCGCGGGTAGCGGTCGCGCTCGGGGCCAGGGGGACCTTGAAGACCCGCACCCTTTCGGCGATCCCGATCGACGACTTCATCGACCTGCTCACCTGAACGGGTCATCCAGCTGGCCGGCGTATCTGCAGCTTCGCTCGATCAGTACCACCAGAAGTCGTGCTTGCGCCGTTCGGGGCGGATCTCCTCCGGGTCGAATTCGTCGGGCAGGATGCTGCTGTCGGAGAGCCGTTTCACCCGGTAGCGCCCATCTCGATGTTCAGCGATCTCGAACCCGCGCGACCACGAGCCGACGAACCGGCTTCGCACTTCGACAGGGGTGCCGACCGGCATGAGCTCGGGTTCTGTCGCCGCGGGCACGCCGGTCATAGCTTGGGCCACGCGCTCTCTTTCCTAGGCCAGCTCGCAGGAGCATCGAAGATGTCACTCCCATGATGCGTCCCGCTCAGGTCGCAGGCAAGACCCACCGCCTGACGGCCGCGACGCGCCAGCGCAACGATCTGAACGCTCATGGGACCGTCGCTCGCAGAACCGGCCCGGATCTCGCGCACGAGCGCCGGCTGTGGCGCGCCGGGCACGAGCTCGTGGCGGGGATGGACGAGGTCGGTAGGGGAGCCTGGGCGGGGCCTCTCACAGTAGGAGTCGCGGTGATGACGAGAGGGATTCGTCGGGTGCCTCGAGGCCTCAGGGATTCGAAGCAGCTGGCCGAACCGGTGCGCGAGGAACTTTTCTCGCCCGTCGGCAAGTGGTGCGCCGCCTGGGCCGTGGGCCATTCCTCTTCAGAGGAGTGCGATGCCCTCGGGATGACGCGCGCACTGCGCCTCGCAGCACGACGTGCGTTCGCGGCACTGCCGCCCGATGCATATCCCGACGCTGTGGTCCTCGACGGCTCTTTCGATTTCCTGTCGCGCCGTGCCGTTGCGGCCGAGGCTGCCGATCCGCCCGAGTTCCACCAAGACGAGATGATCACAGACGATCCTCGCATCACCACGCCCTCTCATCCTCTGTGCGACGAATACGACGAATACGGCTTCAAGTACGGCGACCTCCTGGACGTCACCATGCCCGACGGGAGATCCCCCGAGGTCAGGACGGTCATAAAGGGAGACGATGCCTGCGCCTCGGTCGCCGCGGCTTCGGTGCTCGCCAAGGTCACAAGGGACCGCATCATGCGGGCCGACGCAGGCAGCTATCCGCCGTTCGACTTCGAGCACAACAAGGGCTACCCGTCGCCCACGCACAAGATCGCTCTACGGGGCTACGGGCTCACAGCGATCCACCGCAGGTCGTGGGCGTTCGTCGACTGGTTACCTCTTGGTACGAGCTGGCGGCCCGACAGGTCGCCCGAACCTGGGTCGCCCGAGCCTGGGTTCTCCGGGTCGAGGTCGCAAGAGTCCTAGCGGGGCGGGCTCGGGTCCTTCGGCATTCCGAGAACCCGCTCCGAGACGATGTTTCGGAGCACCTCGTCGGTGCCCCCGGCTATCCGCATCCCTGGCACGCCGAGGACGTAGCGCGACCAGGCGTACGTTCCCCACTCGCCGGTGTCGGCGATGAGCTTCGGTCCGAGCACCGAGGAGACGAGTGCGCTGGTCCGGCGCATGTTGGCGGTGAGCGAGAGTTTGGCTATCGACATCTCGGGCCCGGGGAGACCGCCTGCAGCGATCTTCGCCATCGCTCTCAAGTTCGTGTAGTTGGCGACGCGCGCCGCTATGTAGATCGTCGCGAGCTGCTGGCGGACGAGCGGGTCGTTGTTGCGACCCTCGTGGCGCACGAGCTCGATGAGCCGCTCCGTTCCGCTGCTGCCGCTGCCCGAGATCTGGCCGCCGCCTATCGCCGCACGCTCGTTCATGAGCGTCGTCAGGGCCACCGTCCATCCGCCGTTCACGTCTCCGAGGCGGTGGGAGTCGGGGATCCTCACCTCTGTGAAGAAGACCTCGTTGAACGATGCCCCCCCTGTCATCTGGCGGAGGGGCCGTGACTCCACGCCGGGGGCATGCATGTCGACGACGAACGCGGTGATTCCCTTGTGCTTCGGCAGGTCGGGGTCGGTCCTGCAGACGATCTCTCCGATGTCGGAAAGATGCGCTCCCGAGGTCCACACCTTCTGGCCGGTGACGACCCATTCGTCGCCGTCTCGCGTCGCCTTCGCCTGGACCGACGCGAGATCGCTACCGGCGCCGGGCTCGCTGAACAGCTGACACCCCACGATGTCCCCGCGGTACATCTGCGGCAGGTACTTCTTTCTGACCGGCTCTGAGGCGTGGGCGAGGATCGTCGGGGCGACCATCCCGAGACCGATCCCGTAGACGGCCATGAGGGGCGTGTCGAATTTCGCCTCGAGCCCGTCGTAGATCCGCTGGTAACCGCGAGGAAGCGCCCTGCCGCCAAGCTCTTCGGGCCCTGTGATCCAGCCGAAGCCGGCGTCGTACCTGGTCCTGGCCCAGGTCTTCGCCGCTTGGAGCTCTACGAGCTCCTGGGCGGCATCCTTCTCAGGGAGGATCGAGACCTCGTCGGAGCCCTCGCCCCAGCCCGAGCTGATCTCGACCCGGGGCGAGGCGTTCGCTTCGAGGAAGCGAGTCGCCTCCTTCTCGAAATCCTGTTCGGAGATCAATTCCGCCATCATCCGGCTCCCCGTTCTTCGTGGGCGGTCAAGCGTACAGACCGGCCTCTTCGAGCCGTCAAGTCGGGGTCGCGCGGTGCTCGTGCGGTAGAAAGGACGCAATGGCCTATGTGTTAGCTGTGGGAGCGGCATTGGCTAACGCCGTGACGACGATCCTCCAGCGCATCGGGGTCGAGACGGCCCCGCGAGATGCCGAGCTCCGTCTCAGCCTCATAACCCACGCGATCCACAAGCGCGTCTGGGTGATCGGCATGGGTCTGATGGTCGCTTCTTTCGGTCTGCAGGCCACCGCACTCGCCCGCGGGCGCCTGTCGGTCGTCCAGCCCGTCCTCACCCTGGAGCTTCCGATCCTGGTGCTGATTCTCGTGTTCTGGTTCGGACAGAGGCTCGGTTGGCACGAGGTCGTCGGTTCAGTCGCGGCGGCCGGGGGATTGGCCGCATTCCTCACCTGCGCCAATCCGCAGGGCGGCGACGAGGTGCCGAGCGTCCGTACCTGGGGCATCGCCGCGACCGCCGGGATCGCAGCGATCGCGGCAAGCGTCGGGTTCGCGCGCCAGGGCAGGCCTGCATGGCGCGCGGCGTGGTACGGGACTTCTGCTGCGATCTCCTACGCCTTCACTGCGGCGTTCGCCAAGCAGGTGACCGAGCAGATCGGCATCAAGTGGTACTCGCCGTTCCTCAGCTGGCAGATCTGGGGCATGGCGGTCGCCGGGCTTCTCGGGATATTCCTCACCCAGAACGCGTTCCACGCCGGGCCTGTGACGGCATCACAGTCGACCCTTGTCATCGTCGACCCGCTCGTATCTCTTCTGATCGGGATCGGACTCTTCGGTGACAATCTCCAGACCCAAGGAGCTCGCGGCCCGCTCGAGAGCCTCGCCTTGATCGTGCTGTTCGGTGGGGTCTACTTCCTTGCAAGGTCACCTCTCGTGGCGACGGTCAGGTCCGAAGCAGAGGACTCTTCTCCGATTCTCGGCGCGCATCACCACTCGACTGCGGGACTTCTCGGAGCGGCGGATGCCGCTGAACTCGCGCGAGGAGCAGGCGGGCATGGCCGACAACACCAGCCAGGCGGGCATGGCCGACAACACGAACCCATACGGGGTCACGAGCGGGGTCGGAAACACAGACGCAAACAACCGCGTGGCCGAACCTTGCGAGCTCGCCGGCCCACTTACCGAGCCGACGTCATGAGCACCCGCTACGACCCGTGGCGCGCGATCCTCGACCGCATAGAAGATGCCGCTTCGCTCACATCTGTCGATCCGGCCGCAGTGGCGATGTTGAGCAATCTCGAGCGGATACTCCAGGTGGCGGTGCCGGTACGGATGGACGACGGGCGGGTCGAGGTCTTCACCGGGTGGCGGGCGCACCACTCGACCATCCGGGGCCCGGCCAAGGGGGGTATCCGTTTTCATCCGACGGTGACCGCCGACGAGGTTTCAGCGCTCGCTGCGGAGATGACTCTCAAGTGCGCCGTCGTCGGGGTCCCTTTCGGCGGGGGCAAGGGCGGGGTCGTGTGCGACCCCCGCAAGCTCTCCGACGGAGAGCTCGAGAGGTTGACAAGGCGGTACACCTTCGGCATCTCGTCGCTGCTCGGCCCCGACCTCGACGTGCCCGCCCCCGACGTGAACACCGACGAGCGAGTGATGGCCTGGCTGCTCGACACCGTCGACATCCTCCACGGGCGGCAGTCGATGCCGGCCGCTGTCACCGGCAAGCCTCTCTCGGTTGGCGGTATGAGGCTTCACACGGGCGCCACGGCAAGTGGCGTGGTGCGTTGTGCCCGTCAGGTGTTCTCCGAGCTCGGCATGTCTCTCGCGGGAGGGCGCGTCGTCCTGCAGGGGTTCGGCAAGGTCGGTGCCCCACTCGCGTTCCTGCTTTCGTCTCTCGGGATGCGCGTCGTCGCGGTGGCGGACATCGATGGTGCGGTCGCCAATCCCGGCGGCCTCGAGATCGGAGAGCTTCGCGGACCACGTCGCGTCCACGGGCTCGGTGGTCCACTTCCCGGGAGGTCAGGCTCTTGATCCCGCCGAGCTGTGGTCGGTCGAAGCGGAGCTTGCGGTACCTGCCGCGCTCGAAGGTGCGATCGACGCAGACAAGGCCGATGCGCTGGCGGCTTCTGTCGTGGTCGAGGCCGCCAACGGTCCCACGACTCCCGAGGCCGACGAGATCCTCGTGAAGAGAGGAATCACGGTCGTGCCCGACATCCTGGCGAACGCAGGTGGGGTGACGGCGTCCTACTTCGAGTGGGCGCAGAGCCGTAGCGGTTTCCCCTGGGACGAGGAGATCATCGCGACGCGGCTTGCCGACTTCATGGACGAGGCCTTCGTCGCGGTGTGGAAGAAGGCGAATTCGCTCGGTGTGTCGATGCGCAGGGCGGCGGGTGCCCTGGCGGTGGAGCGCGTCGCCGAGGCGTTCTCGGCGCGCGGCCTCTTCCCGTAGTCGCTGTCCTCGTGCGGAGATCCGGCCCAGTGCGGAGATCCGGCCCAGTGCGAGAGATCCGGCCCAGTGCAGAGATCCGGCCCAGTGCAGAGATCCGGCCGAGTGCAGAGATCCGGCCTAGTGCAGCGATCCGGCAGCGAGAGCCGCGACGGCGCCGGCCATCGCGAGCGGCGCAGCGACGATACCGAGCACGGCAGTATGACGGACCGACGGTTCGGCACCGGCCTAGCGGGCGGCCCGCAGCCACAAGAACGCAGAGAGCGAACCCGTCACGAACAGATTAGGTCCGATGTCGAGCCCGACCAGAGCGAGTAAGGGTGGGGCGGCACCCTCGCAGCGAGCAGCGACGCCGCAGGGAGGTTGTTGAACATCACGCTCGCCAACGCCGCCACTCCTGCGGTGGCGAACCCGCCGAGATGAGACAGCACCTTCGCCGGCAGGTCCCACGCTCGCCCGAGGGTGCCGAGTGCGACTGCGATCCCGAGCAGGCCGGCGAGTATCGGCGCATCGAGCGTCCCGGTGACGCCTCGCAGTCGAAAGGCGCGTCGTCGAGATCTCGACCGCTGACGCTGCGAGGCCGATCGCGAGCACCGGAACGGCGGCGTTTCGCAGTGCCACGACCATGGCGGTCGCAGCGACGACGACGGCCGCGCCGAACCACGTATCCAGACACGATCTGTCGCTCGGGCCCGACTCTCTGCAGTCGGACTCGCGTTGCATCGCGCCGGTTGCGGTGCGCCGACTCGGCATCAGCGCTGTCCGGCGATGTGAGGTCCTTTCGGTGAGCAACCCCGACCACGATCGCCGTGACCACGAGAGCGAGCGCCCAGGCCGGGGCCATGTGCGAGGCGAAGACGGACCCGGCCAGGTCGAGGTGGCCCGCCACGATGATGTTGGTGAGGTTCGACCCGGGCAACAGCAGCGACCCGGCGTTGATTAGAAGCAGGCAGCCGTAAAGAACGGGCGCCTCCCCGCGGCCACGGGTGCGTGCCATATGGACGAGCACCGGGGTGAGGAAGCATGCGGCGGTGTCGAGGTTCGACGAGGGCCGAGACGATGCCCACAGGGCCGCCGCGAGGCGTAGCGAGCCACCTCGCCGACAGGCATGGCGGCAAGTCGTCGGCCGGCTTCCTCGAACAGGCCTGTCCCGCCGCCACGACGCCGACGAGAATCAGGCCCGACGACGAGCACGAACGCCGGCCAGTCCTGGTCCGCCGCCGACTGGGCTGCTCGTGGGTCGAGCACCGATGCGAGCGCGCAGCAGAGAGCTCCGACCCCCAGGATCCACGAACCCGGCGCGACGCCGGATCCACGAACCCCGGCGCGACGCCAGGATCCACGAACCCGGCGCGACGCCGGATCCACGAACCCGGCGCGCCCGAATCACCAGCCCCGGTCGACCCACTCCTGGAGGTGAGGGCTCTCGGCAGCCGATGGTCGTGCGATCGCCGTGTCCCGGCAAAACGATGGTCGACGCGTCGAACTTTCTGAACAGTCGTTCGTCTATCGACTTGATGATCGTGGGAAATCGCCGCCCTCGAACTTCGTGGCGCCGGGCCCACCGGGAAAGAGCGTGTCCCCGCTCAGCAGAAGGGGAGTCCCTTCGACGGCGAAGCAGATCGAGCCTGGCGTGTGCCCGGGCGTGGCGACGGTCCGCACTCTCAGATTGCCCACCTCGATGACGGCGTCGTCCTCGATCACCATGTCGTAGGCGGGCAGCATCGCGGCGTCGGCGGCGGTCACGCCCACGGAGTAGCCGGCGTCGCGAACGGCGGGGACCGCCTGGATGTGGTCCCAGTGCCCGTGAGTCTCGAGCACCTGGCGCACGCCGAGGTCTCTGCACAGCTCGAGCAGCTGCTCGTGCTCGTTGGCGGCGTCTATGAGAACAGCATCCCCGGTCTGCCTGCACCTGACCACGTAGACGTTGTTGTCCATGGGCCCGACCACGACCTTGTGGACCTCGACGAGGGCGTCCTCGTACTCGATTGTGGGCGGCATCTGCGCCTCCTCGGTGCTCTCGGGATGTTCGTCTCCGGGCGGCGTGTCCCGGCTTGCAGGCGCGGAGGCTAACGGGGATGATCAATCGAGCGTGTCGTCTGGTAGACACAAGCGGCGGCGCGGCGCGTCGCGGGCCGACGAGATCCGGCACTGAAGGGCCGAGCATGTGGCGGCGACCGAGGAGGGAATCAGATGAATTTCGCGTTCAGCGAGGAGCAAGAGGAGCTCCGTAGCGCCGTTCGCCGATTCCTCCAGGAGAAGTCGCCGAGCACCGAGGTCCGCCGCCTCATGGAGACCACGGACGGGTTCGACCCGGCTGTGTGGGACCAGATGGCGAACCAGCTGGGCCTTCAGGCGCTCGCCATCCCCGAGGCCTACGGCGGCGCGGGGTTCACCCACGTGGAGCTGACCGTCGTCTTCGAGGAGATGGGCGCGGCGCTTTTGTGCGCGCCGTACTTCTCCACCGTCGGACTCGCCGCGAACGCGCTTGCTCTCCTCCGATGACGAAGCTGCCAAGACGCGACCTGCTGCCCGGGATCGCAGACGGCACCACCAAAGCGACGTTCGCCCTCACCGAGGACAGCGGCCGGTGGGACGCAGAGTCCGTGACACTCGCAGCGAGCGGCGGTCCGCAGTGGACGCTCGACGGGCACAAGATGTACGTGATCGACGGTCACGTCGCCGATCTTCTTCTCGTCGTTGCGAGGACCGCTCCGGGGTGAGCCTCTTCGCAGTCGATGGCGGGGCCGCGGGCCTCGTCCGCACGCCACTCGCGACGATGGACCAGACACGCAAGCAGGCTCGACTCGAGTTCTCGTCCACCCCAGCCCGGCTCATCGGGAAAGAAGGTGCCGCTGGCCCGGTCGTGCGCCGCACTCTCGACCTGGCTGCAGTCGCCCTTGCGGCCGAGCAGGTCGGGGGAGCGCAGCGCTGCCTCGACATGGCGGTCGACTACGCCAAGACGCGTATCCAGTTCGGCCGGCCGATCGGCTCGTTCCAGGCCATCAAGCACAAGTGCGCAGACATGCTTGCTCGAGGTCGAGTCCGCGAAGTCTGCCGCCTACTACGCGGGTTGGGCCGCCGCGGAGGATTCCGACGAGCTACCCGTGGTGGCGAGCCTCGCCAAGTCCTACTGCTCGGAGGCGTACTTCCACGCGGCGTCAGAGAACATCCAGATCCACGGGGGGATCGGCTTCACCTGGGAGCACGACGCCCACTTGTACTTCAAGCGAGCGAAGTCCTCCGAGCTGCTCTCGGGGGATCCGAGCTACCACCGGGAGCTGCTCGCACAGCGAATCGGGATCTGAGCCGGCTCGACCGTCGGGCGAAGCTGCCCAGGAATCCGAGCGAAGAGCACCGGTGAACGGCTCACCGGTGTGGGAGCAGTGGCCCGGGCCCGCGGGCGGCCTCGCCGTCCACGAGCCGGTCGGGCCTCGTCCGCAGGGTTCGAGCGGAGCGGTGGTGGTCCTGTCCCACGACTTTCCGATCGACAAGGGTCCGCCGGATCTCATACCGGCCGGCCTTGTCGCACTTTCTGACCGGCTCGCTTCCGCTTCGGGTTGGCGGGTTGTTGCGTGCTGCTTGAGGGGTGTCGGGGACTCCGAAGGGGACTTCTCGCTCGGGGGGTGGCTCGAGGACCTGGAGGCTGTCGTGGCCGACGTGTCTGCGGTCTCCGTAGCCGGTGGCGCATGGGTGGTCGGAGCGGGAGTGAGCGGCTGCGCTCGCCATCTCCCTCGGCGCCAGCGACACCAAGGTGAGAGGTGTCGCCTGCCTGGCAGCACCCGCCACGTTCGCCGACTGGGCCGCAGATCCCGCCGCGATCGCAGCATGCGGCACCGCGAGGTGGGTGTCATCACCACCCCCGGTGAGCCGTCCGACCTCGAAAGCTGGGCCGGACCGTTCAGCGAGGTGACGCCGTCGGTGGACGCGGACGGCGTCTGAGCGGCCGTCCCGTCCTCGTGCTTCACGGTGCCGACGACGACGTCGTCCCGGTCGAAGACGCAGGACGATCGCGCAGGCAGTTGGGGAGTCCGCCGAGCTGCGGATCCTCGCCGGAGCGGGTCACCGGCTCAACTCTGACCCTCGGGCGATCGCCCTGCTCCTTGGATGGCTCGAGCGGCAGAGGACCTGACCTCTACGGCCTCGAGTACCCGGTCGATGGCGTCGCGAAGGAGCTTCGCGGCGCCGCTTCGGATCGTCCGCCTCGGTCAGATACCGGACGACGACGAAGTGGCGCGCACCGGCTGTCGGCGAGCGCCGGGACCGTCTCGGGGCTGACTCCGCCGGTAACGAATACTGGTCGGCCCGCCTCTGCGCACCGCGAGGGACAGGTATCCGGCTCCCGTCCCAGGCCGGCCGGGCTTGGTAGGTGTCGGGACGACCGGGCCGGCGGAGACGTAGTCGACCGGCTCGCGCCTGCTCGCCGCTACCTCTTCGGGGCATGGGTCGAAAGGCCGACGACGGCGTCGTCTCCGAGTAGCCGGCGGGCGAGCGCGGGCGTCGCGTCGTCCTGGCCGACGTGGACCCCGTCGGCGCCGGCTTCTAACGCCAGATCCGGGCGGTCGTTCAGCAAGAACGGCACCCCGAGTCCTCTGCGCAGATCTCGGCCAACCGGCGGCCCCGCTCGACGATGCGCTTGGCGCTTGCTTCCTTCTCGCGCAACTGGACGACGTCGACGCCGCCTTCGATGCAGCCTCGACGAATTCGAAAAGGTCGTCGCGGTCGGGGGTGCAGAGATAGAGATGGCGATCGGCCATCTCGTATTTGGTTGTCACGAAGCCGGTTCTTGAGCCCGACCTCGTGTTGCCGTCGGCTTGGCGGCTTTTCGCCGCGGATGGCGGCTTTGTCGCTCGCGTCGCTTCGGTTCTGGTCGCCTTGGCGGCCGGCGCTCTGCTCGCCTTGGCGGCCGGCGCTCTGCTCGCCTTGGCGGCCGGCGCTCTGCTCGCCTTGGCGGCCGGCGCTCTGCTCGCCTTGCGGCCGGCGCTCTGCTCGCCGTGGCCCGGCGCTCTGCTCGCCTTGGCGGCCGGCGCCGTGGCGGCTGCAGCCTTTGCGGCCAGTTTTGCAGCCTGCTTCGTCGCCCGTACCCGGTCGAGGCTCGATGCGTCGACGATGTCTGCAACCGAGCGGAAGCTGCCTGGTTCCCCATAGGGGGAGGACGCACTCTCCCAGCCGTCGGGGCGCGTCTCGAGTTGCTTGCCCAAAGGGCGAGAAAGATCCGCGCCTTCTGGTCGCCGAATCCGGGGAGATCCTTCAGCCGGACGAGAAGCTCGGCACCATCCTTTGATCCCGACCAGACCTTCTGCGCCTTGCCTCCGTAGCTGTCGACGAGCAGCCGGCTGAGCTCGTGCACCCGGCGGGCCATGGAGCCCGGGTACCGGTGAAGAGCGGGTCGTTCGGAGAAGATGCTTGCCAGCTCGTCGGGGTCCATCGCCGCGATCGAGGGCGCGTCGAGCTTGCCCCCCAGACGGCGTTTCAGCTCCGCGGGGGCTGCGAACGCCCACTCGAGCGGGACCTGCTGGTCGAGAACCATGCCGACGAGAAGGGCGAAAGGGTCCTTCGAAAGCAGCGCATCTGCTTCTCGGTTTCCCGACAGGTAAAGGGCCATAGCGAGAAACGCTAATGGGTTTGATCGTGGCCGGCGCCGGACGCCCTGTAGCCTCGCCCGCTTGTCATGACACGCTCGACAGGGAATGCCGGCATTACGCCGGAACGGTCGCGGGCTTCGTCCGCTACACCCTCGACGTCTCCGCTGCCACCGTTTGGATCCACGGAGGTGGTAGCGATGCGTCCGTAGCTCAAAGTGTCCAGGGATCGGGACGTCCGGTCTCGAGGCCGTACGTGAGATCGCTTCGGCCACCTCGTCCGGCTTGGCATCTCCCGTCGTCTGCGAGTGCGGCGAGGACGGCGAGCACCACGTGGGCGGCGTCGACCTCGAAGTAGCTGCGAAGAGCTTCGCGGGTGTCGGACCGTCCGAAGCCGTCGGTGCCGAGCGAGACGAACCTGCGCTCGACGAAGCGCGATATCTGGTCGGGAACCGCGCGCATGTAGTCGGTCACCGCGATCACCGGACCACCCTGGTCGCCGAGCGCCCGGGTGATGAAGGGAATGCGCGCCGGTTCGTCCGGGTGCAGCCGGTTCCAGCGTTCCACGGACATCGCCTCGCGCCGGAGCTCGGTGTAGGAGGTGACCGACCACGAGTCCGCATCGATGTTCCAGTCGGCTGCGAGCATGTCGCGGGCTTCTGCGACGGCACGCCACGAGCTTCCCGAGAACAGCAGCGTCGCCCTGCGGCGCCGTTGCCTGCTGCCGTTGCGGCCGCTGCGCTCGGCCTCCGGCGTGCGACCGTTCGGTATCTCGGGCGGCTGCGTGTGTCGCGCAGGGCCGCGTAGCGGTACGCGCCGGCGAGGATCCCGTCGCTCTGCACCGCGGTCCTCGGTTTGCTCGGCTGTCGCCCTCGCTCGGTGCCCGGAAGAGGCGGCATCGGGTAGTTCTCGTTGTAGAGCGTGATGTACCAGAAGCGGTCCTCGGGATCGGGACCGAGGATCCGCTTGACCGCGTCCTCGAGGATGACCGCAAGCTCGTAGGCGAACGCCGGGTCGTAGATCACGCACGCCGGGTTGACCGACGCGAGCAGCGGCGAGTGCCCGTCGGCGTGCTGGAGGCCCTCGCCGAGCAGGGTCGTGCGGCCCGGCGGTGCACCCTGCCAGGATCCCCCGTCCCCGGGCGTCTCCGAGCGACCAGGTCAGGTCCCCGACTCTTTGGAAGCCGAACATCGAATAGAAGAGGTAGACGGGCAGCATCGGCTTCGCCCAGGTCGCGTACGAGGTCGCCAGAGCGGTGAACGCGGCCATCGCGCCCGCTTCTGTGATCCCCTCTTCCAGCAGCTGGCCCGATCGGCTCTCCGCGTACGACAGCGGCAGGCCTGCGTCGACCGGCGTATAGCGCTGGCCCTCGGGCGCATAGATCTTCGACTCGGCGATGATGGGCTCGAGCCCGAAGGTCCGCGCCTCGTCGGCGACGATCGGGCACGACGAGCGGGCCGACGTTGGGGTCGCGCACGAGGTTCCTGAGCAGCCGGGCGAACGCCATCGTGGTGGAGACCGCCTGTCCCCTCGACCCGGCGAAGAAGTCCGCGAAGGCCTTGGCCTCGGCGCGTGACGGACCGTGCGGGTAGCACGACTCGCGACGGGAGCGGGCCGGCGAGGACCTTGCGCCTGGCGACGAGATACTCATGCGCCGGGGAGCCGTCGGCGGGCCGGTAGTAGGGCGGCTCGTCGGCGTCGAGTGCCTCGTCGGGGATCTCCTCGTTCAGGTAGAGCCGGTCGCGGAGCGTGAGCAGCTGCGCCTTGGTCATCTTCTTGATCTGGTGGGTGGCGTTCCTGGCCTCGATCTCCGGACCGAGCGTCCATCCCTTGATGGTCTTGGCCAGGATCGCGGTGGGAGCACCGGTGTGCTCGGTGGCGAGCTTGTAGGCCGCGAAGAGCTTGCGGTAGTCGTGGCCTCCGCGTGGCAGCGCCTGGAGCTCTTCGTCGGAGAGGTCCTCCACGAGCTTGCGGAGTCGCGGGTCGGGTCCGAAGAAGTGCTCACGGATGTACGCGCCGGACTCGACCGCGTACTTCTGGAACTCTCCGTCGACGGTGCTGTTCATCTTGTCGAGCAGGACCCCGTCGACGTCGCGAGCGAGCAGATCGTCCCAGCGCGATCCCCAGATCACCTTTATGACGTTCCATCCGGCGCCACGGAACGTCGCTTCGAACTCCTGGATGATCTTCCCGTTCCCGCGCACAGGACCGTCGAGGCGTTGCAGGTTGCAGTTGACGACGAAGATCAGGTTGTCGAGGTGCTCGCGGCCGGCGACGGCCAGAGCTCCCACTGCCTCGGGCTCGTCGAGCTCGCCGTCGCCGACGAAGCACCAGACACGGCTGGCGCTCGTGTCGACGAGCTCGCGGTGCATGAGATAGCGGTTGATGTGCGCCTGGTAGATGGCGTTCAGAGGGCCCGAGGCCCATCGAGACCGTCGGGTACTCCCAGAAGTCCGGCATGCACCGGGGGTGCGGGTAGCTCGGCAGACCGCCCGCCGAGACCTCCTGGCGGAACCCGTCGAGCTGCTCCTCGGTGAGCCGGCCCTCGACGAATGCTCTCGCGTAGATCCCGGGCGAGGCGTGTCCCTGGAAGTAGACCTGGTCGCCGGGCCCGCCGTCGGACTTTCCCCTGAAGAAGTGGTTGAACCCGACCTCGTACAGCGAGGCCGAGCTCGCGTACGTGGAGAGGTGGCCGCCGATGCCCTCGCTGCGATGATTGGCGCGCGTCACCATGACGGCGGCGTTCCACCTGATCACCGCTCGGATCCGCCGCTCCACGTACTCGTCGCCGGGGAACCAGGGCTCCGAGTCGCGGGGAATCGTGTTGACGTACGGGGTCGACACGGTGGCGGGGAATCCCACCTGCTGCGCCCTGGCGCGCTCGATGAGCTTCATCAGCAAGAACCGTGCCCGTGGGCCGTCCGTGAGTCGGAGATCGACCGTGTCGAACGAGTCGAGCCACTCGGCAGTCTCGGTGGGATCGATGTCTGGCAGCTGGTGGGACACGCCGTCGAACAGCACGACATCCATGCTCCCACCGCTCGAAAGGTCTGGTGGTACCACTCGGATGGGTGGACCCTCAGGCGCGACCGATTGTCACGGCATGCTGTACCCGGTGCCGAAGCGGTCGCTTCTCACGGCATGCTGTAGGCGTGCCGAGCAACTTCCCTGTCGGACGAAGAGCGGCGAGACCACCGCCGCGACCGGCCATTGTCTTCACCGACGGGTCCTGCCTGGGCAACCCCGGACGCGGAGGTTGGGCCTGGGCCGTGCCGGACGGCCCGTTTGCCAGCGGCGCAGAGGCCACGACCACGAACCAGCGCATGGAGGTGCACGCCGTCCTCGAGGCCCTCCGCTCCCTTGACGGTCCGTTGTTGGTCGTCAGCGACTCTGCCTACGTGGTCAATTGCTTCGAGCAACGATGGTACGTGGGATGGCAGCGCCGCGACTGGCGCAACAGCCAGGGCGCGCCCGTCGCCAACCAGGACCTGTGGGAGCCGTTGCTCGCCCTGGCGCTCGACCCGTCGAGGTCGGTCAAGTTCCGCAAGATCCAGGGCCACTCGGGCGACCCCATGAACGACCTGGTCGACCGGCTCGCGGTCGAGGCCGCCACGCAGCGGCGAGGGGAGATCGGGCCACGGGACCGGCTCAGCTGACGTTGCCGTAGCATGCGCGCCATGCAATCTGAACGGAACTTCAGCAATCGTCACGGGTGGCGCATCGGGTCTCGGCGCAGGGACCGTCAGCGGCGCTCTCAGCCCTAGGTGTGCGCTGCTTCGTGTTCGACCGCAACGAAGCAGGGGCGAAGGAGGTCGCCGCCGAGGTCGGCGGCGTCGGAATCGGCGGCGACGTGACGGATCCCGAGCGACTGCCAGCGCGCCGTCGACGAGGCCGCAGGTGGCGGGCAATCTTCGGCGTGGCCGTCAACTGCGCGGGCACCGGCTGGGTGGGACGCGTGGTCAACCGGGACGGGACACCGCACGACCTGAACGCGTTCCAGACGATCCTCCAGATCAACACGATCGGCACGTTCAACGTGATGACCCGAGCGGCGGCGGCGATGGCCACGACCGAGCCGCTCGAGGACGGCGAACGCGGCGTGATCGTCAACACCGCTTCCGTCGCCGCGTTCGACGGCCAGATCGGCCAGCTCGCGTACTCCGCGTCCAAGGGGGCCGTGGTCGGGATGACCCTTCCCGCCGCCCGCGACCTCTCGCGTGGTCGGCATCCGGGTGGTGACGATCGCGCCCGGGACTCTTCGACACTCCACTTCTCGGAATGCTCCCGCAGGAGCAGCGCGACCAGCTCGGCCAGTCCGTGCTGTTCCCGAAGCGCCTCGGCCATCCCGGACCAATACGGTCAGCTCGTCGTGCAGATAGCCCAGAACTCCTACCTGAACGGTGAGGTGATCCGCCTCGACGGCGGGATCCGGATGCCACCCAAGTAAGGTCCGATGCGCCGTTCGGCGCAAAGTCCGAAGCGTTCGACGCGAAGGAGGTGCGTGTCCATGCGTTACGTCGACGTCGGCGGCGCGAGGGTTTCTGCGGTCGGTCTCGGCACGTGGCAGTTCGGCTCGCCCGAATGGGGTTACGGCGCCGACTACGACTCGCACGAAGCGGCGCTGATCCTTGAGAGCGCGCCCTCGATCTCGGCGTGAACCTCATCGACACCGCCGAGATCTACGGCTTCGGGCAGCTCCGAGAGGATCGTGGGCAAGGCCCTCGGCGACCGGCGTGACGAGGCGTTCCTCGCGAGCAAGATCCTTCCCGTGCTTCCGCTCGGACCGATCGTAGAACGGCGCGCCGCGGGAAGCCTCCGCCGGCTCGGCACCGACAGGCTCGATCTCTACCAGCTCCACCAGCCGAACCCCGTCGTGCCGCTCACCCAGACGATGCCTGCGTTCGCCAAGCTTGCCGACGCAGGAGAAGATCGTCCACGCGGGTGTTTCGAACTACTCGCTGGCGCGCTGGCAGGCCGCCGAGGAGGCATACGGGCGACCCGTCCTTTCGAACCAGGTCCGGTACAACCTGCTCGACCGGCGGCCCGAGCGCGAGCTGCTCGGTTGGGCCCAGAAGCAGGGCAGGATCGTCATCGCGTACAGCCCCGTGGCACAGGGCCTTCTCTCCGGGCGCTACGACGCGGTCAACCGTCCGCCCGGGACGATGAGGTCGGGCTCGGCCGCCTTCTCCGCAGAGCACCTGCGACGCGTGACACCGGTCATCGAGGTGCTCCGCGAGGTCGCCGAGCGCCCACGCGAGCCACGCCGGCCCAGATCGCGCTCGCATGGTTGATCAGAAGGCCGAACGTCGTGGTGATTCCCGGGTGCGAGCTCCGTGGCCCAGGTCGAGGCGAACGCAGCCGCCGCAGACATCGATCTCACAGACGACGAGGACCGTGCCCTCACCACGCGCGTCGGACAGCTACCGGCCGCTCGACAGGTCGAGGGTCGCTCTCGCTCACGGTCTCGTCGAGGACTCACACGCTCGCGTCGCGTGTGCAGGGCGCGCGCACGCGGAGGCCCGACGAAGCGGTTAAGACGTGTCTCGGACGCGCCCGGCGAAAGACGGTGAGCTCGCCGCGGTATTGGACAGTCGACGAGGCCCGCGCGAGCATTCCGGAGTTGCGTGAGCTGCTCCAGGGCCTGAAGCGGGCGGCCACCCTCGCGTCACAGGTCCGCTCGAACGGTCACGCGGCCCTCGGGACGTGACCGCGGGCGCCCGCAACCTAGTGGCGATGAGGCACTCGGTGTCCGGCGACATCCAGCCGGTGCTCGAGGAGCTTCGAGCGGAGCGGGATCATCCTGCGGGATCCGGCACGTGGGCTCGTCGACTTCCCGGCTATGCACCTCGGGCGCGTGGTCCACCTCTGCTGGCAGCTCGGCGAGGACGAGCTCGGGTGGTGGCACTTTCCCGACGAGGGGTTCGCCGGCCGTCACCCGCTCCCGCTGCCCGCCGAGTGGTGACCGTTAGGCTGGCAGGATATGACCATCAGGTCCAGGAATCCGGCCAGGCAGGCCGCATCGACACGAGCCACGGGCGAGTCAGTCGGCATTCGACGTCGTCGTGATCGGCGGCGGACCTGGCGGATACGCGACCGCCCTCTACGGAGCGTCGGCGGGCCTTTCGGTCGCGGTGATCGAGCGTGACAAGGTCGGGGGAACGTGCCTCCACCGCGGATGCATTCCGGCAAAGGAGTTCCTCGAGACCGCCGCGGTGCGCCGGGCGGTGTCGAGCGCCGCGGAGTACGGGGTGGAGGCAGGCGAGCCCAAGATCGACTTCGCGGTGAGCCAGCGGCGCAAGCAGCAGGTGGTGGACCAGCTCTTCAAGGGACTCGCGGGTCTTGATGAAGGGCAGGGGGATCACGACGTTCTCCGGTACCGGGACCCTCGGGCCCGATCGACAAGGTCAAGGTGAGCGGCAGAGGCGACTCGTTCGAGATCTCAGGAGAGCACGTGGTGCTCGCTTCCGGATCCGTGCCGCGCACGATTCCCGGTTTCGAGGTCGACGGCGAGCTCGTGCACACATCCGACGAGGTGCTGAGCCTGGAGAGGCTTCCTGCGTCGGTGGCCGTCATCGGAGGCGGGGCCATCGGGTGCGAGTTCGCTTCGATGTTCGCCGATCTCGGCGCAAGGTGACCATTCTCGAGGCGTTGCCGAACCTGCTGCCGGGCTGCGACGAAGACGTCGTCAAGCAGCTGTCGCGGTCGTTCAACAAGCGCGGCATCGCCGTTCACACCGGTGTGCAGGTGAAGGGCCACTCTCCGAGGGGTGCGGGAACCACGGTGAGCTACGGAGACGGCCAGTCGCTCGACGTCGAGATGGTCGTCGTCTCCGTCGGCCGGCGCCCTTACACGGACCAGCTGCTCGAGCGCGGGCACGGCGGTAGTGTGGACGACCGGGGATTCGTGGTGATAGACGAGTTCCAGCGCACCGGTGAGCCCGGTGTGTGGGCGGTCGGCGACGTCGTGAACACGCCCTCAGCTCGCTCACGTGGGATTCGCAGAGGGCATCGTCGCGGTGAAGAGCATGCTCTGAGAGCCCGTCGTCCCCGTCGACTACACCCGCGTACCGTGGTGCATCTACTGCCATCCCGAGGTGGCTTTCGCCGGCCTGTCCGAGTCGGCTGCACGCGAGGCGCGGTTACGACGTCGTGGTCAAGAAGGACCCGTTCGGCGGGAACAGCAGAGCAAGGATCCTCGGCGAAACAGAGGGACTCGTGAAGATCATCGCCGAGCGAGGTCCCGACGGCAGGGCGGGCGGATCCTCGGAGTCCACATGGTCGGGCCGTGGGTCACCGAACAGCTCGGCCAGGGATACCTGGCGGTCAACTGGGAGGCCACGGTCGACGAGGTTGCCCAATTCCTCCAACCGCACCCGACGCTGTCGAAGGCTTCGGCGAGACGGCCCTCGCTCTCACCGGAAGGGGATTGCACGTTGGCTGACGTGATCATGCCGCAGCTCGGCGAGACCGTGACCGAGGGGACGATCACTCGCTGGCTGAAGCAGGTCGGTGAGGCGGTCGAGCGCGACGAACCGCTCTTCGAGGTCTCCACCGACAAGGTCGACTCCGAGGTCCCCTCGCCTGCAGGCGGTGTCGTGTCGGAGATCCGCGTCCCCGAGGGCGAGACGGTGGACGTCGGCACGGTTCTGGCGGTCGTCTCCGACGGAGCATCGGCGCAATCCGGCGGAGCCTGTTCCCGTCGACGCCCGTCCGGTTACCACGACCGCAGCTGCCCCGGCCCCGGCGCGACTCCTCCCGCCGCCAGCTCCTGCCGGCCCCAGTCCTGCCGACAAGCTCCTCCGTTGCCGCACCTGCCGCCTCCTCCTGTTGCGCGCACCAGCGCCGTCGCCCGACAGCTGAAGTTCCGCATCCTCCTCCGCTCGCGCCACCGGCTGCTGCGGCCCTCCCGGCTGCAGTCGCTGCCCCGGCCGCCGCACAGGCCCCCCCGTCATCGCCGGCGCTCAGGCGTCGGCTCTGTCCGGGACGGGATGGGACCGCGTCCTTTCACCGGTCGTCCGCCGTCTGATCAACGAGCACCAGATGGATCCGGCCACGCTGGCCGGAAGCGGGCCCGGAGGACGGATCACGCGCGCTGACGTGTCTGAACGTCATCGACGCACAGCGCGAGCTGGTGCGCCGTCTTCGCCGACCGCGACACCGCCGACTCCTTCAGCCGCACCCACGTCGGCCCGCTTCGACGTGCGAACGGTCGGACGTGGCCCTTGCAGGCACGGACGAGGTCATCCCTTTCACCAACATCCGGCGCCGCACGGCGGAGCACATGGTCAGGTCCAAGGCGACCTCGCCTCACACGCTCGTCGTGCTCGAGGCTGACTACGAGAACGTAGAGCGCACGAGGCGATCGGAAGGCAGTGCCTTCAAGGCGGAGGAAGGGTTCTCGCTCACCTATCTGCCCTTCATCGCCCGCGCCACGGTTGAAGCTCTCCACGAATGGCCGAACCTCAACTCCTCGGTCGGCGACGACTCCCTGATCGTCCACCACGCGGATCAACCTCGGCATCGCGGTGGATCTCGACCATCAAGGTCTGATCGTGCCTGTCGTCCACGGCGCAGAGGAGCTCACGCTTCGAGGAATGGCGCGGCGTATCCGCGACATCTCGACCGCGCGCCCGATCGAAGCAGCTGAACATGGACGACATAAGCGGCGGAACGTTCTCTCTTACCAACGCCGGACCGTTCGGCACGTTCCTGACTGCCCCGATAATCAACCAGCCTCAGGTCGGGATCCTGTCGACCGACGGCGTGAAGCGCCGTCCCGTCGTGGTGAGCCAAGACGACGGCACCGAGGCCATCGCCATCCACTCGATCGGACTGCTCTGCCTTTCGTGGGACCACCGGGCGGTCGACGGTGCGTACGCGGCGGCGTTCCTTGCTCGGGTCGTCGAGATCCTCGCCACCCGCGACTGGTCCGCCGAGCTGTAGCGGCTGACGTGCTGCGCGTCAGGTGGCTTGGGCAGGTCCCCTTCGAGGAGGCCCACGTCCTTCAGCGGGCGCTTCGCGATCACGCCGGCCGATGACTACCTGCTCATGCTCGAGCACCCACATGTGGTGACGCTGGGCCTGCAGGGGCGACGTGTCACACGTGCTGGCGAGTCCGGCGCAGCTCGAGACCCTCGGGTGCCGTGTCGTGAGGACCGACAGGGGCGGCGACGTCACCTACCACGGACCAGGACAGCTCGTGGCGTACCCGGTGCTGTCCGTACCGATGGGCAGCCGGGCGATCCCGTGCTACGTCGCACAAGGTCGAACAGGTCGTCATCGACACGCTCACCGACCTCGGGCTCGACGCAGTCGCGGCTCGGACGGCTGGACGCGTTTCCCGGGTGTCTGGGTCGACCCTGACGGGCCGTCGCCGCGCAAGATCTGCGCCGTCGGCATCAGGAGTCAGCCGGGGACGCTCGATGCACGGGCTCGCGCTGAACGTGAATCCCGACATGGATTGGTTCTCGCGGATAGTCCCCTGCGGCATCGCGGACATGACAGTGACGTCCCTCGCAGCCGAAGGAGTCGATCGGCCGATGAGCGAGGTGGTCGAAGCCGCTGCTCGCAGCGGGCGCGTCGCGGCGTGGGCGCGCGCAGGCGAGTTCGAGCGTCAGGACACAGCCGGGCTGCACGGCTCGCACCGGTCTCCGCGAGCCGTTGAGCCGAGGACACCGGGGTCAGGCAGCACGGATCCGGCTGCGCCAGGCGGGAGTCGACCCCGATGGCGGGGTGCCGATAAGCGAGCGAAAGCCCACCTGGGCGCGCGCCCCGGTCATGCTGGGAGGCGGGTACCGGAGCTCTCGGGCCGCACCATGCGGGATCTCGATCTCGTGACGGTCTGCGAGGAAGCGGGTTGCCCGAACATCTACGAGTGCTGGTCGGAAGGGACTGCGACCTTCATGATCAACGGGGACGATGCACGCGGGCTTGCGGTTTCTGTCTCGTGGACACCCGTCGACCTTGCCTGTCGATCCTGGTGAGCCGGAGCGCGTCGCAGAAGCGGTTCGAGGATGGGTCTCGCGCACGCGGTGGTCACGGCCGTGGCGCGAGACGATCTCGCCGACGGCGGGGCGGCGGGATTCGCTGCGACCGTCAGGGCGATCAGGGACCGCTGCCCCGGAACCTCGGTCGAGTTGCTCATCCCCGATTGCAAGGGGGACGCCAGAGTCCCTCGAGACTGATTTTCGACTCGCGGCCGGAGGTTCTCAACCACAACCTCGAGACCGTCGCTCGGCTGCAGCGGGCAGTCAGGCCGTCTGCGGGTTACGCCCGCAGCCTCTCGGTGCTGGCCCGAGCGCGTAAGGCAGGCCTTGTGACGAAATCGGGCATGATCCTCGGCATGGGAGAAGAGGCGCACGAGGTGAGAGGCGCTCTGTGTCGACCTGAGGGGCGTGGGAGTGAGGATCGTCACGCTCGGCCAGTACCTGCGCCCGAGCGCCAGCCACGTTCCGGTCGCGCGCTGGTGGACACCCGAGGAGTTCGACGAGATCGGCTCGCTTCGCCCGGCAGCCTCGGTTTCGACCATGTGGAGTCGTCCCCGCTCACACGCTCGAGCTATCACGCGCGAAGCGCGATGGAGTCCGCCGAGACGCCTCCGACATCGATCCCAGGGGAGCGAGACCAATAGCGCGAGACTCGAGCGCCGAGACCGAGGAGCTGACGTGAAGGTGCCGAGCGTGACCGCGAGGCGATGCTGTCGCAGACAGCGATCCTTCGCCGAGAGACTCGGAACGGCTGCGCAAGGGTCAGGAACCGGATGTCCGAACTCGGCGTCGACGCGCTCGTCTTGTCGCACGGAGCGGACCTTCCTTGGCTGACCGGCTACCGTGCCATGCCTCTGGAGCGGATCACCGTCCTCGTGCTCACCGCCTCGGGGAACGCGGTCTGCTCGTGCCCGAGCTCGAGGCGCCCCGGGTGCCTCGACGCCGGTGGACCTGTTCGAGCTGAGCCGTGGGGAGAGCTCGAAGATCCCGTCGCGATCATGTGCGGGATCGTCGGGTCCGCCGGCAGCCCGCGATCGGCATCTCGGACAGGGCGTGGGCCGCCAACCTGCTCGCGTTCCAGGCGGTCCTGAGCGGCGCTTCGTGGCTTCCTGCGTCGCGAGTCACGTCCGATCTGCGCGCGGTGAAGGACGAGTCCGAGATCGCCTGTCTTGCGCGCGGCCTCTGCCGCCGCGGACCGCGTTGCGGTGAAGCCTCCAGGAGGCGAGGTGCGTCTTCTCGGACGAACCGAGGCGAGGTGTCAGAGGACATCTCGTCGCGCCTGGTGGCCGAAGGCCACGCACAGGTCAACTTCGCAATCGTCGGAAGCGGGCCGAACGGTGCGAGCCCGCATCATGAGGCGGGTGATCGCCGGATCGAGAGCGGCGACGTCGTCGTCTGCGACTTCGGCGGCACGCTGGCGCTCGAAGGCGACGTGGGTTACTGCTCGGACATCACCCGCACGGTGTCAGTCGGCGAGCCCGCCGACCCCGAGGTGCTCACGTTCTACGAGGTATTGAAGCGGGCGCAGCAGGCAGGCGTCGATGTCGGTGCACCCGGCGTAAGCGCCGAGTCGGTGGACGAGGCGGCGCGACGGGTCATCGTCGAGGCCGGCCTCGGCGACCGGTTCATCCACCGCACCGGACACGGGATAGGCATAGAGGAGCACGAGGATCCCTACATCGTGAAGGGGAACGCCATCACCCTCCGAGTCGGGCACTGCTTCTCTGTCGAGCCAGGCATCTACATGCCCGGAAGGTTCGGGATGAGGCTCGAGGACATCGTCGTGGTCACCGATTCAGGCTGCGAGCGACTCAACGTCGCTGATCACTCACTCGTGGTGCTCGATGCCTGACGCCATGTCGGACGAGTCCCGCGCACGCCCCGTCCCTCCTCTTGAGGAGATCCGCACCTACTGGGATGCGGATGCACCCACGTACAACAACTCGAGGGGACACAGCGCGCGTAGCCCGGCGGTGCTGGCCGCGTGGACGGCCTCGCTTGCCAGGCTGCTGCCGCAGGTGCCGGGTCGGTGCTCGATGCGGGCGCGGGAACCGGGTTCTTGAGCCTGATCGCCGCACGCCTCGGCCACGACGTCACCGCACTGGACATCTCCCCGAAGATGCTCGAAGGCCTCGAGAAGCCGCTCGGAACGAGGGGCTAAACGTCGAGATCGTGGTCGGATCGGCAGACAACCCTCCGCAGGGCTTCGACGCCATCATGGAGAGGCACCTGCTCTGGACCCTTCCGGATCCAGCGGCCGCTCTTCGCGCATGGCGGCTGGCCGCACCCGAGGGGCGTCTGGTGCTGGTCGAGAGCCTTTGGGGACGCGTCGATCCACGTGGAGAAGATCCGAGCGAAAGCACTGCACGGCCTCCGGCGCCTTCGCCGTGAGCCGCCCGACCATCACGGGAGTTACTCCGAGTCTCTTCGCCGGACACTGCCGCTCGCCGGGGGGACCTCGCCTTCGGTGCTGGTGGAGATGGTAAGTGGCAAGGTTGGCACCGCCCTCGCCTCGAGCGGCTCCGCGACATCGAATGGGCCGAACGCTGCGAGCTGCCGATTCCCGAGCGGGTCCTCGGAGTGCCGCCCCGTTTCGCCGTAGTTGCTGACTGACTCCCCCGGCGAGACCTTCTTCGTTGGGTGACCGTTGACCGGCGCTCGCCTCGAGCGGAGCGCACTTCGAGCGGACCGACCTCGAGCGGACCGACCTCGAGCGGACCGACTTCGGTGCGAGCTTTAGTGAGGCAACCTTTACTCGGCGGCTATTGCGGCGGTCTATGCGGGCCGGCGTTGCGTCCAGGTGCTGCCGTCCCAGTAGCGAAGCGACCCTGGCGATCCTTCTGGGTCCTGATACCAACCTGGTATCGGTGAGGCTCCGAACTCAGATACGAGCGACGGTGGTGGCAGCGAGGGGGGCGGATTACTCGAATCGCCCATCGCTGCGGTACCCGTGTGCGCCTCGCCCCGAGCATCGGCCTCCGCCGGAGCCCTGTCGACCGAAGGGCTGGAGCGTCGACAAGCAGATCGCCGGAGAGACGTGATGTCGCCTCCGCGGCCGCAGCCGCAGCCCGCACTCTCTCGAGGGAGGGGTAAAACGGGTCGGGCACTTGAGGCAGGATCACATCGGGACGGAACCTCGGGTTCGAGGCGTCACGCGCGCGGTCCCATCGTCATTGGGTCGGGCTGATTCTCCTCGTGTGGGACGATGCAGGTGGAAGCTGCGTGCGTACGGATCGGGACCAACGAACCGTCCTGCGTGTGCCAGGCGAAGTCCCTTGCGTTTCGAGTACTTGTTGATTGCGAGAACAGCAGAACGATCACCGCCACAACCATAAGGCAGAACAGCACGGTGAGCTCGGCCCCGTCGACGCCGAGATCCTTTTCGAGCCGGCTCACAGCGTTGCTGACAGTCTGAGCAAACGCCATTACCACGGCAGGAGAGTCAGCCGCAAAACTCACCCGTCCAGGTTACAACCGAATTTAGTGCCCCCTGACAATAGTTGCGATGATCAAGTTTCTGGCTCTGCTACATGGGCCGTCCACTGTTGCCGTCCCAGTAGCGGATGCGACGGCGCTCTCTGTCGCTCGGGTCCTCGTACCACCCGGCAGCGGTGTCTTTCGGCCGGGCGTGGGCGAGCACGGGGCGGCGCTCGGATGCTTGGTCCGAGAGCTTTCCAGTCGTTCCGACCTCGTAGCGCGTCCGCCTCTCGCTCCGACGCCGACGAGCCTGTCGCCGTCAGCTCCTCCGCCCGAGGGCTGGGCGGAAGCGCGCCCTCGTCGGCGTACGGGCGCGTTCTTCGCGGGGGTTCCGGCTTCGGAGAGTGCCGACCGGCCCGAGCGAGCGGGACTTCTGCGAGCGCGATGGCGCTCCGTGGCGGGTCGTCCCCCCTGGCGGTCGCTCCCCTGCAACGTGGGGGAGTCTGGATCGGCTGGTTCCGGAAGGAAGGTTTGTCGCTTCGGCGCCGTCCCTTCCGGAGTCGCCGCGCCGCCTGCGCCATGAGACGAAGGCGAACGCCGCAACGATAAGGACTACAGCGCAAAGCAACACGATCCCGACAGTGCGGGTCGTCGAGCCCGCCCCCTTGGCCGAGTCTTTACCTTGCTCGGGGTCGAAGTGGGCTCGGGGCCGTGACCGCCGCGACGAGATCCTGGAATTGCTGAAGGCCGAGAGCCACTGCCGTTCCGTCTGCGATCGGGTGCGACCCGGCTCCCGTAGAAGAGTCGGTATGGATCACGATCAAGTAGTCGCCGTCGGAGTAGACGACGGCTTGGACCTGCTGGGCCGGAATGCTGAGGTTGCCCGAGACGGTCGCGGGCTCATTGACGGTGAAGGCGTTGGCACCCGGAATGCTTGGCGGCGCCGTCCGGGTCCCGCTCGGTTGTCCCTTGGACAGTGTGGCCACGAACGCCGCGGAGATTGGCGCTTGCCTCCGTGCTGTCGTGGAAACGGATCGCGATCTCGACCACGCGATCAGTGGCGGTCCGGTCCTGCCAGGTCTTGATCCAACCCGCGAAGCCCGACTCGGCGGAGTACTGGTCGAACAGTTGCTCCACCTGGGTCGGGTCGTCGGAGTAGCTGGCCATCGTCTGAGCGGTGAGTACTCCGTTCGTGGCGCCGGGCCCGACAAGCGTGAAGTCGACAAGTCCAGGCAACGGCGCGGCCAGCATCAATGCGTCAAGGGCATCGTCTGCCGGCGAAGCAACAACTGAGGTCGACCCGGATCCACCGGCAGTCCTAACTGCGGCGCCGGCGGGCCGGACTGCGGCGCCGGCAGGTGCCGAAGAGCACAACAGCCAGATGGTGGGTAAGAACAGAGCGATCGCGGTCACCCGGCTCGGGGCGTACGAGGCGCGCTGCCGGACCACCGGCGCCTTCACCCGGTCAGGGAGTCGGCTCGACCGGCAGGTCGGCGAATAGCTCGGGGAGGTCGCCGCTCTCAGTCAGGTTGGGAACGGCATCGTACGGAGGTGGGTCGAGGTCTCCGAAAGGGTCCGCCTCGCGGGTGATCCTGAACCGGCGGTGCGCCGAACAGTCCTCGATGTGAATCTGCCGGCGCCGACGGCGCAGTTTCATCGCCACCGAGAGCACGTTAGCCGCAGTCGTATTCGATCTACCAGTAGCAAATAGGCAGAGAGGAAGTGGCTGCAGGCCTTTGCGAGAGTGGCCGAAGGCAGGGTGGTCAGGCTACGAAGTACTTCGCCTGAGGGTGATGGCAGATGAGAGCGAGTGTGGTCTGCTCCGGGTGGAGCTGGAAGCCTTCGCTCACCTCCACGCCTATGCGCGTCGGCACCGAGAAGGTCGGCAACAGTCCAGTTGTCCTCCAAGTTCGGACATGCGGGGTAGCCGAACGAGTAGCGGCCACCTCGATACTTCTGCCGGAACAGCCCGTGAGAGTCGGGCCATCCTCGTCGGCGAATCCCCACTCCTGGCGGATCCTAAGATGCCAGTACTCCGCGAGCGCCTCGGCGAGCTCGACCCCGAGGCCGTGAAGATGGAGGTATTCCGTGTACCTGTCCTCGGAGAACAGCC
Organism: uncultured Acidimicrobiales bacterium; assembly: GCA_963801315.1. Taxonomy (GTDB): domain Bacteria; phylum Actinomycetota; class Acidimicrobiia; order Acidimicrobiales; family CAVXTF01; genus CAVXTF01. The sequence continues at coordinate 1,144,673 of CAWDEI010000007.1, read as the reverse complement.
GAGCGGTCTCGCGCGACACTTCCGGACCCATTGTCACCAAGTGGAACGCAGCCCAGTCGGGCTCGCCCACCGGCCGGAAGAAGTCGGCGATACATAGCCAAGGCTCTTTGCTCTGGCGCGGGAAGTGGAACCGACCCTTTCCTTCGCACGTGACTCGTCTTCGTAGATGATGAGATCGTCGCCCGTCGGAGTTGGCAGGGAAGTAACCCCACACCACTTGAGGGATGAGCAGATCGCTTGCCTTAGCCTTGTCGAGCTCGGCCTCGAGCACGGCACTAATGCGCTCTTTGAACGTTGCGTCGTCCTCTCCTGGTTCGGGCCGGTATCCCCACTGGTTCCTGAAAAACGCAGTCAGGTTGAGGAATGACGATATGTCGTCAAGTGCGAGACCTTTCGCAACGCGGGTCCCGACGAAAGGAGGAGTGAAGACGGGGTTGTCAGTGACAACATCGGGAGACGCGCGCAAGACGTTCGGTTACCGGCTCGAGAGCCTGTTGCTCGCTACGACGAAGCGCCGTTCTTCGCACGGGCCGATCTCGTGACCGAATGATCGGATCGTCCTCCCCGCCTCGCGACAGCTCCATCACCCGGTCGAGAGTCCTCAGACCTTCGAATGCATCCTTCCCGTAGAACAGGCGTCCCTTGTACATCTGGCGCAGATCGCGCTCCACGTAAGAACGCGTCAACGCGGCGCCTCCCGAGCAGCACCGGTATCTTGTCGAGCCCACGTTCGTTCAACTCCTCGAGGTTCTCGCGCATGATGAGGGTTGACTTGACGAGCAGCCCGCTCATGCCGATGGCATCGGCCTTGTGCTCAGTCGCTGCGGCCACCATGTCGGCTCACCGGGACCTTGATCCCGAGGTTCACGATGTTGTAACCGTTGTTCGTGAGGATGATGTCGACGAGGTTCTTCCCGATGTCGTGGACATCACCTCGCACTGTGGCGAGCACAACCGTTCCCTTTCCCCCTTGATCGGATTTCTCCATGTGGGGTTCCAGGTACGCGACGGCGGACTTCATCGTCTCGGCGGATTGCAGCACGAAGGGGAGTTGCATCTCACCGGACGCGAACAGATCCCCGACCGTCTTCATGCCGGCCAACAGAACGTCGTTCACGATCTCGAGTGCGGCGAAGCCTCCCCCTAGAGCCTCTGAAAGATCGTCCTCGAGCCCGTTCCGGTCGCCGTCGACGATTCGCTGCTCGAGACGGCGCTCCACCGGCCACCCGGATCTGTCCTCGCGTTCTTGCGTGGCGGCGGTGGCACCCTCGAAGATTGCGAGCAACTCGGAGAGAGGGTCGTAGTCCGCCCGCCGCCTGTCGTAGATGAGGTCCAGGCAGACTTCGCGCGCGTGCTCGTCGATCCGCGACAACGGGATTATCCGTCCGGCGTGCACGATCGCCGCGTCGAGCCCTGCAGCAACGCACTCGTGGAGGAACATCGAGTTGAGGACGTGCCGGGCGGCGGGATTCAAGCCGAACGACACATTCGAAAGTCCGAGAATCGTCGAGACGCCGGGAAGCTCCGGCTTTATTGCTTTGATCCCCTCGAGGGTCTCGATGCCGTCGCGTCGGCTCTCTTCCATGCCGGTCGACAAGGGAAGCGCCAGGGGATCGAAAATGAGATCCTCGGGCTCGAGCCCGTACCGGCCGACAGCCAGGTCGTGTATTGCGCGCGCAGCCCGGACCTTCCAATCGGCCGTCCTGGCTTGACCCTCTGTGTCTATGCACGTGCACACGACGGCGGCACCGTGCTCGCGAGCGAGCGACAGGAAGGTGTCGAGCCGCGTGCCTGGCTCGTCACCTTCTTCCAGGTTGACCGAATTCATGATCGGTCGGCCGCCCAGCCACTCGAGGGCGGTTCGGACCACAGGGCCCTCCGTGGAGTCCACCATGAGAGGGGTGGTCGCAAGCGTCGCGTAACGGCTCGCCACCTGCTCCATGTCGGCGACGCCGTCCGCGCCGGTGTAGTCGACGCACACGTCGATTACGTGAGCACCTTCTTTCACCTGATCGACCGCCATCGCCACAGTCGTGTCCCAGTCGCCCCCGAGCATCGCCTCGCGAAACGCCCTGGACCCGTTCGCGTTCGTCCTCTCACCGACCACGAGGAACGAAGTGTCCTGGTGGAAGTTCACCGACGTGTAGATCGAAGACGCAGCCGGTTCGTGCTCCGGCTCGCGGTGCGCGGGACAAGGTCCCTGCATCGATCCACCACAGCCTTCAGATGCTCTGGCGTCGTTCCGCAGCATCCGCCAACGACGCTCACGCCGTACTCGGTGATGAAGCGCTCCAGGTAGTCGGCGAGTTGCGAAGGGGTGAGGTCGTAGTGCATCGCGCCGTCCACGACCGAGGGCAGGCCGGCGTTCGGCTGCACCGAGACGGGCATCCGGCTGTGCTTGGTCAGGTGCCTTACGGCTTCACCCATCTCGGCCGGACCCGGTGGCGCAGTTAAGGCCTATGACGTCGGGGCGCATCGGGTCGAGCGCGCAGAGTGCGGCGCCGATCTCCGTTCCCGGCAGCATGCGCCCGGTGAGCTCGATCGTCACCTGCACCTGAAGAGGTACCCGCCGACCGGCTGCGACCATCGCGCGCTTGCATGCGTTCAGCGCGGCCTTGGCTTGAAGCAGGTCGTAGACCGTCTCGACCACGAGAAGGTCCACACCGCCTTCGAGCAGTCCGACTGCCTGCTCGGTGTATGCGTCGCGCAGGTCGTCATAGCGGATCTGACCGAGCGAAGGGAACTTGGTGCCCGGGCCGAGGTTGCCCGCGACGAAGCGAGGATGCTCGGGTGTCGAGAACGTGTCGGCCGCCCGCCTCGCGATCGTCGCCGCCGCGACGTTCAACTCGTGAGAGCGCTCCGCAAGCCCGTACTCGGCGAGTACGACGCTGAACGCGCCGAATGCGTCGGTCTCGATCACGTCCACGCCGGCCTCGAGGAAAGACCGGTGCACAGCCTTCGACCACGTCGGGTCGTGTCACCGTCAGCACCTCGTTGCATCCCTCGAGAGCCCTGCCGCCGAAATCGTCGTCGGTCAGCCCGGCCAACTGGAGCGAGGTCCCCATTGCGCCGTCGAAGATGACGACCCTTTCGTGGACGGCTTCGAGGTAAGCGCTTGCCGCGCTCGTCGAAGGGCATCGCGCTCACGACAATTGCCGGGCTCGCAGCCACGGGGCCCTCAGGCTTCGGCATAACTCACCAGGCTACCGTGAGCGCCGAGACCGACTCCCCGCCGTTACGATCCTCCCTGTGCCCAGGATCTACACGCGCACCGGTGACGACGGAACCACGGGGCTTATGTACGGCAAGCGCGTCCCGAAGGATCATCCGACGATCGAGGCCAATGGAGCAGTAGACGAAGCCCAGGCTGCGATCGGCGTGGCCCGGGCCGAGACAGAGCGGGGCTCCGAGCTCGACCAGATGCTCGTCGGTGTGGAGCGCGACATGTGGGTCCTAATGGCCGAGCTCGCCACTGCTCCCGAGGACAGGCCGAAGCTCGAGGTCAGAAAGACGCTCGTCACCAAGGACATGGTCCAGGCCCTGGAGGAGCGGATCGACGACCTGAAGCAGCGGACCGACGTCCCTGCCGAATTCGTCGTCCCGGGCCAGGACCGGCTGTCGGCCCTGCTAGATCAGGCCCGGACAGTTGTGCGCAGGGCAGAGCGCCTCGTCGTGGCCGCCCGCATCGAGCTCGGCGTCCGGGAACGAAGATGACGACGGCGTCACGACCTCCGGCTCATATGTCGGTCAGTACCTGAACCGCCTGTCTGACTTGATCTGGACCGCTGCGCGTTGGCAGGAAGGGGAACACGAGCTCGCGGAAGAGCCGTCCCGGCGCCAAGCGGTGACGGGACGCTGACGCACCCGACTGCGATTCAGCCGAGCCGTCGCGAGTCTCGCCGGGCGCCCCTCGGTTGCCCAGCTCGAGCCAACGGGCATCGGCGAGCCTGCCCATCGTCTCCAGCTTCTCGTACTCGTGGTCGGAGAACTCCCAACCCGGACGCCCGACACCTAACGCCGCGTCGAACCTTGCGAGCGTGGCCCACATCGTTTCCGGATCGCGTTCGCGCTCGCCGTGTTGGCGCCAACCGAGCGGCGGAAGGCGTTCGCCAGCCAGTCCGCTCCGGGCGGGCGGCCACCTGTAGCGAGTAGGAGCTCCGACTCGGTGTCCAAGATCGCGACCCAACCGGACTCCAGCTCGTCGGCCACCCGGAGCGCCAGGGCAGCGAGCAGCTCCTGCGGTGTTCGTGCCTCCAGCAACGCCGCCGCTGTCCTGTAGGCGTCGAGCCTCCGGTCGCGCATCCCGTTCGGAAGGGTCCTGACTTCCTCCACGACGACACCGTCCACCTCTTCTATCTCCGCCAGCAGCAGAGGGAGAAGTTCGCGGTCCACTTCGACAGCGATCTCGTCCATGGCGCGTCCGTCGGCGCGGGTGAGGATCTCGATCGCCACGACGTCAGCACGAACTGCCCCTATGCGACTTGCTACCGCTCCGAGCGCGCCCGGCCGGTCAGGCATGCCGACGCGCAGCACGCATGTGGCCACGTGACCAGGCTACGACCGTCAAATGAACTGCGCGTTTCCGAAGGGCGTCGGCGAGGTTACGGACGGAGCATTTCGGGCTCCTTGCTGCCCGAGCGGTGCCAGGCCCAGGCGGTTGCGTCGGAGGCGAGCGCAGGGTGCAGATGCCAGCCGAGAAGTTCGAGCTCGACGGTGGCGTAGTCGTCGCCGAGTGCCACGAGCCCGAGCGCCAGGCGCCTGGCGCGCCACCTGAGGCGGGTCACGGCGGGGTCTTTATGAGACACGCCGAGGACCCAGAGCCGGTGTTGCTCCTGGGTGGCAGCATCGAGGCGTACCAGATGGCGCCTGGGGAGGGGAGGCACGAACCGACGCACCGCCAGATGGTGAGGCGAGTCGAAGCGTGCGAGATCGAAGGTGACGAGGCGCCCGGTAGCCCTCTGGAAGGGGCTGTGCCTGCCGCGCCGGCCGCCTAGACCGATCTGCCTGGCCGTGTGCTCGAGGTCGAGGTCCAAGCCGCCCGGATTGGCATCGAGCGAGCCGGCGACGCTGCGCAAGAGCCACAGAGAAGTCGGACCGATCACGGGGAGCCAGAACCTCTCGGCATACGTCGAGCGGGGGTCGTGGCCGAGATGCTCGAAGAGCGGGTCGCTCCACACGACGACTTTCATCCGGTCGACCGAGTCGTGCGCTCGAGTCGGCCGGACTGGTTGCGCGAGGGGCGAATGGGAAGGGTCCGGTGATGTCTGTAGGTCCATCCCAGAACAGTGCCGATTGCCATGGCCGCGAACCTTGCCCGCAACTTCTCCCATGACTTCACTCGGGTGGACCTGATCTCGCCCGCCTTGCGCCGGCGGGTAGCGTGCGTCTCGCTGTCTTCTAACGTCTAGGTGACGACCGGATGACGAATCGGTGACCGCGACGATCAATCCGACCCACGCGACGCCACCAACAAGCATCGACGCGGCATCGGCCTCCACGCACGGTCGCCGATCGCGCTCGGTTGATTGTCGCCTGCTGCCTTGTGTTGGTCGGGATCGTCGCGCTCGCTGTTCATTGCCGCGCGCGCAAGCTACGGCGGAAACTCCGACAACGCCACGCTCGTGCTCGAAGGCCAGTCGATCGCCTCTGGTCACCTCGCCCTAAGCGGCTGGTCGCTCTCCTACGACTCGTTCTGGACCCTCGACGCGCCCTTCTTTGCGCTGATCGGCGGCGTCTTTGGAATAGGCCAGTACCTGATGTGGCTCGTGCCAGCGGTGATTGCAACTCTGCTCGTGGTAACCGCATTGTGGCTTGCCCGCGTCGGCGGGCGCGACCTTGGCGGCCTGCTCGGAGCCGGCGTGGTGGTCACCATGCTCGCCCTGCCCTCTCCCGAGCTGTCCTTCTTCCTCCTCCAGGCCGGCTGGCACGCCGCCACTGTTCTCTTCTGCCTGCTCGCCTTTGCTGGAGTCCGCTCGCGAAGCTCGAGAGGTTTTGTCGGCGCCGTCCTGGCGGTCGCCGCCGCCTTGCTTGGCGACCTGCTCGCCCTGCCCTTGGCGGTGCTGCCGCTTGTCATCGGCGGGCTGATCGCGATCGGATACGAGCGTAGCCGGCGGGCCGGTGCCCGCCAGCTCGGCGCGGCCCTCGGTGGAACGCTCCTCGCGCTTGTCGTGCGCGCTCTCGCGTTCGCGGCGGGGACATACTCGATCAGCTCGCGCAGCGCGCTTGCGCCGCCGCACCAGATGATCACGAACCTGGCTTCGATCCCGGGACGTCTTGCCGGGCTTGGCGGCCTCGGCAGCTTTGTGTCAAGCGTCCCGAGCCAGCCGTTGGTGTTGCGCGTCGGTCGCTTCGTACTGCTCGGGCTGGCGCTGTGGGCGCTCATAGAGGCGCTCGGAGGCCTGCTGCGCGTCGTGCGCCCTGTTCGGCGCCGGCGGGCAGCGATCAAAGAGGCGCAGGGCGCGCCACGGCGACAGTCCGCTTTCAGCGAGCGCTACGCAGTAGATGACCTGCTGGCGCTCGGCGTGCTCGGCTCGCTTGTTTCCTATGTGTTGTTTGCCACCGAGAACGCCGTGAACTTCGGCCGTTACCTGCTGCCCGCCTACCTTTTCGGCGTCGTGCTGGCCGCTCGGGCCGTCGCGCGACTGTTCCACGGACGGGCGCGCTTTTCGGCACCAGTCGTCACCTCGGTCGCCCTCGCGGTCCTTTTGCTCTGCGGGGTGGACTTCGCCACGGGCTCGCTCGGCGTAGCCGCGCCGCAGTCGGCTCGACAGCTGGCCGCCTTCCTCAGCGCGCATGACCTGCGCAACGGTGTCGGTGACTACTGGAGCTCCTCGATCGTCACCGTCGACACCGGCGGGCAGGTGAGCGTGCGACCGGTCAATCTCTCGAAGAGCGGGACGCTCGTGCGCTACAACCGCCAGTCGAGCGCCGACTGGTACAGCGGGCAGCGCTTCAATTTCTTTGTCTACGACAGCAGTGCCATCTGGCAGGGCGTCGACGCGTCGTCGGCGCGGCGCACCTTCGGGCCGCCGACGCGTACCTACGCGGTCGGAGGCTACCGGGTCCTGGTCTACAGCCGGCCTGTGCAGGTGTCGTCGGCGCTGCTGGCTCAGACGTCGTCCTGACCTCGCTATAAAACCTCGGGCCTGCGCCTTGCGTCCGTACGGCGAGTAGCCGAACCAGCGGCTCACCTCACTGCGCGCGTCGAGTCAATAAGGGTTATTCCGTGGATCGACGCATATGTCCAACTGAGGTGTTCGACGGGCCGAAGCCCTGAGCCACACTCTTCGACTGGTGGCTTTCAGGCCGTGCCCGCTGTCGTTTTGTACCGGCGTTTACTCGTAGACGAACTGAACCTGCCGCTACTGCCGGGCAACGTCCACTGTTCATGCAGCAGCTCGAATCCGGGACCCGAAGTGTAGTGATGGTGAACTCCTCCCATACGCGAGATGAGTCAGCCGAGCCACAACCTCAACCTCTGGACATCCCTCGAATTCCGGATGTTCTCGGGCACGGCCCGTCGGTAAAGTGCCGCGGTTTGGCCGCCGACCTGTCGCGCAACCTCTCCTGTGACGTGGCGCGATCGATTTGGCGCTGTCGGCAGAAGCTTCTCGTCTACGGGAGGTCGCGTCCGGACCATCGGCCGTAGTGGACGAGCCGAGATGCCTGGGGGCGTCCGAGCGACAACGACGCAGACGGCGGATCCGAGCCTCCGGGCTCCCCGATAAGCACCGCACCGCAGAATCGCCAGACGCGATCGACCCGGAGCGCATCGAGCAGGTCCCCTTCACCCCGGAAGTTCCCCAAGAAGCAAGCACCTAGACCCGCGTCGGTGGCACCGAGCAACAGGGCCATCACGGACGCACCCGCGTCGAAGTACCAGTACGGGAACGGCCACCCATCCGCGCCTGACTCGGGACCGAGGCCCGACGACGCCTTGTCGGGCTTCGCGTACCGCTCCATATACCTTTCGGGGCTCGCGAGGACCACGACGACGGCCGGCGCCTTCGACAAGCCGGGCCATCTCCGGGAGGACTCCCGCCACGCCGCGGTGGTCGTGGCATCCCAGTAACGGCTGGTCTCTGGGCCTTCGAGGAGGACGAATTCTCTGCCTGCGGCGTTGCCGGCCGAGGGTGCCCTGACCGCGAGATCGAGCAGGCCGTCGAGCACCTCGCGGCTCACCGGAGACCCGGAGAAGCTCCGAACCATCCTGCGCGCCTCCATCGCTCGCCGAAGCTCCACCCCGGTGACCCTAAGGGTCAGCCAGGCAACGGACCAGGCCGTCTCAAGCAGAGCCTGTTGTCCGCGGCACGTTCGTCCCTGGGAAGCCGTCCTGGGAATTTGGCATGGGGATCTGGCAAGGGGATCTGGTCAGGGGAATGTTGACGGCGCAGGTAGGGTTTTAGAGAGCTGCAGACATAGGAGGTCCGCAGAATGGCAAGTCCGAGGGACCTGCTCACCCAGGCCAAGGCACAGATCAAAGAAGCGTCTCCAGCTGAGGTTGAACCTCTACTGGGCAGGGTCACCTTCCTGGACGTGCGCGAGCCCGACGAGAACGAGCAGGGTGCCATCCCCGGTTCGATCCTCCTTCCACGGGGCAACCTGGAGTTCCACGTGGAGGGGAAGCTCCCTGACAAGCAGGCTCCGGTCGTCGTCTACTGCGCTGGCGGGGTCCGCTCCGCGTTTGCTGCACAGACGATGCAGGCCATCGGGTACAGCGACGTGACCTCCATGATCGGTGGATTCAACCGATGGAAGGACGAGGGCCGCGAGTGGGCGACACCTCAGACTCTTACCCCAGACCAGCGCAACCGCTATCACCGACACCTGCTCCTGCCCGAGGTCGGCGATACCGGCCAGTTGAAGCTGTTGAACTCAAAGGTGCTCTTGCTTGGCGCAGGAGGCCTCGGCTCGCCTGCCGCCCTGTACCTGGCCGCCGCCGGCGTCGGGACGATCGGAATCATCGACATGGATGTCGTTGACTCGTCCAACCTCCAGCGCCAGATCCTCCACAACCTGGACCGGATCGGGGACAGAAAGGTGGACTCGGCCAAGAAGACACTGACCGCCATGAACCCGGACGTAAACGTCGTCACCTACGACGTCCGGCTCGGGGCCGACAACGTCCTCGACATCATCTCTGGCTACGACGTCATCGTCGACGGTACGGACAATTTCCCGACGCGCTGATCTAGTGAACGACGCGTCTCTGATTGCGCGCGTCCCGGTCGTGCACGGTTCGATCTTCCGTTTCGAAGGTCAGGTCACTGTGTTCGACCCTTACAACGGGCCCTGCTACCGGTGCCTCATCCCCGAGCCGCCTCCCGCGGAGCTCGCACCTTCGTGCGCCGAAGCGGGCGTCCTCGGAGTACTGCCCGGGATTATCGGATCGATTCAGGCTCTCGAGGCGATCAAGATCCTTCTCGGCCTGGGCGACCCGCTCGTTGGGCGGCTCCTGTCGTTCGATGCCCTCGAGGAGACGTTCAGGACCTTCAAGGTGCGCCGCGACCCTGAGTGCCCCGCCTGCGGGCCCGATGCGGGCGCAATCGTGATCGCCGAGTACGACGAGCTCTGCATGCCGCACTCCCTGGCGGCGACTCCCGCCTCCTAGCAGTACGGGATTCGGGCTAGGACTACGCGATTCGGGCAGGCACCGTCTTCGCCCCTAATCTTGCTTGCGTGGCAGCTGTAGGCGACGGCCCAGTTCAGGACGGCTCAGTTAAGGACGGCTCAGTTAAGGATGTCCGTCTGACGGACTCAGGCATCGAGGTGCTCCCGGTCTACCGCGGCCGAGGATCTCGACGGTTGGGACCCGGGCACTCAACTCGGTGAGCCTGGCTCGTTCCCTTACACCCGCGGCATCCACCCCACCATGTACAGGGGCCGGCTCTGGACGATGCGCCAATACGCAGGCTTCGGCAGCGCCGAGTCCACCAACGAGCGGTTCAAGTTCCTGTTGGGCGCGGGCCAAACAGGGCTGTCGTGTGCCTTCGACCTGCCCACTCAGATGGGCTATGACTCCGACCACCCGCGGGCGGACGGCGAGGTCGGAAGGGTGGGGGTGGCCATCGACTCGCTCGCAGACATGCGCCTGCTGCTCAGCGACCTGCCGCTCGGTGAGGTCACCACGTCGATGACGATCAACGCCACGGCCGCGATCCTGCTGCTCCTTTACTCCCTCGTGGCCGAAGAGAATGGCGTCAGTCTCGACTCTCTCGGCGGAACCATCCAGAACGACATATTGAAGGAATACGTGGCGCGCGGCACTTACGTCTATCCGCCGAGGCAATCGATGCGGATCGTCACCGACATATTCTCGTGGTGCGCGAAGAACATGCCGCAATGGAACACGATCTCGATCTCGGGATATCACATCCGCGAGGCAGGATCGACCGCTGTCCAGGAGATCGCGTTCACCCTTGCGAACGGCATCGCGTACGTGGATGCGGCGGTCGCCGCAGGGCTCGCCGTCGACGACTTCGCACCCCGGCTCAGTTTCTTCTGGAACGCGCACAACAATCTTTTCGAGGAGGTCGCGAAGTACCGGCGCCGCCCGCCGCATGTGGGCGCGGATCATGACCGAGCGTTTTGGCGCCGAAGATGACCGATCGAAGGTGCTCAGGTTCCACACGCAGACGGGCGGTTCGACTCTCACCGCGCAGCAACCCGAGAACAACATCGTGCGGGTCACCACCCAGGCGCTGGCGGCAGTACTCGGAGGAACCCAGAGCCTTCACACGAACGGATTCGACGAAGCCCTCGGCTTGCCGACAACGAACGCAGCGAAGATCGCGCTGCGCACACAACAGATCGTCGCCAACGAGTCCGGCGTCGCAGACACGGTCGATCCCCTCGCCGGAAGCTGGTTCGTCGAATCGTTGACCGACCAGGTCGAGTCGGCTGCTTGGGACTACCTGAAGCAGATCGACGCGATGGGCGGCGCGGTCGCCGCTATCGAGAATGGCTTCATGCAGGGAGAGATCGAGCAGGCCGCCTACGCATTTGCAAAAGCGGTGGATGATCAGGAGAAAATCGTCGTCGGGGTGAACAAGTACGTGGACCCCGAGTCCCAGCCCGCCGAGGTGTTCCCGCTTGATCCCGATCTTGCTCGCGCGCAGAAGGAGCGCACGAAGCGCGTCCGCGCCGAACGTGACCAGGGTGGCGTCGACTCGGCTCTCTCCGACCTCTCGGGCGGCGGCTCGCGGGAGCCAGAACCTTCTCGACCCGATGCGCGTGGCCCTCGGACGGCTGGCGACCCTGGGCGAGGTTTCCGATGTTCTGAGAGAAGAGTTCGGCGTATATCAGCCGGGTCGCTGAAGGGCCAAAAGAGCGAGCCACAAGAGCGGGCCACAATAGCGGGCCACAAGAGCGGGCCACAAGAGCGGGCCACAAGAGCGGGCCTACAAGAGCGATACACCCCCTCGGTATCTTTCAGGGCGTGTCGAAGTCTCTAGCGTCAATTCAGGATGTCACCGCCGGCGACCTCGTCGCGGCGGTCGACGCTATCAAGCGATTCGTCAAGTTCGTTCGAACCGGGCCTTTACTCAGGAGAGGACGCGAAGACCCTCGTCGAGTTGTTCTCCGAGGGCAAGCATGCCTGAGCTCTGGGGTCATGCTCGCAGCCAGACGGGTGCAACAGACCAACCTCCACGAGCAACAAGGACACAAGCTCGCACCGACGTTCCTCGCTTCGATCACGGGCGAATCGGTGGGGTCAGCAGCTTCGATGCTCGAGACCGCCAAGTCGATAGAGGCGCACCCGGCGATATCCGAGGCCTTTCGGTCCGGATCTCTTTCTGAGGCAAAGGCGAAGCAGATCGCGTCTGCCGCAGACGCCCGTCCCGACCAGGCGACGAACCTCGTAGCTGCGGCATCACAGATGGAGCTAGCAGGACTGAAGCGCCACTGCGCAGACGTCCGACAGAGCGCCCTTTCAGAACACGACTCGATAGAGCGCTACGAGCAGATCCGAGATCCAAGCGCTTCTGTCGGATGTGGACGGATTCTGAGAACTTCGGAAGGCTAGAAGCGAGGCTCACCCCCGACGCTCTAGCAGTCCTCGGATCGTGTCTCGAGCCTTTCGAAGCGCCAGGAGTTCAACGAGGCTCGCAAACAAGGTCGCCACTGCTCGCGACCAGGTCTATGCCGCAGACGCCCTCGTCGCCATGGCCAAAGCGAGCCGTGGCGGATCCGGAACCACCGCGTCTCAAGACACAGACCCTCGTTCGGATCAGGGTGGATCTCGGAGCTTTGAACAGTGGTCACCCGGTCCCAGGAGAGTCCTGCGAGATCCCTGGGATCGCCTCGGTGCCTGTAGCTCTCGCACGACAGATCCTCGGAGACTCGCTTCTCGAGCTCGTCTTCACTGAAGGACAAGACCTGAAGGCGGTCTGCACGAACTCGAGGCACATTCAACAGGCCCTTCGGATCGCGCTAGAAGAACGTGACCAGACCTGCTGTGTGCCCGATTGCGACATGTCAGATCCCTTGGAGATAGACCACTACCGCACCGATTTCGCCAAGGGCGGCGAGACCAAGCTCGAGAACCTCGCACGGCTCTGTGGCCCTACCACCACGATCTCAAGACCCACAGGGGCTGGCGACTAGAGGGCCAACCGGGCAGCTGGCGCTTCGTTCGCCCGATCCACCGCCAAGTCCGATCACCCGCAGCATCTCGACCACCGAGATCACCTGACCACCGAAATCGCAGACCATCACGACCATCGCGACAGCGACGACCCGGCCGCGCCCCGACGCCGGCCGCACGGACGAACCCGAGCGACGGCAGCGACCCCCCTCGATCGACGGCCCGGTTCGCAGACCAACGGTCGAATCGAGCGAAGCCGGCGACCGGACCACCTGGGCAGGACACGCTGCTCTGAGTCGAGCGGGAAGCCGATGGGAAGCGGTGGAGGACTAGAGACGCGGTGGTCAGCGAGAGCCGGAAAGAAGCGGCTCTCTGATCGCCTGCACCGTCGCTGCGTCTATGGCAGTCCAAGCCATCGAGATGGCACCGTCCAGCACGGCCTTCTTGCCGAAGGACCGATGCACGCAGCGGCGAATTCCGGCTGGTGGTTCACTGCGCCGGACGTCTCGATCCCGACGAGAGGGTGGATCGAGGGCAGCGCCAATGAGACGTTGGCCATGTCCGTCGAGAACATCGGCGGCGGGGCACCGGCGTCCTCTGCCGGGTAGGTTCGACCGAGAGCCTCGGCGTTTCGGCGCCAGCACTCGATGAGCGCCGCGTCGGTGATCATGTGCGAGTAGGCAGGGGAGAGGTCCGGATCGCTGAGCTCCGAGCCGGTAGCCAGTGCCCCGGCCTCGAAGCATCGCTCGATCCGCGGGCGCAGTACAGCCAGCTCGTCGACGACCTCGCGCGGATCATGAACCGTCCCTTGGCGTGCGAGGGTACGACGTTCGCGGCGTCCCCCCCTCGGTCACGATCCCGTGTACCTGGTTTCCCGGGAACGAGCTGCTGGCGCAACATGACCGATCGCGACCTGCGCGATCGTGAGAGCGTCCGCCGCGTTGATCCCCTTCGTGCGGTGCCGCAGACGGCGTGCGCGCTCCGGCCGGTGTAGTTGACGTCGATGTGGTCGACGGCGAGGCACTGCGGTACGAGTCGGTCCTCGGGCCAAGGGTGCACCATCATCGCTGCGTGAGCGCCCTCGAAGGCTCCCTGGTCCAGCATGAGGATCTTGCCACCGCCGCCCTCTTCTGCGGGTGTTCCGAGGACGGTGACCGTCAGCCCGACGTCGTCCGCCACCGGCGCGAGCGCCGCGCCTGCGCCAACGGCGGCCGCGGCGATGATGTTGTGGCCGCATGCATGGCCGACACCCGGAAGTGCGTCGTACTCGGCGCAGACCACCACGTGCAGCGGTCCCGGATCCGGCTCGTCCGACCACGGCGGTATCGAGGCCGTAGTCGCCGACGGACACCTGCAGCCCAGCCGACTCGAGGGCCTCGGCCACCTTTTGCGCTGCATGGTGCTCGGCGAAGAGCAGCTCGGGATGGGCGTGTATGTCGTCGGCGAGCCCGAACAGATCGTCGGCGTGGCGGTCGACGACGTTTCTGGCGTTGGCCTTTGCGACGTCGGCCTTTGCGGCATCCGCACCGGCGAGTGTTCCTATGCCCGCGTCTCGGTCGATGCCGGCGTCTCGGTCGATGCCGGCGTCTCGGCCGCCGGCGGCGCCCTGCTCACTCGATCACCGCCACCACGTCACCGGGACCGACGGAGGCGCCAGCGGTGACGCGTATCTCCTTCACGGTCCCTGCCTTCTCCGCGGTGACGGCGTTCTCCATCTTCATGGCTTCGAGCACGCAGACAGTCTGGCCGACCTCGACCTCGTCGCCGACCGCGACCACCACCTTCACGATGGTCCCCTGCATGGGCACCATCACGGTCCCGGACCCGGTCCCCGTCACCGACGCCCTTCGGCGACCCGGCTGGCGTGCGACCGCCCGAGCGGCCCGGAGCACCGGCTCCGCTCGGGAACCTTGAGCTTCACCTCGAAGCGGCGCCCGTCGACCTCGACGGTCACGTCGCGAAGGACCGAGCCGTCGGCTGGCCGCACGTCGGCGTCGACGGAAGCGGTCGACGGGCTCTCGAGCGACGACAGGTCGAGCCGTGACTCCACCCAGACGGTCGAATGGTTCACGGAGATGAAGTCAGGGTGCGACAGGATCGCGACGTCTGCGGGGATCGTCGTCGCCACTCCGGCCACCTCGGTCTCGGCGAGCGCTCGCAGCATCCTGCGCCTTGCCCTCTCGCGATCTGGAGCCCACACGACGAGCTTCGCTACGAGGTTGTCGTAGTACTGGCTCACCGTGTCGCCCGCTGCGTAGCCGGCATCGAGGCGCACCCCGGGTCCGCTCGGCTCGACGAACCGTGTGATCGTCCCTGGCGAAGGCACGAAGCGGCCCGCCGGCGGGGTCCTCGGCATTTATCCGCACCTCTATCGCGTGACCGTTTCTGACCACTTCTGACTGGGTGAAACCGAGCGGCTCGCCCGAAGCAACCCGTAGCTGCCACTCGACGAGGTCGAGACCCGTCACGAGCTCCGTCACCGGGTGCTCCACCTGGAGGCGGGTGTTCATCTCGAGGAAGTAGAACTCCCCGTCCTGGAAGATGAACTCCACTGTTCCCGCGTTGACGTAGCCGCATTCGCGCGCGACCCGGACGGCGGCCTCGCCCATCTGCTCCGTACTCGATCTGGAAGGTTCGGGGCCGGGCACTCCTCGATCAGCTTCTGGTGCCTGCGCTGAGACGAGCAATCGCGCTCGCCAAGCCAGACGACAGATCCGTGGGTATCTGCGATCAGCTGGATCTCGACATGGCGAGGCCAGTCGAGATACCTCTCGGGATAGACCTCACCCCGCCCGAAGTATGCGACAGCCTCCCGTTTGGCGGACTCGAAAGCCTCTGCTGCTTCTTCGGGACCTGTGACCACCTTCATGCCTCGCCCGCCGCCGCCGAAAGCGGCCTTGATGGCGACTGGCCAACCGTTCTGCTCCCCGAAGGCGATCACCTCCTCGGGGCCGTTGACCTCGCTCGGCTCCAGGCACGCATCGCACGCCCGCGGCACTCTGCAGCCCTCCTCGAGCTGATCTTGTCGCCCATGATCTCGATCGCACAAGGCGGGGGACCGATGAACGTTGCGCCCTGGTCACCGAGTGCCCTCGCGAAATCGGCGTTCTCCGAGAAGAAGCCGTACCCGGGGTGCACGGAGTCGGCCCCGCTCCTGATCGATCGCATCGAGGATCGCCTCTGTGTTCAGGTAGCTCTCTGCCGCGGTGCGGCCGCCGAGTGAATATGCCTCGTCCGCCATCCGGACGTGCATCGCGTCGCGGTCGAGCTCCGAGTAGACGGCCACGGTCGGGATGCCGAGCTCGCGGCAGGTGCGGATGACCCGCACCGCGATCTCACCCCGGTTGGCGATCAGAACCTTCTCGAGCACGGTCGACAAGACTGGCACGGCCGTAGGGTTGGCGCATGTCTCCGAGGCGCCGGGGCCAGGCTCTCGGCCCGGTTCGTCGCTTCGACGAGATCGACTCGACCAACAGGTATCTCGCCGACGAGGCCCGCGCAGGGGCAGCCCACGGTCTCGTGGCTGTCGCCAGGCACCAGACCGCAGGCAGGGGACGGCTCGGAAGGCGCTGGGAGGCGCCGCCCGGGACGAACCTGCTCGTCTCGATCCTGCTTCGTCCCTCTGACTTACGCCCCTCCCGGGAGGCGTCCGTCCCGCGCCCCTCTGGGGCGGCGTCCGTCCCGCGCCCCTCGGGGCGGCGTCTGTCCCGCGCCCCTCTGGGGCGGCGTCTGTCTCGACCCCCGCCGCGTTCGACCCCGGCGGTCCGAGGCTGGCCCCCAAGCGTTCACGGTCGCGGTCGCCCTCTCCGCAGCAGACGCCTGCAAGGACGTCGCCGGAGTCGATCCGGGGCTCAAGTGGCCGAATGACCTGGTGGCGGCGACAGGAAGCTTGCCGGAGTGCTCGCCGAGGCGGTCGGCACGCAATCGCTGCGGCCGTGGTGGTGGGCCTGGGCCTCAACGTCGGCTGGCCGGCACCCGGATCCTCCGATGCGGCGGACGCCCCCGGGGCAGTCTCGCTCGCCGAGCTCACGGGGCGCCCTTTCGACTCCGACCTGCTCTTGGACGGCCTTCTCGAGCACCTGGCAGCCCGCATCGCCGACCTGATCGAACCCGGCGGAGCCGAACGCCAGTCGGAGGAATACCGGGCACGCTGCGTGACGCTCGGAAGGCAGGTCAGGGTCGAGGAGCACTGCGAATCCTTCACGGGGTTCGCCGTCGGCATCTCAGAAGAGGGCCATCTGCTCGTGGAAACCGCGTCGGGTCGCCGCGTGGTCACTGCCGGCGACGTCATCCATCTCCGTCACCGGTAGAGCGGGCGACCGGCCATGGGCCTTGGCCCGGCACCGTAGGATTGCCGCCCATGCATGTGCTGGTGACCGGTGGCGCCGGCTTCATCGGCTCGAATTTCGTCGGTACTGGGCATCTTCGCACCCTGACGACACGTCGTCGTCTACGACTCGCTCACCTACGCGGGCAACAGGGAAAGCCTCTCCGACCTGGAAGAATCGCATCGTGTTCGTCCAAGGCGACGTCTGCGACCTCGACACGGCGAGCGCGACCCTCTCGACAACAGCATCGACCTGATCGTCCATTTCGCGGCCGAGTCCCACAACAGCCTGGCGGTGCTCGACCCCGGCCGGTTCTTCATGACGAACGTGATCGGCACCCAGACGCTGCTCGAGGCGGCGCGGAGGGCCTCGGTGGCGAGGTTCCATCACATCTCGACGTGCGAGGTGTACGGGGACCTTGCCCTCGACTCGCCCGACGCATTCAAAGAGTCGCATCCGTACCGGCCGCGCACCCCGTACAACGCTTCGAAGGCGGGGGCGGACCACGCGGTGCGCGCCTATGTCGAGACCTTCGGGTTGCCGGCCACGATCACGAACTGCTGCAACAACTACGGGCCCTACCAGTTCCCCGAGAAGGTGATCCCACTCTTCACCACCAGGGCCATCGACGACGAGCCGCTTCCGCTCTACGCGTCCACGCAGAACAAGCGCGAATGGCTTCACGTCGACGACCACTGCTCGGCGATCGAGCTGGTGGTCGAGCGCGGACGCCTCGGGGAGACATATCACGTAGGCAGCGGGGAAGAGGCGACGATCGAACAGATAGCAGATGCCGTGCTCGACACGCTCGACAAGCCGCAGAGCCTCAAGACGATCGTGGAGGACCGGCCGGGTCACGACCGCAGGTACCTCCTCGACAGCACGAAGATCCGCAACGAGCTCGGTTGGGAGCCGAAGGTGGCATTCGCACCGGGGTTGGCGAGCACCGTGGAGTGGTACTCGGCCAACCGGAGCTGGTGGGAGCCGCTGTTGGACCGAGCACCTGTCGTTGAGAGCGCCTGGGGCGATCCCGCCGCCGGCGCCAAGGTCTGAGCCGTGGCGCCCAGGAGGGTGCTCGTCACCGGAGCCGGTGGCCAGCTCGGCCACGACCTCGTCGTCGGGCTCTCCGGCGAGGTTCCCGACGGCGCGCTGAGAGGTGATGCCCGTACTGGCAGGCTCGGCGACAGGCCTGCCGCCGACGTCGTTTCTGCGCCGAAGGGCGTTCTCGACGTGACGAAGCGATCAGACGTCCTGGCCGCCGTCTCGGCCCTGAGGCCGCAAGTCGTCATCCACGCCGCTGCGTTCACGAACGTGGACGGGTGCGAGCAGGACCCTGATCGCGCCTTCGGCGTGAACGCGCTCGGGACCCGGTACGTCGCCGAAGCGGCGCGACGTTACGGCGCACATCTCGTCGTGGTCTCCACCGATTACGTCTTCGACGGCACGGCCACGCGGCCGTACGTCGAGTGGGACAAGACCCGGCCGTTGTCCGTGTACGGGCTCTCGAAGCTCGCAACGGAGCACGAGGCAGGTGAGGGCGCGACCATCGTCCGGACCTCATGGTTGAGCGGCGCCCACGGAAAGAACATGGTCCAGACAGCCCTCGGGCTCTGCGGACTCGAAGGCCCGCTTCGGTTCGTCGACGACCAGCGCGGGCGACCCGACCTTCACGGCCGATTTAGCGGGTGCGATCCTGACGCTCGCCGACTCCCGGCTTTCAGGGGTGTTCCACGTGACGAACGACGGTGAGGCGACATGGTTCGACCTCGTACGCGCGGTCGTCGTCGGCAGCCGGTGGTGACCCGGGTCGCGTCGAGCCGATTTCCACCGCAGAGCTCGACCCACCCCGTCCTGCGGTGCGGCCGCATACTCGGTGCTCGACAACGCTGCCATGCGGCTGTCAGGCCTACCGGCTCTCCCGCACTGGCAGGACGCACTCGGTCGTCTCGTAAGGGCCCTGCGCCCGGAATCTGCCGCAGTCGGGGGACGGTAGTGAGGCCCCAGACGGCCCAGACGGCCCAGACGGCCCACACGGCCCACGGGGCGAACCGGGCGAACCTGGCGAACCGGGCGAACGAGGGGTACGCGGCGACGGCATGGTGAAGCAGACCGCTCCTGCAAGGGTCGGGGTCATCGGAGTGGGGTACGTCGGGCTCACGACCGCCGTTTGCCTCGCTCATCTCGGTCATACCGTTCGTGCCGGCGACGTCGACCCGGACAAGGTTGCGATGCTGTCGTCGGGACGGCCGACGATCCTGGAAGACGGGCTGGAAGAACTGCTCCGCGAAGGGCTCGCGTCGGGCAGGCTCTCTTTCGTTGTCGGAGCGACGGAGGCTGCGAAGTCGTCCGAGTTCGTCTTCCTCTGCGTGCCGACTCCCCATCGAGAAGACGGCTCCGCCGACACATCGACGCTGGAGCAGGTGGTCACCGAGATCGCAGAGGTGATCGAGCACGACGCGATAGTGGTGAACAAGTCCACAGTTCCTGTCGGGTCGACGCTCGTGGTCGAAAAGCTGCTCCGCCGGAGCGATCTTTCGGTGGTCTCCAACCCGGAGTTCCTCCGCGAAGGAAGCGCGGTGCGCGACGCACTGCATCCGGACCGGGTCGTCGTCGGAGCAGACGACCAACGTGCAGCCGCCCGCGTTGGCGCGCTCTTCGCCGGTACGAAAGCTCCGCTCATCGTCACCGATGCGGCGACCGCAGAGACCATCAAGTACGCCTCGAACGCGTTCCTCGCGACCAAGCTGAGCTACGTCAACTCGATCGCGTGCCTGTGTGAGGCCGTTGGTGCCGACGTGCGCGACGTGCTCCTCGGAATGGGCTACGACCCGCGGATCGGGTTCGACTACCTGCGACCGGGACCGGGATGGGGCGGATCCTGCCTGCCAAAGGACACGAAGGCTCTCCTCTACTCGGCGGAGCAGGCCGGATTCGACTTCGACCTGCTGCGAGGTGTCATAGAGGCGAACGAACGCCAGCTCGACGAGGTAGTCGGGAAGATAAGGAACGCCGCAGGCGGGAGCCTCGAAGGTTGTAGGACCGCGGCATGGGGCCTCACGTTCAAAGCGAGCACCGACGACCGGCGCGACTCGCCCGCGGTCGCCGTGATAAAGCGTCTGTGCTCGGAGGGAGCGCAGGTGACCGCGTACGACCCGACCGTGAGCGGGCAGATCCCCGAGCTGCCGGGCATCGGAGTCACGGCCGATCCGTACGCCGCCTGCGACGGTGCCAGCGTTCTCGTCGTGCTGACCGAGTGGGAGGAGCTTCGCTGGCTCGACTTCGACAAGGTGCGTGAGCTTCTCGCCCGGCCTTACGTCGTCGATGCCCGCAACGTGCTCGATCCATCGGCGCTCAGGCGACTCGGGTTCACCTACACGGGGATCGGGCGACCGTGAGCCGCGTAGTCGTGACAGGTGGTGCCGGCTTCCTCGGGTCGCATCTGTGCGAAGCCTTGGTGGACCGCGGCGACTCGGTGGTATGCGTCGACGACCTTTCTTCGGGACGGATCTCCAACCTCGAGCCGTTCGAGCACGAGACTTCGTTCGAACTGATCATCGGCGACGTGAGCGAGAAGCTCGACGTGAAAGGACATATCGACGCCGTCATGCACTTGGCGAGCGCCGCGTCGCCTGCCGACTATCTCGCGCGACCGATCGAGACCCTCGTGACAGGCAGCGAGGGGACGCGTCATGCCCTCGAGCTCGCAGCACGGAACGAAGCTCGATTCGTCCTCGCGTCGACGAGCGAGGTCTACGGCGATCCTGCCGTCCATCCTCAGGTCGAGTCCTACTGGGGGAATGTGAACCCGATAGGGCCGCGAAGTGTCTACGACGAGGCCAAGCGCTTCGCCGAAGCGCTGACGATGGCCTGGCACACGACTCACGAGCTTGATATCGGGATCGTGAGGATCTTCAACACCTACGGGCCGAGGCTCCGGCCCGGCGACGGCAGGGTCGTATCGAATTTCATCGTCCAGGCGTTGGAGCGCGCACCGCTTGACTGTCTATGGCGACGGTCTGCAGACGCGCAGCCTCTGTTTCGTCGAAGACGAGATCCGAGGTCTTCTCGCGCTCTTGGACAGCGACGTGGTCGGGCCGGTCAATATCGGGAATCCGCACGAGGTGACGATCCTCGAGCTCGCGAATCGTGTGCTCGCGCTCACGAGCTCGACCTCTCGGATAGAGCACGGGCCTTTGCCGGCGGACGACCCTGTGAGGAGGTGTCCCGACATCTCGGTGGCGAGACGCGAGCTCGGCTGGGAGCCCGTCGTGGGCTTCGACGACGGGCTCGCCCGCACGATCCTCTCGTTCGAGCGGGCGGCCTCCGATGCTTCGGTGGGCTCCGACCGGCACCGGAGATGACCGCTCCTGAGCACGACCCGCGTCACGAATACCACTTATTGTCGGTGGTCGTGCCGGTGTTCAACGAACGCAACACCGTGGCGGAGATCGTCAGGCGGATGCGCGCGGTGGAGCTTCCCGTCCGTGTCGAGTTCGTGGTCGTGGACGACGGGTCCTCGGACGGAAGCGACAAGGTTCTTGCAGCACTCGCAGACTCGACGGTGAAGGTGATCCATCACCCGCACAACCGGGGCAAGGGTGCGGCGGTGAGGACCGGACTCGAGGCCGCCAAAGGCGACCTGGTCCTCATCCAGGATGCGGATCTCGAGTACGACCCCGACGATTGGCCGAGCCTCCTCGCCCCGGTGCTCAAGGGCAAGGCGCGCGTCGTCTACGGCAGCAGGTTCACCGGTGAGCGAAAGAACATGCATCCCTCACACTGGATCGGCAACCGGCTTCTGACGCTCGTGACCAACCTCTTGTACAAGTCGACGCTCTCAGACATGGAGACGTGCTACAAGCTCTTCGACCGGAGGGTGTTGGAAGGCGTCACCATCGAGTCGGACCGCTTCGAGTTCGAGCCCGAGATCACTGCGAAGGTCCTGCTGCAAGGAGAGCGCATCTACGAGGTCCCCATTTCCTACGCGGGGCGCGAGATGACAGAGGGCAAGAAGATCACCTGGCGCGACGGGTTCGGCGCGATGCTCACTCTCGTGCGCTTCCGCTTCAGACGGCGCGGCTGAGGGCGTTGGCTGCTCGCGCACCGATCCGGGAGAACCTCGCTGACAGGCTCGATGCCGTGGTCGTCGACTACCGCTCGGGCGAGGCGCTCGCACGCTGCGTGGAGTCGCTCCATCAAGCCGGTGCCGCAAGGGTCGTGGTGGTGGACAACACCGTCCCGCCCGGCAGCGCGAGGAAGGAGCTGGCGCTCCGGCCCCAGGCGTCGACCCATACGTCGACCCAGACGTCGACCCGGACATCGACCCAGACATCGACCCAGACATCGACCCGGACATCGACCCAGACATCGACCCGGACGTTGGTGGTGGAGCCGGGGGCGAACCTCGGTTACGGGTCGGGCGCCAACAGGGGTGCGGCCGCATGTACGGCCGAGCTGCTCGTCGTGTGCAACCCGGACGTCGTCGTCGACACAGACGCTCTCGTCAACCTGGCCCGAGCCCTCGATGCGGACAAGGGGCTCGCGGTGGCGGGACCGCGAGTGCTCGAGCCCGACGGTGCGCGCTACCCGTCGGCACGCCGCTTCCCGACGCTCGTCGAGGGCGCCGGCCACGCGCTCGCAGGGTTGCTTGCCCCAGACAACCGGTTCACCAGGCGCTACCGCATGCAGGACATGACCCCCGAGGCGATCACGAAGGTGGACTGGGTCTCGGGGTCTTTCATGATGTGGCGCAGGCAGGTGTTCGAGCAGCTCGGCGGCTTCGACGAGGCCTACTTCATGTACGGAGAGGACGTGGACCTCTGCTGGAGGGCCCACATGGCCGGCTGGGGAGTCGCCTACGTGCCGTCTGCGTGCGTGACTCACCATGGCGGGATGACGACGGGGCGCACCCCCTACAGGATGCTTGCCTCCCATCACCGCTCTGCCCTGCGCTTCGCCGGCCGGACCCTGTCAGGTCCCCGCCGGATCGCCATGCCGGTGGTCGCCCTGGCCCTCGGCGTACGGCTCGCCGCAGAGGTCGCCCGTGAGGCGGCATCATCTCTCGCCTCCCGTCAGCCAGCCGCTCCTCTCGCCTCCCGTCAGCCGGCTCCTCGGCCTCCCGCCGGCTCTCCTCCGCCTCCCGTCAGCCGGCGTCTCATCCGGCCTCCCGTGCGCCGGCCGCTCCTGTCAGCCAGGGGCCCAACGGGGGCTCAACCGGGACCGGTCTCTCCGACGGCTAGGGTGGCGATCCGGTCATGGCGAGGCAGGATGCTGGTAAATGGGTGGCGCGAGCTGGCGCCACGGGCGGAGGGCGGACCTATCGCGCCCGCGTTCCATACCGGTGGTACAGCGGACTCGCCCTGATCGTCGTGCTCGGAGTGTTCCTGGTGGCTTACAGCCGCTACGAGCGTCAACATCCGGCGCAACCGGTGCAACCCACGACGAGCACCCACTGGGCTGCGGGCTTGGTGTTCGATCTCTGCGGCCAGAACCAACTGACGTTGCCTGCGAGCCCTTCCGCCCAACAAGCGACTCTCGGGCTCTACTCGTCCGGTGACGGAGTGATCCAGATACAGCCGAAGAGCTCCGCCGACGCGGGCACCAACGCGACACTTGGGAGGTTCGCGTCTCAATACAGCGGGTTCACTCTTACGGCAAACTCCGTGGGGATCTCGAAGAAGCACATCTACTCCGACGGCTCGGCTTGCCCTTCGGGCACCCCGGACGCCGGGAAGACGGGTCAGCTGACCGCGAAGATCGAGCCGCCGGTTCAGAGCAACGGCTCTGCGACGACCCAGACGGGGGACCTGCGCAAGGTGCGCTTCACGGCCAGCGGCGAAATCGTGATCGTGGCGTTCATGCCTAGCGGCGCGACCATCCCTGACCCGAGCCATTCGATCACTGTCGCTGTCGAAACCGCGGCTGCGTCCGCCGCCACTCCGACGACAGCGAGCACCGTCCCCCCGACGATCACTTCGAGCACCCCGCCGAAATCGACCACGACCACCGCTAAGGGCAGCAAGACGACCACGACCGCCCCGAAGGTGACGACCACCACGACCGCCGGCAGCACGACGACGAGCAAGTCTGCGGGGACGACCACCACGTCAGGGTGAGAGCTGTCGTCCTCGTAGGCGGAGAGGGGACGCGACTGCGACCTCTCACTTACAAGACGCCCAAGCAGCTCTTGCCGATCGTCGAGGTTCCGATGCTCGAGAGGGTGCTCGGGCATCTCGCTGCGCACGGGACGACGGAGGCGGTGCTCTCCCTCGGCTACAGGCCCGAGGCGTTCAGGTGCGCCTACCCCGACGGCATCGTCGCCGGAGTCAACGTCACCTACGCCGTCGAGCCCGAACCGCTCGACACGGCGGGAGCCATTCGATTCGCGGCGCTTCATGCCGGGATCGACAAGACTTTCGTCGTCGTGAACGGAGACGTGCTCACCGACGGGGACGTGGGCGCTCTTATCTCGTTCCACGCTCGAGCCGGAGCATCGGCAAGCATCTACCTCAGCCCGGTGGAGGAGCCTTCGCGCTTCGGCGTGGTCGAGACCGACCCGGACGGCAGGGTGCTCGCCTTCGTCGAGAAGCCGCCGCCGGGCGAAGCGACCACGAACCTGATCAATGCGGGCATCTATGTGTTGGAGGCGGAGGTCCTCGACCGGATACCGGCGGGCAGGCGCGTGTCAGTGGAGCGCGAGACGTTCCCGGCACTCGCTTCGGCTGGGGGCCTTTACGCCATGACCGACGGCGCATACTGGCTCGACACCGGGACCCCCGAGGCGTACCTGAAGGCCCATCGCGATCTTCTCGACGGCCGGCGCGGCGAACCCCCCGCGCCAACTGCGAGAAGGTCGGCGCAAGGCTCTTGGGAGCTCGGGAACCCGTCGGTTGCAGGCTCGGTGGATACCCGGTCCCTGGTGGGTGATGCTGCACGAGTGGACGCGCGAGCGACGGTCATCAGGATCCGTGGTGGGCGCTGGCTGCGTAGTTGAGCCGGGGGCGACGGTCGCGTGGTCGGTCCTGCTTCCGGGATCTCGTCTCTGTGAAGGAGCGACCGTCGACTCTTCGATCATCGGGCACCGTGCCGAGATCGGGCGCGGCGGGCAATGTCTCCGCGGTGTCGATCATCGGAGACGACGTGACCGTGGAGGCGGGTACACGGTTGGCCGCGGCCAGGCTCCCGGGGACCGCCCCGATCGCCGGTTGAGGCCGGGAGCGAAGGTGCGGGCACAGTGCGGGTGATGGTGACGGGCGGCGCGGGATTCATCGGGTCCAATCTCGTCGACCGCCTTCTTGCTGAAGGGTGCCAGGTCGACGTGGTCGACGATCTGTCGGCGGGGAGACTCAACAACCTCGCCGAGGCCCGTTCGGCGCGCGGGGGAGACTTTTCGTTCCACCAGCTCGACGTCCGCTCCCCGGAGCTCGTTGAACTGATCGGCAGGCGCCGGCCCGAAGTGGTCTTCCATCTCGCCGCGCAGGCGGACGTGAGGATCTCTGTGGATCGTCCGGTGTTCGACGCCGAGGTGAACATCTTGGGGACGCTTCGCGTGCTCGAAGGTGCCCGCAGCGCCGGGACCCGGAGAGTCGTGTTCGCTGCGAGCGGAGGGACCCTCTACGGCGAACCTGACGTGGACGACCTTCCGGTGCGCGAGACGGCACCTCAGCGACCGCTTTCTCCGTACGGCGTATCCAAGAAGTCGGCCATCGACTACCTCGTGGCGTTCAGGGAGCTGCATTCGCTCGAGTTCTGCGCTCTTGCCCTGGCGAACGTCTACGGGCCGCGCCAGGATCCTCACGGGGAGGCGGGCGTGGTGGCGATCTTTGCGGCCAGGATGCTCGCGGGCAAACCGTTGACGATCTTCGGCGACGGTGCCCAGACCCGCGATTTCGTATATGTCGACGACGCGGTCGACGCCTTCGTGCGCGCCTCGGAGCGCGGGGGCGGCTTGACGCTCAACATCGGGACGGGAACGGAGGTGAGCGTCAACCATCTGCGCGCGGTCATGGCGGACATCTGCGGGAGCGACCTTCCGCCCGTGCACGAGCCCGAGCGTCACGGCGAGATCCGCCGGTCCTCGCTCGACGCCTCGAGGGCGGCCATCCAGCTCGGGTGGCGTCCCTTCACGTCGCTCGAGAGCGGGGTTGCCGCAGTGCTCGACCACTTCGGCTCGCAGCGGTAGCCCGACGCCACCGAGGTCCCGACGCCACCGAGCTCCCGACGCCACCGAGCTCCCGACGCCACCGAGCTCCCGACGCCACCGAGCTCCCGACGCCACCGAGCTCCGACGGCGCCGGTCTTAGCGGAAGAGGTCCTCTGACGGGGGGCGGATGATCTCGGCCGCTACCGACGACCTCCGTGCCCATGCAGGGTCCGTCCCCCGGACCACCGCCACGGGGACGCCCCGGTCCTTTCCCATGACGAGCTCCGCTGCAGAAGCGATCTCGTCGGCGATGCACAGCTCGGTAGCGACGAGCTCGCGACCGTTGGCGTCGAGGCTCCCGCGAAGGTCCACGCACGGCGGCAACGCCGTCGCAACCGATCGCCACGTCGACGACGCCGCGTCTCCACGGTCGTCCGAAGGTGTCGGAGATGATCACCGCAACCTGAACGCCTGCGAGTGCTCGCAGCCTGTCGCGAAGCCGCCTCGCGGAACGGTCGGCGTCCACGGGGAGGAGTGCGGCATGGCCTTCGGGCACGTTCGACAGGTCGACTCCCGCGTTCGCACAGATGAATCCCGTGGCGTGTCTCGGAGATGACCAGGTCTCCCCGGCGACGGAGCACCCTCACCGATTCGCTCGTGACCAATGCATCCTTCGCGCTCGGGTCGTCGGGGTCGATCTGGACGATCCGTCCCTCTGCCTTGGAGACGATCTTCTGCGTGACGACGACGACGTCGCCGTCGAGCAGGGCCACGGCTCCTGCGATCATCGCGGCGAGATCAGCAGAACGAGTGACCTCTCCGATCCCGTGGACCGGCAGGACGAGCAGACCGCCGCCCGAGGTGGTGCGCGGCGGCCGGCTGCTCAGGACTCACGCTCCCGCGCCGCCTGTCCGCCCCGTCCTCTTACGTAGGGCCTCTCCGCGCCGCTCATTCGCTCTGCCTTCCCCGCGGCATCGAGCGCCGTGTTCGCAAGCTCAGTGGCTATCTTGCGATCGGACATCACGGTGGCGGTCACCACACAGTGCATGCCCGCGCGCTCGACGTCGGCTGCAGAGGAGCGTCGGCCTCGTCGATGACCAGGGTGGAGGCGAGCTCGCGGTAGATGCGGGCCACGCCGACGACGCTCGGATCGTGGCCGAGCTCGCGCATCAGACGGTCGGCGGGGCCCTTCAACGCAGCTCCTGCGACGATGGGGGAGATCGCGACCGTCTCGGAGCGTCGCGACCTGACGGCGTCTGCGATACCGGGGACGGCGAGCAAGCGGACCGATCGACAAGATCGGGTTCGAAGGGCAGATGACCACGGCATCGGCGCCTCGGATCGCGTCCAGGACTCCGGGTGCTGGAGAAGCGGTGTCGGCGCCGTCGAACCGGACGCTGGTCACGGGGACCTCGTGTCGCAGCCTGACGAAGTAGTCCTGGAAAGCGATCTCGGGGCCGTCTCGAGAGTTGCAACCGGGTCCTTACCGGGTCGTCGGACATGGGAACAAGGCGTGCCGGCACTCCCAGGGCGGCGCAGAGCTCGCGCGTGA
The DNA here is from genome assembly GCA_963801315.1 of uncultured Acidimicrobiales bacterium. Classification (GTDB taxonomy): domain Bacteria; phylum Actinomycetota; class Acidimicrobiia; order Acidimicrobiales; family CAVXTF01; genus CAVXTF01. Next base: position 1,117,065 of record CAWDEI010000007.1, on the reverse strand, counting down.
CCTCGCTCAGGGTCGCGCCGTCTCGCCAAACGCTTCGTGCGGTACAGATGGGTTGCGAGGTCGTGGTCGCCGAGTCGCATCCACGTCGTCCCCGCCCAGCTTCTCGAGCGCCTCCATCACCGACCCAGGTCTCGCCCGCGAGGCCCCACCCGCGTTCGTCGTCCGAACTGCCCGAAAGCGTGTAGGAGACGGTGTCGAGGTCCGGGCTTATGTGAAGCCCGTGCATCACCGTGTCGTCGCCGGTGTTCACGATCGCGGTGACCTCGCCGGCGACCGAGCAGCAGGGACGAGCCCGCGCAGGAGCTTGGCCGCGCCGACTCCTCCGGCGAGTGCGGTGATCACGGCGCGAGACGCTACCGGCGGGAACAGGACCGGAGCCACCTGAAGCCACGCGGGCCTTGTGCAAGGCTCACCCCCGGTGAGGCTCCGGCGAGACGGCGACCAGCTCGTCGTCGCACTCGACGCGACGCCTCTTCTCGGGGTTCGCGACCGGAGTCGGGGTGTTCTGCCGCGAGGCCATCGGCGCGCTGTCGGCAGCAGGTGAGTTGCAGGTCGAAGCCTTCGCAGTTAGTTGGCGGCGACGGCGCATGCTCAGGTCACGCGTTCCCGAGGGGGTGCGCGACTGTCGGACGCGCGATGCCGGCGAGACCCCTTCATCTCGCGTGGCGCCACCTCGACCTCCCGCCGATCGAGTGGTTCCTCGGGCGCCGTCGACGTGGTGCACGGGACGAACTTCGTCGTACCTCCCGCACGCCGAGCGGCGAGGGTAGTCACCGTCCACGACCTCACGACTGTGCGCTTTCCCGAGATGTGCGACGCCTCCACCCTTCGGTTCCCTGCACTCGTACGCAGGGCGGTCGCACGCGGAGCGTGGGTTCACACGCCGTCGCACTACGTGGCCGACGAGGTCGTCGCCGAGCTCGGTGTAGACCCCGCACAGGGTGCGTGCGGTTCATCACGGCACGCCCGGAACGGCCGGCAGGTGCGAAACCAGCGTCGTCCGGATGCGCCCGCGGTGCCAGATGGCCTTCCCGAGGGCACGAACCGTTACGTGCTCGCGATCGGAACCGCAGAGCCCCGCAAGGATCTTCCATCTCTCGTCAGGGCGTTCGACTCGATCGCGTCTCGCCTTCGCCAGACGTCGCGCTCGTCCTCGCCGGGCCCGCAAGGATGGGGGAGCGCCGCTCTGGAGGAGGCGGTCGGGATCTCGCCTTTTCGGTCGCGCATCGTCGTGACCGGGTTACGTCGATGATCTCGACCACCTCCTTGGCGGTGCGTGCCGTGCTCGCTTACCCTTCGCTGTACGAGGGTTTCGGCCTGCCGACGCTCGAAGCCATGGCTGCGGGAGTGCCCGTCGTCACGACGACCGCGGGAGCGCTTCCCGAGGTGGTGGGGACGCAGCCGTGCTCGTGGAGCCGGGCGACTCCGATGCCCTCGCAGCGGCGCTCGAATCGGTGCTCACAGACGAGGCGAGAGCGTCGTCTTCCTGATCGAGCGCGGTCGCAAGCGTGCGAGCATGTTCACTTGGGAGGCCTGCGCGAAGGGCTTGACCGACCTCTACAACGAAGCGGCTCGGAACCTAAGTGATGACGACCAGGTCGGGACGTGTCCTCCTCGTGGTCGAGCAGCTGCCGCCGGCAGAGTGCCCGGTGGAGCCGGGCACCTAGCGACGGGCCTGTTGACCGGCCTGCGTCGGAGGCCGCCTCGGGTTGACCGGGTGCCGCCGGTCGCTCTGTCTCGAGCAGGCAGCCCGTCCCAGAAGGTCGCCTCTCCGCCGCGGGGCAGGCAGCCGCGAGACCGCCGCAGCGACCGGCGAGGCGACCCGATCGCATGCTCGGACCTCCCGCTGATCGAGTCTCGCCTGCCGGGACCCTTGATGACACGGGCGTGGGCTGCCGGGATGCTTCGCGCGCCCCGGGGTTTCGCAGTCGTGCACGCCGCCTCCCTCGCCGTGCCGCGCGCCACGGGCGCGAGGACCGTGGTCACGGTCCACGACCTGGCATGGCGGCACGTCCCTTTCGCCTATCCCAAGCACGGCCGCGAATGGCACGAGAGAGCGTTCCGCCAGGCGCTTTCTCGCGGATCCGACTTCGTCGTCCCTTCCGCTCCGATCGCTACGAGGTTCGAGAGGCCGGAGCAGACCCTGCCCGTGTAACCGTTATCGAACCGGGCGTCGACCACCTGCCCGAACCGGACTTGGAGGGCGCCCGCAGGCTGCTCGAGCGCCTACGGGGTCCGCGGGCGGTTCATCCTGTCGGTCGGAACATCGAGAGCCCCGCAAGAACCTCGACACGCTGACGGAGGCCTACTCGGACGTCCGGGACTCGCTTCCCGGGCGGTGGCCGCTGGTGGTCGTAGGTCCGGATGGTTGGGGACCGGGGCTGCAGCCGCGCGACGGCGTGGAGCTCGCCGGACACGTGAGCCCTGGAGTCCTCTCCGCCCTGTATGCGAAGGCCGAGCTCCTTGCCTACGTGCCCCTTGTCGAGGGGTTCGGGCTGCCGCCCCTCGAAGCAATGCGGGCGGGCACCCCTGTGGTAGCGAGCACGGTCCCTTCGGTCGCAGGTGCGGCGCTTTCTTGGTGGACCCGTACAACCGCGACGAGATCGCGCGAAGGACTTGCTCACGGTCTCTACCGACGACTCGGTCCGTGACAGGCTCGTCGAAGTAGGACGATCCAGAGCGCAGCAGCTCACCTGGAAGGAGTGCGCAACGCACCACGTCGAGCTCTGGCGCTCTGTCGCGGCGCGGATCGGCCGTGACCGATCCTTTGCCGAGCAATCCGGTGCAGAGCAATCCGACTCAGAGCAATCCGACCCAGAGCAATCCGACCAGAGCAATCCGACCCAGAGCAATTCGGCGCAGAGCATTCGGGCCACGCCGATTCGGGTGTCGTTCGATGCGACGGCTGTCCCGCCCGGCCCGTTGGCGCCGGGCGCTACACGATCGATCTGGCGCGGCGCCCTCGGGTCAGCTCCACGAGGTGGAGATGAGCATCTGGTGCCGGTCCGGCGACGGCTCCCGAAAGGGTCCGCCAATCCGACGGCGGGTCCCGCGCCTCCTCCCGGTGGCACCTCGCCCGCGTGCAGTCGACTTGTTTGGGAACAGGTGCGTCTCCCGGGTCTGGTCGACAAGCTCGGCGTCGACGTCCACCATGCTCCTCACTACACGATGCCAGAGCGCTGAGGACGCCGGTCGTCGTGACGATTCACGATCTGACCTTCTTCGACCATCCCGAATGGCACGAACGGAGCAAAGTCCTGTGTGTTCAGGCGTGCGATCCGCGTGGCGGCGCGCCGTGCGGAGGTTCTCGTATGCGTGAGCCAAGCGACCGCCGATCGGCTCGCGGAGCTTCTGAGGCCCCGCGGGATCGTCGTCGTGGTCGTGCCGCACGGTGTCGACGGCCGGCGATTCAGGCCGCCCTGGCCGAAGACGATGGCGCCGACGAGGCGGTTCTGCGGCGAGCAGGAGTGCGCCGTCCCTACGTCCTGTTCGTCGGCACGCAGGAGCCACGAAAGGCGATCCCTGACCTGGTCGCGGCCTTCGACGACGTCGCCTCGATCGCGCCCCGAGCTCACCCTCGTGATCGCGGGCGGGCGGGGCTGGGGAGCGGCGGCGGTCGATGCGGCGGTGGCGCGGCCTCGCACCGCGAACGCGTCGTTCGAACCGGATACCTCGACGACGAACCGTTCGCGGTCCTCATGCGCCGAGCAGAGGTGGTCGCCTATCCGGCATTCGAAGAGGGTTTCGGCCTCCCCGCGCTCGAGGCGCTCGCCTGCGCGACGCCGCTCGTCACGACGTCGGGGTCCGCCATGGCCGAGGTGGCCGGCGAGGCTGCCCTCCTCGTTGCCGCCGGCGACGAAGTCGCCCTGGCCGAGGCGATAGAAGAGGCCGTTCGACGAGGTCCGGCGGTCATCGCCCGAATCGAGACAGGTCTGGTCGTCGCCGCCTCTCACACATGGGAGGCGTCCGCACGCCGGCACCTCGACGCCTACAGGTTGGCGGCGCAATAACGGCGACAAACAGAGCTCAGCTGAGGTTCAGAGCTCGGCTGATGTTGAGAGCCCGACTTCAGTTTTCCGAGCCCGGCTTAAGGTTCCGAGCCCGGCTGAGGTTCCGAGCCCGGCTGAGGTTCCGGGCCCGGCTTAAGGTTCCGAGCCCGGCTGAGGTTCCAAGCTCGGCTTAAGGCTCAATGCCCGGCTGAAGGTAAGGTGCGCCACTGTGCGTGCCTTCGTGACCGGGGCCGGAGGTTTCGTGGGCTCCTGGCTCGTGGCGCACCTTCGCGAGCAGGGCGACGACGTGGTCCCGACCGACAGCGAGATCGACGTCACCGACCCTGCGGCCCTGCGCGGAGCCCTCGTGGACTCCGAGCCCGACGCCGTGTACCACCTCGCCGCCCTCACCCACGTCGGAAGGTCTTACGACGAACCTTCCGAGGTGGTGAGGGTGAACGCACTCGGTACGTTGTCCGTGCTCGAGGCCGCACGCGTGTGTCCTCGAGCACCCAGGGTTCTAGTGGTCAGCTCTGCCGAGGTCTACGGCCGGGTCGGTGAGGAGGACCTGCCTCTTCGGGAGGAATCTCCTCTTGCACCGGTGAGCCCATACGCGGCGAGCAAGATCGCGGCCGAGTTCCTCGCAATCCAGGCCCACCTGGCTTACGGGCTCGAGACCATACGGGTCCGCCCCTTCAATCACGTTGGGCCGGGCCAGTCGACGGACTTTGCCGTGCCGGCTCTCGCGTCGCGGATCGTCGATGCCAAGAAGAGCGGCGCGACATGGATACCTGTCGGAAACCTCGACGCCAAGAGGGACCTTACGGATGTCCGTGACGTGGTCCGTGCCTACCGCATGCTCGTGATCGACGGCATGCCGGGAAGCGTCTACAACGTCTCGTCCGGCCGTTCGATCGGCATCGACGACGTCGCCAATCGGCTGCTCGAGCTCGCGGACGCCGACCTGGAGCTCCGTCCCGACCCGAAGCTCGTCAGGCCGGTGGATGTGCCGGTGCTGCTCGGCGACTCGAGCAAACTCGAAAAAGAGACCGGCTGGCGCCCCGAGATCGAGCTTCGTCAGACGCTCGACGACGTCCTGTCGGAGGCCGATCGCCGAGCGAACTGACTCACCCGATCGCCCGCGGGGACTGACTCACCCGATCCCCCGCGGGGACTGACTCACCCGATCCCCCGCGGGGACTGACTCACCCGATCGCCCCTGGGGACGACCTGTCACTTTCAGGCCGCGGCGAGGAAGTGCCGGATCTGCTGGCGCACGTCTCGCGCCTGGATGCGGGCCTGCCTCACGAGGTCCCTGGCCGGCTCGGGCAGGCGCTCTTCGACCGGGATGATCGAAGACTCGAGAGTCTCGAAAACCTGCTCGACCCGCCCGTCGATCTGCTTGAACTGGCGGCTTATCTCGACCCGTACCTCACCAAGCCGCTCTTCGATCTCGCTGCGCGGTCCCTGGAGGGCCTTCATCAGCTCGTTTCGGCGCACCTGGGCACGCTGAACCGCGAGCACACCGAGACCGACCGCCACGTAGGCGGCGTCTCGTGCGGCACCAACCAGATCCTCGGTGACACCTTTGATCTCGCTCATCTATCTGTCCTCCTGCGCCCCTACCAGGGGCATTCTCGTTGCCCTCAAGGGCAATTCGTTGGCGCGGGATGCCTGGCCGATGACCTTCGCCTCCCTGCCGTTCGTGCTAGCCACTGTACCCTTTTGCGCAAACTTTTGCAAGCATGGGAGGTTTCGAGACATGGGAGAGTGGTTGGAAAGAGTCGAACCGAATCACGTATAATTTCTCGTTTCGTTGAATAATTTACGTTGGATTTACATAGCCTTGCATGAGAGAGTTGTGGTGTTCCGTCCCAACGTAGACCGCAATATTGGGGGATCTGCAGGTGAACGAGACCGAGGCCGTCCGGGCTTACAGGGCGGCCTGGAACGAGGATGACAAGTACCGGCGGCTTGACCTGCTCGAGATTTCGATGATCGAGGCCGCCTCCTTCGTGAGCCCGCTCGGTGAGCATGTCGGACGCGACGCTGTGGCCGACCTGATCGGAAGGTTCCGGAGGCGCTCGCCGGACGTCTCGTTCGTCATCACGAGCGGAGTGGACGCCCATCACAACGTGATGAGGTTCAAGTGGGAGGTGAGGGCTTCCGACGGTTCTGTCGTCTCGCGCGGGATCCAAGTCGCCGAACAGGCTGACGACGGGAGGCTCTCGCGGGTGATCGACTTCTTCGGACCCCCACCTGAACGGGGAGACGCCGGAAGCACCTGACCTCACCATGATCTCGGCCAGCTAATGGCTGACCTCAAGCGAGCTCAAGCCGACCTCACGCCGACCTCCCGCCGACCTCAGCTCGGTGCTTCGACTGCTACGAGGACCGGAGCTGGGTTCTCCAAGCGAGCTCATAGGCAATACCCGGGGTCCCCGGTGGCGGGTTGGCTAGCCTCGATATCCTCATGGAGACCCTGGCTCCAGCGGTGGTCGTCGTCGTCGTGACGCACGACCCCGGACCCTGGTTCGAGACCGCACTCGAGGCCATTGCAGGACAGGACTATCCCGAGGTCTCGGTGCTGGTGCTCGACGCCGCTAGCGAGACCGACCCGACCCCGAGGGTGGCGGCAGCTCTCCCGGATGCGTTCGTGCGCAGGCTCGACGCGAACGTCGGGTTCGGTGCGACGGCCAACGCGGCCATCTCGATGGTCGAGGGCGCCGACTTCCTGGTGTTCTCGCACGACGACGTCGCGCCGGACCCCGGTGCGCTCAGGCACATGGTTGAAGAGGCCTACCGGTCCAACGCCGGAGTCGTAGGCCCGAAGCTCGTCGAATGGGACCGGCCCGACCGGCTTCTGCACGTCGGCGTGGAGGTCGACAAGAGCGGCGCGGTCGTAGACCGCGTCGAACGCGGCGAGGTCGACCAGGGTCAGCACGATGCCGTCCGCGACGTGTTCTCGACGCCAGGCGGGTTCACCCTCGTCCGCAGGGATCTCTTCGTGGAGCTCGGAGGGTTCGACCCGCACCTGGTCGTCATGGGAGAGGACCTCGACCTGTGTTGGCGCGCCCAGATCGCAGGAGCACGGGTGATCGTGGCCCCGGACGCCCGGGTCAGGCATCTGGAGCTTCTCGCCTCAGGGCAACGGCAGAGTCCGGCCGAGCCGGCGGTCTCGGGAGCGGGAGCGGGAGCAGGACCGGGCCGGGGAGTGCGCTCTGTCAGCGTCCAGGAGATGCAGCGAAGGGGAGAGATCCACTCGGCACTGAAGGCATACGGGCCGGCACACCGCGTTCGGGTCATACCGCAGATCGCCGTGCTCGCCGCTCTAGAGGTCCTTGTTTTCGTGGTGGCGGGTCGTAGGGCGAGGGCTCGAGCCGTCGCAGGAGCGTGGAGGTGGAACTTCGGTCTGCGCTCGGCGATCCGCCGTGAGCGGGTCGAGGTGCAGGCTCTTCGACGTGTGAGCGACACGGATGTGCGACGGCTCCAGATGAGCGGGAGTGACCGCGTCCGCAGGTACCTCAGGCGGTCGCTCAACCAAGGGCTGTTGGCCGCGCACATCGGGCCGGATACCGCGTCTCGCGCAATCAGGCAGGCTTCCCGCTTTCAGGCGGCCGTCTTCACGGATGATTGCATGGATCGCGATCTTCCTCGTAGTGGCGTTCGGAGCGCGGGCGCTTCTGAGCGGTGGCCTGCCCGTTGTGGGCCAGCTCCTGCACATCGGACCCCCCGGCTCGCTCGTGTCCCAATTCGCCGACGGCCATCGTGTGTTCGGAGCACCGACGTCATCCGCGTCGACACCTGCGACGTTGCTGCTCGGGATCGTCGGTTACGTGCTTTTCGGCTCGGTAGGCCTGCTTCAGACCGTGCTCGTCCTCGGGTGCCTGCCGCTCGGGGCGCTCGGCGCCGCGAGGCTCTGTCGGAGCCTCGCGAGTCCGTGGGCCCCGGTTGTCGCCGCCGCCTGCTACCTGGCGGTCCCCTTGCCCTATGACGACATCGCCACCGGCCGGCTGGACGCCCTCTTCGTTTACGCGGCCGTCCCCTGGCTCATGCTCGGACTAGCCCGCGCATCTGAGCTGACCCCGTTCGGAGCTCCAACTGATGCCACGAGCGATGTCCTCGCCGATCGTCGCGCTCCGGATGCCGGTCTCATGGCCAAGGTCGGACGGCCCCTCAGGCGGACCCTGCTCATCGGGGTCGACCTCGCTGTCCTCCTCGCCTTCGACCCGTCGGGCGCGCTCGTACCCGTGGTTCTTGGAGCAGGTCTCGCGCTCGGGATCCTGGTCACAGCGGGCCCGGGGGCAGTCAGGGCAGCAGGTCGAGTGGCGGCGACGACGCTCGGGGCGATCGCCGTCTCGATCGTGCTTCTCGCACCCTGGTCGATCTCGGTTCTGGCAGGCCAATCGCCGCTCGACGTTCTGGCAGGTGCCCGGCCAGGCCCCGGTTCCTCCCTGGGCTGGGGAGACCTACTTCGTCTGTCACCCGGGCCGATCGGGATGACGGCTCTTGTGTTCGGGCTGCTCGTCGCGGCGGCGCTCCCTCTTCTGGTCGGACGAAGCTGGCGCCTCGAATGGTCCGCCCGCGCCTGGGTCTGTGCCCTATTGGCGTGGTTCTTCGCCCTCGCCGTCGAGCGGGGTTGGACCGGGTCTGTCGCCGTGTCGCCCGGGCTGTTCCTGCCGATCGCCGCCTGCGGGATCGCGTTGAGCACGGCTCTCGGAGTCTCGGCGTTCAGGCTGGATCTTCGCGAATCGCGGTTCGGGTGGCGACAGATCGCCCTGGCAGTCGCAGCGCTCGGCGCCGTCCTGGGCGCCATACCCGCTGTCGCGGCGACAGCAGGAGGACGCTTCGACCTTCCCCCGAGTGGGTTCAACCAGGCCCTTTCTTGGATGTCGGGGGGATCGCAAGCTGGTAACCCGGGAGTTCTTTGGCTGGGCGACAGTGCGGTGGTTCCAGGCCGGGCGTGGCGGTTCGCTCCAGGCCTCGGGTACTCGGTGTCTGAAGACGGCGTGCCGGATCTGACGTCTCTGTGGCAGGGCGCTCCGACTGCCGGTGACGAACGGGTCGCCGCCCAAGTGAAGCTCGCCTGGGCTGGCAGGACCGTCGAGCTGGGGCGCCTGATAGCCGCCGACTCGATCAGGTATGTCGTATTGGTCGGCTCCCTCGCTCCAGACGTCCCGGGCCTCCAGCAACCCGTGCCGGACGCGCCGCCGGCGTCGTTGGTCTCTGCGCTCGATTCACAAGGGGACCTTCGCGAGCTTCCGACAGAGGGCGGGTACGAAATCTACGTCGATCCCGAATACGCGGCGTCGCACGCCTCAGCGCCGGTCCGGGCGCCCGGGGCGAACGGGATAGAGATCGCGGCCGAGCTTGTCTGCTGGATCCTGGTGGCGGTCGTCGCCGTGGCCCTCGGACGGCGTCGATCCGGTCGCCGGTCGCGGCGGCCTGCTGTGCACCGGGAGCGCACGGCCGAGAAGACCACCGAGATCGGAAACGGCCGGTTGGGCCGCGTCGCCTCGCGAGACCTGAACGAAGCCGTCGTCTCGCCCACTGGAGCCGGGCATGGGTGACCAGGCCAGGCGGCTTGTGGCGGCGGCATTCGTCGTCACCGCGCTAGCCGGGGCGACCGTCACCGCCCGCATGACGTCGAACGTGGCGACAGGGACTCCGACGCCTGTGGCTGCTCCCGTGCCACCGGCCGCGGGTGCGAGCGTCGTTGCGGCGTCGAACGTGTCGTCGACCGCCTGGTACTGCACGGCCGGAGCTCCGCCGACCCTCGTGCTCTCCAGTTATTCGGCCTCCCCTGTGCGAGGGTACGTCACCTGGGCGAACCGCTCGGCGGCTACGCCGATCTATATCCCGGCCAGCAGTCAGTTGGATGTCGGGGCACCGCGGGGCGCTACCGGGCCACAGGCAGCGACCCTGTCTCTGTTCGGAGGCGGAGTGGCAGTGAGCGAGACGGTCCGCGACGCGAACGGCTGGAGCGCTGCCGCTTGCGCGTCTTCGACTTCCGCCAGTTGGTACTTCCCTCAGGGGTCGACCGTTGCGGGCGATACCGTCAATTTGGACCTATACGACCCTTCAGTAACGCCAGCGGTGGTCGACGTGGACGTCCTCACCCCTTCCGGTGAGGCGGAACCGGCCGCCTATCAGGGATTGGCTGTGCCGGCCGGCGGGCTCGTGACAGAGCAGCTCGACACTCACGCGACCGACGATCCCTTGCTCGGCACCGTCGTGGAGGCCGCATCCGGTTCGGTCGTCGCAGCAGAGCTGGATCTGACCACGACCGGCGGCAGGCACGGCTGTTCGGAGCAGCTCGGAGCTCCGGCGGCGCAAAGCGTGTGGGCGTTCCCTTACACCGTGTTGCCCAAGGGCGGATCGGTGGCGCTGAACGTCATCGATCCGGGTAGTGCCGGGACCAACCTCGTACTGGACGCCACATACGGATCGGGCACTTCGGTCCATCCGGTGATGCTCACCGTGAAGGGCCAGTCGGTCTCGAGCATCGTGCTCGGCAGAGAACCTGGGTTCGCGGCGACGACGCCCTATTCGATCGTGATCAAGGCGAGCTCGCCGGTCGTGGTGGGCCGGGTCGTCTACGCGACGAAGAGGACGGACCGCCCGAATGCCGGCTACACACTCGGCGTACCCATAGGAGCAACGCACTGGCTCGTACCCGGAGTCGAGAATTCGGACCATGCCACCTCGCTCGCGATCGAGGCCCTCGGTTCGAAGCCGGTAAAGGTGACGGTCACGAGGTCCACCGGTGTTTCCGCCCCGGTTCCCGGCGGGCGGGACTCTGCGACCGTGGTTCCCGGTGTCGAGGTTCACGTCGAAGCGCAATCCCTCGCGTTGTATTCGGGTCCCCTCGTCGTGGTCGCGGACGGACCGGTTGCGGTCGAGCTCGATGCGGCGCCATCGGGATCGCCAGGGATCGTCGTGGTCCCCGCGTTCGTCTTGGCCTAACGGCGCCTTCTGTTCAGGTCAGCCCCTTCAGCCGGCCGGCTGGCCTCCTGGATGAGGAAAGGGCCCGCTGACGGGGGCGGCTGGAGCGACCGGGGAGCTCGTGACTCCGGGCGTCGCGACGGGTACCGTCTCGGGGTTCGATGCCCCCTGAGCCTCGGGGGGTGCGGTGAGGGTCTGCGCGTCCTGATGGGCCGGTTCCTGCGCCGCGGCCCCGTCGGCCCGAGGCGCCGGGCGACCCTTGGGCACTGGGTGTACCGGACGCCCGTACGCCTCGTCGACGAGACTGCCGACGCTCGCGCCGTCCACGGTCTCCTGACTGAGCAATGCCCCCGCGACGGCCTCGAGCCCGCTTCGGTGACGCGTGAGGACGTCCAGGGCGCGCTCTTCCTGCTCGCGCAGGATCTTTGCGACCTCTGCGTCGATCACCCTGCTCGTGTCCTCGGAATAGTCACGGGTGTGCATCAGGTCCTCGCCCAAGAAGACCATGCCTTGTGATCCCCATGCCATCGGGCCGAGCTCACCGCTCATGCCCCACTCCCTGACCATCTTGCGAGCGAGCTCTGTGTTGCCGACGAGGTCGTTGTTCGCGCCGGTGGAGAGATCCCCGTAGACGATCAGCTCTGCGGCCCTTCCGCCCATCCGCACACATACCGAATCCTCGATGACGGCACGCGGGTATATGTGGCGCTCTTCCAGCGGGAGCTGCTGGGTCGCGCCGAGCGCCATGCCGGTCGGGAAGATCGTGACCTTGTGGACCGGATCTGCATGAGGGAGCACGTACGCGAGAACTGCGTGCCCGCCCTCGTGGTACGCGACGCGCTCCTTCTCGGAGTCCGACAAGATCAGGCTCTCGCGCCTCTGGCCCATGAGCACTCGGTCGCGTGACTCTTCGAAGTCGCGCATCTCGATCTGTTTGGCTCCGCGCCGCACGGCGTAGAGGGCGGCCTCGTTGACGAGATTGGCCAGGTCGGCCCCGCTCATTCCCGGAGTGCCGCGTGCGACGAGCGCCAGGTCGACGTCGGGTCCCACCCGCTTGTCCTTGCAGTGCACGCGCAGGATCGGCAGGCGCTCTTCGAGGTCGGGAAGCGGCACGACGATCTGTCGGTCGAAGCGCCCAGGCCGCAGCAGCGCGGGATCCAGGATGTCCGGGCGGTTCGTGGCCGCGATGATGACGACGCCTTCTGCGGGGTCGAATCCGTCCATCTCGGAGAGCATCTGGTTGAGGGTCTGCTCGCGCTCGTCGTGGCCTCCACCGAGCCCCGCACCACGCTTTCTTCCGATCGAGTCGATCTCGTCCACGAAGATGATCGCGGGAGCCTGCTTGCGAGCGGTCTGGAACAGGTCCCGGACGCGGCTGGCTCCGACACCAACGAACATCTCCATGAAGTCAGATCCGCTGACCGACATGAAGGGCACGCCGGCCTCTCCCGCGACCGCACGCGCGAGAAGCGTCTTGCCCGTGCCGGGTGGGCCCACGAGCAGGATCCCCTTGGGTATTCGCGCTCCCATCTCCTTGAAGCGCTGCGGAGATTTCAGGAAGTCGACGACCTCGCTTATCTCGAGCTTGACTCCGTTGTAACCGGCGACGTCGGTGAATGTCGTCCGGGGACGTTCGGTCGAATACAGCCGTGCCCTGGATCGGCCTATCGACATGATCCCCGACATGCCCGCCTGGGTGCGTCTGAGGAAGAACCATGCGATCGCGACGATGATCAAGATCGGGAGCAGATAGAGGATGATCTCGCCCCACTCCGAAGGCGACGAGTTCTCGAACGTGACGGTGACGCCGTTGGACTGCATCTGGGGCGCTTCGGTGTCTAGCGTGGGGTGCGGGCCATCGGTGGTATAGCTCTCGCCGCTCGTGAGCTTGCCCGTCACTATCCCCGTCGTGTTGTCGATCTGAGCGGTGGCGACCTGCTTGGCGTCAACTTTCTGGATGAACTGCGACCATCCGATCGACGTGGCAGAGGGCTTGGACAGAAGCGACGGGACCGACAGGAACACGATCAGAAGCACGATCACCGCTACGAGGACGAATTTCCAGCTGCGGTCGCCCGTCGGCGGGGTCGTGCCGGGTCCTGGCCCTGGACCAGGGCCTTGGCCCTGTCCCTGCGGCCCTTGTCCCGGCGTGCCACGCCCACCCGGCATCCCCGGCCCGAACTTGGGCGCGTCGTTGTTCGTCCCCGGCGGGCTCATCGCTCCATGGTACGCGCCGAGTGCGCTGCGCTCGGCACCAGGTCTCAAAATGCTCGACACGATGCTTGCGCGAGGCCGGCCACGACCGCCGCACGATCCACGGCCCATTCATCGGTATTGCGGGCGTCGCTACTCTGGGTGCGATGTTCGGCGCTGACGGCTCGTTGGGGCCCCAGCCAGATGTGCCGCAGGCAGGCCAGAGCGAGCCGTCTCAACGAGCCACGATCGACGGCCTGGCTCCCGGAGCCCCGGCACGCGAGCCGGCCGATCCTCTGTACCATCGTCCCCCTTCGGATTCCGCGGGAGCGCGGTTCTGGTTCGGGACTGCGGTCGGCGGGTTCGCAGCCGGATACCTGGCGAGCGCGGTGCTCCTCACCATCTTCGCGGCGGTGAGTGGGAATCTGAAGGACCTTTCGCAGCTCGAGGGTCTTTCCGTGCCTCCGTGGTGGGTGACTATCGCAGGTCTTGCCGGGCTGTGGATGGGATTCCTCGGCGCGATCTTTCTTCGCCAGCCGGACACGCGGCACCGGTAATCCCGCCGCGGACATGGGGCTTGCGCATCTCGCCGTGGGACGCTCCCGTGGGGATCGCGATCGGAATAGCGGGACAGCTGGTCGTGGACCTGCCTCTACCTTCCGTTCGAGCACGTGGTTCCGGGGCTCCAGCACGAGCTCAACGCCCCTGCCAACCGCCTGACCGGCGGGTTCCACGGGCCGGACCTTGCCGTCATCGGCGTGCTCACCGTCGTCGTCGTCCCTGTGGTAGAGGAGCTGTTCTTCCGAGGCCTGCTGCTCCAGTCCCTCGTCCGGCTGCTTCAGGGGAGTGGGCAGGCGTCTCGGCCCGGCGCTCGCGATCGTGTCGACCGGCATCCTCTTCGGGCTTGCGCACGCAGAGCCGGTCCAGCTAGCCGGACTTGGCGCTGTTCGGAGTCGTCCTGAGCGTCATGGCGTACAGCACAGGCCGGCTCGGTGCCTGCATGTTCGCTCATGCTGCGTTCAACGGTTTCGCGGTCGTCGTGGTCGCCTCGCAGGGTCGCATCACGATCATCTGAACGCACCTGCCCACCCTCGGGCGCTCACGTCGGGCACGATGAGGCGATGCGCCGGTTCAGTCCAGTGGCTCTGGCCACCCTCGTCGCCCCGGTGACGGTGATCGTGGTCGTCGTGATCGCGATGCACCCGGTGCTTCTTCTGACCAACTCGACCACCACCGGCGGAGACACCGGATCGCACGTCGCGATCGCGGCGTTCATGCGCACCAACCTTCTTCCGCACTTCCACCTGACGGGCTGGGACGCCGGCTGGTACGACGGGTTTCCGCTCTTCACCTTCTACTTTCCGTTCCCCGACCTTCTCGCGGCTCTCGGGCAGCTATCGTGATCCCCGGGAACATCGCCTTCAAGTTCGTGACGATCCTCGGATCGGTCACGCTGCCTGTTGCTGCATGGGCGTTCGGAAGGCTGGCGGGACTTGCGAGGCCGAGGCCGGCGCTTCTCGCGGCGTTCACCCTTCCGTTCCTGTTCGACCAGACCTATCAGATCTACGGCGGAAACCTGCTATCCACCATGGCCGGCGAGTACGCGTACTCGCTCGGGCTCTCGGTCGCGGTGCTCTTCCTCGGCGTCGTCGCTCTACGGGCTGAGGACCGGACGCCTCAGGTGGGCTGGGCGCGTCCTGTTGCCGATCTGTGTCGTGTGCCACCTCGTAGCGGCGATGTTCGCTTTGGTCGGTGTGGTGATCGCCTTCTTGCTCGGCCCACCTTCGAAGGCGGCGCGCGTGGTGGATCGTGTCGTCGGTCGGGCGTGGGGGCGCTTCTCAACGCGTGGTGGTGGGTACCGTTCATCCTCCAGCAGTCGTTCACGACGAGCATGGGTTACACGAACGTACGCGACCTTCGTCGACACGCTGTCTGCCGCAGTCGGACCGTTGGGCGCTCGTTCTTGCGGCGCGGCTGCCGTCGTGATAGGGGTCCTACGTCGCCAGCGAGGAGTGATGCTTCTCGGCGGGCTCGGGATCGCGTCTCTGCTCGCCGTCCTGTTCGATCCGCAGGGAAAGCTCTACAACGTACGTTTCCTCCCGCTGTGGTTCCTCTGCGCCTACCTGCTCGCAGGTATCACCGTGGCAGAGGGGCTCGTGTTCTTGGCGAAGCTCTGGCGAGCTTCGCGGACCGCACTTTGGCGGGCGACGGTCGGGCTTACGCCTGCCTGGGGGTCGACGCAGTCTGACGAGGGATGGCCCGCCGACGAACCTCTTCCCGACCTGCCGCGGCGCCCGTTTGCAGATCTGCGCCGGCGGCGATCGGCGGACCGATCGCAGGGACGCTCATCTCCTGCCTGATAGTCGTCCCCTCACTTCTCGTCTCTTACACGAACAACTCAGAGAACCTCCGAGCCTGACGATCGCAGGCGTTCCCGTCATCCCGGCAGATCCACATAAGGCACGACATCGTCACGGACTGGGCGGATTGGAACTACACGGGCTACCAAGGTAAGCCGGGTTGGCCGGAATTCGCCGGGCTCATGACGACCATGACCGATCTCGGCGCTCGCTACGGGTGCGGGAGGGCCATGTGGGAGTACAACTCGTCACTCGACCGGTTCGGGACCCCCGAATCACTGATGGTTCTTCCCATGTGGACCGATGGCTGTATCAACTCCATGGAGGGACTGCTGTTCGAGTCGTCGTCTTCGACGCCGTACCACTTCTTGAACCAGGCGGAGCTCTCCGTGGCTCCGTCGGAGGCGATGGCCGAAGAGAACGGCCTGGAATATGGCGGCCTCGACGTGCCGTTCGGTATCCAGCACCTCCAGCTACTCGGCGTCAAGTACTTCATGGCGTCGTCCGAAGTCGTCGAACAGGCGGCGAACGCCGATCCTGCGCTCGAGCGCGTCGCCACGAGCGGCCCCTGGCACACCGATTACGAGGGCTCGTACATCGACACCACGTGGGACATCTACCTCGTACGCGACTCGCAGATCGTCACGCCTCTCGTCAACCAGCCCGTGGTGCTGCAAGGCGTCGGCAACTCGCAATCGCAGTGGCTCCCTGTCTCGACCACCTGGTACGCCAACCCGTCGTCGTGGACGACTCAGATGACCGAGGGGGGTCTTGTGAGCTGGGCCAAGGTGACCGCGCCGTTCACCGACCCGCCGAAGAAGCCCCTTCCCCCTGTGCAGGTGACCGACATCACAGAATCCGACGGGGGAGACAAGATCAGCTTCCACGTGAACAGGATCGGGATCCCAGTTCTCGTCAAGGTCTCCTATTTCCCTGACTGGCATGCCACCGGTGCCGATGGCCCTTGGCGCTCCGAGCCCAACCTGATGGTGGTGGTCCCCACCTCGAACAACGTGGTGATCAGCTACGGGTCTTCCGGGCCCGGCAACCTGGGTGCTCTCCTGACGCTCCTCGGCGTGATCGCGCTCTTGGTGCTCCTGCGACGGCGCTCAGTGCTAACCGTTCTCTAACACCTCCTTCATCGCCCTCGAACGGGCAGGCCGCACGATGTCCTGCGGGGTCACAAACAGACCCCGCAACGACAAGGAGGGGACGACGTGCGGACACGAGCTAAGAGGTTCTCCGTCGCTGTTATCGCTTTCGGTGGCGCGTTGGCCCTTGCGGGCTGCGGCACCCCGAGCTCCTCGCACGTCGTGCTCGGCGCCCGGTCGGCCCAGGTAGGGACGACGACCGCACCGAGCGCGACCCCCCAGGCGGGTAGCGGGGCGACCGGCCCTGGTGGCGCGAACAGCACGAACAGTTCGGGCAGCCGGAGCACGAGCAGGAGTACCAGTGGAAAGACCACCGGAACCGGCACATCGTCGACAGGCGCCCGAGGCGGCGTCACGACCGCTACCACCGCCCCGGCAGGCTCGTCGGGCGGCAGCGCTCCTGCGCAGCAGTCCGAAGCGCCGTCCTCACCTGTCGACCAGCAGACGCTCAACGAGGTCGCCCAGCAGCTGAATTCGCTCGGGCAAAGCCTGAGCCAGGCGACGAGCGATCTCGACAACCCACAAGGAGACTCATGATGACGATTCACCCGACGAAGACAAAGGGCATCCGCAACAGGATCGCGATCGGCGTCCTCGGTGCAGCGCTCGGCGGTCTCTTCCCCGCCACGGCGTTCGCCGCGACGCCCGCCAGTGGGGGTACGAGCCCCGACTCCAACACGACGACTTCTGGAAGCGGGTCCGTGTCCGACCCGCGGTGCACGCCTGCGAACCTGCCGGCTGCGAAGGGTTTCGTGGAGGCACAGTTGAAGGCACGAGTCGTGCGTCTCGAGCGTCTGACCGGCGAGGTCGGTGCAGCTCGGGGATTGACGGCTCCCGACAAGGCTGAGCTCGAGACGGATCTCGCGGCCGAGCTGGCGGGCATGGAGTCCCTCCAACAGCAGGTGCCCGGTGACACCACGTGCGCGGAGGTCGTCGCCAATGCGCAGACCATGGTGTTCACCTACCGCGTCTACTACGTGATGACTCCGCAGACCGAGCTCGTCGTGGTAGCAGACTCAGAGACGTCGTATCGCGTCCAACGTCGTCAAGTGGGAGCCGGGAATTCAGGCTGCGATCAACTACGAAGCGGCACACGGCAAGGACGTCGCGAAGGCCCAGCAGGCGCTCGACGATCTCAAGATCCAGCTGACCGACGCGCTCGGAACTCTTAACGGCGTCTCGTCGACCGTCCTCGCGCAGACCCCTGCCGGTTACCCCGGTAACACTGCAGTGTTCGTCGGCGCTCGAAACAACTGCGCCGCAGCGTTCGGTGATCTCGCCCACGCTCGCTCCGATCTAGGCACCATCCTGAGCGTCCTGTCCTGAGAGCATCGAGGGACAAGGCCCATCGGGGGCCAAGGCCTAAAGGCCTAAAGGCCTAAAGGCCTGAAGCGACGAACACTCGTGAGAACAAGCGACGTAGTCCGGGGGGCCGCGAAAGCGGTCCCCCGATGCGTCATGGGCCGCGCAAGTGGCCCCCGATGACTCTGTCGGCCACCCAGTAGGCTGACGCCGCGATGAGCGCCCTCGACGACGTCTTCAAGGCGTACGACATCCGAGGCACCGTGCCCGACCAGTTGGACGCCCGGATGTGCCGGGCCGTCGGCTGGGGATTCGCCAGTTTCGTAGGGACCGAACGGATCCTCGTCGCCCGGGACATGCGCGATTCGGGCGTCGCGCTTGTCCGAAGCTTTCTCGGCGGGTGCGCGCTCTGCCGGCGTGGGCGTCGTCGACATAGGCCTTGCCTCGACCGACCTCCTCTACTTCGCCTCAGGGCGCATGGACCTGCCGGGAGCGATGTTCACCGCTTCGCACAATCCGGCGCGGTACAACGGCATCAAGCTCTGCTTGTCCGGAGCACGACCCGTCGGGCTCGACACGGGACTCGCGGACGTGAAGGGTCGAGCGTCCGAAGCTCTCCGGACGGATGACGACCTCGGACCGCCTCTTGCGGACCAAGAAGAGACGAGCTTGATCGAGGAATATGCCGCACATGTGCGCACGTTCCTCCGCACGGGCGAGATCCGGCCGCTCAAGGTTGTAGCCGACACCGCTAACGGGATGGGCGGGCTCGTCGTCCCGAAGGTCTTCGAAGGCCTCCCGTTCGATCTTCATGTGCTCTTCGGCGAGCTCGACGGCACTTTTCCCAATCATCCGGCGGACCCCATCCAGCCGGAGAACCTGGTCGACCTGAAGAGATCCGTACTTGAGCTGGGTGCAGACGTGGGCCTGGCCTTCGACGGGGATGCGGATCGAGTGTTCCTCGTCGACGAGCAGGCGGGTGAGGTCTCCGGGTCGCTCACGACCGCACTCGTGGCGAAAGCGATGCTCGAACTGCACCCCGGCGCGACGGTCCTGTACAACCTCATCTGCTCGCGCGTGGTTCCGGAGACCATCATCGAGTGCGGCGGTATTCCGATCAGGACCCGGGTGGGCCATTCGTTCATAAAGCAAGTCATGGCCGACACCGATGCGGTTTTCGGCGGGGAGCATTCGGGCCACTATTACTTCCGCGACAACTTCCGGGCCGACTCCGGGATCATCGCAGCGATGATCGTGCTGGGGATGATGTCGCGCACCGGAGACTCCTTGTCCAAGCTCCTGGCTCCTTACAAGCGTTACGCCCAGTCGGGAGAGGTGAACCTCGAGCACCCCGATCCCGCGGGAGCGGTCGAGGCCGTCGCCGCCGTTCTTGAGCGCCAGAGGAGAGAGCACCGACAGGACTGACGGGCTGACGGTGGAACACCCGGACTGGTGGTTCAACCTCCGGACCTCGAACACCGAGCCGTTGCTGCGGCTGAACGTCGAGGCACGCACCGAATCGGAGTGCGCGGCGCACGTCCGCGAGGTCCTCGATCTCGTCACCGAGTTGAGCGGTCCGGCTCCGACCAGCAACGGCGGAGTAGCACCTTCACACGACCCGGGCGCCTCAGCCTCCGGGGCACCAGAGCGAAACCTGGCACCAGGCCAATCACGACAGCACCAGAAAGGAAACGATGGCACTCGACCCGCTTTTGCTCGAGGTGCTGGCGTGCCCCGAGGACAAGGGCCCGCTGCTCTACTTCGCCGACGAGGATCGCCTGTACAACCCACGCCTCAAGCGGAGCTATGCGGTGATCGACGGCATCCCTAACATGCTCATCGACGAGTCGACGACCGTCGACGACCAGGAGCACGAACGCCTGATGGCAAAAGCCGCAGCCGGACAGGCGAGCACCACGATGGCCAGCCGGGAAGAGTGACCGTGAACGAGGCGTCGGACCGTACCGGCGCCGGAGCCTCGCCTCTCGCCGGACTCGCTCGACAGCCTTGGCATGCACGAGGCCACCGCCTCTTTACCCGAGCAGGTTGCAGCGGCGATCAGAGCGGGCCGCGGCCTCGACGGGTTGCCAGACCGCGAGGACGTGGAGCAGGTGGTCGTCCTCGGCATGGGCGGAAGCGGTATCGCTGGCGACGTCCTCGTCGCGGTCGCAGGTCCTTTCCTCCCGGTACCTGTCACGGTCGTCAAATCGTACGAGTTGCCCGATTTCGTCGGACGAGAGTCGCTCGTGTTCGCGGTGTCGTTCTCCGGTGACACCGAAGAGACCGTCGAAGCCGCCGGAGAGTCGTTCGAGGCGGGTGCATCGCTCGTGGCCGTCACGAGCGGCGGGGAGTTGCAGAGACTGGCTGAGGAGTGGGGTGCCCCCGTGGTGCACGTGCCGGGGTCGATCCCCCAGCCTCGCTCGGCGCTCGGAGCGATGGCGGTGCCGCCTCTGGTCGTGCTCGAGGACATCGGCCTCTTCCCAGGGGCAACCGGGTGGGTCGAGCTCGCGGTCGAGCAGCTGTCGCGCCGCCGGGATCGGCTCGTAAAGCCGGGAAGCGAAGCCGAGGTCATCGCGCGACAGGATCGGCAGGACCATTCCGTTGATCCACGGCGCCCAGGCAGTCGGCGCCGCCGCCGCAATGCGGTGGAAGACCCAGGTCAACGAGAACGCGAAGAGCCCGGCCTTCTACTCGGTGTATCCCGAGCTCGGTCACAACGAGGTGGCCGGATGGGGTCAGCACGGCGACGTGACCCGCCAGGTCCTTACCCTCGTCAACCTGCGCCACGACGCCGAGCACCCACAGGTTTCCCGCCGCTTCCCGATCGTCACCGAGATGCTGCGGGAGGTGGTGGCCGACGTGATCGATGTGCGCGCACACGGCGAGGGCGACCTCGCCCAGTTGCTCGACCTGATCCTCATCGGGGACTTCGTGTCGCTCCATCTGGCCGCTTCCGAGGGCATCGATCCCGGCCCGATCCCCGTGCTCGACGAGCTGAAACGCCGCCTTCGCGAAGGGTGAGCTCGGTAAGCACGCGGCCGGAACAACGGGCACCCGTGAATCCCGCAGAGCCGTTTCGATTCGCGGCCGGGCCTGCACGTATCCTTTGGGACCCGCCTTACGTCTCAAGGCCACGCAATCCAGGGATCGAGGAGCACCCATGACCAATTCCGCACAGGCACCCGCTTTCAAGGTCGCCGATCTTTCGCTGGCTTCTTTCGGGCGACTCGAGATCGAGCTCGCCGAACACGAGATGCCGGGCCTCATGGCCATGAGGTCCGAGTTCGGAGTGTCGAAGCCCCTCGCCGGTTCGCGCATCACCGGCTCGCTCCACATGACAGTTCAGACCGCGGTGCTGATTGAGACGCTGGTCGCTCTCGGAGCGCAGGTTCGCTGGGCGAGCTGCAACATCTTCTCGACCCAGGACCATGCGGCGGCCGCGGCGGTTGTAGGGCCCGAAGGCACCACCGACGATCCTCGAGGCGTGCCGGTGTTCGCTTGGAAGGGCGAGTCCCTCGAGGAGTACTGGTGGTGCACCGACCAGGCGCTGCGTTGGCCCGACGGCGGTCCGACCATGATCCTCGACGACGGTGGCGATGCGACGATGCTCGTGCACAAGGGAGTCGAGATCGAGAAGTCGGGGATCGCTCCCGATCCGAGCACCGCAGAGTCCGAGGAGATGGGTGTCGTTCTCGCCCTGCTAGAGCGCAGTCTCGAACCGAGCCCACTCGTTGGACATCGGTAGCCAACGGCATCATCGGCGTGACGGAGGAGACGACGACGGGTGTGCACCGTCTCTACGAGATGCAGAGGCGAGGCGAGCTGTTGTTCCCTGCCATCAACGTGAACGATTCGGTGACCAAATCGAAGTTCGACAACAAGTACGGGTGCCGGCACTCCCTGATCGACGGCATCAACCGCGCGACCGACGTGCTGATCGGGGGCAAGGTGGCCGTCGTTTGCGGCTACGGGGATGTCGGCAAGGGATGTGCCGAGTCCTTGAGGGGCCAGGGAGCTCGCGTGGTGATCACCGAGATCGATCCGATCTGTGCCCTTCAGGCCGCAATGGACGGATTCGAGGTGAAGACGCTCGACGACGTCGTCGAAATCGCGGACATCTTCGTGTCGGCGACCGGGAACCGCGACGTCATCACCTCGGAGCACATGGGCCGCATGAAGCACCAGGCGATCGTCGGCAACATCGGCCACTTCGACAACGAGATCGACATGGCGGGCCTTGCGGAAGTCACCGGGATCAAGAGGGTGAACATCAAGCCACAGGTCGACTCCTGGGTGTTCGATGACGGTCACGCGGTCATCGTGTTGTCAGAGGGACGACTTCTCAACCTCGGCAACGCCACAGGCCATCCGAGCTTCGTGATGTCGAATTCGTTCACCAACCAGACCATGGCCCAGGTGGAGCTGTTCACAAAGTCCGCCCAGTACGACACCAAGGTCCACGTTCTTCCGAAGCACCTCGACGAGAAGGTGGCGACGCTGCATCTCGATGCCCTGGGTGTGAAGCTCACCAAGCTGACGGACGCTCAGGCCGAGTACATCGGAGTGCCGGTCGACGGTCCCTACAAGCCCGACACGTATCGTTACTGAGCGGGCCGTTACTGGGCGGGCCGTTACTGGGCGGGCCGTTACTGGGCGGGTCGTTATGGGCTGGCCGCGGCACGGGCGCCCGTGAACCGTCCTGCCCGTGCGATCCAGACGCCCGTGCGGTATCCCTAACCCTGAGTAGCCGGCTGATCCTGACTAGCCGCCTGATCCTGATCGGCCGCCTGATCCTGGGCACCCGGCTGACTGTGGGCACCCGACCCGATGGTGGAGTCGGGCCCGAGCGAATCGTCTCCTGCGGTCGCAGGGTGCGAGCGCCTTCTACGCAGAAGCACGAATGCGACGGCCCCCCCCACGACCACGACGATGCTGATCGCGGCGCCGACGATGTTCGCCGTGCCGATTCCGCCGACCGGGCTCGTTGACGTCGTCGACCCAGGGAGCGCGACGAGCTGATCTCCTACGACTCGCTCTACGGCCGCATCGGTGAGGGGGCTCAAACCGAATGACGCGATCAGCTCGATGAAGTTGCCCTTTGTCGCCGTTCCCACCGTCACCTTCTCGGTCGTGTCAGAGCACGTGGCGATCGCAGAGTTCGGGACGTTCGGTATGGGCGGCGTAGAGACCGAGTTGACGTTCGTGGCACCGGTGCAGAAGTCAAATGCCAGGCGCGTGGCGGGGATGCTCTGAGGCGGCCCTCCGATCGACTCGACGAGGAACACCGCGAGTGAATCCTCAGATGCACCTTGCGACGACTGCCAACCACCGACAGCAGTGGAGAACGTCTGGTTCTGGCTCTCCAGGTGCTGGAACTCGGTTTGGAGCTGGGTCTCGAAGTTGGCCGTCTCGGTCGTAGGCAAGTTCGACCATCCGGGCTCCGGGTCAGCGATGATGAGTTTGGAGAGCGTTGGGTCCCCGACTGCACTCGCGGGCGTGGCCCTGATGATCGTGAGCCCCGATGCTGCGAGAAGAATCACCGCTGCTGTAACGGCTGCCGAGCACAGCCGACGACGGCCCGTCGCTCCCCGCACGTTCGGGCCCTGGGCCTGTATCACTGGGCCTGTCTCACTGGGCCTGTCTCACTGGGCCTGTCTCACTGGGCCTGTCTCACTGGGCCTGTCTCACTGGGCCTGTCTCACTCCGGCTTCCTCACTCGGGCTTGTCTAGGGGTGGCTAGCTCACGCGGGCTGTCTTTCGCGTGCTCTATCAGGCGCGCTGTCTCACGCGCCCTGCAGATGCGCTCTGCCGGGGTCCGGGTGAGGGTCGTAGACTACCGGCGTGGGTCGCGCCCGGGTCTGTGGTTGCAAGTCGAAGCCAGCCGCAGGCGAAACGACCCACGTAAGGCAACTCGTGGTTGCTGAGCATGGTGCGGCTTAGACGTAAGGCCTGCCCGCCCGTTGCCGACGAACGGCTCCGGGTGGAGAAGGAGTCAAGCGGGTACTGAGGAGGGTGTCGCAGGGCCTCATGGCCGCCGGCGCCCGCCCGTGAGCCCCTCAGCAGGCGAGTGTGGGGCCAAAGACCAGGTCAGCCGGGCGCGACCTGCAACTACCTGTCGCGGCGGTCGAGCACGTACCGAGCGGATGCGCCGGTCGAGCCGTACCGAGGGTGCGCCGATGGCCGGTGGATTGGAAGGGAGCACGTGATGGACGTCGACTTCCTTGGTTCACATGGATCCATCTCCGACGATCTCCGCGAGCGGCGCCATCGCCAAGATCGGCCGGCTCGGGCGCTTCGCTCCTTTGCTCGAGCGTGCGGAGGTGCGCCTGACCCATGACTCGGAGCGGTCCGCAGCTACCCGCTGGGCCTGTCATGCGGTGCTCCGGGGCCACGGGCACGAGCTGCATGGGCGCTCCGAGGCGACGGACCCGCTGACTGCGGTCGACTCCGTCGTGGAGAAGCTCGAGCGCCAGGTGGAGCGCCTGAAAGGAAAGCTGATCGCTCGATCCCACCCGCGGCACGAGACGACCAGCTGACGGAAACGGGTCGGTAGCCCAGGCACACGGGTCGGTAGCCCAGGCGCACGGTCGTAGCCCAGGCACACGGGTCGGTAGCGGCGCAAACGGGCCGGCAGCCGGCGGAAATGCCCCGGCGCTGACGGATTTGGACCGGTAGCAGGCCTGTGGGGCGATCGGCCGGCGGTAGAATGAATGCCCCATGAGCCTTCTTACGCGCGCGCTCAAGGCCGGGGAGGGCAAGAAGGTACGCCGCCTCGCCGAGCTCGTCCCGCTCGTAAACGAGCTCGAGCCCGAGATGGAGCGCCGCTCCGACGAGGAGCTCGCCCACTCGACCGTCTTGTTCCGCGAGCGCCTAGACAACGGAGCGACCCTCGACGACCTGCTGGTCGAGGCATTCGCAACCGTCCGCGAAGCGGCTTGGAGAATCCTCGGCCAGCGACATTTCGACGTCCAGCTCATGGGGGGGATGGCGCTTCATTTCGGCTGGATCGCCGAGATGAAGACCGGCGAGGGAAAGACCCTTGTCTCCACCCTGCCCGTCTACCTGAACGCGCTTTCCGGCCGGGGCGTGCATGTGGTCACGGTGAACCCCTACCTGGTCCAGCGCGACGCGGAGTGGATGGGCCGTGTCTACAACTTCTTGGGTCTGTCCGTCGGCAGCGTGAGCGCGGAGGTGACCGACCTCGACGCCAAGCATGCCGCCTACGACGCCGACATCACCTACGGGACGAACCACGAGTTCGGCTTCGACTACCTGCGAGACAACATGGCCCGCTCACGCGAGACGATGGCCCAGCGCGGCCACATCTACGCGATCGTCGACGAGGTCGACTCGATCCTCATCGACGAGGCGCGCACGCCGCTCATCATCTCCGGACCGTCCGACGACGCCGCCAGGCTCTATTACCAGTTCGCAGGTATCGCCCGGACCCTCGCCGCGCGATGTCGACTACGAGGTCGACGAGGAGAAGCGCCACGTCGTACCGACCGAGGTCGGCATCGAGAAGGTCGAGCGGGCGCTCGGCGTGACCAACATGTACGACCTGGTCGCCGTCAACTACGTCCACCAGCTCTCGAAGGCTCTGCTGGCGAAGGAGCTGTACCACAGGGACAAGGACTACCTCGTCGCCGCTGGAGAAGTGAAGATCATCGACGAGTTCACCGGCAGGACCCTCGAGGGCAGGCGATGGTCCGATGGGCTGCACCAGGCTGTCGAGGCCAAGGAGCGTGTGAAGATCCGCGAGGAGAACCACACCTGGGCGACGGTCACCCTCCAGAACTTACTTCCGCCTCTACGAGAAGCTGGCCGGGATGACGGGAACCGCCGAGACCGAGGCGGCCGAATTCGCCAATACCTACGACGTCCCCGTCGTCCCGATCCCGACCAACAAGCCGATGGTCCGAGAGGACTGCCCGGACCTCGTCTACAAGACCGAGGACGCCAAGTTCGCGGCGGTGGTCGACGACATCGCCGAGCGCTACGAGCGTGGGCAGCCGGTGCTCGTCGGCACGGCTTCTGTCGCGAAGTCCGAGCACCTGTCGCGTCTTTTGGAAAAGCGGGGGATCCCGCACGAGGTCCTGAACGCGAAGCAGCACGCCCGCGAGGCGGAGATCGTCACCCAGGCCGGTCGGCTGCACGGGGTGACGGTTGCGACCAACATGGCCGGTAGAGGGGTCGACATCCTCCTCGGCGGAAATCCCGAGGGCCTCGCGAAGCCGCGAGGTCGTGGCCGCCGGGCTGGAGCTCGATTCCGAAGAGGGCAAGGCCGAGTACGAGCGGCAGCTCGCGCTGATCGAGCCGCAGTGCGCACAAGGAGGGCGAGCTAGTCCGCGAGCTCGGCGGGCTCTACGTGCTCGGCAGCGAGCGTCACGAGAGCCGCCGTATCGACAACCAGCTCCGTGGTCGCTCGGGCAGGCAGGGTGACTTCGGAGAGAGCCGCTTCTTCCTGTCGCTCGAAGACGAGCTGATGCGGCTGTTCGCTACCGGCGCGATGCAGTGGGTCATGAGCCGGACGCTGCCCGACGACGTGCCGATCGAGGCGCGGATGGTCACGAAGGCCATCGAGCGCGCGCAGAACACAGTCGAGGGACGAAACGCCGAGCAGCGCAAGGACATCCTCAAGTACGACGAGGTGCTCGACAAGCAGCGCAAGGTCATCTACGAGCGTCGCCTCCAGATCATCGATGGCGAGAACCTCCGCGAGCGGACTGAGGAGATGCTCGAGGAGACCATCGACGCGCTCGTCGATCTCGATGTGCCCGACGGAGTACCCCGAGGACTGGGACCTCGAGCAGCTCCTGCAAGAGGTGCACCCAGTACTTCCCGACGCAGTTCACGGTCGAGGAGCTCGCCGAGGCGACGACGAAGGTGCAGCTGAGCGAGAGCCTCTTGGACGAGGTTCTTGAGCAGTACCGGGCTCGCGACGAGCAGTTCCCCGGAGGCGGAGCCTCAGGCGCGGCGAGATCGAGCGCGAGGTCATGCTGCAGATAATCGACCAGCGCTGGCGGGACCACCTCGCCGAGATGGACTACCTGCGCGAGGGCATCAACCTGAGGGCCATGGGCCAGCAGGATCCTCTCGTTGCCTGGCAGAAAGAGGGCTTCGACATGTTCGGAGCCATGATGCGAAGCCATCGACGACGACTACCTCCGCTACGTGATGCACGTCCAGCTGATAGAGGAGCCGGCGGCCGGCCCGGATCTCGCCAAGGCGAGCTACCAGGCGGCAGAGGACCCGGTCATGGACGCCTCCGTCGTATGCGACCGTCCCGGTCGGAGCGAGCGGTGCCCTGGCGACGGGTTCGAACGGCGACGACCGGGCCGGCTGCTCGAGGTGCAGGCCCCGCTCGAGCAGGCTGCCCGGAGCGGCTCGCAGGAGCGTAGAACGGACAGGTCATGAAGTCGCCGAACGCCAAGATCGGCCGCAACGAGCCGTGCTTCTGCGGGAGCGGCAAGAAATTCAAGCTCTGTCATGGCCGCACTTAACGGAAACAGGGCCGACTCGACGGACCGCGGTGCGCAGACGTCTCGGTCCCGGCCAGCCAGACCCCCGAGACGGTTCGGACCAGCCTCTGGTGCCGGGCACTGAGCCGCCTCGCGACGCCAAGGCCGAGCTCGCAGATCTTCGGTCGCGGCTGACCGAGGCTGAGACGTATCTGGGTCTCGAGCGCCTGCGCGAGAGGAGGGACGAGCTCGCCGACGAGGTCTCGCGTCCGGATCTTTGGGACGACGCCGATCAGCGCACGTGCGGTCACGACCGAGCTCGGGGGCCTGAACGACGACATCTCGATGCTCGAGGATCTCGCCTCACGCTCTCCGACGCCGAGGTGCTCCACGAGCTGATGGTCGAAGAAGGAGACGACTCGGTCGCCGCCGAGCTCACTGCAGCAGATCGACGACCTCGAGCGCCGCATCGGAGACCTCGAGCTGAGGTCGCTGTTCGCCGGCGAGCACGACGCAACGTGACGCGATCCTCGAGCTGCACGCCGGCTCCGGTGGCACCGACGCGCAGGACTGGTGCGAGATGCTCCTGCGGATGTACCTGCGGTGGGCGGAACGGCGAGGGTTCGAAGCAGAGGTCGACGAGGCGACCGAGGGACAAGAGGCGGGCTCCTCTCGGCGACGGTGATCGTGAAGGGCCGCTTCGCTTACGGACTGCTCGTCTGCCGAACGTGGCGTGCACCGGCTGGTCCGCATGTCGCCGTTCGACTCACAGAAACGCCGCCAGACGAGCTTCGCGACGGTGTCGGTCATCCCGTTCCTGGAAGACGCGGTGTGCGAGGTCGACATCGACGAGAAGGACCTGCGCATCGACACCTACCGCTCGTCGGGCGCAGGAGGCCAGCACGTCAACAAGACGGACTCGGCTGTGCGCCTGACGCACCTTCCGACAGGGATCGTCGTCTCGTGCCAGAACGAGCGCAGCCAGCACCAGAACAAGGCCAGGGCGATGCAGATCCTGGCCGCGAAGCTTGCGGACCTCCAGGCGGAGGAGCGCAGAGCCGAGCTCGAGCCGCTCGTCGGGCCCGAAGCTCGACGTTGCCTGGGGGAGCCAGATCCGCTCGTACGTGATGGCGCCTACCGGATGGTGAAGGACCACAGGACCGAGTACGAGACAGGAAACGTGGACGCGGTGCTCGACGGCGACCTCGACGAGCTGATCGAGGCGGAGCTGAGGCGACGCCGCAGGCTCGGGCGAAGCGACTGACAGCGTCCATGGGCTGGCGCCTTGCCGAGAACCGCCTGCTAGTGTATCCTGCCTTAATGCGCTGTAGAGCGGCGGCTGGTGCACTGATGCGTGTGGCTGGACCCGCGGAATGCCTGCTTCGAGCAGCCGCTGCACGACGTGACCCATGTCCCGGTACGACCGATGATCCGTTTCGACAACGTCACCAAGACCTACAAGGCCGGGTCTGTCGCTGTTCGCGACGTGTCGATCGAGATCGACAAGGGCGAGTTCGTCTTCCTGGTCGGGCCTTCGGGCTCGGGGAAGACCACGCTGATCCGCCTTCTGCTCAGAGAGGAGTTGCCCGACTCGCGGCAAGATCTGGGTGGCCGGCAAGGACCTCGGCGCGATGAGCAGCTGGCGGGTCCCGTACCTGAGGCGGAACATCGGGTGCGTGTTCCAGGACTTCCGGCTGCTTCCGAACAAGACCGTGTTCGAGAATGTCGCCTTCGCCCTCGAGGTGATCGGGCGGCCGAGGCACGTGATCACGACGCAGGTTCCTCAGATCCTCGACCTGGTGGGCCTCGGCAAGAAGCGCGACCGCCTTCCAAGCGAGCTGTCCGGTGGCGAGCAGCAGCGTGTCGCCGTCGCACGGGCATTCGTGAACCGGCCGCTCATCCTGCTCGCCGACGAGCCGACCGGAAACCTCGACCCGGGGACGAGCCAGGGGATCATGCGCCTGCTCGACCGGATCGGACGGACCGGGACGACGGTCGTGGTCGCGACCCACGACGCCAACATCGTCGACCAGATGCGCAGGCGGGTCATCGAGCTCGACCAGGGATCGCTCGTTCGCGACCAGAGGCGCGGCGTCTACGGCTACGGGACCTGAGCAAGTGCCGGCGTACCACTGATGGCGCTCTCCGCCCGCTACGTCGCGCGCGAGGCCGGAGCCAACCTGTGGCGCAACCGGCTGATGACGTCTGTCGCGATCTTGACGGTGTTCGTGACGCTCGCGCTCGCAGGCTCGGCCCTGCTGTTGCGTCAGGCCGTTGCCACCGCGACGATCCAGTGGCAGAACGGCGTCAGTGTGATCGTCTTCGTGGACCCCGGCGTCACGTCTGCTCAGAGCAACACCATCTACCAGGAGCTCGTCCAGATCCCGTACGTGAAGTCGTGCCTCTACCGCTCTCAGGCTTACGACTACGCCGAGGCGAAGCGAATCATTTCGCCCGTCTACAGTTTCATCTTCAGCGCTGCCACGACGCCTTCGTCTTACCGCTGCGTTCTCGACAACCCGAGCGAGGCGGCGGCTATCGTCGCCCAGTTCCACGACCAGCCGAACGTCAAGGACGTCAGCTCGCCCGCCCAGGCGATAAAGAACCTCGAGACGTTCGTGCACGTCTCTCAATGGGTCCTGTTCGTTCTCGCGTTCGTTCTCCTCCTGTCCGCGACGGTCCTCATCTTGAACACGATCCGTCTCGCGATCTTCGCTCGAAGACGCGAGGTCGCGGTCATGAAGCTCGTCGGTGCGACGAACTGGTTCATCCGGATCCCGTTCATGTGCGAAGGGCTGGTCCAGGGACTTGTCGGGGCGGTCCTGTCTCTCGGAGCGGTCTTCGCGCTGAACGCGTGGCTGCACGCCTACTCCGGCAACCCGAGTCACGCGACCAACCTCGACGTGCCGACCGGCGAGCTCACCGTCATCGTGGTGTTCATCGTCGTCGTCGGGATCGTGATCGGGGCGGCGGGCTCCGCGTTTGCCGTCAGGCGCTTCTTGGACACCTGAGCACCGGTGGGCGCTCTCGAGCTGATCGACGACTGGCCCGAGCCGCGTGCCTCGGCGGGCGTGCTCGTGCGGGACGGATCGAACGCAACGATGGTCGCGAGCAGGGGGGATCTCGACGCGGTTGCCGATTGGGCGTCTGTCACCAAGCTGCTGCGTCGCGCT
Organism: uncultured Acidimicrobiales bacterium; assembly: GCA_963801315.1. Taxonomy (GTDB): domain Bacteria; phylum Actinomycetota; class Acidimicrobiia; order Acidimicrobiales; family CAVXTF01; genus CAVXTF01. Next base: position 1,086,491 of record CAWDEI010000007.1, on the reverse strand, counting down.
CGCGGTCCTCGTCGCCACTGAACGGGGCATCGTCGACCTGGACGATCCCGCCGGCCCTCCCGGCTCCACGGTGAGGCACCTGCTTTCTCATGCGTCGGGGCTCGGGCCCGACAGCCCGGAGCCGCTCACTTCCCCGGGAGTCAGGCGGATCTACTCGAACGCCGGGTTCGAGGTGCTTGCCGCATACCTCGAGCAGGCCTCGCGGACCCGGTGGCACGACTTCGTGGCCGACACGGTCACGGGACCGCTCGGTATGCGCTCCACCATTGTGCTGAAGGTGGCTCGCCGGCCTCAGGAGCACGAGGCTCGCTTCGCGATCTCCTCACGTTGGCGAGCGAGCTGCTCTCCCCGACGACTTTCACCGTTGACCTGCTCGGTACCGCCACCGCGGTCGCCTTTCCGGGGCTCGCTGGTGTGGTGCCGGGGGTAGGCCGCTACGACGAGTGCGACTGGGGGCTCGGCTTCGAGCTCAAATCCTCCAAGCGGCCTCATTGGACCGCCACCACCGGATCGCCGCGGACGTTCGGGCACTTCGGGCGATCGGGTGCGTTCGTGTGGGTCGATCCCGACGCAGGTGTCGCCTGCGCGTCTGCCGGAGGAGCCCCGTTCGGCCCCTGGGCGGTGGAGCAGTGGCCGAGATTCTCCGACGCGGTGCTCAGGACCTGGACGGACCGGCAACCCGGATTCGGCGTGGCGAACCGTTGATCGTAAGCTCCGGCCGTGAAAGGAGTCATCCTCGCCGGCGGGTCCGGGACCCGCCTTCACCCGCTCACCCGGATCACGAACAAGCACCTTCTGCCGATCTACGACCGCCCGATGATCAACTACTCGATCGAGGCTCTCGTTCGTGCCGGGATCGACGAGGTGATGCTCGTGACCGGCGGCACCCACGCAGGGGAGTTCCTCAGGCTTCTGGGAAGCGGGCACGAGCACGGCCTCGAACGGCTGTCCTACGCATACCAGGACAGGCCCGGCGGCATTGCGGAGGCACTCGGGCTGACGAAGAAGTTCTGCGGGTCGGATCCCGTGCTCGTCATGCTCGCCGACAACATCGTCGAGTACTCGTTCGGAAAGACAGTCGAGCGCTTCTTGGACCAGAAGACCGGCGCGCGGATCATCCTGTCCGAGCCCGACGATCCGACACATCTTCGGCATCTGGGCGTTCCCGAGCTCGACGATCAAGGTCGCATCGTGAAGATCGTGGAGAAGCCCGAAGATCCTCCGAGCCGCTATGCCGTTACCGGCATCTACTGCTACGACCCCGACGTATTCAAGGTGATCGACACTCTCGAGCCGTCGGGACGCGGCGAGCTCGAGATCACCGACGTCAACAACTGGTACGTCGAGGCCGGCGCGATGGAGTACGACGTGCTCGAGGGTTTCTGGGGGGACGCCGGCGAGTCGATCGACGCCTACTACGCGGTCAACGATTTCGTCCGGTCGAGCGGCGTGAACAAGGAGGCCTAGGTAGGCTCCTGCGCCTGCTGTTGCTCCGGCGCCGATCGCGACGACCGGTCGGACGAGATCGGCGAGTTCCCGAGCGCCCACGCGGCGGTCTCCGCCGCGTGCCTCGCGTAGTCGACCTTGCCCGTGGGGGCGCGCCCGATCGAGTCCACGAAACGGATATGCCGCGGAGCCTTGTACCCGGCGAGGTGGGTCTTCGTGTGAGCGATGAGATCGTGCTCGTCGAGCTCCGCGCCGTCTCTGGGCTCGACGACGGCTGCGACCGCCTGACCGAACCGGTCATCAGGAATCCCCACCACGACGGCGTCGTGCACGTCGGGGTGGAGCTTCAACACCTCCTCGACCTCCTCGGGGAAGACCTTTTCTCCACCGGTGTTTATGCAAACGGATCCCCGGCCGAGCAGCCGCAGCGATCCGTCGGCCTCGACGATGGCATGGTCGCCGGGAATCGACATCCTGACCCCGTCCACGATCATGAACGTCGAGTCGGTCTTCTCGGTGTCCTTGTAGTAGCCGAGCGGGTTGCGGCCCCCGAGAGCGAGCACGCCCGATTGGCCGGATCCCGGCACGACGTCCTCGTGGGTGTCGGGGTCGATGACCCGCACCTCGGGCCCGAGCACGAAGCTGGCGGTCGGCTGCGCGTCGGCTGCCGCTCGAGACCGACGCACCCATGCCGAGCGCCTCGGACGAGCTGAACGCGTCGACGAGAACGAGAGTTGGCTTGTGCCGCAGCAAGCCGCGCTTTGTCTCCTCGCTCCACATGACCCCCGACGACACGATTCCGAGCAGCGTCGGAAGGTGCCAACGCCGCGGCTCGTTGTCGAGCGCCTCCAAGATCGGCTTTGCGAACGCGTCGCCGACGATCGCGATCGTGTTCACCTTCTCGCGGTCGACCGCGTCGAGAAGCTCGGTTGCGTCGAACCGCCGGGACTCGAGCGTCACGACCGAGCCACCGACGGCAAGCATGCCCATTGAGCTGAACGCACCCGTCCCGTGCATGAGGGGGCAGGCGGGCAGGTGGACCGGTCCCGGGCCCTTCACGGTCTTGCGGACGCCGTCCAGGCCGCCGTCTTCGGGAACTCGCATGATGTTCCCGCTGTTCAACCTTGCGAACAGGTCGTCCTGGCGCCACATGACGCCCTTGGGCACACCGGTGGTCCCTCCCGTGTAGAGCATGTAGAGGTCGTCGCCGCTGCGCCCCCAAGGTGCGCGGGTCCTGCCGGATGCGCCGCTGGCGGCCTTCTCGTAGGGGATAGCCCACTCGGGGCAGTCTCCTGAGCCGTCGTCCACCCAGATCCAGCCGCGCACCTTCGTGAGACTCGACCGGATCGCCTCCACTCGCTCGGTGAAGGTGCCGTGGATGATGATGCACGCGGCGTCCGCGTTGTCCCAGAGGTATTGAAGCTCCTCCTCGCCGTAGCGGTAGTTGGTGTTGACCGGCACCATGCCCGCCTTCAGTGATCCCGAACGTCGACTCGATGTACTCGGGACAGTTCGTCAGGTAGTGAGCGACCTTGTCCTGTTGCCCGAGCCCGATCTCGATCAACGTCTGCGCGATCCCGTCGGCGCGCCGGTCCATCTCTTCCCAGGTGACCCGCCTCGTGGCGTGCACGAGGGCGGTCGCTTCGGGGATCTGGTCTGCCACCGTCTCCCACACGTCGGCATAGTTCCAATCAGTCACGGCCCGGAGCCTACGCTTCCGACTCGTGGACCTCGCCCTTCCTGGAGACGACCATCCCGGCACGGGTCGCGGTGCGGTGCGTGGCTGGACGCGCACCCCGAGCCCGGCGCCACGCGAGCTGGCAGAAGTCGGGCTACGTCGCGCCTCACTGGCCACGGCCCTGGGGCCTCGCCGCGGGCCCGGTCGACCAGCTCGTGATCGACGAGGAGCTGCGGGCGGCTGGGGTGAGGCGCCCCTTCAATCCGATCGGGATCGGATGGGCTGGACCGACCCTCGTGCACGCCGGCACGCCTGAGCAGAAGGACCGTTACCTCCCGCCTCTTCTGTCCGGCGAGGAGGTGTGGTGCCAGCTCTTCAGCGAGCCTGCCGCGGGCTCCGACCTGGCGGGTCTCCGCACCAAGGCGACCCCGGACGGCGGTGGGTGGATCGTCTCGGGCCAGAAGGTGTGGACCACCTACGCGCACATGGCATCTTTCGGGATCCTGCTCGCACGCACCGATCCGAGTGTCGCGAAACACGCCGGCATCTCGTACTTCGTCTGCCCGATGGACGCTCCAGGCGTGACGGTGCGTCCGATCGTCGACATGACAGGGGACCATGCGTTCAACGAGGTGTTCTTCGACGACGTGCATCTCGGCCCCGAGCATCTCGTCGGGCGGCCGGGGCAGGGATGGTCGCTCGCCAAGGTGACGCTCTCGAACGAGAGAGTCTCCCTGTCGGGCGAGGGCGCGCTATGGGGGCAGGGACCGACCGCGGCCGATCTCGTGGCGGAATTGAAAGAGTCCGGCGGGGTCGCCGACCCGGTTCTCCGCCAGCGGGTTGCGTCTGTATGGACCGAGAGCGAGGTGCTGCGCCTGGTGCGACTTCGAACCGTCGGCGCCGTGCTCCAAGGTCGCGAACCGGGTCCCGAAGCCTCCATAAGAAAGGCGATGGCGGACGACCACGGCAAGAGGGTGATGGAGCTCGCACGAGACCTGGCAGGAGCACGCGCGATGTTGGGAGCGTCAGAGCGTGCCGGTGCCGGCGGGCTGCGATCCGCGCCCGGGCACGTGGCGGCGGCAGGCGAGCTTCACGCGACGCGTTGGCCCGAGTCGGTTTGGGCGAAGGGTTATCTGTTCTCGATGGCGCTCACGATCGGCGGCGGGACCTCCGAGGTGCAGCGGAACATCGTTGCCGAGCGGGTCCTCGGACTTCCGCACGACCTCGACCTCGACGCCGGCAGGAGCTTCGATTCGATCGAGGCACGCTGAGCGCCACAACTGGGCGCCATAACTGGGCGTGAAACTGAGCGCCACAACTGAGCGGCTCAGCGGGGAGCATCAGCAGGGGAGCATCAGCAGGGGAGTAGTCAGAGGCCAGAGCTGGCGACGACCTGGCGGACCATGCTGGCGAAAGCATCGGGATGTGAAAGGTGGGCACCGTGCGCCGCTCCCTCGATCTCGATGAGTCGCGCGCCCGGGACCGTCTCGGCGACGACCGCAGCAGCTCGGCGATGATGCTCGACCGACCGGCTTCCTCGGCCCGCGAAGGTTGGAACACCGATCAGCTCAAGGTCGACTAGGGGATGGTTCGCTCGGATCGCGGCCAGCTCGGCCACGAGGGCAGGGCCGTCGGCGCGCCGAGCCTGTTTTCCCTTTTCGCTGAGCCTCGACCACGAGCCTGGACCGACCACCCTGTCGAAGAAGCCTTGCGCGAAATCGCCGGGGTCCTCTGTCACGAACGCGCGTGACCTGTTCGGCCACCAGTCGTTCCACGGGAGGGGAGCCTCGTAGGCTCCGACCGCCCTTATGTGATCGGGTTCTTGTTGGGCGGCGCAGAGCGCGACGAGTCCTCCCAGGGAATGTCCGACGACAACCACCTCTCTGTCACCGATCAGTGCAAGTAGGTCGTCGACGTGAGTGGCCAGGTCGGTGGCGATCGGGCGCAGTGCTCTGGAGCGGCTGTAGCCGCGCCGGTCGTATGTCACGATGCGGAGATCTTCGAGTCGCCGGGCGGTCCGCAAGAAGCTTGTCGAGCGGTCGAGTGACCCGTGGACGAACACGACCGTCGCTCCACCACCTGCACTTGGTCGTTGGTCTCCCTGGCGCAAGATCGCGATGAGCCTCGAGCTCCACGAAGTGAAGCCCGGCGGGAGGGGAGATTCCGTCGACCACGAGCGGTCACGGTAGTAGCAGCCGGGCCCTCGGATTGACGTCCGACATTAAGGTCGACATTAGGATCGAAAATGTGCCTGACCAACCGCCAAGCGTCGGCGAACCGGTACCGGGCGGAGCCTTCGGGCCCAATGCCTGGCTGGTCGACGACATGTACGACCAGTTCAGGCGGGACCCGCAGTCTGTGAGCGAAAGCTGGCGCGAGTTCTTCGCCGACTACGTGCCGGGGGGACACGGTGGGCTCGCAGGCGCCGTGAACGTGGCCGCGACCGCGGCGCCGGCGAACGGAGCTGCGACCGCGGCGCCGGCCAATGCCGCTGCGACCGCGGCGCCGGCCAATGCCGCCGCGACCGCGGCGCCGGCCAATGCCGCCGCGACCGCGGCGCCGGCCAATGCCGCCGCGACCGCGGCGCCGGCCAATGCCGCCGCGACCGCGGCGCCGGCCAATGCCGCCGCAACCGCGGCGCCTGTGAATGGAGCAGTCGCAGGTGCGATTCCGACGACTGCACCGGCACCTGCGCCGCCGAGCGAACCGTCGGCAGCGGTTTCGGGGGTCGTGCCCGCCCCACCGGGGGTTCCGGCCGTCAGCTCTGTCTCGGAGACCGGGCAGAGCGCTGTCGTCCTGTCGGGTGCTTCGCGCCGGATCGCCGCCAACATGGAGGCGTCGCTCGGGGTGCCGACCGCGACGAGCGTGCGGACGGTTCCGGCGAAGCTCCTCCAGGTGAACCGCACGCTTCTTAACCAGCACCTCACCCGGACGTCCGGGACGAAGGTGAGCTTCACTCACCTGATCGGATACGCCGTTGTCCGCGCACTCGCCGAGCAGCCGAGCCTGAACTCCGCCTACGTCGCCGACGCCGACGGCAAGGGACACCCGGGCGTGATCCACCACGAGCACGTCGGTCTCGGTCTCGCTGTCGACGTGGCCCGGCCTGACGGGACTCGCACGTTGATGGTCCCTGTGATCCGCGAGGCCGAGCGCCTCGACTTCCGGACGTTCGTGCTCGCCTACGAGGAGCTCGTTCGAAAGGTCCACACAGGCACGGTCAGACCGGATGACTTCGCCGGGGTCACCGCCACGCTCACGAACCCGGGGACTCTCGGGACAGTCCAATCCGTTCCGCGCCTGATGCCCGGCCAGGGCGTCATCGTCGGTGTCGGCAGCATCGGCATGCCGGCGGAGCTTCAGGCCGCCGATCCCCGTGCGCTCGCCGCGATCGGCGTGGGACCGGTCGTCACCATCACGTCTACGTACGACCACCGGATCATCCAGGGCGCAGAGTCGGGAACTGTTCCTGTCGAATGTCTCCGCTTCTTTGAGCGGAGAGCACAGGTTCTACGACGAGGTCTTCGCGTCGATGGACGTGCCCTTCGAGCCCGTGCGTTTCATGCCGGACCGCAACGCAGCCGACGACGAGCTCGACCGGCTCGAGAAGCAGGTCCACGTCCAGAGCCTCATCAACATGTACCGCGTGAGAGGTCACCTGATCGCCGACCTCGATCCTCTTGCCGCCGAGCCTGCTCACCTGCACCCCGAGCTCGACCCGGCGACATACGGGCTGACCTTGTGGGACCTCGATCGCGAGTTCGTCGTGGCCGGATTCGCCGGCAAGCGCACGATGACGCTCGGAAACGCCGTCGAGGTGCTCCGCGACGCCTACTGCCGCACGCTCGCCATCGAGTACATGCACATGCAGGACCCCGAGCAAAAGCAGTGGATCCAGCAGCACGTAGAAGGTGTGCCGACGACGCTCTCCGCAGAGGAGCAACGTCACGTCCTGGACCGACTGAACGCGGCCGAGGCGTTCGAGAAGTTCCTCCATACGCGCTACGTGGGTCAGAAGCGCTTCGGACTCGAGGGCGCCGAGTCGACGATCGTCCTGCTCGATGCGGTGTTGTCGGCCGCGGCCACAGAGGGTCTCGAGGCTGCGGTGATGGGCATGGCCCACCGCGGCCGCCTGAACGTCCTCGCCAACATCGTGGGCAAGTCCTACCGCGAGATATTCAGGGAGTTCGAAGGGGACCTCGATCCCGAATCCGTCCAGGGCTCGGGTGACGTCAAGTACCACAAGGGCGCGAGCGGCGTGTTCGTCAATCGCCAGGGCCGTTCCATCGAGGTCTCTGTCGCTTCGAACCCCTCGCATCTCGAAGCGGTCGACCCGGTCGTGGTCGGCATGGTCCGCGCCAGGCAGGACCGGGTGTGGCCGGCCCACCCGTTCGGGGTGCTTGTCCCTGCTCGTTCACGGCGACGCTGCGTTCGCCGGACAGGGGGTCGTCGCAGAGACTCTCGAGCTCTCCCAGCTCGCCGGCTACCGGACCGGCGGGACGATCCACGTCGTCATCAACAACCAGCTCGGATTCACCACGGCGCCGGCATCTGCGCGGTCCTCCGTGTACCCGACCGACGTCGGCAAGATCGTGCAGGCACCGATCATCCACGTGAACGGCGACGACCCCGAGGCATGCATGCGCGCTGCGCACCTGGCATTCGGGTTCCGCCAGGCCTTCCACAAGGACGTGGTCGTGGACATCGTCTGCTACCGGCGATTCGGCCACAACGAGGGCGACGACCCAGTTACACCCAGCCGCGGATGTACGCGATCATCGATTCGAAGCGATCCGTGCGCAAGCGCTACACCGAGGTTCTCGTCAGGCGAGGCGACATCACGCTCGACGAGGCCGAGCAGGCCCTCGACGACTTCGCCGCCAAGCTGCAGGCGGCATTGGACGAGACCCGCCAGGCCGCCCCGCCGAAGGTCGACCGCCTCTCGCTGCGCCGATTCCGACGACACGGCTCCGTCCGATGGTCTCGACCGGGATCGACAGAAGCACCGTTGTCGAGCTCGCTTCGAGCCGCGACGCGCGTGCCCGGAGGGTTTCAGCCTGCACCCGAAGCTCGCCCGGCAATTCGAGCAGCGAGCCAAGATGGTGGAGAACGACGAGGTGGACTGGGCGCTCGGTGAGGCGATCGCACTCGGCTCTGTCGTGCTCGAGGGAACAATGTCAGGCTCACCGGCCAGGACACCCGGCGAGGCACCTTCAGCCAACGTCACGCCGTGCTCGTGGACCACGAGACGGGTGCCGAGTGGGTACCCCTCGCACATCTCGACGGCGACGGGCGTCGGCCGATTCGCCGTCCACGATTCGCTTCTTTCCGAGTACGCGGCGCTCGGTTTCGAGTACGGGTACTCAGTCGATGCGCCCGATGCTCTCGTGTGCTGGGAGGCCCAATTCGGTGATTTCGCCAACGGGGCGCAGGTGATCATCGACAACTTCCTGGTTGCTGCCGAGGACAAGTGGGGCCAGCGATGCGGGCTCGTCATGCTCCTACCCTCACGGGTACGAGGGCCAGGGACCCGAGCACTCCTCGGCGCGGATCGAGCGGTTCCTCACGCTGTCTGCGAGGGGCAACCTGAGAGCTCGCGCAACCCACGACTGCCGCCCAGTACTTCCACCTTCTGCGTTCACAGGTTCGGGGGTTCAGGTGGTCAGCCGCTCGTCGTCATGACCCCGAAGTCGCTGTTGCGAGCAGAGGTCGTCGCGTTCGCCGGATCGAAGAGCTGACTTCCGGAGGCTTCCGTGTCGTCGTGGACGACCCTGCCACCTCCCCGCGGCCGGGGGCCCGGACGGTCATCGGGCGACCCACGTCCGGGAATCGACCCCTCTCGGGTCGGCAGAGTCGTCCTCTGCTCCGGAAAGATCGCTTTCGACGCGATGAGGTGGCGTGAGCGACTGATGACCGGGCTCGGTTCCCGCACCGGACGCCTGCCGCCATCGTCCGCGTCGAGCAGCTCTACCCGTGGCCCGAATCAGAGCTTTCGGTCGGTGCTCGACAGGTATCCCGGCTGCCAATGAGCTCGTCTGGTTGCAAGACGAGCCCGAGAACATGGGCGCCTGGCCGTTCGCCCATGGACGCCTCCACCGCCTCGTGAGGGACCGGTACTCGCTCCGTCACGTGAGCAGGCCCGAGTCCGCGAGCCCGGCGACGGGAAGCGCGGCCCTCCACAACATCGAGCACGACGACCTGCTGGTCCGGGCCCTCGGCTAACAGCGTCAGGTCCCCGGTAAGCCGTCAGGCCCTCGGCAAGAATCAGAGCTCCTGGCTGGCGACCAGACGCTCCCCCGGCAATGATCCGAACCGCCGGCTGTTTTCCGGGTTGAGAGTGGAACCACCTGTTCCGAGGCGAATAAACACCTGGTCACAGGGCCAATTGCACCCAATGCGTCCCAATCATGCACCGGCGCCCCACCCTTTGTTCTACCCGTTGCTTGAGGCGCGTTCGTGATCCGCCGACACTCAGTTGCAGGACACGATCCCGTGGAACAGGAGGGCAGCCGCGTGCGGGGCAGATCGGGCATGCGGAGAGTGCAGTCGGGCTCAGATCGGCTGTCCGGGTCGTGGGAAATCGTTCACGAATGCGGGAGGCGCCCTCTCGCACTCGGCTCAAGGCTCGACCCGAGATTGTCGAAATGTTTTCCGGTGACCGAAAACGATCGCGCCCGGATCTCGGTCACCTCGATCGTGCGTCGTGCTCGAACGCGATTCGCCGGTCGGCTCGCGCCCGGCGAAGCCGGGTTCGGATGCTCGAGGTGCTGGTCGCGATCGTGATTCTTCTGGTCGTTCTCGTCCCGGCCACTTACATGATCGGACTCCGCTGTCCAACAGACGGCCTCGGCAAGGGAGAAAGTCGCCGCGACCGAGTTGGCCGAACAGGCGCTGGAGCAGCTCGGCAACGACTCGCTCACGACGCTTGAGAGCGAGTTGGACAGTAACTTGTCTCTCGGCACGTACACGGTGGCGGGTGTCGCATACGCCGTGACCGGCTTCCTCACCTGGCAGGGTGCCGGCAGTGCACCCGACCTCTGCAGCTCAGGCAGTCCTCCAGTGTCGATCAGTGCCACAGCCACCGTTTCGTGGGGCACCGGTCGCACGAAGAGGCTCGCCGAGCAGTCGGTGATCTCGCCCTCCTATGGCCTGCCGGTGTTCTACCTGTCGACGAAACTCAAAAGTGGGACCTCTACTACAGCGTTCTCACCGCCCAAGGCAGCAGAATCACAGTTGCGGGCAACGCGAACCTGACGATCGGCGCTGACACGTCGACGAGTCAGGTGGTTCAGGTTGCGAGCGCTGGTGACCCCGGGAACACGAGCGTTCCGGTCAACACCTTCACCGCGAACGCCACTTATCCCGTCGGCACGCCCGTAGCGTTGCCAGGCGAGGGCTATCTGGCGGTGCAGGTCGACGGGGAGAGCGGAAGCGCACCCTCGGATGTCAGTCAGGTGACCGTCCAGATCCAGAACACGGCCACCGGGAGCGCTGCGACAGTCCTACACCCCTGACAGCAACGGATGCGTCTTCGCCCAGGAGGTCCCGGGAACCTACAACGTGACCCTCGGAAGCACGTCGTCTCCGCCTTTTCTCAACACTTCCGAGAGTCCAGTCCCCGGCTACGAGCGTCGCCGCCGGGAACGGACCTGACGGTCTCGGTCGGCAGTGTGACGGTCTCCACCTGGACGTTCGACCAGGCGGGCAACGTCACATTCACGCCGAGCGGTTCGGTTCCGGTTGCCGGCGGCACGCCTGTGTCAGTGCTCAATAGCGGGATCCCAGGCACGGACTGGCACACAGCCGATAGCGGCCGGGTCCGCCGCCACGTTCCGCCTTCCTGTTCCCGTTCACGTCTGCCTACACCGTCTGGTACGGCGATTGCCTGGCCGAGCAACCACCGACGCCTCCGACGGATGCCGTCACTCCCGGTTCGACTACTGCGGTCCCGATGACGGGACTCGGCAACCTGACGTTCGATGTTGAGAGCACCTCCAGCGGGGAATCCGCCGATGGTTGGCGCATCGTTCTCGGCGACGATCGCCGACCCGAACATGTCGACCGACAGCTGCCCGGCGGACGTCCTGACACTTCCGGCGACGGGGAGCACAGGCCTCTCCGAAGCGGGGATGGTCGAGACGAACCGTCTGGACACAGCTGCGACTTGGGCCACCAACAGCTTCTTGGTCACCGACCCTTCGATCACGACAGCCGACCAAGGCAAAGAAGTCATCGGTGCGGGAATTCCGGCCAATTCGTATGTCGGTCCTGTAACCGGGACCACCTTCGACCTTTACTCCTCCGACCGGTTACGCAGATCGGCCGCGACAGAGGTGAAAACAACTGCATCCGGAAGCTCGTTGAACGTAGTGAGCGAGACCTATTCGGTGAAAGTGAGCGCCCCACCACCCGATTTGAACACTTCGACCCTCAACAACGTCGTGGTCACCCCCGGCGGAGTCGTCTACAACCCGGCCCTTTTACCCGAGCCAGGGAACTCCCGACCCCGATCGTGGTGAAGATCGCATGAGCTCGCACATCGGCGTTCCGCGACCGCATCACGCGGCCGAATCCAGCTGGAGTCTGCGCCGAATCCGCTCGAGGCAAGGGCGGCGCGAGGATGCTGTTCGCTGCTCCTCCGAATCAGGGTTCACACTCGTCGAGATACTGATCACCATTGCGATTCTGGGTGTCGTCCTCGCCATAACGACTCCCGTCGTCACTGCGTTCTACGACGTAAACGGAACCGTCCAGGAATCGTTCAATGCTACGAACCAATTGGTGTTGGCTTCCGAGAGCCTCACTCAGTACCTCCACGAGGCTGTGGCGCCGTGCCCGACCGGCTCGAGCAAGTGCTCTACTACCGCCTTTTCAAGCACCACAGCCCCGAGCGCGACATCACTCACGTTCTATGCCGACACGGGAAACCCGAATGGGCCCGTAGAGGTGACAATCACCACCGCAGGGAGCACCATGACCGCGACGGTGTACAGCCCGGCTGCGGGGACATGTCCTTTCAACGGGTCCCTGACGACGGGGTGCAGCTATCTGAACCCGTCGCATTTGCTCGTAACGGTGCCTGACCTGACGAACGTCTCGAGCAGTACCAGTCCGATGTTCTCCTATGACGTATCCGCTGGTTCGAACAGCTGTACCACCACGAGTCCGACGGCGAGTTCGATCCTGGCCGTGTGCCTCAACTTCCAGGCGGCACTTCAACAAGGGCAACCGACCGGTTACCAGAGTCTCGCGTTTCGCTCTGGCGAGCTCTTACAACGGGAGCGTTGGATGACCATCACGCCGTTCAGGGGATCGAAGATCCGTACGACGGGGCAGGACCGCCAGGCGATTCGGCGCAAGCCGGAGACACGACGAAACCGGACAGGCGCTCGTGATCGTGATCGGGCTCGTCACGATGATCTTCCTCGGATCGATCGTCATGGTCCAGAACGTCACTGCGCACTATCCGCTCGTGGAGCAGGACGTTCTCCAGCACGAGGCGTACAGGGCGATGCAGGCCGGCGTGAACGAGTACACGTCCGAGGCGAACGCTGATCCGGACTACGTGATCTGCAATGCCTACATCTATTCGGGGACGACCTATACGAGCAGCTCGAACAACAACATGACCTTGGTGGGGAACCCTTCGGCGCGCAATCTGCCCGGGGGGCCTGTGCTCAGGACCGGGCGTTGGATCGTGGACCACGGTTCCTAACTTGGCGAGCACCAAAGGTCCCCCGGCATGGTTCCTCTACGGCAGCCCGAGCATCTACAACTGCACCGGCGGCACGACCAAGTGCCCGGCAGCCATATGGGTGAGCATGCAGATTGTCGGTGCTGCCGGCTACACGAACGACATGAGCTACGACACCGGCACGGTGACGTTCGACCCTCAGAACGGCTTCCTTCTCAACCTTTGGTGGTTGAACTACGACCAACAGGACCCCGCCTCCCTCGGCAGCGGCATCACCTGTACTTACTACTGGGCTAATGGCACCGACGCTCTGAAGACGGGTGCGTGTCGGTCGACTTCATCACAGGCGAGACTCTGACGGGAAACATCTTCTCGAACGACTCGATATTCACCTGCGGAACACCGACGATCAACGGGGCCACCTCGACAGGCGACCCCAACAATTACTTCGTCCAAGACGGCAGCGGCTGTTCCGGCAATCCTTCCGGCACCTACACCGAGGCGGAGGGTCAACCGGTGGAGCCGATCCCCACCGACGACGCGGTCCTAGGCGCAGTCGCGGCGCAGGGCGGATGCCTCTACCAGGGCCCGACGGAGATCGAACTGGCCCAGAACGGATCCAGCAACAGCCTGTACCCGACCACCCAATGGGGCATGGAGATCACCAGCCCCGACACGGCCAACCGAGGCAATCCCGGGACGAAAACCTCGAACGACGCCGACAACGACTCCGGTAACTCCAACCCTTGCGTCCCGGACTCGTCCGGCGGCTGGGTTCCCTACCCTTCGAACGGCGTCGTGTTCGTGCAGGACTGCAGCGGCGGCAACTCGGCGTGCACCGGTTCCAGTCCCTACAACCCGTTGAGCTTCTACGGCTCGAACAACGCCGAGGAGTTCGGTACGTATGGTCCGACCGAGGGTGACGCCATCGTGGAGGGCACAGTTCAGGGCCCGCTCACCATCGCGGCGGAGAACAACGTCGTGATCGCCGGCAACCTCTGCTACCAGTCTTGGACGAGTTGCGGCACGGCACCCTCGACCCAGACGACAGCCGACGTCCTCGGACTGATCGCGTACAACTACGTCGAGGTGAACCACCCCGTCGACAGCTCGAACAACAATGCGACCCCGTGCGCCTCCAACGAGGCCCCTATGGGGCCGGGAACGTCGCTGGACTGCTCGCTCGACCCGGGGACCGGGACGACGTACTTGGATGCGACGATCCTCGCCCTCAACCACCAGTTCTGGGTCAACAATTTCGACGAAGGAAGCGCGCTGGGGACGCTCGAGATCAACGGGTCGATCAGCGAGGACTGGCGCGGGCCTGTCGGCAAATTCAACGGCTCCAAAGTAATCACGCACGGATACTCGAAGCTGTACAACTACGACCCACGGCTCGAGTACCTCTCGCCACCTCAGTACCTGACCCCGGGAACTTCTTCGTGGGCGCTGGGTTCGCTCAGCTCCAGCAAGGGATACTGTCCCCCCGCCATCACGGGGTGCTCCACCATTCCTTGAGCCGGCTCGCCGCCGGCCGTGTCATGGCTCAGCCGGATCGATCATCCGAGCGAAGCGCGAGTCCGAGTATCGATTCGAGCTCGGCGAGAGCCTCATCGGGATCGATGACCTTGATCGTCTTCATCCCTAGCTCTCGCGCTGGTTTCAGGTTGATGCCGAGATCATCGAGGAAGACGGACCGGGCGGGCTCCACGCCGAGACGCTCGCATGCGATCAGATAGAAGCGGGGATCGGGCTTGCGCACCCCGACCACGGAGGACTCGACGACGATGTCGAACATCTCGAGAACCCATCCAAGGGATCCCTCCTCCTCGACGCGCACGAAGTTGTTCGTCAACAGCCCGGTGCGGAAATGCTCCCGGCATCGCCTGACGGCCTCGAGCATCGAGGGCCTGAACTCACCGCCCAGGCAGGCGATGAGAGCCCGAGCGTCGACGATCCCGCCGGCGCGTCTCGCCTCGTCCTCGAACTGGTCGTAGAACTCGTCGAGACCGACCTCACCTCGTTCGAGACGTGCCCATGCGTTCGTGTCATGGTCGGTCGCGTTCAGAGTGCGTCACGAATCCGTTCGGCAGCCCGTGCTCTGCCTCGTAACGTGCGAATGCGTCGAAGGGACCTTCTGCAAGCACGCCGCCGAAATCGAACATCACGGCATCGATGTCGGTCGAGACCACGTTGATCGAGGACGGCCCGGTCCAGGGATTTCGCTCGGGCTCGGCTCAGCCCGAGAGGGTGTCGCGGGCAAGGTGTCCCCAAAGGGACGCCGGAGAGCTCGAGTGACTCGACGTCCACACGCTCGTCGACGCCGTGGAACATCGTGGAGTAGTTCTCGAAGCCGAGTCGTTCGCTGAACAGGCCGAACCCGTAGGCGACGGTCCCGAGTGGCACGGAACAGTCCGCGCGTCGGTGGCCCCGACCGTGAGGTAGGGCACGAGCCGGGAGCCCGGATACGGAACTGGACGCCGCACGCTCGAGCGCAGCCCAAAGCGGCGTGTCGGCCGGGCGATGTCGTCGAGAGGTCCTCGCACAAGAACTCGATCTCCACGTCGCCGTAGAGATCCCCAGAGCCGTCCTCGAGCATCGCCGAAACCTCGGGCGGTTCCCCATCCGGGAAGCGTCCTGATATCGAGCTCGAGCTCGACGCGGTCGGGGATCACGTTGATCTTCGATCCTGCGCGAAGAATGGTGGGAGCAATCGTCGTGTGGGTGCACGCATGCGCCTGTCGAGCAAGGCCGATGCCGGGGAACGTGTCGCAGAACTCCTCGATCTTCGTCCGGGTCCAACAGCGCAGTCGTCAGGTCTTCGGGGAATCCCAGCTCCTCGATGAACCGGCGCCAAGCCGGGTGAAGGTCGGCTTTGGGCCTGTACGTGTCGATCCTGCGGACCACCTCGGCGGCGCGCACGAGCGCGTTGTCGGTCCGCAGTGGCTGAGACGCGTGCCCGGGCTCACCCTTGATCGTGAGCTTGCACCAATGGCAGCCCTTCTCGCCGATGATCACCGGCAGGCGGATGCCGCCTGGGGTCGGCATCGGGAAACCCGCCGGCCTCGGTTATCAGGTAATCGGTTCTGACCTCGCTCGCGACGTTGTCGACCAACCAGCCGGCACCGTGGTCGCCGAGAGCCTCCTCGTCTGCGACGGCGATGAAGACGAGGTCACCTTCGGGCTTGAAACCCTCGTCGGCGAGATGCCGCACCGCGACAGCCATCGAAGAAGTGAGGTTGAGCATGTCCACCGCACCGCGACCCCAGACCTCGCCGTCGATCAACTCTCCGCCGAACGGGTCGTGTCGCCACTCCGTGGGATCGGCCGGCACTACGTCGGTGTGACCTACGAGAGCGAGCGAGGGAGCCCCGGCTCGGCTGCCTTCGATCCTCGCGACGAGCGATCGGCGCCCGGGGAAGGGCTCGTAGGACTGGAGGTCGAGACCCTGGCCTTCGAGAACCGCCTCGATCGTCGTCGGCGCTCCGATCTTCGTGGCCTGACGCCACGCTGCCGTCGTTCACGCAGGCGTTGCGTATGAGCTGGCTGGAGCAGCTCGGCCACTTCGCCCCCGAGGTCAGTCGGCATGGACCGGATCCTACGAGCCGAGCGCGACCATCGGTCCACTCCGTTTCCAGGGATGGTTGACTTGAAACAGCCATGCCGCCCACGAATGTCGTCGTCGACGGCTCGAACATTGCGACCGAGGGACGTTCGACCCCGAGCCTCGAGCAGCTTGACCAGGCCGTACGTCAGTACCTGGAGGAGAACCCTGGCACGAACGTAACGGTCGTCGTGGACGCTTCGTTCGGTCACCGGATCGATCCGTCGGAGCGCCCAGCTTTCGAGGAGGCCGTCGCGCACGGGGAGCTCGTCTCCCCGCCCGCCGGCGCGATCGGCAGGGGGGACGCCTTCTTGCTGAGGATCGCCGAGCGGATCGGGGCGAGGGTGCTTTCCAACGACTCGTTCCGGGAGTTCCACGCCGAGCACCCGTGGCTCTTCGACGAGGACCGGCTCGTGGGCGGGACTCCTGTGCCCGGCGTGGGATGGATCTTCACTCCGCGCCGGCCGGTCCGAGGGCCGCTGACGCCGGGTGCCACGGGGAACGCTCGCCGTGGAGGGAGAAGCGGGGCAGAGCCGGTTCCAAAGCCCGGCAAGGAAGAGCCGACCGCGGACGACATCGGGACCAAGCCCAAGAAGGCCAAGAGGGCCAGGAAGACCGCGAAGCCGGTGACCGCGAAGGCTGCTGCCGGAACGAGCGGTTCCGCTCGAGGCAAGAGGTCAGATCGCAGCGTGGAGGCGGCGATCGCTCAAGCCACCGAGGAAGCCCTCGGGCCGGGAGAGGCAGAGAAGAAGCCGGGGAAACGGCGCGGCAGTGGCGGTGCCGCTCCTGAGGCCGTTAACGGCCCTCTGCCGTTCATCACGTTCGCGAGCGAGCACCCTGTCGGTTCGCAACTCGAAGGAACCGTGGTGTCGTTCACCTCGCACGGTGCGATGGCGCAGGTAGAAGACATGCTCTGTTACGTGCCCCTGGCCGGGCTCGGCGATCCGCCGCCGAGGCGGGCTAGAGATGTCATGAAGCAGGGAGAAACCAGGGTCTTCGAGCTGGTCGCGCTAGATCCGGCCCGGCGTGGAGCTCAGTTGGCGCTTCCCGAAGTCGTGGCGACTCACGGGCAGGTGGCCGAAGGAGCCGAAGAGGCGGCATCCGAGGTCAGGAGCCGCCAAAAGAAGGCACCCGATGCCATGAAGACTCCAGATGACGGCACGAAGAGGGGGGCCGCCGATAGGAAGGCCACGCGGGAGAAGAAGGTTCCTCCTGCCAAGCCGGGGGCCGCACCGGAGAAGAAGGTTGGTCCCGCAAAGAAGGCGGCCGCCGCCAAGAAGGTTCCTCCTGCCAAGCCGGGGGCCGCGCAGGAGAAGAAGGTTGGTCCCGCAAAGAAGGCGGCCGCCGCCAAGAAGGCCGCGCCTGCGAAGACGGGGGCACCGCCGAAGAAGGCGGGTGCCGCTAAGAAGGCTGTGGCAGCCAAGAAGGCCGGTCCTGCGAAGACGGCGGCTACCGGGAAGACAGCCGTTCTGGGAAAGACAGCTGCTCAAAATGCATCCGCGGCGGCCACGAAGGCCGGCTCAGCAAGAAAGGCCAGGTCCACGAACAAGACTGGGTCATCCAGCACCAAGTCTGGGCAGTCCAGCACCAAGACTGGGCAGTCCAGCACCAAGACTGGGCAGTCCAGCACCAAGACTGGACAGTCCAGCAGCAAAGCGGCTCGCGAGGCGCCGGCGCGGGCCGCGAGCAAGAAAGCAGCCGCGAAGCCGACCACGCCCAGGCCTCAGGGCAAGCAGTAGCTGACCCCGGGCATCTCGGCTCGACGGATATCACTCAAAGTGGTCAACCCTTCTCAAGCTGGCCACAGGCCGTCCCGATGATCTGCATGATGGTCCCAGGAAATTCACAGTGAACCTGCGTTCAGGTCACGTGGCTCGAGAGTCGGAGTGAACATGATCGGAAGGTTTTCCTTCAGATTTAGGCGCGCAGCCGGGAGCAAGGGCCGGATCGTCGTCGAATCTGCCCATACGGGCCGCAAGTCCTGGCGTGCGAGCGAGGCGAGCCGCCATCGCGAAGTACTTCACGACATTTGGCACGGCGCCCGCTGAACATCTGACCGCCCTCCGCCGTGAACGCCGGTGGTTCCGGCGCGACATCAGCGCTGCAGCCCGGTCTATGGTCGGCAGCCGTGCTCAAGCCCGAGGAGGTCCTGCCACACCGGGCGCCTTTTCTGTTCGTCGACGAGGTGCTCGAGGTTGATCCGGGCCAAAGCGCGCGAGCCCGATGGAATCTGACCGGGAACGAAGCGTTCTTTGCAGGACACTTTCCCGGCAATCCCGTCCTGCCCGGGGTGCTCATGCTCGAGGCAATGGCCCAGACTGGCGCGCTGGCCGTATTGACCGATGACCGATTCGCCGGGCGCTTGGTGCTCTTCGGCGGAGTAGATAGGGCGAGATTCCGCCGCCAGGTGGTCCCGGGCGACTCCCTCGAGATGACCACGACGCTCGAGCGGATGTCTGATCATGGAGCGGGCTACGGGACGGGACGCGCGAGCGTGGACGGCGAGCTTGCCTGCGAGGCGCGCTTGCTGTTCGTCTGTGCCGACCGCAGATAGATCCCCGGAGCCCGAGCATGCGGATCGCAACCTGGAACGTGAACTCCCTGAACGCGCGCCTCGAACGCGTCGTCGAGTGGATCGAATACGCGCAGCCCGACGTGCTTTGCATGCAGGAGACCAAGGTCGCAGACGGTTCGTTCCCCGAGATGGCATTCGCCGCTGCGGGATATCAGTCGGCGCCCCATGGCGACGGGCGTTGGAACGGTGTCGCCATCTTGAGCCGGGTTGGTCTCGAAGACGTGCACGCCGGGTTCGCAAGCGGTGCAGACGAGCAAGGAAGTCGCATCGTCTCGGCCCTATGTGGAGGGATCAAGGTTCACAGCGTGTACGTGCCAAACGGTAGAAGCGTGGACAGCGAATTCTACGAAGCGAAGCTGGTTTGGCTGGCCGAATTGCGCGCGCAACTCGAGGCGACGTCCAGCCCGAACGACCCCGTGGCGGTCTGCGGCGACTTCAACGTTGCGCCCGATGACCGCGACGTGTGGGACCCGACTGCGACTGCGGGTGCGACCCACGTGACCGAACCCGAGAGGCGGGCGCTCGCTGCGCTGACGGGCTGGGGGTTGACCGACGTGTTTCGGATGCATCGAGAAGAGGGCGGTCTCTTCTCGTGGTGGGACTACCGGGCCGGTTGCTTTCACAAGCACGAAGGCATGCGCATCGATCTGATCCTGCTGTCGAAGATGCTTGCCGAGCGCAGCACGTTCGTCCTTGTAGACCGCAATGCCCGCAAGGGAAAGCAGCCCTCGGACCACGCGCCCGTCTTGGTGGACCTCGACTGATACCGATTAGCTGACAGGAGCCCTAGCTGACAGGCGCGAGCGCGGAGCGAAGCTCCGATATCCGCACCGACACCGGCACCGGATCACTGCGCTCAATCGCACGTGCCGCCTGATTGATGGCAGCCAGATAAGGCGACGGCTCGCAGGCCCAGGTTTGAGCTCCGACAGACCTCCGGCGGGCCCATGAGCACCAGATCTCTTGCTCGGCTCGGGTCAGCGCGACGTACAGGAGCCGGCGTTCCTCGTCGAGCGCGGCCGGCCGGACGGCGTGCGAGATCGGGACCATCCCGGCCTCGATCCCTACGAGCGCCACGGCGGTCCACTCGAGGCCCTTCGCGCGGTGGAACGTCGCGAGTTGCACAGCGTCTGTTTGATCTTGGAGAGATGCGAAGCCCTCCGGACCCGTAACGGCTGCCCTCCACCACAGAAGCTGGCCGACATCGGCGTCGGGGTACTCCGCGCAGATCGAGTCCACCTGGCGGGCGAGCCAGTCGATATCGTCGATCGCCGACGCGAGGTCCGCCAGAGCAGTTCGAAGCGGCGTGCTACGCGGCATCGCCCGTAGCGCCGCGATCGCAGCATCTTCCTGATCGCGGCCGAAAAAACCCCGCCTGTAAAAGGGGATCCCCGCCTGTTCGAGAGCGCCTGCCACCGGGTCGAGTCGCGAGTTCGTGCGGGCGAGGACGGCGAGGGAGCCCCAACCTCGTCCCGGCCGGTGACGCTCGCGGAGCCAGCGTGCAACCGCGACGGCTTCCGCTGCGTCGTCGGGAAAGTCGTTTATGGCAACGACGGTGCCCTGGTCGTCTCGAGCGCTTCGAATTTGCTCCGAGCCGGCTAGGTCGCCGAGCGCCGCACGAGCTAGATCGACCACAGTCGAGGTGCACCTATGGTTGTCGTCGAGCCGGAGAAGCGCGGTTCCCGGCAGGACCTCGGTCATCCGGGTCAATAGCCCGGGGTCGGCACCGTTCCACGAATAAACTGCTTGGAGCGGGTCGCCGACGACGAAGAGGTCGTCCCTGCCACCCAGCCAGGCGCGGAGCAACCGCCATTGCGCCGGGTTGAGGTCTTGGAGCTCGTCTACGAAGAAATGCCGGTAGCTCCAATGCTGAGCGGACCGGAATGCCTCATCCTGTTCGAGCAGGTCCGCGCACGACTCGATGAGATCGTCGAGATCGACAACTCCGCGGTGCTTCTTCGCTTCGCGGTAACCCGCGTAGACAGCTGCGACGACGTTCGGATCCGTCCCCGTCCTTCCCTGGCGCAACGCTTCGGGGGTGTATCGCTCGGGGTCGAGCACCCGGGCTCGTGCCCACGAGATCTCACTGCACACAGCGGACACCGTGGCAGCTTCGGGTTTCGAGCCGAGCGAATCCGCCAGCAGCCTGCCGACCACACGATTCGGCGAGTCGAGGACGGCCGGCGGTCTGCGGCCCTCGTCCGCCCAGTGCCGCCGGAGCTGGGCGTATGCCATGGCGTGAAACGTCCCGGCGTTCACCGCCGGCGCAACACCGAGGTTCGCCAACCGCCTCCGGAGCTCGTCAGCCGCTTTCCGGGTGAAGGTGAGCACCATTGTCCTTTCGGGGTCGGCCGACCCTTCGAGGACCCGTCTCGCCACCCGACGTGTAAGTACGCGGTCTTGCCGGAGCCCGCGCCGGCGATGACACAGAGCGGAGCCGCTGGAGACGTCACCGCTTCGCGCTGCGAGGCGGTGAGTCCTGCGAGCACCCTTTCCAGCGCGGAGCCGACAGAAGGCCCTGGGCCGCCAGCAGCCCCAGAATCGACGGAAGCCGCGGGGTTCACAGACGCACGGTACCGATGCGTTGCTACACAGCGGTGGACCGGGTCTCGGGGTGCGGTTCAACCGTCCGGTCTCGATACCAGATCGAGTCTTACAGGACACCGGCGTTTACAAGCACCTGCACCGGAGCACGGCAGGGATTCAACAGGTCAGCGGGCCAGGTGGCTGCGGGCATTAGCCTCGCCCGGCGATGCTGCGGTCGTTTGCAGGCGGCGACCTCTTCGGCGAACTGTGGGGGTCAGGCCCGCCACGAGTGCTTGCCCTACACGGCTGGCGGCGTTCCCATGACGATTTTGCAGGCGTCATCGGGCCGGCCGCGAGTGCCGGGGTGTGCGATGGCATAGCGGTTGACCTGCCCGGGTTTGGTGCTACGCCACCGCCAGCTGAGACGTGGGGATCAGCGGAGTACGCCGCGCTCGTGGCGCGGATGCTCGACAGCGACGGGCCAGGGACGCCTGAGGCTCCGGTGGTCGTGCTCGGGCACTCGTTCGGCGGCCGCGTGGCTGTCCACCTTGCCGCATCACGTCCCGACCTCGTGCGAGCGCTGGTGCTCACGGCCGCCCCGGTCGCAAGGCCTGAGGGCGGCACGAGGCGAAGACCTCCTGCTCGGTTCAGGCTCGTCCGGGCATTGCGCCGCGCGCACCTCGTGCCCCAGTCAACGCTCGAGACGGCGAGGAACAAGTACGGGTCTCCGGACTACCTCGCCGCCACGGGTGTGATGCGCCAGGTCCTCGTGCGGCTCCTCGCTGAACGCTACGAGGAGCAGCTGGCGGCCTTGCATTGCGGCGTCGAGCTCGTGTGGGGCGACGACGACACGGAAGTGCCGCTCTCGGTCGCCGAAGCCGTGGCCGGCGCGGTGCCCGGAGCAGTTCTCACGATTTGTCCCGGAGCAGGTCACCTCACGCCGCTAACCGTGCCCGACTTGCTTCGCCAGGCAGTGGATCGGGCACTCGCGGCTCCGCTCGGTGCGGGCGGCCGGTGATGAGCGCAGGATCAGCATTCATCTCGGCGAGTTGGGCGGGTCTTCCGAGTGTCTCGGGGGGGAAGACGGGTTGGGTGGTCGTCGGCTTGTGCGGGCTCGCCACGCTCCCCGCTGGAATCCGTTGGCTACGCGTTGCCCAGCGCGAGCACTACCTCCCCGGTTCGGTGTCGCGCTTCGCTTTGCGGTGGTGGCGGTCACGACCGTCGAACGTTGCACTCGGGATCGGGGCGCTCGTCTGCGCGGGACTCGCGGTGCAATGGCCGATCGCGGCGGTGGGCACGGCGTTGGCAGGTGCTGTCGGACCGATCGGCCTCCGGTTGAGAGCGAGGACCGCGGCGCTCGACTGGACCGCGCGCCTGATCCGGCTCGCCGTTACGTTTGCAGTGCTCCAGGCTGTGGTGGTCGGTGTGCTCGGAGTGCTCCTTCGCGCTCCTGTCATGGCCGCGGTAGGCGTGCTCGCATCCCCGCGCATACTCGACCTCGCATGCGCCGTCACGGCTCCGATCGAAAAGCGCCTGGTCAAGCCGTACGTCGAGCAGGCGAAGGCGCGGCTCGCGCGCGTGAAGCCCCGAGTTGTCGCGGTTACCGGGTCTTACGGGAAGACGAGCACCAAGCAGGCGATCGCTCACATCCTGTCGGGCAGCGTCACGATCGTGGCCAGCCCGGCGAGCTACAACAACCGTGCCGGCCTCGCGCGCGCCGTCAACGAGCATCTGGCCGAAGGCACAGAAGTGTTCGTCGCGGAGATGGGCACCTACGGGGCGGGTGAGATCGCCGAGCTCTGCGAATGGCTCGACCCCGAGGTCTCCGTCATCACTGCGATCGGGCCGGTGCACCTCGAACGCTTCGGCTCGGAGGACCGAGTCCTCCACGCGAAGGCCGAGATCGTCGCGAACTGCAAAGTGGCCGTTCTCGCGACCGATGACCCGCGGCTGTCGGCGCTTGCGGACCAACTGGTAGCGAGTGGCCGGAGCGTGCTGCGCTGCTCGACACAGTCAGCCGATGCCGACGTCTTGGTGGAGCGGACGACCGGTTCCGACGGGACTCTGTGCGTGAAGGTCCATGGCCGGGTCGTGAAAGAAGGGATCGACAGCGTGGCGCGCGAGTCGAACATCGCTTGCGCTGTCGGTGTCGTCGTCGCTCTCGGTCTTCCCGTCGACACGGCCGTTGCACGTATCGAAGGACTTCCAAGTACGGCACACCGCCTCGAGTCCGTCGCGGGATCTGGGGGCGCCCTCGTCCTCGACGACACCTACAACTCGAACCCGGCAGGGGCAAAAGTGGCGCTCTCTTTGCTCGCTCGGGTCGGCGCGAAGGCCGCGCGAAGGGTCGTCGTGACCCCGGGGATGGTCGAGCTCGGCCGACTCCAGCAACGCGAGAACACAGCTTTCGGGCGATCCGCAGCTGCCGTCGCCACAGACATCGTCGTCGTCGGGCGAACCAACCGCCGCGCCCTCCTCGAGGGTGCGCGCGAGGCGTCGGGTGAAGGCAGAGGAAGTCCCGGATTCTCGGTCGTCGAAGTCGCCACCAGGCAGGAGGCGGTGACCTGGGTCAAGGCGAACGTGGGACCTGGTGATGTCGTGCTCTACGAGAACGACCTGCCTGACCACTACCCTTGACCCGGATGTCGAGCGGATCCCTGCCAGGCGGAGCGAACGCGCCGCTCGGCGTCTGCTTCGGCGGCCCTTCCCCGGAGCACGACGTCAGCGTGCTCACGGGACTTCAGGCCGCGCACGAGCTTCTGCGCACCGGCCGAAAGGTGACGGGTCTCTACTGGTCAAAGACGGGGGAGTGGTACGAGGTCGACCCTTCGCTTGAAGCGTCGTCCTACGTCGACGGGGTCCCGAGGAGCGCTCAACCGGTCCGCCTGGTGACAGGCCCTGAAGGAGGGTTCTTCCCCGGTCGTCCGGGACGCGGCCTGCTTCCGGGCGGATCCTCGCGGGGAAAGCCGCTCGAGGTCGCGGTCATAGTCAACTGCTGCCACGGTGGACCTGGTGAGGACGGGTCGTTGCAAGCAGCGTTCGACCTTGCAGGCCTCCGGTACACGGGACCGGGCGTCGCAGGGGCTGCGCTCGGGATGGACAAGCTCGCCTTCTCCGGCGTAGCCGCGTGTGCCGGTCTTCCGGTTCTCCGCCGAGCGATCCTCGACGGTGCAACTTCTCCGGAGCAACTCGGTTTCGGAGGCCCGTTCATAGTGAAGCCCCGCTTCGGCGGCTCTTCGATCGGGGTCGTGGTCGCCGCCGACATCGACACCGCGAAAGATCTCGTCCGTGCGAGCGTCCACCTTCACAGGGGGGCGATCGTCGAGCCGTTCAGGGGTGACCTGTTCGACCTCAACGTCGCGGTCCGCTCGTGGCCGAAGCTCGAGCTCTCTGCGGCCGAGCGCCCCGAGCGCGCCACCGCCGGTTCGGAGATCCTCGGGTATTCCGACAAGTACGTGGGTGGCGAGGGAATGGCGAGCGCTCCGCGTGAGCTGCCCGCTCAGATCCCGGGCGCGCTGCTCGACCGGGTCCACGAGGTCGCATTGCGCGCCGCGACACTGGTCGGAGTGCGCGGGGTCGCCCGAATCGACTTCCTCTCTGACGGATCCGACGAGCTCTGGTTGAACGAGGTGAACACGATCCCCGGATCGCTCGCCCGTTATCTCTGGGTGGATCCACCCGTCTCGTTTGCCCAGCTGCTCGAAGCAATGATCGAGGAGGCCGAGCAGGTGCCGGCTTCACGGATGAGCGCCGCCGGCGCCGACGGAACCGTCCTGCGGCTCGCAGGGTCGATTGCAACGAAGCTCGGCTGAGGCGGGCTGTACGCTCGGTCGACCATGCCGCTGCCGAGGAAGCTCCTCACCGAAGGTGAGATCGTCGTGGTGGAGCTCCGCCCGACATGGCTCGTGCTCGGTTGGCCCCTGGTCTCTGTGATCGGCGCGGCTGCACTGGCGATCGCAGTCACCTTTCTGTCACCTCCTGCAGCCGTCGGCTGGCTGTTGCTCGCGATCTTGCTCGTCGCCGGCGCGTGGCTCGGGGTGAGGGCGCTGCGGTGGCACACGACCAGCATCGTGCTCACCAACCGGCGGATCCTCGAACGCCGCGGCGTGCTCTCCCGCACCGGAGTGGAGATCCGCCTCGATCGGATCAACGAGCTGTCATATCGCCAGACTCTCTTCGAGCGGATAGTCCGTACGGGATCGCTCGTGATAGAAGTCGGCGGCGAGACAGGAGTGGTGCTGTTCAACCATCTGCCTCAGCCCGCTGCGGTCCAAAGCCTCGTCACCGAGCAGATAGACAGGATGCGTACCGGAGGATGGCAGGGTCCGGGGACCCTCGGAGCCCAGTCGGGACCCGGGACCGGCGCCGGCGTGGCCTACTCGCAGGGCGTGCCCGCCACCTACCAGGCGGCTGCCCCCATGCCTCCGCCTCCCGCACCGGCAGGCCCTAGTGTCGCCGAACGGCTCGTGCAGCTGGACGACCTACGCCAGCGCGGAATCCTTTCTGATGCCGAGTTCCAGGCGAAGAAGCTCGAGCTGCTTAGAGAGCTATAGGTTCGCCCCGGCTCAGAGCCGCTCGACGCTTGCGGCCGCCGAAGCCCGGACTTTCCAGGCGCCGTCGGGGAAATTGCCGGGGTCCAACGCCCCCTGTTCGGTGAGAGCCACGACGCACCCTCCGAAACCTGCGCCGGTGAGCCTCGCCCCGTGAACACCCGGCTCGCGTACGAGCTGTTCGACGAGCTGGTCGAGTGCGGATGTAGAGACTTCGAAGTCGGTCGCGAGGCTCTGGTGGCTCGCCGTCATCAGGCGACCAGCCTCGGCCAGATCACCAGACAGGAGCGCTTCTACGAACCAGCGCACCCGGTCGCACTCCGTGACGACGTGTCTGGCGCGGCGGCGCAGCGTGGAGTCGGGAATTCCGAGGATCGCCTCGGGGTCGACACGACCGAGGGGACCGAGATGGAACGAGGCGGCCTCACACTCGGCGCGCCGCGCGGCATAGGCGGTAGCGGGAAGGTTGCGCGACTGCCCGGAGTGGACGACGACGATTTCGGCCGCATCGGGAACATGCACGGGTCGCGAGGACAGGTCGGCGAAATCGATGAGCAACGCCGAGCCCTCGACGGCGCTGGTGGCGACGAGCTGGTCCATGATGCCGCCATGGACTCCCGTGGCCTCCTGCTCACCGCGTTGGCAGATCCGAGCCAGCCTCGGGGGCGATCCTTCCAGGCCTAAAGCGAGAGCGACAGAGACACATAGAGCGGCACTCGACGACAGGCCTGCTCCGATCGGGAGAGTCGTTGTGACCCGGCCCCATCCGCCGGTCCGCGGGCGGACGACAGCCACCATCCCTGCCACGTACCGAGCCCAAGCCGGTCGGACCGAGCGAATGTATTCGTGGTCGAGAGGGATCTTCACGTGCACTTCTGCGTGGTCGTCCTGTTTGTCGGACTGAAGAACGACGAGCTCGCTCGAATCAGGCTCGAAGACAACGTCGGTTCCGAGGTTGATCGCCATCGGCAGGGCGATGCCGCCGTTGTAGTCGGTATGGTCCCCGATCAGGTTGACGCGTCCAGGGCAGTGAGAATGCCGTGGCGGCGGCACACGCATCGCCGGCCGGTTCGGGCTCTCCTCGGACGTCACGTGGCGCTGCGTTCGAACCGAGCCGCGAACGCGGTTGCGCTGGAAGCAGAAGTGGCCCCTGACACGGCCCGCAGCTTGGCATGAGCAGGGAGGGAGGCGTCACAACCGACACCGGACGCCTTTACCGGACACCTCCTCCAAGCTCGTGGCTTGACCCGGGCGGCTCTCGCGACCACCATCGCAAGCCATGGCAACACTTGAAGTGGGCGACGTCGAGCTGTGCTACGACCTGCAGCGCTCCGGCGACGAACCTGTGATCCTGCTCATCTCGGGCCTCGGGGGTCAGCTGATCTCGTGGGACGACGGCCTCTGTGACCTGATGCTCGAACGGGGGTTCGGAGTGCTCAGGTTCGACAACCGCGACGTCGGGTTGTCGACGTCGTTCGACTCGGCGGGCCCGGCCGAGCTCGACTTGTCCTCCGGGATCACGGTCGACAAGCCCTCGGCCCCGTACGACCTCGTGGACATGGCCGGCGATGCTGCCGGCCTGCTGGCAGCTCTCGGGATCGATGCGGCCCACGTCGTCGGCGTTTCGATGGGCGGCATGATCGCCCAGCAGCTGGCGATCTCTCATCCCGAACGCGTGCTCAGCCTTTGCTCGATCATGTCCATGACCGGCGCTCCCGACGCTGAGCCGCCTACGGGCGATGCTCTGCGGGTGTTGATCACCCCACCACCGGAATCGAGAGACGAGTACTTCGAGAACCAGGTCGAGGTCTGGAAGGTCATCGGCTCTCCGGGGTTTCCGTTCGACGAGGAGCGCATCAGAAAGAGAGCCCTTGCGGCCTACGACCGGAGCTTCCGACCTGAAGGCATCGGGCGCCAACTGGTCGCGATCCTCGCATCTCCCGACCGCACGGGGGATCTCGGCAACCTGAGGGTTCCGGCTCTGGTGATCCACGGGGAGGAAGACCCGCTCGTGAGGCTCAGCGGCGGCATCGCGACCGCGGCCGCCATCCCGGGTTCGACCCTGATTCGGGTGCCCGGGATGGGTCATGACCTGCCCACAGAGGTGTGGAGCGAGGTCGTGGCGGCGATCGCCGAAAATGCCAGGGCTGTCACGAGGACGATGAGCGGACCACTAGAAGGCGTGAAGATCGTCGAGCTCGCGGGCATCGGCCCGGCTCCGTACGCTTGCATGCTCCTGGCGGATGCCGGGGCGGAGATCCTCCGTGTCGATCGTCCCGTTCGTACGCCGCCACAGCCTCCGGTAGGCCCGTATTGGGATCTTTTGAATCGCAGCCGGCGCTCGGTTGCCGTCGATCTGAAGCGTCCTGAAGGAGTCGACGTCGTGCTCGATCTGATCGAGGGCGCAGACGCGCTGATCGAGGGTTTCCGTCCCGGAGTCGCCGAGAGACTCGGCCTCGGTCCCGATGTCTGCATGGAGCGCAACCCGAGGCTCGTATACGGACGAATGACGGGTTGGGGTCAGGACGGTCCGCTCGCACAGAGCGCAGGACACGACATCGATTACATCGCCCTGGCGGGTGCCCTCTGGCCGATAGGCCGAGCAGGTGAGGCGCCCGTGCCGCCGCTCAACCTCGTCGGTGATTTCGGCGGAGGCGGGATGATGCTCGCCTTCGGCATGGTCGCAGCTCTGCTGGCGGCACAGCGCGGCGGGGAGGGACAGGTGGTGGATGCAGCGATGGTCGATGGCGCCGCGTCCCTCATGACGATGACGTTCGCATTTCGCGAACTAGGTCTTTGGACCGATGGGCGCGGCTGCAACACCCTCGACTCGGGTGCTCACTTCTACGAGGTCTACGAGACCTCCGACGGCAAATGGTTCGCGGTGGGAGCGATCGAGCCGCAGTTCTACAACACCTTGCTCGGGGTCATGGGGCTCGATGCAGCGGACCTTCCCGCGGAGAACGACAGGTCGACATGGCCGGAGATGAAGAACCGCTTCGCCGCCATCTTCAAGCAGAAGACCAGAGACGAGTGGACAGATCTGTTCGAGGGGACGGACGGTTGCGGCGCTCCCGTGCTGTCTCCGTGGGAAGCCCATGAGCATCCTCATAACCACGCTCGTGGGACTTTCGTGGAGATCGACGGGGTCGTCCAGCCCGGACCCGCCCCGCGCTTCAGTCGTACTCCGGCAGATGGTGAGCCGTCCAGCGTCGCGGCCCGGCGCCGACACCGATGAGGCACTTTCGGACTGGGGAATCGATGACGAGCGGATCGCGGGGCTGCGCGAGCTCGGAGCGATCGGCTGAGCGGAGCGTTGAGCTCCGTTGCGCGCTCAGGGGTCGAACTCGTAGTCCCCGGCCCCGAATGCGAGGAGGAATTCCTCGCTCTCGTAGCCGAGAGCGCCGAGCTTCACATGGGCTGGGTCCAGCCGCCCTCGGATTCCGAGGCGTTCGCCCGCTACCTGCGGCGCATCACGCTGCCCGGCCACAGGGGCTTCATCGCTCGCGAGATCGCGTCTGGTCGGGTGGTCGGGGTCGTGAACCTGAACGACATAGTGCTCGGTTCGCTGCGCTCGGCCTCGCTCGGGTACTACGGCTTCGAGAGCACCACGGGGGGAGGCCGGATGACCGAGGCGGTGCGGCTTGCTATCGATCGCGGGCTCGGCGAGCTCGGCCTTCACCGGCTCGAGGCGAACATCCAACCGGGGAACGCCCCTTCGCGTGCTCTCGTTCAGCGGCTCGGATTTCGGCTCGAGGGTTTCTCACCGAGGTATCTGTACGTGGCGGGAGCATGGCGCGATCACGAGCGGTGGGCGGTGCTCAGCGAGGACTGGCAGTTCTCTCGTGCACAGCGCGACGAACACCGTTCTCGCTAGAGCCGCGAAGCTTCAGCCCTCGTTCACCACAAGTTGTCTTAGAGCAGCGATATCGGCTGTGATCTCGAGCTCGTCTGCCAGCGCTTCGAATCCGCCGTGCTCGATACGAACGTGGTCGATGAACCCCGCCATGGCCTCGGGGATCACCGAAAGGATGGCGGTGGCGTACTTCTCGACCTCGTCGACGGCGTCGGGGTACTCCTCGCGAAGAGATTGCATCAACCGGGCTGTGCCGATCGCGGAAAGTGAGTAGTCGTCGACGATCACATCGTCGGGCACACCGAGGGAGCCGAGCACGATCGCCGCGAGCACTCCCGTGCGGTCCTTGCCGGCACTGCAGTGGAACACCGCAGGCAGTGAGCTCTCTGAAGCGAGCAGACCGATCGCGCGCGCGATCGGTCTGCGACCGTCACTTAGCAGTTGTTCGTACTGAGCGGTCACGAACTCCGCCGTACCCCAGTCCGGGGCTTCCTCGGTCCCGGGAATCACCTCTGTGAGCGGCAGATGGTGGTATTCCACTTCTACCCTGCTCGACCGGGAAACGACCTCTTTGGTCCACCTCGCTTGTTCGTGCGCAGGTCGATGACCGTAACTAGCCCGAGCTCGCTCAACGCGGCGCAGTCCGTCTCGTCGAGCTTCGTGAGCCCGTCGGCGCGAAAGAGCCGCCGCCATCTCAGGTGCCCACCGTTCGAGGTCGGATAACCGCCGAGGTCGCGGAAGTTGAAGCATCCCGAGAGGGCTATGTGCCGCATCCGACGGGTTCCCCGCCGGACCTGCTTCCATCTGCTGAAGAACCGCTTTCCGCTGAGCGAGGTTGCTAGAGGTTCACCACTGGGCAGGTGACGGTCCGCGTGATGCCCTCGATCAACTGGATGTGGCTCACGACCATCCTCCCGAGATCGTCCACGCTCGGTGCCTCGGCACGAACGATGACGTCGTACGGTCCGGTCACGTCCTCGGCGGAGGTCACGCCTTCGATGGCGGCCGTCTGCTTGGCAACCTGGGCCGCCTTGCCCACCTCGGTCTGGATGAGCACGTACGCCGTCACAGACATCGATGCCTCCCTCTTCGTGTGCCAGGGCGCGGCTCGGCCCTGACCTCTGCCGATCGTAGTGGCACCCGGGGCATCCGATCCCAGTGACCGAGGGGTGCTCCCGCCCCGCCGTAGCATGCTCCGAGTGTCGTCGGCTGGTCGCAAGCTCCAAGCTCGGGCGCTGCAGTTCTTCCGTGACGCCATGGCGGACCTGCTCGACCAGAACACTCCTTTCGGGCGTCTTGCCCTTACGCACGTGCTTTCTACAGCGGGAGACACGATGGTGACGATCTCGCTTGCCGGATCGCTCTTCTTCTCCATCTCTCCTGAGGCCGCGAAGAGCAAGGTCATCCTCTACCTCCTTCTGACGGCTGCGCCCTTTGCGGTCGTCGCACCTTTGATGGGCCCGGTCATCGACCGGAGCAGAGGTGCGAGGAGAGCACTGGTCGTCGCCTCGACGGCTCTTCGGGCGCTCGTGTGCGTCTTGATGGCCGGGGACATAAAGAGCCTCCTTTTATTCCCTCTTGCCTTCACGATGCTCGTACTCTCGAAGGTGTACCTCGTGACCAAGGGCGCTCTCGTCCCCGTGCTGGCAAGCCGTGACCCGATCGATCCGGTCCGGCGACCTGCCTCCGAACCGGCCGCTCGGGTCGAAGTAGACGCGCCAGGGTCGGACCCGGCGGCGAACGCGACCGCACATCAGCCAGTGGAGCTGTCCGTGCTGAACGCGAAGCTCGGTCTGCTCGCCTCGATTGCGGGATTCGCCGCCGCCTTGCCGGCAGTCCTGATCCTGAAGCTCGGCGGAGGGGCTTGGGTCCTCTATGTCGACGTCCTCGTCTTCGCGGCCGCTGCGGTCGCCGGCTCGCGTCTACCGATTCGCCGCGCTTCTCGAGCACTCGTCCCCCCGGACACGCTCGAGGGCCCAGATCCGCCCGACTACCCCTTAGCTCCGCCGGGACCGTACGAGTCGGAGGGCCTGACGAGACCCCACGGGTGGCGCCATCGGCTCCGAGCGGGCAGGGGGAGTGGGACGACCCGCAGGTAACCGGAGGCCCGCCCGGCGCGGAGGTGCCCGACAGGCAGTGGGAGCCCTCGAGCCCCCTGGAAGCCCTCAGTGCCCGGGGGCATCCCGAGGTGGTCCTCGCCGCAACGGCCATGTCTCTGCTGCGAGGGCTCGTCGGCTTTACCACCTTCCTCCTGGCATTCGAGCTCCGCGAGCAGAAGGCGGCCACGTGGTGGTTCGGCTACATGCTCGGCAGCGTCGACGATCGGCGCAGTCGTCGGAGTGCTCCTGGTGCCTCGACTCAGGAGGCTCGTGGGAGAGCCACAGATGCTCGCTTTATCGGTGTGGTCGGTGGCGTTGGTCGGTGCCATCGCGGCGTTCGTCGGAGGCCGGACGGTCCAGGGCGCGTTGGCGTTCATGCTCGGTGTGTCGGCTGCTGTGGCCAAGCCCGCATTCGACGCCTTGGTCCAGCGATATGTGCCGCCTGCCGCCCAGGGCCGCGCATTCGCGCGCTTCGAGACCAGGCTCCAGCTCGTCTGGGTGGTCGGTGCGTTGTTACCTGTCATCGCCGCGATGCCGTTCGTGGCGGGCGACATCGTGGTCGCAGCGGTCGCCTCGGTCGCGGCAGCGACCTACATGACGGGCAGGCAGGCGCTCGTTCACCGTCAGACGTGATCGCCCTGCCCGACGTGCGGGGCCTGTTGACGTGCAGCCCTGCCAGACGTGCAGCCCTGCCAGACGTGCAGCCCTGCCAGACGTGCAGCCCTGCCACACGATGGGCGGGGGGCCGTCAGGTGCAGTTGTTGCGGTCGGGTCAGCCGAGGCGGTTCTCGAGCTCGTCCACCTGCTCGACAAGAGCGGGCGGGAGCCTCGAGTCGAACTGGGCCAGGTGCTCCCGGATGAGCGGAACCTCGGCCCTCCATTCGTCTTCGTCCACCTTCAACAACTCGGCCATGTCGTGGCGTGAGATGGCGAGGCCCGTTGTATCGATCGCACCGTCCGCAGGGACGTACCCGATCGGGGTCTCGTCGGCAGCGCCCCGGCCCGTGACCCTCTCCACGACCCATGCGAGAACGCGGGCGTTCTCGCCGTATCCGGGCCACAGAAAGCGGCCGGAGTCGTCCTTCCGGAACCAATTCACGTAGAAGAGACGCGGCAGCTTCTCGGGGTCGGTGGAGGCTCCGATACTCAGCCAATGAGCGAAGTAGTCGCCCATGTTGTACCCGCAGAACGGCAGCATCGCGAACGGGTCCCGCCTGAGCTTCCGACGGCGCCGGCCGCGGCGGCCGTCGTCTCGGACGCCATGATCGAGCCGAGGAACACGCCGTGCTCCCAGTCGCGGGCCTCGGTGACGAGCGGCACCACCGAGCTTCTCCGCCCACCGAACAGGACCGCCGAGATCGGGACTCCGTCAGGGTCCTCCCACTCGGGAGCACAAGCGGGGTTCTGATCGGCCCGAACAGTGAACCGGGCGTTCGGGTGCGCGGCCGAGGTCCCCTTGTCGGGCGTCCAGGATTCGCCGCGCCAGTCCGTCAGATGCTCCGGTGGCTCGTCGTTCATACCCTCCCACCACACGTCTCCGTCGTCGGTGTACGCCGTATTGGTGAAGATCGTATTTCGCGACATTGTCTTCAAAGCGTTCTCGTTGGTCTTCGTGCTCGTCCCGGGAGCGACACCGAAGAAGCCGGCCTCCGGATTGATCGCTCGTAGGCGACCGTCGGGCCCGAACTTCATCCAACAGATGTCGTCACCGATCGTCTCGACCTTCCATCCCGGGATCGTGGGCACGAGCATCGCCAGATTTGTCTTGCCGCATGCGGAGGGGAATGCGCCGGTCACGTAGCGCACGTCGCCTCCGGGCGAGGTCAGCTTCAAGATGAGCATGTGCTCCGCGAGCCAACCGTCGTCGCGTGCCATCACCGAGGCGATGCGCAGCGCGAAGCACTTCTTGCCCAAGAGCGCATTGCCGCCGTACCCAGATCCGTAAGACCAGATCTCGCGTGTCTCGGGGAAGTGCACGATGTACTTGTTGTCCGAGTTGCAGGGCCAAGGCACGTCGGGTTGACCGGGCTCGAGCGGTGCACCGACCGAGTGCAGGCACGGCACGAACTCGCCGTCGTCACCGAGCACCTCGAGCGCAGCCGTCCCCATGCGAGTCATGATGCGCATCGAAACCGCGACGTAGGGGGAGTCGGTGATCTCGACCCCGATGTGCGCAATCGGTGAACCGAGCGGGCCCATCGAGAAGGGGACCACGTACATGGTGCGGCCGCGCATGCAGCCCCGGAAGAGCGCGGTCAGCGTGTCACGCATCTCGACCGGGTCCTGCCAGTTGTTGGTCGGACCGGCATCGCCCTTGTCCTTGCAGCAGACGAATGTGCGGTCCTCGACCCTTGCCACGTCAGCGGCATCGGATCTCGCCCAGTAGCTGTTGGGCCGCTTGGCGTCCGACAGTCGCG
Source organism: uncultured Acidimicrobiales bacterium (assembly GCA_963801315.1). Classification (GTDB taxonomy): domain Bacteria; phylum Actinomycetota; class Acidimicrobiia; order Acidimicrobiales; family CAVXTF01; genus CAVXTF01. The sequence goes on along the minus strand of CAWDEI010000007.1, from coordinate 1,052,046 downwards.
TGAAGGTCCCGGCGGCGACGAGCAGGCCGCAGAGCCGGTCGTACTCCTCGGCGGACCCGTCGCACCACTCGACCCGGTCCGGTTCAGTCAGAGCGGCCGTCTCCTGCACCCAGTCGAGGAGCCTGCGGTGGGCGGTGGGGGCGGTCATCGCCCGACTCTCCGTTCGGTGTCGGTACTTCGAACGCTGCGTCTGGACCTCATGATCGCGTGCTTCACAACCTCGTCTCCGGTCGCTCTCCAGGCCAACGAGGCCGAGAGGTAGGGGACCCAATGCTAGGCATGTGAAGGTGGGTCGAACGAACCGGGCGACGGCGGCGGCCGGAGGCACAGGGCCCGAGCGAGCCAGTGCAAGCCCGAGCGCAAGCCCGGCATCCCCGGCAGGCGGCGAGCTCGATGCGCTCGAGCGGATCGCCGCCTGGCTGCCCCCGGCCGCGGAAGGGGAGATCTGGATCGGCGACGACGCTGCGGTCGTGGCGCCGCCGTCAGGAAGGATGCTTCTCACCGTCGACGTCGTCGTAGAAGGCGTTCATGCGGACCTGGAGCTCGTCGGACTCGATGATCTCGGGTGGAGGGCCGTCTCGACCGCCGTGAGCGACATTGCAGCAATGGGGGGTTCCGCAGACCACCTCCTCGTCTCAGTCGCTGCCCCGCCCTCGACCGACCTGCGGCTGCTCTACAGCGGGATCACCGATGCGGCGATCCACCACGGAGCGGCTGTCGTGGGAGGTGACCTTTCGACAGCGGCGAGGATCGCGGTCACCGTGGCCGTCGTCGGGCACGTGCGGAGCGGCGACCGGCCCGTGCTCCGGTCCGGGGCGAACGCCGGGGACGCCCTTGTCGTGACGGGGCCCCTCGGTGCAGCAGCCGCTGGATTACGGATCCTGCGAGAGCAACGCTCAGCTGCAGGTTCGGAGAACATGTCGGCACGGCAGCTCACACAAGCCCATCGCCGTCCGGTCGCGCGCTTGGCCGAGGGGGAGGTCGCACGAGCTTGCGGGGCGACGGCGATGATCGACCTGTCGGACGGGATCGCTTCGGACGTCCGCCGGATCGCCGCCGCATCGGGCGTCGGGGCGAGCCTCGAAGGCGTGCCGGTCGCCGCAGGAGCGACCGAGATCGAGGCTCTCTGCGGAGGCGACGACTACGAACTGCTCTTCAGCGTCCGCGATGCCGCCAGCGCCATCCGCGCGTTCGGGAACGCCGGTCTCAGAGCGCCCACCGTCGTGGGCAGGTGCACATCGGACAGGTCGGCGCTTCTGTTCCGCGAAGAGCCCCTCCCGGACTGTGGTTGGGAGCACCCGTGGTCGTTGCCAGACAGAGGGACCTGACGGGAACCTCAGACCGTCTCTTCGGCCTTCTGGCGGCGGGGGGGCTTCGTGATCTTGCCGGCCCGGATGCACGAGGTGCAGACGTGGACTCGACGAGGACTCCCGTTCACGAGGGCGCGGACCTTCTGGATGTTGGGGTTCCACCGGCGCTTGGTCCGCCTGTGGGAGTGGCTCAGGCGCATGCCGAAAGAGGGGTGCTTTCCACAAATGTCGCAGACAGCTGCCACGGCGCGCGCCTCCTCCAAGGGATCTACGGGACGAAGCGTCAAGGTTAGCATCCTCGCCCATGGAGGCATTGAGGCGGCTACGTCCCGCCGACCTCGCATCGGTGATGCGCGTCTACCGCGACCTCCTGCGGTCCCACCAGGAGTCCATCAACAGGCTGAACGTCTATCCCGTCCCCGACGGGGACACCGGCACGAACATGGCGCTCACGCTCGAATCGGTCGTGACCGAGCTCGACGCGTGCAACGGCACCAGTGACGACAGCCTGCCTGAGATCTGTTCGGCCATCGCCCACGGGTCGCTCATGGGCGCGAGAGGCAATTCGGGGGTGATTCTGTCGCAGCTGTTGCGTGGCATCTCGGACGTGCTCGGCCCCACCGCTGTCGACACGGCAGACGGTGCAGCCCTCGCGCAGGCCCTCGTCGCGGCGAGCGACGCAGCCCAGAAGGCGGTGCTGCGACCTGTCGAGGGGACGATACTCACCGTCGCCCGCGAGGCCGGGCAAGGTGCACGCGACGCTGCCGACTCCGGAGCTCCGCTCGTCGAGGTTGCGGCACTTGCCCGCGAACGAGGTGCAGCTGCCCTTGCCCGGACGCCCGAGCAGCTTCCCGTGCTCGCGCGCGCCGGCGTCGTGGACGCCGGAGGAACCGGGTACCTGCTGCTCCTTGACGCACTGTTGAACGTGACCGACGGGCGGGCGCTCCCGGACCCGCCGCCCACCCCTGCCGGCCTGGCTCCGTTCGAGTCGAACGCGAGTGACCGGGGCCCCGGCGCAGAAGGCGAGCAAGGCGACTGGCTCGGCGACGGTTCGGGCCCGAGCCTGCGCTACGAGGTCATGTACCTGCTCGAGGCGCCGGAAGACACCATCGGCGCTTTCAAAGACGTGTGGGCAGGGCTCGGCGACTCGATCGTCGTGGTCGGTGGAGGCTCGTTGTGGAACTGCCACATCCACACAGACGACGTCGGTGCCGCGATCGAGGCCTCGCTCGATGCCGGGCGTCCGCGCAACATCAGGGTGACCGATCTCGCCGAGCAGGTGGAAGAGGAACGCTGGGTACGCGAGGGCGGAGCGGTCGGTTACGCGGAGGAGCCGGGGCCCGTGCCGAGGACAGCCGTGGTGGCGGTGGCGACCGGTGACGGGATCGCCCGTATCTTCAGATCCCTCGGGGTCCACCACTTCGTTCCTGGCGGTCAGTCGATGAACCCGTCAACGGCGCAGATCCTCGACGTCGTCGAGTCCGTCCCGTCCCCCGAAGTGGTGCTCCTGCCGAACAACGAGAACATCCGACCTGTCGCGATGCAGGTCGTCGAGCTGGCGACAAAGCCGGTGAGGGTCGTCCCGACGAGTGGGATCGTCGAGGGGTTCGCGGCCCTCCTCGAGTACGACCCCGAGAGCGGGGCCGACGACAACGCGGCGGGGATGGCCGAGTCGGCGAGGCGCGTCGTCGCAGGCGAGGTCACCAGGTCCGTTCGTGACGCCGCCGGCCCGTTCGGGCCGATAGCCAAGGACGACTGGATGGGCATGTCGCGAGAGGGCATCGAGATCGTGACGAAGAACCTCGACGAGGCGTGCATCGGTCTTCTCGACAAGCTCATCGAGCCGCGTCACGAGCTCGTGACCTTGATCGAGGGAGACGGCGCGAGGCCTCAGGACACGAGGAGGGTCACCGAGTGGTTGAACGAGAACCACCCCGGGGTCGCAGTCGAGGTTCACCACGGAGGCCAACCGCTTTACCCCTACCTGATCAGCATCGAGTGATGGCAGCGGGCGAGCCTGCCGACGCTTCTGGCAAGGGGAGGACCCTCGCCCAGCTGGCCGACGTGAAGGTCGACCGGGTGAGGCGAATCGGCGAGAAAAGGGCCGACGCTCTTGCAGGCGTGGGCATCGAGTCGGTCGCCGACTTGTTGATGCACTACCCGCGCCGCTACGTCGACAGGACTCGCCAGTCGGAGGTGGCCGGGCTGAACGTCGGCGAGGAGTCCGTCGTTCTCGCCGAGGTGAGCTCCGCCCGCTTCCGGCGCACGAGGGGCGGGAAGGCGCTCGTGGAGCTCGAAGTCCGCGACTCGACCGGAGCCTTGAAGGTGGTCTTCTTCAACCAGCCGTGGCGGTCGAAGCAGCTGCCCGTCGGCACCGAAGCCCTGTTCTTCGGAAAGCTCGACACCTACAAGGGAAAGCGCCAGATCACGAACCCCGTGGTCGACCTAGTCGGGAACAGGACGGGTCGGATCGTGCCCATCTACCCGACGACAGAGGCTTCGGGCATCGCGGGATGGGAGTACGGCGAGTGGGTTTCCGAGGCGCTGAGCAGGGCCCGGCCCATCGGCGACCCGGTTCCCATCGCGCTTTCTGGCCGCCCTCGGCCTGATCGGGCGCCATGAGGCCTTCTCGGGCATTCACCTTCCGGAGACATGGGCGGAGAAGACCACCGCACGCCAGCGTCTCGCTTTCGACGAGCTGCTCCGGTTGCAGCTCGAGGTCGTCATGCGCCGACACGAATCAGAGCGCGATGCGCGGGGAATCCGGCACTCGATCGGCGGCGACGGTCCTGGCGGTGATCTCGTCTCCGCGTTCCGCGAAGGCTCAAATTCGAGCTGACCAAGGCCCAGCGCCACGCGGTGGACGAGATCGAGCGGGACCTTGCCGGCCCGTTACCCATGAATCGCCTGCTGCAGGGCGACGTCGGCTCGGGTAAGACGGTCGTCGCACTCTGCGCGCTGCTGACGGCGATCCAAGGCGGCTATCAGGGCGCTTTCATGGCACCCACCGAGGTTCTCGCCGAGCAGCACTACATCTCGGTGCGCTCGATGCTCGAGGGACTCGAGATTCCCGACACCCGACGTCTCGGGGGCTGTCGCCCTGTAGCGGTCGCACTGCTCACGAATCGCACGACCACCGCCGAGCGCGGCGAAGACGCGCGAGGGCCTCGCCGACGGGTCGGTCGACCTGGTCGTCGGGACCCACGCACTGCTCACTGACGACGTTCGCTTCGCCGGCGCTTGGCGTCGCGGTGATCGACGAGCAGCACCGCTTCGGTGTCGAGCAGCGGGCCGCGTTGCGCTCCAAGGGCCGGGACTCGTCATCCGGAGCGGGTTTCGATCCCGACGTGCTCGTCATGACCGCGACCCCGATACCCGCGTACCGCCGCGATGGTCGTCTTCGGTGACCTCGACATGACCCTCCTAGACGAGCTCCCCTCGGGGCGCGCCCCGGTGCAGACGCACTGGGCGCGCACCGACGACAGACGACGCCGAGGTCTGGGAGCAGGTGCGGTGCGAGGCCGCGGCCGGCCATCGAAGCTTCGTCGTGTGCCCTCTCGTCGAGGGATCAGAGCGCGATCCAGGCGCGCTCTGCGACCGCCGAGATGTCCAGGCTCGGTGAGACGGTCCTGGGTGGCCTACGGGTGGGCCTGCTCCACGGGCAGCTCAAGGCTTCGGAGAAGGAGCCGGTCATGACGGCGTTCCGCCGCGGCGAGCTCGACGTGCTCGTCGCCACCACCGTGGTCGAGGTGGGCGTAGACATTCCCGACGCGACCGTCATGGTCGTAGAAGACGCCGACCGCTTCGGGATAGCGCAACTCCACCAGCTGCGTGGTCGCGTCGGGCGTTCCGATCTTCGGTCATGGTGCTATCTGCTCAGTCGCAATGCGTCGCCGGAAGCCACGAGGCGCCTCGAGGCGCTCGAGACGTCGACCGACGGATTCGAGCTTGCAGAGGTGGACCTGGAGCTTCGAGGGGAGGGAACCATCCTCGGATCGAGGCAGAAGGGAAGGAGCGACCTGAAGCTAGCGACGCTCCGTCCCGCCGACCGCCGCCTCGTGCAAGACGCCCGCCAGGTCGCAGAGGCTCTCTTGGAACAGGACCCCGCGCTCGAGAAGAATCCCGAGCTCGCAGACGAGCTCAGGCTCTTCCTGGGTGAGGACGCGGCGTTCCTCCAAAAGGGCTGACCGGGAGCGATGCAGATCTAGTCGCGTCGTCGGCGGAACGAGCCGGGGCCGCCGGCTCGGTGCTCCGGTACCAGAGGGCGTCAGACCCACGTCGGACCGGGTCCGCGAGTCGATCTTCGACATCCTCGGAAGCCTGGTGGACCTGAACGGGATGCGGGTGGTGGATCTGTTCGCCGGGACAGGCGCTCTCGGAATAGAGGCCCTGTCGCGTGGGGCGGCATCGGTCACGTTCGTGGACAGCGATGACGCCGCTGTCGCGTCCGTCGCCGCCAACCTCGTCTCGACGGCCTCGAAGGCCCGAAGGCGATCCTTTTTGAGTACGACGTGCTCGGATTTCTCGGTCGGCACGACAGATTCGACCTGGCGCTGTGCGACCCCCCTTACAGCTTCGAGCGCTGGGACGAGCTTCTGGACCTGTCAGAGCGGATCTGGCCGTGCTCGAGTCAGGCTCTCCGCTCGAGGTGACCGACCGATGGATGGTCCTCAAGTCCAGGCGCTACGGCGGTACGCTCGTGACGGTGGTGCGCGCACGGGACGATTCGCGAGGAGTACCCGGGTGAAAGTCGCCCTTTTCCCGGGCTCTTTCGACCCGTTCCACAACGGGCATCTCGACGTGGCCGAGCAGGCGGCCCGGATATTCGACGAGCTGGTCGTAGCCGCACTGCGCAACCCTCAGAAGTCCCATGCGATGTTCGACCGCGAAGAACGCGAGGCCATGCTCGCCGAGTCGCTCGAGCACCTCGACAATGTCCGCATCGTCTCGGTGTCGACGCTGGTCGTGAACGTGGCGAGCGACGTGGGCGCGACGGCCATCGTCCGTGGACTGAGGGCGGTGAGCGACTTCGAGAACGAGTTGCAGATGGCTCAGATGAACAAGCAATTGTCGGGCATACCGACGGTGTTCATCCCTACGAGCTCGGCTTACTCGTTCATCGCCTCGCGACTGCTGCGCGAGGTCGCGATGTTCGGCGGCGACGTCGACTGGGCGGTCCCGAAGCCCGTGAAGATCCGGCTGGACCAGAGATTCGGGCGATGAACGACTTCTACGACGACGACGACATTCTCGTCGGACCTGGTTCAGTCCACGACCACCGCGCCCGAAACTACCGAGACCCTCATCCAGCGAGCGCACGATCACGTGAGCGCAGCGCGCCCTTGCCGCTCTCCTCGTCTGTGATGGTCGCGCCGCGACGAGTTGCTCGACCTGCTGGAGAGGGCCCTCGACCATATGCCCGGGGAGCTGAGAGACGCACGTTGGCTGTTGAAAGAACGCGACGAGTTCCTCGCTGCACGCCAACGCGAAGCCGACCAGCTCTTGGACGACGTCCGCGCCCAGGCCGAGCGCATGGTGCAACGGACCGAGATCGTCCGGCAGGCCAACCAGGTAGCCCAGCGCATCCTCGAAGACGCCAGAGAGGAGGCTCGCAGGCTCCGCCACGAGGCGGAGGACTACTGCGACCAGAAGCTCGCCGCGTTCGAGATCGTCTTCGACAGGACGATCAAGACGGTGAGAGGCGGGCGCGCGAAACTGTCGGTGACGCCCGTTGCTCACCGGTGTCGTCGCCGGCGCCGAGGAACACGAGGAGCCGGAGAGCGCTGACTCTATGAAACCTGACACCGAGCAGCGTTTCTTCGACCAGGACACCGAGTGACGACTCGAATGGACACCGAGTGAGACTCGACTGGGGCACCGAGTGAGGCACTCGAATGGAGCACCGAGTGAGGAACTCGACTGGGGCACAGAGTGAGGAGGGGGTCCTTATGACGGCGAGCCCGTTCGTCGTGCAGGTGGCCCGGCTGCGGCAGTCCGTCGGCAGCCGGTCCCACGAGCAGATAAGCGGGCCTATCGCCGGCCTCGAGGTGACGGGCAGTTGCGTCCCGAAGGTTCAGAGGTCGCCGTCGACGTCGTCTTGGAGTCGGTTTCGGGCGGGGTCGAGGCCTACGGCACGGTCGAAGCGCCCTGGACGGGCGAATGCAGGCGATGCCTGGCGGTAGCGACCGGAAGGCTCGTGGTCCCGGTTCGCGAGCTCTTCACCGAGTCAGGTGACGGCGACGAGGCGTACCCGCTGGTGAACGACTCGGTCGATCTGGAGGTGCTCGCCCACGACGCCGTGCTGCTCGAGCTCCCTCCTGCGCCGCTCTGCAGCCAGAATTGCCTCGGGCTCTGCTCTACGTGCGGGGCTGACCTGAACGTCGAACCTTGCGACTGCAGGCCCGCGACCGACTCCGCGGTTCGCCGTTCTCGACGTTTTGAAGGGCGGCGACCAGGCCGAGTAACGTGGCGTCTCCGCCGAGCCCAGGATCCACGATATGGCCGTACCCAAGAAGAAGACCTCGAAGGCGAAGAGCCGCAGCAGACGAGCATCGAACTGGGTGCTCCGCCGGCCGAGCCGCAGCGTCTGCCCGCAGTGCCACCAGGCCAAGGTGCCGCACGTCGTGTGTCCTCATTGTGGGTGGTACAAGGGCCGGCAGGCAGTCGAGATCGACTAGTGGATCCGCCGGGGGGCGACGCCTCCGGCCTTCCGGTAGCGGTCGACGCGATGGGGGGCGACAAGGCGCCTGGCGAGATCGTCGCCGGGGCTCGCCAGGCCCACGACACGCTGGGCGTCCACGTCGTGCTCGTCGGCTCTACCGAACGAATGGGGACACCATGGGCCTGCCCGTCATCGAGGCGTCCGAAGTCATCGAGATGGACGAGGACCCGGGTCCCGCCGTCCGTCGAAAGAAGCAATCCTCTCTGGTCCGCGCCGCCGAGGCCGTAAGAGACGGCGAAGCCTGCGCGATGGTCTCCGCAGGAAACACCGGGGCCACGATGGCGAGCGCCCTGCTGCGGATGGGACGCCTGAAAGGCATCGCACGGCCCGGGATCGCCACGCCGATACCGCGGGTCGGGACGTACCCGAGCATCCTCATCGACGCGGGTGCCAACGCCGAATGCACGTCGGCGAAGCTGGTCCAGTTCGCCGCAGATGGGCGCCGCGTACGCCTCGGCCCGCTACCACACCGACTCGCCGAGCGTTGCGCTGCTTTCGATCGGAGAGGAGCCGACCAAGGGCAACGCGCTGGTCAAAGGAGACCCACGCGGCGCTCGCCGAGCTGCGCGGGGATCAATTTCGTGGGCAACGTGGAGGGCCGGGACTTGCTGCCAGGGACGGCAGACGTCGTGGTCACTGACGGCTTCACGGGAAACGTCGCCCTGAAGGCTCTCGAGGGCTCCCTCCAGTTCTTCATGGGAGCGCTGCTCGAGGTCTTCTCGATCGACGAGGACACCAAGCGGGCGTCCGAGATCCTCATGCCCCACCTCGCCCCGCTTGCAGAGGACCTCGATCCCGACGGCACCGGAGGCGCCGTCCTGCTCGGAGTGAAGGGCGTGTGCGTCATCAGCCACGGATCGTCGAACGCACGGGCGATCGTCTCTGCGGTCCGCGTCGCGCACGAGGCGGCTGCGGGCGATCTGGTCGGGCGCCTTCAGGCGTCGGTCGCGCAATCACCCGGTCACGCTTCTCACCCGGGTAAGGCGCTGAAGATCCCTGCCGGGTAGGATCGGGCCTCAAAAATGACCACAGGAGAAGCCGTGCCGGCCGAGACGCACGTCGAGAAGGGGCCTGCCCGACCGCCAAGAGGTGTTCGAGCTGATCAGGGACCAGCTCGCGGACATCTTGGAGATCGAGCCGTCGTCTATAAGCGAGTCCGCCTCGTTCGCAGAAGACCTCGATGCCGATTCGCTCGCACTGATCGAGCTCGTCGAGGCATTGGAGGAGGAGCTCGGGGAACGCTCGGTGGGCTTCCGCATCGAAGACGAGGACCTCGAGGAGCTGAGGACCGTCCGGGACGCGGTGGACTACGTGGTCGCCAAGCTCGGAGCAGCCTGAAACGCAATCGCACCCGATTGAATCCCGGCGGGCCCTTGGACGCCCCGCTGGTCGAGCTGATGACCCGTCTGGGCCGCACCTTCGACGATCCTTCGCTTCTCGTCCAGGCGGTCTCTCACCGGTCCTGGTGTGCCGAGGCTGGCGGCCACCCTTCGAACGAGCGCCTCGAGTTCCTGGGCGACGCCGTGCTCGGATTCGTCGTCGCCGACCACTGCTACCGCTCCTACCCGGAGTCCTCCGAAGGCGACATGGCGCAAGTGCGGTCCGCCGTCGTGAACACGAACGTCCTCGCAGAGGTCGCGGCAGAGCTCGAGCTCGGTTCGGCCGTCCGGCTAGGGCGCGGGGAAGAGGCGTCGGGCGGGCGCTGCAAGGCGTCCATACTCGCCGACTCCTTCGAGGCGCTGATCGGCGCGGTCTATCTCGACGGAGGAGGGGAGGCGGCACGTTCGTTCGTGCTAGAGACCCTCGGTACGCGCATCTCCGCGGCGGCTGCCGGCCCCGGCGCCGGCGACCACAAGACGCGGCTGCAGGAGTTCGTCGTCCACCTTCACGGCGAGGCACCCCGTTACGAGGTGGTCGGCTCCGGCCCGGATCACGACAGGCGATTCAAGGCGAAGGTCTACGTGGCAGGCGATCCTGGTCGGTCATGGAGCCGGCCGTTCCAAAAAAGACGCCGAACAGGCGGCGGCGCGGGCCGCCTGGAAGGCGCTCGAGGCCACCAGGCCCCCGTCGCGGGAAGAGGGACTTCGAACGGCGCTACGGCTGACGGCCTGCAGCCCAAATACCGCGCAGGCTCTCGTGACCGATGCCTGAGCTGCCCGAGGTCGAGACGATCCGGCGCGACCTCGAGAAGGAGATCATCTCGAAGAGGGTCAAGTCGGTGGAGGTGCACGGCACCCGATCTGTGCGCCGTCACAAGAGCGATGCCGACTTCATCCAACGTCTCGAGGGACGCAAGGTGATGTCGGTCAAGCGGTCTGGCAAGTACCTGCTCATCGGACTCGACGCGGATCAGGACGTTCTCGTCATGCACCTCGGGATGAGTGGCCAGCTGCTCAGGGTCAAGTCCCCGAAGGAGCCGATGGCCAAGCACACCCACGTGGTGATCACCTTCACCCAGGCCGGCCAGCTCCGCTTCGTCGATCCCCGGACCTTCGGCGAGCTCTTCGTGACCCGGGCCGGGGACCTCGAAAAGGCGGTCCCTGAGCTGTCCCACCTCGGCTTCGATCCTGTGGACGATGTCATGAGCTGGACACGCTTCGGCGCGCTCCTGGCCGACCGTCATGCCCAGTTGAAGGCCCTTTTGATGGACCAGCGCTTCGTCGCAGGCATCGGCAACATCTACTCCGACGAGATCCTCTTCGCGGCGGGATTGCGATACGACCGTGCGTCGGACTCGCTGAGCGCCCAGGAGGTGCGCCGGCTCTACCGCGGAATGGTCGAGACGCTCTCAGAGGCGATCAAGCACCGAGGGTCTTCTCTCGCCGACGAGCAGTACCGCGATCTGTTCGGTGAGACCGGTGACTACCAAGGCCAGCATCAGGTCTACGACCGCGAGGGACAGGCATGCCGCCGCTGCCGCCACCGAGATCGTGCGGCTGAAGGTGGGGGGGCGGTCGTCTTTCATGTGCGAGGTGTGCCAGGTCTGAGCCCTCTCGGTCCCTTCCGTCCCCTTACAGTTTCGGGGCTCCGCGGCAGGCCAGTAACGCCGCAGGACCCGCCCGACCACCCATTCGGACGGGAACGGGCCGAAGGCCCTGCTGTCTGTGCTCGCGTCGGGGTTGTCCCCGCGCACGATTATGTGCCGGGCGTCGGCGCTCACGACCCGCTTGCAGACGAGGCGCGACTACGAGACGGGGGTCTCGCACAACGACGAGGTCGCCGTTTTTCGGCCGCCCGATCCTCGCCACGAGCAGCCGGTCCCCCGGGCGCAGCGTCGGGAGCATGCTTGTCGCCCGCCACCACGAAACGCCGGGGCCCTGACCCAGGCGAGCAGGGCGAGCACGGCTGTGACCAGGGAAGCGCACACGCCCAGGGCTCCGACGACGCTCGGTAAGGTGAACACGGGTCACAGGCCGGGACCGCCGCCAAGTCAGCAAGCCACAAGCACCTAGACCACAGCCATCCCACACAAGGAGCATCGCTCAATGCATATCGCTGATCGCCTGCTCGCCGCGCTCGACCGCATCAGTGCGCCGTCCACGGTACTGGCGCACTGCGACCTGCCATGCGGGGTCTACGACCCCGCACAGGCGCGTATCGAAGCCGAGTCCGTGAAGAACTGCATCACTAAGTTCAACGAGTCGTCAGACGACGTGTTCAAGACCCGCGCCCACCTTCATAAAAGAAGACGCGCCGACCTCGTGAAACACCATCTCTGGGTTCTTTGGACGGACTACTTCAAGCCGGAGCACCTAGAAGCGCACCCGCAGCTCCACGACCTGTTCTGGAAGGCGACGAAGACCGCAGGTGAGGCGAAGAAGAGCAACGACCCGGCGGTCGCCGACCGTCTGCTCGACTCGATCAAGGAGATCGACACGATCTTCTGGGAGACGAAAAAAGCCTGATAACCCGGAAAAGCCCGCCAACTCCGTCATCCGGCCGGACCACCAGTTGGGCGATGGTGGCCGGTAGGGTGGCGCGGTGTTCCTGAAGTCGCTCACATTGAAGGGCTTCAAGTCCTTCGCAGACCCCAGTGACCCTGCACCTCGAGCCTGGCGTGACGGTGGTGGTAGGGCCCAACGGGAGCGGAAAGTCCAACGTCGTGGACGCCGTCGCGTGGGTGCTCGGCGCCCAGGGCCCGAGGGCGCTTCGAGGCTCGAAGATGGAAGACGTCATCTTCGCCGGCTCGGCCGACCGACCGGCTCTCGGACGTGCCGAGGTGGCGCTCACCATCGACAACAGAGCCGGCCGCCTTCCGGGCGGACTCGCCGAGATCACCATCACGCGCACGCTGTTTCGGTCCGGCGACAGCGAGTACGCCATCAACGGCCAGCCCTGCCGGCTGCTCGACATACAAGAGCTGCTCAGTGACTCGGGGGTGGGCCGAACCCAGCACGTCATCGTCGGACAGGGCCAGCTCGACCAGATTCTGAACGCCCGTCCCGAGGAGCGCAGGGCGGTGATTGAAGAGGCCGCCGGAGTGCTGAAGCACCGGCGCCGGCGCGAGCGTGCAGATCGGCGGCTCGCGGCCGCCGAGGAGAACCTCGAGCGGCTCGGTGACCTGCTTCGCGAGCTGCGAAGGCAGATACGGCCACTCGAGCGCCAGGCTTCGGCAGCGCGCTCCCACGGCAGGATCGCAGAGGAGCTGCGCGCCCTGCGCCTTTATCTCGCGGGCAGAGAGCTCGTCGGTCTCACAGACAGGCTGCAGAGTGCGGCGCAGGCGCGCGACCAGCTGCGCGACGAGACGATCGGAACTAAAGCGCAGCTCCACGACATCGATGCGGCTGTAGAGACAGTCCACAGCAGAGCTCTCCTCGCGAGACGACGAGGATCTAGTCGTGGGGCTCGGCAGAGCCCAGGGACTGGCGGAACGTTGCCTCGGGCTTTCGGGTGTTCTCGTCCGAACGCCGCCGCTCTCTCGAGCGTGCGCTCGTCGCAGCTGCGGACGTCGACGTCGTCTCCTCGCTCGAGGCCGACGCAGCGCATCTCTAAGAGCAGCTCGCAGCAGGCATCCGCAGAAGCCTTCAGTTCGCTCCCGAGCTCGCCCTCCTCGATGCAGAACAGGCGGACCTCGAAGCCGAGGCCCGTTCGCTGCAGGGCTCGGCGACGAGTCGGAAGCCCGCGCCGCCCGTCAGGCCCAGGCGGCAGCGGGAGCCCGATTGGAAGCTGCGCTGAAGGCATTGGAACTCGACGGGAGCACCTCGAGCAGCTCCACGAGCACAGGGAGGGGACCAGGCGACGGCTCTGCGGCCCTGGTAACCAGTCAAAGGAAGCTCTCCGAAAAGCTCGAGTCGATCGCGTCGCAGATCGACGCACTCGAGCTGAGCCGCTCGAGGTGCGAGCAGGCTGTGCGCAACTCCGAGCGCCGTCTCGCGGCCGCCGAGGACACCGCCGAGGCCGCCGGACGCGAGCACGACCGGGCGGACGCGCGAGCGGAGAGCCTTGCCGGCGCCCAAGAGGTCTTGCAGGGAACCGCCGGTCGCCAGGCTCTTACGGGTGCTGCCGGCGTTCGCGGCGCGCTGGCCGACCTGGTGGAGGTCGACACGGGCTTCGAGGTCGCGTTCGCGGCGGCCATCTCAGGCGCGCTCGAGTCGGTGGTGGTAGACGGGTCTCATGCGGCGGACGCGGTAGCGCTGCTCCGCGTCGCTCAGCGTCTCGGGGACGTTGCTCCCGGCGGTGGCCGAGCGGCGGACCCGATCCTTCGAGCGAGGCCAGCCAGACCTGCCGCGCGGCGCCGATTCACTTCGCTCGCACGTGCACAGCGCTATTCCCGAGGTACGCGTGCTTCTCGACAGGCTTCTCGCCGGCACTGCCGTCGTGCCGGGTGGGTGGGAGCTTGCTCTCGACATGGCCCTCGATCGTCCCGAGCTGACGCTCGTCACCACAGAAGGAGATTGCTTCTCCGGAGATGGTTGGACCATCGGTCTCGCTGCTCGCGGGCTCACCCCGGCCGTGGTGGAGCAGGCGCGCGACGCAGCGCTAGCCGCTGCCAGCGTCTGCGGGCGCTGCCGTAACCGATTTGGAGAGCGCTCGAGACGAGCTCGCCATCGCTGCCCGCGAGCTCGCCGACGCCAACAGCGCACTTTCTCGGGCGTCGAGCAGCGAACGCGCGATCGAGCGGTCGATCGAGCAGTCGACAGCGGTTGCGAGCGCGATCGAAGAAGAGATGAACGCAGCCGATCCCGAGCGCGCCGGGCTCGAGATGCGCATGACCGTCGCCGAGGAGCAGCTGAGCGACATGCGCAGCGTCCTGGCCGAGCTCACAGAGGTTGCCGAGACCGCGACGTCGCGAGCCGCAAGAGGCCGAGGTCGCTCACGTGGCACTCGCAGCGCGAATGCGGCGGTCCAGAACCGCCGCAGCGAGTTCCAGATCCGCGCAGGCGCTCTCGCCGAGCGTCGCGAAGTGCTCGGTTCCAGGCTCGAGGATGTGGAGAAGAGGCTCTCCGGTCATGCCCAGGAGCGCCGTCTCGCCGAGGAGCGGAGGCGGAGGATCGTCGCCGACAGTGTCGCGGTGGAAAGGCTCCAGACCGTGGTCGAGTCCCATCGATCGCGGGTGGAGTCGGTGGCCGAGCAACTCCAAGAGCTCAGGGACCGGCAGGTGGAGCTGCTTCGCGCAGGTGGCGCGCGCCTCGAGGACTTGCGCCGCCAGCGCGTTGCAACCGATGCAAGGCTTGCGGCGGTGCGCGACCGCCATCAGGCGTTCGATGTCGAGCTGGCCGAAGTCGGAGCAAGGCACCAGGCGGCAACCGAGGCGCTCGAACGCGAGCTCGAGTGCCGGCCCGAAGAGGCGATCGCGGCGATGTGTCCCGAGCTTCCCGAAGGCAGGTCACCCGAGCAGAGGGCCGCCGAGCTTCACGCCGAGCTCCAGAAGATGGGCCCGATAAACCCGCTCGCCGCCGAAGAGCTCTCTGCACTCGAGGAGCGCAATGAATTCCTCGAACGCGAGGTGGACGACGTCCGGCGCGGCGAGGCGCGACCTGCAGCAGGTGATCCGTTCGGTCGACGACGAGATCGCTCGCCTCTTCGCGGAGGCATTCGAAGACGTGGACCGGCACTTCCAGGTTCTCGTCGGCGCAATGTTCCCCGGAGGCGCAGGGAGGCTCTCGCTCACCGAGCCGACCGATGTCCTCGGCACAGGCGTCGAGCTCGAGGCACGGCCCGCAGGCAAGCAGGTTCGCAAGCTGTCGCTGCTTTCGGGAGGCGAGCGGTCCCTCGTCGCTCTGGCCTTCTTGTTCGCCGTGTTCCGCAGCCGGCCCTCGCCCTTCTACGTGATGGACGAGGTCGAGGCTGCGCTCGACGACGTCAACCTGCACCGCTTCCTGGGACTGCTTCACGAGTTCCGCGACGAGGCGCAGTTGATCGTCGTCAGCCACCAGAAGAGGACGATGGAGTCGGCCGACGCCCTCTACGGGGTGACCATGACCCCCGGAGGCTCGTCGAAGGTCGTGAGCCAGAAAGTGAACGGGCACAACAACGTGGACCTGGGACAGCTGAACCTCTCTAGACGGCGGCCGGCTAGACGCATCTCGTACGGACCCGTCGGGCCAGGGGCGGCGCCAGCCCGATGCGAGCCGGATCGCGGTGGCGCCGGTAGTCTCGCCAGGCAATGCTCGCAATCTGGATCGTCATCGCCGTCGTCGGCGTGCTCGTGCTGCTCGGTGGGACACTCTTCTTGGTCCGCCGGCGCGCCTCTGCGGCTCCTCCTGTTGCAGGCCCGAGGCCCCCCCGAAGCTCCTCGCAAAGGCGCGGCCCTCAGAGCGCCTCCAGAGGCTGCGCCAGGCTCCGCCCGAAGCCCCCGCCAAGAGCGCCGCAGGAACAGTGGCTCCGAAACAGTCCGCCGAAGCATCCTGTAGAGGCCGGACCGCCCGCGAGCCGCGGTCGAGCACGAACCAGTTGCCGCTCCGCCAGACCTACGAGAGCGGATGGGCAAGACACGCGGGACGTTCTCCGGGTACATAAGGGCGCTACGTGCCCGCGGGTCGGTCGACGAGTCGACGTGGGACGACCTGGAGGAGGCGCTGCTGCGAGCCGATGTCGGCATGAGCACCACTCCGGCTCTGATCGAGGACCTCCGTTCGCGGGTCCGCTCGGGCGATCTGAAGGGACCCGACTCGGTCCTCGATGCGCTCAAAGACGACATGCGCAAGTCGCTCGACGCTGCGGGCAGCGTGGGGCTCGGTTTCGAACAGGGCGCGACCCAATGTCTGGCTCTTCGTGGGGGTGAACGGGGTCGGAAAGACGACCACCATCGGCAAGGTCGCCCGCCGCCAGTCCGCAGACGGCCGCTCGGTGATCCTTGCTGCTGGAGACACCTTCAGGGCGGCCGCCTCTGAGCAGCTCGAGCTCTGGGGCGAGAGGGCGGGCGTTCCGGTTGTGCGCGGGACCGAGGGCGGTGACCCGAGCGCCGGTGGTCTTCGACGCCGTCCAACGTGCGGCGGCCCGCAATCACGATCTCGTGCTCGCAGACACAGCCGGCCGCCTGCACACGAAGGTGAATCTCGTCGAGGAGTTGAAGAAGATCCGCAGGGTCGCCGACCGGCCGCCGGGCCATGTGACCGAGGTGCTCCTCGTTCTCGACGCAACCACCGGCCAGAACGGCCTGATCCAGGCGCGCCAATTCACCGACGCCGTCGCGGTCACCGGGGTCGTGCTCACCAAGCTCGACGGGACGGCCAAGGGAGGCATCGTCGTAGCCATCGAACGCGAGCTCGGGATCCCGGTGAAGCTCGTCGGCCTGGGAGAGGGTCCCGGACGATCTAGTCGAGTTCGACGCCGCCCGTTCGTCGACGCCCTGTTCGACTGACCATGGGATCCGGCCCAGTGGGCTCGGCCCAGTGGGCTCGGCCCAGTGGGATCGGCCCTGGGATCGGCCGTGTCGTGAGCTGGCGTGACGCCGGCGGAGCGCCCAGAACGTCGCTCGGACCAACGTTGGTAGCCTCGCCTTCTCATGTTCGACTCCCTCGGAAACCGCCTTGACGGGATTCTCGGCCGGCTGCGAGGCCGCGGGCGGATCTCGGACGCCGACCTCGACGGGCCGCTTCGCGAGATCCGGGCTGCCTGCTCGAGGCCGATGTCGACGTCTCCGTCGCTCGTGGGCTGATCGAAGGGATCAGGGCAGAGGACGGCAGGGGCCGCTCTCGCGCAGAGCCTCACTCCCGGCCAGCAGGTGGTGAAGGCCGTCAACGAGGAGCTCAGAAGGGCGCTCGGCGGCGAGGCGCTCAAGCTCCGTTTCGCCTCTCAACCCCCCACGGTCGTGCTCCTCGCTGGGCTCCAGGGATCAGGCAAGACAACCGCCTCAGCCAAGCTCGCACGATGGTTCCGCCAGCAAGGCCGCAATCCCCTGCTCGTCGGCGCTGACCTTCAGAGGCCGGCAGCCGTCGAGCAGCTCCGGGTCCTCGCCGAGCAGGCAGGCGTACCCGTGTTCAGCGAGCCGACGGATCCGGTCGCCGTCGCGGGCAAAGGGGCTGGCCGAGGCCCGCCGCATCGGTCGGGATGTTCTCATCGTCGACACGGCCGGACGCCTTGCAATAGACGCCGACCTGATGGACGAGGTGCGGCGCGTGAGCGAGGCGGTCGCGCCCCATTACACGTTCCTCGTCGTCGACGCCATGACCGGGCAGGACGCGGTAGCGACCGCAAAGGCCTTCCACGAGACGCTCGACCTCGACGGGGTGATCCTCACGAAGCTCGACGGCGACGCGCGAGGTGGTGCGGCGTTGTCGGTCAAAGAGGTCGTCGGGCCGGCCGATCGTGTTCGCGTCCACAGGGGAGCGCCTTGCAGACTTCGACCTGTTCCACCCGGATCGGATGGCCGACCGCATACTCGGGATGGGCGACGTCCTCTCCCTCATCGAACAGGCGGACCGCGAGCTCGACAAGGACGTCGCCAAGCGCGGAGCTACGAGGCTTCTTCAGGGCCGCTTCACCCTCGAGGACTTCCTCGCAACAGCTCCAACAGGTGAAGAAGCTCGGGTCGCTCGGCGGGCTGATCTCGCTGCTTCCTGGGATGCCGAAAGAGCTGCGGCAGGCCCGCGACTCGATCGACGACTCGGAGGTGGCACAGATCGAAGCCATCATCCGGTCGATGACACCCGCAGAGCGTGACGACCCCTCCCTCGTGGACGGCTCGCGCCGCCTTCGCATCGCCAGGGGCAGCGGCACGGACACTCAGGACGTGAACCAGCTCCTCCGCCAGTTCAAAGAGGCCCAGGCCATGCTCAAGTCGCCCGGAGCCCTCGGAGGGATGCTCGGGATGGGAAGCGGCCAGCTGAAACAGGCAGTTGCGAGCCTGAACGCAGGGGCCGATGGCCTGGACGGGCTATCGTTACCGGCCGCCGGA
Source organism: uncultured Acidimicrobiales bacterium (assembly GCA_963801315.1). Taxonomy (GTDB): domain Bacteria; phylum Actinomycetota; class Acidimicrobiia; order Acidimicrobiales; family CAVXTF01; genus CAVXTF01. The sequence goes on along the minus strand of CAWDEI010000007.1, from coordinate 1,033,676 downwards.
GCGGACCGGAGCATGAGCGCCGGGGGCGGTCGCGCGCAGCAGCCGAGGCCCAAGGGCGGCGGCTCGAAGAAGAAGCGAGGCGGGCGGGTTACTCCGAAAGGCGGGGGCCGGGCACGCTGAGCGGCCCTTTCGCCGAGGCGCCTCGAGGGGCGTTAAGAAATCGCCCCGCAGGGGCGTGAAGACGAGCAGACCAGGAGACACATGTGGCAGTGAAGATCCGCCTGATGCGGATGGGCAAGACCAAACAGCCGACATACCGGGTGGTGGCGGCCGACAGCCGGTCGCCGCGTGACGGGCGTTTCATCGAGATACTCGGCGTGTACGCACCGCGCGGGCGTTCGACGGCCGACCCTGACGCCGTGGTCGAGATCGACAACGAAAAGGTCCTCAGATGGCTGCGCCAGGGTGCGCTCCCGACCGAACGCGTGGAGCGGCTGCTGCGGAGCTCCGGTGCGTGGGATGAGTTCCAGGCCGGCAAGAAGGGCGTGGAGGCGAAGGCATGACCGATATGCCGGTCGATGACATGGCCGGGAACCGCGTCGCCGGTGGCACGGCTCATGCGGTCCTGTCGTACATCTGTCGCGAGGTGGCGAGCGATCCCGACGGCGTCGTGATCGAGGTCGACGACACGGGTCGCAGCGTGCGAATGCGTGTCCATGTCGCACCTGAGGACATGGGCCGGATGATCGGCCGCCGCGGCCGGATCGCCCAGGCGATCCGCACTGTCGTGCGCGTCGCCGGGTCGCGCGACGGGGTGGACACAAACGTCGACTTCGTCGACGACTGAGCCGGGCCGCTCGTCCGACGAGGAGGGCCGTCCGGCCCTGCTCGAGATAGGACGGATCGCCAAGCCCCACGGTCTCGCGGGTCAGGTGGTAGTCGACCTGGTGACCAACGTGGCTGAGCGCCTCGAACCCGGGACGTCGTTGTCGACCTCAGCGCCGCCGGGAGCGGGTCCCGACCTGGTCGTGAAGGCGTCGCGCCCGTTCGGTCGGCGGTGGATCGTCACCTTCGAGGAGATCACCGACCGTGCCGGGGCGGAGCGAGTTCGGGGTTGGACGCTTCTTGCTGCGCCGGTCGAAGAGGCCGGCGCACTATGGGTGGACGAGCTCGTTGGCGCTTCGGTGTTCGACCAGGACGGCCGGAACCTCGGCCCGGTGGCCGCCCTCGTCGCGAACCCGGCGAGCGACCTGTTGGAGCTCGAATCCGGCGGGCTGATCCCGCTTGTGTTCGTCGTCGAGAAGACGGCGGGCCGGATCGTGGTCGACATACCGGCGGGCCTGCTCGATTAGGCGTGCGCCTCCCGTGCGAATAGACGTCTTCACGATCTTTCCTGAGCTCGTCGACCACTTCTTCGACGGATCGCTTCTGGGCAGGGCGAAGCGATCGGGGTCGGTGGACATCCGGGTCCACGACATCCGCTCGACGGCGCAGGACGCCCATCGGTCGGTTGACGACGCGCCGTTCGGCGGGGGACCGGGCATGGTCCTGGCTCCGGGGCCCCTGTTCGGCGCCGTCGAGTCGGTCGACCCGCCCCGCCCCGTTTACCTGCTGTCGCCCGCCGGGCGACGGCTCGACCAGTCGGTTGTCGAGGAGCTCCGCTCTCTCGGTGGCTTTTCCCTGATCTGCGGGCGCTACGAGGGGGTGGACCAGCGTGTCGTCGACCATCTCGTCGATGGTGAGCTTTCGGTCGGCGACGTGGTCCTGGCCGGGGGCGAGGCCGCAGCGTTCGTGGTCGTAGAGGCGGTCGTGCGACTGCTGCCGGGGGTGATGGGGAACGAGGAATCGTCCGCGGAAGAGAGCTTCGCCGAGGGGCTCCTGGAGTACCCGCAGTTCACTCGCCCAGCGTCTTTTCGGGGTTGGGACGTCCCGGACGTTCTGCTGTCAGGAGACCACGGCCGGATCGCAAGGTGGAGGCGGGCGATGGCCCTGAAGCAGACGCTCGAAAAGCGCCCTGACCTGCTCGAAGCCCGGGGGGGTCTCACCTCCGAGGAGCGGGAGCTACTTGCCTGGCTCGAATCGGGCTCCGACCCCGGGGGCGGTGGGGGCCGGGACTCCGGCTGAGAGCACCCGGGGATCCTTGGTCTGGCGCGGGGCCCGACCGGCCACGGCTATCCTGTGGCATCCGACGGGGCTGGCCAGGCCGCAAGGCTGTCCCGAGGCTACGTGGCAGGCGCCCGGTGGGGCGGGTCGTTATCCCGGTGCCTGCGGCTGCCTGTAGACAACGGCCGAAAGGCGCGCCATGAACCCGACCGACATAATCGACGCAGACAGCCTCCGGGACGACATCCCCGATTTTGCTTCAGGCGACACTCTGAAGGTGCAGGTGAGGGTCGTCGAGGGCACCCGGGAGCGGATCCAGCCGTTCCAGGGGGTTGTGATCCGCCGGCAGGGTGCCGGGGCCGCGAGACGTTCACGGTCAGAAAGCTCAGCTACGGCGTCGGCGTAGAGCGCACGTTCCCGGTTCACTCGCCGATCCTCGCCAAGATCGAGGTGCTCACGCGCGGAGACGTCAGGCGGGCCAAGCTCTATTACCTGCGTGACCGGGTCGGAAGGCGGGCCAAGGTCAAGGAGAGGCGTGCGGCGCGCTCGACACACCGTTGGGGGGAACGACGCGGTCGTCGCTCCTGAGGAGCTCAGAGCGGCGGAGCTGATGAGCGAAGAGGACCTCGAGCGATACGAAGCCGATATCGAGCTTGCCCTTGTCCAGGAGTACCGGACGGTCCTTCCGTTGTTCCAGTACGTCGTCGAGACCGAGCGCAGGTTCTACCTCGCTAACGACGTCAAGGTGAGCGTCCGCGACGGGTCCTCGCCCACCTGTGTCGAGCTCGAGCTGTCGGATGCGTGGGTTTGGGACATGTACCGCCCAGCCCGATTCGTCCCGAATGTCCGTGTGCTCACTTTCAGAGACGTGAACATCGAGCGCCTTCCAGAGCGCGACACCTGAGCGGGAGCTGGCGAAAGGCCCTCGGAGACCGCGGCGAGCAGGCCGTCGTGCAGTGGTACCTAGCTCGCGGTTTCTCGTTGGTGGTCCGCAACTGGCGATGCTCCACGGGAGAGATCGACGTCGTTGTCCGTCAAGGTCAGCTCGTCGTGATGTGCGAGGTGAAGACCCGTAGCTCGGAGCGCTTCGGCGCACCCGAAGAATCCGTGACTGCAGCGAAGGTTCGCCGATTGCGCCGCCTCGCGGCCGCCTTTCTCTCCGAGGCACGCTCCTCGGGGCTTCTTTCTGAGGGTTCTGGCGGCTTGGATGTCAGGTTCGACGTGGCATCGGTGACCGACGTTCGCGGGGAGCTCTCCATCCACGTGATCGAGGGCGCTTTCTGACCCCGCCGGCAATGTAGGGTTTCGGCTCATGCCCGAGACGATCCTGGTGGAGCGCGACGAAGGCGTCGTCACGGTCACTCTCAACCGGCCCGAACGCAAGAATGCTGCGAACGGGCAGATGTGGACCGAGTTGCGAGACCTGTTCTACGAGGTTGCGCACTCTCGCGCGGACCGAGTGCTCATCGTCACCGGTGCGGGCGGAGCATTCTGTTCGGGGGCCGACATCTCGGATCCGAAGGGAGTCTCTGGCGATCCCGGGGATCCGCACCTGGTCCGCATGGAATTCCTGGGCGAGGTGATGCTCGCGTTGCACGAGGTGCCGAAGCCCACGATTGCGAAGGTGAGGGGGATAGCCGCCGGAGCCGGACTCAGCCTCGCCCTCGGATGCGATCTCGTCGTTGCAGGTTCAGACGCGCGATTCTCGGAGATCTTTGCAAGGCGTGGCTTGTCCATCGACGGCGGGTCTTCCTGGTTGCTTCCGCGACTCGTTGGAATCCACCGGGCGATGGAGCTCTCCTACTTCGCAGAGATCCTCTCTGCTTCAGAAGCGCTCGAGATGGGTTTAGTCAACCGTGTCCTTCGCGACGACGAGCTCGACGCGTTCGTCGACGAATGGGCTTCGCGTCTCGCCAAGGGCCCCCCGCTCGCATTGTCGATGACGAAGCGACTTCTGCACGAGGGATCTCGGCTGACCATGGCCGAGGCGCTCGAGAACGAGGCACGCTGCCAGACTGTGAACTTCTCCACGGAGGACACGGCCGAGGCGATGCGAGCGTTCGCCGAGAAGCGCGATCCGGACTTTCGGGGACGCTGAGCAGCTGTCGGACGCAACCGTCCGGCATTACGGACGGCGGCACCGAGGGCGGCACCGAGGGCGGTACCGACCTTGGCATTTAAAATCGACGTTTTTTATACACGCGGTATAGCTAGGCCACCGCCGAGCTCGATCCAGTGGCCCGCGCCGTCATCCGGACTTAGAGTTCTCGGCTTATGCGGGTGCTGGTCCTGGGCGCGGGGTTCGGAGGTCTAGAGCTTTCGACGAGATTGTCCGAAGCCTTGGGTGACGATCTCGACCTCGTTCTCATAGACCACAACGACGGGTTCATATTCGGTTTCTCGAAACTCGACGTCATGTTCGGGCATGCTCCGGCGTCGGCCGTGGTCCATCCTTACCGGGATCTCGTGAAGCCCGGATTGAAGTTCGTCCAGACCACGATCCGCTCCATCGACCCCTCGCTGAAGCGCGTCGAGACCGATGTCGGGAGCTTCGGCGCAGACATCATGGTCGTAGCTCTCGGGGCCGATCTCGATGCCTCGGCCACTCCGGGGCTCACAGAATCCGGTCACGAGTTCTATTCGGTGGCTTCCGCGTTCGCTCTGCGCGAGGTGCTGGAGGAATTCGGTGGTGGCAAGGTCGTCGTCGGGGTGACCTCCACTCCTTTCAAATGTCCTCCGGCACCGAGCGAGTCCGTCCTGCTGATGCACGACTACTTGAGCGAACGTGGCATTCGTGACGCGTCCGAGATCTCGCTCGTAATGCCCTTCGGTGTCCCGATCCCACCTTCGCCGGCAGCGTCTGAGGCTCTGCTCGTCGCATTTGCCGAGCGTGGGATCCAGTGGCACCCCGGGCGATCGGTGAGCTCTCTCGATCCGGACCGGAAAGTCGCGATGCTGAGCGACGGCACCGAGATGCCGTATGACCTCTTCCTCGGCGTGCCGGTGCACCGGGCGCCAGTGGTCGTCGAGGAATCCGGATTGACCGTGGACGGGTGGGTCCCGGTCAATCCGATGACCCTGGAGACCGCGTTTCCCGGCGTGTACGCGGTCGGCGACGTGACGAGCGTAGGGACTCCGAAGGCGGGTGTCTTCGCCGAGGGGCAGGCGTCGGTGGTCGCAGAGCGGATAATCGCTGACTACTCCGGCAGCGGTGAGGCTGAAACGTACGACGGTCGTGGGATTTGCTATCTGGCGTTCGGTGCCGATCGCGTCGCAACCGTCGAGGTCACGTTTCTTGCGGGTGAGGCTCCTGCCGGCAATTTCGAGGGTCCTTCAGTGGAGCTCTTGTCGCAGAAGGTGGAGTTCGGTTCGAGCCGCATCCAACGTTGGTTCGATCGCACATGGACCGTAGGGAAGCATCCCTCTCCCTGAGTCGGCACCGGGTTTGCTTGCGCCCATCCGGTCTTCACGTCTTGGTTCAGGTCGCCGGCTTGAATGTGAACCCGTCGAACAGCCCCTGGCTGTGCGAGTCGGCATTCCCACCCAGGACGATCGCCCTGGTTCCGTCCCATGCGCCGAAGGCGAACCAGCGTGCCGTCGCCGCTGCCAACGTATCGCCGGCGATCTGCGAAGACGGCGGGGCAGATGGCAGCAAGCTCCATGCTCTGGTCGCTGGGTCGTAACTCGCGTTGTCCGTTGCGAGCTGGATGCTCGCACCTGAGGCCGACACTCCGCCGCCGAAGACCAGTACCTGCCGGCCGGTGAAGATCGCTGTTGCTCCAACTCGGTCCGCAAGTGGCGACGAAGGCAACGTCGTCCAGCTGTTGGTGGCGGCGTCGTACATCGCTCCCGTGCCGTACAACTGAGAATCCGAACCGCTCTCTTGGCCTGACCACACGAACAGACCGTCGCTCGTCCACGTGACAGCGTCGCCGTAGCCGCCGAGCACGACCGGCGGAGGCGCTACCGCGGTCCACACCCCTGTCGTCGGATCGAGCAATGCGCCGTATGCGAACTTCGGCACCGGGTAGCCGGCAGGTGTCGCCTTCCAGACCAGCACCCTCGCGCCCGTCCAGAACACCTGCACGGCCGCACCGTTGCTGACCGGCATGCCGGAGGCCGGAAGCATGCGCCACGCGTTGCTGGCAGGGTCGTATTCAGCGACCAGCTCGGCTGTCCCGTCCGTCGCCCAGACGACGGCCTCTGATCCGGTCCAGACCGCGCCTCCACTAAGGCCTGTCGTGGCGAATGCGGACGGCATCGAAGCGATGGGAGTCCAAGTGTCTGTGCTCGGAGTGAAGGCGGCGCCGCCGGTCTCGGGTAGGTTCGCCGGGAAGGAATCTCCACCTGTTCCGCCGAAGACGAGGAGTTGCTGGCCCGTCCACACCGCAAACGGGTCGGTGCGATTTGCCGGCGGTGGCGGCAACGACCGCCATGTGCCGGAAGTGGGGTTGTAAGCCTCGTCACCGTTTCCGATGTCGACGATGAACTCTGTGCCGTCCCAGACCGCCGGACCGCTGAAGCCGGCCTGTCCGTATGGCGCAACCAGGCCCCAAGCCGCTGGGGTGCTGCTGCGCGGCGGCACCGTCGTCCTGCTCGGTGGAACCGTCGGGTTGGTCGTATGCGTGGTGGAGGATCCGTGATGCGAGGGCGTGACGATCCTGTGTGACGGACCGACGACCCGGAACCCGATGATCGCGATCACGATGGCGATCACCACTGCAGCCGTCCAAACGATCGGAGGAAGCGCGGAGCGCCGGCCAAACGGGCGGCCCTCGGATATGACTCGTTCCGACGAGTGCGGACGTTGCTGGACCCTGTTCATGTGCGTCTTCCAGGCAGCGTCGACCTGGATGTCGTCGCGTGCCATCAAGGCGAGCGCTTGCTTGAGACCCGCCGGAGGCGGGCCGAACTCATCGGAGCGCGATGCGTCAGGCGTCATTGCCGTCCTCCATGAAACCCCGTAGTTGTGCCCTCGCTGCGTGCAGGCAAGCCTTGACGGTCCCCTCGGTGACGCCCATTGCGTCGGCAACCTCGTTGAGGGCGAAGTCGCCGTAGTAATAGAGCGCAACCGCCATCCGCTGGCGCGCCGGAAGGCGCCGGACGGCGGCGACCAGATCAACATTCACCTCGGATGTCGCGGGCAGCGGGCCGTCCTGACCGAGGCGCAGGACGGCCCGCAGACCCCGGATCCTGCCTCGGTGGCGGTTCTGAAGTCGTCGGATCGCAACGCGCCGCACCCATGCGACCTGGTCGTCGTAATTCGCGATCCGGTCCCAATGAAGATGGGCTTCCAAGAAAGCTTCCTGCACCGCATCGTCGACGTCGTCGGCACCTACCGACAGGAGCCTTACAAGCGTCGGATAGCTCTTGCGGAAGAAGCTCTCGAAACCTTCCGTCGAACCGGGGCCTGAGGCACGGCGTGGCCACGACGCCTTGGATGATCGCTCGCCGAACTCGCCCCTGGTCATCGTCACGCAGAGTTACACACCGCAGGACGGCAGGGGGTTGAGCCAAGGCGCAAGAAACCCACGTCTCTGCTCGGCAGGCCGTCGTCGGTGACTGCGCCCGCTACCGATTGGGCCACCTGCGGGTGGCGGGTACATCGTTTGCGAAATAAACCATCCGGCGCGCTGCGGTGTGTAAGACAGCGTTCAGGGACAGGGGCCTAGTTTGGAGCACGAGATGCCGGGAGTGTCGATGAAGACGGTGGCCGCCGTAAGGGTGTTCTTCAGGGTTTGCGGACTCATCGCGCTGATTGTGACGTTTGTCGGCACCGAGCCCGCGTCGGGTGCAACCAGAGTTCAAGCAACGGGCGCCAGTGTCGGATCCCAGCCCGACCCCACGGCGTACATCACCAATTCATCAAGCGAGCACGATCAGCGTGCTCCGTGGGGTGAAAGTCGTCCGAACGATCAGCGGTGTCGGACCGGGTCCAGCCGGCATCGCAGTGGCGCCCGGCGGTCGAACGGCTTACGTTGCGGACTTCGGGTACCTCGGCGCGCCCGGCGACACCGTGACGCCGATCAACCTTGCGACCGCAACACCCGGCGCGCCGATCAAGGTGGGATTCGGACCATTCGCCATCGCGATAACGCCCGACAGCCGATATGCGGTGGTCGACCTTCTCGGCGTCGGCGAACCCAAGGGAGACCAGATCGTCAGGATCACCCTTGCCGACGCGGCGGTGTCGAAGCCGGTGAAGGTGGGCCGAGCCCCCGAGTCATTGGCGATCTCGTCCGACGGCACCACCGCGTACGTCGGGTCGTATGGCGCCAACAGCAACGAGGCGAGCATCACCCCTGTCGACATCGCATCGGCGTCTCCGCATGCTCTCGCGCCCATTGGCCTTGCAGGCACTGCGCCGTCGGCCATGGCGATGGCGCCCGACGGTAAGACCCTCTACGTCACAGACGCCGTCGGCGCCCAGCTCATCCCCGTCTCGGTGCCGTCGGACTCGGTCGGCAAGGGACTCAAGTTCAAGTGCAGAAAGCAGGGGGACCCTGGTTGCAGCCCGGAGGCGCTCGCGATCAGCGCCAACGGAGCGTCCGCCTGGGTGGCCGCCTCCGGTTCCAGCTTCCTGCTCAAGGTGGACTTGCGTCGGTTCGCTCTTGTCGAGGAGGCGCCCACAGGGGGTTACCCCGACGGGGTAGGAGTGGCGGACGGCTGGGTCTACTGCGCGAATGCCGCCTCCGACGATGCGACCGTCATCCATCACGGCACAATCGTGGGCGCACCTTCGACCGGTCAGTATCCACTCGGGGTGGCGATCGTCCCCGCTACTTGATTCGGACGCTCGCAGCTCGCCAGTGAACCAAATGCCGTTCTCGTGCGTCATCTATATCGGAAGGGGAGCCGGCTTCGAGCCACGTCAGACGCGGCGGCTCGCCCCGCCGTCGCCGAGAATGGAGCACACACCATGAGGAACGTCGACCACCGCTGGCCGTTACGCCGAACGTTGGGCATCCCTGCCGTGATCTGCCTCTCAGCAGCAGCTCTCGCTATAGGCCTCCTGTTTGGCTCGACGGGTCCAGCTAACGCGACCGGCCGGTCGAAGATCCCCACTGAGGCCGTGCCTCGGTCGATCCTTGCGAAGTACGCAGACGGCCCTCACATCAGGGTTGAGGCGAAGCTCGTGACACTCGCGAGTGTGGCCGCAATCGACCCCAATTTTGCCGAGTGCTTCTCGGAGTTGTGCGGGCACGGGGAACTCGTCTGGCTCGTCCTGCAAGACGGTCCACCGTATTCCTTTCCTCATCCCACGCCGTCGAACTATCGGTTCCCTCCGGGCTTCGCCACCTGGAGGTTGTCGTTGGTCGACGCGGCATCCGGAGTTCCACGGAACGTCTCGGAGGTCGGCAATGCGGGGGATCTCTCCTCTTCGCCGTGGGGACGTCTGAAGGGGCTCACGTCGACGTCGTGACGAGAAGTCCGTTCTCCTCGGCGGGCGTTCACTGTCCCGAAGGGGATCCGTAGAGACCGGGACCGTCGATCCGGAGGTCTTGGAGGAAGGAGCGGGCGGCCTCATAGGCGCCTTCGATAAGGATCTGGGTGAAGTTGAAGTTGAACGGCGAGCATCGGCAGGCGACCGGACCCGGTAGGTAGACGACCGGAACCTTGGCGGCCACCAAGGGCGCCTCGAGGAGGGTCTGGGAACGCATCGTGATCATGGCCGTAAAGAGAACGGTTTCTGGCAGAGACTCGGGCGGGGGTAAGAGGTGGCCCGGGAACGTGCAGTCGAGCACCACGAGGGAGCCCACACCCATCGCCAAGGCTTGCCTGAGCGGGACGTTGGCCACTACTCCGCCATCGTAAAGACGCCGCCGATCAAGATCGACGGGTGGGAAGATGCCGGGGATCGCCGCACTGGCGAGCAGTGCGGGAAGCAAAACTCCGGCGTGGATGACGTAAGGAGCTGCGGTTGCGATGTCGGTCGCGACGGCAGCGAAGGGAAGGCGGAGCTCATCGAAGGTCGTCGTCGCACCGAGGAAGTCGGTCACGATCTGGACGAGACCGGTGTTCGGGAAAATGTGGGTTTTCGACCGCTCTAGCGTCCGCGCCTGCGCGAGCAGCCCACCGGGAAAGATCTGGTGTCGGGTGATTCGTGCCCAGGCATGGGACAAGCGGTTCGCTGCGCTGGTCGGATCGAGTGCGATCACCGCGCCGTTGAGTGATCCGACTGAAGTCCCAACGACCACATCCGGTGTAACACGCCGTTCCGTCAAGGCTTCGAGCATCCCGACCTGAACAGCTCCAAGACTGCCGCCGCCTCCGAGGACGAAACCCACGGGACGTGGCAGCGCCAAGTCTACCTGGGAAGATTCAATCGTCATGTTCACGCCCCTTGGCTGCGAGTCCTCTAACTTCTAGCGCAGGTGATATCCGTGAGCGATACCCCGCCAAACCTTGTTCCACAGTCCAGGCTGTCTTCAGGCGACCACGACACGGGGACCGCCTCTGGCGCCTTCGAAAGCGTCCCAGCATGTCGGTGAATCGACCCCGGGGACCCTCCGGATTGCTCAAACCCGGAGATATGACCGGCAACAAGGTTCGCAGGATCGCCAGACGGATCGCGGACCACCTCGTCGTCCTGAGACCCGCTCGCCTCGTGCGGGTGGCCGTCGACGGGATCGAGTGCGACGTGAAATCCGCTCTCGCAAATGAGGTCGAAGCCGCCGTCCGTGCCAGAGGACGCACGACGATCCGACTCGCCATCGACGAATTTCGGAGTCCAGACCGAGTGGAGCCGGATGAAGCAGCGGTGCTCATCGTCGAAGGAATCCTCCAACTGGGTGAGTCCCGTGACGTGTGGGACGAGGTCATATTCGTCGACACCAGCCATGTCGGTTCCGACGCTTACCCGAAGTATCCCGGGGAGGTCGATCCCGCGGCTCTGGCCGGCATCGTGATCTCGAACAACGATCCGGAACGCTTGGGGCTCCGCCGGATCGGCGGCCGGGAGGGCGATTCGGTGCGGCTCTTCTCCTACGGCACCCTGCAACAGGGGAACGTCCAGATCTCGACGTTTGGCCGCCTTCTCGACGGGACTGCCGATGTCCTTCCGGGATACAGAACGACCTGGGTGGCGATCACCGACCCCGATGTGTTGGCGACAAGCGGCTCGGACCGGCATCCGATCGTCAGTCATACGGGGGATCCCGGCGATTCGGTGACTGGAACCGTCTTCACGCTGAGCACGTCGGAGCTCGCTGCCGCAGACGAGTACGAAGTGGACGACTATCGGCGGGTGCTGGCCAGACTTGGCTCGGGGATCGAGTGCTGGGTGTATGTCGCCGGGCCCGTGAACGACGATCTCGGGGGCAGCATCTCGACTCCGTCATGACGACATGGGGGCTGGCGGCTCTCGACGGCCAGAAAACGGAGCAACATATGCGATGAAGGGAGATCCGATGACCATCCACCCGAGCCCGGAAGACAAGTTCTCGTTCGGACTGTGGACTGTCGGTTGGCAGGCCCGCGATCCCTTTGGTGATGCCTCGCGTCTGCCGATGGATCCGGTGAAGGCTGTTCACCGGTTGGCCGAGCTCGGCGCTTATGGTGTCACGTTCCACGACGATGACCTCGGGCTTTCGAGTAGCAGTGCTTCAGAACGCGAGGCGAACATCAAGCGATTCACTAGGGCCTTGGACGAGACCGGGCTCGTCGTTCCGATGGTCACGACAAACCTCTTCACTCACCCTGTGTTCAAAGAGGGCGCGCTAACGGCCAACGATCGCGATGTCCGCCGCTACGCGTTGCGCAAGGTCATGCGCAATCTCGATCTCGCTGCGTCGCTTGGGGCCTCGACGTACGTTTTCTGGGGCGGGCGTGAAGGGTCTGAGGTCGATATGGCAAAGGACGTGCGTGCGGCCCTCGACCGCTATCGCGAGGCGCTCGACTTTCTTGCCGATTACTGCATCGGGCGCGGCTACGACATAAGGTTTGCCCTCGAGCCCAAGCCGAACGAGCCCCGCGGCGACATTTTGCTTCCGACAGTCGGGCACGCCCTTGCGTTCATAACGACGCTCGAGCATGCGGACATGGTTGGAGTGAACCCCGAGGTCGGCCACGAACAGATGTCGAACCTCAATGTGGTGCACGGGGTATCGCAAGCTCTCTGGCACGGAAAGCTCTTCCACATCGATCTCAACGGTCAACGTGGGCCCAAGTTCGATCAGGATCTCATCTTCGGCCATGGCGATCTGATCAGCGCCTTCGGGCTGGTCGATCTTCTCGAGAACGGTGGCCTTGCAGGTGGACCGGCCTATGACGGTCCACGGCACTTCGACTACAAACCTCTTCGCACCGAAAGTGCTGACGAGGTCTGGATCTCAGCCGCTGCCAACATGCGTACTTATCTGATGCTGAAGGAGCGCGCAGCTGCCTTCCGCGCCGATCCCGAAGTTCAAGATGCCCTTGACGCGTCACGCGTTCCTGGTCTGTCGACACCGACGCTGTCCGATGGAGAGAGCGCGGACGACCTGCTGGCGGACCGATCCGCCTTCGAGGACTTTGATATCGAAGAGGCCGGCAACCGGGACTACGGCATCACCCGGATAGAGCAGTTGGTGGTCGAGCATATTTTGGGTTCCCGATAGAGGTGGCGCTGGTCGCGGGCGTCGACTCCTCCACCCAGTCGTGCAAAGTTGTCGTGTGCGACTTCGACACCGGTGCAGTTGTCCGCGAGGGAAAGGCCGAACACCCTTCGGGCACGGAGGTTCACCCAACCGAGTGGTGGCTCGCCTTCCAACTCGCAGTTGAGCGCGCAGGGGGGCTCGGCGACGTCGACGCGGTGTCCATCGCGGCCCAACAACACGGCATGGTCTGCCTGGATGATACCGGCGAAACGGTGCGCCCGGCGCTGTTGTGGAACGACCTCCGCTCGGCGGACGCAGCGGCAGAGCTCGTCGATGAGCTTGGTGCCGACGCGTGGGCGCACTCTGTCGGAAGTGTTCCGACCGCCTCCTTCACTGTCGCCAAGCTACGTTGGCTCGCCACACACGAGCCGGAGCACGCCCGGCGCGTGGCGGCAGTGTGCTTACCGCACGACTGGCTGACCTGGCGTCTCGGGGGTGCGACCAGTCTGGACGCCCTGACGACCGACAGGGGTGACGCAAGTGGAACCGGCTACTGGTCGCCTTTCGATGAGTGTTATCGGTTCGATCTGTTGAAAAGAGCATTCGGAGCCGACGTCGCTGTTCCAAAGGTCTTGGGCCCGGCCGGGTCGATCGGGCACACCGCAACCGGAGCGCTCATCGGTGCTGGCACCGGGGACAACATGGGAACTGCACTCGGTCTCGGGGTTGGCACCGGCGACCTTATCGTCTCGATTGGGACGTCAGGGGTCGTGAGTGGAGTCAGTGATGTCGCGACGTCCGACGGTTCGGGATTGGTCGCCGGATTCGCTGATGCAACGGGTCACTTTCTTCCGCTTGTATGCTCACTGAACGCCGCTCCCGTATTGACGGCCACGGCGCGAATGCTCGGAGTCGGACTCGAGAGACTCTCCGAGCTTGCCCTGTCTGCTCCTTCGGGCGCCGGGGGTGTTGTGTTCGTACCCTTTCTGGATGGTGAGCGCAGTCCTAACCTGCCAGATGCTTCGGCGTCCCTTCACGGTCTTCGCCGAAGCAACGCCACGCCGGCACACATAGCGCGTGCAGCCGTCGAGGGCGTCCTATGCGGGCTCAACTTCGGTCTCGAAGCCTTAAGAAGTGTTGGCGTCGATGGCAATCGGATCGTCCTGGTCGGCGGGGGTGCACATTCGCGTGCGATGTGTGAGATCGCGCCGACCATCTTCGGTCTTCCGGTGCTCGTGCCAGCACCGAGAGAGTATGTGGCCAACGGTGCTGCCCGGCAGGCTGCATGGGCTCTGTCGGGTGAAGCCGCGCCTCCTGAGGTGGCGGCTATCACAACCAGAAGTTTCGACGCCGACCCCAATCAACGGGTGTACGAGCACTATGCGGCGGCCGTGGCTTCGATCAGCGGCGGCCTGTCTTGCTGACACGGAGTTGGTCTGGGACGTTCTCGAACCCACGACTCAGTCGAGACAGAACTCGTTGCCCTCGATGTCCTGCATCACGATGCACGACTCGTCGACTCCATCGGCGGGCAGTAGCCGCACGCGTACCGCGCCAAGCGCGATCAGTCGTGCGCACTCGGCCTCGAGTGCGGCCAGGCGCTCTTCGCCCACGAGCCCGCTGCCGACCCGCACGTCGAGATGCAACCGGTTCTTGACGACCTTGCCTTCGGGAACGCGTTGGAAGAACATTCGCGAGCCCACTCCTGAGGGATCAATGCATGCGAACGCTGCACCCTGATGCTCGGGCGGCAGCGCGCGATCGAAATCGTCCCAAGTAGCAAACCCCTCCGGTGGCGGCGGTACGACGTATCCCAACGCCTCGCACCAGAAACGGGCGACTCGCTCGGGATCTGCGCAGTCGAAAGTGACTTGGAACTGCTTGACCGAACCCATTGGCCCCATGATAGAGACGTCGCGTGCCTCGAGCCGCTGGTCGGCGCCCACCCGCGCATGTCGCAGATATCTTGCGCTGATCGGTATGGGCCGATCCCCAGGGACGGGCACCTCCAGGACATTGAATCTGTGACGAATTAAGTGAATCTGTGAAGAAGAAGTGGCACCGCCGTAACGCCAGCTAGTACCCGTCGCTCTCCTGAGTTCCCGCAGCTATCGGCGTAGTCGTGACGAACGCCGGATAAGCCGTGCAGACGCTGACCACGATCGGGGTAAGGACAACGGTTGGCTGTCCAGGGAGGGTCAGGGCGATACCAGTCGCAGGCTCGGGTTGACACGACGCACCAACGGAACCTCCAGCAACCATGAGGGGGTCAGCCGTCCACACGGTCGTGCTCGCAGTTCCATCAGGTGAAAGCAGGACAAGCCGACCGCTACCGCCCTGATGGATCGACACGTCCCCCAGCCGACGACCGGCAGCATCAACGAACCACGCTGTCGGGTAGCCATCGAGGGAGCACTGAGTTCCGGTGTTCTTGAACGCCACCACGATGCCGATGTGACTCGCTGCCCCGCTCTCTCGGGTGGCACTGACCGCCAGCTGAGACACGGAACAGAGAGCCGCGCTCTGAGTTGGGACGGGCACCGTCGTGGTCGATGTCGTCGGAGGAGGGGTTGACGTGGTCGTAGTCGAACTCGAAGTTGTCGTTGTCGAACTGGACGTTGTCGTGGGGGCACCTGGAAGTCCCGATTCTGGTTGGTCAGATGACACGCATCCTGGCGGTGGCGGGGACGGAACGGGATCCCCAGGTGTCACGGTTCCTGCACATCCAATCTCAGAAAGGGTGGTGTCACTGGTCATCGAACCGCCATTCGAGAATGACGCTACGGATTTCACCTCTCGTATGAACCCCGGAGCGTCAATAGAGACGATCTCGCTCGTTCCTTCGTAGCCTTGGCTGCCAAGTACGGCTAACGCCTGGGACATGGCGGTCTGCTGGTCGCTGCTGAGTCCCGGCTGATCCAGTACTCGGGAAAGATCGATTGAGACTCGGTAGTTGGTGACGGGCACACCGTCAACGCTTCCGGTTCCCACCTGCTGAACACTGGTCACCATGTTCTGGTCCAAGCTCAAGCGACCACTCGGATTGGCCAACGCAATCATTGCCAGCGCCCCTTGGCCCTGACCAAGACTGCCCTCGACTAGCTGTGCGAAGCCTGGAAGTGGACTCCCCGGCGCAGCACCACCGGAACCCTGCGTTCCGTAATCACCCGCACCGAACTCCCACACGTCGGTGTCATCCACGACCGCAGTGACGTTGGGAAAGCTGCTGTCAGCAGAGTTGGCGCTGAGCATTACGTAGGGGTTCAGATTGACGACCCCGTCGCCGTTGGTCGTAGTCGGTGGCGAGGATACCTGCTGATCCGACTCGGTCCCAGGTTGGAAGGTAGTTGAGAAGTCGAAGGCGAAGCTCTCTGCGCCGGTAGTCGTGGTCAGTGCTGTGAGGACTGGACGAAGTGGATTGCCAGGCGATCCGTGCCGAGCACCGGCACCTTTGGAATCCTTGCCTCCCGTCGTGATGGCCAGCGCCAACAGCAAACCGACGACGACGGCGAAGGTCGCAACGAGAATCCCGAGTGGTCGCCGATACCTCATTGGATATCCGGACCTCCCGTCTTGCGACGTTCGCCATTGGGGATTCCAGTCGGCGAACTCCGTGCCGAGCATAACTCGTGTCGATGCGCGAATCTCTTCGGCTAGCCGATCTGGTGCGAGTGCCTCTCTTCGTCGTTCAAGAGGTGGCGCAGATACATGTCTGGCGACTCCAGGAAATGACGCCAGTTCGCTGTCAGTTCAAGATCCTTCCATTCCCGGCTGACGATGCCCTCGTCAGACAATTCCAGGATCTGGGCTCCAGGTAGAGCAGTGAGCATGGGCGAGTGGGTCGCACAGATGACCTGGCTACCGGATCGGGCAAGGTCTGCGAGGACGGCGATGAGGGCGAGGCACGAGCGGAACGAGAACGGCGCCTCGGGCTCATCGAGAAGGTAAAGCCCTTGCTCCGTGAACCTTCCCGCCAGTAGTTGCAGGAAGGACTCGCCATGGCTGACCTCGGCGGCGTTGCTCTCACCGTAGCCTTCGACCCCCACATCGGTCATGTATTCGAGAACGCCCTTGGCTGTTTCCGCCCGCAAGAAGAAGCTTTTGGTCTTGCGTCGCGCGCCGGCTGGGGGCAACAGCCGGATGAGGGGGCTAAGCACACCGACCGCTTCGATCGAAACGTACCGGCGACCACCATGTCCGCCCCGTACGTCGATCTTGAATGCTTCGGCGATGGCCTCGACGATGGTCGACTTGCCGGTTCCGTTCTCGCCGACGAAGAACGTGACGGGCCGCTCGAGGTCGAGCCCTCTTTGAGCGAGCGCCAGAATGGCAGGAACCGTGAATGGCCACTGTCCCTCGTTCCACGACCTGATCTCGACTCGGTCAATAATCACAGCGGCACCCTACCGATCTGGTGAGGACCAAAGCTCGGGCTTGAGATGAAGCCGTTTGAAGCCTTTGCGACAACACCATCAATAATGAGCATTGGGCTCCTCATTGGACGGATGTCGAGTGACACGCGCTTGACGGGATCGCCAACGTTCTGCCCACAGAGCGCCTGCTTCTTCAAGTAGGTGCTTCGCATCTTCGCAGGTACGTTTACCAAGCTCTCCATGAGTTCTGCGTTCCTAGAAGGGTCTTGCTGCTCCCTCGGGAGCCTGTGACGCCGGGCCGTCGTCGCGTTCGTGCCCGGGACGAGCCGTGTCCATGGCCCCTACTTGTTTGGGGGGAGGGGGAGAGGGGCAAGCAGCAGGCTGGGTACGGGGACCGTGGATATGGGCCCGGGGGAAGGAAGAGGCCGGGGCAAGCCAGCAAGCGGTCGAGATGCGGAGCGAGTACCTGGGTGCAGGGAAAAGGCTTGCGGGAGGCCCGGGCGAAGCGCGGAGACCGCGAAGGGTGTCAGGCTGTTGTCCGAACGATTGGCCGGGACGACGGCGGAGGTGGACTCATGAAGCGCAAGATCCTTCTGGCTGGTTTGATCATCGTTTCGGTTTGTGGCGTTTCGCCGCTGGCAGCCTCAGCCTCGACTCCCAAGCCGAAGATCACGAGTTTTAGCCCCACCTCTGGAAACGCCGGGAGCAAGGTAACCATCAGCGGCACCAATCTGGAATATGCCATCAGCGTGACCTTCAATGGAAAGGTCGCGAGCATCATCTCCGACCACTCCACCAAGATCAGGGTGCAGGTTCCAGGCGCGGCCTCGACTGGCTATATCGAGGTGAAGACGGCCGGGGGTACAGCAAAGAGCGCCACCGAGTTCACGGTCGGCTTGGACTCCTCGTCTACGACCGCGACTCCCTCGAGCTCGGGTATCGGGATCGGGTCCGACAACAGCGACAGTGCTGTCGTAAAAGGCAATAGCAACCGTGGCAATCCGACGGGCACTGTCACGTTCTACGAGTGCGGTCCGACAGTGACCCCCGAGCCGTGCACTTCAACGGCGAACCCGGTGGGCAGCCCGGTGGTTGTCACCGCGGAATCCGGAAAGACCTCGAGTGCCTCGTCGGCGTCCTTCACTGCGAGCTCAACGGGATACTGGTGCTTCGCCGGCTACTACTCGGGCGACTCCAACTACGAAGCCAGCTCGTACACCACCACAAACCAGTGTTTCGATGTCTACGTACCCTTGGACGACACGACGAGTGTCGTGAGTGACGCTACCGGCTACTGCGCCATACTCACCTCTTCCGGGGTGGATTGCTGGGGTTACGGTGCGGACGGCGAGCTCGGCAACGGCACCTTCTCCAATAGCGCCAACCCCGTAACCGTCGAGGGTGTCGGAGGAACCGGGACACTTACTGGGGTAGCGAGACTGGTCGGCGGCCCTGGCAACTACTGCGCCCTTCTTACTTCCGGTGAGGTGGACTGCTGGGGAGCCAACAACTACGGCGAGCTCGGCAACGGCACCTTCTCCAATAGCGCCAACCCCGTAGCCGTCGAGGGTGTCGGAGGAACCGGGACACTTGCCGACGTCACAAGTTTGGTCGGCGGCGCCGGCAACTACTGCGCCCTTCTCACCTCTGGCGGGGTGGACTGCTGGGGTTACGGTGAGCAGGGCCAACTCGGCAACGGCACGTTCTACACCAGCTCGTCCTACGGGAGTCCCACTCCGGTCGCTGTCGAGGGTGTCGGAGGAACCGGCACGCTCAGCGGGGTGACGAACCTGATCGGCGGTGACAAGAATACGGCAACTACTGCGCCCTTCTCACCTCTGGCGGGGTGGACTGCTGGGGTTTCGGCGGATACGGCGAGCTCGGCAACGGCATCGACTACACGGCCTGCGACTTTGGGAGTGGGAACTGCGGTAGCGACACCCCCGTGGCCGTCGACGGTGTCGGAGGGACCGGGACGCTCACGGGGGTAGCGAGCCTGGCCAGCGACGCCTACAGCTTTTGCGCCCTGCTCACCTCGGGCGGGGTCGACTGCTGGGGGTCGGGCGACGATGGCCAGCTCGGTAACGGGGGTAATTCTGGCAGCGACACCCCCGAGGCCGTCGAAGGTGTCGGAGGGACCGGGACGCTTACGGGGGTGGCGAGCCTGGTCGGCGACGGCGACTTCGAGGGTTACTGCGCCCTTCTCATCTCGGATGGGGTGGATTGCTGGGGATACGGCTTTTACGGCGATCTCGGCAACGGGAGCACCGCAGTCGGGTTCACCCCAGTGGCCGTCGAAGGTGTCGGAGGGACCGGGACGCTCACAGGGGTGAAGAGCCTGGTCGGCGACTTCCAGGGCTACTGCGCCCTGATCACTTCGGGCGGGGTGGATTGCTGGGGGGACGGCGAGAACGGCGAACTGGGTGACGGCACTTTTTACGCGAAATACCCATACACCAGCTTGTCCCCCGTGGCCGTCGACGGTGTCGGAGGGACCGGGACGCTCACCGGGGTGACGAGCCTGGTCGGTGGCTTCTTCAGATACTGCGCCCAGCTGACCTCTGGCGGGGCGGACTGTTGGGGAAGCGGCTACAGCGGCGCACTCGGCGACGGCTGGTACTACACGACTGGCAATGGCGGGAGCGCCTTCCCGGTCGAGGTCGGGTGAGCCCGAAAAGTCCAGGACAGGCACAGGTCAAATCCCCTGATTGGCGACGGCGATGACTTGGCTACGACACGGTGGTCATCTCGGGCGCGAAGTACTGCACAGGAGCATGTGGCGCTGCTCGCGCCGCCAAGAAGTTGTCGACACTTCCGGCTGGAGTGTGCCCTCTCTTTGACGGACATCGCCTACCCGCACGCCGCCGAGAACGACGTCATCGTGCGGGTGCATACTGCCGGGTTCACCCCCGGCGAACTGGACTGGTCATCGACCTGGACCGACCGCGCCGGGCGCGACCGGACTCCGAGCGTGCCTGGCCGCGAGCTGTCGGGAGTCGTCGCAGAGTTGGGGTACGGAAACCACCGGCCTGACCGTCGGCCAGCGTGTGTTCGGTGTGACCGACTGGACTCGTAACGGCACCTTGGCCGAGTACGCCTCGGTGGAGGCCCGCAACCTGGCTCCTCTTCCAGCTGACATCGACCACACCGTGGCTGCTGCTCTGCCGATCTCGGGGCTGACCGCATGGCAGGGGCTGATCGACCACGCTCGCCTTAGGACCGGCGAGACGGTTCTGGTCCACGGGGCCGCGGGCGGTGTCGGCTCGATCGCGGTGCAGCTCGCCCGTGAAGTCGGAGCCCGAGTGATCGGCACCGGTCGGGCGGCGGACCGCGACACAGCCCTCGGCTTGGGAGTGGATGCCTTCTTGGACCTGCAGGCCGACAAGCTGGAAGACGCTGGCGAGGTTGACGTGGCGTTCGACGTAATCGGCGGCGATATCCTCGACCGCTCGGCTGCGGTGGTGCGCGCCGGCGGCACGCTCGTCACCACCATCAAGGTGCCCACGGTCCAACCCAAGGACGGGCGCGCTGTCTTCTTCGTCGTCGAAGCCGACCGTTGCCAGCTGGCGGACCTCGCTCAGCGGCTCAGGGACGGACGGCTCAAGCCGATCGTTGGGGCAGTACGCCGCTCGCTGAAGCGCCTGCTGCGTTCGCCCCCGACCGGCGCACCCCCGGCAAGACGATCATCCGGATCACCGAAGGCGGATAGCCCTCCGAACGGGCTCGCGATTGGCGCCGGCCGCGTGCACGAGTGGATCTCGAGCGTGAGAACGGATCCGAAATGAAACGGCACACCCCGCGCCTATCGTGCGCAAGGCGCCTCGAGTTGGCCTGCGCCACCAAACAACAAGCGAGGTAGCGGTCGCATCAGTAGACCGTTGCCGAAGGCCCTCCTACCGATCAGTCCCGGTGCAACCGGGCGACGAAAGGCGACGGCCATGCTTGCCTGCATCCCATCCGCGACGCTCCTCGGCGTCGACGGCAGATCCGTCTCGGTCGAGGTTCACGTCTCGAACGGACTTCCGGGGTTCACTGTCGTCGGACTGCCCGACGCCGCGGTTCGTGAATCGCGCGACCGGGTGAGGGCGGCTCTTCTGTCGAGCGGTCTCCCCTGGCCGCTCAGACGCGTGACTGTCAATTTGGCGCCGTCAGGAGTGAGAAAGAGCGGAGCAGGTCTCGACCTTCCCATCGCGGTGGGCCTACTTGTCGCATGCGGAGAATTGGCCGCAGACACGGTGGAGCGCACGGCCTTCGTGGGAGAGCTGGGACTCGACGGCGCGCTCAGACCAGTCCCCGGCGTGATCCCTCTGGTTGCAGCCATAGCGGCTTCGGGGAACACCCGCGTCGTTGTCGCACAAGCATGTGCGGCGGAGGCCTCTCTTGCGGGTGGCTGCGATGTTCGTGGGGCAAGGAACCTCGTCGAGCTCGTATCGGCGTTACGTGGCGGAGGGACTTGGCCTCCGCTCGAGCCGTTCCGGTCAGACGTCGTACAGACATGTGGACCTGATCTTGCGGACGTGAGCGGTCAGCTCGTGGCGCGAAAGGCGCTCGAGATCGCGGCTGCAGGTGGTCACCACATTCTGCTTGTGGGCCCTCCCGGCTCGGGCAAGACGATGCTCGCAACGCGATTGTGCGGTCTTCTTCCATCGCTCACTCACGACGAGTCCCTAGAAGTGAGCCGTATCCAGTCGGCCGCCGGACTGGTCGTGCCCGGCGGCGGCTTACCTGTGCGCCCGCCGATGCGAGCTCCGCACCACGGCGCTTCCGAGGTGTCCATCGTTGGAGGCGGCACATCTTGGCTTCGCCCTGGCGAGATCAGTCTGGCGCACAGTGGCGTCTTGTTCTTGGACGAGCTAGGGGAGTTCCCCGCCTCGGTACTCGACTTGCTGAGACAGCCCTTGGAAGAAGGCGAGATCCGACTGTGCCGCGCTCGGGCCTCGGTCGCTCTGCCTTCACGGTTCCAGCTTGTCGCGGCGATGAACCCGTGCCCGTGCGGCGAGGGTCTCCAGCGCGGACAGTGCCGATGCTCCGATCAGATGCGTGCAAGGTACACGCGGCGGCTGTCCGGGCCGCTTCTCGACAGGTTCGATCTCGCCGTGCCGACGGCCAGGCCGAGCCCCGAAGAGCTCTTCTGCCGTGAACCGGGTGAGTCGACGGCGCGGGTCGCCGCACGCGTTGCTGCAGCACGCAAAATGGCCGCTATTAGAGGCGTAAGGTCGAATGCCGAGCTTCCCTCGTCTGTCTTGGACGACGTGGCTCCTCTCGCGCCGGAGGCCGCAGAGTTGCTCGAGCGCAAGCTTCGCGAGGGAGCGATCTCGGCACGTGGCTTGCACCGGATCCGCAGGGTAGCGAGAACCGTCGCTGACTTGGAGGAGAGCCCGACGGTCTCGCGGTGTCATGTTGCAGAGGCGATGCACCTCAGGTCGGCTCGTTCTGTCCTGTTGCCCGGGTAGGCCTCGATGAGCTCGCCCGCCCGCCAAGTCGTCGCCGATGGATCTGAAATCGGTTCGGAAGAATCGGGTTTCGCCGCTGCCATTGCGGCTCTCGGAATTGGTCGGGCTACGCTCCGTCGCCTGCTCACGGGGCTGAGTCCTCGCCAATCGTGGGATGCGATCGTCGAGCGCCGACATCCGGCGGATCCGAACGGGGAACTGGCCTCGAAAGCGATTGTTGACTGGCCCGATATGTTCGGCGCGCGCCTCGATCGCTGTGGGGCCTGCGTACTCCTGCGCGGATGGTCCGGCTACCCCGAACCGCTCGTCGACGACATCGACGCGCCGGAGATCTTGTTCTGTCTGGGGGACCCAAGTGCGATGGTCGGCAGACCCCGCGTAGCGATCGTCGGGACCAGGTCCGCGACGCGTTACGGGGCGGATGTCGCCTCCGATCTCGGAGCGGGTCTCGCCGCGTCGGGTGTCGTTGTCGTGTCGGGACTCGCGGCCGGTATCGACGCTGCGGCACACGCAGGTGCCGTCGGTGTCCGGGGAGCCGCTCCGCCTGTCGCGGTGATCGCGACAGGAGTGGACATCGCGTATCCCAGGTCCAATGCGGTCTTGCGCGATTCGGTTGCAGCGAGCGGAGCGGTCGTCTCCGAGCTTCCACCAGGAGAGCCCGGAGAGCGTTGGCGGTTCGCGGACCGCAACCGGATCATGGCCGCTCTGGCTCATGTCGTCGTGGTCGTGGAGTGCCACCGATCCGGCGGTGCGTTGTACACCGTCAAAGCGGCGAAGCAGCGCGGTACCGAGGTCATGGCTGTGCCTGGGTCGGTACGGAGTGCCGCATCCGTCGGCACCAACGCGCTGCTTGCGGACGGCATGCCCCCCGCCCGCGACGTTGCCGACGTCATCACCGCAGTGGAGCTGGCGATCGTGGGCGACGGCTCGGTGGTCCCGCCCAGATCTCCGCGACAGGACGGCCATGCTCCGGGGTCGGTTCGTCCGAGGCGGCCGAGTGGACTTTCGGCAGGGGTCTACAACGTGCTCGAGTCGGAGCCGGCGTCACTCGAACAGGTTGTCAGGCGGTGCGGGTCGACCCTCGGGGAGGTGGCTGCCGCCTTGGAACAGCTCTCAGAGCTTGGCCTCGTCGAAGGCGAGCGGGGTTGGTGGTGGCGCAACGGTCGACGTTGATTTCGCCAGGATTCCGAAAACGAGCTCAGGGATTTGGGTAGGTCCCCTCTGCCCAGCCGATGCTGCTCGATGAGGGGCTACTCGTCGCAGGTGCCTGCGCTAGCGCAGGGGCGGTGCAGCTCGTCTGGTCTTCTTCTGCCCCGAACAAGGTGGAACCCGTCGTCATCCACACGTAAAGACATGATCCAGTGGCGGAAGTGCTGTCCGAGTAAGAGGCGAGGGTGACGCTTGCGCTCGAGGCGGCGCCACCGAGGCCCTGACCGGGAAGCTGTCCGGTGCCGGCCCCACCTCCCGAGGAGGTTGCCACGCTCACGGTTGTGTTGGAGGTGGATGCACCGGATGTGAAATCGAGCGACGGTTCGTCGAAGGCGAGCGATTGAGCGTTGATTCCCGAGTACCCGGTCGTGGTTGCTGCTGTCTCGACCGCACTCTGCGCTGTCTCGAGAGTGGTCTCGGCCACCACGTCGTAGGCCCTGTTTGCGGGCGACCCGGCGCCGCTACCGAGCCCGTCGTTGCTCCCGGATCCGCCGAGAAGGAATGTTCCGCCGATAGCCCCTCCGATCGCGACGATCGCGAGTGAGAGGACGAGACCGATCATTCCGAAGCCCGCCCCCGGTATTGACCTTCGCTTAGTGGCCGGTGACATCGAACCTCCACGGTTCCGGTCGAGCAGCGGGGACAAAGACAATATCAATGCTGTATGCATGGATCGCGCAGCTGACCTGGTATAGAGATATCGGAGGGTCTGCCGGTATCTTGAATTCCGTGTTCACCCGCCTCGGTCTTCTGATACCCGGCGTTAGGACCCGCGGAATTGGTGAACCGTTGACATTCGACCGCCTGACCGAGTTGGTCGCAGTCGCCGAGATCTCCGGATTCGACTCGATCTGGGTTCCGGACGAACCGTCGGCTGAGGGCCGCGACCCTGCCGAGTTCGAGGCCTATACGCTCCTCGGAGCTCTAGCTCAGAGCACCGATTCGGTGCGGCTCGGGGCACTTGTGACCGGCGTCACAAATAGACCACCGGCCCTGCTCGCGAAGCAGGTGACGGCGCTCGACGTGCTTTCGTCGGGTCGGGCGGTGCTAGGCGTGGGGGCCGGGCTGCCCGATCGCAGCGACACCGATTCGGGAGCGGCCACCGCGTCGCTGAGCGAGCGCTTCGAACGTCTGGAGGAGGCGCTCCAGGTTTTCCGGGCCATGTTCACCCAGGATCGTGTTCATTTCGATGGTCGCTATTACCGGCTGGACGGCGCCGTCAATCGTCCGCGTCCGTTTCGCGACGGGGGTCCTCCGGTGCTCATCGGGGGGAATGGCGAACGCCGAACGCTGAAGCTCGTCGCGGACTACGCCGACGCCTGCAATCTGTCGGGCGAACTGGCAACGATTCGCCGGAAGATGGTCGTGCTGGAAAGTCATTGCGTTGCGTCAGGACGAGACCTGTCGTCGATCACAAAGACGATGCTCGCCACCCTCATCATCGCCCCGTCTGAGTCGCAGGCCCTCGAGCGCGTCGAGGAGCTGCGCTCGAGAAGTCATCCAGAAGACACGATGTCGCCTCCAGCCGTGATCTGCGGGAGTCCCGACTCGGTCACCCGACAAGTTGCCCAGTTCCTGGATGTGGGTATTGACGGACTTATCGTGAACATGCCTGACTTCCAGGAGACAGAATTCGTGGCTCTCGCCGGCAAGGTTCTGTCCCGATCGCTCTGATCGGATCGTCGGCGCGCGATGGCGGTCCGAAGAGCCGGCGCGAAATGGTGCTCAGAAGAGCCAGTCACCAACGGCGGTAAGCGGGCGGTACCCACCTCGCCCGCGTACGTTGGGTGCACTGTCGTACAGTCACCCGATGATGCGTGCAGTCGTGTGCAAGGCGCTCGGTCCGTTGGAAAACGTCGTAGTCGAGCAGGTCGACGCGCCGTCGGCGGGTCCCGGTCAGGTATTGGTGGCCGTACGCGCCGCGGGCGTCAACTTCGTCGACGGCCTGATGTGCCAGGGCCGGTACCAGATCAAATTCCCCACCCCTTATGTTCCCGGCGGCGAGATCGCAGGCGTTGTCATCGAGGTCGATGAGGACGCGAAAGGGGGCTTCAGCGTGGGTGACCGAGTCATGGCGCTCACCGGCTTCGGCGCCTTTTGCGAACAGATTGCGATTCACCCGTCGTCGCTTGTGAAGATGCCGGACCTGTTGAGCTTCGCTCAGGGCGCAACGATGATCCAGAGCTACTGCACAGCGCTCTACTCTTTGCGCCGGGCAAACCTCCAGCAAGGCGAGAAGGTGCTCGCACTAGGGGCCGGAGGAGGGATCGGGCTGGCCGCTGTGGACCTGACCGTCGCTCTCGGCGCTCACGCGATCGCTGCAGCGTCGAGCAGTGCCAAGCTGGCGGCAGCTGTCGCCGCCGGGGCCGAAGGGACGATCGCCTACGAGGAGGAGGACCTGAAGGTCCGAGCCCGCGAGATCTCAGGGGGAGGAGTCGACGTCGTCATCGACCCTGTTGGCGGAGCCAAGAGCGAAGCCGCCCTCCGGGCGCTGCGCACATTCGGAAGGCTCTGCGTCATCGGGTTCACAGCAGGAATCGGCTCTGTGCCGCTCAATCAAGTGCTGCTCAGCAACAGGAGCGTGATCGGCATCGACTGGGGGGCGTGGGCGGCCGGCGACCCGGTGACCAACAGGGAGCTCATCTCCGAGCTGGTGGCCATGGTGAACGACGAGAAGCTGCATCCGGCGGTACCCGAAGAGCGCCCGCTGGAGGACGCAACGCTGGTCATGGACGACCTGCTCGAACGCCGTACCGCAGGCAAGGTGGTCCTTGTTCCGTGAACGACGCGGCATCGCGGGCACTGGCCTCTCTTCGGGCTGCGAGTCGTCACACCGCGCCTCGAGATTCGCCACTCTTAGAAGCGTGCGAACCGGATCGTGGCTCGGGATGAGGCACCAGGTCGCGGCTGGGCAAAGAGATGAGGGCGGCGATCCTCCACCTTGCGTTCGCAGGGCTTGGCGCGCTCGAAGCGACCAGCGGAGCGTGGCAGGACAACACCCGTTCGCTCGGCATCTCGGAGGCACACGGGTACGAGCACAACGGTGTCGACCTCAAGCTTCGGCGAGGCCAATCCGAGCCGACCGTCCGTCTTCCTCTGACCCGCGACAGATGGGAGCGCGGGCGTCGGGACTACATCGACCTAGTGGGCCTGGAGCCATGCTTGGAGCTCTTCGGCGCCGTCTGAACAGCCCGTCGGACGAGCGTGCGCCGGGATCGTTGACCTGGTCCATCTCGGCCGGCGGCGAAGTTGCGGAAAGTCAACGGTATTGGGGTTAGAGTGCGTGATCCTCGGTCCGATCCTCCGTGGCCGAGTGAAGTGAAAGGCACCCAGGAGAAAATGGCAACAGGTACTGTGAAATGGTTCAACGCCGAGAAGGGTTACGGTTTCATCGCGCCCGACGACGGCGGAGCTGACGTGTTCGTGCACTTCAGCGCTATCGAAGGAAACGGTTACAGGCAGCTGTCCGAGGGCCAGACCGTAGAGTTCGAGACTGAGCAGGGACGCAAGGGCCCACAAGCCAAGTCGGTTCGCGCCACCTCCTGAGGTAGAGCGCTCCGGCGCTTTCCGCCTGCATCGCGATCGCGCCTTTGGCGCGAGACAGCGTTGCGCCCGCGTGCCGTGTCACCACGTGCACACGGTGCGTCGCGCCATCTGAGCGAGCGAACGGTGGATTGGCGCGCCCGTTCGGTGCGAACGACAAAGTGTGAGGGGAGCCCGGTCGCCCCTGCCCCGAATGCGTGAGCGCAGCGGGGCAGGGGAGTCGACCCATGGGGCCTAGTCTGGATGTTGAGCTCAGGGAGGTGGATGGTGGCCGCGACTCGCACCGAGACCGACTCGATGGGCCCGATCGAGGTTCCGGTGGACCGGTACTGGGGAGCCCAGACGGCGCGCTCCCTGGTTCACTTCCCGATCGGCCACGACGTGATGCCACGTCCGATGTTGCGGGCGATCGGAATACTGAAAGAGGCGTCGGCGCGGGCTAACGCTGAGCTCGGGGAGCTCGATCCGGCCATCGCCCAATTGATCGAGCAG
The DNA here is from genome assembly GCA_963801315.1 of uncultured Acidimicrobiales bacterium. Classification (GTDB taxonomy): domain Bacteria; phylum Actinomycetota; class Acidimicrobiia; order Acidimicrobiales; family CAVXTF01; genus CAVXTF01. The sequence continues at coordinate 1,005,986 of CAWDEI010000007.1, read as the reverse complement.
GCGGCCCGCGAGGTCACAGACGCCAAGCTCGACGACCACTTCCCTTTGAGCGTGTGGCAGACCGGCAGCGGCACGCAGACCAACATGAACGCCAACGAGGTGATCTCGAACCGCGCCATCGAGCTCGCGGGGGAAAGCTCGGGTCGAAGTCACCGGTGCACCCGAACGACCACGTGAACATGTCTCAGTCCTCCAACGACACGTTCCCGACCGCTATGCACATCGCGGCTGCCGAGGAGTTGGTACATCGGCTCCTGCCGTCGGTCCGCGCGCTGCGTGATGCGCTGTCGGAGAAATCGGAAGCGTTTTCGGGAATAGTGAAGATCGGGCGCACTCACTTGATGGACGCGGTCCCGCTTACGTTGGGGCAAGAGTTCTCCGGGTACGTTGCCCAGCTCGACGCCGACATCGTCCGGCTGGAAGGAGTCCTATCGGGGCTCTACGAGCTCGCCCTCGGCGGGACGGCAGTCGGGACGGGGCTCAACTCGACCCCCGAGTTCGCAGATCTCGCTGCAGCTCGGATAGCCGAGTTGACGGACCTGCCTTTCGTGTCCGCTCCGAACAAATTCGCGTCTCTAGCTGCGCACGACGCGCTCGTGCAGGCGAGCGCGACTCTTCGGACGCTCGCTATCTCCCTCACGAAGATCGCCGACGACATCCGTTGGCTCGGGTCCGGGCCACGTGCCGGGCTCGGGGAGCTCATCCTGCCCCCTAACGAGCCAGGTTCCTCCATCATGCCGGGGAAAGTGAACCCCACCCAGTGCGAGGCATTGATCATGGTCTGCATCCAGGTCGTCGGAAACGACGCTGCGATCGCGGTGGCGGGCAGCCGGGGGAACCTCGAGCTCAATGTGTGCAAGCCGGTCATCATCCACAACTTCCTGCACTCCGTGCTGTTGCTGTCCGACGCATGCCGGACTTTCAGGGTGTTCGCTGTCGAAGGCCTCGAGCCGGATCGACGGCGCATCGAAGAGCACGTCGCCAGCTCCCTCATGCTCGTGACGGCGCTCAACCCCCTGATCGGCTACGACAAGGCAGCAGAGGTGGCGAAGACGGCATACGCACAAGGCAAGACGCTCAAAGAGGCGTGCCTCGAGCTCGGGTACCTGTCCGGCGAGGAGTTCGACGCCGCCGTCAGACCGCAAGACATGACCCATCCGAACGTCGCCCGCGGCGGCGGGACCTCCGGCTAGCGCTGACAAGGGGTGCCTCGATGGACGTCATGAGCGGCGGACGGGTCATGCGGCCGTACAACAGTGATCCGCTCCGCTTGATCCACGATGCCGACGCGCACCTGATGGAGACCCCCGAGTGGTTGCGCGACCATGCCGACCCGAGCGTTAGGGAGCGGATCCCCGCATTGCGCTACCCGGGTGGCAACGAGTTGCGCCAGACCGGCGACCCACAAGACCAGCAGCGCGACCTGGTGGCGTCATTCGACCGTCTGGCCGCCCGACACCGCTCTGAGGAGTACCGGGCGGTGGAGCAAGAAGAGATCATGTTGCGGAAGAATTTCGCGGCGACGGGCTCCTTCCTCGCAGAGGACCGTCCGAGGGCTCTCGATCTGCTCGGATTCCAGAGCCAGCTCGTGTTCAACACATTTCACAATCGGCGGCTTCACGATTGGGAGCACACCGGCGACCTCGACCTGGCCTACGGAGCGGCACGTGCACACAACCGCGGGATGTTGGAGTTCTGCTCGGTCGATATCCGGCTCCTGCCGACTTGCTACGTACCGCTCGCCGACTTCGAACGCGCTGCGGAAACGGCCGAAGAGGCGATACGAGCAGGTGCAGCCGCCCTGCTCGTCGCCTCCGGATGCCCGAGGTCTCACTCGCCCAGCCACGTGGCGCTCGACCCTGTCTGGGCCCGCGCCGAGGAGGCCGGGATCCCGGTCGTGTTCCACGTCGGTGGTACGGGCGACCTGATATCTGACGGGTACTTCCGCAACGGTCTTCCCGTGCCGCCGGATTTCCACGGCGGCGAGGAGAATTTCCGATCCGTCGACTACATGGCGATACCTCACCCGCCGATGCAGACCCTCGCCACGATGATCTTCGACGGCGTCCTCGAGCGCTTCAGCGAGCTCCGGATCGGCGTCATCGAGCAAGGGGCGGTATGGCTGCCTTCGTGGATGCGCCAGATGGAGTCCGCAGTTGACGCGTTCGTCCGCCACGAGGAGCGCTTGCGCGCACTGTCGTTGCGGCCTTCCGAGTACGTGCACCGTCAGATCAGGGCTACGCCTTACCCGACCGAGGACGTGGGGTGGATCATCAGCGAATCGGGACCACGGGTGTGCATGTTCTCCTCGGACTTTCCTCACGTGGAGGGCGGCCGTAGGCCCATCGAGCGTTTCGAATCCTCGTTGGGCGACGCATCGTCAGAGGTCCGGCGTGCCTTCTACTGCGACAATTTCCTCGATCTGATGGGCTCTGCCGCGACGCCTCTTGCCCGCTGAAGCGCCGCACCGGGGTGAGCTCCTCCTCGATTCGGCCCGGCTACGGCCCGACGCACCTAAAATGGTCGTCATGGAGGTACTCGATCCCGCGGTGGTCGACGCGGCCTTGGCGGAAGGGATCGCCTGGGAACGCGACGGGCGCGAGCTCGTTAAGGTTCAAACGGAAAGCGATTTTGCAGCTGCGCTCGATTTCGTGAACCGTGTCGGTGAGGTCGCCGAGCAGGCGAATCATCATCCCGACATCGAGATCAAGTGGAACACGGTGAGCCTCAGGTTGAGCACGCATTCGGCCGGAGGCATAACCGGTGCCGACCTGGAGCTCGCAAGGCAGATCGACGCGCTTCCCGCGGCACGCGGGTGATCCTTGCGCGGTCCGAGGCGCCGGCGCACTCTCAAAGACGCTGAGCCGGGCGGCCACGTCAATACGACCGGACGTGCGTTCGAATACGTTCCCGTCCAACTGATCGGCGACCGTCCGCACGTCATGGTCGACGGTGCCGCACGTCGGGGCACAGTGATGACCCTCTCACACTGGTCGCGTAGCCCCACCCCCCGGAAGCTCCGCATGGACCTGTCGACTCAGATCGTGCTTCGAGCGCTCCAAGAGGGGTATCTACACGAGTCCGACACAGACTTGGCGACAATCGACCACTACGACGAGGACGGCGTGGCGGCGTTGGGGCTACTGGTCGTCCCGGGACTGGCCGAGCTGCATGCCGACGTGCTCGTCGAAGCTGCGAGGGTTGGCGACTTCGGGGTCGTCCGGGACCGTCGTGGCGCCCTGGTCGCGTTCGGGCTCGCCACGCTGGCCGATCCGCACAGGACGCCGCTCGAGGTTCCGAGATCCGCGCAAGATCAAAGGACAGGGCATCTCGAGATGTGCGGCCTCGCCGCTCGTCACGCGTTGTCAATGCTCGAGGAGTTCTCTGGCAACCCGCAGAGATTCGAGAGCCTCTGGCGCGAGGAGGCGTCTGCATTCGATTCGGCCACGGCGGGGATGGGCAGATGGGTGAACGTGGAGGAGCTCCCCGACCACGACCTTGCAATCGTACGCGTGGACCCCTCAGCAAGCGGCGCTCGTTCCGCGAGCTGGGGCGGCCATGTGATCCACCCTGCATCGGTGAACAGCTCGACGGCCAGGCTGCGGGTCGCGACGATTGCGGGCGACCATTTGGAGGTTCGATTCAGGTACGAGTCCTGGGTCCGCCTCGCGAGCTTTCGCCCGAGACCGAGGGTGGACCTGGCAGGGCTCGCCTCTTTGCTCGACAAGCTCGAACCTCACGGAACGAAATGGTCCTTCGACGGTGCCGGGGCGATACGCCCGGCGCTGCGCACGGTAGGTGGCGAGCCGAGCGGGATCTCATCCGATCAATTCATCGAGCTACTCGTAGAGCATCTCGCTGTGCTCGACGCGGGTCCTGCCGCCTGGGATCCATACGTGGAGGCCCCGTAGAGCCCCCTGGGCCCGTCTCAGGAAACTGGCAGGTCCCACAGCGGGAACCACCGTGACAGATCCGGCTCGGTCGGCAGGTCCGTGCCGATTGTGCTCTTGAGCCGGAGCTCGAGCTCGGTGTCGCGCTGCTCGTGACCGGTCGGAGCGAAGGGGTAGAACGTGCCCCTCTTCGCCAGATAGACCAGGTACACACTCGCGGGACCGAGGTCGCCAACGTGCGGGTCGTCGGGTCCCGTGCCGTCAGCGCCATGGCAGAACCCGAAGACCGAGCAGAGCAGTTGCTGCTCCCAGCCGGCCTCCTGAAGCGACGAGTGCACGACATGAACCCTGGTGACCAGATCGTCGATACCGGTCCCCTCGACGAGGATCCAGCGATAGCCGTACTTGTCGGCCGTGTCGTGGACCCGGGCAGTCGTCGTCGCCTGATCGGATCCCGCGTCGTCGGGCAACCTCAAGAGCTGTTCGATCTGGGCTTGAATGTCGGCGAACGGCTGGCCGGCCGGCGGCTTGAAGCACACGCCGGCGTTCCCCGTCGGCACGAGCCCCGCCGATACCTGAAGAGTCACTGCGGCCGAAGGCAGGGCGAACAGAGCGTCCAGGTTGGCTTTGACCGGCTTGGTGCGGCCGAGGAGCGTGTCGACGATCTTCACTGAGCGGGCGGCGAAGGCGGAGTGTCGAGAGGAAATCGCCTCGGGGTCACTGAGCCCGGCTCATCTCGGCCTCGAGCGTGGCCAGCTGCGCGAGCCGCTTCTCGAGGCTGGGGTGGGTCGAGAACAGCGACGACAGGCTGGCACCGCTCGACAGCGCCGGAGTGAAGAAGAACGCGTTGAAGTGCTCGGCGGCGCGGAGGTCCTTCGTCGGGATCCTGCTCATCTCGCCGGTCACCTTGACGAGAGCCGAAGCGAGGAGTGAGGGCCTTCCGATGAGTATTGCGCCCGACCTGTCGGCAGCGAGCTCGCGGTAGCGCGACAGAGCCCGGGTCAGAAGGAAGCTGATCGCGTAGACGATGACCGAGACGAGGAGCACTGCCAGCTCTACGAGCGCCCCTCCTTGGTCGTTTCGGTCGCCTCCGAACATGCCGGCGTAGATGCTGATACGGGTGATCATGCCTGCGACGACCCCGAGAACGCTCGCCACCGTCATCACTGCCACGTCGCGGTGAGCGACATGAGACATCTCGTGGGCGAGCACCGCCTCGAGCTCAGGTTCGTCCAACCGTCTCATGATTCCCCGGGTGGCGCAGACGACGGCGTTCTTAGGGTTGCGACCGGTAGCGAAGGCGTTGGGGATGTCGGTCTCGGCTACCGCGACCCGGGGTTTCTGCATGTCCGCCAGCGCGCAGAGCCGGTCGACCACACCGTGAAGCTCGGGTTCCTGTTCCGGCGTCACGATATGCGCGTGCATCCCGAACAGAGCGATCTTGTCCGAGAACCAGTACTGGCAGAACAAAAGGACAGCAGGGATGGCGATGAACAGATAGATAGGGAGGCCGAGAGCGGCAAGAACGCCGCCCAGACCCACGAAGAGGACGACGAGAAGCAGACCCGTTAGGAACATACGGGCTGTCAAGCCGTGATCGGGGGGAATGCGATGTGAGGTTGCCATTGCCGTTCTCGCCACGAGTTTAAAGGGCGTGCGGGCACGAAAAGGTTCACCGGCGCCGTGTCAAGGACCGGTATTCGGCTCCTTGCCGCCCGACTCCGCACGCGACTTCCGGGCTGGGTCCGGGGCGGGCTGACGGCTCTGTGGCTCGAGCGCCGGTGCTCGTGTCTGCTCGGCAAGCTCGCTTTTCAGTTGGGCCAGCTCCATTTCGATCTGGCTTTGAGATGCCACCTTGTCGAGCTGGGCCTGGATGTCGTCGTGACCCGTCGTCAGGTCGGTCAGGCTTCCCGACGCAAGCAGTTCGTCTATTGCCCCCGCCCGCGCCTGCATCGCAGAAATCGGTCCTGGGCTCGCTGCATGGCCAGGCCTGCGTCGCCCATCGAGTCAGAGATCCCCGAGACCGCCTCACCGACGCGGGTCTGGGCCTCAGCGGCCGTGTACGTCGCCTTCAGGGTCTCCTTGCGAGTGCGGAACATCTCGACCTGAGCCTGCAGCCGGCGCATCGTCTCTTTGAGGCGCTGCTCTTGCTCGAGGACCTGCGCATGCTGGGTCTGTAGGTCCTCGAGCTCTGCACCGATGGCCGCCCTGCGTGACAACGCCTCGCGGGCGAGGTCCTCGTTGTTCTGCGAGAGCGCCGCCCGAGCCTGGACCTGGAGCTTCGAGGCCTGTTGTTGAAGTTGCTGAGCCTGTATCTCGATGCGCTTTCGGGCGGTAGCCACCTCGGCGACGCTCCGCCTCAGCTTTTGGAGGTTCTCGATCTGTTGGGAGTACGACAGGTCGAGGGTGTCGCGAGGATCCTCGGCTCGGTCGAGGATCTTGTTGACCTTCGCTCGCACGATGTCGGCGAACCGCCTGAACACGCTCATGGAGCGCCGCTCCTCCAATGATGCGCTGACACTGTCTCGAGCCACGCTCCGGGCCGTTCACGGCGCCCGACCCTTTCCCGCCCGAGCTTACGTGAGCACGCTCGGTGGCAGGCCCGACCCGTTTCGAGGCGGCGCGTGCTCCCGCTACGGTGAGCTCGATGAGCTCCCGGCTCTGCCTGCTTACGGTCCATGCCCATCCGGACGACGAAGCGTCCAAGGGCGCCTGCACGGTCGCCCGATACCACGCAGAGGGGGTGAGGACGGTCCTCGTGTGCTGCACCGGAGGAGAGGAGGGCGACATCCTCAACCCGGCGATGGACACCCCCGAGGTCAAGGCCGACATCGCGGGAGTCAGACGTAGAGAGCTCGATACTGCCGCCGAGATCATCGGTTACGACCGGGTGGTGATGCTCGGATACCGCGATTCGGGGATGGCGGGGACGCCGTCGAACGAGGACCCTCGGTGCTTCGCAAGGGCACCGCTCGACGAGGCGGTCGGCCGCCTGGTAGCAGCGATTCGTGAGGAACGGCCCCAGGTGGTCGTGACCTACGGGGACGATCAGCAGGGATATCCCCATCCTGACCACTTGAGGGTGCACGAGATCACGCTCGCGGCGTACGAGGCCTCGGGGGATCCGGAGCCGCTTTCCCGAGGCGGGCGACCCTTGGAAGGTGAGCAAGGTGTATTACACGGTCTGGTCCGGAGCGAGGATACGGGCCATGCACGCCAAGTTTCTCGAGCTGGGGTTGGAATCCCCCTTCGACGAGGCGTGGCTCGAGCGGGCCTCGAGCGACCCACCGATCAACGCGATCGTGGACGTCTCGTCGCACGCCGACGTGAGGCGCAAGGCTCTGCTCGCGCATGCGACGCAGGTTGACCCCACCTCCAAGTTCTGGTTCGGGCTGCCGCCTGAGGTGCTCAAGACGGTCCACCCGGTCGACGAGTACTTCCTGGCGCTCACCAGGGAAATACCGGTGCCAGCCAGGACTCCCCCGAGACCGACCTGTTCGAGGGGATCCGGGCGGGCCAGGGCGCCCCGAGCAGGTGAGTACGACTCGTCAATCTCTGTAACATCTTGGCGCGGTGGCAAGCAAAGAAGTCCCGCGGCTGCGAAGGCCCGGCTGAACACCCGAGTACCGCGACGAGGAGATACTCATGTCCAAGTGGCTGACCCAGGAGTGGCTGGACGAGACCGCGGAAGATGTCCGAAGGCCAGCCCGAGCGCCCGGGCGCGACGGCCCGCATGCAATACGTCGTCACCGCCGGGCCCGATGGCGACATCGACTACTACTGGGTGCTTCAGGACGGAAAGTTGATCGAGGCGAAGCTGGGGAAGCTCGACGACGCGGAGGTGACGCTCACCACCGGATATGACGATGCCGTCAAGATCCAAAAGGGCGAGCTCGACGCCAACGCAGCATTCATGCAAGGCAAGGTCAAGGTGACCGGCAACATGGCCAAGGTCATGTCCCTGCTTCCGATCACGAACTCGCCCGACTACAAGCAGCTCCAGGTCGACATCGCAGCGATAACCGAGTTCTGAGCTCGGTCCCAGTTACCGCTCGGGCGGCACGGCACGCCCGAGCTGCCGGAAACCGTGGGCGACGGACCGTTCAGCCGCCGGAACGCATCAGGTCTCGAATCGGTCTGTAGCCGATGAGAGTGGTGCCTGTGCGCCTGATCGCATCTTCGAGCTCGGTCCCGTGCACGAGCAGGGCGTGGTCATCCACCCGCTGTTCCCAGTCGACCGCCATCGCTCGAAGCTCGGGGCTGTCCACAGCAGGATGCAGATACGCCTCGGTGACCCCTGGCTTCAACCGGTCGATCGCGTCGAGCAGGATCTTCCTGCTTCCCACCCCCGGCACGTAGATGAAGTTGTCGGGATACAGCACCCCCTCCTCGTCGGCGAGCCGCCTGAAGGGAAAACCGATCTGCGTTTCGGTTGTCGCTCCCGACAGTCGCAGAGGTAGTTGGAACTCGGCCGCGAGATCCAGGTAGATATCGAAGAACTCGGACCTGATCTGGACGGTCCCCATGTGCGAGTCGAGATGGCTCACGTCGAAGCCCCATAGGATCGCACGCTCCACTTGGGCCCGGCACTCCCGCCTCACCTCGTCGAGGTCGGCATGGTCCCAGACGTCGGTGATCGTCCTGGGAAAACCGCCGTCACCGTCGAGCAGGGACGGAGCGTGCGTTATCGGGCCCCACCTGTAGAGGTCGTGCTCCGCATTGACGGTGAGGTGGACTCCGACATCCTCACCTCGATATGAGGCGGCGGCCCCGCGAGCCCAGGGACAAGGAACCATCAGGCTCGCGCTCGTCGCCAGGCCCATGCGCAAGGACTCGTACACCCCTTCGTTGGCGGCGTGGCAGAACCCGAGATCGTCGCAATTGACGATCAGCAACCTTGCGTCTCTCGAATAGCCGAGGCGCTCGGCGAGTGAGGGCACAGATCAGAAGGTAGCGCCCTCGGCGTGCGGCGACGTTTCGTAAGTCCCTGAGTCAAGCGCCTCGGGGTGTCCGACCTCAGGCAGCGTCGGCGGGGCGCCGAGCGTGTTCGAGAGCGCGCCGAGCGTCCTCGAGGCCTTTCCGGGCGGCACGCCTCGTCTTCTCGTCTAGCTGCCATGGCCGGGCCTTGGGCCCTTGACGCCTCGCGAGCGGCGCCGAAGGCACCTTTTCTTCGCCCAGCTGAAGTCGCACCTGTTGGTCCATGCTCCGATGATCGCGCCCTGGTGTAACACTTCTTCCGTGGACTCTCATACAAGTAATCGGTTCGGGATCACGATCCCGTTCGACGGCGTCACCCTCGAAGCACACCGCGAGTGGATCGAGGAGCTCCCCGGGCTCGGCTATACCGACGCCTGGACCGGCGAGGCGAGCGCAGCCGACGGGTTCACACCGCTCGCTCTAGCCGCTACGTGGGCGCCCACTCTCAACCTCGGGACGGCCGTGGTTCCGGTGTACACGAGGGGACCGGGGCTTCTCGCCATGCAGGCGGCGACTCTCGCAGAGCTCGCCCCGGGTCGTTTCGCGCTCGGATAGGGACCTCTTCGGACGTCATCGTCGAGCGCTGGAACGCGGTGCCCTTCGAGCAGCCCTATCGGAGGGTGCGAGACACCGTGCGGTTCCTGCGGAGCGCTCTCGCCGGGGAGAAGGTCGACTGCGTCTACGACACCTTCGAAGTACATGGTTTCAGGCTCGACAGACGGCCCGAGGTACCTCCCCCGATCTACGTTGCAGCGCTTCGGTCGGGGATGCTGAAGCTCGCCGGCCGCGAGGCTGACGGCGCAATCATCAACTGGTTGTCAGCCGAGGACGTGAAGACGGTTGCGCCTCTCGTGGGGGAGGGAAAGGCAGTAGTCGCGCGGATCTTCGTGTGTCCTTCGACATGACACCGAACAGGTGCGTGCCGTCGGGCGGATGGTCATCGCGGCCTACCTGAACGTCGAGGTCTACGCCGAGTTCCATCGTTGGCTCGGCAGAGCGCCTCAGCTCGAAGGCATGTGGTCGGCATGGAGTTCGGGTGACCGCAAGGGAGCTCTGGCCGCGATCCCAGACGAGGTGGTTGACGACCTGATCGTCCACGGCTCGCCCGACCAATGTCGCGAGACGGTTCAGCGATACGTGGACAACGGTGTGACGGTCCCGGTGCTCGCGGTCCTTCCGATCGGGGTCGATCTGCGCAAGGCCGTGCGGCAGCTGGCGCCCGGGGCTTAGCGCTGCGTGCGGTCACCCTGCCCGGTCGCGGTCGCATTGCGAGTGCGCTCTGGAGATCCGGGGTCTCGAACTCGTAACCCGTGGCGAGGAGACGGTCCGGACAGGACGCGCTGGCTCGCGAGCAGCAGCTCGGTTGCGAGGCCTGATCCGAAGCCAAGCGCAGCACGGGCGACGGCACATTGAAGAAGCGCAGGTCTGTGGACCGCACGTGCGAGATCCCGGGTGAGCTCCGCATTCGTCACGGGCTCGGGAGCGACGGCGTTCACGGGCCCCTCGAGAGCGACGGGCTCACCATGGCGTGGCGGATTGCGCCCACCTCGTCCTCGAGGGAGATCCAGCTCATCCACTGACTACCGGTTCCCAGGCGGCCGCCGAGCCCGAGGCGGAAGAGCGGCATCTGCTTGCCCAGTGCTCCGCCCGCTTGTGTGATGCACCACCCCCGAGCGAAGGTGAACCACCCGAACGCCCGCCGCCTTCGCGGCGTCGCAGTCGCCGCCTCCCATTGACGGCAAAGCGCGGCGAGGAACCCGGTGCCGGGGGCGCTGTCCTCGCTCAGCTCCTCGTCCCCCCGGTCGCCATACCACCCGACGGCAGATGCGTTCACCAGGACGCCTTCGCCCGCTGCGAGCTTCGGCGGCAGCGCATGCGAGAAGAGCCGTGGGTTGCAGCCTGCTGTGGACGATCTCGTTCTTGCGCCGCTCACTCCAGCGGCGGTCCCCTATGGGGGCGCCGGACAGGTTCACGAAGATCTGGCACCCTTCGAGCGCTTCGGTGTCGAGCACACCACGCTCGGGGTCCCAGTCGACCTCGTCTCGCGGATCCTGACCGCCCGTTGCAGTCCGACCGACCGTTGCAGTCCGCCGGCCGGACGGCGTACGAGCCGCGGTGACCTCGTGACCGTCAGTTCGCAGGTTGGCTGCGAGCGTCCTTCCGATGAGTCCGCTCGCACCGCTGATGACGAACCGCAAGACCTCTCCCTTGGATTGGGCGTCCTCGAAAGACGCTGGTTCGGCGTGGCGTGCAGGTCGGTCACCTGGTCTCCGGATCGGTGCAGGGGACAGCGCAGCGCAGAGACGTAGAAGAGGGCTAAGTGGACTCCTGCTCGTAGCGCGCTCGCAATGCCTGGTCCTGGGATCCCACCTGCTCGGCGATCTCGTCGCGGAACGATTCGAGCCGCGCGGCCAGCGATTCGTCGGACAGCGCAAGGATGCGCACAGCGAGCAATCCGGCGTTACGCGCTCCGTTGATGGCGACCGTCGCGACCGGCACGCCGCGGGGCATCTGGGCCATGGAGAGCAGCGAATCGAGACCCCCCAGGTTCGCGAGCGCGATGGGCACGCCGATGACCGGAAGCGGCGTGGCGGCAGCCAGCACGCCGGCCAGATGAGCGGCGCCACCGGCGCCTGCGATCAGGATCTTCTGTCCCCGTCCCACTGCATCCCGCGCGTATTGAATGGTGTCATCAGGCGTCCTGTGCGCGGACAGGACGCGTACCTCGTTCTTCACGCCGAACTCGTTCAGTGCTTGGACCGCCCCGTCCATGACCTCTGAGTCAGAGGAGCTCCCCATCACGATCCCTACGGTCATCGTCCTCCTTACGTCTCGAACGTGCTCCGGAACCGGGGTAGCGGTCTGACCCGAGCCCTTGCCCGCTCCAATCGCCCCACCACGAACTCCAAGGGTGCGAGCTCGGGGTGCAGGACCGGGCATCCGGTGTCACGATGCGACATTCGGGGATTCGAGATTTAGGAGGTGGCTGTGCGCATCGGTGCTGGTCTCGATACGGACGGGACGGTTGAGAGGATCGTGAGTCGAGCGGAGCGGCTTGCCGCGACGGGGGTGAGGTCCATGTGGTCCTCCCAGATCTTCGGCAACGACGCTCTCAGCGTCTTCGCCGTGGTCGGACGCGAGGTGCCCGAGATAGAGCTCGGAACGGCAGTGATCCCGATCCATCCCCGGCACCCGATGGTGCTCGCGAACCAGGCACTCACCGTCCAGGACGCGTGCGGCGGCAGACTCGTGCTCGGCATCGGTCTGTCACATCAGATGGTCGTCGAAGGTGTATGGGGCCTTTCGTTCGACCGACCGGTCCGGTACATGCGCGAATACCTTTCTGTTCTCGTGCCCCTCCTCGCGGGCGAGCAGGTTTCGTTCGCCGGCGAGATGATAAGGACGAGCACGATAGGTCCACTCGCAAACGCCACAGGCGACCCGCCACCTGTGATCGTTGCCGCTCTCGGCTCCGCGATGCTGCGGCTGGCAGGGGAGATGGCGGACGGGACCATAACGTGGATGACGGGACACGACACGATCGAGAGTCATGTCGTCCCTACGATCACCGCTGCTGCCGAGGAAGCGGGCAGGCGAGCACCGCGCGTCGTCGTGTGCCTCCCCGTTTGCGTCACGGCCGATCCAGACGGAGCACGCCAAGCTGCAGCCAAGACATTTGCCATCTACGGCCAGCTTCCGTCCTACCGGGCGATGCTAGACAAGGAGGGCGTGTCCGGCCCTCCGGACCTGGCGATCGTCGGGGACGAGGACGCGGTCGCAGCGCAGATCCGATCCTTCGAGTCCATCGGCGCGACGGACTTGTCAGGTGTGATGTTCGGATCGTCCGAGGAGAGGGAACGAACAGCTGTGCTCCTGGGCGAGCTCGCCCGATCCTGAAAGACGCGTCTACGAAGGCAACGCTACGAATGCAACGTCGAGCCCGGGACCCGTCGAGATCGCTCGTAGCCGCGCGGTGGATCGCTCATTTCGGGACGCTCGTGTGCTTGACCTCGTTTATGTCCGGGTGACCCACCACGAGGTCCAGCAACCTTTCGATCGTGCCTCGAGCCACGGCCGCGTCGCCGTGCGGGCGGGTCAGGATGCGCACGAACGCCGCTTGTTCCCCTGTGATGATCGTCGGCACTCCGAACACCTGGTGATCGGTGACGGAGGTCTCGTGCAGTCTCCTGACCTCCTTGCGGATGGACCCGTCCTCGAGGAGGGCGCTCACCTGTGCCGCGTCCACGCCGTTCGAACCCAGGATGTCCATTATCACGTCGGGGTCTCGCAGATCCCGGGCGTCGTCGTGACGGGCGGCGAACAGCGCCTCATGGACGTCCAGGAACCGGTCAGGGAATCGCTCGGCAACTACGAGACTCGTCTCGAGGGCCAAGAGCTCTGCGTAGCGCTCCTGGTCCTCCCAAACGGGGGTTCCCCCCTCTTCGACGTGGACCTGCGACAGGGAGAAGGGAATGAAGTCCACAGCCCAGTCGGCACCCGCCCTGAGGGCGGTTATCACGTGCTCGTGGGCATTCCTGGCGAAAGGGCAGCGGTAGTCGTAGGTCATGCCGAACGCGGTTGTCATGGGAACGAGAACCAGATCAAAGGGGTCGTCATTCCGGAATCCGCACATCGGCCCGCAGCTAGGCACGCCGACTCGGCGCCTGGTGCCGTGGCCCCGGCCGAGCAGGAGGTCGAGCAGACGGCCTTGTTGCCGGCCAGCATCTTCGACACGCCGGACACTGTGGTGTCCACCTCGGTCGCGGCGCTCCCGATGGCATTCGCGACCGTGGAGGCGGCCTGTCCTGTCTGACCGAGCACGCCCGAGGCGGTCCGCCCCGTCTGACCTAGGAGGCCCGAGGCGGCTTGGCCGGTCTGGTTGAGCAGGTCCGAGACTGCTTGGCCGGTTTGGTTGAGCAGGTCCGAGACTGCCTGGCCGGTCTGGTTGAGCAGGTCCGAGACTGCCTGGCCCGTTTGACCCAGTAGGCCCGAGGTCTTGTCGATCACATGTTTGATCCCGCTGCCAGGGCTCTGGGTGTGGGTGGCCGGCGGGGCCTCCAGGTTCGTGGACGCACCTCGGCCCTGGGTGCCAATCGGTTGAGAGACGCCGCCGGCGCCCGATCCCGACGTGGTCTGCCCGGGAGCCCGGTTCGCGAAAGTGGATCTCTGAGGTCGCGAAGATGGCGATCCGGACCCGACATTCTGGTGGTTGGCGCCGGCTGTCACAGCGCTCTTGCCGAGCGCTCCTGGTGTCTCGACATGGCCGGCGACGGGCACCGTCGTCTCGAGAGTTGCGGAGCTGTGATCCGGATGTGCACCTCCGGCGACTGAAGCCACCACTATGGCGGCCGCCGCAACCGCTCCTCCGGCCGTTGCGACCGCGGCCTGAGGGCTGAGAGCAGAGAGTCGTGCCGGCACGGCGCTCGCCGCCCGGCCCGCCGCGCGCAACATCCGGCGAACAAGCCCGGCTCCGAGAACGGTCGCAGGGATGCCGGCCAGGACCTCGTCGGAGCCGGACAGCGCTAGGAATTCGCGCTTGAGGGCCTGACGAGCCCGCCAGATCAGTGTCTCGACCGTGGTCGACGCGAATGCCCTCGTGTGTGGCGATGTCCTGATAGGACAACCCCGATCTCTCTCTCAGGTCGAGGACCCTGCGATGGCGGTCGGACAAACGTGCGTAGGCCCGGCCGGCCAGGTCGACGTCTACCGACGCGAGAGCGAAATCCTCCGCGCTCCTGCCGGTGGTCATGTCCCGTCCCAACGGGTCTGCCATCGGGACGGGCCCGAAGCGCTGCCTTCGTCTCAGCGCGTCGGTGCAGAGGTTGGACGCGATGACGCTCAACCAGGGGAAGAAGCGTCGGTCGCCACCGAATGTCGGCAGCGCGCGCCATGCACGGAGGAAGGCTTCCTGCGACACGTCCTGAGCTTCATGGGGATCTCTCAACCTGCGGAGGCAGTACCGCTCCAAGCCGCGGAATAGCACGCGTAGAGGACGTCGAACGCAGCCTTGTCGCCCGCTTGTGCGATCTCGACGAGCTCCCGGTCACGCTCCAGGTCGACGTCGCCGTCGATGACGTCAGGTCGCAGCTTTGGCCAGGTCTCGGTGGTCACGTTCGGGGCCCCTCTCCACATGGACCTTGTCCAATCACAGGCGATGAGCTCCGAAAAGCCGATCTACGGACGATCAATTGTCTGCCGGGAGGACAAGGCTCCCTGGATACCCATTGCCCTAGTTGTCGATCGCGAAACAGGTCGCAGGCTGCGAGCTTGCTGTTTTCCCGACTCCGGTGCATCGAATGCGCTCGAAGACAACGGACACGAGTGATCGCAGCAGGGCACCGACGTTCGACGAACTCGGCGCAAGTCGTTGCGCTTCCCGCCGTTACACCTTCATGTCCGGGAGAGTCCCGGGCCGTCATAAGACGGATACGCGGTAGCCCTTACGAGGGCTGAGGAGCTCGTACGGGGAGCGTTCCGGGCAGGTTGTATTGCCCCTCGAACACCGATCCCGGACCTTCCCTGCGAGCTTCGAACGCGGCGAGCTTCAAATCTCCACCGACTGCGGGACAGAGATGGCGGAAGCTGCAGTACCGGCAGAGCCCCGAGACACTCGGCCGGAAGTCGTCTGTATCGCAAGCGCGTGATATCGCATTCCATACAGCGGTCGTGCGGATCCCGGTGCCGCGGGTCGACTGCTCGGACGGGACGGCCTCGATGGTGAGGCGATCTCGGAGGTAGAGCAGCTTCACCCGCGTCGGGAGCCTTCCGAAGACCCGTTCACACAGGAGTGCGTATGTATGGATCGCGGTCAGTCGGCCGTGCTCCTGGTTCTCGCTCGGGGCGCGGCCGGTCTTGTAGTCGACCACGACGAGCTCGCCGGAGGCGTCGAGGTCCAGCCGGTCGATGATGCCTCTGAGCAGCATCCCGTTCAGGTCGGCCTCGAGCATGAGCTCGACGCCGATCGTCAGTGCGTCATCGGGATCCTCGAGGTCGAAGTACTGCCCCACGAGCTTGGCCGCGTCCTCGAGGAAGTCCATGGATTCCGATTCGCTGAGGCCGAGTGTCAGGTACTCCTCGTCTGACTGCATCTCGTCCCAGGCCCGGTCGAGCTCTGTGATCGCTACGGCTCTCGAGCGTGCCCCCGCGGTCGTGGTGCCAGAAGAGCCGTTCGAGCGCTCTGTGCACGAGGGTGCCCTTCACGGTTGCGGGGGAGGGCGGCTCCGGGATCCGGTCGATGACAGAGAACTTGAACGCGAGCGGGCAGCTGCAGAAGGAACTGACCTTGCTCGGAGACAGCGATCGAGGAAGCGGCAGTGACATCGAGCTACCAGGCTACGACCCGGGTGTACGAAGCGGTGGGTTACTGGCTCGCAACAAGGTGCGAAGGCTCAGCCCGAGCCGCCCAGGCTCATCCGAAGTCGCGGAGGCTCTGCCATGTGGCCTTCCACGGCGAGCGCAGTCGAGAGCAGACCCAGACGGGAGCCCCTTGCTCCTGGTCGTCGATGCCTAGATGGTTGTCCAGGTGAGCGGCGAGAAGAAGAGTCCCGCAGATCGGGGCGAGCTTCGAGCGGTCGAATCCGACGGCCAAAGCCGTCGTGGACGACGCCGGCGGAGGCCCCCAGTACCAGTAGGCGTTTTGCCCGCTGTAGACCGGCGGCAGCCGGTCCGCCGGTCCATAGAGATCGACAGCCCCGGCCTCTCCGTAGTTGCTCGCCAGCACGACCGTCAAGGGACGCTCGGCGGGAGGCAGCGAGGCGTAGACACCGGCGATCTCGCTCACGTAGGTCGGCCAGCCGACCGTCTCGCCGGCGTCGTAGTTGAGCGAGACGATCGGTGTGTGGCGCAGGACCCCGACCGGCAGCACGGGAAGAGTTACGGGGATCGCGGTGAGGCTGAGCACGACAGCCGTCGCCACGAGTCGCTTGCGCCGCGAGGGGCCTCTTCGCGACCAGTCCACGGTCGGCTGGGCGCCGGCCGCCAACGCCACCGGGAGCATGCCGCCCAGGTAATACGTTTTGCCGCCAGTAGCGACGAAAACGACGGCGAGAACGATGTAGGCCACACCGAGTGCCCGGCACCACCGCATCGCACGGTCGCGCAAGAGCCTCACCAAGCCCACTATCCAAACCGGTGCGAGGTACGGGCTCACGAGCACCAGCTGCTCGGGAAGCAGCGCCCAGCGCGAGACCGAGGTCCCGGAGCCGCCGTCGGCAATCGACCTCGAGACCGCGAGCTCGGGCCATCCGTGTGTCGCCTGCCAGATCAGGTAAGGGGCCCACAGAGCGAGGGCGATGGCGCCTCCCACGTACAGCCATCCCGAGGCCAGATGCCGCCTGGGCCCGACGATGAGGAGGCCGGCCACGACCGCGAACATGAGGAAGGCCACAAGGTCGCTGTCGGTGAGGCCGAGCCCGGTGACGAGACCGACCGCGACCCAGAGTCTCTGGTCGCCCTGTCGAAGGATCCGGACCACGAGCCAGCACAGCAGCGCCCACACCGGGAGGTCGAAGGTCGTCGTGCTCAGAAGGTGCCCTGTCGCCATGGTCATCGATGCGACCGCGATGGAGGCTGCAGCGAGCGCCTGTCCCGATCGATCGGCTCCCAACTCGCGAGCGAGCAGACCCGTCAACACGACGAGCGATGCCGACGCGAACGCCGAAGGCAGGCGCAGCACGACGAGCGAGCCCGGAGCGAGGTCCGCCATCAGCCGCGCGACGAGCGGCACGAACGGGGGTTGGTCGGGGTAGCCCCATGCGAGGTGCCGGCCGCACTCGAGGAAATAGAGCTCGTCTCTGTGAAATCCGTAGCGCCCCGAGACAGCGACGAGGAGCAGCGCGAGTGCTGCGGCCGTCGCGAACACCGGGCCGGAGGCGAACTCCGGGCAAACTAGATCCGGGGTTGGTGGCGCGCCCGGCGGCTGTTCGAGATCTCGTGTGGTGGTCACCGTCGCGCGCCGCCTCGGAGCTTCTCGACTGTGCGCCCCGGCCTGCGACCCTTAGACCACTATCTCTGTCGGGGGCGTCTCCGTCGGGAGAGAAGATGCATCACCGGATACCTCTTGCACACCCGGCGAAACGTAGAGCTGAGAGCACAGCCCTGCTCCGAGAGTGAGAGTCGAGCCTCTGGCGTCCAATCTCAGGGACCCGTCGGGCTCCCGGCCGACGACGGTGGCGCTCGAGCCGGGGATGAAGCGGTGCTCGTACAGGTAGGTCAGGCTCTCGGTATCGAGCTCGACCTCCTCGGTGATCCTCTCCAGCCGCACGACCTCTCCGACCGACGATTCGAGCAGGCAGGTCTGAGCGGCGATCTCCCCCGCATCATGAGCCAGCGCCGGGGATCGGGTTGCCGTGCGGGCACGTGGTCGGGTTTCCGAGTAGCTCCACGAGTCTCGCTTCGACCTCGTCGGAGATCACGTGCTCCCAGCGGCCGGCCTCGAGATGCGCTTTGTGCCACTCCAGGCCGATCACGTCCACGAGCAGGCGCTCGGCGAGCCTGTGCTTCCTGACGACCCCCTCGGCGATCGTCCTGCCCTTGCCGGTGAGCTCGAGCCGACGGCCGTCGCGTTCGACGTAGCCGTCGGCCTGGAGGCGGTCGAGCATCTCGGAGACCGACGGTGCCGCCTTTCCGAGACGTTCGGCGATCCGCGCCTGGATGACAGGCGTCCCGGCTTCGGCGAGGTCGTGGATGGTCTCGAGATATTCCTCGAGGGGCGGGTGGTACCCGATAGGCACAGTCGGATCCTACCTAGTGCCAGGCAACCTCACGGAGGCTGTTGACTGAATAACTTAGGTAAGCCTAACCTTTAATCGTGGCAGGAGTCCACCCATGACCAGCCTTTCCGTCGCAGGGGCCCACAAGGCGTTCGGTCCCCGGCCGGTGCTCGGAGGCGTCGACCTCGAGATCGAAGACGGGTCCCTGGTGGCGATCCTCGGGCCCTCGGGAAGCGGCAAGACCACGCTTCTGCGTCTCGTCGCCGGCTTCGAGCGGCTCGACGCCGGTCGGATCACGCTCGGCAGCCGTGTGGTCGACGACGGAAACAGGTACCTCCCTCCCGAGCAGCGCAACATCGGCTACGTGCCCCAGGAGGGTGCGCTGTTCCCTCACCTGTCGGCCGAGCGCAACGTGGCTTTCGGGCTCGGGAGGCACGGCCGTCGAAATCGCCGGGTGGCAGAGTTGCTCGAGATGGTCGGGTTGAAAGGCCTCGAGCGGCGTTATCCGCATCAGCTCTCAGGGGGCCAGCAGCAGCGCGTGGCTCTCGCTCGAGCTCTCGCGATTCAGCCCGGTGTCGTGCTGCTCGACGAGCCGTTCGACTCTCTCGACGCCGGTCTGCGTGCAAGTGTCCGCGCCGATGTCGGTGAGGTGCTCCGCCGGGCGGGGACGACGGCCGTTCTCGTGACCCACGACCAGGACGAGGCACTGTCGTTCGCCGACCAGGTGGCCGTCCTCCGAGACGGGTTGATCGTCCAGGTCGCAGCTCCGGAGGAGATCTACACACGGCCCGTCGACGTCGGGGTCGCCGGGTTCGTCGGCCAAGCGAACCTTCTCCCGGCAGTTGCCGGCGACGGCGTGGCGCAAAGTGTGATCGGCCCGCTCCGGATCGCAGCCGGAGCGCGACTCGCCGGACCGGTCACGGTTGTGATCCGGCCCGAGCAGGTGCGCCTCTTTGCTCCCGGGGAGCCGGGCCTGCTCGCGGGCGTCGTCACCCATCAGGAGTACTACGGCCACGATGCGGTGGTGAGAGTCCGGCTGACCGGCCCAATGGCGGGGGGAGCGGGCGCCGGTCGAGGTGCAACCGATCCGCCATCCGACGGGCTGCCGAACGAGCTCGTAGTGCGCACCGAAGGTCACGAGGTCCCGTCGGTCGGCGAGTCCGTCTGCTTGCAGGTGAGAGGAGACGTCCTCGCCATGCGTACCGCAAGTGGTTGACGAGCCTTTCAGCAAATCGGACCGCAACGCGACCCGTCGAAGCCCGCGTGCGAAAGGCCGCAAGCCGCGTGCGGGACGCCGCAGCCGCGTGCGGGACGCCGCAAGCCGGTAATTGCGGGAGCGCTAATCGCTTCGACTGTCGCGTTCGCGCTCAGCGGATGCGCGTCGTCGACACCTCGGGTCGGTGGCTCGTCCACGACCAGCGGGTCGTCCACCGGATCGTCCACCACATCGTCCACCGGGGCAACCTCCGGGGTGACGACGCCGACCACGTCGAAGCCACGCGCCTTCGAGCTGTCGGACATCAGGCACGTTTTCGTCATCGTGCTCGAGAACGAGAGTTACGCCACCACGTTCGGGATGCCGAACGACGATCCATACCTGGCGTCGACTCTCGTCGGCGAGGGCGCGTTGCTCTCTAACTTCTACGCCATCGGCCACGATTCGCTCGACAACTACGTCGCCATGATTTCCGGCCAGCCCCCCACGACGGACACTCAGGACGACTGCCAGCAATTCGTGGGCATCTCAGGGACGCTCGGTCCCGGTGGCATAGAGACGGGAAACGGGTGTGTGTACCCGCCGGACGTTCCGACCGTCGCCTCGCAACTTGCTTCTGCCGGATTCACCTGGAAGGCCTACATGCAGGACATGGGGAACATACAGAGCCGTGAGTCATCTGCTTGCGGTCATCCCGCGATCGGCACGCCCGACCTGACCGAGACGGCGGTTCCCGGAGACGGGTACGCGACGCGCCACGACCCGTTCATGTACTTCGACTCCGTCATCGACGACGCAGCGTCGTGCGATTCTCATGTCGTCGCTCTCGGCTCGCCAGACGGGCAGATGCCCAGGACGGCTCTGCCTGGAGAGACCGGGCTCGCCACCGACCTGCGCTCCGTCGCCACCACTCCCAACTACTCGTTCATCACCCCGAACCTGTGCGAGGACGGCCACGACTTTCCGTGCATCAATCAGGCGAGCGGCGAGAGCGCCTACGCGGACTACGACACCTTCTTGCACACCTGGGTACCCCTGATCACGGGCTCGCCGGCATTCAAGCAGGACGGAATGCTCGTCGTCACGTTCGACGAGGCGGAGACGGGTCCCGAGGCGGACGCCGCTTGCTGCGGCGAGCGTCCCGGCCCGGCGGCCGCGGAGCCGGGCATGAACGGCCCAGGGGGCGGGATCGTAGGTGCTGTGGTCGTCTCCCCGTTCGTTCGTCCGGGCAGCGTGATCCGCACCGATTACAACGACTTCTCGCTACTGGCGACGGTGGAGGACATCTTCGGGCTCGCAAGGCTCGGCGAGGCGGCGACCGTGACCTCGATATTCGGTAGAGACGTGTTCGACCGCTCCGGCGCCGGCTGAACGTCCCTCTCGCGCAGGCGCGCCGAGCACCGCGATCAGCGCTCGGAGCTCCATCGGGTGGGCGCCGGCGAGCGCGTCAGCAACAGCGCGGCGCGCGGGCAGTCCCTCGCGGCCTTCCTCGCCATGGCGAGCAGACGTGGCGGGACCGGCGATCCGTCGACGATCGGGTAACCCCATTCGTCGAGGGTCACGATCTCACCGAGAAGCTCGGCGCAGTACCCGTACGCTTCGCACGCGACGGGATCGATCACGACTCGGAACGCAGTCCGGGGACGTGCCCGTGGTTCTATCACCGGAGCCCTCCCCCCGGAGACGGTTCGCAACAGGCGAGAACCGACCGGCGGCGTGCCCCCGGACACGGGTACCCCGCTTGATGGGCGGCGAAATCGTCTCCGAAAACTCGAAGAGCGCTCGACACGAGACGTGCCACCCCGTCCGGATGGCGGCACGCTCCGCGGCCGCTCACCTGGTTGATCCTCTGCCATAGCAGCGCTGTCGCGCCGGGTGCCGCGTCAGCTCGCCAAACTTGCTCCAGCGACCCAGCGATCGCAGGGAGCCCGAACGCGCAAGGACCGCATTGACCGGAGCTCTGCCTCGCCATGTACCGGGCCACGCGCGCGGTCTCCGCGACTCCGCAGGACCCGGAGTCGAGAACTGCGATCACCCCGGCACCCGTCGTGGCCCCGACCGTCGCGAGATCCTCCGGGCTGAAACCCACGTCGAACGCGTCAGAGCCTACGAAGCTGCCTCCGTAACCTCCCACGATGACAGCCATCGGCCTGCCGGAAGGCCCGGCCTCGTAGACGATGTCGGAAAGTCGAGTGCCCATCGCGACCTCGAGCACACCTGGGCGTTCGACTGCACCTGAAACGGTTACGAGCGTCGTCCCGGGAGCCGCGGGCGTTCCGACTTCGCGGAACCAGCTGGCGCCGTAGCGGGATATGAGAGAGATGTGAGCGAGCGTCTCGGCGTTGTGGACGAGCACCGGGCTCCTCCGGACCCGAAGCGGTATCGACTTGTCGGTGCGGAACACGGGGGCCGCACTTCGCCCGTCTAGCCACCCCGCGAGGGCGGACTCCTCTCCTGTCACGAATCGCCCGGGAGGGCGGGCGACCTCTGTGGGAACAAGGTCGAGCCACCTCGCCCGGCGCTCACCGACGGCCCTGAGCACCGACTCTGCGGCACCATGCTGATCGTCTGCGACACAGACGACGACCTGCCGCGCACCTATCGCCGCAGCGGTCAGCTGTGCTCCGTCGAGGACGAGATGGGGGCCAAACGTAAGGAGAACACGGTCCTTGGCGCTAGCAGGTTCGCCTTCCATCGCATTCACGACGACCGTAGCTGCGCCGGACGACCTCCGGATCGAGTCGAGCTTCCGCCAGGTGGCGAATCCCGCTCCACCTCTTCCGATGAGCCCCGACGCCTCGATCTCGTCCGCGTGTCGAGCGGCCCATCGCGCGTCGCCCGGGACACCGAGCGGTACGGCGCCGTGCCGAGCGAGATGTGCATCGAGGACACTGCCCTCGGAGGGCTGCCTGGTGAGGAGTCGCGCCGTGCCGGGAGCGGCGATCATCGTCATCGCGCGCTCCAGTGGGTCACCAGCCGCGAATCGGTCGACGTCACCCGCCGGCGCGATAGAGCCGCGAGCCGCCAGGCTCCCGTCGCAACGACTGCGAAGCAGCACGCACCCACGAGGCCGTCCACCCATGCGAGCTTGATGTCGGTGCCGCTCCCTATGCCGTGGGCGATTGCGACCGGCCACGCCCCATAGGCGAGCCAGTGCAGCGCCCGCCAGGCGCGCGCCCCGATGTGAGATCTGACGAGGCTCGACACGAACACAGCGAGGAGAAGGTCTAGCGAGATCGCGCCGAGCCCCACGAAGAAGCGTTCGTATGCAGAGGCGAACGGGATCACGACCGCGATCCATCCGATGTGCACGTAGGTGTCCACGACGCTCGTGAGGATGTGGATGCAGAGAAAGCAGATTGCGAGGATCGATATCCGCCTGTGAAGGTCCTGCTGGACGAATCGCGGCCATCCTGGCCGCGAAACTCGTCGCGCCGTGAGCAGGCCGAGGACGACCGTCGCTGTCAGAAGCAACATCGCGACGAGCCCGGTCGCCCTGGTCGTGTACCAGAGCATCTGTGAGCTCATGACGCCGCCGCTCGTGGCGGAATGAGCCGATCGGTCGCGCCGTCCGGCCAGCCGCACACCGTGGAGACATCTCCGGTGACAGAAACGAGCCTGGCTGGCAGCCCGGCGATCGTCAGGCGTTTCGGCGCGCTCGGGCCCCACACGATCGCCGCCGTGCTGGCCGCGTTCGCCTCGACACAACTCGAAGCCGCGACCGAGACGAGGCTCCAGCATTCTCTGGCGCTCTCGCCCGTGGACGGGTCGACGATGTGATGGACGACCTTCCCGGCGCGACTCCATGAACGGACCGACGTGGCAGAGCTCGCGACACCGCCCGAGGCGACTGCGACCACCTGATCGACCGAGTCGGTAGGCGCCGACGAGCTTCGTGCGATGCCGATGGGCCAACCCCCCTCGGGGGGCATCCCGGCGACGGACAGGTCGCCTCCGATGCTCACGAGGACGCCGGTTCCCGTCCGGTGAAAGATCGACGCCGCGGCGCGGTCGGCTGCGAGCGCCTTCGCGGTGGCGCCGAGATCGAGCAGCACACCCTCGGGGACCCGCACGGTCCGGTTGTCCAGATCGACTTCGATCGAACGCCAGCCCGCCGCCGGGAGCGGGCTCTCCGCCGCGAACGTTCGCCCACGCGGACAGTCGCTCGGCGTGGGTCGGTCGGCGACGCCGGCGAAGTCACGGTCGTAACCGAGCGCTTCCATCGAACGCCCTACGGTCGGGTCGACCGCGCCGTCGGTGTATTCCGCGACCGACACCGCCACGAGCACCGACTCGAGCATGATCGGGCTCACCCTCATCGGCGATCCACCGGCCCGGCTGAGCAGCGACACCTCCGAGTCGCTTCTGAAGCGGCTCGCCGCCAGGTCCATCGCCTCGATCTCGCTCGCGAGCAGCAAAGCGGCATGCTCCAACGCCCGAGGGTCGGTCACCGCCACCGTCGCGGTCGTCGCGAACGCCCGCATCGAGCGTGTCTGTTCCATCAGCTCGTGCTCGTGCCACCTGACACGACTGTCGGAGGCGTGGTCGTGATCGTCGGGGCGGCGGTAGTGGTAGTGGGGGCAGCAGATGAAGCGCTCGACGAGCTTGTCGACGTCGTCGTCGTCCTCGACGACCCGACCCTGATCGCGGACGGCGAAGACGTGGAACTGAGCGGGGCGACGGTCCTGCTCGACGCCGCACCCGGGATCTCGCTCGCCACGAGGCCACCGAGCACTGCGGCCGTGAGGGCCGCTCCGCCGGTGGCGACTCCGGTCATGCGCCTCACCCTGCGCAGAGCCGATGATCGCTGCTCTGCATGGTCTCGGGGGGGCATCGACTCCTCCTCGGGCAGGTTCGTGGGGGTTTTCTGCCTCGTGATGGATCTCAGCGCGCCTACCTGGCAATGGACGGTCCCCCAGCTGGGTGCCCGCTGTGAAGGGAGTCCGGCTCAGGTCGTCGGCCCACGGGGCCGATAACGAGCACGAGCGCGAGGAGGTGCGCCGGATGAGTGACGTGCCCCACGGAGCAGATTCGCCGCAAGGGCCCGACTGGTGGCAGGCGTCGGACGACCGCTGGTACCCCGGTGAGCTGCATCCGTGGCACCGGCCAGGTGAGCCCGCGAGCTCGCAGGAATCGCGCCCGGACACCTCGTACGAGAAATCCGACGGAGATGCCGTCTATGTGACGAGGGCTCGGGAAGGTCACACGGGCCGGCAGCGACCCCGGCGGATGGCGCTCGCGGGTTTCGTGGCTCTGCTCCTCGTGGCCGTCGTGAGTGTCGTAGTGGTCGGAGCACGAACAGGCGGTGCCAGGCCTTCGGCTTCACGCGGCACCGTGCACCCCACGCAACCAACGGGGTCCGCTCGTCGATCGGCATCGGCTCCGGCGACATCGGTTCCGGCGACATCGGTTCCCGCGCCCGCCCCGACTGTTGGCTCGGCTCCGACGACATCGGTTCCCGGGCCTGTCCCGACCATTGCTTCGGTTGCACCGAATCCTACAGGCGCGAGCGTCGGCCCCGTCGCTTCTAGGGCAATGAACGTCACCTCGGTGACAAAGGTCTTCAATCAGATCTGGCCGTTGTTCGCCGATTACGCCTCGGAGGACTACCTGCCCGGCCTTTCGTCGATTGCCACACATAGCGTGGTGCACGTCGTGCAGGCCCAAGACGTGTGCGGGTGCGACGAATACTGGTCTTCGTACACCTCTGTCGAGTTCTCCGCACCTGTGCAGGACTCGTATCCCTTGTCGTTCTTCGCGGAGGTCGATCAGCAGGCCGACCCCGATGGTCCGACAATTCAGATGTTGGTATTCGAAAGGCAGTCTGCTTCCGCGCCATGGCTCATCACATATGCCATGGAATACGCCGGGACGGTCCCGCTGCTGACCGCTCCACCGGACCTCGGCTCGGCTCCCACGTCAGCTCCGCCGCGGTCGGCGCCCTACGAGGAGCTGGCCGCGCTGTTCGACTCGCTGCGCCAGACCGGCTCTCCGCCGGCCGGAGGTTGGTGGAACTCCGTGATCAACGAGCCGGGCAAAGAGCTGACTGATTTCTCGTCGGATCTCGCCAACGGGTACGACCTGGATCAGACCCTCGGCATCGTCCCGGAGGCCAACTTCGGCTTGGACGACATCTCGGCAGCATTTCCGGTACCGGGCGGAACCATTTCTTGCGCGACGATCACCGCCGAGGTCGCCATGAGTCCCTCGGACGGATCCACCATGGTCCAGAACTCGACCTCGACCTTCGGACCCTTGGTCCCGCCAGGCACGTACTCGACCGTCACATTTCACGAAGCCGTGGATACCTGCGTGGTGCTGGTGAAGGGCGTCTACGGGATGCAGGGGCTGTCGGGCGGCACGTATTCGGCCACCTGGACTTCAGGGTCGTCGACTTAGTCGAACGGGGATCCGCACGGTGAAGACAGCACCGCCGTCGGGACCGGGCGCAGCGCGAATCGTTCCGTGGTGGGCCGCGACGATCGAAGCCGCGATGGAGAGCCCGAGACCGGCACCGCCATGCGCCCGCGAACGCGACCTGTCCGTTCGGTAGAAGCGCTCGAACACTTTCTCGGCCTGTTCAGCGGTAAGTCCCGGACCAGTGTCTGCAACCTCGATGGACGCCGCGTCCTCGTCGGCGGTGACAGTGACGGTGGTCGCCGTACCCGGCGGGGTGTGAGAGCGGACGTTGGCGAGCAGGTTGTCGACCACCTGCCTGAGCCGGGGTGCGTCGCCCGTCATCTCGACGGGGCGCGCTGCCACGAGCTCGACGGGCCATGCCGGGCCGACCGCCTCGGCGATCCTGACCGCATCTGCGGTGATCGACACGAGCTCGACCTGCTCAGCGGTCATCGGTATTCCTTCGTCCAGACGGGCCAACAGCAACAGGTCCTCCACCAGTCGCCCCATCCGCCCCGTCTCCGCCCTGATGCCGTGGAGGACCCGGCCGAGGTCCTCGGGGTGCTCCGATGCTCCTCTCTCGAAAAGCTCTGCGTACGCAGAGACCGCGGCGAGCGGCGTACGGAGCTCGTGGGACGCGTCCGCAACAAAGCGCCTGAGCCGTTCCTCAGAAGCGCGCAGCTCGGTCTCGGTGGCGTCCCTCTCGGCGAACGCCTGCTGAATGCGGGTGAGCATCGAGTTCAAGGTCCGTGCGAGCCTTCCGATCTCGGTCGTCTCGTTGGCACCGGGGACGCGCTCGTCCAGCTCGCCTTCCGAGATGGACTCGGCCGTCCGCTCCATCGCCACGAGGGGCCTGAGCCCGCGCCGAACGAGCCACCAGCCGAGCGCCGCGGCGACGACGAGAGCGCATGCCGAGACGATGATCTCGACGAGCTCGAGAGCGTGGAGGGTCGCGACGACGTCGTCGACCGGTTCGGCGACTATCAGGACGTCGTTGTCGGCGAGCTTCTCGGCTCTCACGCGGAACGTAGGGCCTCCCGCCTGTTTGGAGCGCGTCGTGAGGTAAGCGGTCTCGCTGCCGTCGGAGTCCGGCGTGAATCCCGTGATGGCCGCGGGGAGCGCCGGCGTGTACTGCTTGTTGCCGTAGTACGCCTTGGTCATCTGCTGGACCTGCTGCCCTGTAGCGGTCACCACCTCGGCGAAGAGGGTGACCCCGTTCGGCGACGGACCTCCGGGCTCGGGCTCGCCTTCGGGCTCGGGCCCGGGCCCTCCGCCAGGGCCGGGTTCTTGGTTGTCGTTAGCCAGCTGCTCGTAGTGCGGTGTGCTCTGTTGCAGGTCCTGGTCGACCCGGTTGTAGAGAAACGAGCTCAACTGCGTGTAGGTGACGACGTCGGCCGTCACGAGCGCAACCAGGGCGACGGCTCCGACTGCGAGAAGCAGGCGGGCGCGAAGCGACACCTAGGAAGGCTCTCGAAGCACGTAGCCGACGAGGCGGATCGTGTGGATCAAGGGCGGTCCGTGGCGCTCTAGCTTCTTGCGGAGGTAGCTCACGTAGGTCTCGACGACGTTGGCGTCGCCCCCGAAGTCGTAGTGCCAGACGTGGTCGAGGATCTGCGACTTGGACAAGACCTGTCGCGGATTGATCAGAAAGAAGCGGAGCAGGTTGAATTCCGTGGCGGTCAGGGTGATCTCGTTTCCTGCCCGCACGACCTGGTGCGCGCCCTCGTCCATCTCGAGGTCGGCGAACCGCAGGATCCCGTCGGGCTGACCGCTCATGCCGGCGCGCCTCAGGATCACCTGTGTTCGCGCCACGATCTCGGCGAGAGCGAAGGGCTTGGTGACGTAGTCGTCTCCGCCGACGGTGAGACCGGCGAGCTTGTCCTCGAGTGCGTCTCTGGCGGTGAGGAAGAGTATCGGCGTCCTGACCCCGTCGAGCGCGGAGCCTCCGGGTCACCTCGATGCCGTCGAGGTCGGGCAACATGACGTCGAGGATGATCAGGTCCGGTGGGTCGTCTTCGGCTTGACGGAGAGCGGCGCGGCCGTTGGTCGCCTCTTCGACGTTGAACCCCTCGTAGCGAAGCGATGTCGCGACGGCGTCGACTATCGACGGTTCGTCGTCCACGACGAGGATCTTCTGGCCGCGTCCGGCCTGTGAGACGTTGGGGGTCTGGCTCATCTGCGGTATCTGGTTCACCTGGCCCGGCATCGGCTGCTCCTTCGGTCAGGAGGCAGGATCGCCCGCCCATCTTCGCCGGTCCTGGGGCCCGGCTGTGAGCCAGCTGGGAAGCCTTGCCCGGTTACCCGCGGCCTGAGCCGGGCGGCATGTCCACCATCCGGCAAGGTATGTCGGCGTTCTCGTCGAGGTGGTAGCTCGCGCACACCCGGTGGTACCCGTCTGCGATGGTGAGCGGTAGGCCCGAGCCGATGGATCCGCGGACGAGCAGGACCGGCGAAAGGCGTTCGCCCCTGCGCACCTTCTTCAGGTCGACGCGACGTGAGCGTTGTCCTCGGGCAGGAGAGCCAGGCAACTTGCCCGCAGCAGATCCTTCGCCTGGTGATGGACGAGAGGGGCCGCCTCGAGGTCCCTGACGACCGAATTGACGTCGGCTTCGCCGAGGACCAGGTTCAGGTAGGAACCCGCAGCCGGGTAGTCGTGGTCGTCCGGCTCGCTCTTCCAGTGCTCCGCCGGAGGCGCGGTCTCCCTTTTTGCCATCGCCGCCTTCTTCGCCATCCCCGTACTATCGCACTGCGGCGCACTATCGCACCGCGGGGCCTCGCTCGGAGCTTTCGACCCTACACGGCGGGCTTGCGTTTCCGGTATACGAAGAAGACCGGTCCGATGGTCCCGCCTACCTGGACGTAAGGGACGAGCGGCCCGACCCACAGGATCTCCATGCTTCGGTATCCCATGTCGCCCATCCGGCGCAAGGCGCCGAGCAAGAGGCCCTTGGCGGCGCCCTTTCCGATCAGGTCGGGACGCGATGCGATCGGGCCGAGAGTCGCCGCGCGGTTCACGTCGAAGGCGCATACGGCCGCAATGCCGCGCGAGTCCCTCGTGACCATGAGCGAGCCCTGATCGAACGCCCGACAGAGCTCGGCGCGCCAGATTGGGCCAGTGCTCGCCGGCCCACGTCTCGATCGCCTCCCTTTCGGACGCACGAGGCTCCTCGCCGGATGACGGGCCGGCGGGAAGATCGGCCAGCTCGACGACGACGTTGTAGTTGCTCTCCTCCCTCGTGAAATGGTGGCGCTCGAGCAGGTAGCAAAGGGCCGTCTCGGTAGAGGGCACGCCGGGGAACAGGAAGTAAGGGGGGTCCGCCCCGACGGTGACCACCCTGATCCCTTCGAGGTCGCGCTCCGCCGCTTCGATGAGAGCGTGCCCGTTTCCGAGACGCCGGTCGCGGGGGTCGACGGCTATGAGCCGCACTGAGCCGCTGTCGCCTTCGCGGACGGTCGCGACGAGACCGATGCCCGGCGAGAAGCGGACGACCGCAGGCTGGTCCTCCGCGAACAGAGCCTTCGCGAGCTCCGGGCGGCTGAACGTTTGCGCGACGGCGCGCGAGCAGAGCTCTGCGATCTGCTCCAGTGCCTCTGGACCGACTCGGGGCAGGGATTCGGTCGTCAAGGGCTCGTGGTTCAGTGAAGTGCGAGGGACGTCTGCGACGGTAGCACCGGGCTCGATTCACATGTCGGTTGACGTGCCGGGCGCCCGAACGCATGATCCTCGCTGAATGCCACGCCACAAAGGCGCCGGCACGCGAGGAGGACGAGACGTGAAGGCAGCTGTCTATTACGAGACCGGTGGGCCCGAGGTCTTCAGGTACGAGGAGATTCCAGACCCCGTCGTCACCGACGACGCAGTGCTCGTGAAGGTGGAGGCCATAAGCATCGAGGGCGGGGACACCCTTCACAGGTCCGGCGGCGAGATGGGGTCCGTACCGGCCGTCGTGGGCTATCAGTGTGCCGGCACCGTGATTACCGTGGGGGAGCGAGTCTCGGGTCTCGTACCCGGAGACCGAGTGGTCACCGTCGGGCTCGACGGGTCACATGCAGAGTTGAGGGCGGTCCCCGAAGCCTTCTGCTGGAAGATCCCCGAGGGGTTGTCCACCGAGGAGGCTGCCTGCGTGCCGGTGGCCTTCGGCACCGCGAACGACTGCCTGTTCGAGTTCGGTCGCCTGGGACCGGGGGATTCCGTGCTCGTCCAAGCGGGAGCGAGCGGGGTCGGGATCGCTGCGATACAGCTGGCCAAGCGAATCGGCGCACGGGTGCTCGCCACGGCATCGTCTGACACGAAGCTCGAACGGCTACGCGAATTCGGGCTCGACGACGGCATCAATTACGCCGAACGGTCCGTCGTCGAAGAGGTTCTCGCGCTCACAGAGGGCCGGGGTGTCGACGTGGTCGTCGAATCGGTCGGAGGACCGGGCCTCGCGAACAGCCTGGAGTGTCTCGCGTACAAGGGGCGG
Organism: uncultured Acidimicrobiales bacterium; assembly: GCA_963801315.1. Taxonomy (GTDB): domain Bacteria; phylum Actinomycetota; class Acidimicrobiia; order Acidimicrobiales; family CAVXTF01; genus CAVXTF01. The sequence continues at coordinate 975,328 of CAWDEI010000007.1, read as the reverse complement.
TGCGTCTCTTTGGGCGACGCCGGGAGGGGAGGCCCCGCCATCGTCGACGTGTCGGCGCTCCGCCCGAAGAACCTGACGCTGTGCGGCTATTTCATGGGAGCGGAGCTCTTGCTCGGCCCCAACACGTACGGCGCCATCTCCTCGATCCTCGACGACGTCGCTGCCGGTCGCCTCCGCGTGGTGATCGACAGGAGGTTCCCACTTCAAGACGCCGAGCAGGCACACCGGTTCATAGAGAGCCGGCAGGCTTTCGGGAGGGTGCTGCTCGTTCCGTGATCGAGCTCGCCGGTGTACGTCAGGCGCTGGGCTTTTCGACCTCGGCCTTGATCCTCTCCAAGGTGGTTCGCATGCCGTCGCGGTTCGTCTTGCCGCGTGCCCAGCCGAGGACGGCCCAGTAGAGGCGGAGCAACGCGGTGTCGGCCAGCTGGAAGGATTCGGTCACGTCCGTGCCTTCGCCTGCGGGCTCGAGCCTGTAGCTCCAAATGTTGAGCGGCTTGTCGCTCGAACCGACGCCGAAGGAGAAGACCTTCTCCGGCTCGCACTCACGCACGACGCACGTCGTCCAGTAGACGGGGCCCTTGCCGTTGCGTTTCACGTGGCCGCGGAACTTGGCTCCTGCCGCCGGGCCTGTCGCGCCGTCGAGCCACTGGGCTTCGAACGTCTCGGGACTGTATCTCCCTATCTTGGTGACGTCGCTCACCAGATCCCAGATCTCACTGGCTGGGGCGTCGATGTGAACCGTCACCGAGTCGTGCACGCGAGCAACACTACGGCCTGATCCGTGCGCGCGCCCACGCAGTCAGCGTGTGCGCGGCTCGATCCTCCGGCCTGCGGCGAAAGACTGCTGTCCTTCGTACAGTGATTTCGGGTCGCTGCCGAGCCGGATGAGCACCCGCCCGGCGTCGAGAGCCTGGCGCCGCGAGAGCTCCTGAGCCATCCAGATGGACCGGACGGTTCCCTGAACGGCGATCGGAGGCGACTTGGCGATCTCCGTGGCCGCCCACGACGCGGCTTCGCGGAGTCCCTCCAAAGGAACGACCTCTGACACGAGGCCGATCTGATGCGCGCGCGTTGTGCGGTCATTCGCTCACTCGCACCGAGCAACGCGAGCCGCATGATCTCGCCGAAGGGCATTTTCTGGAGCATGTGCATCGACTCGAAGCACGCCGTCATCCCGTACGAGACATGAGGGTCGAAGAACGTCGCGTGCTCTGCGGCGATGATGAACTCGACCTCGCCGAGCATATAGAAGGCCCCGCCGCAGGCCATCCCGTTCACGGCCGCGATGACGGGCTTCCACAGATCGTTGGTCTTGGGACCTACGTTGTCGCCCGGGTCGTCGAAGTGCCAAGGACTGGAAGAGGCGTGTCCGACGCCAGTCGCGCTCGCGGCGCGCACGTCGTCCTCGCTTTCCCACCCGCCCATGGTCTCGTTGCGGTCGATACCGACGCAGAACGCCCTGGTTCCGGCTCCGGTGAGAACCACGCACCTGACGTCGTCGTTGCTGCGAAGACTGCGCCATACGTCTTTCAACTCGCGTTGCATTTGAAGGTTGAACGCGTTGTGGACCTCTGGACGGTTCAAGGTGACCCAAGCAACTCCGTCGGTTTCCTCGTAGGCGATGGCTTCGTAATCAGGCACGTCACGATGTTATCGTGCGCGATCTCCGAAAGGACCTGGCCCGGATGCTGAGTTTGCTGTCCGAAGGAAGGCGGCCGTTCGTCGCCGGGACGACGTTCAACCTTGCCTCCGTCGGTTACACCGAGGCCGAATACGCGATGTCGGGAACCGCCAACGCGTATTCCCGGGCTCAGGGGCGCTTGAGATCCGTCGAAGAGGCAGAGTTCGTCACTCGGATCCTCGTGTACCGACCTGTCGAGGACTCCGATTTCAACGGGACCGTATGGGTCGAATGGCTCAACGTCAGCGGGGGCCTCGACGCTGCGCCGGGGTGGATCTTCATGCACACCGAATTGACCCGGAGCGGCGCGGCATGGGTGGGCGTATCGGCTCAGGCGACCGGAGTACAAGGCGGACCGAGTCTCCTCGGCTTGCAGAGCGTTGGGCTCGTCGGGACCGACCCGGCACGGTACGCAGCGCTCCGCCATCCGGGCGACCGCTTCTCGTACGACATCTATACCGCTGCGAGCACCGCCGTCCGGGCGGCAACCGGGACGACCCTTGACGGCCTCGAGATCGATCGCGTCATCGGGATGGGGGATTCGCAGTCGGCATTCCGCCTGACCACCTACGTCAACGACTTAGACCCGCTCGTAAGGGCGCACGACGGCTTTCTCGTGCATGCGAGGGGTGGAGGAGCCGCACCGCTCGACGACGACACGGACCCCGGCGAGGCGCTGCGCGGAGAGCCTGTCGTGTTCCGCCCGGATCTGCGCGTGCCGGTGCTCTGCGTGGAGGCGGAGACTGACCTCATCAACCTCGGCTACCTCGCCGCGCGCCAGCCGGACACGGAGATGCTCGCCACTTGGGAGATGGCAGGAACCTCGCACGCCGACATCTACACGTTCGTAGCGGGCCTGATCGACAACGGTCATCTGCCGATCGGCGAGGTTGCGAGAGCGTGGACACCGGTGTCCGAGATCTTCGGTATGAAACTCGAACGCCCCGTCAATGCCGGACCACAGCACTACCTGAGGAATGCCTCGGCATCGCACCTCGACCGATGGGTGCGAGGCGGCCCGCGTCCACCTGCTTCGGACCGACTCCAGGTACGCGACGGCAGATTCCTGGTGGACGGGAATGGCAACGTCTTGGGGGGAGTCCGGACCCCTCACGTCGACGTGCCGACGAGCGTGTTGTCCGGCCTCGGAAATGGCGGACACCCGATCTCGTTCCTTTGCGGCAGCACGGTTTCGTTCGACTCCGAAACGCTTGGTCGGCTCTATCCGTCGAAGACGGACTACTTGGAGCGCTTTGACCGCGCCACCGACGATGCAGTAAGAGCCGGCTTCATCCTCGAGGCCGACGCCCCTGAGGTCAAGGCCGTCGCAGAAGCCAACTCTCCCGTTTGAAATTGCTCGGTGGACCAGTCGGCTCAGATCGTCAGATCGTCAGATCGTCAGATCGTCAGATCGTCAGATCGTCAGATCGTGTAAGGCCCGGGTACCAGCAGGACATCGGCGAGCGGCGTCTTGCCGGTGGCTACCGCATCAAGAGCGATGACTGCGCCTTCCAGCCTCGCCACGGCGTCAGCGGGGGCGCAAACCTCGCGTGCCCGCACGGCATCCAGCAACCGACGGAGCGTGATGACAGCATCAGTCAGCTCGGAGCGGTCCAGTTCTCTCTGAATCACGAACGGTCTGCCTCCACTGAGTCGCCGCTTCCGGTCGTTGTCATGCAAATCTCCTCGAACCCGCTCGTCGAACCCGCCACGGGCGCACGGACCGCGAGCACCGGCGGCGTGCTCAAGCGGCCCGATGCCCGAGTTCCCCTTGTACCCACCGTAGGCAAGAAGGAGTCCGGTGGCCAACCATTCTGTCAATCTCACTCTAAGTAGTCGGTTTTCTTCCGGAGTGAACACCTTCGGCGCGTATTTCCTATCGGAGCGCCGTGGGGGGCTCGAGCTCCGTCCGCCGGGTTGGCGACGACCAGGCTCCCCAAAACGCAAACAAATCCATAGCGCTCCTCTTGATGTCACTTCGGTCAGGGACGAAAGCTGCTCTTGCAGCTCACTGCGTCCGCGAGCCGCATACCAGGGACCGGCGACGATGGACAACTACTACAACCGTGCATCACCCCAGGAGCTTCGATACCGAGATGTGCTCGAAGCCATCAGCGCGCTCAGCTCGGAAGCGAAGGATCTCGTCGACGAGCTCGACAATGCGGTTTGGCAAATGGTAAACCGCGCTGTTGACGCCGCCGTGATGGAGCACGATCGCCAGATCCTGACGAACATCGCCGGCAAGCGTCCGGCGGCGTCAGGTGTTTTCGAATCGGCCGTCGGCCGCTTCGAATCGGACAGGCGACGGATCGACAGATCGAGCGAGAACGTGGAGACGCTCCGCGGGCGTTGACTCAGGGGTCGTCAGCCTGCAGTCGGCGTCGTCGGGGGCGAGGTGCCGTCCAAGATGTTGAAGTTCACGTACCAGCTCCCACGGACCTCGATGCACGGAACGGGGGACAGGCTGTCCGAAGCGGCATCGGCGGTGGCGGCGTACGCCTGTGAGAACGACCCTGCACCGGGCGGCATCCCCGTGGCGGGACTGCTGTTGATCGCACATTGCGAGATGGTCGTGCCGGTCGCGTTCCCGTGAAAGCACAGATCGCCGGTGAGGCTCACGAGGGCCTGCGCTCCGTCGACGACCTGACCTTTTATCGAGTAGCTCCCGGTGACGTCGAGCTCGACCTGGTTCGAGTCCCGTCGGCACTCCGAGGCGTCCGACGGATTGAAGTAGGCGCACCAGGCCGTCGTGTGGCCCGTCATGAGCGCGGTGAGGATCCCGTCGACGGCCGCCTCCGGAGAGCCGCGCCCGGGCGAGACTGAGCCTTCACCGTTTCCCGACAGTTTCCCGCTACCGCTCGAGCAAGCCGCACAGACGGCCAGGATCGATGCGAGAAGAGCGAAGCGGCCTCTGTGCAAGCTCCCTTCCCGTCGTCTGACCGAGTCCGGCGAGGATAGGTGATCGAATTGCACGACGCGCCGATTCGCACAAGACGGGGGAGCGGGCGTCACCTACCCATAATTGCTGATTGTTGCTCGATTTGTGGGTCCGTTCTCCCGCTAGTGGCGAGAGTGGCAAGAGTCGAGGAAGAACCTTGCGCCTAACCCGTCGGCGCCTTGCGTTTCCTCGTTCCCGCGGATGTTGCGGGCGTGCATGCGGCGGTCGACAAACCCTGGCATCGGCGCAAGCGCCGGTGTAGGTTTCGGGCTGCGGGGGGGCCTCCGACGGATGCCCTGTCCGCTATCCCGGGCAAGTTGCCCGCTTTAGCAGAGGGGAGTCATTAGTGCGAAAGATCAGAGTCATGGGTCTGGCGGCCGTCATGGCGGGTACGATGGTCGTGGGTCTGACCTCGGCGGCCAGTGCTGCTCCCGCTAACCACAGTGTGCGCTTCGCAGCTGTTTCCGGTTCACGGCCGCTGACCGCGCCGAACGTCAATATCAAGACGAACAAGAAGGGTAAGAACAAGTTCAAGCCCAAGGTGATCAGTGCGGTCTTCACCGGGGCGACGAGCGGTACGCCGGCGTGCACGGAATCTGACATCTCGTTCAGCGTGACGAACGACACGACGGCCACGCAGCAGCTCACCTACATGAGCAGCCCGGTGCTGTCCCCGATTCCTGCGGGCGATGTGGAAGGCGTGTGCGTGTACGGCACGGGCTCGGGTGCTCTCGTGCTCGGCCTGCAGTCTTCTAGCAAGACGCTGACCGTCAACATCAGCTGACTCTTCGCTCCCGGCCCATCGAATTCGGGTCGTGGATGCGGCAGTGTGAGCATTGAAGACAATGCCCCCCGGCACTTGGTGCCGGGGGGCATTGTCGCGCGAGCGCTGGCTGGCGTGGTGGCAGCGGGTCCGGTCCAGACCGTGCAGCCGACTTCAGTTGCTCATCGACTCCTCGGCGCCGCGGAGCCTGCGGCACAGCAACCCAATGACCACCTGCAAGACGTGCGGATCGGTGAGGAAGGGCCGGAAATTCCAGCTGGCGAGCGAGAAGGTCCGGACGTCGGTGACGGCCGTGACCGTCGCGGAGCGCGGTCCACCGTCTAGAAGCGCGATCTCTCCGACCGCGGCACCTGACTCCAGGTTGGCCCGGGTCTTGCCCTTGACGGATACTTCGGCCGCGCCGTCGAGGATGAGAAAGAAGCGTCCGCCCTGCTCACCCTCTACGACCAGCTCGGAGCCCGCCTCGAACGAGATCTGCTTGCCGGCTTGTCGGATCTGCTCAATCTGCTTCGCGGGAAGGTCCCGGAACATCTCAGATCGTTTCAGGGCAGTCGTGATCTCGTCCGTCAAGATTCCCTCCAGGGTCGAGCTGATCGCGGATTGCCGCCCACGATAACTCCGGAGACCGCCGTGATGCGGTGCGGAGGAGCTCAGACCCTGTAGACGTACGCCGCTCCGGCGGCAGATCCTGTGCCATATGCGCCCGCGACGCCGTTCCTCTGGAACACTGCCACTGAGTTTCCGAACGAATCGCCTGCGGTTCCATCGGGGTCCGACAACGTCGTGACCGGCGTCGACTTCCAGGCCGAGTTGCGCTTCACGTAGACATAGGCCGCCCCGGCGCCCGAGCTGGTGCCCGGGGCGCCGATGACGGCGGTCCTGGGGGCGTAGGGAACTTTTGGAGCGGATTGCCGGGCCGCCGCAGTGCTCCCGGGTCGTCCGGCATCGTGGTCCACGCCATCTATCGCCGTCATCGTCGGACCCTGTGCCGACACAGAGAAGCCGAACATGTCTCCTGTGGTCGCGGCCGGGTCGGACAGCGTGTCGGTGGGCGAGGTCGGCCAGACCCCCGCATGCGGCCTGACGTAGATGTAGGCAGCTCCGGCGCTCGACAGGGAGCCGGGTGCACCGATGACAGCCGCCGGTCCGTCTCCGGACACCGAGAAACCGAACTTGTCACCTGCGGTTGCCAAAGGGTCAGAGAACGTCGCCGTCGGCGTCGACGTCCAGCCAGAGGCGCCACTCGCATAGATGTAGGCGGCACCGGCGCTCGATCTGGTCCCATAGGCACCGATGAGGGCGGACTTTGCCGACATCGCCACGGAAGAGCCGAACTCGTCGGCGCCCGTCGCCGCAGGGTCGGAGAACGCGGCGACCGGCGTGGTCGCCCAACCCGAGGGACCGTTGTCGTAGACGTAGGCGGCCCCTGCGTGCGACCTGGTGCCTGAGGCGCCCACGACGGCCGTCGTCCCGGACCATCTCAAAAGGCCAACCGATGAGCCGAACTCGTCGCCCGCGGTTGCTTCCGGATCCGGGAGCGTGGTGTTTGGTGCCGTGCCCCACCCTGAGGTGCCGTCGACGTAGATATATGCAGCACCGGCGCCCGAGTCGGCGCCGGGGGCGCCGACCAGGACGGTCGTGCCGATCGAACCCGACACTGCAACGGCCACCGAAAAGCCGAAGTCATCGCCTGCGGTCGACTGCGGGTCGTCGAGCGTCGCGCTTGGCGACGTGGGCCAGGCACCCTGGGAACCTTTCACGTAGATGTAGACGTTCCCGGTGTGTGAGTTTGTGTCAGGAGTTCCCACGACGGCGATCGTTCCCGCCACCGCAACTGTGTCGCCGAAATAGTCACCCGGGGTCGCCTCCGGGTCCGACATAGCGCCGAGCTGCGTGCCTTGAGCGAGGCTCCGGGCGTGGGAGGGAGTTGCCGAACTCGCCGACGCCGCCGGGACGTCCGCCGCCAGCACCACCATCCCGATCGCGATCGTCGTCACCAAACCACGGTGGAAGGTTGAAACGACCGCTTCTCGTACCGCAGCTCGTTGCGACATAGCCCGCCCCCCTCTGACTGGCCCTCCAACTGCCGCCCCGGCCGCCCGATGATTTCAAGCGCCGCGACGTTGTCGGCCGACGGCCTTCTCTGACACGGCCTTCTCTGACACGCCTTCCACAACATAGAACCCAATCGGGCTTTACGGCGAAACGATGCCTGTAAGGGCTTTTTCGCCTGGGGGCATTGCAGATCCTGGGCCGCCTCGGCGAGCGGTTCCTACCATCTCGCGTGGAGAGTGCGGTCGCGCCGACGGGTGACCCGGACACAGCTCAGGGGTGTTCGAACTTCGAGAGCACTGCGACGCCCGTCGACGTCATGAGCTCGAATTCCAATGGCTATGTCCTATGGCACGCGGACCCGAGCAGCGGACGCAGAGCGGTCGACGAATCGATGATGCGCTACAGCGGCACGTATGGCGAGGACAGGGCCGGGACGATGGAGTTGGACATCTCCGCCACTGGCCCAGCGGTGTCAGGGTCCTTCGGTCTTGACACCATCGATCTGCAGATGTTGCTCAGCCCTGCCTGGATTGACTGCCCGACGGCCGGGATCGTCGGGAAGCAAGACGCGGTCTCAGGTTTCACTTTGACTGCTTAGGACTTCCGACCACTGGCGAAGCGATTGCCGACAAGCCATCTTGGGTGTGATTCGGTACTTGTTGTTTCCTGTCGACGAAAACAACAACAGAGACGAGGGACCGCGCGAGCTAGTGGGGGGTACAAGCTCGCGCGGCCCAAACGCCTCGGACCGGTTCCCCTGATGGGCAAACCGTAGATCAGAAAGTCGTCGAAAGGAAGTAGGAGTCCGACGAATTTGTCGTTTCTCTTCTTTGGAAATGTGAGTACGGAGTTTTCTTACGTAACGTACTTATGCCCTTTCCGTACGCCCTCCGTCTACCGGCGGTCCTCAACAGGTAGATCGACAGACAGGTCTTGTTGAGGACCAACTGAGACGCGAGTCAATCGGGTGAACTCGGTGACCGCGTCGTCTCGCGAGCGAACACCGAGCTTGCGGTAGGCCCTCGCGAGGTGTGACTCCACGGTGCGAACCGAGACCGAAAGCTGCTTCGCAATTTTGGGTGCCGACAAGCCGTCGCGCAGCAGCTCCAGAATCTCGACTTCTCGAGCTGTCACGCTGGCGAGGAGCTTGCTGGCGGTCGCAGCGTGCGCAACCAGTTCCTGTTCCAGATGCTTCCGCTTGGTGATGTCTTCGATTATGCGAAGTCCATAGGTTGGGACGTCATGGTCGTTCCGGAGGATCGACGCAGTCACCTTTCCAAAGACGAGTTCGCCATTCTCGGTGACAAAGCGCGTTTCGCTCTGATAGCTCGGAATCTTCCCGTTAGACATTTGTCCGACAAGCTCTGTCTCTCGTGCAAGATCCTCAGGATGCATGAACGATTCCAATGTTGTCCCGAGCATTTCCTCGCGCTTCCGACCCAAGAAACGACATAGAGCCCCATTCACAGTCGTGATCCTGAAGTCCAGATCGACCAGAGCAATCCCGAGCGGGCCTTGTGTGAAAACGCTACGAAACCGCTGCTCGCTCTCCCTCAGTTCCTCTTCCGCGCGAACTCGCTCGGTGATGTCATGAGCCGAGACGACAAAGCCCTTGACCGTAGGGTCATCGAGGAGATTGACAAGCGTGAGCTCGAACGGAACGGTGGCGGCACTTGCATAGCGGAGAAGCCGGACTGAGACGGTCACCGGATTGGCTGCAGAAGCTCCTCTCGAAGCACGTACGAACGCGGGCTGCGAGGGTAGCGCGGTCTTCTTCACACACGATCTCGGACAAGGAGCGGTGCTCCACGAACTCGGGATCGTGTCCCAATATTCGGTTGAGAGCCCCGGAAACGGACTCCACGAGGCCTGAAGAGGAGACAAGGACGGTCACCGCTGCAGAGTTCTGCACCAGTGACCTGAGACGCGCCTCTTGGTTCCGTGCGAGTTCGAAACGCCGCCGTTCGGTCAGATCGCGCATGCTGAAGAGCACCGCTTCCTCTTCGTTCCAGGTGACTCGTGTTCCGATTACCTCCAAGAGCCGCCAACCCTTACCAGTCCTCACTCTGACCTCAATGAGCGTGCCCGTCTCCTTGCCCTGCACACTCGCGATCGAACGAAGGACGAGCTCGCGATCCTCGGGGTGCACGAGTTCGAACGCAGGGAGGTCGATGGAGTCCTCGAGCCGACGGTTGAACAGTCGTTCACCCGCACGGTTCCCCCACTTCAACCGGCCGAAGGCGTCGAGCACGATCACGGTGTCCGGTAGGTCGCCAAGGAGCGTGGCCAAGGTGGCATCGAGGTGTTCGGTCATCTCAATGGCCGCCACTACCGGGGCGGTCGGCGACCTGGCCGTGGTGCCGAGTCAAGGTCTCGCCTTTCGAGGAGCTGTTACGAGTTGAAGACGGTCCAGATGACAGCATCCGTTTGTATCCGTCGATGAGATGGTGGACATTCGGTGCGAGTCCCCCTCCAAGCTGTCCCGCGATGTTATACAGCGGCACACCTGGGACCACTGGGGAGAGGAGTCACGACCCCGGGCGAGGGAGGCTGGGGACGCAGGGCGAGGTGACGCCGACGAGGGCAGGAGCCGCCGGCGGGCCCGCTGGCGAGGGGCGTGAGCGACGCGGGGCCGGCCACCCGGGACCCGGGGCCGGCGAGGGCTAGGAGCGTCAGCGGGTGGACGGGAGCGGGCGGAGACGCGGGAGGGGTGTCCTCAATGGTTCCGAGCGATTCGCCTCAGGCCCGGCAGACCATTGAGCCGCCCGAGCCCAGGCTGTCGGAAACCGGTCCAGCCGTATTCGTCACCGACTTTTCGCAGGAGCTTGAAGAGGAATGGCGATGGATTCGAAGCCATCATGACGACTACTCCGTTTCCTGTAACCATCGAGGAGCTGAGAGCCGAGCAAAAGCGCGATGCGCCCCCAAAATTGCTGAAGCGATCACCGTCGTGGAGGAACATGCCGAGCCCGTGTGCATACGGCGGTCGTAGTCCGAGGAGGGGAAAGATGTTCCAGGGGCCACTCAGTGGAAGTTCTGCGTGTGGAGTGAGCATCTCGCGAGGAGATCGTGCCATCGGAGCGGCATCGTCGGCGAGGCCGTGTTGCAGAGCTATCACGAAGCTGCCCAAGTCTTCTGGCGTCGTCCACAACCCGGCGGCCCCAGATTCGGGGTACACGTTCCAGTCACTGCGAGCGGCACGGGAGCGAAGTCGCGCCGGCAACGGCTGCTCGAATGTGCTGTGGTCCATTCCGAGGGGCGAAAGCACCACGTCGTGAGCGACTCGCGCAAACGACTCACCCGTAACGTCCTCGATCAGCTGTTGGACCACCGCGTAGCCTCCACCCGAATAGCTGAACAGTCCGCGCTTGGCAGGATCGAATTCGATCGCAGGCGTGAGTGCCTGGGGATCGCCGTCGAGCACTTGGCGTAGGGAGGGCGATTCGACTTGTTGTGAATAGCCGGGAAAAAACGGGATGCCAGCTCCCGAGGTGTGTGCGAGCAACTGCCTCAACGAGATATTCGACCGACGAGGAGGTTCCCACGAGGTGAGGCGAGTCTCGATGTCCTCATCGAGATCGAAGGACCCACGTGTCACAAGCTCAAGTGCCACGAGCGAAGTCAGCGATTTGGAAATCGATCCCGCCTGGAACAACGAGTCCTTCGCGGTGCCGGCGATTTGCACCCGATCCAGTCGGAACCCATCTATGACGGCGATCCCGAAAACTCGCTTCGTCCGTCGGCTGAGCGACTCCAACGAAACGTGAGCGGAGGCACTCGAGTCAGACATAACACTCCAGCAACGTGCCGACCGAACGCGACACTGAAACTGGCCATCCGGCGCTTTTAGCTGTGCGTTCGCTCATTCTGGTGGTCGTTTGGAGTGCAGAGAGCGGGCGACGGGGATCGAACCCGCATAACCAGCTTGGAAGGCTGGGGCTCTGCCATTGAGCTACGCCCGCGGAGCAGACCGAGGCTAGCCAAATCCGAAGGTGGCTCCGCACCTTGCTTCGATCGGAAGGTCCTTCGGTAGATCGCCGGGTCGGTCGTTTTTGGTCGGGGAGGGGGGACTTGAACCCCCGACCTCCTGCACCCAAAGCAGGTGCGCTACCACTGCGCTACTCCCCGGTCGTGCTGAACGAACCGAGAGAAACTTACCGGACGGCTGATCGCATCGACGCCAAGTGCCTGCTACGCATCTTCAGCAACCCTCGGGTGGAGCCCGAGATGGACGATCGCACCCAGCGCCCCGCCGACGAGAGGGGCGACTATGAAGAGCCACACCTGACTGAAAGCGGTACCACCGACGATCAGCGCCGGACCGAGGCTGCGGGCCGGGTTCACCGACGTGCCCGTGATCGGGATCCCGACCAGGTGCACCGACTGTGAGTGTCAGACCGATCACGAGGCCCGCCACCGCAGCGTGCGCGCCTTTGCTCGTGACCGCCAGGATCACGCAAACGAACAACGCGGTGAGGACCACCTCTGCGAGGAAGGCACCGCCCGCCCCGATGTGAATGAAGCTGTTCTATCCCCATCCGTCGGTCCCGAGACCCGGTGATCTTCCTGCTGTAGAGCGGCGAGGTCGAGAACGTCGCCCACAGGACCAGCGCTCCGATGATTCCCCCGACGAACTGCGCGACCCAGTAGACCACTGCATCGCTGATCGAGATCCTTCGCGCGATCAAGGCGCCGAGGGTCACTGCCGGATTGACGTGGCAGCCAGATATCGGTCCGATCGAGTAGGCCAATGCCATCAGAACGAGGCCGAACGTGAGTGCGGTCGCGACCACACCTGCTGAGAAGCTGAGGCCGTTGGCTAGGAATCCCTTACCGAACGAGAGCGTGGCTGCTCCCACGCCGAAGTAGACGAGCAGCGCAGTTCCGAGAAGCTCCGCGGACGCCTTTCGAATCATTTCGCGCTCCTTTGTCAGGATGCTGGGCGAGAGCAACCTAGAGCCTCGTTGGCGCTGGTGCACGGCTTTTCTTTCTCGCACGAACACACGCCGGATCGGAGGCGGCCGTGGCGGTCTCGCAATACCCCTGGTAGCGGGGACCCTGGTTACGTAAGCTTGCGTCACCGTTGCAGTCCGATCGCGCTGCAAGAGGAGGTTGGTCGTATGAAGATCTCCACGATCCTTGCCCGCAAGGGAACCTCGGTTGCGACCATTGCCGGGGACGCCGCTGTTAGCGAGGCGGTCGCCGAGCTCGGATCGCACAGGATCGGGGCTCTCGTCGTATCCGCTGATGCCGAGCACATCGAAGGCATCCTTTCGGAGAGAGACATCGTTAGGGGCCTGGCTGACCGGGGGAGCGTGCTGCTCGGCGAACCCGTCAGCTCGATCATGACGTCGACGGTGTTCACGTGCACGCCCGACGACGACACCGAGTCCCTGATGGCAATAATGACCGATCGTCGAATCAGGCACGTGCCGGTCGAGACCGACGGTCTTCTCAGCGGGATCATAAGCATCGGGGACGTGGTCAAGTCGCGAATCGACGAGCTCGAGAAAGACCGTCGGGAGCTGAACGAGTACATACACGCGCGCTGACTGCTCCTTAGGGGAGAGGCGCGTGCGAGTCGACACCCGCTGTGTGCTCGATGACGTCGGGCACCTGGCATCGCGGCTCATTCCAACAGGCTTTGAACACGAAGAACGCATCCGCGGTATCCGGCATGTTCCTGAAATTCAGCGGTTTCGAGTCCTGACGAGACTTTGAACTGACCCTCGGGGGTTGCCGTCGATTCCCCATTTCAGCCGGTTAAGGTCGCGGAGAGAACCAGATGACTTCAGACTTCCATCGAGCCGGAACCGCGGTCGACGCCGCCGGTCGCCCGAGCACCGCGCAAGGATCGGAAAAAGTGCCTCGTGTGAGGCCGGACTCGAACGCGATGTCGTTCGTGGAACGCGCGAGGTCCGAGACCCTTCCGGTGTGGGTGCTGCTTCCCCTCAGGGCGTTCCTCGGGTTCACCTTCGTGTTCGCGGGTCTGCAAAAGGTCTCGGACAAGCAGTTCTTCACCGCCGGTGCGCCTGGCTCGATCCAGCTGCAGTTGCAGGCGTCGCTTCGTACGAGCCCCGTTCACTTTCTCGTGAACCTCGCGCTTCATGCTCCAGTTGCGTTCGGTCTCATCATCGCCCTTGCCGAGATCGCAATAGGTCTCGGGGTCACCTTCGGACTGCTCGGCCGGGTGGCCGCCTCCGGAGGCATGCTGCTTTCGCTTCTCTTCTTCCTGACCGTGAGCTTCAACACCTGGCCTTACTACTACGGCTCCGACATCGCCTTCTTCTTCGCGTGGACCCCGCTCGTGCTCGCGGGAAGCGGACCACTCTCGCTCGACGCGGTGTTGCAGAGCCGGGCCCGACGACTGCTCGGAGCGCCTGGCGACGCGCCCTTGAAGGGCGATCTCGGCCGCCGCGCTCTTCTGGGTCAGCTGGGAGCAGCAGGAGTGCTCGGCGCCGCGGGATTGTTCTTCGCTGGTGTCACTGCCGCGATCGGACGCGCCGCGAACCGGGGTAACAGCACGACAACCGGCAGTCTCACGCCGGTTGGTGGTGGCAGTACTGCCTCCACCCCCCCGACCACTACCAGCGGGAGCCCGTCCGGATCGTCGTCCACGACGAGCGGTGGGACCCACCCTGCAGGAACACTCATCGGCAAGGCTTCGGCCGTGCCGGTGGGCGGGGCGGCAAGTTTCACCGATCCCGCGACGAGGCAGCCGGCCTTCGTCGTTCAGCCGTCCGGCGGGGACTTCGTCGCGTTCAGCGCCATCTGTACCCACCTCGGGTGCACGGTCGGCTTCCAACCGGGCTCGCCTCTCGAGTTCGTGTGTCCGTGTCATGGCTCGATCTACAACGCGACCACCGGTGAGGTGATCCAGGGTCCGGCAGTCCTGCCACTGCCTCGGATCGTGGTCGCCGAGAGCGACGGAAATCTCTTCGCGGACGGCTGAAGCACCCTCTGGCTTCGCGGTTCGCCTTCACCCGGGTCGCCCGGGGTACGGTCACCCCCCGTGAAGACACGAGCCGCCGTCTTCGACCTCGGCAGCAGCTCTTTCCATCTTGCTTGTCTGCGATGTCTCGAACGACGGTGGAGTCAGGCTCCTCCCGTTGATGCGCCGTCGAGCGGTGCTCCAGCTCGGAGCGTCCCTCGGAGCCACCGGCACGATTCCTCCCGAGCGGGCGAACGCGGCGGTCGCAGCCTCGAAGCGACTGCGCCATGCTCTCGACGCGTTCAACGTCGAGGTGGTCGTTGCGCTCGGGACGGCGGCCCTTCGCGAGGCGACCAACGGGCCCGAGGTGGTCCGACGACTCGAGCGAGCTATCGGCTTTGCCATCAAGGTTCTGGACGGGGCCGAAGAGGCTCGGCTTTGCCTCATCGGCCAAAGGGCGAGCGTTTGGACGGGCACCGGACCGGTCGTTGGGCTCGATCTCGGTGGAGGGAGCCTCGAGGTGGCGATGAGCGACGGTGGCGGGATCGACCTCGCTACCAGTCTCCCCGTCGGAGCGGCGCGCCTTCGAGCCGAGCTCGGGCTCCGCCGACCCCATGACAGAGGCCCAGCGCGCCGAGACGTGGGACAGGACGTACGAGATCGTGGACCAGGTGGCCCACATCGTCGGCTCCGTGCCCGGGGCGGCCCGCCGCTCCCTTCTGAGCGGCGGCACGTCGAGGGCGCTGGCACGCCTCGCCGCCTCGCGCGGCCGGGCGGACCTCCCGAAGAACCGGACCGATGGTCAACCAGGTAGAGCTTCCGACCGAGCAACTCGAACACTTGGCGCGGAGCCTCGCTCCGATGGCCCTGGACGACCGGCTCGCTCTGCCCGGCATGAACCGCCGCCGCGCGGCAGTGCTGCCTGTCGGCGCGACAATCCTCGCCGCCACAGCGGCAGTTCTAGGCGTCGAAAGATATGTGGTGAGCGAGTGGGGACTCCGAGAGGGCGCGATCCTGAACGCCCTTGGCCGGGGGTGACCTCGGCTTACTTCTTTTTCCCCAGTATCCGGTTCATCTTGGTCCCGCACACCGGGCACGTGCCTTGGGCCGCTCTGCGGCCGTTCGCCAGCTCGACCTCTTGGCCCTCGAACTGCACGTTTTTCACGGCACTTCACGCAATAGCCCTCGTAAGTTGCCACGATCGTCTCCTCCTTCGTTCCGCCCACGACCCGGACGGGCACCCCTGGGGGCTCGTTGGAAGGTAGCGCCCCTTCCTGGCCCGCTCGCGGATGGTGGCCGAACCCGGCGCTTCACGGTCGCTTCGGCAGTCCCCGTTTCGCGGGCGCCCTGGCGCCCTCGGCTGAGCCCTCGGGCACCGAGCAGCATCTGCTCCACGTCGCTCGGCAACAGGGGCGGGCTGAACAGGAATCCCTGACCGAACCGGCAGCCCTGATCGAGGAGCGTCCGGGCCTGTTGCTCGGTCTCGACGCCCTCCGCCACGCATCGGATCCCGTGTCGCGAGGTGAGGGTGACGATGGCCGCCACCAGCGCCGCGGTCTCTTCGTCCTCGCCCGAGCATCTGGACGAACGAGCGGTCCAGCTTCAAGGTCGACACCGGGATCGATCCGATCCGCGAGGAAGCGACGCTCGCCGTCCCGACGTCGTCCACCGCGAAATGGACGCCGATGGCGACGAGCTGGTCGACCGAGCGCCGAGACGGGCCCTCGTGCGTCGAGCGCGCCGAGATCGGAGACCTCGAGCTCGATCATTCCCGGGTCGATCCGCCACGTGCGCACGGCGTTCTCCAGCGACGCAGCGAATCCTTCGACCGCCAGGCTCCGGATCGCGACGTTGACCGAGACCCTGCAGCGGATCGAGGCCGCTCGCGGCCCAGGCAGCCATCTGACGGCAGGCCTCGGACACGACCCAGGTGTCGAGGCCGGCGATCACCTCGGGGTCCCGGGCGAGAGCGAGGAACGACTCCGGGTCGAGCACGCCGCGGACCGGGATGCTGCCAGCGAGTGAGAGCTTCGACCGCCACGACCTCGGAGGTCCTCATGTCGACCACGGGTTGGTAGAGCACGGTCATCTCCGAGCGTTCGACAGCGTGCTTCAAATCCACTTCGAGCTGGACGTCCGGACGGGCGCCTCCTTCGGGCACGCTGTAGAGCTGGTAGGTGTCGCGACCGAGCGACTTCGCCCGGTACATCGCTGCGTCCGCATTCGAGAGCAGCTCGTCGTAGGTCTCGCCGTGACCGGGTGCCACGGCCACCCCGATCGACCCTGACACGTGCACGTCCCTGCCGCGCGAGCGTGTAGCGACGCCTGAGCGCCTCGAGGGTCCGGCGAGCCAGGGTGTCGATGTCACCAAGGTCCGCGAGGCCCGGAAGCAGGACTGCGAACTCGTCCCCGCCGAGACCGTGCGACCGTGTCCTGGCGCCTGACCGTGTCGACGAGTCGCTCGGCGACGTGGCGGATGAGCTCGTCGCCCGCCGCGTGCCCGAAGGTGTCGTTCACCTGCTTGAGCCTGTCGAGGTCGATGAAGAACATGCAGATCGACTCGCCATTTCGCCGGGCTCTCACGAGCTCCTGGTTGACGCGGTCCTCGAGCAGGCGCCTGTTCGGCAGACCGGTCAGCGCGTCGTGCCATGCGAGGTGCGTGACCTGCTCCAGCAGTCGGGTGTTCTGCATCGCGGTCACCGCGTGGTCGGCGAGACTGATCAGCCGGGTCTGCAGCTCGAGATCGCCTCGCGGGTCGGACGGCAGGCGGAGCGTCGAAATTCGCCGTGACGATGCCGAAGAACTCGTCGGACGCAGAGAGCGGAGCTATCACCGAGCATGCGGTTCCCGGTCGCCTCGAGAACGGATCGCACCGTCTCGTCGTCGGTGTCGAGGTCGACGACCACAAGATCGTGAGACCTCATGACCTTCTCGAACAGCGATGTGGAATCGCGGTGCAACCTGTAGCCCGCACGATCCTCCTCGGTATGGTCGGCACGGGCGGCCTCGGCTCCCGGCCCGGTCGCACCACGCACTGTGAGTGCCTGCTCTGACGGGTCCCAGAGCATCACGGTGCTGCGATCGCACCCCGCCACGAGCGGAACGGTCTCCGCCAGTCGCTGCGCGACCTCGTCGACCGTCGAGACCCCGGCGAGGGCTCGTCGAGAAATCGAGCAGGGCGCTCGCCGACTCGTTCGACCGCCGGGCCTGTTCGAGGGCGGTCACCACGTCGAGAGCGGCCGCCGCGTAGGCCGCATAGGCGGCGAGAATCTGATCGGTCGCCTTCGTCGAATCCGTCAGCAGGAGCGAAGGCGGCAAGGCGTCCGTAGTGGCTTCGCGACGACTCGATGTCGACCATGATGACGTCGGTGCCGAGAGAATGCTCGTGCGCGGTCAGCAGCTCTGCGAGGCGAGCTCGCTCCTCTCCTCCTCGCTGAATCCCTCGCGAGTGGACCTCGGTCTCTGCGCCTCAGAGAGGTCCTGACGACGAGCAGGTGGCGAGGTGCGTTCACGGCACGCGCTGCTCGGGCGGCGATCCTTCCGAGCACTCCGTGAGTGCTGTCGGTCGAAAGCAGGTCGGCTGCCGTCGAGGTAGGCCTCTTCGAGGCGTTCCGAAAGCCTCCTCACCTGCTCTTCGAGCTCTGGCGAGAGCCATCTCGTCGGAGCTGCGGTCCGGGCTCGGCGTCGATCGGCCCGGGAGCCGTTGCTACGGGCGTGCTGTCACGGGAGTGACTGATTCAGCGAGGGACTGACTCGGGCGCGACGGATGCTGGCGCGACGGCTTCAGGGATGCTCGGTCTGGTCGCCGGCACCGTCGAGAATCTCGTCGCGGTGATCCAGTCCTCGGCCGAGTCGGCTCCGGGGAGCGGCCCGGTCGCTGCCGGCCCCAGGAGACCCTGTAGAGGCAGAAGCGTCCGCCTCTTGCTTGGCACTCGGTCTCTTCGATCTCGCCTTCATGCGCATCGCCCGTCGCACCGATGAACGTGGGCACCTCGCCAGAAAGCCCTTCGTGAAGTCGCACATGTAAAGAGGCCGGCTGAATGCCCCCTGTGTGTGCGTGCGCGCACGACGGCATGATCGTTTGCCCTCTTCGACCAACTCGATCTCTACGGTCCGTGACAATCGGCCGAAGTGTCGACGATGCAGGCGCGAGAAAGGCACTCGGTAGTTCTGGTCGATCGCAGCAACTCCTCGATCTCGGTGCCCCGGTACTGCTTCGAGCATCTCGCCCCCGAGATGCCGTGCCACCTCGGGGTCGCGCGAGAACGCGTGCGGCCGAGTCGAACAGCGCGACGACCTGGTCCTGCGAGGACCAGCGCGGTCGGGTCCTCGAGAGCGCTGGGCCCTCCGGTGCTCCGGGCCCCCGCGAGCAATCGCTGGACCCCGGCCTGGCCGCTTGCGCTCCCGCACGTACCTGATGACGACGCCCGTGACCGCCCCCGAGACGATCCGGCCCGCGCCGACTCCGGCTCTCGAGGATCCCCTGGTCATCGGAGCCCGCCACCTCCCCCATAGGCGACCCGCATCAGTCCGGCGATCCTAACCGCGCTATGTGGCCGTGTTGCTTGGATGAGCGTGGACACATGAGGCTTCACTTCATATTGCAATCGTATCTGTCCTGGTCGGGACCGTTGATCCGGAGGGCATCCGAGCGTGGTGCTCACTTCGAATCGTGTCCAGTTCTTTGTGGCCGGCGGCGAGCGCGTCGGGCGGCCAGGCGGACCAGTACAGTGGTGACTCCTATGCGAGCCACCGCCTCTCCTGTCGAGGGGAACAGGGTCCGCCTCTCGGTCGAGATGGACGAGGACGAGGTCGACCAAGCGGTGCGCCAGACAGCACGCCGCCTCGCGGGAGAGTTGCGGGTGCCGGGATTCAGGCCGGGCAAGGTACCTCGCCAGGTTCTCGAAGCGCGGCTCGGCGGGTCTTCGGTCCTGCAGGGAGCAGGCGATCCGCGACGCCCTGCCCGACATGTACGCGCAAGCCGTCGTCGACACCGAAGTCGACCCCATCGCCGCGCCCGACATCGACATCGTCGCCGGCGCCGACAAAGGCGCCGTGGCCTTCGACGCGGTGGTCGAGGTCCGACCGACCGTCGCGATTCCGGGATACGCAGGACTGGTCGTGACCATTGCCCTCAGATCGAGGTGACAGACGAGGACGTCGACGCTCAGGTCGACAGGCTGCGCGAGCAGTTCGGCGAGCTCGTGCGCGGTCGACCGGCCGGCACGCGACGGTGATCACGTGACCATCGACCTCGTCGGCAAGCGTCCCGGCGACGAGGACGTGCACGTCGAGGACTACCTCTACGAGGTCGGCTCGGGTTCCGACGTTCCGGGTCTCGACGAGCAGCTGCGCGGTTCGGTCACGGGCGACATCCTCGAGTTCACGACGACCCTTCCGACTCGCCGACGGCTCCGCAGACGACAGTCGTCGGTGAAGGTGCTCGTGAAGGAGGTCAAGGAGAAGGTGCTCCCCGAGCCCGACCGACGAGTGGGCCGCCGGAGGCGTCCGAATTCGAGACGCTTGACGCCCTTCGCGACGACCTGCGTGCGCCAGATCTCACGGGTGCGGCTCTCGCAGGCGAGGCTCGCTGCTGAACGAAAGGGCGATGGCGGCGCTCGTCGAGCTCGTGGACGACGCGATCCCCGAGGCCCTGATCGAGTCCGAGCTCCAAGAGCGGGTCCACGACCTGGCGCACCGGCTCGAGGACCGCCACATGACGGTCGAGCAGTTCCTGCGGGCTTCGGGTCAGGACGAAGAGGCGCTGATGGCGGGGCTTCGAGCCGGTGCCGAGCGCTCGGTCAAGGCGGATCTGGCACTGCGCGCCCTCGCTGACGCCGAGGACCTGCAGGTCACAGACGAGGAGCTCGATCAGTACTTCGCGGCCATGGCGGCACAGACCGGCCTCGACTCGAGCCAGGT
Source organism: uncultured Acidimicrobiales bacterium (assembly GCA_963801315.1). Classification (GTDB taxonomy): domain Bacteria; phylum Actinomycetota; class Acidimicrobiia; order Acidimicrobiales; family CAVXTF01; genus CAVXTF01. The sequence goes on along the minus strand of CAWDEI010000007.1, from coordinate 955,017 downwards.
CCGCGACCGGATCGACCGCAGCGGCAGGTTGCCCGCGGTACGATCGGAGCAGCGCAAGGCGAAGGCGGTCACTTGGCTCCTCGATCACGTGGAGCTCGTGGACGAGAACGGCAACCCGATAGATCGCACGGCGTTGCAGGCACGAACAGGTACCGAGGCCAAGGTGGTGATGTCGCTTCTCCGCAGCCCCGCCTGACGACGAGGTCGACAGCGTCGACAAGGAGGATGCCGACATGGAGACCGCCAAGTGAGCGCCAGCGGCTACCTGGTACCGACGGTCATCGAGCAGACGAGCAGGGGAGAGCGTGGCTATGACCTCTACTCCCGCCTGCTCAAGGAGCGCCTGATCATCCTCGGTACGCCGATCGACGACACGATCGCGAACCTGATCTGCTCGCAGCTGCTCTTCTTGGAGTACGAGGACAACGACAAGGACATCTCGCTCTACATCAATTCGCCCGGCGGCGACATCACCGCGCTGTTCGCCATCTACGACACGATGAAGTACATCAAGCCCGACGTGTCGACCTTCTGCTACGGCCAGGCGGCTTCTGCCGCGGCGGTCCTGCTTGCGGCCGGCGCCCACGAGAAGCGGTTCGCCCTCCCGCACGCGCGGATACTGCTGCACCAGCCCTGGGGCGGTGCCGCGGGTCAGGCGAGCGACATCGAGATTCAGGCGAAGGAGATCCTGCGAATGCGCGATCTCCTCAACTCGCTGCTCGCCGCCGACACGGGCAGACCCGTGGAGAAGATCGCAGCAGACACGGACCGGGACTTCGTGATGACCGCCGAAGAGGCCGTCGCTTACGGTCTGATCGACGAGGTCCTGACCGCACGCGAAGAGCTCACCGCCCAGACGGCGGGCGCAGCCTAAGCTTCGCGCTGAGGAAGGGAGCACTTCGTGGCGAAGTTCGGGGACGGCGGGGACCTGGTCAAGTGCAGCTTCTGCGGCAAGTCGCAGAAGCAGGTGAAGAAGCTGATCGCAGGTCCCGGCGTGTACATCTGCGACGAGTGCATCGACCTGTGCAACGACATCATCGCCGAGGAACTGGCGGAGACCAATGAGATGTCGTTCGACGAGCTTCCCAAGCCCCGTGAGATCTTCGAGTTCCTGAACGACTACGTGATCGGTCAGGAGTACGCGAAGAAGATCCTCTCCGTAGCGGTCTACAACCACTACAAGCGGGTTCAGGCCGGCCCCACTCAGACGTCCGACGTCGAGCTCGCCAAGTCGAACATCCTTCTGCTCGGACCGACCGGGCTGCGGCAAGACGCTTGCTCGCGCAGACCCTTGCGCGGATGCTCAACGTGCCGTTCGCCATCGCCGACGCCACAGCCCTCACCGAGGCGGGCTATGTAGGCGAGGACGTCGAGAACATCCTCCTCAAGCTCATCCAGGCGGCGGACTACGACGTGAAGCGCGCCGAGACCGGGATCATCTACATCGACGAGATCGACAAGATCGCCCGCAAGAGCGAGAACCCTTCGATCACGAGGGACGTCTCGGGTGAGGGAGTTCAGCAGGCGCTTCTGAAGATCCTCGAAGGCACCACGGCCTCGGTGCCGCCGCAGGGCGGCCGCAAGCATCCCCATCAGGAGTTCATCCAGATCGATACGACCAACATCCTGTTCATCTGCGGCGGCGCATTCGCCGGGCATCGACAAGATCATCGAGAGCAGGATCGGTCGCAAGGGCATCGGGTTCCGCTCCGAGATGCACCGCGACTCGAAGCTCCGCGACGACGAGGTGCTGAAGCGGGTACTGCCTGAGGATCTGATGAAGTTCGGCCTCATCCCCGAGTTCATCGGCCGGCTGCCGGTCGTGAGCGCAGTTTCGAACCTCGACAAGACGGCGCTTATCCGGATCCTCGTCGAGCCGAAGAACGCGCTCGTCAAGCAGTACCACCGGGTGTTCGACCTCGACGGCGTCGAGCTCGAGTTCACCGACGACGCGTACGAGGCGGTGGCGGAGCAGGCATTGCTGCGCGGAACCGGAGCGAGGGGCTTGCGCGCCATCCTCGAAGAGGTCCTGCTCGACGTGATGTACGACCTGCCGAGCCGCAGCGACGTGGGCCGTTGCGTGATCGACCGCGCCGTGGTGCTCGACCGGGTGCACCCCACTCTCGTCCCGCAAGGCGAGATGACCAAGTCGAGCCGCACCCGCCGGGCCGCGTCCTGAGCACGAGCGACTTCCCACAAGAACGCAAGGCATCGCCCACGAGCTCGTTGACTGGCTCGACTCGCACACCAATTTCGAGGCGGGCATGCCCGGGCCGGGCGACCATCCCGACCCTCGACCGCATAACGGCGCTTTGCGACCTGATGGGCGAGCCGCAGCTTGCTGCGCCCGTCATCCATGTCACAGGGACGAACGGCAAGGGCTCGACCGTAGGGATCGTCAACCGAGCTGCTGATGCCGTCGGTCTGACGGTTGGCACGTTCACCAGCCCTGATCTGGCGGTGATCAACGAGCGGATCACGAGGAACTCCGAACCGATCACAGATCCCGACCTGATCGAGGTGCTCGCATCGCTCGCGGCTCTCGAGCCCCTGCTCGACAGCCAGGCCCACGCGATTCGACCTTCTCACCGCAGCGGCATTCCGATGGTTCGCCGACGTCGCAGTCGACGTAACAGTCGTCGAGGTGGGTCTCGGAGGGCGCTGGGACGCCACGAACGTCGTCGAGCCCGTTGTCGCAGTGGTCACGAACGTGAGCGAGGACCACATGGAGGTTCTCGGTCCGACTCTGCTCGACGTCGCAAGCGAAAAGGCCGGGATCATGAAGAGGGGCAGTCTTCTGGTTCTCGGCGAGACGGACCCGCAACTGGCCGACGTCTTCCTCGCAGGCCGCCGAAGCGGTCGGCGCAGCCGGCGTATGGAGGCGGGGGACGGCGAGGGGACAGGCGACTTCGCCTGTGACGCGAACGACGTAGCCGTCGGAGGGAGGCTCTTCGACCTCCGTACACCCGGAGGGCGCTACGAGCAGGTCTTCTTGGGACTGCACGGTGCTCACCAGGGGGACAACGCAGCGGTCGCCTTGGCTGCGGCCGAGGCCTTCTTCGCATCTCCCCTCGAGGATGACATCGTCAGGACGGCTCTGGCGTCGGTCAGAGTTCCCGGACGTCTCGAGATCGTGGCGAGATCACCTTTGGTCCTGCTCGACGGCGCGCACAATGTCGCGGGTGCCCGGGCACTGGCACGGGCGCTCGCCGGTGACTTCTCGGTCGTCGGTCCGAAGGTGGCCGTCGTCGGGTTGTTGGGAGGCCGGGATCCGATCGCGATGCTGGCGGCCCTCGCTTCAGCTGGGGTCTCGCGGGTCGTGGCCTGTCCTGCCCCCTCCCCCCGGGCAATGCCTGTATCGGACCTTCTGGCCGCAGCGCACCAGGTCGGGCTCATCGCAGATCCGGCGGACTCCGTCCCCGCCGCCTGTGAGCTCGCAACAAGCCGAGCCGGTGAGAGCGGCCTGGTCGTGGTGACGGGCTCGTTGTATGTCGTAGGAGAGGCGCGCTCCATCTTCGTGACCCCGCCGAGCTACGCCGGCAACCATTCCTGGGCACTCAACGGTGCGAGCGGTATTCCTGAGCTCGACGGTCGCGTGCCCCGCCGGTAGCCTGCGCCGACCATGGACCGAACGCTCGTCATCTGCAAGCCGGACGCCGTCGAGCGCGGCCTGGTCGGAGAGATCGTCGGAAGGTTGGAGCGCAAAGGCCTCCGCCTCGTTGCCTGCGAGATGCGTCGTGTCGACGAGACGACGGCCAAGGCTCATTACGCGGAGCACGCCGGCAAGCCCTTCTTCGGCGAGCTCGTGGAGTTCATCACCCGGTCGCCTTCGCTCGTGATGGTGGTCGCCGGCCCACCAGGGGTCTGGTCGATCGTACGGACGCTGATGGGCTCCACGAATCCAGCGGAGGCGGCACCGGGCACGATCCGAGGCGACCTCGGCACTCTTCTCACCGAGAATCTCGTGCACGGATCGGACTCTGATCAGTCTGCCGAGCGCGAGATAGCGCTCTTTTTCCCGGATCTCTCTCAGGTTCCAGACGCCTGAGGCTGGCCCAACCGGTCGCTCACTTGCGTGGCGGCCTCAGCGCGCTCCGCATTTGTGGGGTGCCCGGGGAAGAACCCGCAGGGAGAGATAGGGAGAGATGTCGGGCAATTGTCCGCAATTGGCGGGAGCCGCCTTGTGTGAGACAGCCTGCTCACCTACCCTTGTGTTGAATCTCCAGGCCCGGCCACCCGCGGCGATGCGATCGCGACAGCCGGACCTTGCCCCCCAACCCGATTCACGAAAGGGATCGAGCCCATGGCGGACAACCGCTTTTTCCTGCTCGGTCGCGACATGGCCGTCGATCTCGGCACCGCGAACACCCTCGTATACGTGCGAGGCCGAGGGATCATTCTGAACGAGCCGTCCGTGGTGGCGGTGAACGTGAAGGATGGACGACCGCTCGCGGTGGGCGCAGAGGCCAAGCGGATGATCGGCAGGACGCCGAGCCACATCCAGGCGATACGTCCGCTCAAAGACGGTGTCATCGCGGACTTCGAGATCTGCGAGAAGATGCTTCGCTACTTCATCCAGCGAGTCCACCAGCGCCGCTTCGCAAAGCCCCGGATGGTCATCTGCGTGCCTTCTGGGATCACCGGCGTGGAGCAACGAGCGGTGATGGAGGCCGCCGAGTACGCCGGCGCGAGGAAGGCCTACATCATCGAAGAGCCTATGGCGGCCGCGATCGGCGCGGGTCTTCCTGTGCACGAGCCCACGGGCAACATGGTCGTCGACATCGGCGGAGGTACGACAGAAGTCGCCGTCATCTCGCTCGGTGGGATCGTGACGAGCCAATCCGTGCGCATCGGCGGCGACGAGCTCGACGAGGCGATCATCGCCTACATCAAGAAGGAATACAGCCTTGCGCTCGGTGAGCGCACGGCAGAGGAGATCAAGATCGCGCTCGGCTCTGCGTTCCCTCTGGCTGAGGAGCTGCACGCCGAGATACGCGGGCGAGACCTCGTATCGGGCCTGCCGAAGACGATCGTGGTCAGCACCCAGGAGATCCGCAAGGCCGTGGACGAACCTGTCTCAGCGATCGTCGACGCCGTCAAGGTGACTCTGGACAAGACGCCTCCCGAGCTTGCAGCGGACATCATGGAGCAGGGCATCGTGCTCACCGGAGGTGGGGCTCTGTTGCACGGGCTCGACGCCCGCTTGCAGGACGAGACCGGTATGCCGATAATCGTCGCCCGCGATCCGCTCAACTGCGTCGCCGTGGGGAGCGGGCAATGCCTCGAGGAGTTCGAGGCGCTCAAGCAAGTGCTCATTACCTCGTCGCAAGGGTGAGCGGCCGTTTGGCGATCGAGGGAGTTCGCTCACCGCTCTCGCGTGGCGAACGCCCCTAGGAGCCAGGGCACGTGGCGCGTACAAGGCGCCAGCGTTGGACGCGCCGCCCGAGGCTCGTTCTCGCGGTGCTCGTCCTCGCGTCGATCTCGCTCGTCACCTTGGACGTGCGAGGTGGCGGTCACGGAGACATCAACCGGATAAAGACCTGGGCGAGCGACGTTTTCGACCCGGTTCGCCAAGGTGTCGACGACCTGACACAACCTGTCGCAGGATTCTTTGCCGGCGCCTTCGAGGCCTCGTCTGTCCAGGACGCCAATGCGCGGCTGCGCGAGCAGATCGGGAGCCTCGAGGAGCAGCTCGACCAACAAAGTGATCTCGAGCGCCGGATACAGGTTCTGGAGAGCCTCTACGATCTCCGTTTTGCGAATGGGATCCCCGAGGTCGTCGCGGATGTCGTCGATCTCGGGACGTCGGACTTCGCCGAGAGCATCGACATCGACAAAGGGACGTCGTCGGGGGTCGATGTCGGGATGCCGGTGGTGAGTGGGCAGGGACTCATGGGGATCGTGGCCGAGGCGAGCAGCGACGAGGCGACCGTGCAACTCGTGACCGACCCCGACCTGTCTGTGAGCGTCCGCTACGGACCCACCGGGAACACGGCGGTGGTCGGAGGCCAAGGCGGAGGCAGACCCCTGAGCGTCGACTACGTCCCACCGAGGACTCCGGTCACCGAGGGAGAGCCGCTCTTCACGAGTGGTCTCGCTCACGGGCTGTTCCCTGCGGGGATCCCGGTGGCGCGAATGAGCTCGTCGTCGTCTGCGAGCGGTTCCGCTCAGGAGGTCGTGACCGCCACACCGATCGCCGATCTCACCAACCCTCAATATGTCGCGGTCCTCCAGTGGGAACCGCAGCCGTGAGACTGCAACCGTGAGCGCCGGCAGCTGGCTGCGATCCGGGTTGATGGTGCTCGTCGCCCTGACCGTCCAGCAAACTCTTCTGGTCCACTTGACCGTTGGCAGAGTCCATCCCGACGTCATGTTCCTCGTAGCGGTCGCGGCGGGTTACACAGCAGGCCCGGGACGGGGATCGGCGATCGGTTTCATCTCGGGACTGGCTGCCGATCTGTTCGTGCCGACACCCTTCGGCATGACCGCACTCGTGGGTGCGGTGCTGGCATATTGCGTGGCGGTGGCCACCTCGAGCCTCGTACGGACCTCTCTCGCGCTCCAAGTCGTCACCGGCGCCGTAGGGACGGCTGCCGGGCCTCTGCCTCTATGCGACGCTCGGAGCTGTTCTCGGGTACCCGTCGATGCTGAACCTCGACCTGGTACCTGCCCTCGCGCTGTCCACTCCGGCAGCCGCTTTGCTCGCGGTCCCTGCGATCCGGCTGGCGCATTGGGCTGTCGCTGATCGCACCGCGACGGCGCGGCCGAACGTCGGGAGCAGGTCGTGGTGAGGCGACGCCGTCGGCTCGCCAAGCGCCTCGTGACGGCGGACGTTCCGAGGCGCCCGAAGAAGAAGGCGGGTTCTATCGGAAGGCTCGTACGCCGGACCCGGCACGTCAACCCGCGCCCGCGCAAGGTCAAGGCCAAGCCCGACAGGCCTCCGCGCACCCCGAGGATGAGGCCGAAGAAGACCGTCGGTGAGCGGTTGCGGCCGGACGAGGCGAACGTGCCGCGGCCGAACGTCCGCCTGAGGGTCGTCGGCGTGCTGGCGATCGCCTTGCTCGCACTCATGCTCATACGCCTGTGGTACCTGCAGGTGCTCGATGCCAACGCAGCGACGCACCAGGTCGTGACGAACGAGGTGAGGACCGTCCCGATCCCTGCTCCTCGCGGGCTGATCCTCGACCGCGGCGACAACGTTCTCGTCGGTGACGGCGTGAGCGAGGACATAACCCTCTCGCGCGTAGCGGCCCAGGCAGACCCGGGAGTCATCGGCCGTCTCGCCCTGTTGTCGGGGGAGAGCACTGCGGAGGTCAACGCCACACTCGGGAACCTGATCTACAGCCCATACCTCCCGGTCCCTGTGATCCAGGGTGCGACACCCGCCGAGATCGCGTACGTCCGTGAGCACCAGTCGATGTTTCCCGGCGTCGCGGTGACCGAGGAGAGCCAACGTACGTATCCCGACGGCGATCTCGCCGCACAGGTCCTCGGTTACGTCGACGTGATCAACGCGCAGGAGCTACAGGAGCTCAAGTCACAGGGCTACGACTCCAACAGCGAGATCGGCCAGGCCGGTGTCGAGTCCGAGTACGAGAACGTGCTACGTGGGACGGCCGGCTCGCAGAGGCTCCAGGTCGACGCGCAGGGCACCGTCGTCGGGAACCTCGGTGAGACGAGCGCGGTGTCCGGCGACGACGTCGTCCTCAATTTGGACGCCGGTCTGCAGCAGACCGTGGAGAGCGCACTTGCCTCCCAGATCCTGACCGACCGCAAGACGTACGACTCGAAGAACCAACCACCCGGGTACCCTCCGGCAACTGACGGTGCCGCCATCGTGCTGGACCCGCAGAACGGCGCGGTGCTCGCGATGGCGTCCTTCCCGACCTACGACCCGGATTGGTGGGTGGGCGGGATCTCGACCGCCCACTACGCCGATCTGAGCGCCAAGTCGGCGTACGAACCTCTATTGAACCGTGCGGTGGACGGGACCTATGCACCTGGTTCGACGTTCAAGCTCGCGACCGCGACGGCCGCGCTCCAGACGGGTCTCATCTCTCAGTACACGACGTTCAACGACCCCGGATCCTTCACGATCCCCAACTGCACGGGGCTGTGCCGTTACACGGACAACGAGTCCGAAGCTCAGCCCGCTCCGATCGATGTGACCCAGGCCCTCACGGTCTCGAGCGACGTCTTCTTCTACAACCTCGGATTCCAGTTCTGGCAGAACCGCTCCCAGTACGGGTTGCAGCCGGTCGAGAACGTCGCCGGCGACTACGGGTACGGGCAGCCGACGGGCATCGACCTCCCCGAGCAGAGCCCGGCGCGCGTCGACTCGCCGGCCGAGCGCATCAAGCTTCACGACGAGAATCCGATCGCTTTCCCGTATGACAACTGGACGACCGGTGACAACCTCGAGATGGCGTTCGGTCAGGGCGAGACGATCATCACCCCGCTCGAGCAGGCGGTGGCCTACGCCACGTTCGCGAACGGGGGCACCCGGTACGCGCCCGAGGTCGCGGCGGGCGTCGTTTCACCGACCGGCAAGCTCGTCAAGAGGTTCGCGCCCAAGGTGATGGGCCACGTGCCGTCGCTCCAGCAGCCCGACGTCTACCAGCCGATCCTCACCGGCCTGGAGGACGTGGTCGACGATTCGGACGGCACCGGCTACCTGGCGTTCCAGCGGTTTCCCCCTGTCCACGTTCCCTCTCGCCGGCAAGACAGGGACCGCGAGCGTCACCGGCGAGGAGCCGACCTCGTGGTTCGTGGCCTTCGGGCCCGTGCCCGACCCCAAGTACGTGGTGGCGGTCGTGATCGACCAGGGCGGCTACGGTGCCGAAGCGGCGGCACCGGTGGTCCGGAACGTCTTCGACTACCTGGTCGACCATCCGGTGGGGCCGGTCAAGTTCGGTCTTCCTGCGGCCAGCGCTGGCGTACAATCCTCCAGAAGATGACCGCGACGAGGCCGAGCCTGTGGCCGAGGATCGAGCCGCTCCTCGCCCACGTCGAGAAGCCTGCCCGCTACATCGGAGGCGAGCTCGGGAGCTGCGAGCCGCCAGACGATCCCGACCGGACCGCCTGGCTGCTCGTCTACCCCGACACCTACGAGATCGGCCTGCCGAACCAGGGTCTTCAGATCCTCTACGAGATCTTGAACGAACGGCCGGACGCGGTCGCCGAGCGTGCCTACGCCCCATGGCTGGACATGGAGGCGCTGATGCGGTCGAACGGCGTCCCGCTCTTCTCGCTGGAGAGCCACCGGCCCGCCCGCTCGTTCGACGTGATCGCCTTCAACTGGGCCGCCGAGCTGACGGCCACCAACATCTTGAACCTCATCGACCTCGCAGGCGTGCCGGTCCGGGCCGCTGACAGGCGGGCGGGGGATCCCCTCGTGCTCGTCGGTGGGCATTGCGCCTTCAACCCCGAGCCGATGGCGGACTTCGTCGACGCCTTCGTGCTCGGCGACGGCGAGGAGGTCGTGGGCGAGCTGTGCGACGTCATCGCGGCGAGGCGCGTGATTGCACGGCTGCCGGCTTCAGGGACGATCTTCGTCGAGGACGTCTCGCGTCGGTCCCCGGCGTCTACGTGCCGGCGCTCTACGAGTCGAGCGTGTCGGCCGGCCGGCTCGACGGGCGTCCGGCCCTGCTTGTCCGGAGCTCCCGAGCTCGTAGAGAAGCGGACCATCGCCGACCTGGCTCAGTGGCCCTATCCGAAAGCCAGCTCGTGCCGCTCATCGAGGTCGTCCACGACCGGCTGAACGTCGAGATCTTCCGGGGTTGCACCCGGGGATGCCGCTTCTGCCAGGCCGGGATGATCACGCGTCCCGTCCGCGAGCGACCGTCGGAGCAGGTCGAGGAGATGGTCGCGGACGGCCTCGCGAGAACCGGCTACGACGAGGTGGCCCTCACGTCGCTTTCGAGCGCCGACTTCTCAGGTATCGAGCGGGTCGTCGCGGACGTCATGAACGGGGGCGACGCCGCGTGCGGGCGTGTGTCGGTCAGCCTTCCGAGCTTGCGGGTCGACGCCTTCACGGTCGGGCTCGCTTCGGAGATCCAGCGCGTGAAGCGGACCGGGCTCACGTTCGCGCCTGAGGGCGGCACCTGGCGTATGCGCCAGGTGATCAACAAGCTCATCAGCGAGGAGGACCTCTACGCGGCTGTGGACGCGGCATTCTCCCAAGGATGGAGGCGGGTGAAGCTCTACTTCCTGATCGGCCTTCCGACCGAGACCGACGAGGACGTCCTCGGCATCGTGACGCATGGCAGGGACGTGCGTCGACATCGGCAGGCGCCACCAGCGATCGGTGACGGTGACCGCATCGGTGGGCGGGTTCGTCCCGAAGGCCCACACCCCGTTCCAATGGTTCGGCCAGGACCACGAAGCCGAGTTGCGCCGCAAGGTGAACCTCTTGAAAGACGCGGCTCGAAAGATCAGGGGCCTGTCGCTTCGTTGGCACGACCCGGCCGCGACGACGGCAGAAGGCATCGTGAGCCGCGGAGACCGCAGGACCGGGGCCGTCATCGAGCACGTGTGGAGATCGGGGGGCACCTTCCAGGAGTGGTCCGAGCGCTTCGACCTGCGACTCTGGCAAGAAGGGCTCGCAACGGCCGGGATGACCGTCGACGACGTCGTCCACCGGCATCGCGAGAGCGACGAGCCGCTCGCATGGGACCACATCTCGGCAGGTCTGCACCGGGACTTCCTGTGGCAGGACTACCTGGACGCGATCGGAGAGAAGGGTCTCGAGGACTGCCGCTGGACCCCCTGCTACGACTGCGGCGCCTGCACCGGCTTCGGGGTCGAGCACGTCGTGGCCGCCACCGTGCCGCCCGCCGGCGGGAGCCAGGGCACCGGGCAGGACCTGTCTGCGGCAGGTGTGTCGCCCGTCAGGCTCGCTGCCGACCGCGTGCCCGGAAAGGGCCAGAGGGAGAGGGGGTCCGCGCCTTTGAGGCCGCCTCCGTGGCATCGTCGGGTGGTGCGACGCTGAGAGTCCGCTTCAGGTACGCCAAACTGGGGAGGCTTCGCTGGACGGGTCAGCGCGACGTAGCGCGGATGTGGGAGCGGGCTCTTCGGAGGGCGGCCGTGCCCGTGGCCTACACCTCAGGGTTCTCGCCAAGGCCCAAGCTGAGCTTCGGCTTGGCGCTCCCGACCGGATGCGAGTCCCTGGCCGAGTACCTCGATGTCGAGCTGGCTGCACCGATGCCTGTCACGGAGATCTCGGCTCGGCTGGAAGGTCAGTTCCCGAGAGGCATCGAGATCACGGCGAGATCCATCCTCGAGGACGGCGCCGGCTCGCTACAGCAGGACGTCACCTCCTGCAGCCTGGGAGATCGAAGTCTCAGGGGTCGACTCCGCGGCTCTCGGGCGCATTGTGGAGGCGGCGCTCGCCGCATCCAGCCTTCCCGTGCGCAGGGAGCGCAAAGGACGCGAGGAGGAAGACGACCTTCGCCCGTCGGTGCGCGAGCTCTGCGTTGTTGGAACCTCGGACGGACCGTGCGTGCTCGGAGCAGAGCTCGCGACCGCGTCCTCGAGGTGTGCGGCCCTCGGAGCTCGGGCGGGCGCTCGGGATCGAGCTCGGCCTCTGTCGCAGGACCCATCAATGGATCGAGAGCGAAGGCTCGCGCACCGAGCCTCTCGCGCCGGACGCAGCTCGGCCTCATGCGGCCTCGGAGCTTGCGTCATGACCAGTTCGAGAAGGGATCTTCCCAATGTCCGACACCCCGGCCGCCAGCGCGGCGAATGCACCATCGGGACCGACTGTCCCGGGATCTGACGGATCCGACAAGGCACCGGCCCAGGATTCAAAGGCGCCATCCGGCCCTGAAGAGACATCCGAGCAGCTGGGAGCTGCCGTGCCCCCGTCGCCGGCCGAAACGGTGGCCGCATCCCCCAAGGTCGGCGAGGCTCGCCAGGGCTCATTACCCGCCCAACGTCCCCGAATAGGTGACCGCCGGCCGGCGCCCGTGCACGCGCCGGAGGTCGCTCCGCGCGGCCCTGCAAGGACGCGCCAGCCTGGTCAGGGAGCACGGCGAGGCGACCGACAGGACGCGACGGAGCGCCAAGCCCCTCCTGAGGCTCTCAGCCCGATGGGAGCCGTAGGAGCCCAGGCGCTGGGCCGAGCTGGATCTCCCGCACGAGCGGACAAGTCGCCCGGTCGCGACGTCCTGGACGGCCCCGTCACCCCTACGCAAGAGCCGAACGGGGAGGTCGACCTCGGCGACCTCGGGCTTTCCAAGCCGGCCGGCCGGGCTCGTCGCAGAAGTGGTCGCGAACGCCGGGGCAAACCGGTCGGCCGATACCTGATGTGCGTCCACGTGAGGCCTCATGCCACCCAGATCGCGGTGCTCGAGGGCCGGACGCTCGTCGAGCACTTCGTGTCGCGTGCCTCGGACGACACGAGCCAGATCGACGGCAACATCTACCTCGGGAGGGTCCAGAACGTGCTTCCTGGCATGGAAGCGGCGTTCGTCGACATCGACACCCCGAAGAACGCGGTTCTCTACCGGGGCGACGTCCGGTACGACCGCGAGGACATAGAGACCCAGTCGTCGAGCGCGCTGCGGATCGAGCAGATGCTTGCGGCCGGGCCAGATGATCGTGTGCCAGGTCACGAAGAACCCCATCGGAGCGAAGGGAGCCCGGCTCACCCAGGAGGTCTCCCTGCCCGGCCGCTTCGTCGTGATGGTGCCCAACTCGTCGGCGTTCGGGATCTCCAAGCGCCTCGAAGACCCCGAGCGGCGCCGTCTCAGGCGGATCGTCGACGAGATCCGGCCGGCGGGCCACGGCCTGATCGTCCGCACTGCGGCGCGCGGGCGCGAGCCTCGACGAGCTTCGCCATGACGTGGAGAGGCTTTGCGCCCAATGGGCCGTCATCGAGGCCGAGGCGAGTCGTACGACTTCTCCCAGGCTGCTCTATCGCGAGCCCGACCTCGGCGTCCGGATCGTGAGAGAGGAGCTGAACAACGACTACAGGGCGGTCATCATCGACGACCAGCAGCTGTACGAACAGGTCCGTGACTACGTCGCAGGCGTGAACCCCGAGCTCGTCGACAGGATCGAGCACTACGACACCAAGGTCGAGCCCCTACCCCTGTTCGAGCGCTATCACGTCCACGAGCAGCTTCACAAGGCTCTCGACCGCAAGGTCTGGCTGCCGTCGGGAGGTTCGATCATCATCGAGCGCACCGAGGCCCTGACCGTGATCGACGTGAACACCGGCAAGAACGTGGGCACCTCGAACCTCGAAGAGACCGTCTTCCGCAACAACCTCGAAGCGGCAGAGGAGATCGCCCGCCAGCTCCGCCTGCGCGACATCGGCGGGATCATCGTCATCGACTTCATCGACATGGAGATGCGGGAGAACCGCGACAAGGTGGGTGCGGCTCTGCGCTCCGCGCTCGCGAGGGACAAGACGCGTGCTCAGGTGTACGAGATATCTGAGCTCGGCCTCGTCGAGATGACCCGAAAGCGGGTTTCGGAGGGCCTGGTCGAGTCCCTGTCCACCACCTGCACCGTATGCGGGGGCCGCGGGATCATGCTCGACGAGTCCCTCCTCTGAGGCGCCGTCACCGGTCATCTCCGAGGCCCCGGATCCGGTAGCGGGCCCGGGGCGGGTAGGATCTCTGATTCGTGTACGCAGTCATCCGCACCGGAGGAAAGCAAGAACGAGTGGCCGAGGGCCAGCTCGTCCGCGTCGAGCGCCTGGGCGTGCCCGAGGGCGAGGAGCTCGAGCTGGCTCCGGTGCTGGTCGTCGACGGAAGCAGGGTTCTCGCCACCCCTGAGGAGCTCGGGGGAGCCGTGGTGACGGCCCGGGTGGTCGGATCGGAGCTCGGTCCGAAGATCCGCGGCCTCACCTACAAGCCGAAGACGCAACAATCGGCGCCGCTACGGCCACCGCCAGCACTACGCCACGATCGAGATCACGTCCATAACGGCTCCCTGACGCCGTCTGGCGCCGGGATCGGCAAGGCTAGGAGCAGCACGATGTCAAAGACCAAAGGTGGAGGTTCGACCCGCAACGGCCGCGACTCTCGTGCGCAGCGGCTCGGCGTCAAGGTCTTCGACGGGACGACCGTGTCTGCCGGATCCATCATCGTCCGCCAGCGCGGCACCCGATTCCATCCCGGGCAGAACGTCGGGCGGGGCGGCGACGACACCCTGTTCGCGCTTGCCGAGGGCCGGGTAAAGTTCGGGAGCCGCAAGGGCAGGCGTCTCGTCGACGTGGTGGCTGCGGGCGACTGAGCCTCGCGGCCGGTTCCCGGCCGCTCAGCGCAGGCTCGTAGCATTTGCCCATGGCGGGCTTCGTAGACGAGGCACAGCTCCACGTGAAGGCCGGCAACGGCGGCGCGGGATCCGTCTCTTTCCGCCGCGAGGCCCATGTCTCGCGTGGCGGCCCCGACGGCGGGGACGGCGGGCAGGGCGGAGACGTGTGGTTGGTCGCGTCGACCGGCCTCGCGTCGCTGCTCGGTTTCAAGGACCACCCGCACCGACGCGCGCGTGACGGCGCGCACGGCGGGCGGGAAGCAAAAGCGCGGGGCGAACGGCGCCGATCTCGAGGTGAAGGTCCCCGTCGGGACCACGGTCCACCGGCTCGACGGATCCCCCGTCGCCGACCTGAGCGCGCCGGGCGACCGGGCCCTCGTCGCTCGAGGCGGCAGGGGTGGCCGGGGAAACGCACGGTTCCTGTCGAACCGCCGGAGAGCCCCGGCATTCGCCGAGCAGGCAGAGGTCGGTGAGGAGCTCTGGATGAACCTGGAGCTCAGGTTGCTCGCGGACGTCGCGCTCGTCGGATTCCCGAACGTCGGCAAGAGCACGTTCATCTCGGCTGTGTCTGCAGCCCGTCCGAAGATCGCGGACTATCCCGTTCACGACCCTCGAGCCGCATCTCGGGCGTCGTCGTGACCGGTCGGTCAAGGTGACGAGACCGAGTTCGTCGTCGCCGACATCCCGGGCTGGTGGAGGGAGCCGCCGAGGGCAAGGGGTCTCGGTCACCGCTTCCTGCGCCACATCGAGACGGCGCGGGTGCTCCTGTTGCTCATCGATCTCTCTCGCCGGAAGCTCGCCGCCCGAAGCGCAGGAGAGCATCTTGCTTGGCGAGCTGCGGCGGTACAGGCCGGAGCTTCTCGACAGGCCGCGAATCGTGTGCGGCTCGAAGGGCGACGTCGCGCGCACCCGAGTCGGTGGCGAGCCGTGACAGGACAGGATGCCCGTCGTCTCTGCCGTGACGGGTCGGGGATGGCAGGCGCTGATCGGCCGCCTGGCCGCAGCTTGTCTCCAGCGCACGTGCGACCGACAGCCGATAGCCGGACGCGGCGATCAGATGTCCCGGCTGGCGACACGACGATACCGGCGCAGGCGGGACCGAAGTGTTCGTGCACCGCCCGCTCGGGGAGTCCCAGGTCGAGATCACGCGTGGTCCTGACGGCACGTTCTTCGTCGGTGGACGTGAGGCGCTCCGGGCAGTGGCGCTGTCCGACCTGACCGACGACGACGCGCTCGACCTCGTCCAAGCCCGACTGAGACGCCTCGGCGTCGAGCGGGCACTCGTGCGTGCCGGTGTGCACGACGGCGATCAGGTCCAAGTCGGGGATCTCGCCTTCACGTACCATCCTGACGACCTTCGACCCGAAGATGCCGATAGCGCGGACCGCAGGAAGAGACGTGCAGCGGACGGACGGACGTCGAAGCGATCTGGTCGCTCCGCAAAGGGCACGTGACGCGCCGGGAGCAAGCCGACGGCGCAAGACGCTCCGGGCGCATCGTCGTGAAGATCGGATCGACGTCGGTCACGGCGGCGGACGGCGACGTCGACACCGCCGCGATCGGCAGGTTGTGCGACGAGGTGGTCGTGCTCGCCGCGAATCGGGATTGCAGGTCGTCGTCGTCACCTCGGGGGCCATCGCCTAGCGGGTGGCAGGCCATGGGCGCGGGGCCGAGGCCGACAGACCTCGCCACGCTCCAGGCTGTCGCGGCCGTCGGCCAGCACCGGCTCATGCGCGTGTACGCCGACGCCCTAGATGTCCGCGGGTACGTCGCGGGCAGGTCCTTCTTGCCCCGCTCGACTTCGTCCACCGTCAGCAGTACCTCCACGCGCGCCAGACGCTCACCCGCCTGCTCGAGCTAGGCGTCGTGCCGGTCGTCAACGAGAACGACGCGACCTCCGACGACGAGATCCGCTTCGGAGACAACGACAGGCTTGCCGCGCTGGTGGCCCACCTCGTGTCGGCGGACATGCTCGTCCTCCTCACCGACACTCCGGGACTCTTGAGTGCCGATCCGAGGCTCGGTACCGAGGCGTCGCTCATCGAAGAGGTCGTGGAGATAGATCACGAGCTCGAACGTGTGGCCGGGGGCTCCGGAGGGAGTCGTCGGGAGCGGCGGCATGGCGTCCAAGCTCGCTGCGGCGAAGATGGCGACGTGGTCGGGGGTACGGGTCGTGATCGCCGACGCATCGCGGCCCGGAGTGGTCCAGTCGGCTGTCGACGGGCGAGTCCGGGCGTGGGAACGGTGTTCAGGCCGATGCCGCGCAGGTTGCCGGCGCGAAAGCTCTGGATCGCATTTGCCGTCGGTGCGGCAGGCACGGTCACGGTCGACGACGGGGCGCGCGCAGCGCTCGTCGAGCGCGAGGCGTCCCTTCTGCCGGCCGGCGTGCTCGGGGTGAAGGGCCGGTTCTACGCGGACGACGCGGTGGAGATCGCCGGGCCCGGACGGGAAGGTGTTCGCCAAGGGCCTCGTCCGCCACGATTCGGTTCAGGTCGCCTCGTGGGCGGGCCGCCGCTCGAGCGGAACTTCCCTGAAGGGGTCGCCCCCGAGCTCGTCCACCGCGACGACCTCGTCGTGATCGCCTGATGAGGCCGGGTACCCTGGGAGTGGTGACGGGCACGCTGGAGGAGCTTGGGACGCCGCGCGGTCCGCGCATCGCGCGAGCTGGCGGCTCGCATGTCGGGGACGGACAAGGACGCCGCACTGCTGGCTGGCCGCAGATCTCCTCGAGGTCCGCAGCTGCCGGGCTCCTCGACGCCAACCGCTGCTGACGTCGAGGAGGCGGCGAGAAGGGGTGCGTCTCCGACCGAGCTCGACAGGCTCCGGCTGACCGAGCAACGAGTGTGGCACGATGGCGACGGGCCTCCGGACGATCGCGGGGCTCGCGGACCCTGTCGGGCAGGTCGTCGACGGCAGCGTGCGCCCGAACGGTCTTCGGGTCCGACGGGTGCGCGTGCCGCTCGGCGTCGTGGGCGTCATATACGAGAACCGCCCCAACGTGACGAGCGACTCGGCCGGGCCTTGCCTGAAGGCGGGCAACGCGACGATGCTCCGCGGTTCGTCGTCCGCACTTCAGTCGAACAGGGCTGTGGTCTCGTGCTTGCGCGACGCCGTCTCGAAGACGGGACTTCCCGAACGACGCAGTGGTGCTCGTCGAGCAGACCGACCACGAGTCGGCAGTTGGCTTCATGCGCCTCGAGGGCGTTCTCGACTGCCTCGTCCCGCGAGGCGGGGCATCGCTGATCGCATCGGTGCGCGAGAACGCGACGGTTCCGACCGTGATCGACGGTGACGGCAACTGCCATATCTACGTCGATCGCGAGGCGGACCTCGACATGGCGCTCGCCGTCGTCGTCCAACGCAAAGACCTCGCGGCCCGGAGTGTGCAACGCAGCCGAGTCGCTGCTCGTGCATCGGACGTGGCCGCGGACGTTCTTGCCGAGGATCTGGCGCAGGCGATGCCCGAGGTGGAGCTCGTAGGCGATGAGCGAACGCTTGCGGTTATCGACGCCGGGCCGGCCGACGAGGACGACTATGCATCGGAGTTCCTGTCGTTGAAGATGTCGGTGGCGGTGGTCGACGACGTGCAAGGCGCGATCGATCACATCGCTCGGTTCGGATCGGGACACTCAGAAGCCATCGTCACGCGCAACCTCGTAACCGCAGAGAAGTTCGTCAGGCAGGTGGATGCGGCGGCGGTGCTGGTGAACGCGTCCACGCGGTTCGTAGACGGAGGCGAGCTCGGACTCGGGGCAGAGATCGGGATCTCCACCCAGAAGCTTCACGCACGCGGCCCGATGGGCCTCGAAGCTCTGACGTGCGTGAAGTACGTCATCGTCGGTGACGGGCACGTTCGATGACGGAGCCCGAACCGCTCGCGTTCTTCGAGCCCGAAGAAGCACACTTCGGTTCGATACGACGAAGTCCGCGAACGCCTCGCAGCCACCGGCTACCTGGCCGACGAGGGGATCGCCGGAGTCGTGTATCTCGCGGACCGGCTGGCGAAGCCTGTGCTCGTCGAGGGGCCCGCCGGCACCGGCAAGACCGAGCTTGCCAAGTCGGTCGCCAGGGTCACGGCAAGCCGGCTCATCAGGCTCCAGTGCTACGAGGGCCTCGACGAGTCCAAGGCGCTCTACGAGTGGAACTACAAGAAGCAGCTCCTGCGAATCCAGGCCCAGCAGGTCGTCGAGGGTGGCGTCGGGAACACTGGCGCGGGAGCTCGGACGGTGCCCGCAGGGCGAGTCGGCCTGGAGGGCGCTCGAAGAGGACATCTTCTCCGAGGAATTCCTCCTCACGAGGCCCCTGCTCGAGGCGATCCGCTCCGAGGATCGTGTCGTTCTGCTCGTCGACGAGGTCGACAGGCTGGAGCTCGAGACCGAGGCCCTGCTTGCTCGAGGTGCTGTCCGAGTACCAGGTGTCGGTGCCCGAGCTCGGGACCGTGCGTGCCACCGCGGATCCCGCTCGTCTACCTGACATCCAACAACACACGCGAGCTGTCGGAGGCGCTCAAAAGGCGCTGCCTCTACCTGCACCTCGACTACCCGAGCCTCGAACGCGAGCGTCAGATAGTCGCGGCGCGGGTGCCGGGCGCCACAGAGGAGCTGACCGACCAGGTGGCGAGGATCGTCCGTTCCATCAGGGCGCTCGAGCTGAAGAAGGCGCCTTCTGTCTCAGAGACCCTCGACTGGGCGCGGACCCTCGTCGTGCTCGGGCGTCGAGACGATCGACGCGGACGTGGCGCACAAGACCCTGAACGTGCTGCTCAAGTACAAGACCGATCTGGACCGCGTGCCAGAAGGAGCTCGACCTGGCGGCGGCGACACGGCCGGACAACTGACGAGCTCGGTAGTGCTCGACGTCCTCAAAGGATTCGTGACCGAGCTCCGCGCCGCCGGCCTGCCGGTCTCGCTCACCGAGAGCATCGACGCGGCCGAGGCCGTCGGGCACATCCCGTTGGAGGACCGCGAGGCTCTCAAGTACGCGCTCGGCGCGACACTCGTCAAGTCCTCGGCTCACTGGCGGGCATTCGAGACTGCGTTCGAGGTGTACTTCTCGATGCGCGGGCCGAGGTACGCCATCGACGCCGGGCAGGACGGCGACTCGGAGCTTCTCGGCATCGACATGGAGCAAGAGGGCGACCAAGGCCAAGGGGGTCGAGGGCGTCGCGGGGGCGGCGGGGGAGGAGAGGCGCTCAGCCCCGAGGAGCTCGCCGAATTGCTCTACCGGGCACTTCGCGACGTCGAATGAAGCCCGGTCTGGCCGCGATCTCGAGGTACGTGGTGAGCAGGTTCGCCGGCATGGAGCCCGGTCGTCCCGTCGGAGGTACCTACTACCTGTATCGGACGCTTCGTCACCTCGATCTCGACGCCGTGTTGGAGCGGCTCGTCGCGGAGGCCCGTGCGGCGGCTCCGGGCGGTGAGCTGACGCCGTTGGAAGAACGTCTGGAACGCGACGAGGCGAAGGCAGCGATCCAGAAGTTCCGAGGCGAGGTCGAAGCAGAGATCCGAAGGCGGCTCGTCGCGGACCGCGGCGCCGAGGCTCTCGCCAGGTCGATAAGAAAGCCGCTGCCCGAGGACGTGGACTTCATGCACGCGACCAGAGAAGAGCTGGCGAACCTCCGCCGGGTCATCCAGCCGCTGACGCGCAAGCTCGCGGTCAGGCTTGCTCGCAAGCGGCGTCATGGGCGTCGCGGCCCGCTCGACTTCCGCTCGACAATGCGCCATTCGCTTTCCACAGGTGGCGTTCCGATGGAGCCGAAATTCCGCTTCCCCCGGCCGTCGAAGCCCGAGATCTTCGTCGTAGCCGACATCTCGGGCTCGGTCGCCGCGTTCGCCCGGTTCACGCTTCAGTTGGTGCATGCGATCAGCTCTCAGTTCTCGAAGGTGCGCAGTTTCGTGTTCGTGGACGGGATCGACGAAGTGACGAGCTTCTTCGAGGGTGCTGAGGACGTGATGGTCGCGATTCATAAGGTCAACACCGAAGCAGACGTGATTTGGGTCGACGGTCACTCCGACTATGGCCATGCGCTCAGCGTGTTCTGGGAGCGTTGGGGCGAGGAGGTTACGCCCCGCACGAGCGTTCTCGTGCTCGGCGATGCGCGAAACAACTATCACGCCTCCGAGTCGTGGGTCCTTCACGAGATCCGGCACAGGGCGCGGCGGGTGTCGTGGCTCAATCCCGAGCCACGCGCCTACTGGGACACGGGCGACTCGATCGTCGGCGAGTACGCGTACCACTGCGACGAGGTGGTCGAGTGCCGCAACCTGCGACAGCTCGAGCGTTTCGTTTCGGAGCTCGCGTGACGAGGATCGTGCTCGTCAGGCACGGAGAGTCGGCGTGCAACGTCTCTGGGATCGTCGGCGGCCACAAGGGTTGCAGAGGGCTGACAAGCACCGGGGTTCTACAGGCTGGGTTGCTGAGGGACAGGCTGATCGAGACGGGGGAACTGTCGCAGGCGGAAGCCCTCTACTCGAGCGTGCTCCCGCGTGCGAGCGAAACCGCCCGGATCATCGCTCCAGGCGTCGCCGGCGGGAACCTCGGCGTCGTGGAGCAGTGCTCCTTGTGCGAACTTCACCCGGGTGAGGGAGACGGCCTGTCGTGGGCGTCGTTCTCGGACCTCTACGGTGAGCCCGACTGGGAGGCGAATCCCGATGCTCCGATCGCGCCCGGCGGGGAGAGCTGGACGGGTCTGGTGGAGCGTGCCGCCGGCGCCTTGAGGTCGCTCGCTCAGGTGCACAACGGAGGGCTGGTCGTCGTTGCCTGTCACGGTGGGATCGTCGAGGCGGCGATGGTCAGCTTCTTGCCCATCAACCACAGGAGCCGACCCCTCGGATTGCCAACGGCCTATACGTCGTTGACCGAGTGGGAGCACGACACCTCTGGCTGGCGGCTGCTGCGCTACAACGACGTCGCCCATCTCGGCGGTCCGAGCCTGGCCCAGAGCGCCGGCCCGCACCGAGCACGGCGCGGGGCTCAGCAGGCGTAGTCGCCGTCGAACCCGTCGGTCGTCGACCCGTCCGTGTATTGGATGAGCCAAGTAGGACCTGAAGCGAACGCGTAACCCTGGCAGTACTGCGAAGGGTCGAACGGCGGCTCGTTGGTTCCCCAGTCAGAGACCCACTCGGGGACGTTCGGCGAGTACCCGCTCCCGCCGGTGACCGACGCCCACTCCGAACGGCTGGAATAGATGCCCACGCTCGACAGCCCTTCCTGCTGCAATCCGAGGAGGGCCCCCTTTATGACCGCAGCGTTGGTGCTCGCGCTAGATGACCAGTCGTTCGATGCCTCTTCGACGTCGAGCCACCACGGGACGGACGCGTCGACGCCGGCGGTCTTGGCTTGGTCGTAGGCATTCACAGCGGCAGCGAACCCGTAGTTACATGCCTGACTGTCTCCACATACGCTCGGTCCGCTCGATTGCTGGCCGAACGACAAGAACAGGTACAGCTCGAGCCCGGAACCCGCCCAGGCGGCTTCCGAATGAAGGCACGGGTTGACTGCGCCGAACGACCAACCCGCCACCTGGACGATGCCTATCGTGTGCCCCGAAGGCAGCGCGGCCCCACATTGCCAGTTCGACACGTCACTCCCGTAGGCGCCTTCCGGATAGCCACTGTCGTGCGGGGCGTAGCCGGTGCCGGGGCCTTCGGAGATCCCGACGACGTTCGATCCTGCGAACTTTCCCGAGCCGAAGTATCCGGCGTCCCCGAAGGCGAAGACGGTTCCGTCCTCCGAAGCGAACCAGTAGCCCTCGCCGTCGGGAGTCGCTGCGATCCCCGTGACGGGCGAAGCCAGCGTCACGCCTCCCATCGAGCCCGCGAATGCCGCGTCGCCGAAAGCGAAAACGCCCCCGTCGGAAGCCACGAGCCAGTAGCCCCTCCCGTCAGGAGTGGACGCCATGCCGACGATGGGCTTGGCGAGCCGGATGCGTCCTGTGGACCCGTAGAACCTCGCGTCGCCGAACGCGAAGATGCCGCCGTCGGCTGCAACGAGCCAGTAGCCCCTCCCGTCCGGCGTCGGAGCCATCCCGACCACCGGCTTGTTGAGCCTCATGGCTCCTGTAGACCCATGGAACCCGGCATCGCCGTACGCGAAGATCCCGCCGTCGGAAGCTACGAGCCAGTAGCCCTTCCCGTTGGTCGTGGGAGCCATCCCGACGACCGGCTTGTTGAGCCTCATTGCTCCGGTCGACCCGTGGAACCCTGCCTCGCCGTAGGAGAAGATCCCGCCGTCGGAAGCCACGAGCCAGTAGCCCTTCCCGTCGGGCGTGGGAGCCATGCCGACGACAGGCTTGTTCAGGTGGAGCCCCGAAGCCGATCCGAACGATCCGGCCCCACCGAAGGCGTCCACGCTCCCGTTCGCCGAGTCCATCCAGTACGCGGCGACGAGCGGGTTCTCATCGGTTGTTTGGCTGCTCGTGTGCGCGGTGCTACTTGAGCCGGAATCGGAGCCGGAATCAGCTCGGGCCGGGACTTCGAAAAGCGAGAGCATGGCAATCGTGACGATCGCCCCGACGAGCAGAGCCCGGCCCCGGAGAACCACTTGGCGCCCTGCCGCTGCACGACGACCTGCTCTGACAACGAGGGGTCCACGGGACATGGCTGGCTGAGGGGGAGGCATGGGTCGGGGGTGGTGCGATTGATGCCGTCGGGACTGGAGGTGCTTTTGTGACGCACCGCCTGACTCATTCTCGACTCGACCTCGGCTGAGATCAACCCCCAATTCTGCAACCGGGCACGTTTATGTCCGTCTGTGGAGATCCCAGGGTCTCGGCGTCGTCGAACGCTCGGGCAGCGAAGGTCAGTTGCGCAACAGCTCCGCGAGCCTGAATGCCAGGTCGATCGACTGCCTGGCGTTCAGACGGGGATCGCACGCCGTCGTGTAGCGCTGGCCGAGCTGCGCTTCGGTGACATCCCCCTCGCCTCCCAGACATTCGGTCACATCGTCACCTGTCAGCTCCACGTGGACGCCCCCAGGCCACGTACCCACCTGGCGGTGAGCCTCGAAGAATCCTCTGAGCTCGGCCAGGATGTCGTCGAACCGCCTGGTCTTGTGGCCTCCGTCGGATACGAAGGTGTTGGCGTGCATGGGATCGCAGACCCATACGACCGGATGTTCGGAACGTCGCACGGCTTCGAGGATCGGAGGCAATCCGGTCGTGACCTGAGCCGCGCCCATTCTCGTGATGAGCGTTAGGCGCCCCGGGGTACGGGCGGGGTCCAGCCGGTCACAGAGCGACACAACATCCTCGGGGGATGCGCCCGGGCCGATCTTGGCGCCGACCGGGTTGCAGATTCCTGAGAGGAACTCGACATGCGCGCCTTCTAGTTGACGGGTGCGCTCTCCGACCCAGACCATGTGGGCGGAGCAGTCGTACCAGTCGCCGGTCAGGGAATCCCGTCTGGTAAGGGCCTCCTCGTAACCGAGCACGAGCGCTTCGTGAATCGTGAAGAGCTCCACCTGGTGGAGATTCGCTTCGCCGGCGAGATCGATGCCGCACGCCGACATGAATCGAAGGGCCCGGTCGATCTCGGCTGCTATCGCCTCGTAGCGACGCCCCTGCTCGCTCGCTGCGACGAACTGCTGGTTCCACGAGTGGACCTGCGTCAGGTCGGCGAACCCCCCTCTCGTGAAGGCGCGGAGCAAGTTGAGTGTGGATGCGGACTGGTGGTACGCCCGGAGCATCCGGTCGGGATCCGGCACTCGCGCCAGTTGGGTCGGCTCGTCGCCGTTGATCATGTGGCCCCGGAACGACGGCATCTGCTCACCGGCAACGGATTCCATCTCGGCGGTTCGCGGCTTGGCGAATTGTCCGGCGATGCGTCCGACCTTCACGACGGGTACGCCCGCTCCGTAAGTGAGCACGACCGCCATCTGAAGGATCACCTTCAACTTGTCTCTGATGGCGTCGGCGGTGAACTCGGCAAAGGACTCGGCACAGTCCCCGGCCTGCAGCACGAACGCGTCGCCCGCAGCGACCTCCGCGAGCGCGGCGGTGAGACGCCTTGCCTCGCCCGCAAATACGAGGGGAGGCAGCGAGGAGAGCTCGGCGACGGATTGATCGAGTGCTTCGGCGTCGGGCCAGGCAGGCTGTTGTGCAGCGGGCCGTGACCGCCATGAACCCGGCTGCCAGGCTCCGGGCCGGAGCTTGGCGGACCTGGACGGTCCGTTGTGTCGAGCGCCATGGCACCACCCTAATGGGGGTCGACGCCTAGGCTCAGATGGTGGTCGGGACGCTCGATAGAGGCGTGTGACCGTGATTGCGCGTACCGGCATCTTGGGTGGGACCTTCGATCCGGTGCACGTCGGGCACCTCGTTGCAGCGGTGTGCGCCCGTCATGAGCTCGAACTCGATCGGGTGTTGCTGGTGGTCGCCAACGAACCGTGGCAGAAGATAGGCGAACGCAAGGTGACGCCTGCCGAGGACAGGTTCAGCGTCGTGGAGTCAGCCGTCGAGGGGATCGCCGGTGTGGAGGCGAGCCGTATCGAGATCGAAAGGGGAGGGCCGAGCTACACGGCCGACACTGTCCGGGCTCTGAAACAGAGCGTCGGGGGAGAGCTCTACCTGGTCGTGGGCGGCGACCTCGTCTGCGAGCTCGGATCGTGGGACCGGGTCCACGAGGTCCGGGATGCGACCACGCTTGTAATCGTCGAACGAGGCGGGGTACCTACGGCGCCCGATCCTCCGGGTTGGAACGTCCTACGCGTGGGGATGCCTGCCATCGACCTCTCGTCGAGCGAGCTGCGGGCCAGGTTCGCCGATGGCCGGCCAGTCGACTTCTTGATCCCGGCGCCTGCAATTCGCACGATCCGGCGTCTCGGTCTGTACTCTGTAGGTGGAGTGACGGTGGATCCTGGCGCATGATCGGCGCATGACAGCTGCCCCGGAGCAGGCTCGCGCGGATGCGGGAGCTCGGATCCCTGAGGCCTCCCTCGTAGCCGCCAGCGCGGCCGAGTCGAAACAAGGTGAGGCGACAGTTGTCCTCGCGATGTCGGGCACTCTCGGGGTCACCGATGCCTTCGTCATCACGAGTGGCCGGAACTCGCGCCAGGTCCGGACGATCGTCGACGAGGTCGAGCGCCAGGTCAAGGTCGACTGCTGTTACTCGCCGCTCAGAGTGGAGGGTCGCGACGACTTCGGCTGGGTGCTGATGGACTATGGGGACTTCGTCGTCCACGTCTTTCTCGACGAGAAGCGGTCCTACTACGACCTGGAGCGATTGTGGGGAGACGCCCCGCGTGTGGACTGGGAGTCTGAACTAGCACGTCGCCCGAGAGCCCCAAGCGCTCAGAAGAGCGACGAATAGCGGCCCTTCTCAGAAGAGCGACGAGTAGTCCGACAGTGTGAGCGGGCGGCTCGTCTGAACTCCTGTGGCCGTAGGGACCTGCTGCGGCTGGCCTTCCACCTCGAACAGGAATCGGTCTGCGCATTGCAATGTCGAGGTTCCGCTTCGGGGTGCCGTCGTGGTCGTGACCTCGGGCCGCTGCTTCACCTTGCCGGGCTTGGCCGCCGCCGGACAAGTGGTGGAGGTCGATGCCGTGAAGACGAGCTGAGCAACGGCTTGGATGAGCGGCTCGCCCGAAACGTTTTCGATCTCGGAGCTCAGATCGATCGTCGCGAGGCCATCGGACACCTTCGCCGACAGCACGACCGTGCCGGCAGGGATCGCGGTCTGCAGGTCGGCCGGGCTGCCCGCTGGCAGTGCGCCGGGACCGGCGAGCAACCTGGTCAGCACGGATTCGAGGAATACCGGCGGAGTGGTCTGCGCCGGCACGGGGACGAGGCGACCGTTCGGCCCTATGAACCAGAGGTCCACGAGTTTCTCGAGCTTCGGATTCTTGCCGGGCGACGTGGCGGGCAGCGTCGGCGGAGACGACCGGCTGAGCAACCCGAACGGGACGGCGCCCGGGCTTATGGTCTGTGGGTTGGAGTCGGTCGGGACCCCGAAGCCCCCGAGGGACAGGCCGGTGGCGAGTACGGCACCGACAGCAGCGAGGGCGACGGCTGCTGCGAGGATCGTGCTTAGTCGCCACCTGGCGAGCAGGCGCTCCCGGCGCCGGTATCCGGCGCTCGACGTGCTCAACCGGCGCATATCCGTTCTGGTAGGCATCCGGCTAGCTCCGACCCATGGATGCCGGTGGCCGGACCGGGCTCGGTGGTCCGGAACGTGCGCCGTCTGTATCGTCTCCGCGTTGGACGCCTTCTCCGCCCGTCTCTTCGTCGTCGATGTCCACCTCGGGTAGGGGCAGCTCGACGACGAAGCGGTTCTCGGCTCCGGTGCCGTCCTCCACCCAGACACGCCCCCCGTGCAGGTGTACGTGCTCGGCGACGAGGGCGAGCCCGAGCCCGGTGCCGTTCGTCGCGCCGCGCTGTCCGGCGGACTGACCCCTGTAGAAGCGTTCGAAGACCCTCTCGCGTTCCGAAGGCGCGACGCCCGGACCGTGGTCGGCGACCACGAGCCTTATCGCCCCCTTGGCCGGTTCGACCGCCAGGCGCGTCGCGCCTCCCGCGTATTGCGCTGCGTTCTCGACCAGGTTCGCCACCACTCGTTCGATGCGCCGCTTGTCG
Organism: uncultured Acidimicrobiales bacterium; assembly: GCA_963801315.1. GTDB lineage: Bacteria > Actinomycetota > Acidimicrobiia > Acidimicrobiales > CAVXTF01 > CAVXTF01. The sequence continues at coordinate 928,184 of CAWDEI010000007.1, read as the reverse complement.
ACGAGGATGCGGACACCGGCGGTCCCGGGAGCAAGGTCGACGGGAACCCCGCCTGCTCCGGTCGAAGCCGCAGCTCGGCGAAGCAGCTCACCGACCTCCACCTCGTCGAGCAGCAGCTCGGCCGATCCGGCGTCGATGCGGCTGATCTCGAGCAGGTCGTCGACCATGCGCTGGAACCTGAGCACTTCGATGTTGAGCAGGTCCAGAGCTCGTTGGCCCCTCGGAGCCATGCCCTGGCGGTGAGAGTCGAGCACCCCGAGGGCCGCAGAGAGGGTCGTGAGCGGCGACCGCAGCTCATGGCTCACGTCCGACGTGAACCGCGCTTCATGGCGGATCCGCTCCTGCAGCGCGTCGGCCATGCGGTTGAACGACTTGGCGAGGGGAGCAAGGTCCTTGTCGCGCGTCGTCTCGAGGCGAGTGTCGAGGCTCCCACCGGCGATCGTCTCGGCCGCCTGCGAAACGCTTACTAGCGGAAGCAGGACCCGCCTTGCAGCGAGTCGTCCGACGGCCGCGCCGGCGATGGTAGTGACCAGAGCAACGGAGCCGAGAACGAGGGCGAGAAGGCGCAACTCTGTCGCGAGGTCCTCGAGCGAGAACACCTCGAAATAGGCGGCATGCACGCTCGGAAGCGACACGCCGACGACCAGTTGAGGGGTGCCGTCGACGTTGACTCGTTGTGTCGCAGCAGCAGAGGAGTTGTCGACGAGCTCGCGAATCGAGGCTCGGGATCGTGTTCTGGAGGCCCACGTGCAGCGAGTACACCTGACCGTCGTGAACCAGGAGAGAGCTGGATCCCGAGCTGTCGAGCGAGTCGAGGAGAACTGTGTACTCGGTGTTGTGCGCCCTCAGGAATGTCAGGACCTCGCTCGCGTTGCCGAAGGTCTCGTGCACGTCGGCATCCTGGCGTTGCGACAGCGAGAATTGCCGGGCCGTGAAGTATGTGAGGCCTGCCATCGACGCGGACAGGGCCAGGGCTCCGAGCCCAAAGGTGACGGTGAGCCTCGCTCGTAAACCGAGACCCGCCCAGAGCCTCCAACGCCCTTTTCGGGATCCCGGTTCGTGGCGAGTGGGCACGTGCGGCGTCAGGTCACCGGCAAGATGCCGCAAGCGAGGCGAGCGCCCGCTCCGACCGCGATGGAGGTGCCACCGACAGAGCGTATCGCCGACACCACTGCCGACAGTCGCCGCCAGAGCACGGTCTTTCGGTTCCCGAGCTACTAGAAATCTGGTATGTGATATACCAACCGGGTCCACGACCAGCCCTTATGCTTCCCCTGTGAAACCGCGTCCCGAGTACCGGCTGGAGAAAACCGGGCCTTCGGGGCGTGCAAAACCGTGAGCCGGGTTGTGCCCGGGTTGACCGGGCATCGCGACGACGTGTCCCAGTCAGTGTCCCAATCCGTGTCCCAATCCGTGTCCCAATCCGTGTCCCAATCCGTGTCACAGTCCACGCCGGACACCGACTCTCCCGGAGGCTCTCTGGCAGCCAAGCCCACGTCAGGTTCGCGCCGGGGGATCGATCCATCCGAGGCAGTCGTGGTCGATCGCGTGTCGAAGTGCTTCGGCGAGGGCGATCGTCGCTTGCTCGCTTTGGACCGATTGAGCTTGTCGGTCGGGCGCGGGGAGTTCGTGACGGTCATCGGCCCGAGCGGATGTGGAAAGACCACGCTCCTGCGCATCGTCGGCGGCCTTCTCGGCTTCGAATCCGGGACGGTTTCGATCTTCGGAGAGCCGGTCGCTCGGGCAATCGAGGAAAAACGCATCGGGTTCGTTCCACAATCGCCCGCCCTGCTCCCGTGGCGCACCGTCCTCGACAACGTGCGGCTTCCGCTCGAGGTCAACAAGCGACCAGGAGGGACGACAGATCGAGCAACGCTCGAACCCGTCGCGGTGCTCGAGTCGCTCGGGCTCGGGCATGTGCTGCACCGGCGGCCGGCGCAACTGTCGGGGGGCATGCAACAGCGAGTTGCGATCGCCAGGGCATTCGTCTTCGACCCGCCGATCCTCCTGATGGACGAGCCCTTCGCTGCGGTCGACGAACTGACCCGAGAGTCGTTGCGCCACGAGCTGCTCTCGATCTGGCAGGCGAACAAGAAGACCGTCCTGTTCGTTACCCACTCGATCGCAGAGGCCATTGCGCTCTCTGATGCTGTCGTCGTGATGTCCCCACACCCTGGACGGGTCCAACGGACCATTCCCGTGGATCTGCCCCGCCCGCGCGATGACCTCGTCGAGACGACCGACGAGTTCCACGAGCTCGAGCGTGAGGTGCGGCTGGAGATCCGGTCAGGGTGGAGGCCGACATGAGGAGCTCCCCACCCGTCGTGGTGAGCTCCGGCCCTGATCCGGCTCAGGCATCTGGTCCGCCCGACGGATTCCCGCCGGGACAAAAGCGCAATCGAACGGCCCCGAGCTGGTTCCGGCCCTCGATCCTGCTGCCGCCCGTGATAGCGGTCGCCGCTCTCGGCGTGGCTTGGCAGCTCTACGCGATCCGCAACCCATATGTGATCCCTCGCCTCCAGGCGATATTCGACGATCTTGGCAATCGCCCTGACCTGTATCTGAGAAACGCTCTCACGACGCTCGAAGAAGCCCTGGTCGGAGCCGCAATAGGGATGGGTGCGGCCTTCCTCCTTGCGGTCGTGATGTCCTTCGTCAAGATGTTCGAGCGCGCCCTGCTCCCGCTCGCAGTGGTCCTGAACGTCACGCCCGTCATCGCGGTCGCTCCGGCCCTCGTGGTGGCGTTCGGTTTCGGCGAGACACCGAAGTACGTCATCACGGCTGTGCTCGTGTTCTTTCCATTCCTGATCAACTCGCTCATGGGTCTACGTTCGGTAGACCCTCAAGCGCTGGATGTGTTGAAGACACTTCACGCTTCGCACTCCGAGATCATGAGGAAGCTCCGTCTTCCGAGCAGTCTTCCCTTCCTGTTCTGCAGCAGCTCGGATCTGCATGCCCCTGAGCCTGATCGGGGCGGTGGTGGCAGAATTCGTGGCCGCCGGGACGGCGAACGGACTAGGCACGCTCATCGTGACAGCGGCATCCCTCGGAGACCTGAAGACCATTTACGCCTCGGTGTTCGTCCTGTCTGTGATGGGAGTCGCGCTGTTCCTCCTGGTCGTCTTCGTCCAGAACCGAGTGTTGACTTGGCACAGCTCTGCAGCACTCAGAGATGGGTGAGAGGTCGAACGTGATCACCCCGGAGAGGCGATCGCGTAGGGTCCGTCTTTCAGTCGGATCGACGCGCTCTGGTATAAGGATCCCCCATTCGAACGGTCGGAGGACTCGACGGTGCACAGCTGGAGGAGAACGCGGGCAATCGCACGAGCTCTGGGCGCGCTGATGGCGACCGCGATCGCCTTCACGGCGTGCTCTTCGGCATCGGGTAGCAGCCCAGGCGCGTTTCCCGGGGTCGTTGTTGAGCAGCTCGGCGTGTGCAGCGAACGAGGCGGCCGGGACCATCACTTATGTGTCGCCGTTCGGTTTTGATGCCTCAGCCGGCATCATCGACGTGTTGGCTGCAAGGAAGCTCGGATACTTCCATGACATGTGCCTGAACACGCAGTTCATAACGAACTCCGAGGACTCGGCTGCACTGGTGTCCGAAGGAAAGGCGACGACCACGAGCACCGGTTCGGCCGCGGACTTCCTCGTGGCCGTGGCCAACGGGTCGAACATCACGGGCGTTGCCACCTACGGCGACACCTCCGACTACTGCATCATCACGCGGAAGAGCATCACGAGCCTGTAGGGACTCGAAGGCCACACCCTTGGGTATCACTTCGTCCAAGAGGCGCCCGACCTCGAGATGCTCGCAGCGACCGGCGTGGACATCGGCAAGATCCAGATGGTGGACACGCCCGATTACGATCCGAACCAGATCATTCAGGGAAAGCTCGACGCTGTCGACTGCTACCAGTCGAACGAGCCGTTGACGCTGAGAGCAGAAGGTGCCCAATTCAACGAGTTCACCCCGTCAGAGTACGGAGTGTCCGGCACGTACAACGTGCAGTTCTTCAACTCGACGTTCTTGAAAGAACACTATGCGGCCGCGATGGACTGGATGCGGGCTGGACCTGCATGCTTTCGCATACTGCGAGGCCAATCCGGCGCAGTGCGTCGGCATCGAGCAGGAGTACGCAGCAAGTGCAGGGTCGGACTTCGTCGTGAGCCACGAGCAGCAGGTCTGGCAGCTCGAATCTGCACTGTCCCGGAACCACACGCTCCCGGGTGACGGGATCGGCGTCGAGTCATACTCCGAGTGGCAGCCCGAAGCGAATGAGGTAGCCAAGTACAAGGCACAAATCGGCCTGATGAAAACGGTGCCGCCTTTGACGAGTTGCGAGAACGTATCGATGGTGGCCTCGCTCTACCATGGCAAGGCGCTCATCTGGCCCTAGAGCAGTACAAGGTCCCGGATCCGGCGGGACGCTCGTCGGTAGATGTTATGAGGTCATCGCGCTCTGTCAGAAGTCGCTTCGGTGTCGCGGCTTCGCAGGGCAGCGAGCAGTTCGCGGTGTCGAGCGTCGGATGTGCCGGGGGCGTCGCCTGCGCAGGTGGCCCCCTGCATCGAATGCCAGACCAGATTGAGCAATGACAGCAACATGGGGGAGCGGGCGCACTCGTAGATCGCGAAATGGAAACGACGATCCAGATTGCACCACGAAGGGTCGTCGAGCGAGCAGGAACTGAGATCCTCGAACAGGATGCCCAACTTGGTCAGGTCCTCGTCGGTCACCTTGGCGGCTGCGAGTTCGACCGCAAGGGACTCGAGCCGGGCCCGGATGAGGCAATTCCCCTCGAGCATCGCGTCTTCGGTTCGAGCGACCGTCGCACCTCGATGGAGCTCGTTGGTGACCAGACCCTCGGTCTCGAGCTGACGCAGCGCCTCGCGGACGGGAGTTGGGCTGACCCTGAAGCGGTCGGCCAGGTCGCGCTGTCGGAGCACGGAACCCGGGGGCAATTCCCCGTTCTGGATGAGCTCACGGATGCCCTTGGCGACGATGTCGCTCTTGCTCAAGTAATAGGTGTCCATAGAAGACATGACCCGCTACCTCGGTATTGTACCTGATATATTATGTGGCATATGGGAATTACCTGCTCAGCGGACAGCCGCCTCTGCCGATGAGCGGGGCGGCAGCTTCGCAGGCAACCGCATCGTTGGACCGGGTCGGGGTCGTAGGTGGAGGCCTGATGGGGTCGGGCATCGCCGAGGTCTGCGCCCGTGCCGGCCTGGACGTCGTAGTTCGCGAGGTAAGCGCAGAGCGGGTGTCGGACGCGGAAGGAAGGATCGCTCGTTCCCTGGATCGCGGCGTCTCGTCGGGCAAGGTCTCCGACGCGGCCAGGCGCGAAGCCATCGAGCGGGTGACGCTCACCACGTCGCTCGACGACCTGTCTGAATGCCAGATGCTCATAGAAGCCGTCGTCGAGGACGAGAAGGCCAAACTCGAGGTCTTCGCTGCTCTTGACGCCGTGGTCACCGACCCCCGAGCCGTGCTCGCTTCCAACACGTCGTCCATCCCGATCATGACCCTCGCAATGGCGACTTCACGTCCCGAACGGGTGATAGGGATCCATTTCTTCAATCCAGTTCCGGTGCTGAAGCTGGTAGAGCTGGTCACGTCACTGCTCACGAGCGAACAGACCGGCCGGACGGCTAGAACGTTCGTGACCGAACGTCTCGGCAAGAAGGTGATCGCCTCGCAGGACAGGGCGGGGTTCGTCGTAAACGCTCTACTGATTCCTTACATATTGAGCGCAGTAGGATGTTCGAGTCTGGATTCGCCACGGCGGAGGACATCGACGCCGGCATGGTTGAAGGATGTGCCCATCCGATGGGTCCGCTGGCTCTCGCCGATCTGATCGGGCTCGACACGACCCGGGCCGTAGCGGACTCGATGTACGAGGAGTTCAAAGAGCCTCTTTACGCCCCTCCTCCACTGCTCGTCCGTATGGTCGACGCCGGTCTGCTGGGGCGCAAGACAGGAAGAGGCTTCTATCCCTACGTCAAGTGATGCAGGGTCAAGGTGATCCAGGGTCAAGTGATCCAGGGCGAGCGACAGGACAGAGTGCTCGCCTCAGGTGGCGAGCTTGTAGCCCATCCCTCGCACGGTGAGGATGTGGCGGGGATTCGCAGGGTCCGGCTCGATCTTGGTCCTGAGTCTCCGGACGTGTACGTCGACGAGGCGTCCGTCGCCGAAGTAGTCGTAACCCCAGACGCGGTCGAGGAGTTGCTCGCGGCTGAGCACCTTGCCAGGGTTCGCCGCAAGCTCGCAGAGCAGACGGAACTCGGTCCGCGTGCAGTGGACCTCGACGCCATCTCGCTTGACGGTGCCCTCCTCCGGGCTCACCTCGACGTCCCCGAAGCTGAACATGCTCGGTTCGTCGAGGGAGCGCACGCGCCGTAGCAAGGCCCTAATCCGCGCCGAGAGCTCCTTCGCCACGAAGGGCTTCGTCACGTAGTCGTCGGCCCCGGCTTCGAGCCCCGCAACCACGTCGTGGGTGTCCGTCCTGGCGGTGACCACGATCACAGGGACCGTGCTCGTGCGACGGATCTGCCTGCAGCACTCGAATCCGTCCATTCCCGGGAGCATCAGGTCGATCAGGGCGACGTCCGGAGGCTGTTCGTTGAATCGGTCCAGCGCCACCTCGCCGCTAGCAGCCTCCTCGACCTCGTAGCCCTCCTCTTCGAGCGCGAGGCGTATCGAGGTGCGGATTCGTTCGTCGTCTTCGACCAGGAGGATGCGGGAGCTCACGTGTCAATCCTCGCCGATCCGCAGGGTCCCGCGCGCGCAGAAGGGGTCGCTTGGAGTCCTATCTCGCTTCTCGGGCCTACTGGGGATGCTCCGGCCCTCGGCCGCTCAGTCGACTCCGAGCGGGCGAGGGCCTGTCGCAGGGCTCAGCTCAGCCAGATCTGCGTCGGCCAGATCGTGCCCTGGTTGAAGCCGAGCGCCTGGCCGCCTGCCGGAAGTGAGAGGTAGACGAAGTTCTGGACATTGGGCTGGGTCGCTATGGCCCAGACCGCACGGTCGAGCCAAACGTAGGGGATGTCGGCACCGAAGCGCTCCGCCAGCTTCTGATATGCCTGTGCCCGGACCGACGTGTTGGAACTGCGCCGACCTTGCTGCAGAGCGTCCTCCACGAGCGGATCGTTGTTCCTCGTCATGTCGATCGCGAGCCCCGAGGCGATCTCCGTCGGGCTCCAGAAGACGTAGTTGAGGTCCGGGTCGACGGCGGCGAACTGCCTCCACAGATATGCATCGAACTTGCCGACCAGAGCGTTGTTGATCAATTCCGCCTGTTGGAAGTCCTGCCCCGCGATGTTGGCGTTGATCCCGGCGGCCAGGAGCTGTGACTGGAGGTATGTGACCGCCCGCACCGACGAGGCGTCAGGGGTGGTGCCCAGCGTGAAGTTGACTGGTTTGCCTTCGGACTTCAGCTCGTTGACGAGTGACTTCGCCTGGGTCGGGTTGTAGGTCGGGTAGCTCGACGTGGCGGGCTGGAAGGGGCTGCCGGGCGTGAACACGCTCGTGGAGACGTTGTTGATCCCGAAGTTGATGGCCGTCCGATAGCTCTCCAGGTCGATCGCCATCACGACTGCCTGGCGGAGCCTGAGGTCGTCGAACGGGGGCGAGCCCAGGTTGAGAAGCAGGCAGCCCATGTCAGGCTCGCCCAGGACCGGACCTGAATCGTCTACGTACCCGATGTTCGACTGCGTGCGGAAGTTCTGGATGCTCTGCGGGTCGTCGGTGTGCATGGCCTGGACCGCCTTGGAGGCGAGAGCGCCGTCACGCGACTGGTCTTCTGGGATCGGCTTGTACGTGATGCTGTCCAGGTAGGGAAGTCCCGAACGCCAGTAGTGAGGGTTCTTCGTCGCCGTGAAGTGGTCGTTCGGGACCCAGTCCGAAAAGACGAAGGGGCCCGTGCCGATTGGCTTGCTCGTCCCGTTCGGGTTCTTGATCATGGCCGGTGCGATCACCCATGCGAGCTGGCCCCCGATCCCCCCGGCGAGATACGCGTCGAAGGGCACCCACGGTTGATTCATCTTGACCGACAGGGTCAGCGGCCCGGTCACCGAAATGTGCTCGATCGGCTTAGCCGTGAAGCTGTACTCACCAGAAAGGAAGTGCTCGAGGCTTCCGACCACGGCTGCCGCGTCGCATTGGGTGCCGTCGTGGAACACCACGTTCGGCCGCATCGTGATGGTCCATTCGGAATAGTCGGCGTTGGGTGTCACCGCCTGGGCCAGGTAAGGCTGGATGGAGCCGTCCACCGCCACGGTCGTGAGGGGGTCGAAGACCGTGCGGGCGTAGATGATCCCCGTCGCGTCGTAGCGCGCGCTCGCCGGGTCGAAGCCCTGCTCCTCTGCTTCGACCGCGAAGGTGAGAGATCCTCCGGGCTTGGGTGTTGCCGTCGACACGCCGTTGTTCTTGGTCGAGCCGTGACTCGAGCCGCCACCTGACGACTTCGGGCTGCTCGACGAGCACGCTTCGAGAAGACCTCCGGCGCCTCCTGCTGCTGTGAGTCCCGCTGCTGTAGCGGCTCCGCGAGCGAGGAACGATCGGCGGTCGATTCGGTCGGGCACATTTCCCCCTTGGTCCGCCTGGCCTTGCCGGAGCAAGTCCGGCGCGGCAGTTCGGGCATGGTTGGTAGGCGACCCGTCCAGGCCCCCCGGGCCTCCCACACCCGCGTGCGCGCGGGCGACGGGCGCCACAATAGCGCCGCCCGGCGTGTGGGTAGGGGTAGGTTTGCAAGTCGTGGCCTGGCACCTAGAGGGATTCGACGCCTCGCTCGCCGGTCGCGCCGAAGCGACGAGGCGCGCTTACGTCACCGACATATCCGGCTTCGTCGAATGGGCTGGACGCGGTGGTACGTCGTCCCCTGACCAGGTCGACCGGGCGCAGCTGCGCCGCTATCTCGCGTTTCTGGGCATGCGGCGTTACGCAAGGGCCTCGATCGCGCGAAAAGCGGCAGCTTTGCGCTGCTACTTCGCTTGGCTCCTCCGCGCAGGCGAGATACGGGTTGACCCGGCATGCCGGCTCGGAGCCCCGACCGGCGCGTCCCGACTGCCCAGGGTGCTCGACCGTGCGGAGATGGCGACCATTCTCGACTCTCGATCCTCGGTACGAAGCGCCGGGGAAGGAGGGCTGGGCGAGGCAGTTGCCATCCGCGACCACGCCGTGCTCGAGCTCCTCTACGGGTGCGGCCTTCGGGTCGCGGAGCTCTGCGGTCTCGACGTCGGCGACGTGGACCTCGTCAATCGGACGGTGACGGTCGTGGGCAAGGGGAACAAGCAGCGGAGGCTCCCCATGCACGAGCGCTGTGCAGATTCGATCTCGGCCTGGCTAGGCACGGCGAGGGACCTGTTCGTGCTGGAAGCGACCCCACGGCAGGCCGTCTTCTTGAACCGAAGGGGCTTGCGGCTCGGGACCAGGGACGTTCGCAGGATCGTCGACCGGTGTTCGCCCGCTCCGGCCCACCCTCATGCGCTCCGCCACACCTTTGCAACCCACCTGCTCGACGGCGGAGCGGACCTCCGGGTGGTACAGGAACTCCTGGGACACGCGAGCTTGTCGACGACTCAGGTCTACACTCACGTCAGCAAGGAGCGGCTTCTGGCCGTCCACGGCGCCACTCATCCCAGGGCCTAGGGGGCTGCGTGACCACTCAGGACCAAACGGCGACCAACCGGCTTTGGACCGAGTACAAGAGCTCTGCCGACAGAGCAGTGCGCGATCAGCTGATCGTCTTGTACTCGCCCCTGGTCAAGTTCGTCGCGGGCCGAGTCGCCGTCGGGCTCCCTCAGCACGTGGAGCAGGCCGATCTCGTGAGCTACGGCGTGATCGGGCTGATCGACGCCATAGAGCGCTTCGACCCGGTCAGACAGGTCAAGTTCGAGACCTACGCGATTCCCCGGATCAAGGGTGCGATCATCGACGAGCTCCGGGCCATCGACTGGGTGCCCCGTTCCGTTAGGTCCAAGGCGCGGGCCCTCGAGCAGGCTCACTCGGCTCTCGAAGCACAGCTGCTGCGTGCTCCGACCGACTCCGAGCTCGCAGTCGAGCTCGGAGTCTCAGAGGACGAGCTGGCCGAGACGTTGCGTCAGATGTCGCTCGTGGGGGTGGCGGCCCTCGACGAGGTGTTCATGGTGGGCGGGGACCGGACCGAGCGGACGACCCTCGGCGACACGATCCCGGACTCGACTGCCGGACCCGTTGCGGTGTTCGAGGACAAAGAATCGAAGGAGATCCTCGCCAAAGCCATCTCCCAGCTGGGCGACCGTGAAAAGACGGTCCTGTCCCTGTACTACTACGAGGGCCTGACCCTGGCTGAGATCGGCGAGATACTCGGGGTGACCGAGAGCCGCGTTTGCCAGATCCACACGAAAGCAGTGCTCCAGCTCCGGACGCGGCTGTCGGACCGGCGCATGGACGGGCCCCAGACCCTCGCGCACGGTGCCGGGCGGCCCAGGCATTCCGGGGTCCGCAGCAGCGCCACTCGCTGATCTTCGACCGACGAACGCGGGTCCGGTGACGCTGCCCGCCCGGGCTCGTGAGTCGTGGCCCGTCGCCCCGGCGACGGGGCGCCGCCCGGCTTCGAGGTGGTGACGGCGCTGCTGTACCTGTAAGATCTTGTTGCTCGTCGGAGTCAGTTGGAGACGGGCATTCGTCAGTTCCACTAAGCACCTGGCGCGCCCACGGTCGCCCGAAGAGGGCGTGGCGCCGGGGAAGGACAACCGATGGGAGGGAAAGTGGCAGTAGTAACGACGCGGCAATTGCTCGAAGCTGGGGTCCACTTCGGCCACCAGACACGGCGCTGGAACCCGAAGATGCGCCGCTTCATCCTGGGCGAGCGCAACGGCATCTACATCATCGATCTTCGACTCACCTTGAAGGGGATCGAAGAGTCGTACTCGTACATTCGAGACCTGGTTTCCCGCGGAGGCATCGTGCTGTTCGTGGGCACGAAGAAGCAGACCCAAGGCCCTGTCGCCACCTTCGCAAAGGCATGCGGAATGCCCTACGTGAACGAGCGCTGGCTCGGTGGGATGCTCACCAACTTCGCGACCATCTCCCTTCGTGTGCGCAAGATGCAGGAGTACGAGGCGATGGAGGCAGCGGGCGACTTCGAGGCAATGCCGAAGCGCGAAGCGCTGCGGCATCGGCGCGAGCTGGACAAGCTTCGGCGGAACCTCGGAGGTTTCCGCAACCTGGACCGGGTCCCCGACGCGATCTTCGTCATCGACACGAAGAAAGAGCACATCGCTGTCACCGAGGCGAACAAGCTGCGGAATGCCGGTCGTGGCTGTGGTCGACACCAACTGCGACCCCGACCAGGTCACCTACGTGATCCCGGGCAACGACGATGCGATCCGATCGGGATCCCTGATGTGCCGAGTCGTGGCCGAGGCAGTGAAAGAGGGAAGGTTCGTCGCTGCCAACCGTCCGGTTCCCGAGCCTCGGCCGGGCGCCGCGGGCGGAGCCGGCGGGCGAGACGGAGGCGCACGTCGGACCCGTCCAACGTCCGCTCCCGTTCAACGCACGCAGCGAACCGAGACCTCCGCCGCATCAGCGGCGGCATTCGAGGAGCCGCAAGCTTCTGCTGACACCGGCGCCGCCGCGTCGGGGTCTGCGTCTCTTCCCGAGGAGCCCGCGACACAAGCACCTGCGACACAAGCGCCTGTTTCAGAAGCTCCCGGACCAGAGGCGCCTGTATCTGAGGCACAGGTATCAGAAGCTCCTGTACCAGCGACACAGGCGGGAACGTCTCGCACAGATGCACCCGCTTCCGCCCCTGCGCCGGCATCCGATTCGCCGGCGCCCCATCCATCAGGGCCCGAGCCGCTCGCCGGCCCGGCGCCTGCGGCAGCTGCCGCAACCATCACCGAAACCGACCACGGCGCGGACGGCGCCGATAACGAGGAATGAACAGTGCCCAGTTTCACAGCGAAAGATGTACAAGCCCTACGCCAGTCGACAGGTGCGGGCATGATGGACGCAAAGCGCGCCCTGGAAGTGGCTGACGGAGACGCGGAGGAGGCGGCGAAGTGGCTCCGCGAGCAGGGTCTCGGCGGAGTAGCGAAGCGAGCCGACCGCGAAGCGGGGGAGGGATTCGTCGCCCTCGCCGTGACCGACCGCGCAGGTGCCATCGTCGAGTTGCGTTGCGAGACCGATTTCGTCGCGAAATCACCGGAGCTGGTCGGGCTCGCCGATGACATCGCAGCTCTGGTCGCGAAGAGCGGAGAGCAGGCGACGAGCGAGCGCGAAGCCGAGCTCGACAATCTGAGGACGACCCTGAAGGAGAACATCAACGTCGGGCGCGTCGTCCGATTGGAGATCGGCGATTCCGCGATTCTCGGGAGCTACCTGCACATCCAGAACCAGCGTGGTGTGAACGCAGTCCTGGTCGAGCTGAAGGGTGGAGACGCCGAGCTCGCGCACGACGTCGCACTGCACATCTCGTTCGCCAAGCCGAAGTACATAAGGCGCGACGAGGTGCCCGAAGCAGATGTCGCCGAGGAGCGGGCCACGGTGGAGCAGATCGCGCGCAACGAGGGCAAGCCGGAAAACGCCATCCCGAAGATCGTCGAGGGCCGGATGAACGGGTTCTTCAAGGAGTTGTGCCTGTTGGAGCAGGCCTTCGTAAAAGACGAGAAGCAGACCATCGCGGACCTGCTCGGCGCAGCGGAGGTCGTGCGCTTCGCCCAGGTCGTCGTAGGCGGTACCTGAGGCTGTCGAGGTGGCCGCGACCGAGCGCTGCGATCCAGCAGAGCCACAAGCACGGGCGGCGTCGCCTCGTTGTCAAGATGTCGGGTGAGGCTCTCGCCTCGTCGGCCACCGACGAGACGATCGACGCGACCGAGGTCGAGCGCATAGCCAAGAGAGCTCGCAGAGGCGCGAGACGTTCTCGACCTCGAGCTCGCTGTGATGGTCGGCGGTGGCAACATCTGGCGAGGGACCGCAGGCGAGGGCCAGGGTCTCGACCGTGCCACCTCCGACACCATGGGGATGCTCGCGACGGTGATCAACGCCCTTGCTCTCCAAGACGCGATCGAACGGCAAGGTCAGCCCACCAGGGTGCTCTCCGCGGTTCAGATGGCCGAGGTCTGTGAGCCCTACATAAGGAGGCGGGCGCTTCGCCACTTGGAGAAGGGCAGGGTGGTCATCTTCGCCGCCGGGATGGGTAACCCCTATTTCACGACCGACACTTCGGCGGCTCTTCGTGCGGCAGAGATCGAGGCCGACCAGCTGTTGAAGGGCACCCATTCAGGGGTCGACGGTGTCTACAGCGCCGACCCGAAGCTCGATCCGAACGCCAAGCGCTACGAACGGCTGCCTTACATGGACGTGGTCAACCGGGACCTGCGGGTGATGGACCTGACCGCCATAACGTTCTGTAAGGAGGTCAAGATGCCCATCTTGGTCTTCGACCTGATGCGGCCCGGCAACCTCCGTCGTGCACTCAGTGGCGAGGAGATCGGTACGCTGATCGGGTGACTGACGACGACCTGTCCCAGGTGGTTATCGCGGACACCAGGGATCGGATGGACAAGGCCGTCGACCACGCCAGGGCGGACTTCTCCGCGGTCCGCAGCGGCCGGGCGACACCCGGGCTCGTAGAGCACCTGCGAGTGGACGTCTACGGGGCCGAGGTCGAGCTACGGACCATCGCGGGCATGTCGGTTCCCGAGGCGAGGCTCCTCGTGATCTCCCCTTACGACAAGTCCTCGATCGTCGCGATAGAGCGAGCCATACAGTCGTCGGACCTCGGTATCAACCCCTCCAACGACGGTACCGTCATCAGGTTGGTCTTCCCGCCTCTCACAGAGGAGCGGCGCAAGGACCTGGTGAAGGTGGTCAGGCACAAGGCCGAAGAGGGCAGGGTAGCCATCCGCAACGTTCGCAGAGCGGGCCGCCACGAGCTCGACGCCTTCGAGCACGACGGCGACCTCTCTTCGGACGATGTCGAGCGCGCAGAAAAAGAGCTCGAGAAGCTGACCCATGAGAAGGTGGCGGAGCTCGACACCCTTCTCGCCCACAAAGAGCGGGAGCTGCTGGAACTGTGAACCCGATGCTTACTCGGAATGGCACCGCCGGAGGAGCCGAGGGGGGCGACGTGCATGTCCGGGCGCTGAGGGAGGCCATATGGACGACGACACGGTTGTAGGTGGGCCCGAGGTCGACGAGGACGAGCGGGAAACGGCCTCAGGCATCGTTCCGGCATCAGGTGCACGGGCCCGAAGGCGCGTGAGGATCATCGGCGCGGAGCAGGCCGGGTCGGTCGTCCCGCCCGAGGGTTTCGCGGTCACAGACGACCCTCTCGAATCCGATCTGTTCGTCGAGCCTGCCGGCTCGCCGCTCCCGGGGACACTCGACGACCCGCTCCACGACGAGTTCGAGGGTCTCGACGACCCGGGCGAGCTCGATCTCGAATGGTCCCCGGCTCAGCCGCGTCCCGAGTACGAGTCCGAGCTCCCGCATTGGACCGATCCGCCCACGGGGCAGGTGCCAGCCGTGCTCGCCAGGGACGAGCCGGATCTTCCCGAGTGGCAGAGAGCCGGCGACACCGGCCCGGTGTGGCGGGAGCACCAACACGATTGGGCGGACCCTGGGTTCGAGCCGGCGATGCTCGCGGACGAAGGCACACGGGTCGGAGAGCTCCGCACCGACGATCACGCCGAAGAGCGCAGACCGTGGGAGTTCGCCGACGACGACGAGGGTCTAGGAGACGAACGGACCGGCGACGAAAGCGACGAGCTGCGCCAAGTCGGTTCGGGGTCGATCGATCCGGAACATTCGGGACCGGTCACAACCATCAGCTCTTCTGTGCGCAAATCCGCCCAGGACCAGTCACGCGAACCGGCAGGGCGACCACGTCGCGGGCGGCGCAGACAGACGTTCGGCGAGCCGCTTCCCGAGTTCGTGGCCGCTCCGCAGAGCTCGGGCGCCCAGCCTGGCCGCACACCCCACCCTTTCGACCCGCCGTCCGACGGCGGGTCGGGGCGCAACATGTCGATCGCGATCGCCACCGGTGTCGCGGTGTCTGCGGTGGCTCTGCTCGCCATGTGGGCGGGACCGGTGACGTCGCTCATCCTCGCGACCGTCGTCGTCACCCTTTGTGCAGCCGAGGCGTACGGGACCCTGCGGCGGTCCGGCAGGCGGTCGGCGACGCTGCTCGGGCTCGTCGCGACGGTCGGGATAATGGTGACGGCTTACGCCAAAGGGCCATCCGCCATCCCGCTCATGGTCGTCCTCCTCGTGGTCGGCACCATGCTCTGGTACCTGATCGGGGTCGAGCAAGGATCGCCGGTCGAGGGCACGGCCTCGACGGTCTTCGTCTTCGTCTGGGTCGGAGTGCTCGGGTCGTTCGCGGCATTGCTGCTCGCCCCGAGCCAATTCCCTGACCGGCACGGCGTCGCCTTCTTCGCCGGGGCGATCATTGCGGGCGTCCTGAACGACGTCGGCGCGCTCGATCGGCGGCCGATGGTTCGGCCGGCACCTCCTCGCGCCGGCGGTGAGCCCGAAGAAGACCTGGGAAGGACTGGTCGGCGGGTCGATCCTGACGATCGTGGGATCCGTCCTCATCACCGGCCACATCCACCCGTGGACCACGTCCCGAAGGCGGCGCTGCTCGGAGTGGTGGTTGCGGTCGTCGCCCCGGTGGGGGATCTCTGCGAGTCGCTCGTAAAGCGCGATCTCAGCCTGAAGGACATGGGATCCCTCGCTGCCCGGCCATGGCGGGATGCTCGACCGGTTCGACGCTTTGCTGTTCGTCTTGCCTGCGACCTACTACCTGGTCCGACTGGTGCACTTGGGATGACGCCAAGTTCCCGGGTGTCACCAGCCGGCCAGACCGAGACCTGGGCCAGAAAGGTCGCGCTGGTCGGCTCCACCGGATCGATCGGCACCCAGGCCGTGGACGTGATCAGAGCCGACCGCGAGCGGTTCGAGGTCGTCGCTCTCGCCGCTCGCGGCTCGGTCGAGCTTCTCGCCGCTCAGGCTCAGGAGCTGCGCCCGCGAGTCGCCGCTGTCGCCGACCCGGAGCGAGCATCGGAGCTGGGCCGCCTCGTGCCCAAGGGCACCGAGCTCCTCGACGGGTCCCGAAGGCCTCGTCGCAATCGCCGTCCGGACCGGCGGCGCAGACGTCGTGCTGAACGCCGTGGTCGGGTTCGCCGGCCTCGGGGTGACCCTCGCTGCTCTCGGTGCCGGCAAGCGGCTGGCGCTCGCCAACAAGGAGTCTCTGATCGCCGGGGGCCCGGTCGTGGCGACGGTGCGCGCGACGCCCGGAGCCGAGATCGTCCCGGTGGACTCGGAGCATTGCGCCCTCCACCAGTGCCTGCGCGCGGGCAGCGCCGCGGAGGTCGCGTCGTCTCGTGCTCACCGCCAGCGGCGGCCCGTTCAGGGGGCTCTCCGCCTCGGACCTGAAAGGGGTAGAGGTCGAAGAGGCCCTCGCTCATCCGACATGGCGCATGGGCCCGAAGGTCACCGTCGACTCTTCCACCCTCATGAACAAGGGCCTCGAGGTCATCGAGGCCCACGAGCTGTTCGGCGTGCCCTACGATCGCATTTCAGTTGTCGTGCATCCGCAGTCGATAGTCCACTCGATGGTGACGTTTACAGCGACGGCTCCACGATCGCCCAGCTCTCGGACCCCGACATGAGGATGCCGATCGGCTACTGCCTCGGCTATCCGCACCGGTCGCAGAACTCCTACGGCGCTGCTCGACTGGCGCGAGGTCGGCCGCCTCGATTTCGAGATTGCCCGACCGCGGCGTGTTCCGATGCCTTGAGCTGGCCGAATCCGCCGGCCGCCAAGGGGGCCTGGCTCCGGCCTGGTTGAACGCCGGGCAACGAGGTGGCCGTCGCCGCATTTCTGGAGCAGCGGATCACGTGGAGCGCTATAGCGCGACGTCGTGTCGGAGACGCTCCAGGCCTTCGACGGCGCTCCCGCCACGGACGCCGCTTCGGTCGATCGAAGCAGATCGCCCGCGCCCGCTGCGTCGCGGAGAGAGCCGTCTCCAAGGGCAAGGGCTGCATGACCCAGGTGAGGGACCCGGTCACGTCGGTGGCCAGCCCGGGAGCAGCGCCCGGAGCGCGATCGCGGACGCGAAGGGGAACCTCGCTCGCCTCGTCGTGACGGTGTGCGCGTGGTGCGCACTGGCGCTCGTCACTCACACGACGGACCTGCTCATCGTGATCGTCGCGATCGATCGCCATGGTCATGCTCCACGAGCTCGGACACTTCGTCACCGCGAAGTGGAGCGGGATGAAGGTGACGGAGTACTTCCTCGGTTTCGGCCCGCGGCTGTGGTCCTTCAGGCGCGGTGAGACCGAGTACGGGGTAAAGGCGCTTCCGCTCGGGGGCTACGTGAAGATCATCGGGATGTCGAACCTCGAGGAGGTCCCGCCCGAGGACGAGTCCCGCACTTACCGCCAGCAAGCCGTTCCACAACCGCCTCCTCGTCGCCGTGGCCGGCAGCGCGGTTCACTTCATCCTCGCCCTGCTCCTCATCTTCACGATCCTCGTCGGCTACGGGCAGGCACAGACCAACACGGTCCAGGTGCAGGCGTCGTCACGGTATGGCAGGGCCCGCGAGCCCCGCCCGGGCCGCGGGCATCCAGCCGGGCGACGTCATCGTCTCGATCGACGGTCATCCGGTGACGAACGTCGACCAGGTGTCCGACGTGACGAGCGTGAGCGCAGGGCAAAGACCGTGATCCTCGTCGTAAGACGCGACGGGCACGTGACCTCACGCTTGACGCTCGTGCCCGTTGAACGGCCATGACGTGAGCGAGGACGGCACTCCCGCTGATTCCGGCCTCGACGAAGGATGCGGGACTGATCGGAGTAGAGCTCACGTATCCGATCGTGCCCGTCGCCCCGCTCACGGCCGCCGGCCGCTCCTTCACAGACATCGGCCAGGTGATGAAGGAGTCGGTGGTCGCGGTCTGGCAGCGATTCTCCCCGGCCGGCATCGGCAACCTCTTCGACCAGGTGACGCAACACCCAGGCCGCCGAGCAGGCTGCCGCAGACGGCACGCGGCCCGAGTCGATCTACGGAGCGGTGCGCACCGCGACCCAGGGAGTCCAGGCGGGGTGGGCGGACTTCCTGGAGGTGATGGTCGTCATCAACGTCTTCATCGGTCTGCTCAACCTGCTTCCCGATGCTCCCGCTCGACGGCGGGCACGTGCTGGTCGCCGTCTACGAGCGCATGAGGAGCCGGCGCGGCCGGCCTACCACGCGGACGTCGCCAAGCTCACTCCCGGTCGCCTACGCATTCGTGCTGCTTCTGGCCTTCGTCGTTCTGTCCGCCCTCTACCTGGACATCACCCACCCGATACCCAACCCGTTCAAGTAGCCGGACCGAGCCTGGCCCACGTGGGCCTTCGGGCCGGTCGTTTCAGGCACGCGTGCATCGGGCCGCCACGCCCGGCACGGCAAGATGGAGGGGTGAAGGCCAGCCCGTGACGAGCGCAGTCATCGCTCGGACACGGCGCCAGACCCGCCAGATACACGTGGGGGCGGTCGCCGTCGGCGGCGGAGCTCCCATCTCCGTCCAGTCGATGACGACGACCAAGACCGCCGACGTCGACGGCACCCTCTCGCAGATCTACGCGCTCGCCGCCGCCGGGGCGGACATCGTGAGGTGCACCTGCAACGAGCCCGAGGCAGCCGAGGGTCTTGCGCGGATCGTCCCGCGTTCGCCGGTGCCGATCGTCGCTGACATCCACTTCCATCATGAGATGGCCCTCGCAGCCCTCGAGGCAGGCGTCCAGGGTCTGCGCCTCAACCCGGGAAACCTCCGCAAGGAAGCGGAGATCAAGCAGGTCGCTTCGGAGGCGAAGGACCGCGGTGTCCCGATACAGGATCGGCGTCAACGCCGGATCGCTCGACAAGCGCCTCTACAAGCAGTTCGGCGGCGTAACCCCAGAAGCACTCGTCGAGTCCGCGCGGATCGAGCTCGCCTACTTCTCACGAGGTCGGGTTCGAGGACGTGAAGATCTCGGTCAAGGCATCGAACGTGCCGCTGATGATCGACGCTTACCGGCTCGCGTCCGAGACCTTCGACCATCCCGCTGCATCTCGGGGTCACCGAAGCGGGACCTCCGCCTGCAGGGCTGCTCAAGGGAACCGCCGGGCATAGCGACGCTGCTCGCCGAGGGGATCGGCGACACGATCAGGTACTCGCTCACCGCCGATCCGGTCGAAGAGGCGCGCGCCGGCCGGCAGCTGCTCGAGGCGCTCGGGCTGCGAGAGCGCAAGGGTCTCGACCTGATCGCGTGCCCTTCGTGCGGAAGAGCCGAGATCGACGTGATCGGTGTGGCCAAAGCCGTGCAAGAAGCTCTCGAGGACAGGAACCTTCCGCTGCAGGTGGCCGTCATGGGCTGCGTCGTGAACGGCCCGGGCGAGGCGAGAGAGGCGGATCTCGGCATCGCGGCAGGCCGGCACAAGGGACACCTGTTCATAAAGGGCGAGATCGTCCGGGTCGTTCCCGAGGCCGGACATGGTCGCGGCCCTCGTCGACGAGGCCGAGCGTCTCGTCGCAGAGGGATCGAGGCGAGGCTCGCCGCCGCGGACGAGGGCGCCGCGGCCGAGGCCGAGGCGGATCGCGCGGCCCTGCTCGAGTCGCGGGGCGATGCCAACCACGACGCCGAGCGGGTAGAGCTCGTCAGGCGAGCGGCGGTCGGCAGGCCGGATCGACCGGGCATGAGGGTCGCTAACCGCGCAAGGCCCGACGGTGCCCGATCAGTACGAGCGCGCCCGACCACGGCGACCGCGTCGGCATCGTCGTGGCCCTGCGGCAGCCCGCCGTCGGGCGAGACCATGCACCGGACGGTTACGCCCTCTGCGGCCAGCTTCTGCTCGCCGCCGTCGCGCAGCAGCGCCATCGGACAGGCGGGCGAAACCGGACGTGGCGGCATCGACCGCATCGCCGATGCTCGTCGACGTCGGCGAGCCGCTGTCCTCCAAGAACGCCTGTGCCCGCTCGAGCATCGTCGTGTTGCGCCGCCTCGAGTGCGGCTGCCACCCGGTCCCGAGATCTGCTACGGCGACCTCGGTCGCGCTCACCGGAGTCGCGCCTCACGACCGTGACCACCCCGCGGGCAAGATCCCGCGGGCCGATCTCCACCCTTACCGGGCACCCCCTTCAGCTCCCAGTCGGTGACCCGCCTCCCGTAGGCGACGTCCGTCGCGGTCGTCGAGCTCGACGCGGTGGCCGATGCCGCTTTGAGCTCCGCCGCCGCCTTGGCGGCGACGGCCTCTGCGCACCGCTCTTCGGCTTCACGAGGACCACGACTACCTGGACCGGGGCGAGCTTCGGAGCGAGACGCAGTCCCGAGTCGTCGCCGTGAGCCATGATCGCTGCGCCCGACGAGGCGCGTCGAGGTCCCCCAGGAGGTCTGCCAGACGAACTCGTTGGAGCCGGTCTCCGTCTGGAACTCGATCCCGAACATCCGGGCGAAGCGCTGGCCGAGCTCGTGGCTGGTACCCATCTGCAGGGCCTTGCCGTCGCGCATCATCGCTTCGCAGGTCCAACTGCGGTCCGCTCCGGGAAAGGTCTCGGCGGGCGTCTTGAGCCCGGTGAGCACCGGGATCGCCATGACCTGCTCCATGAAGTCCTTGTACACCTCGTGCAGCACTCTGAGCGCGAACTCGCGGGCGTCCTGCGAGGTGGCGTGGGCGGTGTGGCCCTCCTGCCAGAGGAACTCGGTCGTGCGCAGGAATACCCTCGGCCGCATCTCCCAGCGCACGACGTTCGCCCACTGGTTGAGCAGCATCGGCAGGTCGCGGTAGCTCTGCACCCACTTGGCCATGAAGGCGTTGATGATCGTCTCCGAGGTCGGCCTCACGACGACCGGCTCGTCCAGGGCCTTGCCCCCGCCATGGGTCACCACGGCGAGCTCGGGGCTGAACCCCTCGAGGTGCTCGGCCTCGCGGCTCAGGTACGACTCGGGGATGAGCAGCGGGAAATAGGCGTTCTTGACGCCCGGCGGCCTTGATCCGGGCGTCGAGCTCGGCCTGCATGCGCTCCCATATGGCGTACCCGTACGGACGGATCACCATGGTGCCCCGGACCGGTCCGTTGTCGGCGAGCTCCGCCTTGGCCACGACGTCCTGGTACCAGCGGGGAAAGTTCTCTGACTGGGGCGTCAGCACCGGCCTTCGGGGACATCGAACCGATCGTAAACGGTCAGAAGAGTCCCTGCAGACGAGTCATTTCCGCGTGCGCCCGCTGCTATGATCGATCGCGCCGTTCGAACTGGTTAGGCGTTTTCTTGGAGCGTGGGCGGGCAGCCCACGCTTCTGCTTTCAGCGGACGGCGACGGGGACGACACACGAGGAACACGGTCGAGGGAGGTAGAGCGATGGGCGACGAGCTGCAGGCAGGCGGTCGCGCCGGTCGTCGAAGCTCTGGGCCTCGAGCTCGTCGACCTCGAGCTGCGCCCCGGCCTGCTCAGCGTGGTCGTCGACCGCGCAGGGTGGCGTCGACCTCGACTCCGTCTCGGAGGCGACACGAGAGCTCTCCGGCCTGCTCGACCGCCACGACCCGATGCCCGGACGCCGGTACACCCTCGAGGTCTCGAGCCCGGGTCTCGAACGACCCCTCAAGACCCCCGCGCAGTTCTCACGGGCGATCGGCGAGCAGGTCATGGTGCGGACGCAGCCCGCCTCGGGGCTCGAGCGCCGGGTCCGCGGGACGCTCGCCGCTGCTGACGACGAAGGCGTCGCTCGTCACCGGCGAGGGGCTGCCCGAAGGGGGCTCTGCGGATCGCCTACGCCGACATCGAGCGCGCACGCACCGTGTTCGAGTGGGGCCCGGCTCCGCGCCCTGGACGAGCCGCCAAACAGGCGATCCAGAGCACAGACCTGTTCGCCAAAGGCCCCCCCTGCTCCAAGAAAGCGGTGGCGTCATGAGCAAGACGAACTTCGAGTTCCTGGACGCCCTGAGCCAGATCGCGAGAGACAAGGGCATCTCGCCCGAGACCCTGCTCGACGCGCTCGCGAACGCCCTGGTCGCCGCCTACAAGCGACGTCCCGGAGCGGCCGAAGAGGCGTTCGTCACGATCGACCCCGAGTCGGGCGAGATCAGGGTCTACGGCCAGGAGCTCGACGAGGACGGCAACGTCGTCCAGGAGTGGGACGACACCCCCGAGGACTTCGGGCGCATCGCCGCGCAGACCGCCAAGCAGGTGATCCTCCAGCGCATCCGTGAAGCCGAGCGCGACCTCAAGTACGAGGAGTACGCGGGCCGCGAGGGCGACATCGTCACCGGCATCGTCCAGCAGACCGACAACCGCTACACGCTGCTCGACCTCGGGAAGGTCGAGGCGCTCCTGCCCCAGGCCGAGCAGGTCCCGTACGAGCGCTACGAGCACGGGGCGAGGCTGAAGGCGTACATCGTCGAGGTCCGCAAGACCACCAAGGGACCCCAGATCGTGGTGAGCCGCAGCCACCCGGGACTCGTGAAGAGGCTCTTCGAGCTCGAGGTCCCCGAGATCTCCTCGGGAGTGGTGGAGATAAAGGCAGCGGCACGCGAGCCGGGCCACCGGACGAAGATCGCTGTCTGGTCCAACGACCCGAACGTCGACCCGGTCGGCGCATGCGTCGGCGCCCGCGGATCGCGGGTGAGGATGGTCACCAACGAGCTGCGTGGCGAGCGCATCGACGTCGTCCCGTTCTCCGACGACCCCGCAGAGCTCATCCAGGCGGGGCTCCAACCGGCCACGGGTCCGCGAGGTGAGGCTCGACGACGACACCGGCACCGCGACGGTGGTGGTCAGCGACTACCAGCTGTCGCTCGCGATCGGCAAGGAGGGGCAGAACGCGCGCCTTGCGGCGCGCCTCACCGGATGGAGGGTCGACATCAAGAGCGAGACCCAGCTCGCCGAGGAAGAAGCCGGGTACGGCGAGGAGTGGGCCGAAGGCGAGTGGGTCCAGAACGCCGCCGGCGAGATGGTCTGGCAGCCCGCCGAGGGCGGCGAGGCAGTCTCGGCGGCCGAGTGGTCGCGAGCCGCCGAGGCGACGGATCCCGCACCAGGGGCAAAGGCGCCTCCGGGCCCGAGCGACGAGGCCGCGCCGGTTGACCGCAGCTGCGGCCGTTGACCCGAGCTGCGCCGGTTGTCGCCGAGCTGCGGCCGGTTGACCCAGTCTGCGCCCGGGCGCACCTGAGCAGTCGAACGGAACGAGGGGGCGACCGCATAGCCCCTCTGAGAACCTGCGTCGGATGCAGGCGGGTGGCAGGTCAAGACCAGCTCTCCAGGTTCGCCGTCGGCCCCTCGGGGGAGATCGAAATGGGGCGCGACCTGCAAAGGACGCGGGGCGTGGATCTGCGAGGCTCCAAGCACTGCCTCGACATGGCCCTGCACAAAGGGGGGCTCGCAAGAGCGCTTCGAAAGACGCTCGACGACAGGTGAGGCCGAGCGCCTGGGGGCGCAGCTGTTGCGCTACGCAATCGACTCGCCGTAGAAACATCGCGGCGGGGGCTTATGGGCCGCGAAACATGTGTGGGAGGATGGTGGGCCAGACGCACGACGCACTCGTGCGGCCCTGCGTTCGGAGAATCTTGACAGAGCAGTTGCACGTGTGGTCGGCCGACTAGCAAGCGAGAACGAAAAGGATCCCAAAAGCAGGTGGCCAAGAAGATCAGGGTCTACGAGCTGGCGCGGGAGCTCGGGCTCACCAACAAAGAGGCGTTGGATCTCTGCATCGCCCTCGGAATCGGGGTCAAGAGCCACTCGTCCTCGATCGAGGACGCGCAAGCCGACCGCGTCCGTCGCAAGGCCGATGCCGAAGGACTTCGTCGCGAGGTGCGCTCCGCCCGAGCCCGAGGCGAAGGCGCCGGCACCAGCCGGTGGAGGCGGAGGCGCCCCGGCTCCGGCACGCGAGCCGCGCCGCAGCTCTGCCGAACCCGACATCGAAGCCGTAGCAGCTTCCCCGTCCTCGCCGCCCGCAGCTGGAAGGCCCGCCCCTGTTCGATCGGGTAGTCCCCGGCTCGTGACGAGCCGTCCGGCGTCCGAGATCGCCGCAGCCGTCCGCCCGCCCGCGGCGGCACAGGGAGCGAGGATCGCCGGCCGCGCCCGTACCGCACGCGCCCCCCGCATCCCGAGCGCATCCCCGCCGCGGCGCCGGCGCAGCCGCGCAGCTCCTGCAGCAGCTCCGCCTCCACGCATCCCCAGGCGCCGCCCGCTCCTCGCATGCCCCCGCGGCGTCGGCCACCGGTGCACCGGCGCGCGCCCCTCAGGCTCCTCCCGCACGTGCGGCACAGGCCGCTCTGCCCCTCCTCAGGCACCGGCCGCCGATCACGCAGCCGGCACCGCGGCCCGGCGGAAGCGCCCAGCTCGAGCAAGCCTCCGGTCAGTCCCACGGGCCGTCCAATCCCACCTCCACCCGGTCCTCCCCGCTCGTCCTCGGGAAGGCCGATCCCTCCGCCCCCCGGTCGCCGCGCTGCCGGCGGCCCCAAGGCCCGCTCCCGGTGCGGTGGCGAGAAGGCGTCCGCCCGCAGGCGGCATGCGCTCGGGTGCAGGCGGCGGCGGACGTCCAGGTGGCGGCGGCGGCTTCGGTGGGCGGCCCGGTGGCGGTGGCGGTTTCAGCGGAAGGCCCGGAGGACCGCCTGCCGAGCCGCGGCGGTCCGCAGGGCAGGGGAAGGCCGCCACAACGGCGCCCTCGTAGGCGCCGCAGGAATCTCGAAGAGCTCGAACCGACGCAGCTCACGACCTACACGCCGTCGAACGCTCCCGTTCCCGACAGCGAGGTGATCGTGGAGCGCGGCTCGACGGCGCGCGAGCTCGGTCCGAAGCTCAACCGCTCTGCGGGAGACGTGATCCGTTTCCTGCTCCTCCAGGGCGAGATGGTGACCGCCACGCAGTCGCTCTCCGACGACATGATCGAGCTGTTCGCCGCAGAGGTCGGCGCGCGTCGTCCGGCTCGTCGACCCCGGCGAGGAGCAGGAGGCCGAGCTCCAGGCGAAGTACTTCGAGGAGGAGGACGACGAGCGCGAAGAGGACTTGCGCCCGCGCCCGCCGATCGTCACGGTCATGGGCCACGTCGACCACGGCAAGACCCTGCTGCTCGACAAGATCCGCCAGACCAACGTCGTCGCCGGCGAAGCGGGCGGCATCACCCAGCACATCGGCGCGTACCAGGTCGAGTCGAACGGGCAGCTCGATCACCTTCATCGACACGCCCGGTCACGAGGCGTTCACCGCGATGCGCGCCAGGGGAGCTCTCGTCACCGACATCGTCGTGCTCGTCGTCGCAGCAGACGACGGGGTCATGCCACAGACCGTCGAGGCGATAAATCACGCCAAGGCGGCCGAGGTGCCGATAGTCGTCGCCATCAACAAGATCGACAGGCCCGAACGCCGACCCCACGCGGGTGATGCAGCAGCTCTCGGAGCAGGGTCTCGTGCCCGAGGCCTGGGGCGGCGACACGATCATGGTCGAGGTCTCCGGCTCTGAGGGCCTCGGGATCGACGACCTTCTCGAGCAGCTGACGCTTGTCGCCGAGGTTGCCGAGCTCCGCGCCTCGCCTGAAGGCCGCGCGACGGGGCACGGTGCTCGAGGCGAATCTCGAAGTCGGCAGGGGTGCCGTCGCGACCGTCATCGTCAGGGTCGGCACGCTGCGGGTCGGTGACAACATCGTCGCCGGAGCTGCGTGGGGAAGGGTGAAGGCGCTCGTCGACGACAGGGGCGACCAGATGAAAGAAGCCCCGCCCTCGACTCCCGCGCAGGTGCTCGGCTTCTCGGAGCCTCCGAACGCGGGCGACGAGTTCCGGGTGACCGTCGACCCGTCGACCGCAAGCACCATCGGCGAGACGCGCGAGCGCCGCTTCAGGGTGGCGGGCCATGCGCCCTCGCCGACGGCTCCCGGCGCAAAGCTCGAGGACCTGTTCGAGCAGATTCAACGCGGCGAGTCCGCCACGTTGAACCTCATATTGAAAGCCGACGTGCAGGGCACCCTCGAGGCGATCACCGACAGCCTGCGCAAGCTCGAGCGCGAGGAGGTCAAGCTCTCGTTCGTCCACCGCGGCGTCGGTGGGGTCACCGAGAACGACGTGCAGCTCGCCGCCGCCTCCAACGCGACGATCATCGGGTTCAACGTTCGTCCGGACCGTCGCGCTCGCGAGATGGCTTACGAGCGCGATGTGGAGATCCGCACCTACGAGGTGATCTACAAGCTTCTCGAGGACATCGAGGCGGCGATGGTGGGAATGCTCGCCCCCGAGTTCGAAGAGGTCGTCACCGGCGAGGCGGAGGTGCGGGCCGTCTTCAGGATCCCGAGGGTTGGTGCCGTGGCCGGCTGCTACGTGCGCGACGGCGTCCTCACGCGCGGGTCCAAGGTCCGCTTCCTGCGCGACGGCGTCGTCATCTGGAAGGGGGCGTTGAACTCGCTGCGCCGCT
Source organism: uncultured Acidimicrobiales bacterium (assembly GCA_963801315.1). GTDB lineage: Bacteria > Actinomycetota > Acidimicrobiia > Acidimicrobiales > CAVXTF01 > CAVXTF01. The sequence continues at coordinate 901,780 of CAWDEI010000007.1, read as the reverse complement.
TCAAAGACGACGTCCGCGAGGTGCAGGCGGGATTCGAGTGCGGAGTCGGGCTCTCGAACTTCCAGGATCTCCACGAGGGTGACGTGATCGAGACGTTCGAGGAGCGCGAGATCCCTCGATCCGCCTGACAGTGCGTCGCGACGACACGACGAACGGGCCGCCGGCCGGGTCGCTACCCGCGGACCGCCCGGATAAACGAGCTTCTTCGCGAGGTGCTCGCCGACGAGATCGAGAGGTTCGCCGACGCCGACGGCACGCTGCGGCTGCTCGACCGTCACCGGTGTCGAGGTCACGCCGGACCTGTCGACCGCGAAGGTCTACATGAGCTCGATGGACGAACCGGTCGCAGAAGCGCTCGTGGAGCATCGCGGCCCAGCTCCAGCGCGCGATCGGGCGCCAGGTTCGCATGAAGCGCACGCCGAAGCTCCAATTCCTTCCCGACCCGGCGTGGCCGAGGGTGCCAAGGTCGAGGAGATCCTGCGGCGCCTGAAGCAGGGCCCGCGGACGTGGACTGGGCCGGGGACGGAGCCGGGGACTGGGAGGCGGCCGGGGAGCGGGGATGCCGACGGGTAGGGAACCGGTCGGGTTGACCGGTCTCGTGGTCGTGGACAAGGAGCCGGGCTGGACCTCGCACGACGTGGTCGCCCGTTGCCGGCGCCTGTTCGGCCAGCGCCGCGTGGGTCATGCCGGCACCCTCGACCCCGACGCGTCCGGACTGCTTCTCGTGGGTCTCGGCAGGTTCACGCGGATGCTCCGCTTCGTGCAGGGCCTCCAGAAGTCCTACGTGGGCGAGGTGGTTCTCGGCACGTCCACGTCGACGCTCGACGCCTCGGGCGAGGTGACCGGCACCTGGGACATGTCGGGCGTCACGATCGAGGACGCACGAGCGCCGCCGCCAAGCACCTGACGGGCTCCATCGAGCAGGTGCCGCCGATGGTCTCCGCTATCAAGGTCGGTGGCACGAGGCTCCACGACCCTCGCGCGTCAGGGTGTGGAGATAGACCGGGCTCCACGTCTGGTTGAGCGTCGAGCGCTTCGCGTGAACGAGGTCTCCGAAGAGCCGGGGGTGCTTCCGCATCGAGGTCGACTGCTCCACCGGCACCTACGTCAGGTCGCTCGCCGCCGATCTCGGCGAACTGCTCGGCGGTGGCGCGCACCTTCGCAATCTCCGGCGGACGAAGGTTGGCTCGTTCGGCTTGGCGGAGGCGCACCGGCTCGAAGAGCTCGCCCCCGAGCACGTGCTCACTCCGGCGCAGGGCCTGCGCGATCTGGAGAGGATCGAGGTCTCGTCCGAGACGCGCCAGGCGGGTGGCGCACGGGCTGCCCGTCGAGCGGGCCCCGGTACGGCCGGCATCGACGGCTCCGCAGGGGCCTCGGGGCCATACGCAGTGGTCGACAGGTCGGGCCGCCTGCTCGCGGTCTACGAGTCCGCCGGCCCGGACCGCATCGTCGCCGCATGCGTCCTCGCGTCGTAGCCTCCATCCGGTGGAGGTGATCGCGGGTCCCGAGGGCTGCACCCCGCCTCTCCTGCGGGCGGCGCGGTCACGATCGGCGCGTACGACGGCGTCCACCTCGGCCACCAGATGCTCCTGCAGGGACTTGAAGGCGCGCTCTGACACGGCCGGACTTGTGACCGAGGTGGTCACCTTCGATCGCCATCCGGCGACCGTCGTGAGACCCGAGTCCGCCCCTTCGCAGCTGACCGACCTCGAGCAGAAGCTCGAGCTGCTCGCCGGGCTGTTCGGTCGACCGTACGGTGGTCATCCGGTTCGACGAGGAGAGGGCAGCCGAGCCTGCCGAGGACTTCGTGACCGATGTCCTCGTCGGGGCACTCGGAGCGAAGCTCGTGGTGGTCGGCTCCGATTTCCATTTCGGGAACAACCGCCACGGAAACGTCGAGCTGCTCGAGAAGATGGGCGAGACGCTCGGTTTCGAGGTCGTCGGCGTCTCGCTCGAAGGTGATCGCGACGGCGTGCCCGTGTCGTCTACGAGGATCCGCGAGCTGCTCGCTGCGGGGCGCGTGGGCGAGGCGGCTGCGCTTCTCGGCAGCTACCACGAGCTCCGAGGCACCGTCGAGCGAGGCGACGCGCAGGGGCGGGTCCGAGCTCGGCTTCCCGACGGCGAACGTCGCGGTTCCTCCCGGGATGGCGCTTCCGCGCAAGGGCATCTATGCCGGGTGGTACGTCCGCGACGACGGCAGCCGGCACCGGGCAGCCATCTCGCTCGGCCACCGCCCGACCTTCCATCCCGAAGGGGGGCCGCCCCTTCTCGAGGCATACCTGCTCGACTTCGACGGCGACCTCTACGGCGAGCGCGCAAAGGTCAGGTTCGTCGAGCGGCTGCGCGACGAATTCAGGTTCGACTCCGTCGACGACCTGATCGCCCAGATGGAGCGCGACGTCGAGGAGACCCGGGTCGTCCTGACGAACCGATGGGCTCATAGCGACAAACGGGTCACAAACGGGTCACAGACTGGGTCACAGACGGGTAGGGACGAACGGGATGGGCTCCCAGGGCCCGGCCTGCTACGATCAGAGGCCGGGTCGGGGCCGTTCCCCGGCCGGACCGGGAATGGGGGCATACCTGCCCATCAAACCCGAACCCTCCCGCAAGCTCCCTGGAGCCGTTTCACGCATATGCCCGACAAGCAAGCGACTATCGCCGAACACCGTCTGCACGAGACCGACACCGGATCACCGGAGGTCCAGATCGCGATCCTCACGGAACGCATCTCGCACCTCACGGAGCATCTGAAGGTCCATTCAGGCGACCATCACACCCGAAGGGGCCTGATGAAGCTGATCGGTCGTCGTCGCCGACTCTTGGACTACGTGCGCCGGAACGACGTCGAGCGCTACCGGGAGATAATCGGCAGGCTCGGCATCCGCCGATAGCCGGTCGCCCTGGCGGCCGACGGTCGGCGGCAGGGAAACCGCTGGTAGGGGAGGTCCCTGCCGGCACGGGCGGAACCACCGCCCGGCAGACGCAAGGGCATGATCCCGACCGTCAGCTGCCAGTCGCCGGTCGCCTACCGTTCCGGGTAGTCCCCCGGGGCCGGAAGGCCCGCTCGAAGAGCGGGCACCGCGGGAGGCCGACGACTGGGAACTGGCGACGGGTGCCCGAGGAAGCGAGGACACCAATGGCGGACGCCATCTCTGTATCGGCCCCGATAAGCGGGACCGATCGCAGGCTCACATTCGAAACAGGAAAGCTCGCAGGGCAGGCCGACGGGGCCGTCGTCGGGCGGATCGGCGACACGATGATGCTCGTCACCGCGACCGCGGCGAGGCAAGTGCGCGAAGGCACGGACTTCTTCCCCCTCACGGTCGACATCGAAGAGCGGATGTACGCGGCCGGAAAGATCCCCGGCTCGTTCTTCCGCCGGGAGGGCAAGGCTTCGGATCAGGCGATCCTTACCGACCGGCTCATCGACCGGCCGTTGCGACCGTCCTTCCCGAAGGGTTTCCGCAACGAGGTCCACGTCGTCGGGACGGTCCTCGGAGCAGACCTCGAGAATCCCCACGACGTGCTTGCGATCAATACCGCATCGGCCGCGCTGATGGTGTCGGGTATCCCGTTCGACGGCCCTATCGGCGCGGTCAGGATCGCGTGGTCGCACCGAGGGGACCTGGATTCCGCAGCCGACGTACCAGGAAGGTGATTCCTCGTCGTTCGAGCTGGTCGTGGCCGGGCGCGCTCTCTCCGAGGGCCCTGATGCCGAGATCGCCATCATGATGGTCGAGGCCGGCGGCACGGAAGACTCGTGGGCCTACTACGAGGCAGGCGCGCCGAAGGTGACCGAGGAGGTGCTCGCCGGAGGGCTCGAAGCCGCTAAGAAGTGGATCCGCGAGTCGATCGAGCTTCAGCGTGAGCTCGTGAACGCGGCCGGCCCGAAGGCGACGATCGCTTTCGAGGTTCAGAGCGACTACGGCGACGATGTCTACGAGCAGGTCGTCGCAGTCGGGACCGACGCCGTGTCGAAGGCCTGCACCATCATTGGCAAGTCGGAGCGCAACGCAGCGATCGACGAGGCCACGAACTCCATCATCGCCGAGCTCTCAGAGCGAGTTCGAAGACCGGACCGGCGAGATCAAAGCCGCCGTCAGGTCGCTCACCAAGGCGATCGTCCGCAAGCGGATCGTCGAGGACGACGTCAGGATCGACGGACGGACGTCGACAGACATCCGGCCGCTCAACGCCGAGGTTGGACTCATCCCGACGGCACATGGCTCGGGGCTGTTCGAGCGGGGCGAGACGCAGGTGCTGAACGTGACGACTCTCGGAATGCCGCGCATGGCCCAGACGCTCGACACGATCGGCATCGACGACTCCAAGCGCTACATGCACCACTACAACTTCCCGCCGTTCTCCACGGGCGAGACGGGTTTCATGAGAGGCCCGAAGCGGCGCGAGATCGGCCACGGACTTGCTCGCCGAGCGCGCTCTTCTGCCCGTGATCCCGTCGGCCGAGGAGTTCCCCTATGCGCTCCGTCTCGTGTCCGACGTCCTGTCGTCCAACGGGTCGACGTCCATGGCGTCTGTGTGCGGATCCACCCTTTCGCTCATGGACGCGGGAGTACCCATCAAGGCGCCTGTCGCCGGGATCGCGATGGGCCTCGTCTACGAAGACGGCCGCTACGTCACCCTGACCGACATCCTCGGAGCCGAGGACGCATTCGGCGACATGGACTTCAAGGTGGCGGGTACGAGTGACGCAGTGACCGCCCTGCAGCTCGACACGAAGATCGACGGCCTGCCCGCGGACGTCCTTGCGAAGGCGCTCCACCAGGCCGAAGACGGCCCGGCTCGCCATCCTCGAGGTCATGCACAACGCGATAGCGGAGCCGAGAGCCGAGGTCGCGGACAACGCCCCGAAGATCGTCTCGTTCGAGATACCGATCGACAGGATCGGCGAGGTGATCGGGCCCAAGGGCAAGGTCATCAACGCCCTTCAGGCCGAGACAGGCGCAGACATCGCCGTCGACGACGACGGGGCGGTCGGCACCGTCACGATCGGTGCGAAGGAATCGAGCGCGGTCGAAGACGCAAGGCGAAGGATCGCCATCATCATCGATCCCCCCGAAGCCGAGGTGGGTGCGACCTACCCGGGCAAGGTGGTGAACATCACCAAGTTCGGAGCGTTCGTGAACATCCTGCCCGGGCGCGACGGGCTACTGCACATCTCGAAGCTCGGTGGCGGCAAGCGCGTCGAGCGCGTCGAGAGCGTGCTCACTCTCGGCCAAGAGGTCGAGGTGAAGGTCGACGACATCGACCCGCAGGGGAAGGTGTCGCTCTCGCTCGCCTCAGAGCTCCCGGTCAACGACGCGAGCTCCGGCGGCGACGCGGATTCGGGCGCGTCGGACTCCGGTCGATCGCGCAGCGCCGGATCGGGAGGAGCGCGTTCCGGCTCGGATGCCGGCCCGGCGCGCGGCAGCAGTCGCGATGCCGTGAGTGATCGGGGCTCAGGTGCCGGTCGCGATGCCGGCGGTGTCGAGGTCGTGTCGTTCGAGGCCGGCTTCGAAGAAGAGCTCACCCGGGACTTGGGCGACCTTGGTCCCGCACCGTTGGCGGGCCGCGAAGGTGGGGACCGGTCCGACCGGGACGGTCCGAGGCGTCCGGCACGCCGAGCGCGGCGCTGACGCGCGGCACCGAGCGCGGCACCATACCGAGCACAGACACTGAGCACCGGCACGTGATCCGCACCGAGGTCCTCGGTTGCGGGGCACGCATCGTCACGGAGCGCATGGCCGAGGCGCGATCCGCGACGGTCGGCGTGTGGGTCGGGACCGGAGCCAGGGACGAACGTCCGGAGCACGCGGGCGCTTCTCACTTCTTGGAGCACCTGCTGTTCAAGGGCACTCCCTCTTGGACCGCCGCGGCCATCGCCGAGGCGGTCGACGAGGTCGGCGGGGACATGAACGCCTTCACCACGAAGGAGTACACGGCCTTCTACCTACGGCTCCTCGCCGAGGACCTTCCACTCGGTCTCGACGTGCTCGGCGCGATCATGACGGACCCGGCACTACGGCCCGACGAGATCGAAGCGGAGCGCCAGGTGATCCTCGACGAGATCCTGATGCACGCGGACGAGCCGGCCGACTTCGCCATGGAGCAATGTTCCGCGGCACTTTTCCCCGAGCATCCCTTGGGTCGCGACGTCCTCGGCACGCAGGAAAGCGTCGAGGCCCTCTCTCCCGAGCAGATCCGGGCCTTCTTCGACGAGCACTACCTGACCGGGAACCTCGTGGTGGCAGCCGCAGGCGACGTCGACCACTCGAGACTCGCCGACGAGATCGACCGCAGGTTCCAGTCGTGCCGCGGGGGTACCGCTCCGGAGCGCGCCGCGCCCGTGATTCCTGCCGTCCCTGTCGTTGCGAGCCTCCGCCCGACCGAGCAGGCTCACGTCGTCGTCGGTGCGCGCACCTGCGGTCGCCACGACGAACGGCGCTGGGCCGTGGCCCTGTTGAACCATGTGCTCGGTGGGGGCATCTCGAGCAGGCTCTTCCAAGAAGTGCGCGAGCGCCGCGGGCTCGCTTACGCGGTGTGGTCCGACCGGGTGCATTATCAGGAGGTCGGCACGCTGACGGTGAGTGTCGGGACCTCTCCTGAGCATGCGGGGGAGGTGCTCGATCTTGTCCATGCGGAATTGGACCGGATGGGCGCCACTGGTATCACCGAGCGCGAGCTGGCGGTCGCCCGCGGAAGCCTGCGTGCAGAGACGCTGCTGTCACTGGAGGATTCCGGGGCTCGGATGTCACGCATCGGCTCCGGACTCCTCCTGCACGGCAAGGTGATGCCTGTCGACGAGGTCATTTCGCGGATCGAAGCGGTGAGCATCGACGAGGTGGGCGAGGTGGCCCGCGAGCTTGCCGAAGAGACGAGGACCGTCTCTACGGTCGGCCCCGTAGAGCTCGCCGGCACGAGTTGACCGTGGGGGCGAGCGCCTTGGATCGCGACAATGGGTGACGTTCAGCGAGTCGGCGTGTTCGGAGCCGGCGGGCGGATGGGAAGGGCTGTCTGCCAAGCGGTCATAGACGACCCCGCGATGGACCTCGTCGCCGCGATCGATCCGGAATTCGCGGGGATCGACCTGCGCCAGGTGACCGGCCAGTCCGGTGACTCTTCCGGCCTCCAGATCGCCGGCGACCCCGAAGAGCTCGAGCGCACAAGTGCCGACGTGGCCGTCGACTTCACCGTCGCGCCGGCGGCATTGCGCAACATGAATTGGTGCCTTTCGCACGGCGTACACGCAGTCGTCGGAACGACCGGCCTTTCGCAGGCAGAGATCGACGAGCTGAGCGACGCATTCGGCAAGTCGGCGGCCAACTGCGTGCTGGCCGCGAACTTCGCCATAGGCGCGGTGTTGATGGCGCGTTTCTGCGAGCTCGCCGCGCCGTTCATGGACGGTGTCGAGATCATCGAGCTGCATCACGACACGAAGGTGGACGCACCTTCCGGTACCGCATTGCACACGGCGCAGCTCACGGCGAACGCGCGTTCACGTGCAGGCGTTGCCCCGTTCTCCGCTGACCAGACGACGAGTGCGCCCGTCCCCGGAGCACGCGGCGCCGTGGGCCCCGGAGGCGTGCACATCCACTCAGTGCGGCTTCCGGGTCTCGTCGCCCACCAAGAGGTGATATTCGGCGCGCTCGGGTCAATCGCTCTCGATCCGCCACGACGCCTATGACAGAACCTCCTTCATGCCGGGGGTCCTCCTCGCCGTGCGCGCAGTACCGGGCCTGGACGGGCTAACCGTCGGGCTGGGCCATCTCCTCGGGTTCTGACCCCGAAGGTAGAGGGGCGTCGCAGTTGCCAGAGCAGCGAGATCCCAGGCAGCGAGATCCCAGGCAGCGAGATCCCAGGCAGCGAATCTTGGAGGCCACCTATGCGTGCGTCGCGAGGTGGGGGATCTCCAAGACGACGGTCGAGGACGCGGCACGTGAGGCCGGCATGTCGAGAGCGAGCGTCTACAGGCATTTTCCGGGCGGGCGCGAAGAGCTGATAAGCGCAACCGTCGCCTGGGAGGAGCTCCGATTCCTAGGCCGGCTATACGACGAGCTCCACGATGCCCCGACCCTCGAAGAAGTACTGGTACGCGGCCTTCCCTTCGCGCACCGGTCCATAGTCGAGCACGAGGTCCTGCAAAGGGTCCTCGAGACCGAACCTGGTCTTCTGCTTCCCAAGCTCACAGTCGAAGTGACCCGAGCGACCGCCCTCATAAGCGGGTTTCTCGTTCCCTACCTCAGCCGCGAGAGGCTCGACCCGAGGGTCGACGCTCACGAGGCCGCCGACCTCCTCGCGCGAATGGTGCTCATGTACATCACGGCACCTGGTCGTTGGGACCTCGATGACCCGGAGCAGGTCGTGAGCCTCGTCCGCACCGAGCTTCTCTCCGGGATCCTGTCGGCTCCTGCGATCTGAGGCGGGACTCCGGAATCGTGCGAATCAGCGCGGCCGCCAGCCCGCCCTGCCTGCCCGCCGCCTGACCGCCGCCGTGCCTCCGTGCCTCCCTGCCTCCGTGCCTCCCTGCCTCCGTGCCTCCCTGCCTCCGTGCCTCTCTGACTCCTGCCTCCCTGCCTACGATCCGTGGCTGGTGTGGCCATTGTGGCTGCTGAGCCACCCATCGTGCTGAAATCCATTGACAATGAGACACAAAACGCCATAATGTTTCACCCAATGGGTCGGGTCGGATGAGCGCGGTGCAATCGCGGCTGGGAGAGCCGCGGCCCGCGGCGTCGATCGCCGTTGCATCGAACCTGAGCGACCCGGGAGCGCCGCAACTGGCTGCGGGGCAGTTGCGACTCGTGCTGACCGGCCCACGCGATTTGCGAGATCCGCGAGAGCAGCGCCATTCCTCCGCTTCCCCTTCCCGGCCGCTCGAGCGCGTCGCGCCGCAGCGGGTCCGCATTGCCGACGCAGCGACGCAGTGTGTCGCGCGAAGAGGCGTGACGAAGACGACGCTCGATGACGTGGCCCGCGAGGCCGGCTGCAGCCGTGCGACGGTCTACAGGACGTTCCCGGGCGGGAAGGAAGAGGTAATTGCGGCTGTCGTCGACACCGAGGTAGCTCGGCTCTTCAGCTCCATCGCGGTCGCGATGGGAGGCGCCGACGACCTCGAGGATGCAGTAGTGGCGGGCATCGTCGCGACGGCTTCTGCCATCGAGGAGCATGCAGCACTTTCGTACGTGCTCGACAAGGAGCCCGGGGTCGTGCTCCCGCATCTGTGCTTCGCTCCGATGGATCGAGTGATCGACACGGCGTCGCGTTTTCACCGCCCCGTTCCTCGTGCGGTGGCTGGACCCGGAGGCCGCGCTGCGGCTGGCCGATTGGGCGACGCGGATAGTCCTTTCCTTCTTGGCCACCCCGGCTGTCGGGGTGTGCCTGCGAGACGAGTCGAGTGCGCGGCGCCTGGTGGCAGCGTTCATCATGCCGGCCGCACGAGAGCTTGCGCGTGAACCGCGCACAGATGAAGCCCGATCACAACGAGTTATCAAGGGGAAGACGACATGAGCGACCAGACGGTTACCGGCGAGCAGATGAGGACGGCAGGTGAGATCCTCGGGCGCGAAGACGTCAATGACCTCGAGGCAATTCTGTCGGTCGTCAACGAGGACTGGGACGAGGACATCCACTCGGTACGGTCCCACTACGACACGATCTTCACCTGGGACTACGAGAAGGGCCAGCGACCGAAGCTGGACAAGCTCTACGAAAAGGCGAAGAAGACGCAGTGGAACGGTCAGACCGACCTTCCCTGGGACATAGACGTCGACCAGGAGAAGCTCGTCGTAGCCAACGCCTTGCAAAACGGCGGCTTGGGCGGGGGACTCGACGTCAGCGGGACGCCGTTCGCCAAGTGGGGCGAGAAGGAGTGGATCGAGCTCGGGGTCGAGAGCCAGAACTGGACGCTTTCGCAGTTCATGCACGGAGAGCAGGGGGCGCTCGTCTGCACGGCGAAGATCGTCGAGTCCGTTCCCTGGATCGATGCCAAGTACTACGCAGCCACGCAGGTGATGGACGAGGCCAGGCATGTCGAGGTCTTCTCCAAGTACCTGGACGACAAGCTCTCGGGCCACTACCCGATCAATGCGCACCTGCGGATGCTTCTCGACGACATCATCGCCGACGAGCGGTGGGACATGACCTACCTCGGCATGCAGATCATGGTCGAGGGTCTGGCTCTTGCAGCGTTCGGCTACATGCACCAGATGACCACCGAGCCACTTCTCAAGCAGCTGCTGCGTTATGTCATGTCCGACGAAGCCCGGCACGTCGCCTTCGGTGTGCTCAGCCTGCAGGAGTACTACTCGCAGCTGACGGCGTCCGAGATTCGAGAGCGGCAGGAGTTCGCATTCGAGGCCGCAGTCCGTATGCGTGACCGCTTCCTGCAACAAGAGGTCTGGGTCAAGATGGGCGTGGACCCGAAGTCGGTCGCCCCGCTTCTGGTCGACCTCGAGGACCAGAAGATCTTCCAGATCATGCTGTTCTCGAAGATCGTCCCCAACTGCAAGAAACTGGGCCTGCTCGACGCCGCGGACGGCTGGCTGCGAGACCGATTCACCGAGATCGGTGTGATCGCCTTCGAGGACTGGGCGGACACCGGTGAGGAGTACGACAGCCTGCAGGCGGTTCCGGGCGAGCAGGAGGCGGCCGCTTCGTAGCGAGGGCCACTCCGTAGTGACGGACGCCTCGTAGTGACGGCGGCTTCGTAGTGAGGGGCTGGCTGAGCAGTACACGCCCGGGCGGCGGCCGGCGCGATGTAGCCTCGAAGCAGTGACAGCACACGTAGGCGCAGGCCGCTTCGGCGCGGTCCTAACGGCCATGGTCACCCCGTTCGACCCGGACGGTGCGCTCGACGTGGATGGCGCCGTACGACTTGCCCGGTGGCTGACCGACAACGGCAGCGACGGGCTGGTAGTGGCCGGTACGACCGGGGAAGGCTCCGTCCTCGACGACGCCGAGGCAGCCGAGCTCTGGCGGGCGGTGTCGGAGGCCGTGACAGTGCCTGTCATCGCCGGGACCGGCTCGAACGACACGCGCCACTCGGTCGAGCTGACCAAGGCGGCCGCACAGGCGGGGGCCGACGCAGTGCTCGTCGTCACGCCGTACTACTCGCGTCCCTCACAGGCCGGCCTCGCAGCCCATTTCGAGCGGGTCGCGGGGGCCTCGTCGCTGCCGGTGCTGCTCTACGACATCCCGGTGCGCACTGGCCGCAAGATCGCGACCGAGACGATGCTCCGACTTGCCGGGGACGTCACCAACATCGTCGGTGTCAAGGACGCCGCGGGTGACGTCGTTTCAACGGCCCGTCTCGTGGCGGAAGCGCCCGACGGATTCGAGGTCTATTGCGGCGACGACCTGTTCTGCCTTCCGATGCTGGCCGTGGGAGCCGTCGGCCTCATAAGCGTGTCGGCTCACTGGCTCGGACCGCAGCTGTCGGAGATGGTCGCCACCTTCGCCAAAGGGGACATCGAGGGGGCTCAGGTGCTCAACGCCCGCCTCCTCGATTCGGCATCGTTCCAGTCGAGCGAGGAGTACCCGAATCCGATGCCCGCAAAGGCGATCTGCCGGGCCCTTGGCCTACCGGCGGGCCAGTGCCGGTTGCCCATCGGCGCGGCCCCGGCCGAGCTCGACGAGCGCGCGGCGCTGGTCGCCCGCAGCGCAGGGTTCTGATTCGGCTCGAAGCGCTGTGGCAGACCAAGTAACCATCTCCTTTCTGGGCGGTCTCGGCGAGATCGGTCGAAACTGCGCCTGTTTCGAGCTGAACGGGCGGATCGTCGTACTCGACTGCGGGATCATGTTCCCGGATCCCGACATGCCCGGCATCGATCTGGTCCTCCCTGATCTGTCCTACCTCCGTGAACGCGCAGACCAGGTGGACGCGGTGGTGCTCACACATGGTCACGAGGACCACACGGGAGGGCTCGCCTACCTGTTGCGGGACCTGTCGACCGATGTGCTCGGTTCAGCTCTGACGTTGGGGCTCGCACGGAACCGCATCGAGGAAGCAGGTTTGATAGATCGCGCCCGCTTCGTCGAGGTGCAAGACGGGGAGCGCCGGCAGGTTGGGCCTTTCGAGCTCGAGTTCATACCCGTCACCCACTCCGTCCCCAATGGATTCGCGACGGCCTTTCACACGCCGCAGGGCGTCATCCTGCACACGGGCGATTTCAAGCTGGACCTCACTCCCGTCGACGGGCGGCGTACCGACCTCGCTCGCATCGGATCCTTGGCAGACAACCCGGGGATCCGACTGCTTCTGTCCGACTCCACCAACGCAGAGGAGCCGGGGTTCACGGAATCCGAGATGTCGGTTGGCGCGACATTGCGGAGAGTCTTCTCGGCCCGTCCTGGAGGGCGCATCATCGTCGCTTGCTTTGCGAGCCACATCCATCGCATCCAGCAGGTGATTGAGGCTGCGGCCGCGACCGGGCGGAAGGTCGCCACGCTCGGGCGCTCGATGCGAAAGAACGTGGACCTCGGCGAGAGCCTCGGTCTGCTCGAGCTTCCCGACAAATTGATGATCGACATCGAAGACGTAGACAAGTATCCCGACGGTGAGGTCTGCGTGCTGTGTACAGGTTCGCAGGGCGAGCCGCTCTCGGCACTGGCATTGTTGGCCACCGGGGAAAACAAATGGCTGTCGCTCCGCGAGACGGACGCCGTCGTCATCAGCGCCCATCCGATTCCCGGAAACGAGTGGGCGGTGGGCCGTGTCGTGGACGGGCTCCATCGCCGCGGCGCCGAGGTCGTTCATACCGGTGTAGAGCCTGTGCACGTGAGCGGGCACGCTCGCCAGGGCGAGCTCAAGACCCTCCTTTCGGTTGCACGACCCGAATGGTTCGTGCCGGTGCATGGCGAATACCGGCATCTCGTGAACCACTCTCATCTGGCTACCGCGATGGGGGTCGAGCCGCACAAGGTGCTCATCTGCCAGGACGGCGACGTCGTCGTGATGCGCGACGACGGACTGGAGATCTCGGGGGACGTTCCAGCCGGGTTCCTCTATGTCGACGGCACCGTCGGCGACGTCGGTCACGGGGTGCTGAGAGACCGCCGGGTCCTCGCGGAAGAGGGTGTCGTCGTGGTCGTCTGTACCGTCGACATGCACGCGCGCGACCTCGTTACAGATCCGGAGATCGTCACGCGGGGATGGGTTCACGCCTCGGAGGCCGATGCTCTCATCGAGGAGGCAAGTGCAGCGGTGCGAGCGGAGCTCGAGACCGCGCTTGCCGAAGGTGCCCCTGACCACGAAGCTCTGGCGCGGCACGCTCGCCGCGCTCTCGGCAAGTTTGTCGGAGAGCGGACCAGGCGGCGACCGATGATCGTCCCGGTTGTCCTCTCCCTCTGATCTGCCTGACCTGCGTCTCGCCGGCTCTGCCCGGTCGTCCAATCTGCGTCTTTTTCACCTAGATTTCCGGACTTTTGGTTCTAGGCTTCGGGCCCTTCCGTGGGCTGTTACAGCGTCTAAGTAGCTTTCATGTCATGGGAGATGTGCTCCGGGACCTCACAACAACTCGGGACCGCCCCGTCGCCCACGACCTCGCCTCGTCTCTGGACCTCACGGTCGTCGGGGACGGCGCCCTCCCCGCCGCCGGCGATCTCCCGGCCGCCGGCGACCTCGTCGCGGCGGTCGACGTTATAAAGCGCTTCGTGAAGTCGTTCGAACCGGGCCTTTACTCAGGAGAGGACGCGAAGACCCTCGTCGAGTTGTTCTCCGAGGGCAAGCATGCCTGTAGCTCTGGGGTCATGCTCGCAGCCAGACGGGTGCAACAGACCAACCTCCACGAGCAACAAGGACACAAGCTCGCACCGACGTTCCTCGCTTCGATCACGGGCGAATCGGTGGGGTCAGCAGCTTCGATGCTCGAGACCGCCAAGTCGATAGAGGCGCACCCGGCGATATCCGAGGCCTTTCGGTCCGGATCTCTTTCTGAGGCAAAGGCGAAGCAGATCGCGTCTGCCGCAGACGCCCGTCCCGACCAGGAGACGAACCTCGTAGCTGCGGCATCACAGATGGAGCTAGCAGGACTGAAGCGCCACTGCGCAGACGTCCGACAGAGCGCTCTTTCAGAGCACGACTCGATAGAGCGCTACGAGCAGATGAGATCCAAGCGGTTCTGTCGGATGTGGACGGATTCTGAGAACTTCGGAAGGCTAGAAGCGAGGCTCACCCCCGACGCTCTAGCAGTCCTCGGATCGTGTCTAGAGCCTTTCGAGCGCCGGGAGTTCAACGAGGCTCGCAAACAAGGTCGCCACTGCTCGCACCAGGTCTATGCCGCAGACGCTCTCGTCGCCATGGCCAAAGCGAGCCGTGGAGGAACTGGAACCACCAAGCGTCGAGACACCCTGTTGCGGATCAGGGTGGATCTCGGAGCTTTGAACAGAGGTCACCCGGTCCCAGGAGAGACCTGCCAGATCCCTGGGATGGCCCCTGTGCCTGTAGCTCTCGCACGACAGATCCTCGGAGACTCGCTTCTCGAGCTCGTCGTCACCGAAGGACAAGACCTGAAGGCGGTCTGCACGAACTCGAGGCACATTCAACGTGCGCTTCGGATCGCGCTAGAAGAACGTGACCAGACCTGCTGTGTGCCCGATTGCGACAGGTCAGACCCCTTGGAGATAGATCACCGCACCGATTACGCCAAGGGCGGCGAGACCAAGCTCGAGAACCTCGCACGGCTCTGTGGCTACCACCACGACCTGAAGACCCACAGGGGCTGGCGATTAGAGGGTCAACCGGGCAGCTGGCGCTTCGTTCGCCCGGACCCACCGCCAAAGTCCGATCATCCGCAGCATCTCGACCACCGAGATCACCTGGACCACCGAAATCGCGACCTTCGCGCAGATCGCGCAGATCGCGACGACAGCGACGACCCGGCCGCGCCCCGACGCCGTGCCGCACGGACGAACCCGAGCGACGGTCAGAGACCCACCTCGATCGACGGCCCGGTTCGCAGGACCAACGGTCGAATCCGAGCGAAGCCGGCGACCGGACCACCTGGGCAGGACACGCTGCTCTGAGTTGGCCGCAAGGCTTGCGAGCCGGATCTGGATCTCCATCGCGAGGACGGCGAGGTGTCGAGGTGCAGGTCAGCGGCTTGTGAGGTCACCATGAGCCCCTTGGGGCGGGTGTTAGGTTTGTTGCCACTGTGGTGACCACCAAGCGCTCCCCGTCGCGCGCTCGCTACGCTTCGCGTTCCTCTCCTGCCCACCGCTCGCAGAAGTCGGCGGCACGGCCATCTACGACAGGTGCGCGGGGAGGCGCAGCGCGGCGGCGTGTCACCTGCGAAGAGGTCGACGAGGGCTAAGAGTCCTAAGACAGGCTCGGCTGCAGCCCGATCGGCGGTTGCCGTTCTCTCCGAGCATGCCGTAGACCTCTGGGCTCTGGGCCTGGCAACGGTCGGCGTGCTAGGAGCCATCGCACTTTACGGCGACTCGTTGGGCCCGGTCGGACAGGGTGTGAGGCAGATTGCGGGGGACCTGCTCGGTACCGGTCGTTTCGTCCTGCCGCCCGCTTGTCTGGTTGCCGCAGGCTTGCTGATCGCGGACAGGTCTGAAGACAGAGAGCCGGTTCGGGTCGGTATCGGGCTCGTAGCGTCACTGTGGGCAGTCGCCGGGCTCGCCGCAGTCGCAGGCGGCGCGCCGGCATTCACTGCATCGCATGGAGACCTTGCGGGAGCCGGCGGCTGGCTCGGAGCTGCGGTTTGTAATCCGCTTCGTGCAGGGCTTGGGAGTCTCGGCGCTTCTGTCGTTCTGATCGCGATCCTCGGGTGCGCTCTGATCGTGCTCACCGGCATCACTTTGCGGTCTGCCTTGGTCGCGACAGCCACATTTTCTCGATTCTCGTGGCAGCACCTGAGTCGTGCCGCGAAGACGATCGGTTCGGTAGGCGAAGTAGTGATCAAGGCGGACACGGCCGCGCCGTCTTCCGAACAGCCCTCCGGAAGCTCGATTTTCGACCTGGATGAAGCGCTGTCCAGCGACTCGCCGGATGACTCGGCAGCCGATGCGCACCTCGAGGGCGCCCACAGCGGCAACGGTGACGGCGGAACCGATGACGACCAGGTCGACGGTCGGGGATCGTCGCGGTCGGGGCGAGCCGCGAACGACGACGCGAGCGGGAACACGTCTCACTCTCCTGGTTCTGGCGGCTCTGCCGGCGCGGGAACCGGCTCTCGGCCTCGGTCTACGTTGCCCGCTCATCAGCTCGAGCTCGAGCTCGGTCTCGCGACCGGGCAGTGGAGGCTTCCCCACGTCGGGATCCTCGCCCGGTCTCGAGCACGCGCGATCGACAGGGGAGAGATAGCAGTAGCGGGCCGGGCGCTCGTTGATTCGCTCGCTGCGCACGGTGTCGACACGCGGCTCGTGGGCCACACCGTCGGCCCGACCGTGACCCGTTACGAGCTCGAGCTGGGACCAGGGGTCAAGGTTGCGCGGGTTACGAGCCTTGCGAAGGACATCGCCTACGCGATGGCGTCGCCCGACGTGCGGATACTTGCTCCGATTCCGGGCAAATCCGCGATCGGGATCGAAGTACCAAACCGTCAAAGACAGCTCGTGACGCTCGGCGACGTTCTGTCGAGCGAAGAGGCCCGCAAGGCTTCGCATCCACTCGAGGTTGCGCTCGGGCGCGACATCGCGGGCCGACCGGTATTGGCAAACCTCGCAGACATGCCTCACATCCTCATCTCGGGTGCGACGGGTGCCGGGAAGTCGTCGTGCATCAATTCCCTTCTCACCTCGATCCTCGTCCGATCCACCCCCGAACAGGTGAGGCTGATCCTCGTCGACCCGAAGAGAGTCGAGCTCGGTCAGTACAACGGATTGCCGCACCTGTTGACCCAGGTGGTCGTCGATCCGAAGAAGGCGGCCAACGCCCTCAACTGGGCCGTCGCCGAGATGGAGCGCCGTTACGACCTGCTGGCCGAAGTCGGTATGCGCGACATCACCGGCTACAACCAAGCGATCGATCGGGGCGAGCTCGGATCTCCCCGTCGCGCCGAGCAGAACGTCGACGGGCAAGCTTCAGACGAATTTGACGACGTGGAAGACGTGGCCGACCCGGCGGACCTGGACGACCTGGAAGACGTGGCCGACGGGGAAGACGTGGCCGACGGGGAAGACGTGGCCAACGGGGAAGAGGTGGCCGACGGCGATGACGTGGCCGACGGGGATGAGGTCGCCAAGGGCTACGAAGCGGACATGTGGGACGAAGCAGACGACGCGAACGGTCTGGCCGACGCCGCAGTACGGAGCGCTTCGCCTGCGGTCGGCCACCGCCAGTCGGGTGCGACGACTGTTGCGGCGCGCGTGGCCGAGGTTCGCGAGGCCGTCGAGTCCAAAGGCACCGAGCACTCGCGACTTCCGTTCGTGCTCGTGGTCGTCGACGAACTGAACGACTTGATGATGGTCGCAGCTCGAGACGTCGAAGAGTCTGTCTGTCGCATTGCCCAGATGGCACGCGCGGTCGGGATCCACCTGGTTCTGGCGACACAACGGCCTTCTGTGGACGTGATCACCGGGGTGATCAAGGCCAACATTCCGAGCCGGCTCGCCTTCTCGGTGTCGTCATTGGCCGACAGCCGAGTGATCCTGGATCAGCCCGGCGCCGAGCGTCTCATCGGTAAGGGGGACATGCTGCTGCTCACGGCTTCGTCCTCGGTGCCACGGCGTATCCAAGGACCGTGGGTCACAGAGGAGGAAGTCCGGGCGGTCGTTGCGCACTGGCGCCGCCAGAGCCAGCCAGAGTACGTGTCAGGGATCGCGGGGGAAGACGTATCGGGTCCAGGTCCGACCGCAATGCCCGGAGACGATGACGAGTACCTCTCTCAGGCCATGGAGCTCGTGGTCAGGTCGCAGCTGGGCTCGACGTCCATGCTTCAGCGCAAGTTGAGAGTTGGGTTCTCACGCGCAGGTCGGCTGATGGACCTCCTCGAGCGCCGCGGTGTCGTGGGTCCCTCTGAAGGATCAAAGGCTCGGACCGTGCTCATGACCGTCGACGAGCTGGAGCATGCGCTCGGCAACGTCGAATAGGCAGTCGCGGTCGGCTTCTGCGGGCTAGAGCCTGCTGCGGGCTAGCGCCAGGTTGCGAGTTCTTCTCTCGCCATTGCTACGACCTCCGAGATGGCCACTGGGCCACTGTCGGGTCCGAGCAGTCCCTCGTGCGGGAATGAGACTTGCGCTTCAGAACCGTTCTCGAACACACGCACCTCCACGACAGCGAGAAGTGCGCCCCGTTGTTTGCGGTGTTCCCGGACGCGGCGTTCGGCCTCGGCCCGGACGTCATCGGGAAGGTCCGCGCCAACCATGGGAGACCAAGCCACCCACCCGGTCGTCTCCTGCCGCTTGTATTCGGGTGTGTCGTAAGCAGGATCCTTCGCCTCATGAGCTTGCTCGCTCGGCCCTTTGCCACCCTCCTCTTCGCTGTCTGGCATCGTCAAATACTGGCGCCCCGCGTACCAAGCGGAAGATCCGCGATCGACAGCTCATCTACCAGGGCTTTTCTCGCTTGACCCCCCCTGGATGCTCCCGTTTTCGTTAGGCTGCCCTACGGTTTCGGGGAGAGCACCCAGGAGAGCATCTGACGTCCCTCAGACCCGGCAGCGGTCGACACGTACCTGACGCCGGAGCGGGGGGTCGACAAGAGCGCCAGGGAGGGTCGACGACGGCTCGGCGAATAGGCCAGCCCGTCGCCGGTAGAGAGGGTCGCCGACGCCGGCAGAAGATCGCCGGTGGAGGGTCGCCGATAGAGGAAGGTAGATCGCAGAACGTGGAGTCTGTCCGTCCTGCGAGGGAGAAACCCTCGCAGCGCTCACGCACTTCAGGCGGCGCACGCGTCCCGATGCAGCGCTCTGGCACCGTCGGTGTGACCGAGGGCCTTGCCAGGTTGGCTCAGGACCCTTCTCAGAGACATAGGCCCATCAGGCCTTCGCGTTCCGGCAGACGGCGGCGCCGGAGGCTGCGCACGACAGTCGTCGTCCTCGTGGTGCTGATTCTCGTCGGGGTGTTCGCGTCACGAGGTGGCGGTGGGACGTCGAATAACCCCGGCGGGGCCAACGGATCGGACGCCTCTGACTCGACGTCCCCGGCTCTGGAGCTGACCATGACTGCGTCGAAGACGACGGCGGTTGCGGGCTCGATCCCCGAGATCCCGTGGGTTTCGACCGGTGAATCCGCGATCGCCGTCCCCGCAGCAGGGCTCCTCGAGACGTCGGGCCCGGAGGATTCGGTACCCATCGCGAGTCTCACGAAGATGATGACCGCGTACCTCACGCTCCAACAGCACCCGTTGACCGCCACGTCATCCGGCCCGCCAATCGAGTTGACCGCGGCCGACCAGGAGGGCTTCGAGCAGGACACTGTAGAGGATGCCTCCTCCGTGGAGGTGAAGGCCGGGGAGGTGCTCACGGAGCGCCAGCTGCTCTCGGGGCTCATCGTCCGATCTGCCAACAACATCGCCGACACGCTCGCTCGTTGGGACTCCGGAAACATTCCCGCGTTCGTCGCTCGGATGAACGCCGAAGCGGCGAAGATGGGAATGACCTCTACCCACTACGTGGACACGAACGGACTTGACTCGGGCTCTGTCTCCACCGCGCACGATCAGCTGGTCCTCGCCGAGTATGCGATGGAGTTGCCTTCGTTCGCGTCGATAGTGGACCAGACGACCGTGACGCTCCCTTACATCGGCACGCTTGACAACTACGTGAGTGCGGTGGGATCCGACGGCGTCGTAGGGATCAAATCCGGCTTCACCGATGCTGCCGAAGCATGCGTTGTGCTCGCTGCGTTCCGTCAGGTAGGTAACCAGCAGGTCTTGGTGTTAGCCGCCGACCTCGGTCAGCCGACGACTCTCGAGTACGCAGGACAGGAGGACGTATCCATGATCGACGCCGTCAGCCCGGCTTTGCACCTCGTGGAGGTCTCCCCAGCGCATCATCAGGTCGGGCGACTCTCGGTCGCCTCGTCGGGAACCTCGTCGGGCCAGGGTCTCAGATCGACTCCAGTCGAGACCGCCTCACCGCTCATCGCAGTGGCCTGGCCCGGAACCACGGTCGTACTCTCCGTGAAGGAAAACCAGATCGGCCATTCGGTCGCCGCCGGCGCCGTGGTCGGGTCTCTCGAGGCCTCGTCGGCAGGTGGGAACCCGGTTTCGGTGCCTGTCTTGGCGGTGGACGCGCTGCACTCGTAGAGGCACGACGCCGCGTCACTCGTAGAGCACGACGTTGGGTCACTCGTAGAGCACGACGCTGGGTCGCGGGTCTCGGACCCGTTCCGGCGCCACCCACTACCCTTTGGCCAGTGCGCGCTCGGGTACCCGCCTCCACCGCCAATCTCGGGCCTGGATTCGATGCACTGGCCTTGGCGCTCGATCTGTACGTCGAGGTGGAGGTGGAACCGGCCGACCGCCTGATCGTGCGGTGCGAAGGAGAAGGCGAAGACCTCGCTACGGACGATACGCATCTCGCCGCTCGGGTGGCGATCGATGTCGCCGGGACGGACCAACTTGCCATCACTGTCCGATCCGACATCCCCGTCGCTCGCGGGCTCGGGTCGTCCGCGGCGCTGGCCGCTGCGGCGGCAGCCGCTGCGGGTGCAAGGGACCCTCTCGCTGTCGCCGCCTCAGTCGACGGCCACCCCGAGAATGCGGCGGCATCCGTCGTCGGCGGACTCGTCTGCGCCACATTCGTCCGCGGAGCCGTGCGAGCGGTCCGGTTGCCCCTCGATATCGGGCTTGCCTTCGTCGCTCTCATCCCTGACAAGCCGCTTTCGACCGCCCGGGCGAGACAGGCTCTTCCGCAGCAGGTGTCGAGGACGGATGCGACATTCAACCTGGGCCGGATGGGCTTGTTGCTAGCAGGACTGGCGGACATGTCCCTGCTTACCAGGGAGGCGACCGAGGACCGCATTCACCAGGACTACAGGAGCCCGTTGTTTCCCGAGGCACCGAAACTCCTTGCAAAGCTCGTCGAGGCAGGAGCGCTTGCCTCGTGCTGGTCGGGAGCAGGGCCCACGCTCCTCGGGATCTGCGATGGCGCAGACCAAGAGAAGGTCCGGACGAACGCGGAGAGGGCGATGTCCGAAGTGGGCGTAGCGGGAAGAGTGCTCATCCTGCACGCGGACATGCAAGGACTCACGACCGACGGGTCTTGGCCCCGCGAGTGCGCAACGGGGCAGCGGACCGAGGGCAGGTCTCGACAGGGCAGACGCTCGACGATCTCTGCAGAAGATTTCTAGCCGGGGGCTCTGGTTCGACGGTTTCCAGCCGGAGGCTCTGTCCGTCAGGAACTACCGGTCGCGCGGGGCTGTCGCTTGGCTGCGCCGCATCTCAGCATCTGCCGGTCCAGAGTCACCGGCGGTCGCTGCCTACACTGGCCTTGTGACCCCGCACCTTCCACATCCGAACTTTCGGATGCCAGATGAACGAGCACGATTCCGAACGCCTCGCAGGCCTCCTCGCCGCAGAAGGGATGGAACGCGCCGGCGACGTGGATTCCGCCGACGTCGTGATCCTGAACACTTGCTGCGTCCGTGAGAACGCCGACAACCGGCTCTACGGGCATCTTGGGCACCTGAAATCCCTGAAGGCGCGCCGCCCGGGGATGCAGATCGCAGTCGGGGGTTGCCTGGCGCAGAAGGACCGGGAGTTGCTGCGTGAGCGCGCTCCGCAGGTGGACCTCGTGTTCGGGACCCACAACCTCGCTAGCGCACCCGAGCTACTGCGAAGGGTGACCCTCGAAGGACCTCTCGTCGAAGTGCTCGACGAGCCAGTCGCCGACGGTGACCAGGCGCATGCGAGCGCGCTCGGCGCCGATCGCGACCTGCCGTGGTCGGCCTGGGTCACGATTCAGACCGGCTGCGACAACTCCTGCGCGTTCTGCATCGTGCCGGCGGTGCGGGGTCGCGAGGTCAGCCGCCCCATCGGAGATCTCGTCAGTGAGGTCGAGTCGCTCAGTGCATCGGGTGTCACAGAAATCACCCTTCTCGGACAGAACGTGAACTCCTACGGCCGGGACCTGACGCGCCGACGGCCGTTGTTTGCCTCTTGCTACGCGCGGTGGGGTCAGTGGATGGCATCGAGCGGGTTCGCTTCACGAGCCCTCACCCGAAGGACATCAGGCCCGAGACGATCGAGGCGATGGCCGAGACGGCGGCGGTATGCGAGCACCTGCACCTACCGCTTCAATCGGGGAGCAACTCAGTGCTCAAGATGATGCGGCGCGGGTACACGGCCGAGCGATATCTGGAGCGCCTTGCCGACGCACAGGAGCGCGATCGACGAACTGGCGGTTACGACCGATCTGATCGTCGGATTCCCGGGCGAGACCGACGACGATGCCGAGCGAACCCTCGAAGTGGTGGCCGAGGCCCAGTTCGACAGTGCCTACACGTTCATCTTCTCGCCGCGTCCGGGAACGCGGGCTGCGGCCATGACCGATCGTTTCGTACCGCCTGAAGTCGTCGCCGAGCGGTTCGAAAGATTGAAGGTCGTCCTCGAGAGATCCGCGTTGACTCGCCACGAAGAAAGGGTCGGTAGAGACGAGGAGATCCTGGTAGAGGGAGCTTCGAAACGCGACCCGGAAGTTTTCTCCGGACGAACCCGACAAGGAAAACTCGTCCACTTCGAGATTCCGCCGTCGGGGAGGCCGACGCCCGGCAGCTACGCGCGCGCCCGGGTGACCGGTGCCGCGCCCCATTTCCTTCGGGGCGAATTCCTCGAACTCACCGCGCCATCTCGCCACAGAGCGAGGATCCCTGTGCGGTCCTGCCTCTCCCGGTCTCCCCGATCTCCCGATCTCCCCGTCTCCCCGATCTCCCGATCTCTGCGCTCTGTCCTAGTCGGGCTCCAGGACCTCCTGAGCCTGCGGGCCTTCCGGTCGATTCACTCGTCGAACTCGGTGCAGGAGGGCCCGCTGCCGCACGGTGACGGTTCCGGCACGGCCTGCGTGTCGGGAGGTCACCTGGCGTTCGTCGGGCCGACGGCTTCGGGCAAGACCTCGCTCGCGCTCGATCTCGCGAGCCCGGCCCGATGCCGAGATCGTGAGCGTCGACTCGATGGCGGTGTACCGAGGGATGGACATCGGCACTGCGAAGCCGTCGGTCGCCCAGCGCGCAGGCGTCCAGTGCACATGATCGATCTTGTGGAGCCCTCATGTGACTACACGGTTCGTGAGTTCCAGGATGCCGGCGCGTCGGGTCATCGAAGACATAGAAGGAAGGGGTCGGCGAGCGCTGCTCGTCGGAGGCACCGGCCTGTACCTGCGGCTGTCGTAGACGACCTGCGGCTGCCGGGTCGCTGGCCAGAAGTCGCTGCCGCACTCGACACTGCCGAAGCTCGAGCAAGCAGTCGAGCAAGAAACCTCTGCAGTCGAACAAGAAACCTCTGCAGTCGAGCAAGGGGCTGCTTCACTCGAGCAAGAGGCTGTTTCAGTCAAGCAATGGGCCGGCTCCGAGACCGACGACGGCGCCACTGCACGCAGGTCCTCCATGCACGGCTGAAGACTCTCGACCCGGTGGCCGCAGGACGGATCGATCCCTCGAACCGCAGGCGTCTGCTGCGTGCACTCGAGGTCACCCATGGGTCAGGTTTGCCGTTCTCTTCCTTCGGCCCGGGTCTCGGGACCTATCCTCATTCGTCGTTCGTTCAGGTGGGCATCCCTTACGAGCAGTCGTCACACGATGAAAAGGTCACCTCGAGGTTCGCGGCACTTCTCGAAGAGGGACTCCTCGACGAGGTCCGGACGCTTGCCGCGAGGCCCGGCGGACTGTCGCGGACGGCGAGCCAGGCGATCGGCTACGGCGAGATGCTGGACCACCTCGAGAACGGGACTCCTTTCGACGATGCGCTGCTTCGGCGGGCGTGCAGAGGACGCGAACCCTTGCTCGCAGGCAATGGTCGTGGTTCCGCCGTGATCCCCGGATCGAGTGGCTCGATCCCGGCAGGACCTGCTCGCACAGCTTCTCGCTATCGGTGGGACGTCTGCCGCGAGCCGTCTGGGCGGGCGCCCGGCGGGCGGACCGCCGGGCGTCGGGCGCCGGTGGGCGCACCCCGGTGGGAGACTGAGCCGGTGGCGGGCACGATCCAGCTGACCAAGCACCACGGCTCAGGCAACGACTTTCCTCGTGCTGCTGGTGCAGCCGGCCGGGATGTTGCTCGAAGCCGCCGAGGTGGCGGCTCTGTGCGACCGCCGGAAGGGGTTCGGAGCCGACGGGCTGATCGTGGGTCTGGCCCGGCAATGACGGAGCGCAACTGCAGATGCAACTGACCAATGCCGACGGCTCGTTCGCCGAGATGAGCGGTAACGGCATTCGCTGCCTCGTGCAGGCGGCCGTTGCGGCAGGAATGGCCGAACAAGGCACGGTCGTCGTGGACACTGCCGGCGGGCGCCGGCAGGTCGAGTACAAGGACTTGGGATCGGGTCTCGGCTTCGCCGAGGTCGATATGGGCCCCGTCCGTGTGACGGCGGACCTGCCGCTCGACCGTCCGCCTGTGTCTCTCGCCGAGCCGGAGCGGTGACTTCGGCCTGCGCGGTGAACGTGGGGAATCCCCACATTGTCCTTCTCGCAGCCGGTCCCGTTATCGACCTCGATACTGCGGGCCCCTGATGGAGCGCGCGGTCGAAGGCGGCGCCAACGTCGAAGTCGTGCGGGCCGTGTCGTCCGGCGACGGTGAGACGACGTGCATCGACATCGAGGTGTGGGAGCGCGGAGTGGGCATCACCGAATCTTGCGGCACGGGTGCGTGCGCAGCCGCGGTGGCCGTGCTGGCGTGGGGTATGGCCTCGCGTACGGTCGACGTACGTAGCGGCGGCGGAGTCCTAAGGTGCAGCTCGCTCAGAGCACCGTGACGTTGGCGGGGCCTGCGCGCATGGTGGGCGAGGTGACCGTGGGCCTGGACGTGCTCCGCGGGCTTGTTGCCGATCGGAGCGAGGAGGTGGTCGCGGCCCTGTGAGCCTCATCGAGCGGACCGTACGCGAACGCATCGTCGTCGTGGGCGTCGTGTTCAGCTGGAGCTCGCTCGCGCAGGTCGAGGAGGATCTCGAGGAGCTCGAGTCGCTGGTCGCCACGGCCGGCGCCGACGTCGTTGCACGCGTCATCCAGCGAAGAGCCGAACCCGATCCTGCGACGTTGCTCGGGAAGGGTAAAGGCGGCCGAGCTGCGCGAGGTCGCCCTCGAACATGACGCAGACACCGTTGTATTCGACGCGGAGCTAACTCCGGCACAGCAGCGGAATCTCGAGCACATCCTCGGGCGCACGGCCATCGACCGAACGGGTGTGATCCTCGACATCTTTGCGCAGAACGCCAGCTCCCAGGAAGGAAAGGTGCAGGTCGAGCTCGCACTGCTGCGATACAGGCTTCCGCGTCTCCGAGGAAGAGGTCATGCGTTGAGCCAGCAGGCGGGCGGCATAGGCACGAGAGGGCCGGGGGAGACGAAGCTCGAGATGGACCGGCGCCGGCTGCTCGCGAGGATGAGCCGTCTCGAAGGCGAGCTCCGCGGTGTGGCCGAGTCGCGCGACATACCCAGGCACGCGCGAGGAGGCGGTCGCGCCAGCGGCTCGTCTCGCTCGTGGGCTACACCAACGCCGGCAAGTCGACATTGCTCAACCGGCTCACTAACGCAGATGCGCTCGTCGAAGACAGCCTCTTCTCGACACTCGATGCCCGGACGAGGCGTCTCGCGCTGCCCGGAGGCGAGACGATTCTGCTGTCGGACACGGTCGGGTTCGTCCGCAAGCTTCCCCACCAACTCGTCGAAGCCTTCAAACCGACACTCGAGGTCGTGCGCGACGCGGATCTGCTGATGCACGTCGTGGACGGGTCGTCGGTCGATCCCGAGAAGCAGATCGAGGCCGTGCGTTCGGTGCTCGAGGAGATCGGCGCGGACCGGGTTCCCGAGCTGCTTGTCGTGAACAAGGTGGACCGGTCGCCCGACGCAAAGCGCTTTGCAGAGGATCACCAGGGCTCGGTGGCGGTGTCGGCGAAACAGGGCCTCGGCATCGAAGCACTGCTGCAGGCGATCGGGGACCGCCTGAGGGTCGCGGACCGAGTGGTGGAGCTCGTCGTGCCCTACGGTCGAGGCGACGTCCTTGCGGCGGTGCACAGGGAGGGCGAGGTGGTCGAGACGCGAAACGACGAGGGCGCGACCGTCGTGCACGTGGTGCTCGACGACGCCGGTCAGGCCGCGCTTTCAGGGAGTTCGCGGTCCGGTGAGCCGAGAGTCGTGAGTCGAGAGTCGTGAGCCGAGAGTCGTGAGTCGAGAGTCGTGAGTCGAGAGTCGAGAGTCGTGAGTCGAGAGTCGTGAGTCGGGTGAGCGACCAGACCGGTATGCCTCCGCGTTTCGTGCCCCCTCCCTACCCTTACGACCGGCTTGGCGAGATCGCAGAGTATCGCATCGAAGCACGCGGGCGGCGCAGTTGATCTGTCGATCGGGACGCCTTGTGACCCGCCTCCGCCGAGCGTCGTGGAGGCCCTCTGTTCGTCAGGTGCCGAGCGGGGTTACCCGGCCTCGATCGGCAGCCGCAGCGCTCCGCGACGCGGCGGCCCGGTGGATGTCGCGGCGCTTCGGCGTCGAGATCGAGCCGACCCACATCGCCGCATGCGTTGGATCGAAGGAGTTCGTCGCCTCCGCTCGCCTGGTACATGCGACTTCGCGAGCCGGACCGCGACACAGTGCTGCACCCGGCGACGGCTTACCCGACCTACGAGATGAGTGCCGAGCTCGCCGGGCTGCCGGTCGGTCGGTGTGCCAGAGCGCGAAGGCGGAGGGCTCGACTTCGGGTTGATCGACGAAGCCGACGCAGAGCGCGCGCTCTTCTGCTCTGGGTCAACAGCCCGGCCAACCCGACAGGAAGCCTGACCGATCTGAAAGAAGCAGCGGAGTGGGGACGAGCGAGAGGGGTGCCTGTCTTCTCCGACGAGTGCTACGCAGAGTTCACCTGGGCGGCCCCACCGTCCACGATCCTCAGCTCGGGGCCGGAAGGAGTGCTGGCGGTGCACTCGCTCTCCAAGCGCTCGAACCTCGCGGGATGCCGTGTCGGATTCTTCGCCGGGGACCCCGACCTCGTCAGCTACCTGGCGGAGGTCCGGCGCCACGCCGGGCTTGATGGTCCCCGGTCCCGTTCAGCACGCCGCGGCCGTTGCTCTCGATGACGACGAGCACGTCGAGCACCAGCGCGGCATCTACGCCCGGACGTCTCGAGGCGGCTTGCGCGAGATCCTCGAGGATGCCGGGCTCGCGGCGCCGCTTCCCGACGGCGCCTTCTACCTTTGGGTCCCGGTGCCCGGGTGGGCCCCCACCGCAGGCGTCCGAGGAAGTGCGGGCTCGGACCGCGTCGGGAGCGTTCGTGTTCGCCAAGGCGCTCGCAGAGGCCGGCGGCATGCTCGTGAGCCCCGGAGACCTCTACGGCGATCATTCGGCAGGCCACGTGCGCATCGCGGCGGTTCAGCCCGACGATCGCATCGAGCTCGTGGCACAGCGCATGGCATCGAACCGTCATCTGCTCAGCCGCTGACCCCCTCGAACGAACCACGGTTCCCGGGCAGAGCCGCGAGAACGCATGCCGGTAGTCTCGTCTGGATGTCACGATCTCAGAGCGTCGGTCGAAGAGCTGTGGGAGCGGTCCGGTGAGCTGGATCCCGGCGACGCCGACGCGCTCCGCATCGTGACCGAGGCGATCGACCTTCTCGACGCGGGAGCGGCCAGGGTCGCCGAGATCGACCCGTCGACCGGCGACGTCAAGGTCAACTTGTGGTTGAAGCACGCCATACTCCTGTTCTTCCGGCTCGTGTCGGTGAAGACGACCGAGGTCGGCCCGTTCGAGTACGCCGACAAGATCCCGCTCAAGTCCGGGTTTGCCGCCGCCGGGGTCCGGGTCGTGCCGGGCAGCTTCGGCGCGGTGGGGATCGTTTCTCGACCGTGGCGTCGTCATGATGCCGAGCTACGTGAACATCGGGGCGAGGGTCGGCGCCGACACGATGGTCGACACGTGGGCGACAGTCGGTTCGTGCGCGCAGATCGGGGCTCGTGTGCACCTTTCCGGCGGAGTCGGCATAGGCGGTGTGCTCGAACCGCCGCAGGCCGCTCCTGTGATGGTCGGCGACGACGTGCTCATCGGCAGCCGTTCGATGATCACCCAGGGAGCGCGGGTCGGGGAGGGATCGGTCCTCGGAGAGGCGACCCTCCTCAATCCCTCGATCCCGGTCATCGACGCCGAGTCCGGCGACGAGCTCGGTCGCGGCGAGGTCCCTCCGTGGAGCGTCGTCGTGAACGCCTCGCGCCGGCGTGAGTACCGGGGAGGTGAGTTCTTCCTGCCATGCGCCCTGGTGGTGAAGCGGCTCGACCCGGGTCGCAAGCACGACAAGGCGAAGACTCGAGGCCATGCTCAGGGAACACGGTGTCGCCACCTGACTCCGGCGCGCAGCCGGTTCCGGACCTTCTCGCTCTCGCGGCAGAGATCGTCGACATCCCGTCTGTGAGCCACCACGAGTCGGCGCTCGCCGACGCGGTCGAGGCCGACCTGTCCCGGGCTGCGTGGCTGGAACTGGAAAGGGTCGGCGACACCGTAGTGGCCCGGACCGACCAGGGTCGCAGTGCGCGAGTGGTGCTGGCAGGACATCTCGACACCGTGCCCGGAGCAGGACCGGCCACTGCCCGCGTCGAGGGCGAAGTGCTGTCGGGACTGGGCGCCGTCGACATGAAAGGCGGCGTCGCGGTGATGCTCGCGCTCGCGGTCACCGTCACAGCGCCCGCGACCGACGTCACCTACGTCTTCTATCCGTGCGAGGAAGTCGGCAGGGAGCACAACGGCCTCGGGATCTTGGCGGCCACGCGTCCGGATCTGATCGCCGGGGACGCAGCAGTGCTCGGCGAGCCGACGTCAGGATTCGTCGAAGCGGGATGTCAGGGAACGCTGCACGCCATCGCGCGATTCCGCGGCAAGCGAGCTCATACGGCCAGGCCGTTCACCGGGGTCAACGCGATCCATCGCACGGCGCCGCTTCTCGAGCGTCTGGGTTCGTACGAGCCGCGGCGTGTCGTGCTCGACGGTTGCGAGTACGCCGAGCAGCTCCAGGCCGTCGGCATCGAGGGAGGTATCGCCGCGAACGTGGTGCCCGACGAGGCGTCGGTGAGGATCAACTTCCGCTTCGCGCCCGACCGCGACGCCGACAGCGCCGTCTCGCAGCTGCACGAGCTCCTTCGCCCTGCCATCGACTCGGATCGCGGCGACTCGCTCGAGGTGCTCGAGGTGACGATCGGAGCCCCACCTTCGCTCACGGATCCGATGATCGCCCGCTTGGTGAGGACTGCCGGACGCCCGGCCCGGGCGAAGGTGGGTTGGACAGACGTGGCCACGTTTGCCTCGATCGGCATACCGGCGGCCAATTTCGGACCGGGAGATCCGCTTCTCGCCCACACCGCGGACGAGCACGTGAGCCGCAGGGAGCTCGAGCAGGTCTACGGCGTTCTCGAGACGGTGCTCACCCGGGAGCCCTGAGGCCTGCGGCCCCAGCTCGAGATAGTCAAGCCAGAGATAATCGGGTCAGAGATACTCGGGTCAGAGGCGCCGCATCACCGACACGACCTTGCCGTAGACGGTCACGTCGGCGGGGCTCAGCTCGATGGGCTCGAGTCGCTCGTTTGCCGGAGACAGAACGATCGAACCGTTGCGCCGGGAGAAGTTCTTCACGGTCGCCTCGTCTCCGGGGATCCCGGCGACCACGACGTCGCCGTTCTCGGCGTCGGGCTGCTGACGCGCGACCACGATGTCGCCGTCGAAGATGCCGGCGTCGATCATCGAGTCGCCACGAATCCGCAGCGCGAACAGGGACCCGTTGCCGGTCAGCTCCTCGGGGACAGCCAGCAGCTCGGTCACGTTCTCTGTCGCCAGGACCCCCGTCCCCGCCGCCACGTCGCCGACGAGCGGCACCTGCCGCACCCTGCCGGTCGGAAGATCGGCCTTCGAAGCCGGGTCGTAACGCACCTCGATCGCCCGCGGCTTGGTGGGATCCCTCCTCAGGTAACCCTCGCGCTGAAGCACGGCGAGATGTGCGTGGACCGTCGAAGAAGAAGCAAGCCCCACCGCCTCGCCGATCTCGCGGACCGACGGCGGATATCCCCTCTCGCCCAGGCAGGTCGTGATGTACACGAGAATCTCCTGGCGTTTGTCGCTCAGTGCCTCGACCACGAATACCCCTTCCCGAGCTGTCAGCCCCGAACCGTCAACCCCGCAATTGTCAGCTCCGAACTGTCAGCCCCGAATTGTCGCAGCCGCGAACTCTCAGCCGACTTCCCGGGACAGCACCACGAACAAGCGTTCGACTTACGATACAGCGGCGGCGTTCGGAAGGCAAACACCTGTTCGTCGGGCCTGCCGGCGTGACCGAGTGGTACACCCGGGTGCGACGATGCTCGTGTGACCGGTTCCGACCCTCTTGACACGAACGCACGTTCGTGTTCAGATGCCCGTATGACGAACACCTGTTCGATCGTAGACGAGCGCGATTCCGATCGTGCCCACGGAACATCTGCACGGCACAGCCACGGTAAGAGGTCAGCTTGCGTCTCGCAGGCAGGACCCGGGAGTCGGTCGAACGGTAGGAACATCCCTTTGAAGGACCCGGCTTGGAGCGCGACCGACTCCCCAATCCCAGGTCAGCGGGCGGACAGGCTCGCTCCGCGTCGTGATCCGGGCTCGTCGCGGCTCTGGCCGGAGGCTCGCGTCGAATCCTTCCGTTCGCATGTCCGTGCCACGAGTGGTGCGCGCCAGAGCCGAATCGATCCGTTCGCTGCCCCATACGATCCGTTCGCTGCCCCATACGGACCGCTGGATGATCCACACGATCCGTTCGCTGCCCCATACGGTCCGTTCGATGATCCCGGGCGTCCGCTCCACGGTCGGATTGCTCCGGCCACGGTCGATCCGCGGACCTCTTCGCGACTGCTGCCCTCGCAGAAGATCTACTCCGACCGACCCTTCGGCCGGCCGACTCGTCGGGTCCGCCGCCGCCGGGCTCTTCTCGGGATGGCAGTGATCGCAATGCTCGTCATGCTCGCCCTGCCGTGGGGCGGGACCGGGGGGCCTTCCCTCGCCACCCCCGGTGCCGCCCACGCGGGGCCCCTCGTCGCGGGGACCACATACGTCGTGCGCCAGGGCGACACGCTGTGGGGGATCGCCGAGCGGTTGGCCGGAGGATCCGACCCGCGTCCGTTGGTTGCGCAGCTCGAGGCCGAGGCAGGCGGCGACGACGTGCACCCGGGGCAGCAACTCGTCCTTCCATGAAGTGATGCATTCCGGCACTACCGTTGCCGGCATGCGGTGTCCGTGGTGCCAGAGCCTCGACGACAAGGTCGTCGATTCGCGCCTCGGAGAGGACGGAGGTGCGATAAGACGCCGCCGTGAGTGCTTGTCTTGTGGGAGGAGGTTCACGACCTACGAGCGCGTCGAGGGGGCACCGCTCTGGGTCGTGAAGCGTTCCGGCCAACGTGAGCCGTTCGACCGCTCGAAGGTGGTCGCGGGGGCGAGAGCGGCGAGCAAGAACCGCCCCGCATCAGAAGAGCAGCTCGAGAGGCTCGCCCAGCGGGTCGAAGAAGCGCTCCGCGAGGCCGGATACCGAGGTCACGAGCCAGCAGGTCGGTGTCGCGGTCCTGGAGCACCTGCGGCAGATGGACGAGGTCTCGTACCTTCGCTTCGCGTCCGTGTACAAGGGCTTCGAGGACCTCGGAGACTTCCAGAGGGAGGTGGGTCTGCTCACCAAGTCCACGGAGCCGAAGAGGAAGGGCTGAGCGTTGCCCGAGCTGCTCGATTCGGTTCCGAGCCGCGCGCTCGCCGTCTACGCGCATCCCGGACGACCCGGACGTTTCCTGCGGCGGCACGCTGGCGCGCTGGGTCAACGGGGGAAGCGAGGTGCACGTCCTCGTCTGCACCAACGGTGACAAGGGGACGACCGATCCGGATGTGAGGCCGGACGACCTAGCGCAGACTCGCGCGCTCGAGATGAACGCCGCCGCACGGGTGCTCGACCTTGCCGGCCACCACACTCTCGGGCACCCCGACGGCGAGATCGGCAACGATCTCGAGCTTCGAGAGCAGATCGTGCGTCTCGTCCGCGACCTGAAGCCGGAAGCAGTGCTCTGCCCGGATCCGACTGCCGTCCTGTTCGGCGAGGACTACCTGAACCACAGGGACCACCGCGAGACGGGTTTCGCCGTCCTCGACGCCCTTTCTCCCGCGGCAGCCCTTCCGAACTACTTTCCGCAGCCGGGCCCGGTTCATCAGACGCAGGTCGCATACCTGTCGGGCACGCTCGAGCCGACCGTATGGGTGGACATCACGGCGACCATCGGCCAGAAGGTCGCCGTCGGTCGTCGTGCCACAAGAGCCAGGTGCCGGATCCCGATTGGGCAGAGCGTGTCGTCAGGCTTCGTGCAGAGGCCGAAGGTGAGCGCGTCGGGGTGCCGTACGCCGGAGGCCTTCAGGCGCTTGAGGCTGCATGTCTGAACGGGCCGAGGCGACGACCGAAGTCGGCGGGATCTCGGGAGAAGTCGCCGGGACCCTGGGAGAAGTCGCCGGGACCCCGGGAGAAGTCGCCGGGACCCCGGGAGAAGTCGCCGGGACCCCGGGAATTGAAGCCTGCACGGTGCTCCATGTCGACATGGACGCTTTCTTCGCCTCGGTCGAGGTGCTCGACAATCCCGAGCTCGCCGGCAAGCCGGTGATAGTCGGGGGCTCGGGCGACAGAGGAGTGGTGGCTTCGTGCACCTACGAAGCCCGCGCCTTCGGGATTCGCTCCGCGATGTCCTCGGTCGAGGCGAGGCGGCGCTGCCCGCACGCGGTGTTCATGCCCGGCCGCTACTGGCGGTACGCGGAGACCAGCGAGAAGTTTCACTCCGTGCTGAAAGAGTTCACACCTCTCGTCGAGGGATCGGCCTCGACGAGGCGTTCCTGGACGTGAGCGGCGCGGTGAGGCTCCTCGGGCTTCCTCCCGTCATCGCGTCGTCGGTTCGACAGCGAGTGCGCGAAGAGCTGGAGATGGACTGCTCGGTCGGCGTCGCGAGGACGAAGTTGCTCGCCAAGCTGGGATCGCGTCAAGCGAAGCCTCGTGCCACTGCCTCAGGCGTGCTCGCCGGTTCCGGGGTCTGCGTGATCGAACCGTCGCAAGAGATCGCATTTCTCCACCCGCTTCCGATCCGGGCCCTGTGGGGAGTCGGTCCTGCCACAGCCCGGCGATTGGAGAGCCTCGGTGTGTCCACCGTCGGAGCACTCACGGAGGTACCCGAATCAACGCTTTGCAGGCTTCTCGGATCCGCCAACGGCCGTCACCTCTCGGCGCTCGCCCGCGGAGATGACGACAGGACCGTCCAGGCGGACCGCGAGGTCAAATCGATAAGCCACGAGGAGACATTCGCCAAGGACGTCACGGACCGAGGTCGAATTGCGCCGGCACGTGCTGCGCATGTCCGACGCGGTGGGCGCCAGGCTGGCCGAGTCGGCGCTTTGGGGAAGAACGGTCTCGGTGAAGATCCGTTTCGCCGACCGCCAGACGATCACTCGCTCTCACACCGCCGCGGACCCGCTTCGCGCCTCTCACGCAGTGTCGACCGTCGCACAGGCGCTCGTCGACGCAGTCGAGCTTCCCCAGGGGGTTCGACTTGTCGGCGTCTCGGTAGCCGGCCTGGATCGCGCCGACAAAGCCGCGATCCGCCAGCTCAGCTTCGAGGACTTCGGCGAACCGTCGGCCCCGGCCGATCCATCGTCCGATCTTGCGTCCGAGGTCGACGACGAGGCGTGGCTGAACGTCCAGGAGGCGCTGTCGGCGATCCGGGCCCGGTACGGACAAGGCTCGGTGGGGCCGGCAGCACTCGTCGGGCCAGGAGGCCTGGAAGCCAAGGGTCGGGGAGACACCCACTGGGGACCCGAGGCGGACGAATCACCTGAGGACACATCTCGGCCCGAGCGCCCGCGACCACCGTCGTCGCGGTCGTCATCGCCGGCGCCGCCGCGGTCGCCGTCGCCGCCATCGCCGTGTCCGCGGCCATCGCGTCCGGGCCCGTCACGCCGAGGCCAGCTACCCTCGGACGCTTGACGACCCCGACCAACGAGCAGAGCCCAGACCGGCGGACCGCAGATCGCCGGACCGCAGACCGGACCAGCGCAGACCGGACCAGCGCAGACCGGACCAGTTCATACCGGCCCAGTGCAGACCAGCCCAGTGCAGACCAGCCCAGGGCAGACCAGCCCAGTGGGGAGGGTTCGGAGCCGAAGACGACGCGGATCGCCATACTCGGCTGCGGGTTCATCGGGACTGTCCACTCGTTCGCGCTGCGCTCCGTGATTCGATCAGGACTCGTCGACGCTGCCGTCGTGGCGGCTTGCGACCTCGAGGTGGACAAGGCGAGGCGGATGCTCGACGGCCACGGCAGTGGGCGCGAAGGAGTAGCGACCCTCGATCTCGACGAAGCGTTGGAAGGCGTCGACGTGGCCTGGGTGTGCACTCCGACGGCCATGCACCACCAGGTGGTCGAGCGCTGCGTGGCGCACCGCGTAGCCATCTATTGCGAGAAGCCGCTCGCCCGGGACCTGAAAGGAGCAGAGGCGATCGCGAGTCTGGTGAAGAGCTCGGGCCTCGCGAACCAGGTGGGTCTCGTGCTCAGGGCGTCCCCACCATTCGTCTCGGTGGCCGCGCTCTCCCGGGGGGAGGTGGTCGCTGGGGGACCCAGCCCGGGGTCTGTCGGCGCGCCGCTGGCTGCGGTCCTGAGAGACGACCAATTCTTTCCGGTCGGCGGGATGTACGGGTCGGACTGGCGGTCCGACGTCTCGGTTGCCGGAGGCGGAACTCTGCTCGAGCACTCGATCCACGACGTCGACCTTCTCTCCTGGATGCTCGGGCCGGTCGTCTCGGTGGTCGCGAGAACGCAGAACCACGCCGGGCACCAGGGCATAGAGGATGTTGCGGCCGTGACCCTCGAGCACTCGAACCGCGCTCTC
The DNA here is from genome assembly GCA_963801315.1 of uncultured Acidimicrobiales bacterium. GTDB lineage: Bacteria > Actinomycetota > Acidimicrobiia > Acidimicrobiales > CAVXTF01 > CAVXTF01. The sequence continues at coordinate 866,790 of CAWDEI010000007.1, read as the reverse complement.
TCGACCTTGTTGAGCGTCTGGCACGGGATAGAGACGCGCCCGTCGACCCGTCGCCTCGAGGTCTTCTTCGAGAGGGCTCATGCCGTTCTCGAGAACGAAGAGGTGGGCCCTGTCGTGGTCGAGCAGGCCGAGGCGACAACCGAGATCGGGCTGCCCCGCGAGGCCGTCGAGGTCATGGGCCGCCTCGCCGTTGCGGACGAGCTCAGGTCGCACCTGCTCGCTTATGCCTCGGCAGATCTGGGTTTCCTTCGTTCGGTGCGTAGCGATCGACAGCCTTCACCCGATATCGGCGTCGCACTCCAGGCCCATCGGGTCGTCGACGCCGCGTACCGCTCGGCGGCGCTCGGCGGGGAGCCGCAGGTTCCCACTGGCGGCCACGAAGAAGTCCTGACGACTGGCCTGTGACGAGCGGCCTGAGACGGCGCCCGAGGGACGTTTTTTGACCCATGCGGCAAGGGGGGCCGTGCTCCGGGACGGCGGGCGTGGCCAGGACCGAGTCCGGGTTGTCCGTGGGCAGTGAGCAGGGTTTCGGACCTTTCGGGGGTCCGCATGCCGGGATCGCTCAGGACGCGCTCACGATGCGCCGAGAAGAACCCTAGGATCATGTGAGCAATTGGGATCAGAGCCAACGCGGTCGTCCCGCCCAGGCGTTGTCAGGGTACGGTGCGTGCGCGAAGATTGATGTGGCAGCTTCGTGAGGTTGCCGGGACCGACAGGGGGTGCGCTTGCCGCTCTCCGAAGAAGAGCAGCGTGTGCTCAACGAGATGGAGCAGACGCTCTACAGGCACGACCCGGCGTTCGCCGCCAGAGTCAAGTCTGAGAGCGTCTATCGGTACGCGGGTCGCTTCATACGGTGGTCCGTCGTGGGATTCGTGCTCGGCCTCGTCATCATGATCCTGTGGTTCACGACCTCGATCGTCGTAGGTCTTCTCGGCGTCGCAATCATGTTCGCCTCTCTAGTCGTGTTCAGCACGAACCTCCGGCGGGTGGGCAAGGCCGGTTGGCAGGACATCACGCACTCGCTGCGAAGCGAGCGAATCGGCAATCCGGCAAGCGAAGCCCGTGACTGGTTTCGCTCCCGTTTCCGCCGCGACAAGTAGCTCTCGGCGCCTCGCGCCGTAACTGGGTCACGCCTTATTGCAATTGGGTCACGCCTTTGCGCCCCGAGCGGCGATGGAGCGGGAACGTGGAGTCATGCCTTGCGGTCGACATAGGCGGGACGAAGCTCGCTGCCGGGATCGTCACCGTAAACGGGGAGCTCGTCTCGCACGAGAAGGTCCCCACTCCTAAAGACGCTGACGCCGAAGGGCTGTTCGGGGTTCTGGGAGATCTGGTGAGCACGGTCGTCTCCGGTCGCGGCGACCTGGTCGCGTGCGGAGTCGGATGTGGGGGACCGATGTCCGAGGGGGGCGAGGAGGTGTCGCCGCTCAACATCCCGGCATGGGCCTCGTTTCCCTTGCGGTCGAGGCTCGAATCTCTCACCGGTCTAGCCGTGACCGTGGACAACGACGCCAAGGCGCTCGCTCTCGGAGAGGGTTGGGTGGGGGCGGCGAAGGGCCGGCGCAACTTCATGGGCATGGTCGTCTCGACCGGGGTCGGCGGAGGCATCGTCTTGGACGGGCGCCTCCTAGACGGCAGGTCGGGCAACGCAGGGCACATAGGTCACGTCATCGTGGAGCCCGACGGACGGCTGTGCCGGTGCGGGGCCCGCGGGTGTCTCGAGGCGGAGGCTTCGGGGAGCGCGATCGCCGAGATGACCGGTAGACCGCCCGCCGAAGCCACGGCCGCACTGGTCTCGCGGACCGGTCGCCTCGTTGGGCTGGCCGTAGCGTCCGCGACGAGCCTGCTCGATCTCGAGCTGACGGTGATCGGGGGATCGGTGGCGCTCGGGTTCGGCGCCCCCTTCTTCGCTGCCGCCAGGAGCGAGCTCGAAGCGAGGTCGAGGATCTCCTTTGCGGCAGGTTCGAGGATCGAACCTGCGGGACTCGGCCCGTCGGGCCCGCTCATAGGAGCGGGGGCCGTGGCATGGAGGGCGCGCGATCGCCGGTTCGTCGTCTCCGGCACCGCCGGCGGGTCTTGACGTGAGCGGGGGACCCGAGATGGAAGACGCAGGTCGCAGCGATCGCACAGGTCGCACAGGTCGCACAGGTCGCACAGGTCGGAGCCCGGCGGGTGCAGCCCGATCCGATCGGCTGAGAGGAGTCCTCTTGGTGGCACGTGCTGTCGCGGTCAGGCCGGGTCTGTGGGCCGCTGCGCTTGCTCAAGGGGTCCGGCTGGCGACACCCGGCTGGTGGCGCAAATGGCCACCTCTTCCTCTTCCGAGCGACGGTCTTTGGCACCTGCGGATGCTGACGGCTTACGGGGGGGACGGCTCGGCAATCCCCGTTGCCGGCGACGTGACCTCATATCTCGAGTGGTGCCGAACGGCGCGCCAGTGGCGTAGGCGCTAGTGCGATGACCCTGGCCTGAGCGATCACCCCGATCGGCCTGGAGCGATCCCTGTTGCCCTAGGACTTACGCCGGTCGCTCTCGAACGACCCCGGTCGCTTTCGAACGACCCCGGTCGACTTAGAACGACCCCGGTCGTCTTAGAACGACCCCGGTCCCCTCCGCCGATCGATAACCCTGCGATGACTCGGGGTAGCCTTCGGCTGATGAAGGCGGGTTCCAACGGGTCGCCTGGGACGAGCCGGGCGCTCGTGCTCAACGTCACGTTCGAGCCGCTCGGAGTGGTCTCCACACGTCGCGCGATGTTGCTCGTGCTCGATACGAAGGCCGAGCTCGTGCACGCCACTGACCGAGTCTTCCGATCCGCCTTCTCGGTGATGCCCGAGCCGTCTGTCGTTCGGCTCGCCCGGTATGTGCTCGTTCCCCGCGAGCGCAGCGTCGCTGTCAACCGCCGCACGGTGTTCGCACGTGACGGCCAGAATTGCCAGTACTGCGGTTCAGCGGCCGAGAGCATCGACCACGTCATGCCGCGCAGCCGCGGAGGCACCCACACTTGGGACAACGTCGTGGCGGCTTGCCGGCGGTGCAACACCCGCAAGGAGGACCGCCTTCCACACGAGGCGGGACTCGTGCTTAGACGCCAACCCGTCCCGCCTCGCCAGCGGGTCTGGCTTCTCGCCATGTGCGGTGGTGCGCGCGAGGACTGGGCTCCCTATCTCGGCGCCGAGACTCTCACGGCCTGATGTCGCCCGGCGGGGCGTGGATCGTCGAACGCCGCACCGGCACTGCTGACGAGCTTCACCGTCCATGGCCGGAAGGAGAGGCTCGAGCCAACCGGGTCGTGGCGATCTGTGAAGTGGTCGGGCCCCCGACACTTGTTCTCGGCTCGTCTCAACCGGACCCCGCGGTCGTTGTCGACGGCCTCGAGACGGCGCGTCGCTCGAGCGGGGGCGGCGCGGTGCTCGTCGCTCCGGGCGCGCAGGCATGGATAGATGTCTGGCTCCCGAGAAGCGACCCCCTGTGGGACGACGACGTCGTGCGTTCGTCGGCATGGCTGGGGTCTGCATGGCGGCGCGGCCTGTTCGCAGCTGGTGTTCGGCTCGCTGATCTCGAGGTTCACGCCGGCCGTTTGGAGCGCACCCACTGGTCGGACCTCATCTGCTTCGCCGGAGTAGGCCCCGGCGAGGTTTGCTGGAACGACAAGAAGCTGGTCGGGCTCGCTCAGCGCAGGACCCGCGCCGGGGCAAGGTTCCACACCATGAGCCCCGTGGACCCGGTTCGGGATCCGATGTCCACTCTTTCCCAACGCGACGCTGGCGCCGGACGCGAGCTCGATAGCTTTCTGGCGGCGCGCACGACTTGTCTTTCTGAGGTGATCGGAGCCGTCTATGCCCGGGGAACGACGCGAGCCGACCGCGCCGTCGATGCCAGGGGAACGACGCGAGCCGACGGAGATCGCCACGTTGAGCATGCCCCGATCCTCGAGCGGATCACCCGGTCCGTCGTCTCGGCAGTTTCGGATGCGGCCTGACGACTCGTGCTGCCGTGGAAGTGCTGCGTCTGGAAGTGCTGCCGCTGGAAGTGCTGCCGCTGGAAGTGCTGCGTCTGGACGTGCTGCCGCCGGAAGTGCTTCCTCCAGACATGCAGACGTGCCGTCTCTGTGCATCAGACGTGCATCAGACGCGCATCAGACGCGCATCAGACGCGCTGCAGACGCGCTGTCTCTACTCACCTGATGTTGCCGGGACGTTCCGAGGACACCTCAGCGTTCCAGGCGCCACGTGTCGGAGGGCCCGTTGATCGTTCCCAAAGCGTCCACCGGTGTGCTTTCTGATTGGCCGGGCACCTTTAGGACGAGTGTGCCGATCTGAACGCCCGAAGAGATGTGCGCGGGCAGGCGACTGTCTTGTTCGAGCGTCAGCTCGAACCGCTGTCCCGGCCACCCGAAGACTTTCAGTGAGCCCGAGGTGGCGACGGCAACCGAGCTGTTCCATTGAGTATCGATATGCCCGACGACCAGTCCACGTGGGACCGCCAACAGCTCGTGGAGGGTACCCAGGGCGGCCGTGACGAGCGCCTTCGCTTCAGCGAGCGCGGCGGTTATGGGACTCGAAGTCTGCTGACCGAGCACTGCCCCGACGACCTCGACGTGCCGGCCCGCCACGTGGTCGATCGATTCGAAGAGGAAGCACCCACCGGCGACCGAGTCCGAACCGGTCTTGATCCCGACGATCCCGTCGCGTCCGAGGTCGTAGTCGAAGTTGTATACGGTCCCGTTGTAGGGGAGCGTCACCTGGGGCATGTCGACGATCGAGGCGAACACGGGGTTCGCCATTGCCGCTTCACCGAGGCGGACGAGGTCGGTGGGGACGCTTGCCGTTGACGCCTCGAGTCCGCTCGGATCGGTGAAGAAAGTCGACTTGAGGCCAAGTCGCGTCGCTGTCGCGTTCATCTTCGCGACGAACGCGGTGACGCTCGTCGAATCCCACTCGGCGAGGCGGATCGCTATGTTGTTCGCCGAGGGGATCAAAAGCGCCCGGAGAGCCTGCAGCTCCGTCAAGGATTCGCCGGCGACGACCTTTATCACTGATTGGCTCTGAGAAAGGTCCGTCTGGTACGTCGCCGCATCGGCAGCGCTGAAGGTGATGTCAGGCCCGCTTTCGCCGAGCGCGAGGGGATGATCGGTCAGCACCACGTCTGCTGTCATCACCTTCGCGATGCTCGCGATCGCCTGAGGTGAGGTCTGCCCGTAGGTCCCGAGAAACCCGATGCCCTCGACCGCAACGGCAGCTGAGCCCACCGACGGCCAAGGAAGCCTCGGCGCGTTTCCAGGGAGGGTGATGCTCCGGGCCAACTGCGGCTCGAACTTCGGAGCCGGCACGGACCGGCTCCACTGGATGCCCACGACGACCCCTCCCGCGATGAGGAGCAGCACTACCAACGCGGCTACGTACCTGATTGCGCGCATGTCACCTCTCGAACGTGTGTTTCGGAGCTGCTTCGGGAAACGGGGGCCTCGGGAAGCGGGTCGACTTCAAAATGACGGAATTCGTGGCGCGGATCTGACCCGCGTAAGTGGCGAACCATACGACGCCCAGACGGGCGCGCGGCATCAAGGCAAAAGATACCTGACGATGTTGCTATGTGGGGGATCGTGGATTAGGGTGGTGCTCGGTGGTGGCTAGGGGAGGAAATCGAACCGGAAGTCGAGCATCCCGGGGGAGCGTGGTGGGGGACCAGAGGGGACATGGCAACGTTCTACGGCAACTACGAGAGGTCCCTCGACGCCAAGGGTCGACTGATCCTTCCGGCCAAGCTCCGAGCCGAGTTCGGGGAGAGCGCGTTCTTGACGAGCCATGTGGACGGTTGCCTGGCTCTGTTCGACAAGGCCGATATGGAAGAACAGAAGGCAGCAATGCTCGAAAGGTCGAAGGGCTCCCAGGACGACCGGATGATCGCGCGGATCTGGGCGTCGTCCACCTCGGAGGTGGTCTTCGATGCGCAAGGCCGGATACCGATCCCGCCGGTGTCGCGCAACTGGGCCGGGATGGAAGACGACGTTCTCGTGATCGGAGTGATCGACAGGGTCGAACTCTGGTCTCCCGCCAAGTACGCCGAGAAGGCCGCGTTCGCCAACACACAGATGCTGGAGGGCACGAACATCTGAGGTATCGCACGCTCACTTATCCGAGCTTTGCAGAGCGAGAGGCAAAAAACGAGACCCTGAGCGACAAATCCTGGCCCATGCGCAGTCCCTCGATCGGTGCGGTGGAAGTACCCTCCTCCGCCCTCTTCCTACCGAATCGCCCGGGTTACCCCCCAGAAGGCGTGACATCGGTCGAGGGACTGCGGATGAACCAGGATTACGAGCACGAACCGGTGATGACGGCGGAGGTCGCCGACGCGATGTCGGAGGCTCCTCCGGGAGCGGTGGTCGACGCGACCGTCGGCGGCGGCGGACACGCTGCAGCGATCCTCGATGCGAACTCGCATCTCAGGATCATCGGGATCGACAGGGACCCCGACGCGGTTTCTGCGGCACGTTCGCGGCTCGCAGCCCTATGGCCGGCGGGCAACAGTGCACCAAGCCCGCTTCGACCGACTGGTCGAAGTCGCCGAATCCGAAGGCGTGAAGGAAGGCGAGCTCTCGGGGGTGCTTTTCGACCTGGGTGTGAGCTCTCCCCAGATCGAGCGTGCGGACAGGGGCTTCTCCTACCGCCGCGACGGGCTCCTGGACATGCGCATGGATCCGTCGGACCCCGAGTCACCGACCGCGGCCGACCTCGTTAACACCTTGCCTGCGGAGACGCTCACCCGGATGTTCGTCGCGAACGGGGAGGGCAGGAACGCATCACGCCTGGCGAGGCGACTCGTGGCCGGCCGGCCGTACTCCACCACGGGCCAGCTCGCGGATGCCGTGAGCGCAGCGACCCCTGCGGCGTCGAGACGGCGCGGCCACCCCGCGGCACGCGTCTTCCAGGCTCTGCGTATTGCGGTCAACGAGGAGCTGGATCAACTGACAGAGGTCCTGCCCAGCGCGATATCGGCGCTGCGTCCGGACGGCAGGTGCGTGGCTATCGCGTACCACTCCGGAGAGGACCGGATCGTGAAGGCAGCCTTCGCTCGAGCCGAGACCGGAGGTTGTGCCTGCCCGCCGGGTTTGCCGTGCGCGTGCGGCGCGATCCCGATAGGCCGGCTCGCTCGTCGCGGCGCCCGCAAGCCGACGCACGAAGAGATCGCAAGGAATCCCCGAGCAGAGAGTGCGAGGCTGCGCGTGCTCGTTCGTACCGGGCCCGTCTCCTCGACAGGCTCGGATGATCCGCCCGGCACGGGTAGATGATGGCGACGACGACCACTTCTCCGAGAGCGCGCCGCGCCCATGCCGAAACGCACGTTGGATCGTCGGGCCGTTCGCGGGCGTACTCCGAAAACGACTCGACGGTCGAGTCCCGCCATGACCCCCGAATCGAGGACGGGACCGCAGAGGCACGGCGCCGAGAGCTTCGCGTCGTGCGGCCCGAGGCCGCGCGCACCAGTCGCACTGCGCGCCGCGCTGTTCTCATCGGCCCCGTTCTCGTGCTTGTCACGCTCCTCGGAGTGGCGGGTGCTCAGGCCTTCCTGACCGAAGGTCAGGCGCGGCTCACCAACCTTCAGGCAGAGGTTGCCGCCGCCCAGACGAAAAGGCTCGACCTGGAGCTCCAGATCGCAGACGAGGAGCAGCCCGCCGCGGTGATGGCGGCGGCTCGTCAGCTCGGCCTCGTGGCGCCCCTCAAGATCTCCGATCTGCCGGCTGTCGCGCTTCCCGCGGGTTCTCCGCCGAAAACGACGACTTCGGGCTCGGGCAAGGGCTCCCGGCACGGTGACGGCCAGGGCGCCGGAACGACGTCGGGCAAGGGATCCACCCGGGGAACGGGGTCAGGCAGCGGCGCGCCGGGTGCGCCTTGAGGTCGATCGATCGCCGTAAGGCAGCCGTAGCCCGACGCGCCCCAGCGGGCGACGCCGGCAGGTCGGCCCGACCGGGCGCCACAAACAGGCGGGGTGCCACAGCCAGGCGGGGCGCCACAGGCAGGCGAGAAGTCGCAGGCAGGCGGGACTCCACCGGCAGGCGAGAAGTCGCAGGCAGGCGAGAAGCCGCAGCCAGGCGGGGCGCCGCGAAAAGGCGGGACGCCGCGAACAAGCGGGACGCCACAGCCAGGCCAGTCGCCGCGAGCAGGCCGGTCGCCACGAACAGACCATCGAGAGGTATGCCGGGCCGGCGGCGGGACCCCGCCAAGGCATCGGACAGAAGGATCCGCTTGATGAGGCTTGTCATCCTCGTCGCCTTCATGGCTCTGGCCGCACGTGTCGTCCAGGTGCAGGCTCTGTCGGGCCAGCACTACAGCTCGCTTGCCGCCGGCCAGGTGACGACGGTGCAGCACGTGCCGGCGATGCGCGGTGGGATCTACGACCGAGACGGCGCGGCCCTCGCGATCTCGGTCGAGCGTTCGGCTGTCATCGCCGACCCGTTCATCATCCATGATGCTGCAACGGAGGCCGAGGCCCTGGCGCCCGTGCTCGGTCTGCCGGAGTGGACGCTCGAGTCCGAGCTGAGGGAGAACTCGGGCTTCGTCTATTTGGCACGCCTCGTGGACGATCAGGTCGCACAACAGGTCGAGAGCCTGAATCTCGAAGGAATCAACGTCCTGCCGACGACGCAGAGGGTCTATCCCGCAGGGACGTTGGCAACGCCTGTGATAGGAGCCGTGGGAGCCGAGGGAAATGGGCAGTCAGGTCTCGAGTACCAGTACGACAGCCTTCTTTCCGGCCGGAGCGGAACTCTGACCGACGAACAGTCACCGTCGGGAATCGTGTTGCCCGATGCACCAACGCAAGGCTCGTCCGGCGAGGAGGGTGACGGGATCGAGCTCACCCTCGACGAACCGTTGCAATACGTCGCCGAGCGCGCACTCGGCTCGGCCCTCGTCTCTTCGCATGCGATCAGCGGGACCGTCGTCATCATGAACGTCCACAACGGCGACATCCTCGCGATGGCCAACCTCGTGCGGGACTCCGCGACGCACCAGGTGAACCAGGCGAATCAGAACTTGGCGCTCACGAGCGTCTACGAGCCGGGGTCGGTGTTCAAGCTGGTGACGTTCACAGCCGCCCTGCAGGCGGGAACGATCACGCCGACGAGCGAGCTCACCATTCCGCCTTACATGTATATAGACGGGTCGATCTTCCACGACGCAGAAGAGCACCCCACCGAGCAGCTGTCTGCCACTCAGGTGTTGGCACAGTCGTCCAACCTCGGGACGATCCAGATTGCACAAGGACTTGGCCCGAAGAAGATCTTCGACCAGATGCAGCGGTTGGGCATCGGTGGCCTGACGGGGCTCGGGTTCCCGGGGGAGTCGCCGGGCATAGTCGAGCCTCTGCACGAGTGGGGACCGACGGACCTCGCGTCCACCGCCATCGGTCAGAACACCGCGGTGACGCCGATGCAGGTTCTGGACATGATGAACTCGGTGGCAACCGGCGGTGAGTTCGTGCCTCCGCGACTCGTCCAGGCGGTCGTCCAGCCCGACGGCTCCGTCCGCGAGATCAGCATGCCTTCCGAGCATCGCGTGCTGTCCACGGGGGTGACCTCCGAGCTCACAGGCATGCTCGAACAAGTAGTGAGTGACGGCACAGCACCCGGCGCCGCGGTGCCCGGTTACACGGTCGCCGGCAAGACCGGAACTGCTCAGATTCCGAACACGAACTCGCCCGGCTACGCGAAGGGCGCCTATATGGCGACCTTCACCGGCTTCGCCCCGGCTGAGAACCCGGCGCTGTCGGCGATCGTCGTACTGAACAGGCCGACCCCCATCTTCGGGGGCGCGGTAGCCGCACCGGTGTTCTCGCAGGTGATGTCCTACGCACTTCAGCGTTACGGAGTGCCGCCCTCGGAACCGCAGGGCTCCGCAGGAGCTCCGGGACAGTCCGGATCTGCAGATTTGGCTGTCTCCACCTTGACCTCGCCCACAGTTCCGCAAAATGGGGCCGGATCCGGGACCACAGGGTCGCAGGACTCCGGGTCGGGCACGAATTCTGGCAGCGTTGTCGCAGGCACCGCTCTTCGGGCTGGGTCGCCCGGTACGATCGCCCAGTCGGCCGGGCAAAACGCCAGGAGCCCGTGACCGGCCAGTTCGAGGAGCGACAAGAGTGCGGATGGACCTTCTGCTCGAGGAGGTCGACGTCACCCGGAGCGTCGGCAACGTCGCCTCTGTGGAGGTGACCTCCATCGAGTTCGACAGCAGGCATGCGGGACCCGGGGTGCTCTTTTGCTGTCTTCGGGGTGCCAGCCTCGATGGCCACGAGTTCGCCGCTGACGCGGTCAACCGCGGCGCCGTGGCAGTTCTCGCCGAGCGACAGGTGGACGTCGAAGTGCCTCAAGTGATCGTCGACGCCGGCAAAGGGCGCGCGGCGATGGCGCACGTGGCTGCGACCTTGGAGGGCCACCCTGACAGGTCACTCGAGATCATCGGCGTCACGGGGACCAACGGCAAGACAACCGTGACCCACCTCCTCGGTGCGATCCTCGATGCTCACGGCAAGCCGACCTCGGTCGTGGGCACCCTCGACGGAGAGCGGACCACCCCGGAGGCCCCGGTGCTCCAGCACCTCCTCGCACAAGCGCGTGACTCGGGACGAAAGGCTGTCGCGATGGAGGTCTCTTCGCACGCGCTGACGCAATCGCGTGTGGACGGCATTCGTTTCAGTGTCGCCGTGTTCACGAATCTCGGGCAGGACCACCTCGACTACCACCAGACGATGGAAGCCTATTTCGAGGCCAAGGCCAGCCTGATGCGTCCCGAACGCGCCGAAAAGGCGATCGTGAACGCTGACGACCCATGGGGACAGCGGTTGATCGAGCACGCGCTCATCCCGACGGTCGGCTTCTCCATTTCCGAGATCTCCGATGTGGAGGTCGCGCCGCGCCATACCGCTTTCAATTGGCGGGGGCGACGTGTCCAGATGGGTCTCACCGGGTCGTACAACGCCGTCAACGCCCTTGCGGCGGCCACGTGTGCAGTCGAGCTCGGCGTACCTGAAGACACCGTGGTGGCAGGCCTCGCCAAAGCGGATCCGGTGCCCGGCAGGTTCGAGGTGGTCGACGTGCCCGGTCCCGTGACCGTGATAGTCGATTACGCGCACACGCCGGACGGGCTCGCAACAGCCCTTGCCAGCGCGCGGCAGTTGGCCGCAGGCCGTCGCGTCGTGGTCGTGTTCGGTTGCGGAGGCGACCGTGACCGTTCCAAGCGCCCGGTGATGGGCGCGGTCGCTCACGCCCAGGCTGACTTCGTGGTCGTCACGTCCGACAATCCCCGAGGAGAGCGGCGCGAGGAGATCATCGAGCACGTCCTGGAAGGGATTCCCGACAGGTCAAGGACGCTCGTGGAGCCCGATCGGGGCGCCGCTCTCGAGATCGCCCTCGACATGGCTGCGCCCGGCGACATCGTCCTCGTTGCCGGCAAGGGTCACGAGCCGTTCATCGAGGCAGCGGGACGGCGATACCCCTTCGACGACCGCACCGAGGCCCGTTTCGCAGCTGCGCGATCGTTGGATCGCCGGAGGATCCATGCGTACAAGGGCACGAGGTGATCAGCCTCATGATGTCCGGGGGCCTCGCGCTCGTCGCGGCGGCTCTCGGGACGCCCACCCTCATCGGGTACCTGACCCGGAAACGATTCGGCCAGCCCATCCGCGCAGACGGCCCCGCGACCCATCAGGCGAAAGCCGGCACCCCGACCATGGGAGGGCTTGCGATGCTCGGTGCGCTCGTCGCCGGGTACCTGGTCGGGCATGCGGGCACGGGTGCACCGTTCACGCGCGCAGGGATCCTCGTGATCCTCGTCACGGTGGCGACGGGGCTCATCGGTTACGCCGACGACTTCATAAAGGTCACGCGTCGTCGTTCCCTCGGGCTCAACAAGCGAGCCAAGTTCGGTGCCCAGCTGGTGGTGGCACTCGGATTCGCGCTCGCAGCGGAGCACTGGGCGGGAGCGAACACGGCATTGTCGTTCACGCGGTACGACTCGATCGGTGTGAATCTCGGCAGCGTCGGCTGGGTGGTTTGGGCGGTGTTCGTCATGGTCGGCACGTCGAGCGCAGTGAACCTCACCGACGGTCTCGACGGGCTCGCTTCGGGATCTGCGACGTTCGGCTTCGCGATCCTCGCCATCATCGGCTACTGGCAATTCAGGCATTTCAGCATCTACCACGTCGCTTCTGCGCTCGATCTGGCGCTCGCATCGGTAGCTCTCGCGGGCGCGTGCCTCGGGTTCCTCTGGTGGAACGCCGCACCGGCCCGGATAATCATGGGCGACACGGGATCGTTGGCAATAGGAGCCGGCCTTGCAGCGCTCTGTCTGGAGATGAACCTGCAGCTGCTGCTTCCGGTGATCGGTGGACTGTTCGTGATCGTGACTCTGTCGGTCGTGATCCAGGTCATCTCTTACCGGGTCTTCGGCCGCCGGGTCTTCAGGATGGCACCGTTGCATCATCATTTCGAGCTTGCCGGCTGGCCCGAGACGACGGTGATCGTGAGGTTCTGGATCCTCGCCGGATTGTGCTCGGCACTCGCCCTGGGTCTGTTCTACGCCGACTTCCTGTCCGTGCCGACGGCCGGCCATTGAGACGCTCGGACCGAAGATCCCCCGCATGCGCGTGGCGGTGAGACAGGCTGGAGGGATGCAGGCGGAGCCGGCGCGAGAAAAGCGCGCGACAGCACGAGCGACGGGGCGCGCGAGACCGCCCGCGAAGGGGCGCGCGAGACAGAGCGCGACAAGCGCGGGACAGACGGCGATTCTCCGTAGTGGACGGCGGGATACAGGTCCCTGTGCGTCCCCGGGGCGAAGCGGGCTCGAAGGTCGTCCCGACGCAAAGCGGGCTCATCTTCGTCGTGCTCGCACTTTGCGGAGTGGGGCTGGTCATGGTGCTCTCGGCGTCCGCCTGGACGTCGCTCAGCGAGGACGGGTCGGTCTGGACGATCTTCGAGCGCCAGGCGCTGTGGATGGGGATCGGGCTGACCGTGTTCGCGGCGACGGCACGGTTCGGCTACCAGCATTGGCAGCGGCTCCGATTGCCGCTCGGCGCTCTCGCTTACATCCTGTGCGTCCTCGTTCTGCTACCGGGAATCGGACTGGACGCCGGAGGTTCGAGCCGCTGGATCGGTGTGGGGCAGATCCGCCTGCAGCCTTCCGAGCTGATGAAGCTCGCAATATGCGTGTTCGGGGCCGATCTTCTCACCCGTCGCTCCGCCCTGTTGGCAAGGTCGCGGTCCGTCGTGCTCCCGCTGCTCAGCTGGCTCGCGCTCGCTTGTGCGCTTCTCATCGCGCAGCCTGACATGGGCACTGCGATCGTGGTGACATGCATCACCTTCAGCCTGCTCTTCGCGTCGGGGGTGCCGCTGCGCCCGATAGCCAAGACCGTCGGCAGCGTCGCCGTCATCGGTATGGTGGCGGGCATCGCCGAGCCTTACAGGCGAGACCGTCTCCTGTCGTTCCTCAACCCCTTCGCCCACTCGAGCGGTACCGGTTACCAGGTGGTCCAGTCGTTGGTCGGCATCGGATCAGGTCGCCTGTTCGGACTCGGGCTCGGAGCCGGGCGCGAGAAGTGGGGACTTCTTCCCAACCCGCACACCGACTTCATCTTCTCGGTCATCGGTGAAGAGACCGGGCTCATAGGGGCGCTCGTGATCCTCGGTCTTTTCTTTTGCCTCGGCTGGCTCGGTCTCCGGGCAGCGCGTGATGCTCCGGACCGCTTTGCGACATTGCTCGCGGTCGGGATCACGTTCTGGATAGTGAGCCAAGCCGTCATCAACATCGGGGCGGTCATCGACGTCCTGCCCGTGACGGGCATACCCCTTCCGTTCGTCTCGTTCGGGGGATCGTCCCTCGTGATCACCCTTGCTGCAGCAGGGATTCTGGTGAACATTGCAACACAGGGCTCGCGTCGCTCCGAGCACCTACAAAGGGTGCAGCGCCAGCAGCGCGCGCCGGTGGAGCACGCGTCGCGAGCGGGGCGCTCCAAGCACCCCGCTGGCACCTTGCGTCCCGGCCCGTGAGCGGTCGGCGTTTCGCTCTGGTCACCGGTGGCGGGACGGCAGGCCACACCGTTCCTGCGCTCGCAGTCGCAAGGGCGCTTCTCGTCGGTAGACCGGCCGGCTCGGTCGAGCTCATCGGCTCGCGAAGAGGCCTCGATGCCCGGTTGCTGTCGGGGGTCGAGGTGCCGGTCACGCTTCTCGGTGGACGCGGGTTCAGACGCAGCCGCTCCGGCTCCGCGATGTTGTCGAACGTACGGGCGCTGGTCGGGCTGGTATCCGCGTTCTTTGCATCCGTCGTGCTCGTCGCGAGGCGGCGCCCTTCGGTCGTCGTCGCCGTTGGCGGGTATGCGAGCGTGGCACCGACCATTGCGGCTGCCATGTTCGGGGTCCCGGTCGTCGTGGTCAACGTCGACGCCGTCGCGGGAGCTGCGAACCGCCTGCTCTCGGTGATCGCCCGCGGATCTGCTGTCGCGTTCCCGGGAACGCAGATCAGGCGCGCCGTGGTGACCGGCGCTCCCGTACGTCCCGAGGTGGCTGCGGTGGCGACCGGTCACGACCGTGCCGGAGCCCGCGCCGACGCGAGGCGCCGGCTCGGTCTACCCGTAGGCGCCCGAGTGGTCGCGGCGTTCGGGGGATCCCTCGGTGCCAGGCGACTGAACGAGGCGGTGCTCGGCCTCGTCGGGCGCTGGTCGGACCGGGCGGACGTGGCGATATATCACGTGGTGGGGGTCCGTAACGCAGAATGGGCCGCCGCGGCGGGCGCGGAGATGCTCAAGTCTCGTCCACAAGCGCCGCCGGAAGCATCCGGTTCCCCGAGGATCACGTACGTCCAGGTCCCCTACGAGGACCACATGGAGCTGCTGTACTCGGCTGCGGACGTTGCCGTGTGCCGTGCCGGCGCGAACACGGTCGCCGAGCTCACGGCCACGGGGACTCCTTCGGTTCTCGTCCCGCTCCCGGGCGCGCCCGGTGACCACCAGAACGCCAACGCCCGCGTGCTCGAGACAAATGGCGCAGGGATCGTCATCCAAGACGACGCGCTCGACCCGGCGCGGCTCGCGGGCGAGCTGGACCGGCTGCTCGGCGACAAGGAGCGGCTCGCACGTATGGCGGATGCCGCCCAGGGGCTCGGGAGACCTGATGCCGCAGATGCGATAGCTGCCCTCGCGATCCGACACGCCCGCCGGCCGACTGGGCGCCACACCCGTGACGAGGCCAGAACTGAAGGACGCGCGGCGTGAGCCCGCGGCGAGACCTCGAACGTCGACTTGTCGGGAAGCCGGCGTATTCACGTAGTCGGGGTCGGAGGTGCGGGGATGAGCGCGGTGGCGTCGGTGCTCGCGTCGATGGGACACCGGGTGACGGGAAGCGACCTCAAGTGGTCGCCCGCTCTCGATCGTCTGGCGTCATCCGGTGTCCGCGTTCAGGTCGGGCACGACGGTTCGCTCATGGAGGACGCCGAGATTCTCAGCATCTCGACGGCCGTGCACGAGGACAACCCCGAGGTGATGCTCGCACGCCAAAGGGGCCTGCAAGTCGCTTCGCGAGCCGAGACGCTGGCTGCGATCTGCGCCAGCCGCAGGCTCATCGCGGTGTCGGGCACACACGGCAAGACCACCACCGCAACCTTGCTCGCCCTCGTCCTGGTCGAGGCCGGCCTGCACCCATCGTTCCTGATCGGGGGCGATGTGAACGAGATCGGCACCAATGCCGTCTGGGACAGAGGCGATTGGCTCGTCGTGGAGGCAGACGAGAGCGACGGCACGTTCCTCGTGCTCGACCCCGAGATCGCCGTTCTCACGAATGTCGAGCCGGATCACCTCGACTATTACGGCGGATTCGACGAGCTCGTCGCCGCGTTCGACGAGTACTGCAGCAAGGCATCGAGAGGCGTCGTGGCGAGTGCGGACGATGTGGTCGCCGCCGAGGTGGGCAGGCGTCATGGTGCCGCGCTGGTCGGCTTCTCGGCCGGCGCCGACGTCCGAATCGACGAGCTGCACGCCGGCCGCGACGGCGTGTCGTTCGACCTAGTGCGCGCCGGGCAACAGGCTCGGTCGGCTGTCGTTGCCGGTGTCCGGAGCGAGGCTCGCTTCGAATGCCGCCATCGCGGCCGTCACGGCGCTCGCAATTGGAGGTTCCTATCGAGGCAGCCGAGCGCGCGTTCGCGCGATTCGCCGGAGTGGCGCGCAGGTTCGAGCACCGCGGAGAGGCCCGAGGCGTGCGCTTCGTGGACGACTACGCGCACCTTCCCACCGAGGTGAGCGCAGTGCTGGAGGCCGCTCGCTCGACCGCGACGGGCCGGGTGATCGCGGTGTTCCAGCCTCACCGGTATTCGCGCACGGCCGCGTTCTGGGGTCAGTTCGAAGATGCCTTCGGCGGTGCCGACGCGGTGGTGATCACGGACATCTATCCGGCAGGGGAGGAGCCTCTTCCCGGCGTGACCGGCAAGCTCGTCGCCGACGCCGTCTTGGCCGCACATCCGGAGTCGAAGGTCCTCTACGTGCCGGACCGCGCGTCACTGGTGAAAGAGGTGGCCGGACTCCTGCAACCCGGTGACCTTTGCCTGACACTGGGTGCGGGGGACCTCACCACGCTCGCGGACGAGCTGCTGGGTGCAGCCTCGTGGTGAGCACCGGGGAAGAGGGCCTTTCTGTGGCGGACATGCCGGCTGACACCCCGGCGGACACCCCAACGGACACCCCAACGGACACCCCAACGGACACCCCAACGGACCCCCCGGCGGTCGCCACTTCAGACGCCCACGTGGGCGCCCCGAGGAACCGCCCGAGGAACGGTCCGACCGACGCCCGTGTGGA
The DNA here is from genome assembly GCA_963801315.1 of uncultured Acidimicrobiales bacterium. GTDB lineage: Bacteria > Actinomycetota > Acidimicrobiia > Acidimicrobiales > CAVXTF01 > CAVXTF01. The sequence continues at coordinate 849,957 of CAWDEI010000007.1, read as the reverse complement.
CGAAGCCGCGCTCGACGAGATCGCCGGCATTCTCGGGGCTCGCGTGAGCCGTGATGCTCCGCTCGGGGCGCGGACGACGTACAGGGTCGGCGGCTCCGCTGCGCTGCTCGTGGAGGCAGGCGACGAGGAGGTCCTCCGAGCCTGTCATGAAGCGCTCGGCGCTGCCGGGTGCCCGGTCCCGGTGCTGGTTATCGGGAGGGGCTCGAACTTGCTCGTCGCCGACGCGGGGTTCCCCGGGCTCGTGATCGTTCTGGGCGGCGCGTTCGAAGTCGTGGAGATGGACGTGAGCACGGCGACGGTTCGTGCGGGCGGTGCCGTGGGCTTGCAGGCGCTCGCCCGCGAGACTGCAGCCGCAGGACTGACCGGTTTCGAATGGGCGGTGGGCATCCCGGGATCGATCGGGGGAGCGGTCCGGATGAACGCCGGCGGCCACGGGTCGCAGATGGCGGACGTGCTCAGATGGGCACGCATCTTCGACCTCGATTCGGGATCGTCGCTCGACGCGTGATCTTCCGGAGCTCGAGACCGGCTACCGGACGAGCTCAGTCGGGCTCGCCGAAGTCGTGGTCGCTGTCGAGCTCGCTCTGGCATCGTGCGAGCCCGAGACGGCGCTCGAGAAGGTCCGAGAGGTGGTGCGCTGGCGGGTGGCCAACCAACCCGGGGGCCTGAACGCGGGGTCGGTGTTCACGAATCCCCCCGGGGACTCAGCGGGCAGGCTCATCGACGCGGCCGGGCTGAAGGGACTGCGTGAAGGGAGTGCCTCCGTCTCGGAGAAGCATGCCAATTTCTTCCAGGCCGACAAGCATGGCTCCGCCGACGACGTGAAAGCCCTCATCGACAGGGTCCGGGCCGCGGTGGCGGAGAAGGACGGGATCGTCCTCGTCCCGGAGCTTCGGATGGTGGGTTTCCCCGACACGCCCCTGCCGATGGTCAAAGCATCAACGTCGACTGGAGGTTCAGTGTCACGCCCCTTCCCGAAGGCGACGGCATCGTCTGGGTCGTCCGGGTCCCCCGGATATGGGTCGTCTGGGTCGTCCGGGTCACCAAGAGCACCCGAGCCGGCTGGGTCCGGGCTTTCCGGGGATCCCTCGACCTCGAGTAAAGGTCGAGAGTCGGGAGCCGCAGCCCGATGAGCTCTCCGACCGTGAACACGCCGACCACGAAGGCGCCGACCGTGGACCCGAGAATCTGGAAACGCCGGGTTGCTGTGACCCGCGAACAGGGCCGCAAGAGGCTTCGCGTGGTGATAGGAGCGCTCGGCCGTCGTGTGCGGTCGCGTGCGGCGGGCTCGTTGCTATTCACTCGAGCCTCTTCGCTGCACGCCACCTGAAGGTGGTGGGGGCGCTGCATACGCCCGTCGCCGAGGTCCTCGCCATGTCCGGACTTTCGAGCAGCCCGCCACTAGTGGACATCAGACACGGCTGAGGTCGCGGCGCGTATAGAGGCTCTGCCCTGGGTCAAGAGCGCGAAGGTCTCCGAGCACTGGCCCGACTCGGTGACCGTCACGGTGACCGAGCGGTCAGCGATCGCCGCTGTGGAGTCTCGGCCCCCGGGACCGGACGCATGGGCACTGGTGGATAGCACCGGCCGGGTGCTCGCGTTTCAGGCATCGCGACCTGCGGGACTGCTCGCTTTGAGCGTCCCCGCTCCCCCGGGAGCGCCCGGGACGAGTCTTTCGGCCGCCGACCAATCAGGAATCGAGATAGCGGCATCCCTGCCGAGTTTGCTGGCGCCGCGTGTCACGAGTCGTCGAGGTGGCGGCCGACGACGACGTGACGCTCGGGCTGAGGGGTGGCCTGACCGCGTTCGTCGGAACCCCGACCGAGCTCCAGGCCAAGTACGAGGCGCTCGCGAGCGTGATCGCCGGGGCACCGTTGGCGAGTGGCGACGTGGTCGACGTCAGCGTTCCGGACGAGCCGACGGTGGGATCGCAGACCGCGTCGGGGACCGGGCCGTCAACCCGACGGGGTGTCAAGTGAACTGCAGCTCGCCGAAAAGTGTTGGACTTCGGCTGATGGACCTGCAGCGCATCTTGACCGTTCCCCAACTCAGCCCTAGGGTGAGCAGGCCTTCACCCCGGGGAAATGGCTCGAGGTCTGGTCGAGGGTGAGAGGGCCGCGGTGGGTCCTGGCGCACCTGTGATCTCGTGTGCATTTCAAGGCTCCGTCCGCACCCGGAGCCGGGGTCCGGACGAGGAGTGTCAATGACCGGTCCAATCCAGAGCAACTACTTCGCGGTGATCAAGGTCGTCGGCGTCGGCGGCGGCGGTGTCAACGCGGTCAACCGGATGATCGAGGCGGGCCTGAAGGGCGTCGAGTTCATTGCGGCCAACACCGACGCGCAGGCGCTGCTGATGAGCGACGCCGACCTGAAGCTCGACATCGGCCGCCAGCTGACGAGGGGCCTCGGCGCCGGCAGCGACCCGCTCGTGGGCCGGGCAGCAGCCGAGGAGCACCGCGCCGACATAGAAGAGGCTCTACGCGGTGCGGACATGGTCTTCATCACCGCAGGCAAAGGCGGAGGCACCGGCACGGGCGCGGCGCCCGTGGTCGCGGAGATAGCAAAGAGCCTCGGTGCCCTCACGATCGGAGTCGTGACTCGTCCGTTCACCTTCGAGGGCCGCAGACGCTCGGTCCAGGCCGAGCAGGGCATCCAGCAGCTGAAGGAAAAGGTCGACGCGATCATCATCATCCCGAACGACAGGCTGCTGTCCGTCTCGAACGAGCGGATGTCGATGATGAACGCGTTCAAGCTCGCCGACGAGGTGCTGCTCCAGGGCGTGCAGGGGATCACGGACCTCATCACCATCCCCGGCCAGATCAACACCGACTTCGCGGACGTGCGCATGGTCCTCGACAGTTCTGGCACCGCGATCATGGGGATCGGAACGGCGACGGGCGAAGGGCGGGCAGTCAACGCCGCTCGCGGCGCAATAACGTCGCCGCTTCTCGAGAACTCCATCGAGGGAGCGACGGGGAATCCTCGTCAACATCGCCGGCGGTCCGGAGCTCGGCCTGTTCGAGGTGAACGAGGCGATGGAGATCATCCACGGTGTCGCGCACCCCGACGCCAACATCATCTTCGGGACCGTGATCGACGAGGCAGATGGGCGAAGACGTCCGGGTCACGGTGATCGCAGCCGGCTTCGAGCGTTGGGAGGAAGGCAGGCCCGGGTCGACCTCACCGCAGGCGCCGTGGCGCAGCGGGCGCAGACGGGCGCAGTGTGGTGCTCGGCATGGACCAGGTGCGCGAGGACATCTTCGCCAAGCCCGATGACGAGGAGCTCGACCTCGGTGACGACGAGTTCGATGTCCCTTCGTTCCTCAAGTAGTTCCGGCGTCTAGCCCGGGTCAGCTCGGTAGGGTCCGATCGGTCCAGGGTCGAGTGCCGGCTGACGCGAGGTCGTCCGGTCCGTTTCGTCTCGCGGGTACGCCGGTCGTCTGTTTCTGGACCGGCTCCTCCCACGGCGACCAGCGCCGCGGTCATCGAGCAGGGGAGGCCCGCCCCAGCGGAGGTCCCGAAAGGCCTGCCGGTTGCCGGCCTCCGGCAGGTGCACGGAGGCGAGGTCGTCAACGTCGACCTCAGGTGACGGCCGCGTCGCGGTGCGCAAGCGTGCTTCGGCGAGGCGACGCGGCGCTCGCGACCGACGAGACCACGTGCGTGGCGGTTCTCGTCGCCGACTGCCTTCCGATCGCGATCGGTTCGCCTGAGGGGATTCGAGTGGCCGTCCATGCGGGTTGGCGGGGTCTCGTCGCCGGAGTCGTAGAGAGGGCGGCAGCTTCGGCGTGCGAGGCCGGTGCGTCGACTCTCGTCGCGGGCCTAGGCCCGTGCATCGGGCCGTGCTGCTACGCGTTCTCTCCGGGCGACCTGAGCCGGGTGACTCGGACGCTCGGTGCCCGGGCGGCCGAAGCACGACGAGCGGGAGCCCTGCTCTCGACATCCGGGCCGCCGCGCGGACGCGCTCGAGTCGGAGTGGAATCTGCGTGGACGTGGACGAGATTTCGTGCACGTCCTGCGCCGAGGGGTGGTACTCAGCCCGGGCGCGCGGGGACATCGCACGTCAGGCTCTGTACGTTTGGCGCGCCGAGTGACGTCGATCCGGCGGCACAGCCGACGTTTGGCGTGCCGCGTGACGTCGTCCGGCGGCACAGCCGATGGGAGCGGGGGTGTCGGGGGCGCCTGGGGTGTCGGCGGAGACGCCCGGCTCGCGCCGCTTCCCGCTTCGAGACTTGATCCTCCTCCGGTAGAGGTCGTCGCCGAGCGTCTCGCAGCGCTGCGGAGACGGGTCGAGAGCGCCGGACGCGATCCGGAACATGTGCGCATCGTGGCGGTGACCAAGGGATTCGACGTATCCGCCCCCGCCGCCGCGTTCGCGGTCGGCCTCCGAGACGTGGGGGAGAACTATCGCCGACGAGCTGTTCGCCAAGGCCACCGTCCGCGCAGGCTCCGGACGTCGCGCTGGCACATGCTCGGGGCGATCCAGAGGCGAAAGATCAAGATCGCTCGCCAGCGTCGTCGGCTGCTGGCAGACGGTGTCGAGGAACGTGGAGGTCGAAGCCTCGCCGGTCACGCACCCGGCACGCAGGTGTTCGTGCAGGTCGACACGACGGGCTTGCCGGGCCGTAACGGATGCGGCCCCGGCGAGGCGCCTGCGACTTGTCGCGGCCGCCCGCGCAGGCCGGCCTGACCGTGAGGGGCTTATGACGGTCGGGCCACCGGGACCGACGCCTCGAGCAGCCGCCGGGATTCGAGCTCGTGGCGTCGCTCGGCCGCAGATCTCGGTCTGGCTGAGCTTTCGATGGGGATGTCGGACGATCTCGATCTCGCGCTGCGTGCGGGATCGACCATGTTGCGGGTGGGTCGGGGGCTGTTCGGGCCAGGGCAGGTCGGGCCTCTAGATACAGGGAGGTCCGGCCGGCAGGTGCCGGGAAGGCGCCGGGTTCCACCCGTCACCTGGCTGAGCCGATACGCTGTGCACAGGGAGGCGAGATGGCGTCTGGTCTATTCAAGAAGACGATGGTCTACCTCGGGCTTGTCGACGACGAGTACGACGAGGCCGACGGATATGAGCCCTGGGCTCCCGCAGCCACTCACGGCAGGCGACGCGGGTCCAAGTCGAAGAGCCGGAGGAGCAGCCGGTCGTGACGCCGAGCGCGACGATCCGCACGCTCACGCGCGAGGAGCTCGGGTCGAATCCCTCGGATCGTGACCTCGCCGTACCTCTGTCGTGCGACCTGTCCCTGTCCGACTCGAGTCAGGGTGCGAGGTGTCCACGTCGTCGCGCCGACGGAATTCACCGACGGCAAGACGATCGCCGACAGGCTCGTGAGCAGCCAACCCGTCATCGTCAACCTTCAGCTCGCCGATCGTGATCTGATGCGCCGGATCATCGACTTCTGCAGCGGCGTCGCCTATGCGATCGGCGGGAAGATGGAGCGGGTGGCCGACAAGGTCTTCCTCGTGACCCCCCAGAACGTCCGAGTCTCTGCCGAAGAGCGTCAGCGCCTGCAGGAGAACGGACTGGTCCGGGTCTGACCCGGCCGCCGACCGACGAGCCGGCCACATCGTGACGACATTTAGGCCCGACGGACAGTTCGTGGGCGTGCTCGGGCTGCAGGGGGGAGACCCGCTCAGGACGACCCTCGTCTCTGTGATCGAGGTCTACCTCCTCGTGATGATCCTCTACGCGGTGCTCACGTGGTTCCCCCTCGACCCGAGGTCGCCCTGGGCGCGCTTGCGCTACGGCCTCGGGCGGCTCGTAGAGCCCGTGCTGGCGCCGATCCGCCGGCTCCTCCCGCGAACGTCGCTGCCGATCGACCTGGCTTTCATCATCGTGTTTCTCGGGCTTGCAGATCATCGTGGTTCCCGTGATCGACCGGCTCACCTGAGAGCACCCACCGACGCCCCGGGGCGTCCACCGTCGATGTCGCGCGGCTTCGGTAGCATCCACCCATGGACAGCTCCCCACCGAACGATCAGGCCAGCGGCTCTCAGGCCGCGGCCAAACCGAGCATCGACAGCCTCCGCACCGTCGAGTTCCGCACGACGCTTCGTGGATACCACATGGACGACGTCGACGAGTACCTGGAACGAGTTGCCGTCGAGGCAGAAGCGCTGCAAGAGCAGGTGAGACTTGCTTCCGAGCGCGTGAACAAGGCGAACGAACGCGCCGACGAGCCTCGAACAGCAGCTGGAACAGGCTCGCCGCGCCCAGCAGGCGCAGGCGGCCCAGCAGGCGCAGAGCCTCAGTCACCGCCCACCTCCGAGCACGACGAGATTTCCGACGACTCGCTTCAAAGGACGCTCCTGCTAGCGCAGAAGTTCGTCGACCAGACCCGCCAAGAAGCAGAACGCGAGGCGAGCGAGTTGCTCGCCTCGTCCGAGGCGCGAGCGCGAAGCATCGTCGACGATGCCGAAGAGCACGTGCGGGTGATGACCGAAGACGCGGAGCGGAACCTTCGCGAAGAGGTGAAGCGACTGGACTCGCACCGGGCGGAGCTCGTGGCCGACGTTGAGACGATCGCGCACCATCTCGAGTCCGAGCGCGCGCGGATCCGCAAGGCGCTCTCCGAGATGCTCGCTTGGGTCGACGAACATGTTCAGGCTCCCAAGTCCGCGGGATCGCGCTGCCGCGGTTCCGGTCGACCAATCGCAGACCAAGGTGAGGGACCGAGTCGAGGCGCCCGCCCATGGCCGGGACCGGGAGCCGGGAGGAGACGCGGCCGGTGCCGCAGCTCCGGTGAAGCGGATCGCGGACTCGGATGCCCCCGATTACCGGGCCGGCGGGGGTCCGACCGAGCAGCGGGCTGCCGACGGTCGTGCCGGACACAGGGCCGCGAGGAAACCTCCGAGAGCGAGCCGCTGCGTGGGGATCGTGACGACATCGGGATCACGGGACTTCCGACAGAGAAGATCCCGGCGACCTCACCCCGAGACCCTGAGCTCGACGAGCTCGAGGTTCCCGACGAGGAGTTGGCGGCTCGAAAGACCGGGACCAAGGACCAACCGACGTCGCGAGGTTCGTCGGATCGCTCCACCCCCTCGCACCAACGCCAGATGTTCGCTCCGGGACGCGAGCCCCGCCAAGCAGGTAGCGGCATCATCCGATAGAAGTCTCAATCGCAAGCGTGTCTCAACCGCAAGCGGTCTCAATCGGAAGCGGTGTCAGGACTGAGGGTCTGCCTGGCGGAGGTTGATCCCGACGGTCTCCGAGACCGAGACGCTCGTGGATCGACTGCCAACGTCTGCTCCATGATCCACGCACCGTGCTCCTCCGCGGCCTTCGCCATCGGCTCAGGCAAGGCGAGGTCGAGGTGGATGCGGTCAGAGATGTGCAGGCCGGCGTCGCGCTCTCGCCGACTGAACGAGCCGCACGAGATCGCGCGCCAGTCCCTCGCGTTCCAGGGCCTCGGTCGTCTCGAGTGTCGAGCTCGACGACCCCCGCCCTGTCGGAAGCGCCCTCGAGGTGCTCGGGTCGCGGGGGCGGAGCATCAGGGTGTACTCGGAGTCGAACAGGACCTCGCCCGCTGCTTCGATCTTTCCGTCGTCACGAACGGACCACTCGCCGCGCTTCACCGCAGCGATGACCTTCTGGGTCTGAGAACCGAGTCGCGGGCCCATCGCACTGGGAACGACAGTGAGGACCTCGTCGGCGACACCCGTGACGTCGTCTGTCAGCACGACCTCCTTCACGTTCACCTCGTCGGCGATGAGATCCACGTAGTCACCCAGCTCGTGGGCGCGAGGTCCTGCGACCATCAGGCGCTGGAGCGGGAGCCGAAGGCGCTTGTTGCTCGCTTTGCGGATCGCGTGCCCGGCCGAGCAGACCTCGCGTACCAGCTCCATCTCGCGACGAGCTTCGGGTCGGAAGCGAGCTCGTCAGAGGTCGGCCAGTCGGCGAGGTGGACGCTCCGCTCTCCGGTGAGACCCTGGTAGACGGACTCGGACAGCATCGGCAGAAGAGGGGCCGCCGACCCTGCAGAGGGTCGAAAGCGCTGTCGAAAGTGTGTCGTAGGCGTCGCGCTTGTCGCTTTCGACCTCGGGCGAGCCGTCGCGCGCGCGCCAGAACCGGTCACGGCTCCTGCGCACGTACCAATTGGTGAGGGCGTCGAGATAGGAGACGACATCCGAGCAGGCGCCGAACAGGTCGTAGGCGTCCATGTGAGCGGTGACGTCAGCCACGAGGGCGGAGGTCTTCGCGAGCATGTAGCGGTCGAGCACGCCTTTGGCATCGGTCCGGTGCTGCGCCCCGGATCTGGTCGACGTTCGCGTAGAGAGACAGGAAGTACCACGTGTTCCAGATCGGGTTGAGCACGTGGCGCACCGCGTCCTCGAAGCCGCGCGCATGGACGACCAGGTCCTGACCCCGCAGTATCGACGACGACAGTAAGAACCATCGCATCGCGTCTGCGCCCCATCGGGCGAAGACCATGTCCGGGTCGGGATAGTTGCCCAGGTGCTTGGACATCTTGCGGCCGTCGTCGCCCTGGATGTTGCCGTGGACGATGCAATTCTCGAAAGGCGGACAGTCGAACAGCGCCGTCGAAAGGACGTGCATCGTGTAGAACCAGCCCCGCGTCTGGCCGATGTACTCGACGATGAAGTCGGCGGGGAAGTGCTCCTCGAACCAGCTCGCGTTCTCGACCGGGTAGTGGACCTGAGCGAACGGCATCGAGCCCGACTCGAACCAGCAATCGAGGACATCGCCCGTGCGCCTCATGGTCGATCGACCGGTGGGGTCGTCGGGGTTGGGGCGGGTCGAGCTCGTCGATCGCCGGGCGGTGCAGATCGGTCGGCCGTGACGCCGAAGTCGCGTTCGAGCTCGTCGAGGCTCCCGTAGACGTCGATGCGCGGGTAACGTCGGGTCGTCGCTCTCCCAGACGGGGATGGGTGCTCCCCAGAACCTGTTGCGGCTTATCGACCAGTCACGTGCCTGCTCGAGCCATTTGCCGAAAGCTCCTTCTTTCACATGGGCGGGGATCCAGTTGATCCGCTGGTTGAGCTCGAGCATCCGGTCCCTGAAGGCTGTCGACCTTCACGAACCACGAGTCGACGGCCTTGTAGATGAGCGGCGTGTCCGTCCGCCAGCAGTGCGGGTAGCTGTGGGTGTAGCTCTCGGTCGAGACGAGCACACCCAGCGCCTTGAGGTCGTGGCGTATGGCGGCGTTGGCGTCGAAGACGTTGCGACCCGCGTACGGGGGGACCTCGCGACGTGAACCGGCCCTGGTCGTCCACCGGGCACACCACCGCTATGCCCGCCGCCCGGCACAGGTCGTAGTCCTCCTCGCCGAAGCCCGGAGCCATGTGCACGATGCCGGTTCCCTCGTCGACCGCGACGAAGTCGCCCGCGAGGACCCGGAACGCGCCCTCGTGGTTCGGCGAAGAAGTCGAAGAGCGGTCGGTAGGTGCGTCCTACGAGCCGGTTGCCCTTCACCTTCGCCACCGGCTCGCGCTCGCCGATCAACGCCCCGTAGGCACCCACACAGGCTTCGGCGAGCACGACGAGGTCCCCGTCGAGGTCGTAGACGGAGTAGAGGATGTCGTCTCCGACCGCGAGCGCCAGGTTCGACGGCAGCGTCCAGGGCGTCGTCGTCCACACGAGCAGGTGAAGCGGCCCGTCGACCAGGTCGGGCCCCGTCGGTTCGAGCAGAGCAGGGTCGACCGGCTCGAGCTCGAACGACACCGTGACCACCTGGTCCTCGCGGGGTCGGTACGCGTCGTCCTGGCGGGTCTCGAAATTCGAAAGCGGCGTCTCGCACTCCCAGCAGTAGGGCAGGACCCTTTCCCCCTCGTAGACGAGCCCTCGTCGTGAGGCTCTTGAACGCCCACATGACGCTCTCCATGTACGAGAGGTCCATCGTGCGGTAAGAGCGAGCGAAATCGACCCAGCGCGCCTGGCGGGTGACGTACCGCTCCCAGGCGTCGGTCGTCCGTTGCACGAGGGAACGGCAGTAGTCGTTGAAGCGGGCGATCCCGTATTTCATGATCGCCGCCCGCCCGGTCATCTCGAGCTCTTTCTCGGCCTCCATCTCCGCGGGGAGCCCGTGGCAGTCCCAGCCGAAGCGGCGCTCGACCCGCCTGCCGCGCATCGTCTGGTACCTCGGGACGGCGTCCTTCACGAAACCGGTCAGCAGGTGCCCGTAGTGGGGGAGGCCGTTCGCGAACGGCGGACCGTCGTAGAACACGTACTCGTTGTCCCCCCCGTCCCGGGCCTTGACCGAGGCCGCGAACGTGCCGTCCTCGGCCCAGAAGGCGAGAACGCGCTCTTCGAGCGAGGGGTAATCAGGCTGCTGGGAGACCTCGGGGTAAGGCGCCGACATGGTTGCTCAAGCGTAGGCGGAGCATCGAGGCGGGCAAGCAACCTCTGAGCGGAAATGGGGCCCGGCAGCGAGAAAGCGCGGGAGCGACACCGAAGCCGGGAAGAAAGCGACCTGCCCTGCTGTTGCGGATTTGCCGTCGCAGGAAGCTGCTATGGTCGCCCACCTTCGTGCGACGGATCGACTCGGATCGGTGGTGAGCACGCGATGAAGGGCAACGTTTGGCAACCTTGCGACCTCTACCGGACCGCTGGGTGAGCGCCGCGCGGGCATCCAGCCCGAGGTCCGCAGTGTCCAGGGTCGTGGCCGCGACGGCATCGGCTCGGGCCGCTACGAAGAAGGTGCTGACCGGGTCAGGAGCCTCGTCGGCGAGGACAGCGAGCGTGGTGAAGTCGGTGAAGTCGGTGAAGTCGGTGAAATCGGGGACCAGGGCCGGGGCCGCCAAGAATGACCGCCCGGCCAAGCGCTCGGCATCATCTGCCGCGCGGAGCGACGCTGCGAGCAAGAAGGCTGTGTCGAAGCAATTGACTAAGCCGATCGCAGCCAAGAAGTCGACGACGACCTCATCGAAGACCGCATCATCGAAGACCGCTCCATCGAGGACCGCATCATCGAAGACCGTGCCATCCAAGACCGCAATCTCCAAGACAGCGACCTCCAAGGCCGCAACCTCCACTACCGGAGCCAAGAAGACCGCGGCGAAGACCGGAGGCACGAAGACAGGAGCGGCGAAGACCGGATCCAGCAGGGCCACCACGACGAAGACGGCACCCAACAAGCAGACCTCCACCAAGGGCGCACCGACCAAGAAGGCTCAGGCAGCGACGACACCGGTCAAGGCGGTAGCCAAGTCACCCGCCAAGGCGCCGGCCAAAACCGCCAAGGCGCCCGCAAAGCCGGCCGCGAAGGCATCGACGAAGCCGTCGGGTGCTTCATCGGCAGCGTCGCCGGTGGCAAAGCGTGCAATCTCGCCGGGCGTCGCCTCAAGTACGGATAGGTCGGTGCCGAAGCCTGGGACCAGGTCCGCTGAGCCCAAGACCGTCGAGCGCAAGTCGGATGAGCTGGAGAAGATGCAACCGCAAACCGCCATCGATAACGCGATGCCACCTTCTCGGACTGCCGTCGCAGCAGCCGAGCCGACGGCAGTGCCAGGTTCGATCGGATCTCAAAAGGACGAGACAGCTGCGAAACCACCAGCACAGGGAGCTACAACGGCTGCAAAGGCACCAAGGACGATGAGGGCCGCCACCAAGACGGCGGCCACTGCGCCCCCCAAAGGGACGCCGGGCCCTTACGCGTCCGAGCCGAAGTTCTTGGAAGAGCAGCGCAAGCTGCTTCTCGAAGAGCGCGATACCTACCAGGGTCAGATGACCGATCTCAGGGCTGAAGCCGAGTCGCTCGCGCTGGAGCGCGAGCCCGGCGACGTGCAGTTCGACGAGGAGTCGGGAGAGGGCGGCACGGTCGCCGTGGACCGCGAGCGGGACCTTACGCTGGCGGCCCAGGCACAGGCGACCATCGCCCAGATAGACGTCGCTCTCGCAGCGGTTGACGACAAGACCTACGGAATCTGCGAGAACTGTCATCAGGCGATCCCGAAGGCGCGGCTGCGGGCCCTTCCGTACGTCCGTCTCTGCATGGCGTGCAAGAGCGGGGGACTTCACCGCCGCTGACGGGGCCGGCACCACGCCGTAACGGCGCAACCCGGCTCGTTGTTGCAGGGGCTGTTGCCTGCTGCGTGGTGGCGGTCGACCAGCTGACCAAATCGTGGGCTGTGTCCCGGTTGGCGCGCGGAGACATCCACGTCGTGTGGAAGCTCGACTTCGTACTCGAGTACAACTCGGGAAGCTCGTTCAGCTTCGCCCAGGGGTGGGCCCCGGTCATCGGTGGGGCCGCCGCTGTCATCGTCGCTGTCCTTCTCGTCATGGTTCGCCATGCGCGTTCGAACGCCGTGGCTGCCGCTCTCGGTCTGCTAATTGGAGGAGCTCTCGGCAATCTCTGTGACCGCGTGTTCCGTTCGCATCACGGAGCGGTGGTCGATTTCATCGCCCTTCACTTCTGGCCGACCTTCAATGTCGCGGACAGTTGCGTGGTGGTCGGGAGCATCCTGTTGGTCCTGCTTCTCTGGCGGTCGCATCCCCAACCCGTATCCGGCCAACCCGTCTCCGGCCAACCTGCATCCGGCCAACCTGCATCCGGACAACCTGTCTCCGGGCAGCCGGCGCAGGCTTAGCGCCGAAACGAATAGCGAGGCTCATTGGTGCTGACTGTCGTGCCCTCAGCCCTTAGCGGCGAGCGCGTCGACCGCGCGCTGTGCACGCTGACGGGATTGTCCAGGAGAGTCGCGGCTCAGCTCGTGTCGGATGGCGCAGTGAGAATCAACGGTGCCGTCGTGGTGCAGCGGAGCCGCAAGGTTCACGAAGGTGAACAGATGGAGGTGCTCGACGAAGAGCTCGCCGAGATGCAGGGCCTGCAGACTGCCGAGCTCCGTCACGGAGATGGATCCGACGTGAGCTTCAGGGTCGTACACGAAGACGACCAGCTGATCGTCGTCGACAAGCCCGCGGGCTTGGTCGTGCACCACGGAGCGGGACACACAACGGGCACGCTCGTGGACGGTCTGCTCGAACAGTTCCCCGACCTCTGGGTGCTCGCCGGTCAGATGGCGGCTTCGCAAACTGGGGATCCGAGCCGGCCCGGGATCGTGCACCGGCTCGACAAGGGAACTTCGGGCCTGATGGTCGTCGCCCGCACCGAGGCCGCTGCCGCCTCGTTGTCGGAACAACTCCGGACGAGGCGGGCGGGCCGCGAGTACCTGGCGCTGGTGGCGGGCTCGCTCGTCCACGAGTCGGGCGTGGTCGACGCGGCGGTCGGGCGGTCCGGAAGGGTGGCCACCCGTATGGCGGTGACGCCGAAGGGCCGTCCCGCCCGCACCGCCTACCGGGTGGTGGAGCGGATCGAAGGGCCGCCCGAGTGTTGCCTGATCGAGGCGAAGCTGGAAACCGGACGGACCCATCAGGTGAGGGTCCACATGGCAGCGATCGGGCATCCGGTCGGCGGCGACGACCGGTATGGCGAGAAGTTCCGTACCATGCCGATCATCTCGGGGGCAGAGCCACCCGTGCAACCGGGCCGCTTGTTCCTACACGCCCACCGCCTCACCGTGGATCATCCCGCAGGCGGACGCGTCTCGTGGACCTCGCCTCTGCCTCCGGACCTCGAAGCGGTCCTCAGCGCGAGGCGCCGGCCGTCTCAGGCAGCCCGGTAGGCGGCTTCCAGCTCGGCTAGCTCTGCGAGCTGTTGCATCGCTCTCGCCTCTGCCTGCCTGGCGCGCCTGACTCCGATCCCGAGCCTGCTGGCGGTGGTCTGAAGCGATGCCGGCCCGTCGCCGTCGAGCCCGAAACGGATGCGCACGACCTGACGCTCGAGCCCGTCGAGGGCATCGACCGCCTCCCTTACCCGATCGAGGATCATGGCGCGCTCCACCTCTTCCTCGAACGGGTCGTCGTGCACCCCGACGAGGTCGCCCAGCGGAGTGTTGCCGTCGCTGCCTGCCGGTTGGTCGAGGCTCGCCACCACCCGCGAGACCTGCGCGAGCGTGGGGAGGTCGCTCTCCTTCACCCCGGCGGCGTCCGCGACCTCAGCCTTCGTCGGCTCGCGGCGCAGCTCGGCGGTGAGCTCGGCGGTCGTCCGCTCGACGCGCTGGATCTGCTCGGCCACCTCCATCGGCACCCTGATGGTCCCTGACTGCTGCTGCACGGCTCTTTGGAGCGCCTGGCGGATCCACCAAGTGGCATAGGTCGAGAACCGGAAGCCCCGGCGCCAGTCGAACTTGTCGACAGCACGCATGAGGCCGAACGTCCCTTCTTGAACCAGATCTGCGAAGTCCACCCCGCGGTCCTGGTAGCGACGGGCCCAGTGGACTACCAGGCGGAGGTTCGCCGCGATCATCTGCTGGCGCGCTTCATCGTCACCGGCAGCTACGCGCTTGGCCAGCTCCACCTGCTCCTCCGGACCCGGGAGGGGGTGGCGGTCAAGGTCGTCGAGGAACAACCGGATGCCGTCGAGGCTCCCGCTGCGGTTCGCAATCATTGTTCGGTTCTCCGTCGCTCGTTCACAGTCTCACGCTCGTTGGTTCGCTTCATCGTTCCGTTCACTGCCTGGCTCCACCACCTGCTGTTCGTCGCTGGCTTTCCACCGGGATTGAACACCTTCTGTGGCGGCTCCATTCCTGCATATCGTCGTGCCCGAGCCTGTATCCCCGCCGTGGGTTTGCTTTGCCTATCCCGTGAGTCTCCTGTACCCATCCGGCGGAGGGTTGGACCACCAACTTCTGCCACGAAATCGTTGTCCTGGGCAACCCGGGAATCCCGTGAGCACACCTGGACTCGGCGACCAGGGGCTTGCCGAGCCGTCGAGTTTGCCAGTCCCACACCGTGGATGCTCGGATGCTGTGATGGCGGTCGCGGCGGGCCCCGGTCGGGCCTCTGCTCATGAACTGCGCACTCGACTCGTCGCGGTCAGGCACGGGACGACCGCATGGAGCATCGAACGCCGTCACACAGGTCGCTCGGACATCCCGCTAGAACCTGAAGGCGAGATCCAGGCAGTCGCGGTGGGCGTGCGCCTCGCCGGTCACGATTTCGCACTTGTGCTCACGAGCCCGCTCGAGCGCAGCGAGAGCCACCTGCGAGCTGGCGGGGTTCGGGAGCTCGGCTCGACTCTGTGACGATCTCGTCGAGTGGGACTACGGCGAGATGGAGGGCCGCACGACCGAGGAGATCCGGGCGGACCTGCCCGGTTGGGATCTCTGGAGAGACGGTGTGGTGGGCGGCGAGCCCCTTGCTCAGGTGAGCCTCAGGGCCGACAGAGTCATAGAGCTGGTGCGAGCAAGCCAGGAGACGTGCTCGTGTTCGCACATGCGCACATCCTGCGGGTGATGGCCGCCCGGTGGGTTGGCCTGGGCCCTGAGGCGGGGCGTGTGTTCGCGCTCGCACCGGCGACGGTCAGCATCCTCGACTGGGAGCGTGAGACACCTGTCGTGGCGAGCTGGAACGACGCCGTGGCGGACTCCCTCTAGCGCATCTCGACGAGACGTCGGTCCAAGTGGCCAAGGACATGAGGCCACGCGCTCGAGTGTCTGCCGGCGGCTACGGCGTCATAGAAACCTGCATGATCGAGGCGCAAGTGGGTGCCGGCGCGGGTTTCTTCGAGCTCGACCCTCACGACCGTCTCTGCGCCTTCTGTACCATCCTTGCCGGTCATCCAGGTCATCTCTATGAGCCTGGTCGGCTCCAGGGTGAGGAATCTGCCGTAGTGAGGCTGGCGGCTTCCTTCATGGACCGTCTCGAAGAAGAACGGTTCCGCGACGGCGGCGCGCATCGTGATCACCCCAGGTGCGGCGAACCACGAGTCGAACTGCTCGGTCCATGCACGGAAGATCTCTACGGGAGTGGCGTTCATGTCCCACTCGACGGAAAAGCCGTGAGGACGGCCGGAAAGGTCGGGGCGCGCAAGCTCTTCTGACGACGAGCTCGAAGTCATTTTCGGTCCTCGAATCTGTTTTGCCGAAAGTGGGGCTCAACGGCAACCGTAAGGCTCCGGCGTTCGGTCCGTGGGTCGGCGGAAGTCGGTCAGCGGAACGACTGTCCCGCCGGCGAGCACCACACCATTCGGGCCGTCACCGGCCGACTTGCGGGATCAGTGCAGCACGGGCGCCACGGTGCGGGCGCCCCTCGCCTGCCTGACCATGTCGGCGATAGTGAACGAGTCGAGGTGCTCGCGCATGTGCTCTCCGACCTGTTCCCAGACTCCGAGCAGGATGCACTGGCCTTCGTGGTCGCAGGCACCGTTCTCGTGCGGGCGGCCAAAGTCTCCTGCCGCGATCGGGCCGTCCACCGCAGAGACGATCTGACTGAGTGTGATCTCCGACGGGGGTCGAGCGAGCACGTACCCTCCACCGACTCCTCGCTTCGACCGGACGAGCCCCGCGCCTTTCAGGGCCAGGAGGATCTGCTCGAGGTATGGCTGAGGTAGCCCGGTTCTGTCGGCGATGTCGCGCACCGAGGTCGGGCCGAGCTCTTCGGCGTGCAAGGCGAGCGACAGCAGGGCGCGGCTCGCGTAGTCACCGCGCGTCGAAACCTTCACGGCCAGATGCTACCTGGGGTGCTCCGGTCCGGACGCCGTTTGGGGCACGACGAGCCTCGGCAGCGCCGCCGCCCGACCAGTCGCAGACCAGCCGCAGACCGGCAGTCGATGGTGTCGCCGATCGGCCAGAGGTCGGTAGTGTTCGGCACTGAGTGTCAGGCGCCGTGGCAAGCAAAGACCGCCGCATAGCGGACTCGGAGCCCGTGCTCCCGGCGTATGGCGGCCCATGCATCGCCTCGCTGACCCCTGCTCTTCTGGGTGTCGTGTCGCAGGGCGCCGAGCCCGCACCCGACTGGCTGCCCGAACCCGCCCGCCTGGCGGACCAGATCGTGCTGCTCGTCCTTGACGGAGTCGGCTGGGCCCAGCTCCAGGCAGCGAAGGGGATGACCCCGACGATCGGATCGGGCGTCGGGGGGCCGATCACCTCGGTTGTCCCGACCACCACGGCCACTGCGCTCACCTCGATCTCGACCGGGCTGGTGCCTGCCGCCCACGGCATCGTCGGCTACCGGCTGGTCGTCGGAGGCGCACGGCGCACCGCACGGAACGCCGGCGGAACCCGAGCGCGGATCTTGAACGTGCTCAGATGGCGGACCGAAGACGGCGACGCCCGTAGGTCTGTGCCACCGAGGAGTTCCAGCCGGTCGCTGCTTTCGACGGTGCTCCGGCACCGTCTGTGACACGTGCCGACTTCGTGGCTACCGGCTTCTCGGCCGCCCACCTCGACGGGGCGAGGATCATCGGGTGGCAGGTTCCGTCCACGATCGTCGTCGAGGTCGCGCAGGCTTCTCGCAGAGGGTGCCACCTTCGTCCACGCCTACTACGACGGTCCTGACAAGGTCGCGCACGAGCACGGGCTGGGCGAGCACTACGCTGGCCGAGCTCCGTGCTGCGGACCGGCTGATCGGCGACCTCGTCGAGGTGCTCCCTCGAGGCGCCTGCCTCGTCGTCACGTCCGATCACGGGCAGGTCGACGTCGGCCGTTCGGCGGAGCTTCCGGCGAACGACCTTCTCGAGGCTTCGTGGCTGATATCGGGCGAGGGCCGGTTCAGGTGGTTCCATGCACGGCCGGGAGCCGCACGCGACCTCGAGGCTGCCGCCGTCGAGCACCACGGGCAATGCGCCTGGGTGCGCACCCTCGAGCAGATCCAGGACGAGGGTGGTTCGGGGGGCCGTCTACGAAAGCAGGTCGCTTCCCGGCTAGGAGACGTCGCTCTCGTCGCGCGAGACCCGATCGCCTTCTTGGATCCCGCCGACCCCGGCGAGACGAGGCTCGCGGCCCGGCACGGCTCGTTGACCCCGCCGAGATGTACGTTCCTCTTCTCGCCTTCTCGGTCGGATGATCCGGCCGAATGAGACAGGCAGAACGGGACCGGACGAAGCGAGACCGGCCGAACGCGATCGAACGCGACCTGTCAAGGAAGGATCGGGAGCATGACGGAACCAGACGCTGTCAGAACGATAGCGAGACCAACGAGAGTCCCGAGATCGTGCTCCTTCAGCCCGCGAGGACGCAAAGCCCGGCGACGGGCCACGAAGAAGCCGTCGAGCAACCGGCCAAGGTGATGCGCATCGGCTCGATGGTGAAGCAGCTCCTTGACGAGGTGCGAGCGGCGCCGTTCGACGAGCAGAGCCGCATCCGGCTCCGCGGAGATCTACGAGCTTTCGGTCCACGAGCTTGCCGATTCGCTCAGCCCTGACCTCGCCCACGAGCTGGACAGGATGACGCCTCCCTTCGACGACAGGGTCCCGTCGGAGGCCGAGCTCCGCATCGCCCAGGCCCAACTCGTCGGTTGGCTCGAGGGTCTGTTCCACGGGATCCAGGCGACGTTGGTGGCGCAGCAGATGGCCGCCAGGGCCCAGCTAGAAGAGATGCGCCGCAGGGGCTCCCTCCGGGCGAGCCGCCGAGCCACGAGCAGGGCAGGCCCCTATCTGTGAGAGACCAGTATCTCTGAGAGACCCGGACCCGTGAGAGATCTTGCCGACGAAAGCGCCCGACGGGCCGAAATCCCCAGTTTCTCCACGACCCGGTGAAGGTGCCTTGCGCTATCGTCGAATGACAGGGCTGTAAGTAACGAGAGTGCTCCCGCTAGGGACCCAGATCCCCGTCGGCTTTCGACGGGCCGGGTGCGCCTCCGGCGGGAAGACAGCAGGCCGCAGGGTCTGAGGAGGAGCGGCAATGGCTGGTGAGCGGTCGTTCACCCACCTGCACACCCACACCGAGTACTCGATGCTCGACGGGGCCGCCAGGGTGAGCGACCTCGTCGCCGCCGCCGTCGCAGACGGCCAGCCGGCGCTCGGCATCACCGACCACGGCAACATGTACGGGGTCCTCGACTTCTACCGTGCATGCCGCGAAGCCGGGAATCAACCCTGTCATCGGCACCGAGGCGTACATGGCGGCGGAGTCGCGCCACGAGCGCCCGGTTCGCCGCGGTCGTCTCGACGACACGGGCGGCGACACAGACGGCGGGAAGAAGCTCTACTACCACCTGACGCTGCTGGCCGAGACGACGGCCGGTTACAGGAACCTGATGAAGCTCTCTTCGGCCGCCTACCTCGAGGGCTACTACTACAAGCCGCGGGTCGACTGGGAGCTGCTCGAGCGTTACCACGAAGGCGTCATCGCAACGACCGGCTGCCTCGGCGGGGTGGTGCTCCAGGCGCTGTTGGCCGGTGACGAGGAACGTGCAACAGCACCTAGCGGCGCGCCTGCAGGACGTCTTCGGGCGCGGCAACCTCTTCGTCGAATTACAGGATCACGGGCTCGCCGAGCAGCGCAGGACGAATCCCGGCCTCGTGCGCATCGCACGAGCCATAGGCGCTCCGCTCATCGCCACCAACGACTCGCACTACACGCATCGCGAGGATGCCGAGGCGCACAATGCACTTCTATGCGTCCAGACGGGCGCCACGATCGACGACCCCAACCGCTTCAAGTTCGACGGGGACGAGCACTACCTCAAGTCGGCCGCGGAGATGCGCCATCTCTTCGCGGAGCTGCCCGATGCATGCGACTCGACCCTCCAGATCGCGGAGCGCGCGTCGGTGGAGATCGAATTCGGCGTTGCGGCTCTGCCCCAATTCCCTGTTCCCGAAGGGCTTCCCGGGCGCGACCCACGAGGAGCGGTCCGACGCGTACCTCCGCGCATCTGACGTTCGAGGGAGCTGCGCGCAGGTACGGTCGCCCGACTTGCCCGAAGCCGTGTACGCGCGGCTCGAATTCGAGCTCGGTGTCATCAGCTCGATGGGCTTCTCGGCCTACTTCCTGGTCGTCGGCGACCTGATCAACTATGCCAGGTCGAAGGGCATCCGCGTCGGCCCTGGGCGCGGGTCGGCCGCCGGCTGCTGCGTCGCGTACTGCCTCGGCATCGTGGACCTCGACCCGATCCGCTACGACCTGCTGTTCGAGCGTTTCTTGAACCCGGGTCGCAAGCAGATGCCCGACATCGACATGGACTTCGACGAGCGCTACCGGGCGGAGATGATCCGCTACGCCGCCGAGAAGTACGGCGCCGACCATGTCGCACAGGTCGTCACGTTCTCGACCATAAAGGCGCGTGCGGCCGTGCGCGACGCCGCCCGGGTCCTCGGCTACCCGTACATAGTCGGCGACAGGATCGCAAAGGCCATGCCACCGCTCGTGATGGGCCGCGACACGCCGCTGCACGCATGCCTCGACCGCAAAGAAGGCCACGAGGACGGTTACGTCGCCGCGGCGGACCTGCGTGCGATGTACGAGCAGGACCCCGAGGCCAAGCGGGTCATAGACGTCGCCAAGGGTCTCGAGAACCTGCGCAGGCAGGACGGTATCCACGCCGCCGCGGTGGTGATCACCCGCGATCCGCTGACCGAGCACCTGCCCGTGCAGCGCAAGCCGGAGAGCGGGCAGGACCCATCAGAGGCTCCCCTCGTGACCCAGTACGAGATGCACGGGGTCGAAGAGCTCGGCCTGCTGAAGATGGACTTCCTCGGGCTCGAGGAACCTGTCGGTCATCGAACGGGCCCTCGACCTGATCGAGCGCACCACCGGGACGAGACCCGACATCGACCACCTGCCGCTCGGACGACGACGAGGTCTTCGCGATGCTGAGGCGCGGCGATGGGATCGGCGTCTTCCAGTTGGAGGGTGGCCCGATGCGATCGCTCATGCGGTCGCTCGCGCCGGTGAGCTTCGACGACGTGGCTGCACTCGTCGCCCTCTACCGGCCGGGCCCGATGGCGGCGAACATGCACAAGGACTACGCGGACCGCAAGAACGGCCGCAAGCCGATCACGCACCTGCATCCCGACATGGAGGCGGTGCTCGGCGACACGTACGGGCTGATGATCTACCAGGAGTCGATGATGCGGGCCGCCCAGAAGTTCGCGGGCTATTCGCTCGAGGAGGCCGACAACCTGAGGAAGGCCTGCGGGAAGAAGATCCGTTCTCTCATCGCCGCAGAGCGCGAGAAGTTCGTCGCAGGCTGCGAGGCGACCGGCTACGGGAGCAAGCTGCGGGACGCAGCTCTTCGACATAATCGAGCCCTTCGCGGACTACGCGTTCAACAAGTCGCACGCGTACGGCTACGGCCTGATCGCGTACCAGACGGCGTGGCTGAAGGCGCACTACCCGGTCGAGTACCTCGCCGCCCTGCTCACGTCGGTGAAGGACGACAAGGACAGGACAGCGGTCTATCTCGGCGAGTGCAGGGCGCAGCGGATCGAGGTGCTCGTCCCCGACGTGAACAGCTCGGCGGCCGAGTTCACCCCGTCCATCGGACTCCGAAGGCAGGCGCCGCATCGTGTTCGGACTTGCGGCGGTGAGAAATGTCGGGGAGGGGCTCGTGGAGCGCATCGTCGCCGAGCGCGAGGCGAACGGCCCATTCGCCGACTTCTACGATTTCTGCCGGCGCGTCGACCCGGTCGTGCTCAACAAGCGGACCGTGGAGTCGCTCGCCAAAGGCGGGAGCGTTCGACTCGCTCGGTCATCCGAGGATGGGGCTCTGCCTCGTCGTCGGAGGACATCGTCGACAGGACCCTCGAGCGCCGCCGCGAGGAGGACGCCGGGATCTCGACGTTGTTCTCGTGTCTCGAGACCGACGACCCGGGGTCGGCCCCGACAGGTTTCGAAGGGTTCGGCGATGCCCGGGTGCCGATCGGCGATCAGGAGTTCGACAAGGCCAGAGGCTCGCGTTCGAAAAGGAGATGCTCGGCCTCTACGTGAGCGACCACCCGCTGCGCGGGGTCGAGTCAGCGCTCGCCCGGCTGACCGAGTGCAGCATCGCGGAGCTGAAGGATCTCGACGACTCGGCCGCGGTGAGCGCCGGCGCCCTGCCGGCGTCGGTGCGAGACGGCCAGGTGAAGGTGGTCGGGCGGATCGTCACCGGGCTCAACCGCGCTACACGAAGCGCGGCGAGCTGATGGGCGACGTTCTTCTTGGAGGATCTCGGCGGCTCGATCGAGGTGTTCGTGTTCCCGAAGGTGATGCAGGTATACGGGGCGCTCCTCGCAGACGACGGGGTCGTCGTGGTGAAAGGGCGGATAGACACTCGCGACGAGCAGGTGAAGCTCGTCTGCATGGAGCTGTCGTTCCCGACGCTCGTCGCCGAGGGCGCACGCGAGCTGCGCCTCCGGCTTCCCTCTGAACGCGCTCACCGACGGCCTGTTGGAGCGACTGAAGGCGATTCTCTCGGACCACCCGGGCGACGAGCCGGTCTTCCTGAACGTGGGTCAGAAGACCCTGCGGCTGCCTTCCCAGTTCAACGTCGACAGCGTCGCGGGCCTCGTCGGCGAGCTCCTCGACCTTGCTCGGCCCGGGCGCGGTGATGGGCGAGCCCGACCCGTCGCCGGAGTCGCCTCGCAGGGTCCGAATCACGGCTGGTGACGGTCTGAACCTGGACGGCCCCGGCCGCCGTCGGCGTCCGGTGCCAAATGTGCCTCCGACCTCGCAGAAAGGTGGCCTCTCAGCGGCCACAACCAGCGTGGATGTGCCTGTGTCAGCGCCGTTCCCGTATTCTGGTATGGGCCCTGCGCGGCCAGACGGACGGTCCGCCGCTCGCCACCTGGCATCTGCAGGGGGACACATCCGGACAGAGGACGGAGCAGGCGATGCCGTTTGAGGTCGATACGAAGGACTGCACAGTCACTGAGCGACGCGGAGCTCGCCGAGATGGGCGACTTGTGCTCAGAGCGTGATCCGCAGTTCGAGGTCGGTTTCCTTTCGAAGCAGCGCGAGGAGTGGGTGCTCATCACCCACGTACGCGAGGGAAAGAAGCTGCGCGGGTACTCGTTCTGCACTCTCGAGCGAATCGGCGGTACACCCGTCGCTGCTCGTTGGGCCTGGCCTCGATCGACCGCACGGCCAAGGCAGACGCGTCCTGCGCCATCTGATGGCCGACCAGTACCGAAGGGCGCTTGCTGGCCTTCCCCGACGAGGACGTCCTCGTCGGGACCCGGATCGCCGCTCCTGAGGGGTTCTGGGCCTTCGTCGGGCTGTCAGACGTGGTGCCGAGGCCGGGGCACAAGGCCTCGGGTGAGGAGAGGGCGTGGGCGCGGCGTCTCGCCAAGCGGTTCGGAGCAGAGACCCGCATCGACGACCGGACCTTCGTGCTTGCCGGCGACGGCTCCACGACCGGGGCGCTCGACCACGGAGGCCCGAAGGTCGAGCCCGCCGCCTGGCCGAGGTGCTCGAGCTGCTCGCCGAGATGGACAGCGCGACGCGGAGACCGCCTCGTCGTGTTCGGCTGGGCCATGGCCGAGGACCTCGCGTCGGGACGGATCGCCGCCAGCCGAAACGGCCACTGACGCAAACCGGCCTGCGAAGGCCGGTGCAGCGGCAGGTCACGATCAGGGTGCCAAGAGAGCGCGCTCAGGGCTCGGGTAGCGGCGGCGACGTTACGGCCTTGGGAGGAGCGCCACGATCGTCTTGTAGCAATGGCCCGAGCGGGGCGGGGTCAGGGCGACGAGAAGGTATCTCGGGCCGAAACCCGATGGCCGCTGCAAGATCCTTGCCGGTGAGCTTGTCGCGTCCGGCCGACCAAAGGCACGAGATGGCCTGGTCGTCCTCCACCGGGAGCCAGTTGTCGCTTCGCGACCACCCGAACCGCGCCCAGGTCGTGTCGTCGGTCTGGCGGCGGAACAGCAGCGGACCGAGCGCAGGCGCCACCAGGGCGAGCGAGGGTCGCATCCCGCGGAACTCCCAGTAGGGGGCTGCCGATCCGGCGAACCCGAGCAGGTGACGCTCGTTCGGGGCGACCAGCGCTCTTAGTCTGCCGCCGGGCCTGGCGTTTGGGTGCCGAGCCGACCACCTCGGGGAACCCGTCGATCGAGATCGCCTCGGGGTGTGCGAGATCGTCGCGCTCGGGGTCGGCCGACAAGCTTGCTTCGACCAGGTCGAAGGCCTTGAGCTCCGACTCTGCCTACCGAACTCGGCGCACCCGCAGCCGGGCGAGGGCACCCGAGCGCATGTCCACCGCAGCGACGTCGTCAGGACCGCTCGCGAGCACCATGAACCTGCGCGTACTCTGCGTCCTGGCAACTGGTGTCCTCGCAAAGGGTGCCCTGTTGTCGGGAGCCCAGGCGTCGGATGCCCTGTCCCGGGGCGGTCTCGAGCGCCCCTTCTTCGAGTGCCGGTGGCGGCCGCGTAGGTCTTCGGGGCTGAGGGCGATCTGCGCTTCGGGGTCCGCCGTCTCGTACGTGCTCATCCCGAAACTCTGCCTTCACTCGCCTCATGAAGCGTGGATACGGTGCCAGACGCGACCGAGCCGGTCCAGTTGAACGCTCCTATTGGGGCGAGCGGCGGGTCGGTCCACGTGCCTTCGCGGTCCAATTGGGACGACAGTTCGTCGACTGTCGTGGCGGGGGCCAGGCAGGTGTTGCGGTGGCAGACGTATGCGCCTGGTCCGGGCCCGCGGTCGGCACCGGCCGAGGAGGTCTGTTCGCCCCAGGACACCACGGCGTCAGGCTCGTAGCGACCGCGTACGCAGTCGAGCAGGTCCGGCCGGTCACCTCTTACCGCGACCTCGAGGACGCCACCCCCCGCTAGCGCCATGGCGCCGATGGCATTTGCGACCGCTAGCGGATGATCGGAGGCGATGGGGACGAGCAGGGCGAGCAGACGCTCTGCCGGCCGGACGAGGCTCTGGTCCCCCGTAAGGGCGCCGAGCCTGAGCATCGCCCCCGCCGCGACCGAGGCGGCAGACGGGGTTGCATCGTCCAACAGGTCCACAGGACGAACCAGGATCGGCTCCGCGTCGGACCCCGTGCTCCACAGTGCCCCCGTGCTCTCGTCTGAGAAGAGCTCGAGCATGCCGCGGGCGGTGTCCGATGCGTGCCCGAGCCACTCGTCGGCGCCCGTCAGCTCACCCAGTCGCGTGAAGCAGTCGACGACCCACGCGTAGTCGGCGGCGTATGCCAGGTGCCGCGCGCTTCCTCCCTGCCACGAACGCATGAAGCGCCCGTCGGGCCTGCGCAGGTCGGACAGCAGGAACCTTCCGATCCGAACGGCGCGCTCCGCCCAATCCTCGCGACCGGTCGCCGCAGCCGCCTGCGCGAGCGACGAGGCGAACATGGCGTTCCATTCGGTGAGCACCTTGTCGTCGCGCCCCGGACGGATCCTGCTCGACCTTGCCTCGAAGAGCGCCGCTCGCGCGCGCTCGACTTCGGGCGGTCGTTCCAGCGTTGCGCCCATAGGTCTTCTGAGAATCGACCGCCCCTCGAAGTTCCCCGCGCCCGTGACGCCGTACCAGTCGATGGCGGCAGAAGCGACAGATGGTGCAAGCACCGCGCGGATCTCGTCGGGAGTCCACGTGTAGAACAGACCCTCGACGCCCGAAGAGTCAGCGTCCTCGGCGGCACACAGGCCTGCCACACCGGGAGCCTGCAGGTCCCGCAGGACGTAATCGACAGTCTCCTCCACCACCTGCACGAACCGGGGATCCCGGGTCAGCTGCCATCCGTGCAGGTATGAGAGCACGAGGCCCGCCTGGTCGTAGAGCATCTTTTCGAAGTGGGGAACCGTCCATGTGTCGTCGGTCGAGTAGCGCGCGAATCCTCCGCCGAGATGGTCGTAGATGCCGCCCGCCGCCATCGCCTCGAGCGTCTTGGTGGCTATGTCGAGAGACCCGGAGTCGTCTCGGGTGCGGTGGTGGCGCAGGCAGAGCTCGATCAGCGCCGTCTGGGGGAACTTCGGAGCGGGACCGAAGCCCCCGTGTAGTGGATCGTGGCGTGCCGCGAGCTCGGCCATCGCCTGGTCCATGAGTCGCTTCGAGACCTGCGCCCAATGCAGGCCCTCGTCGTCTCGCACCTCGGTGGCAGACAGCAGGTGGTCGGCGAGCCCGGCACGCCGCCGGACGGAATCCGAGAGCTCGTCGGCCTGCCTCTCGATATCGCCGCGCTTTTGCTTCCAAGCCTCGTCGATCGCTCGGAGGACCCGGCGGAAGCCCGGCATGCCGTGCGTGTCGGTGACGGGGAAGTAGGTGCCGGCGAAGAAGGGCCTACCGTCCGGTGTGAGGAAGACGGTCATCGGCCAACCGCCGCGGCCGCTCATGGCCTGCACTGCTTCCATGTACACGGCGTCCACATCCGGTCGTTCCTCGCGGTCGACCTTCACGGCGACGAACGCCGAGTTGATGTCTGCAGCAGTGGCGGCGTCCTCGAACGACTCGTGGGCCATCACATGGCACCAGTGACATGCCGAGTAGCCGACAGACAGGAGCACCGGCTTGTCGGCGGCACGCGCGACGGCGAACGCCTCTTCACCCCACGGGTACCAGTCGACCGGATTCTCGGAGTGCTGGCGCAGGTACGGGCTCGGCTCCGACGCGAGCCTGTTCACCCCGCCCCGTCCCCGTCGTGACGGGCTCCGCCCGCGATGCTTCCGAATGCTCGAGATCCGCCCATAGCTCGAACCGATGCTATGACGGGTCCGGCACGGCCGGCACGAAGGTCATATGGTTCCCACGTGGAGCTCCGTCTGGATGGCAAGGTCGCCCTGGTCACTGGTGCGAGCCGGGGGATCGGGAAAGCGATGGCTCTGTGTTTCGCTCGATCGGGCGCAAAGGTCATGCTTTCCTCGCGCAAGCCCGAGGCACTCGAGCAGGCCGCCGCTGATATCGCTGCTGTCGGCGGCGAGGTCGCCTGGCACGCGGCGAATGCCGGTGACGCCGACCAGGCGCAAGAGTGCGTCCGGGCCACCGTCGACCAGTTCGGGTCGCTCGACATCCTGGTCAACAACGCTGCGACGAATCCCTACTTCGGGCCGATCATCGATATAGAGCCATCGCAGGTACGCAAGACCGTCCTCGTGAACCAAGAGGCGGCGCTTCACTGGACGCAGCTCGCTTGGCGGGCCTCGATGCAGTCCAACGGCGGGGCAGTGCTGAACATCTCGTCGGTGGGAGGGCTGTCCGTCGAGCCGGGGATCGGTTGGTACAACGTGACCAAGGCGGCACTCGCGCACCTCACGCGGCAACTGGCGGGCGAGCTCGGGCCCAAGGTCCGTGTCAACGCACTCGCTCCGGGACTCGTAAGGACGGAGTTTGCAAGAGCGCTGTGGGAACCGGCCGGTGACGCAGTGGCTCGCCGGCTACCGCTCAAGCGGCTGGGCGAGCCCGAGGACATCGCCCGGGCCGGTCTGTTCCTGGTATCGGATGCTGCTTCGTGGATAACGGGCCATGTCCTCGTGATCGACGGCGGCGCGATGGTCGTCGCGAGCGGCGGGATCTGACCGTCAGGCCGTGTGGCCGGGGTCGGTTAATCTGTCCCCGTGGGTTGATCCAGACGCATCGAACCTCGAAGCGTGCGGCGTGACGCGCGCTCGTCAGGAGCCGACTGTCTGGAGGTTGCAAGTGCCCACCCGTCCCAAATCCTCGTCGAGAACTGTCGCGTACGGCCCGCAATCGACCAGGGCGACCCTGGTTTGCCGAGACGTATGTCTCGACCGCGGCGCCGAACCGGTGCTCACGAACGTCTCGTTCACCATCGGACCCGGAACGTGCCTCGGAGTGGTCGGTCCGAACGGTGTCGGGAAGTCCACGCTGCTGAAGGTGCTCGCAGGCATCGAGGTCCCGGATTCGGGCACGATCGATCTGTCTCCGCCCGGCGCCTCTTGTGTCTACGTGGATCAGGAACGCGTTGCCGACGTCGGTCGGGCCGAGACCGTCCGCCAGGCCTTAGTGCGAACCAGCGGGATCGAAGTTGCCGTTCGGGAGCTCGGGCAAGCTGCGGAGGCACTTGGCGCCGACGAGCCGGGAGCAGCCGACCGCTATGCGAGCGCGCTGGAGCGGGTCTCGGCGTTCGGCACCGACCCGGACCGGGCGGTCGACTCGGTGCTGTCGGAAGCCGGCTTGGAAGCGCTGTCAGAACGGGACACCTCGGTCCTTTCGGGCGGAGAGGCGGCGAAGCTCGCGCTCGGCGCAGTGGCACTCTCGCCGGCCGACATCCTTCTTCTCGACGAGCCCACCAACGACTTGGACTTCGAAGGCCTGGCCCGGCTCGAGGACCTCGTGACATCGCGAAAGGGGGCGACAGTCGTCGTGTCCCACGACAGGGCGTTCCTCGAACGCACGGTGACCGCGGTGCTCGAGCTCGACGAGCACGATCACACTGCGAGCCTCTTCGAAGGGGGTTGGCGCGCTTACGAAGAGGAGAGGGCGACTGCGAGGCGTCATGCAGAAGAGGCTCACGCCCTGTACGAGACGCGCGAAGCGTGTCCTGGATGCACGCGCAAGGCGCGAGCGCGAGTGGGCGACGACCGGCGTCCGCAGAGAGCAGCGCAGTCCGCGCGACAACGACAAGGCACAGCGCGACTTCCGAATCAACCGCACGGAGAAGCTGGCGGCACGCGCCAGGCGGACCGAGCGCGAGTCGGAGCGTCTCGAGGTCGTCGACAAACCCTGGGAAGGTTGGCAGCTCCGCTTCACGATCAACGAGACCCACCGCTCCGGCGATGTCGTCGCCCGGCTCGACGGCGCGGTCATCGTGCGTGGAAGCTTCCGGCTAGGGCCCATCGACCTGCAGATCTCGTGGGGCGATCGTCTTGCCATCGTGGGAGCGAACGGCGCGGGAAAGTCGACGCTCGTCGCCGCGATGCTCGGGCGCATCCCGCTCGAAGCAGGCGCACGGCACCTCGGCCCAGGAGTGGTCGTCGGAGAGCTCGGCCAGGAACGCAACTCCTTGTCACAAGCGACGACCTTGCTCGAGGCGGTCCGCTCCCGGTTGCGACTCTCGACTACCGAGACGCGCACGTTGCTGTCCAAGTTCGGTCTCGGGGCAGACCACGTGACGCGGTCGGGAGCATCGCTCTCACCGGGCGAACGAACTCGCGCAGAGCTCGCGACCTTCCAGGCGCGTGGCGTGAACCTGCTGGTGCTCGACGAGCCGACTAACCATCTGGACCTTCCCGCGATCGAGCAGCTCGAGCTCGCACTCGAGTCATTCGGAGGAACGATCGTGCTCGTCTCACATGATCGGCGGCTGCTGGAGCAGGTTCATCTGACCAGGCGCGTTGAGCTGTCATAGTTCGAAACGGCTCAGCAGACAACGAAGCGGCAATTCGCGCACGGCGCCGCGACAGTTGTGCCGCCAGTCCCGAGTTTTCACTTCTCTTCGTGATAAAAGATCACGAGAGGGTGTGAGGATCCTGTGAGGTCCCCAGGGGGGAAAGGTGGCGGGGCCATGAACCGCAGATTGTCGTTGAAAATCATCGGCGTTTTCGGGTTGCTTGCAGTCGTCGCGATTGGATTCGCGGCACCTCGAGCGCAAGCGGCCGAGCGATCCGCACGACCGGACCTGACGGTCGGGAAGCTGAAGGCAACCTTGCAGGACCCGGCCTCCGAGACGAACGACAACTTCGCCACCTCGGTTGCCGTCTCCGCGAAAGAAGCGATCGTCGGCTCTTACGAGACCGACGCCGACGCC
This sequence comes from uncultured Acidimicrobiales bacterium, assembly GCA_963801315.1. Taxonomy (GTDB): domain Bacteria; phylum Actinomycetota; class Acidimicrobiia; order Acidimicrobiales; family CAVXTF01; genus CAVXTF01. Next base: position 820,597 of record CAWDEI010000007.1, on the reverse strand, counting down.
GGTGTCGCGTACATCTACAAGCAGGCGCACCTACTGGTGGCCGACCTCGCCGGTACAGCGACGTTGCAAGACCCCGGAGCAACTTCGAATGATGATTTCGGTCTGTCGGTCTCTATTTGCAGGGCCACCGCCATCGTCGGCGCTCCTGGCGCCGACTGCCGGTTCAGGGGCGGCCTACATCTACGACGTTGGCGTAGCTCCGGTTGGTCCGCCTCGCCGACCGTTACGCTGCCGATCCGACCGCACCGGCCGAGGACTCGTTCGGCGCATCGGTATCGATGTCGGACGGCACAGCGTCGTCGGCGCCGACACGGGACGGGAGTGGGAACGGCGTACGTGTACACCGATGACTCCTTCTGGTTGGCCGACGGCACCCTCGGTCACCTGGCACGACCCGGCGGCCAGCCTCGGTGACGAATTCGGCAGCGCTGTCGCGGTATCTGGCAAGGTCGCCATCGTCGGCGCCGACGGCACGACGCATCCGCCGGGGCTGCGTACATCTACAAGCAGAGCACTTCGGGATGGCCCGGCCTCACCGACAGCAACCCTCGATGACCCGGCCGCCACCGCTGACGACGACTTCGGAGATTCCGTTTCGGTTACCGGAGGTCACCACGATCGTGGGAGCCTCCGGATCGGACTCCGCCGAAGGCGCGGCATATATCTACGTGAAAGGCAACAAGTCGGGCGACAAGAAGGGCAACAAGTGGACGACCTCACCGGCAGCCACACTCGACGACCCGGCGCCACGGCTAACGACGATTTCGGACAATCGGTATCCATCTCCGGGACGACCGCAGTCGTCGGTGGCCCCGGGCGGCCGATTCCGGTCGGGTTCGGGATACGTGTTCAAGCTCGGCAGCTCGGGTTGGGCCACCTCACCGATGGTCACCCTGCACGACCCGGCTTCGACTCCCGGGGACAGCTTCGGCGACGCTGCGGCGGTGGCAGGCTGAGTCGAGCATCTTCGGTTCCCCGGGGACCGGCTTCAACGCCGGCGCCGCGTACATCTACACGACCTAGGCGTAGACGCTGCGGCCCCATCCGGTATCGGCAACGGTGACGCAATAGCGACACGGCTTGCACCCCAACCGGGCGTCATGACCCGTTTTCAGTGGGTACCCCCCGGTAGAATCGTGCTTCCCGTGACCATCGTCGCGCCCCCTCCCCAAGCTCCGCCGTCTCACCGCGGATCGAAGAAGACCCGCAGCCGCGGTCGGCACGGACTTGCGTCCGGTCCGGCGCTGGCCGAAGCGCGCCTTCATTGCCCTGGGATCATTGCTGTTGATCCTCGTCATGCTCGTCGTGGCGCGATCGTGTATGTGAACTACCGGCTCACAGGTGAAGACGGCCAGCTGCGCGACTTGCGTCGCAGCCGCCGCCGGGCCAGCCGTTCACGGTCCTGCTCATCGGGTCGGACTCCCGTCAATTCGTGGATGACCCGTCGGAAGCGTCGCAATTCGGCAGCGCCCAGGCACAGGGGGGCAACGGTCGGACGTGACGATCGTGGCGCGCGTGGTGCCCGCCACCCATCAGGTGCTTCTCATGTCGATCCCGCGCGACCTGTGGGTGAACATCCCGGGCAACGTTCCTGACATCTCGGGGATGAACAGGATCAACTCGGCATTCAATAATGGTCCGAGCCTTCTCGTGCAGACCATCGAGGACGACCTCGGGATTCCCATCAACGACTTTGCCGAGATCAACTTCCCCGGACTCGAGGGAATGGTCAACTCGCTCGGCGGGATATATCTCGATTTCTCGATGCCGGTCAAAGACTCTTATAGCGGTCTGAACATAACCAAGACGGGATGCCAGCTGGTGAACGGGACACAGGCTCTGGCCCTGGTCCGCAGCCGCCACCTCTTCTACTTCCAGAACGGCACGTGGAACGCGGACGTCCAAAGCGATTTCAGCCGCATCCAGCGTCAGGATGTCTTCTTCAGGGCCATGATCACCCGGTCGCACCAAAAGATCACCGACCCGCTTCTCGATCAATGCCTTCCTCGGTGCCCTGACGACCGACATCACGGTCAACAATGCCTTCAAAGGACAGCTTCTCGGCCTGGCGGAAGGGTTCCATTCCGTCGGCGTCAACGCGCTCAAGACCGAGACACTGCCCACGAGCGAGCTGACGACATCCGGAGGCGCTGACGTCCTCCAGGCGGCCCAGCCCTACGCGAACTCGATGATCAGTCAGTTCAAGGCGTTCGGGACGACCACCTGCGAGACCCAGCTCCAAGCCCACCGGATCCATAGCGGCGCGTCGACGACGGTGCCCGCATCGTCGATCCATGTCGATGTCCTGAACGGTGACGGGACGAGCGGGCTCGCCGCTACCGTGTCCGGCGATCTCATGAGAGCCGGATACACGGTGACGGGCACCGGGAACGCCTCTTCGTTCAGCTTACACGACGAGCCAGATCCAATACGCGCCCGGGCAACGAGGCGGTAGCCCAGCAGCTTGCGGCCTCGATATCCGGCTGCACCGAGCTCGCGGCGGATCCGCACTCTCGGGCCGCTCGGTCATATTGACTGTGGGATCCACGTTCGCCAGTGTGCAGGGCGGCGTCTCTTCGACGACCGGCGGCACCGACCACTGCGACGGCACAACCTCCGCCTCCGAATGTGGTCACCAACACGCAGACGAGCCCTGGAACCCCACGGTCTGCACCGGCTGACGCCCGTCTGCGAGATCTCCGTCGACTCGGCTCTTCGCCTATCGGCTCCAGATGCGCCGCACGGTGCGACCCCCGGCTAGGGAGCAGCCGGCTAGGGGAGCAGCCGGCGAGCGACCTTTCCCGACGGGGTCCGGGGCAGCGCGTCCATCAGCACGAGCTCGCGTGGTGCCGCCCATCCGGGCAGCTGCTACTGCAACCCGACCCGAGCTCGTCCAGCCCGACCGGGTCCGAAGTTGTCCGCTCGGACCACGAACGCGACAACCCGCTCGCCCCATTCGGGATCTGGCCGGCCGCAGACCGCGACCTCGGCGACCTTCGGGTGATCGGCTATCACCTGCTCGACCGAGGCGGGCCACACCTTCTCACCGCCGGTGTTGATGGTCTCTGCGATCCGCCCCGACACCTGCAGTCGTCCCGTGCTCGTCTATCCGGCCGGCATCCCCGGTCGGCAGCCATCCACCCGGAAGCTTCGGGTCGGAGCCGTCGCGGTACGCCCTGAGGAGCATGGGTCCCCTCACCAGCACCTCGCCGGCGTTGCCGGCGGTTCCCCCGTCATCGACTGCGACCTCGATCCCAGCGAGTGGGACCCCGTCGTAGACCACGCCTCCGCAGGTCTCGGTCATCCCGTATGTCGTGACGACGTTCGGTGCCAGACTCGCTCGGCGGGGCCGCCCCACCGAGAAGAACCGCCCGGAACAACGAAGCGTCCACCCGGGCGAGAGCGGTTGCCACCAGTGACACGAGGGTCACGCCGTGCGACACGCCTCGGCCTCGACCGCAGCCGCGTCGAAGCGGTCGTGAACGACCAGAGGGGTGCCTGTGATGACCGACCGGGTGACAACGCCGAGACCGCCGACGTGGCTGAGCGGTATGCAGGCGAGCCACTTGTCTCTGCCCGGATCCACCCCGAGCCGCCGAGATGTCTGCTCGGCGGACTCCTTCACGGCGCCTCGGTCAGCACCACCGCCTTCGGGACAGCTCCCGAACCGCTCGTGGCAACCACGAGAGCGTCGCCCGGCTCTGTCGGAACCCCTGCCGTCCAGCGCCACGCGTTCGCCGTCGGGACCGACGACATGGGTGGGTCGGATCGCCGCCACCAGCTCGCGGGCGGCCGGCGGCGGGAGACCGGGGATCGAGGGGGGCAACAGCGTCGCCCGACGCCCATGTCTCTTCGAGGGCTCGGACGAAACCGTCGCCCCAGGGCAGGTCCAGGGCGACCAGGCGAGGCACGGGCCGGTAGCGTACCGACCGTGCGAGCAACCACTCACAAGATTGGCTGAACGGCCGCGTGCTTCAGGTCGCAAAGGGTCTCCAGGTAAAGATCCGTCTCGAGGTCACGAGGACCCCCTCGCCGAGCTGAAGGACCTCCCCGCCCCCAAGTGGGAGGCGGTGGGGGACTACGGCGACATCAGGCTCGAGGTTGCAGAAGGCATCGCCAAGATCACGATCTGCAGGCCGGAGGTGAGGAACGCCTTCAGGCCACAGACCCTGTTCGAGCTGAGCGACGCCTTCAACGTTGCCCGGGACGACCCGGATGTCGGCGTCGTGGTCCTCACAGGAGAAGGCCCCGATGCGTTCTGCTCCGGCGGGGACCAACGCATACGCGGGGACGACGGGTACATCGGTGACGACGAGGTCGCGCGCCGCGGCATCGGCCGGCTGAACGTGCTCGACCTGCAGATCCAGATAAGAAGGCTCCCTAAGCCGGTCGTCGCGATGATCGCCGGCTACGCGATCGGCGGCGGCCACGTGCTCCACCTCGTCTGCGACCTTTCGATCGCCGCGGACAACGCGCGGTTCGGCCAGACCGGGCCGATGGTCGGCAGTTTCGACGGCGGGTACGGGTCGGGCCTGCTGGCGCGCACGATCGGGTTGAAGCGCGCGAAGGAGATCTGGTTCCTCTGCCGCCAGTACGACGCCCGAGCAGGCGCTCGAATGGGGTCTCGTGAACGCCGTCGTGCCAGTAGGAGACCTCGAGACCGAGACGGTGGCGTGGTGCCGCAGGATGCTCGAGCTGTCGCCGATCGCGCTTCGAATGCTCAAAGCCGGGTTCAATGCCGCCGACGACGGCCTCGCCGGAATACAACAGCTGGCGGGCGATGCGACGATGCTCTTCTACATGACAGAGGAAGGCCAAGAAGGCCGCGACGCCTTCAAGGAGCACCGGCCACCGGACTTTTCGCGCTTCCCGCGCCGTCCGTGAACAGACGAGCGTCTGCGGCGCCGGAGCCGGCCCAGCTCGCCGGGTTCCGGCTCTTCCTGTTGGGCGCGCGGCCGCGAACGCTACCTGCGGCGATCGTCCCGGTCGCGGTCGGTACGGCGGTTGCGTGGTGGTGGCTGGGCGCGCACAGGCTGGAATGGTGGAGGGGAGCGCTCGCACTTGTCGTGTCCTTCGCCGTCCAGATCGGCACCAACTACGCGAACGACTATTCCGACGGGGTGCGGGGCACCGACAAGGCTCGGGTCGGACCGGTAAGGCTGGTGGCATCGGGACTGGCGTCGGCTCGTTCGGTGGCGACGGCGAGTGCCGTGTCGTTCGGAGTCGCAGCGATAGCCGGACTGGTGCTTGCGGCATACACCTCGTGGTGGCTCGTCGCGGTAGGAGCAGCGTGCATCGCCGCCGGCTGGCTCTACACGGGGGGCCGGCCCCTTACGGCTACATGGGGCTCGGCGAGGTCTTCGTGCTCGGCTTCTTCGGTCTCGTTGCGACATGCGGCTCGGCATACGTAGAGGGGGTGCGCGTCTCGACCACCGGGTTTCAAGTCGCCGTTCTCGCATCTGTGGCCGTGGGGCTTCTGGCGGCTGCCCTCTTGCAGGCCAACAACTTGAGGGACATCGCCGGCGACCACGAGGCAGGCAAACGCACGCTGGCTGTCCGGCTCGGCCGGCGAAACGCAGGTGTGCTCTACGTGGGCACGCTCGTCACGGCGGCCATCTTCGTCGTCGCGATCGCAGCATGGCGCCGCCCGTGGGCGGCCGTCAGCTTCGTCGCCGGCCCGCTCGCGTTCAGCCCGTCCAAGATGGCGCTCGGCGACGCCGAAGGCCGCAACCTGCTCCCGATGCTCGCCGGCACCGCCCGTTTGCAGCTATGCGCCGGCGCACTGCTCGCGGTGGGGATCCTGATTTGAGTCAGGCGTTCGACCAGAACCGCTCGATGGCTCGAGCGGTCTCGACCGGCATCTCGAGGTGGCAGGCATGACCGGCTCCCGGGATGAACTCGACGGTCGCATTGTGACCAATCGAGCCGGCGATTCGGCGGGCGAGCGAACAGAACCGGTCGTCGTTCTCGCCGGCGAGCACGAGAACCGGCATCGACAGCTCACTGAGGCGGTCCCACAACGGCTCCTGCCTGCCCGTCCCGCAAAGCCGCAGCGAGGATGCGAGTCCGGCGGCGTCGTTCGCGACGCGTTGGGTGATGCAGGCCGCCTCCTCGCTCAGATCCGCGAACAGTGGACCTGCGAGCCAGCGCCCCAGGAAGTCGCCGAGCGCCAACTTGTCGTCACCCGCCTCGTCGAGCTGCTCGGCGAGCAACTCGTCGGCTCGAACGCGGGCAGCGCGCTCCTCGTCGTCTTCGATCCCCGCTGTCACGCCGACGAGCACGGCGCGCCTGACGACGTCGGGGCGCGAGAGCGCGAGGTGAAGCAGGACCCGGCCGCCGAGCGAGTAGCCGACGTAGTCGCCAGGCCCACATGTATCCGCCAACAATCGCGCCGTCCCGTAGAGGTCGGCCCTCACCTCCGAGGATCGCCCGTGCCCGGGAAGGTCCACGGCGACGATTCGGCAGCCCTGGTTGTCGAGCGCGCCGGGAAATCCCGCCCAACAGCGCGAAATTCTGGGTGAACCCGTGCACGAGGACTACAGGATCACCGCCCGGGCGCAAGACGAGGGTCGCCAGGCGACCGGGCACCTCGAGTGCACTCGCGCCGCTGTGGATCACGGACAATGAGCGTACCGATGGACGCTCCGTCGCAGCCCGATGTGCAGGCGACGTTCTGCGCGACCCTCGTAGACGAATGGGCGCGCGCCGGATTGACGGATGCTGTCGTATGTCCAGGATCGCGCTCCACGCCGCTTTGCATGGCACTCGCTTCCGACGACCGAATCAGGGTCCACGTACGGCTCGACGAGAGGTCGGCAGCGTTCTTCGCCCTCGGCTCAGCGCTCGCGACCGGGCGGGCGGTGGTGATATGCACGACGAGCGGGACGGCAGCCGCTGAGCTGCACGCCGGTGTGATCGAGGCGCACCACGCGGGCGTCGCGCTGCTGGTCTGCACGGCTGACCGGCCGCCGAGGCTGCACGGCGTCGGGGCTCCTCAGACGATCGAGCAGTCCGCCCTGTTCGGCGACGCCGTCCGCTTCGCTGCGAACCCAGGCGTGGCGCGTTGGTCGGAGCGTGACATCTGGAGGTCTTTGGCGGCACGCGCGATGACCGAAGCCTCGGACGGACCGTTCGGCCCCGGTCCTGCGCATCTCAACCTTGCGTTCGACGAGCCACTGCTCGGAGTTCCCGTCACGCTCCCGCAAGCACGAGACGGTGGATCTGCGTGGCACCGGGTCGAGAGCGTGGGCGCCTCGTCCCACGCCCGATGGGATCCGCAGCCTCCGGGCATCGCGCAACTCGAGGGGAGGCGTGTCCTCGTGGTGGTGGGAGCTGGAGCCGGCTCACCGGACGCCGTCCTCGCCGCCGCCGAGGCACTCGGTGCGCCGGTCCTCGCCGACCCGTTGTCAGGGTGCCGCCGGCGTCATACCTCAGTCGTCTCGGCCTGTGACGCGATCCTCAGAAGCGATGCCGCCGCGAGCCGCGCTCCGTCCCGACGTCGTGTTGCGCATCGGGTCTGCGCACGCCTCGAGGGTCCTTGCGACCAGGCTCCACGATTGGGCACTTGCCGGAACCGAGCAGGTGCTCTTGGACGACCGCTGGCGATTTCAAGATCCCGATCGCGACGCGGGCACGGTCCTGGACGCCGATGTCACCTCGTGGTGCCGGTCGGTCGGCGCGCACCTGGCTGCCACGTCGAAGAAATCCGCGACCGGCGCGCCGTGGCGCCGGAACTGGACGATCGCGGAGTCGGCGGCACAGGAAGTCATCACCAGGTGGTGCGCCGAGCACCCGGAGGCGACAGAACCAGGGGTGGCGCGCGCCGTCGTCGGAGCTCTTCGCGGTGGCGCCCTGCTGGTGGTCGCCTCGTCGATGCCCGTTCGGGACCTGGAGTGGTTCGGAGGGGCGCTCGACGACCCGCCCAGGGTGCTCGCCAATCGCGGAGCGAACGGGATAGACGGTGTGGTCTCGACCGCCATGGGCGCCGCGGCCGCCGGCGGAGGCCCGGTGGTGGCCCTGGTCGGTGACCTGGCTTTCCTCCACGACCTGACGGCCCTCGTCGGTGTGCAGGGTGAGGCCCCAGCGATCACGATCGTCGTGGTGGACAACGGAGGCGGCGGGATCTTCTCCTTCCTCCCTCAGCGCGCCGGCGTCGAGCCGGCGACGTTCGACGAGCTCTTCGGTACGCCACCGTCCACGGGCGTCTCTGCTGCAGCGCGGGGCCTCGGGGTGGCCGTGGAGGAGGTGTCCACCATCGCCGGGCTCGAAGAGGCACTCCTGACCTCGGTAGGCGCGCAACACACCACCGTCGTGCGTGTCGGGGTGCCGACACGCGACGAGAACGTGCAGCTGCACGACGAGATCAATTCCGAGGTTGCAAAGAGGGTGTCGGACCTGCTCGCAGATGCCGGGTGACGGTGACCCGGTGCGGCCGCCGGGACGCGTAACGTGTCCGGCGTGTCACTGACCGGCCGACGTGTCCTCATCCTCGCCGCAGACCTATTCGAAGACATGGAGCTCCTGTACCCGCTCTACAGGCTCAAAGAGGAAGGCGTGGAGGTCGTCATCGCAGGTGTCGACCGGTCGCCTGTGACGGGAAAGAAGGGCCATGGGCCCGTGGCGGTGGACGCCACCGTCGAAGAGGTGGCAGAGGCGGAGTTCGACGCGCTGGTGGTTCCGGGGGGGTTTGCGCCCGACAAGCTCCGCCGCTACGAGTCGGTGCTCGATCTCGTCCGTGCCTTCGACTCCGCCTCGAAACCCGTGGCATTCATATGCCATGCAGGGTGGGTGCCGATCTCCGCGGGGATCCTGAAAGGCCGACGGGCCACGAGCGTCGGTGCGATCCGCGACGACATGGTCAATGCGGGGGTCGACTGGGTGGACGCGGAGACCGTCGTGGATCAGAACCTGATCTCGGCACGCACGCCCGAGGACCTCGGGCCGTGGATGCGCGCTCTCATCGCCGCGCTCGGACAAGTCGCGTCCTAGCCCGCGTCACTGATGAGCTCTCTGTTCGAGGATCTGGAGTTTCGCGGTCTGGTCCACCAGGTGACGGACCCGGGCCTCCGAAAGCTCCTTGACGCTTCACATCTGACCGGCTACATCGGCTTCGACCCGACTGCAGAAAGTCTTCACGTCGGCCACCTGCAACAGCTGTGCCTGCTGCGACGCCTACAGATGGGGGGTCATCAACCGATTGCAGTCGCAGGAGGAGGAACCGCATTCATTGGCGACCCCGGCGGCAAGACCGAGGAACGGTCCTTGCTCGACGACGACCAGATAAAGCGGAACCTGGAGGGCATTCGACCGCAGATGGAGAGGTTCTTGGACTTCTCGCCGGGGGCGGGTGATCTACGCGCGGTCCTGGTCGACAACGGCGACTGGCTCCGGCCGATCACCGCGCTCGAGTTCCTGCGCGACGTGGGAAAGCACTTCACCGTCAACCAGATGGTGACCAAGGAGTCGGTCCGCGCCAGACTCGAACGACCCGATCACGGCATCTCGTTCACCGAGTTCACGTACATGCTGCTCCAGGCGTACGACTACCTCCATCTGTTCGACGCGTTCGGCTGCAAGCTCCAGCTCGGCGGGAGCGACCAGTGGGGCAACATCACCATGGGGATCGACCTCATCCGCAAGGTCCGGCGCGCCGAGGTGTTCGGCCTCACCTCGCCCCTGGTGGTGCAGCCCGACGGGACCAAATTCGGAAAGACGGAGTCCGGCACCGTCTGGCTCGACGCGAACCGGACCTCTCCGTACCAACTGTTCCAGTTCTTCTTGCGGGTCGAGGATGCAGCGGTGCGCGACTACCTGCGGCGACTCACCTTTCTCGACCACGAAGCAATCCTCGAGCTCGACGCCGACACCGATTCGCGTCCCGGCGAACGCAGAGCTCAGCGTGCGCTCGCACGTTCGGTGTGCTCGATGGTCCACGGCGATGCGGAAGCCGAGCGCGCCGAGAAGGCGGGAGAGGCGCTTTTCTCAGAGGAGATCGGCACCCTCGACGAACGGACCCTTCTCGAGGTGTTCGCCGAGGTGCCCACCACCACCATTTCGCGCGCGGTGCTCGACGGCGCGGGCCTACCGGTCGTTGCAGCTCTGGTCGAGGTCGGGCTCTCGGCGTCGCGCAACCAGGCGCGCTCCGCTATCGCCCAGGGTGGGGCGTACGTCAACAACAGACGCGTCGAGGACGCCGAGGCCACTCTCACGCCGCGACGACCTTCTGGAGGGGCGTTACGTGGTCCTGCGCCGGGGGAGGCGGGACTACCATCTCGTCCGGTTCGAGTAGTTCGAGTTCGAGCCACTCCTGATCCCATGAACCCATCTGATTTGACGAACCAGCTGAATTGATGAGCCGACGCATGAGCCACCGACTGCCTGTTGTCCTTCGCCTTCGGGTCCCGGAACCCACACGATGATCGTTCTCGACGCCATCGCCCTCGCGACGACTGCGTTCATGCTGGCCGCAGGCGGACTGGGGTTGTTCGTGTCACAGACGCACCGCGCCCGCGGCAGGCACACGGACCGGTCGGCGCTCGCGCGCAGCTGGAGACGCCGGTGAGCGGGCCGGCAGATCCGAGACGAGATCCCGTCGGGATAACGACCGGGCTTCCCGAGACCGTGCTGGACGATCCTCCGGCGGTGGCACGCCAGCGCTTGAGCGAAGCCCTTTCGATGCCACCTGGCCAGCGTCGTGAGGCGGTCTCCGACGTGGTGCGCTCGTTCCCCTGGTGGTCGGAGGCCTGGGCCGAGTTGGGCGAGCAGGCGCGAGACGACGTCGAGGGTTACGCGTGCTTTCGCGTCGGGTACCACAGGGGTCTCGACTCGCTGCGCCGCTCAGGGTGGCGGGGAAGTGGGTACGTTCGTTGGGAGCATCCCTCCAACCGCGGCTTTCTCAGATGCGTCGACGGTCTGCGCTCTGAAGCTGCCGCGATCGGGGAGGCGGAAGAAGAGGAGCGTTGCGCCACCTTCCTTCGCCAGCTCGATCCCTCCTGGCCCCCAGATCCCGACGGGTCCCGATCCACCGGGCGGTGAGGGTTGGCCGGCCCGAATCAGGCCCGCCCGCTCTCGGGTCGATCCTGGCGATCGTAGGTATTTCGGCCCTGCTGGCCTCTTGCGGTGGTCGAACCCCGACCGCGGCTCAAAGGGTCTCGTCATGGGTCAGCTCGAGCACGCTCAGCGCGGATATCGCCCAGATACGCACGGACGCCGCGAACGTTGCAAAGGTCGAGGCCATCGGGAATCCGGGTGCCATACGCACGAACTGCGCGGTCCTCGATCTCGACACGGAGAACGCAAATCAGAACCTGCCGTCTCCTGACCAGGAGCTGACCGAAGAGCTTTCGAACGGGTATACCGCCGAGATCCAGGCCGCGCAGGACTGCTACCACGGGGCGGGGAAGAGCAAGACCCTGATCAGCCGCGGCATGATCGCCCAGAGTGCCGCCGACGCCGACATCGACCAGGCATTGGCACTGGTGAAGCAGTTGACCGGGAAGCCCGTCGGGTGACAGAGACAGGCGGTGCCCACGCTCACGACGCGGACGACCGCCTGCGCCGCCGGGTTCTTTGGAGCATGCCGAGCGGCCTCTACCTGCTCGGCTCGAGGTCGGGAACCCGGCGGAACCTCATGACTCTCAACTGGGCGATGCAGGTCGCGATGCAGCCGAAGCTCGTAGCGGTGTCGGTTCAGAGCGACGCGGTGACCCACGAGCTCGTGTCGGAGAGCGGGGTGTTCGCTCTCAGCATCTTGAAGCGTGACGACCGGGCCCTAGTGAGGAAGTTCGTGAAGCCCGTCGACGCGTCCGACGTCGATGTGGACGCGTCGGGCCTCGGCACCATGCGCGAGCTGCAGGTTCGGGTCGACAGGACCGGCGCTCCCGTGCTCGCCGAAGCGGCAGCCTGGCTGGACTGCCGGGTCACCTCGAGGCTTGCTCTGGGCAGCCACTCGCTGTTCGTGGGGGAGGTCGTGGGGTTCGGCTTCTCCGAGGGCGGCGACGGCGCCGAGGTCCTGCGAATGGAGGACACCCGGATGAACTACGGGGGCTGACGAGCCCGAGCGGATGAACCACCGGGGGCTGAGAGGCCCGAGAGGAGGAAACTCGGCTCAGGGACTGGCTGGCGGTCCTGTCCTTCTTCTGGTCGGGGCCTCAGGTCCACCCGCAAGGTGAGGAAGCCATCCTCGATCGAGGCCTCGGCGTCGCCGATCATGGCGTAGTCCATGAAGTCGAGTTGGGCCTGCTCGATGAAGCGCTGACGGTCGGGCCCTTCGATCGGGGGGATCCCCCTTGACCTGACTGCCGTCGCGCGTGCCCTGAACCGCTCGACCATCGCCCGCGGGTCGAATTCCTCAGGCACCTGTACGACTGTACAGGGGCGATATGGGAGCTCCGCGGCTCGGAAGTTCGCCGAAGGCGACTTGAGGCTCCGCGCCTACGGGTAGACTGGACTGGCTCGCGGGATCACCCAGGGCCTGGTCGCGCCGTCGGCGCGCCGCCCTACCCCGGCCGGTTCGACAAGGGAGTGGCCTGGTGAAGAAGGGACGGCATCGCCGATTTGAAGAAGCCCGCAGTCTCAAGCGGGCCGTCGAGGGGGGGAATCGTCGCTGCCCCGAGTGCGGAGCCGGGCCCGAGGACGAGCATGCTTCTTGGTGCGAGGCGCCCGACGAGTTCGAGGAGATCCTCGGGAGCGTGAACGGATCCGATTCAGATCGTCCCGTGCACACCGAAGAGGACGATCCGCTCGGGTAAGCCCAGCTCAGCTAGCCCCGGATCAACCCAGCTCAGGCTGGCCCAGCTCGGGCCGGGACCCCAGGCAGGCCCAGCTCAGGCGGGTCGAGCAAAGCTCAGTGGCGCCTAAGCGCCGGGTGTTTCACCGCCACGGGCTTCGGGGGCCCTCCGACCTTTCCCGGCCCAGGCGACCTGGCCGCGAGGTAGCCGGCGAGCGTCCGGTAGATGCCCTTTCCGACCATCTCCTCGAGCTCAGGACGGAGCTCCTTCCAAACCGGTCGCGTGCCCACGAAAGCCTCCGGGGCCTCGGTGCACCACCAGTGGAACTCTTCGCCGCCCGGGCCCCAGTCGTGGCGGTCCCATTGGCGCACGGTGGAGGTCACCCATCCGTCGTCCGACGTGGTGTCCTCGCGCCTCAACGGGAGCTGCCAGCAGACGTCTGGCTTGAGCTCGAGCGGGTTCTTGCCTCGCTCGAGAGCTGCGCGGTGAAGAGCGCACCCGGGGCCTCCGGGGAACCCTGGCCGGTTCAAGAATATGCACGCCCCTTCGACCGTCCGGGTCACGAGTTGCCCGTCCTTGCCGGTCCGGGAGAACCTCAATTTGCTTTGCTTGGAGCGGGGAAGGGCCTTGTGACGGAACTGCCACTGGTCGTCCGACAAGGTCGCGGCCGCGTTCGCCACTCTCTTTATGTCCGCCTTGCCGGTGAAATGTGCACCGTACGAGCAGCATCCCTGCACGAGCTCGGGAGCAGGCCCGGTCAGCACGCCCTGGCACCCGCGTCCGAAGATGCACGTCCAGGCACTCTCGAGGAACGTGACGTCGAACACCCAAGTCCGGTCCTCCCCGGGGTCGGGAAAGCTGAACCATTCGTGAGCACCTGATGCAACGGCGGACGCCACGATGGTCAAACGTAGCTGGGACCGGGACGATGGTGGCTGAACATTCGTAAGGGTGCATTAACTGTGGCGACGAGTAGCCCAAGGTCGCCGGGACAGCGGTCGCCGGGACAGCCGTGAAGGACCCCCGGCGCGCGCTTCGTATGATGGACGCGGAGGTGAGGCCATGTCCGACCCGATCTTTGACGGCGATTCCCGCGACGACGAACTGCCCGAAAGCTCGGCGGTGGTCGTCCAGATATCGCCCGGTGCCCGTGACGTCGTGCTCGGAGCCAGGGCGGCGGAGAACGATCCGGAGCATCTTGCGCTCTGGATCGAGGTCACCGGCACGAACGGGAACGCCTACACGTACGACATCTACTTCCAGGCGATCTCGGACGCCGGCGAAGCGGACACCTCCTACCACGTCGATGAGCTGGCAGTCGTCGTCCCCGCCGCGAGCGTCGACATGTTGCGTGGCGCGCGCCTCGACTGGTCCGACGATGGTGACGGCGGGCTCGTCATCGTGAACCCGAACACGCCTCCGCGAAGTGCGTCTCCTGCACCGATGGGCGACCTCTCGGGGGATCTTGCCCAGCGTGTGCTGGCGGTCCTCGACGAGCAGGTGAACCCCGCGATCGCCTCCCACGGGGGACGGGCCGACCTGATGCGCATGGACGGCGACGTGGCCGTGCTCAGCCTGAGCGGCGGATGCCAGGGCTGCGGCATGGCGAGGGCGACGTTGTCCCAGGGCATCGAGGTGGCGCTCAAAGAGGCGATTCCCGAGCTGAAGGGCGTCGTCGACGTGACCGACCACGCAGGGGGCACGAACCCCTACTACGCCGCCGCGCACTGACCCGCCGACGATCCCGGGTCGTCCGCGCGACGACCGGTAGCGTTCATCTGCATGGACCCGCTGCTGGTGGCGGGGTGCGCCGCCGGCGGCCTGCTGATAGGCGACGCTATCGAGCCCCTGGCTGACCGCCTCCCGAAGAAGCTGCCGCTCGACGCCCCCTGGCGGCGTTGCACGTCGTGCGAAGCGCCTGACCGTGGCCTCGGGCTGGTGCCGGTGGCGAGGACGCTCTACCGGAGAGGCCCTTGCCGGCAGTGCGGCGAGTCGAGGAGCCATGCCGCACGTCCCGCAGTGCAGGCCGTGCTCACCGCGGCCGTTCTCGCTGGCCTGGCGGTTCGCTTCGGAGCCACGCTCGGGCTCGCGGCCTATGCGGTGGTCGGGACCGCTCTCGTGGCGATATCCGTGATCGACGTGGAGAGCCACATCGTGCCGAACCGGATCCTGTACCCGGCGGCGGGCTTGGCGGCTCCGCTGTTCGTCGTGACAGCAGCGGTCGACCACAGGTGGGGGTCTCTCTGGCACGCCGCCGCGTCGGCAGCGATCGGGTTCGTTGCGCTGTTCCTCGTTCACTTCGCCTACCCGAAAGGAATGGGTTTCGGCGACGTCCGCCTGGCCGGTCTGGTGGGCGGGGCCGCGGGATGGATGGGATTCAGGGCGGCATTCCTGGCGTTCTTCCTGATGTTCCTGTTCGGTTCGGTCGGGGGGATCGTCCAGCTCGCCGTCACCCGATCGGGCAGGCGCACGGCGATCGGCTTTGCGCCCTACATGGCACTCGGCACGCTCACGGTCGTGATCTTCACCATGCCGCTGTTCCACCTGCTCCACCCGTTCTTTATGGAGTCGGGTCGTGAGCAGCAGGCATCGAAGGGCCCGACGGGCACGCCAGTAGATTTGGTGCCGGTGCTGCGCTATCTCACTGCGGGCGAATCTCACGGGCGTGCGCTCGTCGTCATCGTCGAAGGTCTCCCCGCCGGGCTCCCCGTGACCGTCGAAGAGGTCCAAGGCGAGCTCGCCAGGAGGCGTCTCGGCTACGGCAGAGGACCACGCATGCGCTTCGAGGCGGACGAGGTGACCCTGCTCGGCGGCATCCGCCACGGCAGGACTCTCGGCTCACCGGTCGCGATCGAGATCGCCAACACCGAATGGCCGAAATGGGAAGAGGAGATGTCCCCGCACCCGGGAGCCACCGACCGGGCTCTCACCGCTCCGCGCCCCGGGCACGCCGATCTGCCGGGAATGCAGAAATACGGCTTCGACGACGCGCGCGACGTGCTCGAACGGGCCTCCGCGCGCGAGACCGCGGCGCGGGTGGCCGCCGGCTGCCTCGCGAAGGCGCTTCTCTCGCATCTCGGGACATTCGTCGTGAGCCATGTGATCGCGCTCGGCGACGTACGCGCAGAGGCCGTCGAACGACCTGGGGCAGACAGACCTCGACAGGGTCGACGCCTCGCCTGTGCGCTCGTTCGACCCGGTCGCGGAAGCACGCATGGTGGCGGCCATCAAGGCCGCGGCGAAAGACGGCGACTCGCTCGGTGGGGTCGTCGAGGTGCTCGCATATGGAGTTCCCGTCGGCCTCGGGAGCCACGTGCAGTGGGACAGGAAGCTCGACGGGCTGCTCGCACAGGGTCTCATGAGCATCCAGGCGGTCAAGGCGGTCGAGATCGGCGAGGGCGCCGAGATGTCAGCTCGAAGAGGGTCCGAGGCCCACGACGCCATCGAGTGGGACGCAGACGAAGAGCGCTACCTGAGGCAGACGGCTCGAGCCGGGGGTATCGAAGGCGGCATCTCCAACGGCGGGCTCCTGGTCGCGAGGCTGTCGATGAAGCCGCTCGCCACCTTGAACAGGCCGGTGCTCGAGACGGTCGACGTCGTCACCAAGGAATCGAAGGTCTCGTTCAAAGAGCGCACCGATGTGACCGCGGTTCCGGCAATGGGCGTCGTCGCCGAGACCATGGTGGCACTCGTGCTGGCGTCGCGAGGCCGCTGCGAAAGTTCGGAGGTGACTCCCTGGCAGAGATGGTGCGCAATCACGCCGGCTTCGTCGAGCACCTGCACGAAACGCCGTCGGCCTCGCATCGCGCCGGCGGAGACGGAGGGCACAGTGCCGAAGCCGGCGGATGACGACCCCGACCGGACGCCGCGTCTCGTGCTCGTCGGGATGATGGGCTCGGGCAAGTCGACAGTGGGCCGGCTGGTTGCGGACCGGCTCGGCGTTGCGTTCGCCGACACGCGACGAGGAGATCGAGCCTCCGCCGGGCTGACGCGTCGAGGAGCTTTTCGCCCGCCGGGGAGAGCCGGCATTCCGTCGCGCAGGAGACCGAGGTCGCTCACCGGCCTGCTCGCTCCCGGTGGGCCGGGCGTCGTCGCGGCGGGCGGAGGAGCGGTGCTCGACGAGGGCAACAGATCGCGGATCCGGCGCGAGGCGACAGTCGTCTGGCTCCGCACCACCGTGGGCACCCTCACCGACAGGGTGGGCACTGGCGAGGGCCGCCCGCTTCTCGCCGGAGCAGCTGCGGGCAAGCTCGACGAGATCGTCGGCGAGCGCGGCGCGACCTCTACGAGTCGGTCGCCGACCTCGTGGTCGACACAGACGACCGGTCACCGGAGGCCGTCGCCGACGCCGTGGTCGCGGGACTCGTCGCTTGACCCACGGGGCGATCGTGATCGACATCCGGGTCGATCTCGGACCGCGCAGTTACGACGTCCTGATCGGCCCCGGGGCCGATCGGATCGCTGGCGCACATCGTTGCCCAGCGGCAGCGAAGAGGGTCGTGGTCGTGACCCAAGCTGCGGTCGGGGTGACGCGTCGACCCCGGCGTACCGGCCACGACGCGTGATGCTCCCCGACGGCGAGAAGGCGAAGTCCCTCGCCAACGTCGAGGAGCTCTGCAGGGCGTTCGCCCGGGAGTCGTTGTCGCGATCGACGCCGTCGTGGCGGTGGGCGGCGGAGTGACGACCGACGTAGCCGGTCTCGCGGCGGCGCTCTACCACCGCGGGGTGGCGTACGTGAACGTCGCCGACGACGCTTCTTGCACAGGTCGACGCGGCGATCGGGGGCAAGACCGGAGTCAACCTGCCAGAGGGGAAGAACCTCGCGGGCGCGTTCTGGCAACCGTCGGCGGTGCTCTGCGACACCGACGCCCTCGCGTCGCTCGACGCGCGCGAGATCGCATCGGGGCGCGGCGAGATGGCCAAGTACGCCTTCTTGGGCGACGACCCTCCGGGCACCGCTCTTCTCTCTCTGCCCATCGACGAACAGGTCGCCCGATGCGTGGCGCTCAAGGTCGCCGTGATCATCGAGTGACGAGCGCGAGCAGCGGACGCAGAGCCGTCCTCAACTACGGCCACACGCTCGCGCACGCGCTCGAGGCGGCGGCGTTCGGCGGACGACGGCGTTGGACCTGAGGCACGGTGAGGCTGTCGCCATCGGGCTCGTCTTCGCAGCCGAGCTCGCTCGCCGACTCGGCCGCATCGACTCGGAGCGCGTCGAGCTGCACCGCGAGGTCGTGACCGGGTTCGGCCTTTCGTATGCCTTGCCGCCGGGCGCGTGCGCGGGCGAGCTCGATCGAGCTCATGGCGCGCGACAAGAAGGCCCATGGCGACCTGACGTTCGTTCTCGACGGGCCCGACGGGGTGGAGCCGGTGGCGGGAGTCGACGCCGGAAGCGGTCGCAGATACCCTGGTCGCAATGGGCTGCGACCGATGACGCTCACAGGCGGCGGCTCCCCTGGTCATCCTCCTGTCGGGTCCGAACCTGGACCTGCTCGGCGACCGCGAGCCGGAGATCTACGGGTACCAGCATCTCGCCGACCATGTTGCCGAAGCGGTCGACGAAGGCAGACGACTGGGGCTCGCCGTCGAGCACCACCAGTCGAACCACGAGGGTGCGCTCGTAGAGGAGGTACACCGGGCCCGCAAGAGGGCGGCTGCGGTCTGATCGTGAACGCCGGCGCCCTCTCTCACACGTCGTGGGCCCTGCACGACGCGCTCTCGGCGTTCGAGGGCGTCGTGGTGGAGCTCCACCTGAGCAACCCGGCGGCTCGCGAGCCGTTCCGTCACACGTCGGTGCTCGCGTCCGCCGACCGACGGGATGATCTGCGGTTTCGGAGGGCTCGGGTACAGGCTCGCCGTGAATGCGGTCGGCCGGCTTCTCGGTGTGGCCGCCGCGCGAATCGGGTGTCGACGCGAGGCGAAGTCGTGCCACCTGCGGCCGATTCGGTCCCCCGTCCCGAGGGTTGGACATGACCGCCGTCACGGGTCCACCGGCGAAGCCGTCAGCCGGACTTGCGCCCCGCTCGCACAGTCGCCGGTCGAATCCCACGCCTGCGGGAGCGCATCGACACAGAGCGAGCTCGACTGCCTTCTCGTCGTCGCACATGGCGAACATCAGGTATCTGAGCGGCTTCACGGGTTCAGCAGGCCTGCTCGTCGTCTCTCGCGGCGCCGCCCTGCTCGCAACCGACGGCAGGTACAGGACGCAGGCGAAAGAGCAGCTCGATGACGCGGGACTCGATGCCGAGCGATTTGGGGGCTGCGTGATCTCTTCGTCGGTCGGCTCCCCGATCAGACCGATGCAATCGTGGACTTCGCGCGCGAGACCGTCGCGCGACCCGGACGGCCGAGTTGGTCTCGAAGCCGATCACGTCGTCTGGGCGAGCCAGAGGCGCTGGTCGGCGCTTCTCGACCCGGCCGACCTCGTAGCGACGAGCGGATTGGTGGAGGCGCTTCGCGTGGTGAAGGACGACGGCGAGATCGCGCGCATCGGTGCGGCGGCGGCGATCGCAGACATCGCACTCGCAGAGGTCGCGCCGATGCTCGAACGAGGCGCCACGGAGTCCGAGTTCGCCCTGGCACTCGATGTCGCGATGCGGCGGCTGGGTGCTGAGGACCGGGCGTTCGAGACGATCGTGGCGTCGGGGCCAAACTCGGCCAAGCCCCATGCCGCGGCCGGGCGATCGGCAGATGACGATCGGCGACCCGGTCGTCGTCGACTTCGGCGCGATGGTCGACGGCTACAGGTCCGACATGACCCGGACATTCTTCGTAGGGGGATCCCCGACCCCACAGATGCGCGAGGTCTACGAGGCGGTCCTCGAATCTCAGCGTGCCGGCGTCGCCGCCGTCGCTCCCGGTGTGACGGCCGGTGAGATAGACGACGTGTGCCGGGGCAGTCTCCGGTCCGCCGGTTTCGAGAAGGCCTTCGAGCACGGAACGGGCCACGGAGTCGGTCTCGACATCCACGAGGCACCATCGGTGGGTCCGGGTAGCACTGGTATCCTCACCCCGGGGACGGTCGCCACTGTGGAGCCCGGCGCATACCTGGCAGGGCTCGGGGGAGTGCGGATCGAAGACACCGTCGTCGTGACCACCGGGGGATGCCGGGCGCTCACGTCTTTCGCCAAGGACTTCGCCGTGCCGCAATAGACGATCCGACGGGAGCAACGATAAATCGAATGGCACAGGACGCCTGATGGCAATCACCACAAATGACCTGCGAAACGGGATGACCCTCGAATTGCCCGAGGGATTGTTCAGCGTGGTCGAATTCCAACACGTGAAGCCCGGAAAGGGCGGAGCGTTCGTCCGCACCAAGTTGAAGAACGTCCGAACCGGGGCGGTGATCGAGAGGACGTTCCGCGCCGATGAGCGAGTCGAGCAAGCCATAGTCGAGAAGCGCGAGATGCAGTTCCTCTACCGCGACTCGAACGAGTACGTCTTCATGGACTCGGTCTCGTACGACCAGATACAGGTCAGTCAGGAGTCATTGGGCGACTCCGCCAACTACCTGAAGGAGTCCGACAGCGCCGTGCTGCAGATGTTCGGTAACGAGATCGTGGGAGTCGACCTTCCCGCAGCGGTCGAGCTGACGGTCTCTGCCACGGACCCCGGCGTCCAAGGTGACCGGGTGTCGGGGGCACGCAAGCCCGCGACCCTCGAGACCGGCTTGGTGCTGCAGGTACCGCTGTTCGTGAATCCCGGAGACCGGATCAAGGTCGACACCCGTTCGGGCGAGTACATCACCCGGGCGTGAGCCCGGGCCGCCGCGAGGGGCCGCGCGGCCTCGCTCGCGAGAGGGCCCTCGGCCTGCTCTACGAAGCGGCTCTCAAATCCGTCTCTCCGACGACGGTGCTCGCCAACCTGCCGGCACCCCCCGACCCGTTCGCGGCAGCCCTCGTAGACGCAGTCGAGCTCAACCTGACGCGGATCGACAGCCTCATCGAGGCCGCATCGGTCGACTGGGAGCTCTCGAGGATGCCGGTGGTGGACCTGTCCGTGCTCCGCATGGCGGTGGCAGAGCTGATCGGTTGGCCCGAGACTCCCGTGGCCGTCGTGCTCGACGAAGCGGTCGGGCTTGCCAAGCAGTATTCGACCGAGGAGTCGGGACGGTTCGTGAACGGGGTCCTGTCCACGGTGGCGGCCGAGGTGAGGCCGGACCTCCCGGATGCTTGACCTCTGAGCCGGGCCACTTTGGCGCGAAGCTCTTCTGTGATGCCGAACAGGCAACAGTCACACTCTTGTCACGGAGTTATCGGGTCTTACGAAGTCATCGGGCGCCTCTACTCCCGTCACAGGCGTCCCGACCCCCGGATAGCCGCCCAGATCGAAGCGGCGTTAGGGGACGCCCGGACCGTGCTCGACGTCGGAGCCGGCACGGGCTCGTACGAGCCTCGGGACAGGACCGTGATCGCCTGCGAGCCGTCATCGGTGATGATCTCTCAAAGGGCAACCGGCGCCGCTCCGGCAGTCAGGTCCGTGGCAGAGACCCTGCCTTTTGCCTCGGGCTCGTTCGACGCAGTCCTCGCAGTCCTCACCGTTCACCATTGGAGCGCTCCGCGAATCGGTCTGCGCGAGATGGCGAGGGTCGGCCGTCGGGTCGTGGTGCTCCACTTCGACCAGGACGTGCACGGCCGGTTCTGGCTGTTCGAGGAATACCTTCCCGAGTGCAACGCGCTGCCGATGGCTCGACGCATCACGCCCGAGCAGGTCGCCGCGCGAGATCGGCGCTACGCGAACCGAGACCGTTCCCGTCCCGGGCGACTGCCTCGACGGCTTCAATTGGGCCTACTGGAAACGGCCCGAGCGATATCTGGACGCTGAGGCACGGGCATGCATCTCGAACCTCGCATTGCTCGCCGACGAGATGGTCGCCGAGCGCATGGAGCGGTTACGGGCCGATCTGACCGACGGTGCGTGGCAGCGCCGTCATGGGCACCTTCTGGCCCTCGACTCCATCGACGGCGGGTTGAGGCTCGTCGTAAGGGAATGAACGGGTTGATCGCCGCGACATCGCCCGTCGCCTACGCAGTGACAGTGGCGGTGGCCGCGGTGATCTGCGCCGTTGCGTGCACTGCGGCGCGGCTTCGGCCCGGGCCCTGGAGGAGGTGGGTCGCAGGCGCGGTGGGCGTACTGCTCCTTGCGGACCTGGTCAGCTACGTGATCTCGGAGATCATGGCCGGCACGTGGTCGGCCAAGACCTCCCTCCCGCTCGCCCTGTGCGACGTGGGTGTCCTCGTCGCTGCGGTGGCATGCATCTGGTCGGTCCCGATTCTGGTCGAGCTCACGTACTTCTGGGGACTGGCCGGCACCTTGCAGGCCGTCGCCTTTCCCGACCTGTCGAGCTCTTTCCCGCACCTGGTCTGGTTCCAGTACACCGCGGGCCACCTCGGGATCGTCTTCGCGGCGTTGTTCCTCGTCGTCGGGATGGGGTTGCGACCCCGACGGGGGGCGGTTCCCCGGGTCTTCGTCATCACCATCGGCTACACCTCGCTGGTCGGCCTCGTCGACTGGCTGAGCGGTGCCAATTACATGTTCCTGCGCCAGCCGCCTTCCGAGTGGACGTTGCTGAAGGTCCTCGGCCCCTGGCCCTGGTACATAGCAAGTGCAGCGGGAGTGGCGATCGTGCTGATAACCCTTCTGGACATGCCTTTTTGGCATTCGCGCCACTCGGCGCCGTCGCGAGACGGATATGGGACTGCTAGCATCACCCCCCGACCGTGAAGCGGGTCCAGAGAGGCCTGCACGGAGAGGAGCCCGAGTGGCCGAGCGAGAACGAAGGCTGACCCCGCCGCGTGGTGGGGTCTTCGTTCCCCGGACCCGGGTTCTTTCTTCGGAGGACGTCCAAAGAGCATTGCGGCGCGTCGCTCACGAGATCGCAGAGCGCAACCGGGGACTGAAGGACGTCGTGCTGATCGGTCTGCAGACCGGCGGCGTGGAGCTGGCGCAGAGGATCGCGCAGGTCCTCGTCGAGGTCGAGGGGACGAGCGTCCCTGTCGGCACACTGGACGTCGCGTTCTACCGTGACGACGTCGGGATCCGGCCCGTGCTGCCCGAGGCCGCCACCGAGATGCCCGGCGACCTCACCGGTGTCACCGTGGTACTCGTCGACGACGTGCTGTTCACCGGCCGTACCGTGAGAGCAGCGCTGAACGCGCTCGTCGACTTCGGTCGCGCAAAGTGCGTGCAGCTCGCAGTGATGGTGGACCGCGGACATCGCGAGCTTCCCATACGCGCCGATTACGTCGGGAAGAACCTTCCCACGAGGCTGGACGAGCAAGTCGACGTCACCCTGGACGGTGTGGTCCTCGGAGACGTGGTGCCGCGGTGAGCGACAGGTCTCCCGTCGTCGGGTCGGGTTGGCCCGACCATCTACTCTCGGTCGCCGATCTCAACGCCGACACGATCGCGGGGATCCTCCGTGTCGCCGACGCGTTCGCAGAGGTGGCGAGGAGGCCGATCCCGAAGGTGCCGACGCTGCGCGGTCGGACCGTTGCGACCCTCTTCGCCGAGGAGTCCACTCGCACGAGGCTCTCCTTCGAAACGGCGGCGAAGCGGCTCTCCTCGGACGTGATGAGCGTCAGCTCGGCCACTTCGTCGATCAAGAAGGGCGAGTCGCTTCGCGACACGGCCGAGACCCTCGCGGCGATGGGAGTCGACGCAATCGTGGTCCGGCATCCATGCGCGGGAGCGCCTCACCAGGTGGCGAGGTTCGTGGACGCGTCGGTCATAAACGCCGGCGACGGCTACCACGAGCACCCCACCCAGGCGTTGCTCGACTGCTACACGATCCGCCAGCATCTGGCCGAATCTTCCGGTGTTCCTGTCGAGCGGACCGGCACCGAGGGATTCGCAGGGCTGAAGGTGTGCATCGTGGGAGACATCCTCCACAGTCGTGTCGCCAGGTCGGGAGTCTGGGCGTTCGCGGCCCTCGGAGCAGAGGTGACCCTCGTCGCTCCCGGCAGCCTGCTTCCGCCCTCGCTCGACGGCTGGCCCGTCGCCTCGGTGTCGCACGACATAGAGGCGGTCCTTCCGAAGACCGACGTCTGCTACATGCTCCGTCTCCAGGCAGAACGCGGAGCAGGGTCGTTCCTGCCGTCCACTCGCGAGTACACGGCTTCGTTCGGCCTGACCGCGCGGAGAGCATCGCTGCTTCCCGACGACGCCGTCGTCATGCATCCCGGGCCGATGATCCGGGGTCTCGAGATCTCCGATGAAGTCGCCGACCTGCCTCGATCAGTGATACGGCGTCAGGTGACCAACGGGGTCGCGGTGCGCATGGCCGTTCTTTACCTGCTGCTCGGCACGGGTGATCTCCTTTCGCAAGCCGGAGGTCCCGAGAGTGCCTGAACGACGTGAACGCCCTGTCGTGTTGCGCGGTGGCACTGTCGTCGACTCGACCGGTGAGCGTCGCGGGACGTCGTGGTCGAGGGCGGGGTAGTGGTGGCGGTGACGAGCGACGGTGAAGGTGCGCCGACGGTGCGAGGTTCACGCGTGCTCGATGCAGGCGGCTGTTTGATCGCGCCGGGCCTCGTCGACCTCCACACCCACGCCCGCGAGCCCGGTGCCGAGGAGACCGAGACCGTCGAGAGCGCGGCGCGGCTGCTGCGTTGGGCGGGTTCACGGCCTTCGTGGCGATGCCCAACACGAATCCGGCCATCGACTGCGCACCGGTCGCGCGTGAGGTGCTCGAGCTCGGCACGGGCGCGATGTGCCGGGTGTGCGTCGCCGGAGCGATCACGGTGGGGCGAGCGGGCGAGCGACTCGCACCCATGGCGGAGCTCGCCGCGCTCGGGGTGAGGATCTTCACCGACGACGGCACAGGTGTCCAAGATGCCGGAGTGATGCGACGTGCGATGGACTATGCGGCCGGCCTCGGGGTGACGCTCGCGCAGCACTGCGAGGACGCGGCTCTGGCGGGGGGAGGTCACATGCACGAAGGTGCATGGTCGAGCCGGCTGGGTGTTCCCGGCGTCCCCGCGGAGGCCGAGCAGGTGATGGCGAGCCGGGACATCGCGCTCTGCGGGTTGACAGGGGCGCGCCTGCACCTGCTGCACGTGTCGACGGGAGCGACGCTTCGCGCGGCCGCGAACGCGAAGGCCGAAGGGATGCCCGTGACGGTGGAGGTCACCCCGCACCATCTCTCGCTTACCGACGCTCTGCTCGAGGGGTACGACGCGATCTTCAAGGTGAACCCTCCGCTTCGTCCCGCGATCGATGTCGCAGCCCTGCGCTCGGGATGCGCCTCGGGCGTGGTCGACGCGATCGCGACCGACCACGCGCCCCATCCGCCCGAGACCAAGGACCTCCCGCTCGCCGAGGCGCCCTCGGGGATGCTCGGGCTCGAGACGGCACTCGCGGTCGTGCTCGGTGCTCTCGTCGATGGAGATCCGAAGCTCGATCCGGCGTGCGTCCATACCCGGGGCCACGACGTGCCGGCCGTCGGCCCGGTCGGTTCTTATGCGCAGCGTGCAGGGCGGGTCGAGCTGGGTGACGTGTTCCGCCTGATGTCCTGGGGCCCCGCTCGTATAGGCGGCATCGCGCTCGATCAGGGAGGCGACCAGGGGGGGCCGATCGCTGTCGGATCGCCCGCCAACCTGTGCGTCGTCGACCCGTCCCACGTCTGGACGGTCGATGCCTCGAGGCTCTCGTCGAGGAGCCGCAACACTCCTTTTGCCGGCCGGACGCTCAAGGGAAAGGTGCGCCACACGCTGTACCTCGGTGAGCCCGTCGTCATCGACGGAGAGGCGCAGAGGTGACCCCGCTTCTCGCTACGGGCAACCTGTGCGCCGCCCTTCTTCTTTGGTCCTCGAGGACGGCGAGGTGTTCGAGGGAGAGGTTGCCGGCTTCGTTCCGCCTGATGGCGTGTCGACCGGAGAGCTCGTGTTCAACACCTCCATGTCCGGTTACCAGGAGGTGCTCACCGACCCGAGTTATTCGGGCCAGGTCCTCTGCTTCACGTACCCGCACATCGGGAGTTACGGCGTGGCGCCCGACGACGACGAGGCCGGCCGTATCTGGACGCGGGGATTCGTCGTGCGCGATCTGCCGCCTCGGCCTTCGAATTGGCGAGCGAGTGGGACGCTCGAGTCGATGCTCGAGAGCCGGGGCGTGGCTGGGATCACTGGGATAGACACGAGGCGGGTCGCCCGCCGGGTGCGTTCGGCGGGTGCGATCGCCTGCGCTTTCGGGACCGCGAGCTTGGCGGTTCTCGAAGAGGCCGCCCGAAAAGAGCCAGGGACCACGGGAGCGGACCTGGTGACGGGATCAACGGGGGTATCGACCGCGAAGCCCTACGTCGTCGGCTCGGGCTCGTTGCGGGTGGTCGCTTACGACTTCGGCGTGAAGTCGACGACGCTTCGTTGCCTGAGCGAGTTCGCGACCGTGACGGTCGTACCGGCGGACACACCCGCAGACGACGCCATCGCCCTCGAGCCCGACGGAATCTTCCTTTCCAACGGTCCCGGTGACCCGGCGGCTCTCGAAGACCAGGCCTCCACGGTGTCTGACCTGCTCGGCCGGGTCCCGATCTTCGGCATCTGTCTCGGCCATCAGCTCCTTGCGTCAGCGCTCGGTGCGACCACCTACAAACTCCCCTTCGGCCACCACGGCGGGAACCACCCAGTCCGCTCGTTCGACACGGGACATATAGAGATAACCGCTCAGAACCACAATTACCGCGGTGAGCGCGCTGTCGCTGGAGGGGGTTGCCGAGATTACGCACGTCAACCTGAACGACGGCGTCGTCGAAGGAATTCGTGCCCTTTCTGCGCCTGCGTTCGGCGTCCAGTACCACCCCGAGGCGGGACCTGGGCCTCATGACGCCCGGTACCTGTTCGAGTCGTTCAGGCACCTCATGACCGAGGATCCCGTCGCGCGTGAGGCACTCGGGCCGCCAGAGGCGCACGATCGGCGCCGACGGCAAGGTGGTGTCGGGCTGATGCCCAAGCGGACCGACATCGAGAGCATCCTCGTGATCGGCTCGGGGCCGATCGTGATAGGTCAGGCGTGCGAGTTCGACTATTCGGGAACCCAGGCTTGCCGGGTGCTCGGCGCGGAGGGCTACAGGGTCATCCTCGCGAATTCGAATCCCGCCACGATAATGACGGACCCGGGGGTCGCCGACCGGACCTACGTCGAGCCCCTCGTGGCCGACGTGATAGCCGCCATAATCGAACGCGAGCGCCCGGACGTGCTCCTGCCGACGCTCGGTGGTCAGACGGCGCTCAATCTCGCAATGGAGCTGACCGACTCGGGAGTGCTCGATGCAGCCGGGGTCCGCTTGATCGGTGCGAACGCCGACGCCATCCGGACCGCCGAGGACCGGGACCTTTTCAAGGCGGCGATGGGCGAGATCGGGCTCGACGTTCCCGCTTCGGGGTTCGCGTCGACGCTCGACGAGGCTGTCGCGGCCGGCGAGCGGATCGGCTTTCCGATCATGGTGCGCCCGAGCTTCATCCTCGGTGGTTCGGGCACCGGGATCGCGTACGACCGTGAGGAGCTCGTGAAGGTGGCTGCCAAGGGCCTTGCAGCGAGCCCGGTCCATAGGGTCCTCGTGGAGCGCTCGATCGCCGGATGGAAGGAGTTCGAGCTCGAGGTCATGCGCGACCGCAGAGACAACTGCGTCGTCGTGTGTTCCATCGAGAACCTCGACCCGATGGGTGTGCACACGGGCGATTCCATCACGGTCGCGCCGGCACAGACCTTGTCCGACGTGGAATACCAACAGATGCGCGACGACGCGTTCGCATGCATCCGTCGCGTCGGAGTCGAGACCGGAGGGTCGAACATCCAGTTCGCTGTCAACCCACGACGACGGCACGCGCCTCGTCATCGAGATGAACCCGCGGGTCTCGAGGTCGAGCGCCCTCGCTTCGAAAGCCACGGGATTCCCGATCGCGAAGATCGCCGCCCGGCTCGCGGTCGGGTACACGCTCGACGAGATCACTAACGACATAACCGGGGCCACGCCTGCGAGCTTCGAGCCGGCGATCGACTACGTGGTCACGAAAATTCCCCGCTGGGCGTTCGAGAAGCTGCCGGGAGCACCGGACAGCCTCGGCACGCGGATGCAGTCGGTCGGCGAGGTCATGGCGATAGGCCGCACGTTTCCCGAGTCGCTCCAAAAGGCGATCAGGTCGCTGGAACAGGGTAGATCGGGACTGAATGCGGACCCTGCTGAACGAAAGACCGACGAGCTCGACGAGGAGGAGCTCCTCGAGCGCACCGCCCAGCCGACACCCGAGCGCGTCTTCGAGCTCGAAGCTGCGCTGCGCCGGGGGATCACCGTCGATGTCCTCGCGGAGCGGACGGGTGTCGACAGGTGGTTCCTCGACCAGCTCGAGATCATCTCGAAGGCGCGCACGGCGCTCGAGGCCGAAGTGGCATCGCAGGGTGGGGCGTCGGTCCTCGCGTCGCTCGACCGGCGAGCCTGGCGTTCGCTCAAGCGCGCCGGGTTCTCCGACGTCCAGCTGGCCTATGTGCTTTCGTCCTCACAGCCCCATGTGCTTTCGTCCTCACAGCACCGAATCGGCGAGCCGGAAGTGCGCGCAGCTCGCCTCGCGGCGGGAGTGGTCCCGACCTTCAAGACAGTCGACACATGTGCTGCGGAATTCGAAGCGCTCACCCCTTACCATTACTCGACCTACGAGGACGAGGACGAGGTGAGGCCGAGCACGCGTCCCAGGGTGGTGATCCTCGGCTCGGGCCCGAACCGGATCGGGCAGGGCATCGAGTTCGACTACTGCTGCGTGCACGCGAGCCTTGCGCTCAAGGCAGCGGGTTACGAGACGGTGATGGTGAATTGCAACCCCGAGACGGTCTCGACCGACTACGACACGTCGGACCGCCTGTACTTCGAGCCCTTGACCGCAGAGGACGTGGCGAACGTTCTCTCCGCCGAGCAGAACGCGTCGGTTGACGGGGGACGGGTGGTGGGGGTGATCGTGAGCCTCGGGGGCCAGACTCCGCTCAAACTGGCCCATGCGCTCGGGGAGAACACAGTTCTCGGCACGAGCCCGGACTCGATCGACCTGGCCGAGGACCGCGAGCGTTGGAACGACCTCTGCGAGCGTCTCGGCATCGCGCAACCGGCGGGGGGTACCGCGACGACGGCCGACGAGGCGTTGGCGGTCGCGTCCAAGGTCGGTTACCCCGTGCTGGTGCGACCGAGCTATGTGCTCGGCGGCAGGGCAATGGAGATCGTCTACGACGACACGCGCCTGGGCGAGGTGGTCCGCGAGCTCGGTGGCTCGTTCGGCTCACTCGAGCGCGAGGGCGGCGTCTCGGCCGATCGCCCGCTGCTGGTCGATCGATTCCTGGAGGACGCCGTCGAGGTAGACGTCGACGCGATACGCGACGCGACGGGCGAGGTCCTGATAGCGGGCGTGATGGAACACGTCGAAGAGGCGGGTGTGCACTCGGGCGACTCCGCGTGCGCCCTTCCTCCTCAGACTCTCGACGCAGCTGTCCTCGAGACGATCGCAGACCACACGCGTTCGATCGCCGAGGCGCTCGGCGTCATCGGGCTCGTCAACGTGCAGTTCGCCGTCAAAGAAGGCGTCGCGTACGTACTCGAGGCGAACCCGCGTGCGAGCCGGACCGTACCGTTCGTGGCAAAGGCGACCGGGGTGCCCCTTGCAATGGTGGCGGCGCGGGTGATGTTGGGATCCACCCTTCGCGAGCTTCGATCAGAAGGTCTGCTGACCGAGCCGTCTCGCGGCGGGCACGTCAGCGTCAAAGAGGCGGTGCTCCCGTTCGGCCGGTTCCCGGGCACCGACACTCTTCTCGGGCCCGAGATGCGCTCCACCGGAGAGGTGATGGGAGTGGGGGCGAATTTCGGCATCGCTTTCGCAAAGAGCCAGATCGCGGCGGGCACCCGCCTGCCCGACTCCGGAACGGTGTTCATGTCGCTCGCCGACAAGGACAAGGCCGCAGGCCTGGAGTTGGCGAGGACGTTCCGCGGCCTCGGGTTCGATATTGCCGCGACGTCGGGCACCGCCGCGTACCTCGCCGCGAGCGACGTTCCGGTAGCGACGGTCGCGGCCAAGGTCGGCGAAGCCGGATCGTCCAACGCAGCCGTGTTGATAGCTGCGGGTGCCGTCCAACTCGTCGTCAACACGCCGCGGGGCCGGGGCCCACGCGCCGACGGCGCGTACATTAGGACCGAGGCGCAGTTGCACGGAGTTCCCTGCCTGACGACTGTCGCCGCTGCGAGAGCGGCGGCAGCCGGGATCGCCGAGTGGCGCGGACATCCGTTGTCGGTTCTCAGCCTTCAAGAGGTGCACGCAGCACCCGGTGCCGGGGCGACGGTCCCGTGAGGAGGACCCTGCGGGCGGTCGACCTCACCGCGCAGGTGGGCTCTGTCGTGCTGAAGAACCCGGTTCTCACGGCTTCAGGTACAGCGGGCCACGGGACCGAGATGGAGGGTTATCTCGACTACTCGGCGCTCGGCGCGTTCGTCACCAAGTCGCTTTCAGCGACGCCCTGGAAGGGAAATCCCGCCCCCCGGCTACGAGAGACTCCGAGCGGTCTGCTCAACTCGGTGGGATTGCAGGGACCGGGCGTCGAGCATTGGCGGCAGAACGAGCTTCCGAGGCTGCGCGACAGCGGGGCGGCCGTGGTCGCGAGCATCTGGGGAAACACGGTCGAGCAGTTCGAGAGCGCCGCCCGGATGCTCGCCGGTGCCGAGGGAGTGGTGGCGGTCGAGGTCAACGTGAGCTGCCCGAACCTCGAGGACCGGAGCCGGATGTTCGCGCACTCGCCTTCGGCCACCGCCGAGGCCGTCTACGCAGCCTCGGCCGCGGGGGTCCCGCTGTGGGTCAAGCTGAGCCCGAACGTGGCCGACCTCGTCGAGATCGCCGCGGCCGGATTGGCGGCCGGAGCAGAAGCGCTCGTACTCGTGAACACCGTCCTCGGCATGGCGATCGACGCGGAGCACTGGAGCTACAGGCTCGGCTCGGGCCCGGCGGGCGGTGGTCTGTCGGGCCCGGCCATCAGGCCGGTGGCACTCCGAGCGGTGCACGACTGCCGGCAGGCGTTTCCGCGCGGCGCGCCCGGGCCTGCGGGACTTCCTGTTTCGATAGTCGGTGTCGGCGGGGTGAGCCGCGGAATCGACGCGGTGGAGCTGATGATGGCCGGTGCAGACGCGGTCGAGGTGGGCACGGCATCTCTGCGCGACCCGAGGGCTCCCATGAAGGTGATGTCAGAGCTCGCCCGCTGGTGCCGGCGC
This sequence comes from uncultured Acidimicrobiales bacterium, assembly GCA_963801315.1. Taxonomy (GTDB): domain Bacteria; phylum Actinomycetota; class Acidimicrobiia; order Acidimicrobiales; family CAVXTF01; genus CAVXTF01. Next base: position 789,637 of record CAWDEI010000007.1, on the reverse strand, counting down.
CATCGCATCTCGCATGTGCGCGAGCTCGTCTCAGGGGTGCACCTGACAATGGGCCGAACAATGGGCCCATCGACTCACGAGACTCATCATGCGCCGCCACCCGAGCCGGAAGGTCCGACAATCGCCCAATCGCAGGCGCCCGTGGTTCATCCGGGATCTGTCGTCCAGCCGGGTCTTGCAGTAGATCAGCCGGGTCTTGCGGTAGATCAGCAGGGTCCTGCGGTAGATCAGCAGGGTCCTGCGCTAGAAGAGCCGCACGGCACGTGACGAACCCGACCGGCGCCGCGCGGACCACCTCGCGCTGGCACTCGACGTCGACGACCTGGTTGCGGCGTTGAGGATCGCGCGTCCCCTGCTCGAGTACTTCTCGGTCGCGAAGGTCGGCCTCGAGCTTTTTTCTGCCTCTGGCCCAGATGCAGTGGTTGCGCTTTCCGCAGCAGGTTTCGATGTGTTCGTCGACATGAAGTTGCACGACATCCCGACGACCGTCGGTCGCGCTGCGCGGGTCTTGGGCGCTCTCGGCGTGAATTACTCGACGGTGCACACGTCGGGCGGCCTTGCGATGGTCGCGGCTGCGACCGCTGGCATGGCGGAAGGCGCGACGTCGGCAGGGCTCTCGCCTCCTTGCGTTCTCGGCGTGACCGTCCTCACGAGCGAAGCGGATGCGCCGGCAGACGAGCTCGCCCGCAGAGCGGCAATTGCGGCAGCCGGTGGGTGTGGGGGCGTCGTGTGCGCGGCTTCTGACCTGCCGGTCGTATCCGCTGCGGCACCGGGCCTGCGCAGGGTCGTTCCGGGGATCCGGCCATCTCATGTCGGCAACGACGACCAGGCTCGCGTTGCGACGCCGAGCTCTGCTCTTCGCGCAGGGGCAGACCTCCTCGTGATCGGCAGGGCGGTCACGGGGGCTCCCGACCCGAAGGCCGCAGCTGGGCTCGTCCACGACGAGGTCGCCGCGGAGCTCGCCCGTCTGGGTGCGGGTTGACCCCGTAGTTGAGCCCGTAGTTGAGCCCGTAGTTGAGCCCGTAGTTGACCCTGTAGGTGACCCCGTATGAGTGCGGGTTGAAACAGAGATTCCCGGCATACCTGGTTGCCGCATACGTCGTGCCTGGTGCCCACCCCTAGAGCGGGCGCTAATGTGGCCGCCATGCCGCAACCTCCCGCACTCACTGCCGAGCAGCGCCAGGCTGCGCTCGACAAGGCCGCCAAGGTCCGCCGCGAGCGTGCCGAGGTCAAAGAGAAGCTGAAGATGGGCTCGCTGACGCTCGAGGAGCTTCTCAAGAAGGCCGACGGCGACGACACCGTCGGGAAGATGAAGGTGCAGTCGGTGCTCGAGTCCCTCCCAGGGCTCGGCAAGGTGAAGGCCCGCCGTCTCATGGAACAGGTCGGGATAAGCGAGAGCCGCCGGCTACAAGGGCTCGGTGCGAACCAGAGGAATGCTCTGCTCACGCACATGGCGAAGCCCTGATCCTCCTGCTCTCCGGCCCGGGAGGGGCAGGAAAGGGAACCATCGCTTCACGCCTGGTGGAGCGCACACCTCGGCTGTGGCTCAGTCGCTCCTACACGACGAGAAAGCGCAGGCCAGGTGAGGCCGAGGACGCCTACGTCTTCGTGGACCGGGCCGCATTCGATGCCATGGTCGCAGACGACCGCTTTCTCGAATGGGCCGAGTTCCTCGGCGAGCGCTACGGGACGCCGTGGCCCGATCCGCCGCCGGGTTCCGACGTCCTGCTCGAGATCGACCTGCAGGGTGCAGAGCAGGTGATCGACAGGCATCCCGACTCCATGCTCGTGCTCCTCCTGCCGCCGTCGCCCGAGGTCCAAGCGGAGCGTCTCCGGGGGCGTGGTGAGGACGAGGAGACGATCGCCGCCAGGCTCGCGGTCGGGCGCGAAGAAGAGGCGAGGGGCCGCACGATTGCACATGCAGTGGTCATAAACGCCGATGTGGAACGGGCGGTGGACCAGGTCGCGGGTATACTTGACGGCTACCGCACGCCCATGGCGAACCGGCCTGGCGGCGACCCCCCCCGGAGGATCCCGATGGCAAGACGCCGTCCCACTCTCATGGACCCACCTGTCGAGAGCCTTCTCGACAAGGTCGACTCCAAATTCACGCTCGTCGCCCTGTCCTCGAAGCGGGCACGGCAGATCAACTCCTACTACAACCAGCTCGGCGAGTCCCTCGGCGTGATAGTGCCTCCGCAGGTCACCTCGGTCTCGGGCAAGCCGCTCACGATCGCCTTCGAGGAGATCGCGACCTCGAAGACCACCTATCACCGTCCCGACCCCGACGAGTTGGAGGACGGGACGGGCGCCGAGTTGACCGGTGTCGCCGGCGACGCCGCCGGTCTCGAGCCGGGAGAGCTGACCCTCGGTGGGGTAGCGGCAAACGCAGACGGCGAGCCGTCCGGTTCCGAGAGCTCGGAGATGCCTGGAGCGGGCGAGCCGGACTCGGCGAGCTAGGCATCGTCGGCCCGGGTTCGCCATGGTGGGGCCTCGAGGCGAGCACGAGGGCGGCCAGGTGCCCGGATTGCCGCTTCAGGACAGGTTCGTCGTCCTCGGAGTGACAGGAGGGATCGCGGCCTACAAGGCGGTCGACGTCTGCCGAAGGCTCGTGGACCTCGGTGCGCACGTGGCACCGGTGCTGACAGAGGAAGCCACCCGATTCGTCGGGCCGCTCACCTTTTCGTCGCTCGCTTCGGAGCCCTGCAGGACGGGGCTCTGGAACGAGGCGGAGACGATCCCGCACACGTGGCTCGGCCAGCACGCAGAGGTCGTCGTGGTCGCGCCCGTCGACGGCCCGGTTCATCGCGGCCTATGCGGCGGGCCTCTCTGACGGTTTGCTGACGGCGACGGTGATCGCGACGCGCGCGCCCGTGGTGGTGTGCCCGGCCATGCACACCGAGATGTGGGAACACCCCGCCGTTCAAGAGAATGTTGCGACCCTCCGCCGGCGCGGCGTACACATCGTCTGGCCGGAATCCGGCAGGCTCGCCGGCGGCGACGCGGGCCCCGGACGGCTGGCGGACCCCGCTGACATCGTCGCAGCAGTGTCGGACGTGCTCACCGGGGTTACAGCACGAGGCCGTGTCCGCGACCTGGAGGGGCTGCGCGTGCTCGTGACAGCCGGCGGGACCCGCGAGCCGATCGATCCGGTGCGGTTCATAACGAACAGGTCCTCGGGCAAGCAGGGTCACGCTCTCGCCGAGGCGGCCGCCGACCGGGGAGCAGTCGTCAGTCTCGTGACCGCAGCGGCTCTCGAGGCCCGCGGTGTCCACGACGTGACGAGGGTCGAGACGGCCGCCGAGATGCAAACAGAGGTGCTCGCTCGCTCGCGAGCGCCGACGTGGTCGTGATGGCCGCCGCCGTGGCGGACTTCCGTCCCAAGGTCGCGGCGACCGAGAAGCTGCGCAAACAGGACGGCGTGCCTGACCTGGTGTTGGAGCCGACCGTGGACATCCTGGCCGAGCTCGGCCGGCTGAGGCGCGAAGGTCAGGTCCTCGTCGGTTTCTCCGCGGAAACCGGCGCCACGCTGGACCGAGCTCACCAGAAGATGGCCTCCAAGGGCGTCGACATAATGGTCTCGAACGACGTGACGGCGCCCGGCGCAGGCTTCGATCACGACACCAACTCGGTCACGATCCTCGTTCGTGATGGCGGTGCAGGAGCTGTCGTCGCCGGCGCCAAGTCGACGGTCGCCCACGCGGTGCTCGATACTGTCGCCAAGGTCCGCGCCGAGCTCGACAGCGAGGATCATGTCCACGAGGCGCCCGAACCCAGGAGAAAATAGTGAGCCGCCGCCATACCTTCACGTCCGAATCAGTCACAGAGGGCCACCCTGACAAGATCGCCGATCAGGTTTCGGACTCCATACTCGACGCGCTGCTCGAGCAGGACCCGAAGAGCAGGGTCGCCTGCGAGACGCTCCTCACGACGGGACTGGTGGTGGTCGCGGGCGAGGTGACCACCACGGCCTATGTGGACGTTCCCGGGCTCGTCCGCAAGACGATCTGCGAGATCGGATACGACCACGACGACAAGGGCTTCTCCGGGATCACCTGCGGTGTGATCGTGTCGCTCGACGAGCAGTCTCCCGACATCGCCCAAGGCGTGGACCTGGCCGCCGAGGTGCGCACCGGGAGCGGGGGCGAGGACCAGCTCAACGCTCAGGGCGCAGGTGACCAGGGGATGATGTTCGGATACGCATGCGACGAGACGCCGGACCTCATGCCACTTCCGATCTGGCTGGCGCACCGGCTCGCGCAGCGTCTCTCCCAGGTCCGCCGCGCCGGAGAGCTCTCGTACCTGAGGCCCGACGGCAAGACCCAGGTAAGTGTCGTGTACGAGGACGACAAGCCTGTGGCGCTCGACACCGTGCTCATCTCGACCCAGCACGAGCCTGGTATCGACCTTGACAACGTCCTGCTGCCGGACCTGACCGAGCACGTCATCCGTCCGCTCCTGCCGAGCAATCTCGACACGTCCGGTGTCCGCATCCTCGCCAACCCGACGGGCCGTTTCGAGCTGGGCGGCCCACGAGCCGACACCGGGCTCACCGGACGAAAGATCATCGTCGACACATATGGCGGGATGGCCCGTCACGGGGGCGGAGCGTTCTCCGGCAAGGACCCGTCGAAGGTCGACCGCTCAGCCTCGTACGCTGCGCGCTGGGTCGCCAAGCACGTCGTCGCCGCAGGCATCGCCAGACGGTGCGAAGTGCAAGTCGCCTATGCGATCGGCGTGGCACACCCGATCTCGCTTCTGGTCCAGACGTTCGGTACCTCCGAGATCGAGGAGCCCGCGATCGAGAACGCCGTGCGGGAGGTCTTCGACCTGAGGCCCGCCGCGATCGTCCGTGACCTCGACCTGATGAGACCCATCTACCGCCGCACCGCGGCCTACGGCCACTTCGGGCGCGAGGACAAGGACTTCACCTGGGAGCAAACTTCACGGGTCGACGATCTCAGGCGCGCTCTGTCGTTGTGACACACGGCCGCTAGTTGCGGCGAGGGCCAGCCTTGGCGGAGCAATCAGACGGCCGGGACGCCTCGGCGGCCGTGTAGCCCCTGCGGGCGAGATATGCGTTCGTCGTGCCCGATCTGCCGGCACTCAACAAGGAGTTCGTCTACTCGGTCCCGACGAACATCGCCGACCGGGTGGTCGTCGGTACACAGGTGCGCGTGGACGTGCACGGTCGGCGCGTCGGCGGCTGGGTGGTGGACCTGCCAGCCCAGGCGCCGGACGGAGTCTCGGTACGACCGAGTCGCTGCGGTGCGCGGCATCGGTCCGCCCGAGCCCGTGGTCGACATCGCGAGGTGGGCGTCATGGAGGTGGGCCGGAGCCATGGCGTTCGGGCTGCGAACGGCGTCGAGCGACAGGGTCGTGGCGACGCTCGGAGCTCGAGGCGCCCTCGGTCTCGCGTCCGCCTTCGCCAACCGTCGGGAGCGGAGAATCCTTGGGACGCTTCTGCGTCGAATGTGACAGTCGTGCGCGTCGGGCCGACAGCAGACCGTCTCGGAATCCTCTTCTCGGCAGCGGACATGCTCTGGGCCCGGCACGACAGTTCTCGTCGCTGCGGTGTTCTCGTGCTGGCGCCGACTCATGCGCAGTCCCGTGAGGCCGCTCGGCGGCTCAGGAGGGCGGGATATCCGGTCGCACTGCTCCCGGACGACTGGGCGAGCGCGCGGAGCCGGGGACTGTGTCGTCGTCGGGACGATGTCGGCCGCCTACGCCCCGCTCGAGAGCCTGTGCGCGGCGGTCGTCCTCGACGCCCATGACGAGGCGTATCACGCTGAGGCGGCCCCCACCTGGTGCGCGTGGGAGGTCGTGGCCGAGCGCGCGAGGCGCGACGGAGCTCCCCTGGCACTGGTGACGCCTTGCCCGACTCTCGATGTGCAGAGAGCCGGCAAGCTCGTCGTGACCGACCGCGCTTCGGAACGCCGGGCTTGGCCGCGGGTCGAAGTCGTCGACCGCCGGGGAGACGACCCTCGCACGGGGCTCTTCTCCGAGCGTGTGGTCAGGTTGGTGAGGTGGGGGGCCGAGTCCACCGGGTCGAGCTCTTCGCGGCGAGTCGTGTGCGTGCTGAACGTCACGGGCCGCGCCCGGCTTCTCGCCTGCGGGTCCTGCAAGGCGCTCGCACGTTGCGAGCGCTGTAAGGGAGCACTCTCGCAGCTCCAGTCGCAGACCAAAGGCGCCCCCCGAGGGCTCATCTGCCGCAGATGCGGTCTCGAACGTCCTTACATCTGTGCGGAGTGCGGGTCGACACGTCTTGTCGTGCTCCGTCAAGGCGTGAGCCGCGTACGCGAGGAGCTCGAAGCGCTGTCGGGCACGGCGGTCGCCGAGGTCTCCGGCAAGCCTCCCTCGCAGACTCGAGCGGGCTTACAGCGAGCGGCACCCCCGGGTTCCGGCCACCGGGCACAAGCGAACGGGGCACAAGCGAGCGGGGCACAGGCGAGCGGGTCACCGGCGAGCGGGTCACCGGCCGAGAAGGTGATCGTCGGTACCGAAGCCGTGTTGCACCGCGTCGAGCGGGCCGACGCGGTCGTCTTCTTGGACTTCGACTCGGAGCTGATGGCCCCGCGCCTGCGGGCTGCCGAAGAAGCGTTGGCCCTCTTGGCCCGGGCTGCACGTCTCGTCGCGCGGTCGTCGAGGGGGCCCGATCGCGCACCTGGGGGGCCGCTCGTGGTCCAGACACGCATGCCCGAGCATCCGGCGATCGCCTCGGCGGTGCACGCCGATCCGTCGTTGCTCGATCGCGAGGAGATCGAGGTGCGATCCATGTTGGGCCTTCCGCCGTTCAGCGCGCTCGCCAGGGTGTCGGGCGAGGCGGCCGACCGCTATGGCGAGGCACTGAGAGCGACAGCGCCCGACACCGTTTCGGTCGTCGGGCCCGACGAGGGGGAGTGGCGCGTCGTGGCACCCGATCACGACAGGCTCTGTGACCTGTTGGCGTCGGTGCCGCGCCCCGCTGGACGCCTGCGAGTGGAGGTCGACCCCGTGCGCGCCTGATCGCCGCCGGCCGGACCTCGAGCGCGTCGGCATTACCATGGCGCCGTGCCTGGCTACAGCAATTCGCATGTACGGCGACCCTGTCCTGCGTCAGCGGACCGCAGACGTGACCGAGATCGACGGGGCGCTCAAGCAGCTCGCCGACGACATGATCGAGACGATGTACGCGGCGCCGGGCGTCGGGCTGGCGGCTCCGCAGGTGGGGATCCAAAAGAGGATGTTCGTCTACGACGCAGGCGACGGACCATCGGTGGTCATAAACCCAAAGATCACCCAGTCCTCGGGGGAGTGGACGTTCGAGGAAGGTTGCCTGTCGGTGCCCGGGCTCTCCTGGACGATCGTCCGGCCGCGAGACATCCTTTTGGAGGGGCTCGACATCGAAGGCAACGAGATCGCCATCGAGGCCGAGGAATACCTGGCCCGCGTGTACCAGCACGAGGTCGATCATCTGGACGGCGTCCTGCTCATCGAACGGCTGGACCCCGAGCAACGCAAGGAGGCCATGCGCACGTTGCGCCAGATGACGTTCGACCCGCGAGCCGTTGTGACGCCGGGCCACGGATCCGGCGCGTCCGAGCACGAGGACGGTCCTCGGCTCTGAGGCGCGGGAGCTCGAGTCGGGCCGACTCGCCGAGCGCCTGAGCCGTTGCCACTCGGCAAACCCCTTCACGTAGGAGACTCACTCGATGTCGCGGTCCGCGTTCCTAGGCACGCCCGGTGCAGCCGTTCCAGCGCTTCGCGCTCGTGGCCGCCGGGCACCAGGTTGAGATCGTGGTCACGCGTCGCGATACGAGACGCTCGAGGCGCGGGGAGCCTGAGCCGAGCCCGGTGAAGAGGGCAGCCGTCGACCTGGGTATCGAGGTCACGGACGAGCTCGAAGAAGTGCGCGGCGCGAACGCAGAGCTAGGCGTCGTCGTCGCGTACGGGCGCATAATCCCGCAAAGCATCCTCGATGTCCTGCCCATGGTGAACGTCCATTTCTCGCTTTTGCCCCGCTGGCGCGGGGCGGCGCCCGTGGAGCGCGCCATCCTCGCGGGAGACGCTACGACCGGGGTGTGCGTGATGCGGCTCGAAGCCGGTCTCGACACGGGTCCCGTGCTGGCACGCGCCGAGGTGCCGATCGGGCCAGAAGAGACGGCGGACGAACTGAAAGAGCGCCTCGCTGTACTCGGAGCCGATCTGCTCGCGGACGTCTTGTCGGTCGGGGTGTCGGAGCTGCCGCAAGGCGAGCCTCAGCATGGCGAGGTGACCTACGCGGCGAAGATCGAGCCCGAAGAGCTGGAGCTGCATTTCGACGCGCCGGCCATAGAGCTCGCGCGGCTGGTGCGCGCCGGAAGGGCCTGGACGACGTTCAGGGGAGCGCGGCTGATCGTCGTGAGCGCCCGCGCCCATCCCGACGATCGCGACGCTGTTGGTGCCTCCGATCCCGGAGCCCTCGCAGGCACACGGGTCATGACACCCGAAGGGACGCTCGAACTCGTGGAGGTTCAGCCAGAAGGTCGCAAGCGCATCGGCGCTGCGGAATGGTTACGCGGGCGCGCCCGCAGCCCGGCGAGCTCCTCGGCGCCGGTGAAGTCCACAAGTAGGCTCGCAGGAGTGCTGCGGATCGCCCCTTCGGTGCTCTCGGCGGACTTCGGCGGGCTCGCCGAAGCCGTAGGCGGGGTTGCACAGGAGGCGGACTGGCTCCATATCGACGTCATGGACGGTCACTTCGTGCCGAACCTGACCATAGGACCGCCGGTAGTCGAGTCGTTGCGAAGGCACACCGGTCTGTTCTTCGACTGCCATCTGATGATGACCAACCCGGGCGACTACCTCGAAGCCTTCAAGAAGGCAGGCGCGGACGGTTGCTCGGTGCACGTCGAGGTCGGCGAGACAGCGGAGTTGCTCCGCTCGTGCCGTGAGCTCGGGATGAGTGCAGGCCTCGCCCTCAATCCCGAGACGCCCGCAGAGGCGGTCGAGCCTTTCCTGGAGCTGACGGACCTTCTGCTCTGTATGACGGTCCACCCCGGGTTCGGTGGACAGGAGTTCATGCACGAGGTCCTTCCCAAGATCGAGCGGCTCCGCGCCGAGCTCGACCGGCGTGAGCTCGGGGCCGAGCTTCAGGTCGACGGCGGGATCGACGAGCGAACCGCACCCCTGGTCGTCGGTGCCGGTGCCCGCGTCCTGGTCGCGGGTTCCGCCGTCTTCGGTGACGATCGTCCGTGGGAGGCGGTGAGGCGGATCCGGGCCGCGGGAAGAGCCGCCCTGCCGGCAAAAGTGGACTTCGAGCCGCTCACAGGGGACTTCGAGCCGCCCAGGTAGACTCTGGGGTCCAGTGAGACCGAGCGACAGCGCGCCGTCGAAGCCCGACGACCACGACGTCCGTCTCATGAGGCGGGCGATCGCACTCGCTGCCGGAGTGCGGACGACGACTTCGCCGAATCCATGGGTGGGCTGCGTGGTGGTACCTGTCGGAGTGAACGTCGGTTCGGGTGAGAGCGCCACACCTGCCGACCTCGAGCGGTGCTTCGAGGGAGCTACATCTCCGCCGGGCGGTCCGCATGCCGAGGTTGCCGCTCTCAGAGCGGCGGGTGCCCTGGCCCGGGGCTCGACGCTCTATACGACCCTCGAGCCCTGTCCCCATCACGGCCGGACTCCGCCGTGCACCGGCGCAATAGTCGAGGCGGGGGTGAGCAGGGTGGTCGTGGGGATGTTGGACCCGGATCCCTCCGTCGACGGCAAGGGCGTCGACGCCCTCCGGCAGGCCGGTATCGAGGTGACGGTCGGCGCGGCCGCTTGCGAGGTGGAGGAGCAGCTGGCCCCCTACGTGACGCACCGGCGCACCGGCCGCCCGCTCGTCGTGCTGAAGCTCGCCGCCACGATGGACGGGCGAATCGCCGCACCGGATGGCTCGAGCAGGTGGATCACAGGGCCCGACTCGCGCCGCGATGCCCACGAGCTTCGCAGGATGTCGGACGCCGTTCTCGTTGGTGCCGCGACAGTGCGTCGCGACGACCCCGAGCTAACGGTCAGAGACGAACCTGTCCCCGAGCGCCAACCCCTACGGGTCGTGCTCGGTCGTGCGCCGGCGGGTGCTCGGGTGCTCCCGGCGGTCGAGCTCTCCGGGGATCCTGCTCAGGTGCTCGACGAGCTCGGAAGCCGCGGGATACTCCAGCTGCTCGTCGAGGGAGGCGCGCGTGTCGCAGCGGCGTTCCACAGAGCGCAGGTCGTCGACCGTTACGTGCTCTACTTCGCCCCCGCCTTCTTCGGCGGCGACGACGCGGTGCCTCTGTTCTCTGGGCCCGGAGCTCCCACGATCGACCAGCTCTGGAGAGGGCGCATGATCTCGGTCGAGCGACTCGGCGACGACGTCCGTATGGAGCTCGCGCCCGACGGGCGCGACCCGGCGCCGAGGGCGGCCTGATGGCCTTCGCTCCGGTCACCGACGCTATCGATGCGATCTCGAGGGGAGAGATCGTCATCGTCGTGGACAGCGAGGACCGCGAGAACGAGGGCGATCTCATAATGGCCGCGGAAGCCTCCACGCCCGAGAAGATCGCATTCTTCCTGGCTCACACGTCCGGGGTCATCTGCGTGCCCCTGACGCCCGAGCGCCTCGACGAGCTCGAGCTGCCGCTGATGGTCTCTTCGAACACCGAGTCCCAGCGCACCGCGTTCACAGTCAGCGTCGACGCCCGGGTCGACACGACGACCGGGATATCGGCCTCGGACCGCGCTGCGACGGTGAAGGCCTTGGTCGACCCTCGGACCAAGCCCGAGGACCTGAACCGGCCGGGTCACATCTTCCCGCTTCGGTACAGGCCGGGGGGCGTGCTCAAAAGAGCCGGGCACACCGAGGCGGCAGTCGACCTCGCCCGGCTGGCGGGAATGGCACCAGCAGGCGTGCTCTGCGAGGTCGTGAGCGACGACAAGGCGCACATGGCGCGGCTCGCTGAGCTCGAGGTGCTCGCTGAGCGTCACGGCATGCCTGTCATATCCATCGCAGACCTGGTCCGGTACAGGAGCCACACCGAGCGCCTGGTGCGGCGGATCGCCGGCCCCGTGAGGATCCCGAGTGAATGGGGCGACTTCTCCGGATACGCCTACGAGTCGGTCCTCGACGGCGAACAACATCTGGCCGTCGTCGCAGGGGAGGTGTCGGGCAGGCCGAATGTCCTCGTGCGCGTGCACTCGGAGTGCCTCACCGGCGACGTGTTCGGGTCACTTCGGTGTGACTGCGGTCCCCAGCTCCACGCGGCGTTCGGGCTCATCGCCGAGGAGGGCTCGGGTGTGGTCGTGTACCTACGTGGACACGAGGGACGTGGCATCGGTCTCGCGCACAAGCTGCGCGCGTACAGCCTCCAGGAGCAAGGACACGACACTGTCGACGCCAACCTCGAGCTCGGCCTGCCCGTGGACAGCCGCGAGTACGGGATCGGGGCCCAGATCCTGATGGACCTGGGCGTCACGACCATGAGGGTCATGACCAACAACCCGATGAAGTACACGGGCCTCGACGGTTACGGGCTCGACGTCGTCGGACGCGTCCCGCTCAACATCGAACCGAACGTCGAGAACCGCGCCTACCTGATGACCAAGCGCGACCGGCTCGGGCATCTGTTGACGGGCCTCGACCTCCACGCCGGCGGCGACTCGAACGGCAGCCATTCCGGGTTGCTGCCGAACGGCGGGGTGCTGGCGAACGGCGACGCGGAAGGGGTCTCCGGGACCGAACCGCGGAGGAGCTCGATCCCGATTGACCTCGGACGACACGACCAAGCTCGAGGCGTCGGACCTCGCGGCCCTCTCGGCGCGCGGAGCGTCGGTGATCGCCGGCGACGCGGTGGCCTCTGCGGCTCGCGGTCACCGGTTGTCGGTCATATGTGCGAAGTTCAACGGCGGAATCTCCGCTCGGCTCTGCCATGGCGCGCTCGACGGGTTCGCTTCGTACGGAATTCCTGCTGATTCGGTCAGCGTCGCGTGGGTCCCTGGAGCCTTCGAGCTGCCTCTCGCAGCGATGCGATCTGCGAGCGAAGGCGAGGCGGATGCCGTGGTGTGCCTCGGGGCCGTGATCCGAGGCGGCACACCTCACTTCGACTTCGTGGCGGGAGAGTGTGCCGCAGGGCTCCAGCGGGTGAATCTGGACACAGGGGTACCGGTCGTGTTCGGAGTGCTCACGACCGACACCGTCGCCCAGGCGTTGGAGCGATCCGTTCCCGGGCCTACGAACAAGGGCTACGAAGCTGCGGTGACGGCGCTCGAGATGATCGATCTCCTTCCGCGGCTGGTCGCTCGCAAGACGGCGGTAAGGGCGAGCGGTTAGGCGCAGCGCCACCGGAAGCTGCTCGACGGTTCGGACAACAGGAGGACGTGTGCTGCGGTTGGTGTTACCGAAGGGATCGCTCGAGATCCCGACGTTCGAATTGTTCAGTGACGCTGACCTGACTGTCCGGCGCAGCTCCGACGTGGACTACCGGGCGAGCATTGACGATCCGCGCGTCGACGAGGTTCGCATCCTGCGTCCGCAGGAGATCCCTCGATACGTCGCCGACGGGATGTTCGACCTCGGAATCACAGGAAGGGACTGGGTCGAAGAGACCGGCGCGGACGTGGTTACCGTAGGAGAGCTCGCATATTCGAAGAACACCTCTGACCCGGTGCGCGTGGTGCTCTGCGTGGCGGAGGACTCCCCGGTCCAGCGAATGTCGGACCTGCCCGAGGGCTCCCGGGTATCGACCGAATATCCCGAGCTGACGCGGCGAGCCCTCGAGAAGGCCGGGATCCACGCAGATGTGAGGATCTCCTACGGCGCGACCGAGGCGAAGATCCCGGAGATCGCCGACGCGGTGGTGGAGATCACCGAGACCGGCAGGGCACTCAAGGCGGCCGGGCTTCGCGTGGTGGAGACGTTGCTCACCTCTCGCACCGAGCTCATCGCGAACCCGGCATCCGCCGCGGACCCTGTGCGCCGGCATGCGATGAACCAGCTGTGCACCCTGCTGGTCGGCGCCCTCGAGGCGAGGACCAAGGTTCTGCTCAAGATGAACGTCACTGCAGAATCCCTCGAGGCCGTCGTCGGGATGCTGCCTGCGATGAAGGCACCGACCGTTTCGGAGCTTTCGGGCAGCGGGGGCTTCGCGATCGAGACCGTGGTCGAGAAGTCACAGGTCAACATCTTGATCCCGGCTCTGAAGGACCGCGGCGCATCCGACGTGATCGAGCTCGCGCTCTCGAAGATCGTTCACTGAGTCGTGCAACCGGCGCGAGCGTTGCGAGAGCCCCGGTTGGGCAAGGTCACGCAATTCGACGAGGAGCGGGGTCTCGGGGAGATCGCCGCCGACGACGGTTCTGTTCTCTCTTTTCATTGCACGGCGATCGCCAACCGCCAGCGCCACATCCCGCAGGGCGCGCGAGTGGCGTTCGCAACGGCTCGGGGCCATCTCGGCGCCGTCGAGGCCATCGGAGTGACAGTGGTGACCCTGAGCGCCGACAGTGCGGGTTGGTCGATCGGAACCGAGACGCCGGGAGTCTGACTGCCGGCTCCGGCCGCCAGTTCGCAGGCCGTCTGCCGGCCTTCGCCGCCAGTCGCCGTTTGCGTCGTGTCCTGAGGCGCTGATCTGGACGTAGGCGAGCCTTATCTGCGCCAGAGCGTCCAACAGGGGCTGCTCGACGGGCCCGAGCCTGCCTGCCAGGCCTTCGACCAGTGCTCCGAGAGCGTCGACAGCAAGCCGGGCCTTGTCCAGGTCGGGTGGTTGTGCCGACAGATGGAGCGCCGCGAGCTCGAACATGCCGTAGGCGTGATTGGCCACGACGACCTCGACTGGAGCGTCGATCAGCTGCTTGCGGACCTCGTCGAGGTCGTCCTCGTCGGTGGCAGCGACATCGGTCCGGCCGCTTCGGGTGTCGGGACCCGAACGTGCTGAAGCCCCAGACCCTCCCGGAGCCCCAGACCCTCCCGGAGCATTCGGCGCTCCCGGGGCATTCGGCGCTCCCGGAGCACTCGGCGCCTCGGCGCCTCGGGCCGGCGAACCTTGTGCTCTCCGTCGGGTGTCCACAAGGTGCTCACAGGCGTGGATCGTATCGTCTGGGCCTGACCGGGACGTGCCGCGGCGACGCGCGAAGTGCATGCCGACGGGCCTATCGGGCCGTGCCGCATCAGGAAGCGGCCCAGGCTGAGGGCGGGGTCTCGAGCGGGCGGCTGGTAACGTGACGGTCCACATCAGAAGCGGGGTCGCAAATGCGCCCCCACCCGGCCGTGGCAAAACGAGTCCGGGTCGAGGGTTGTCCGTCGGTTCGGGCGGCAGGCGGTCATCGCTTCTGGCGGTGGTCCCGGGAGACCGGGGCCCGAAACAGGAGGAGTGCGCATCGCCACCACAACTGCCAGCGAGATTCGGATAAACGACCGCATCCGCGCCCGAGAGGTGCGCCTGGTCGACCCCGACGGTCTACAGCTGGGGATCAAACCGCTGCCAGAAGCACTGACGATCGCTCGCCAGTTCGATCTCGACCTCGTCGAGGTCGCCCCACTCGCGAACCCTCCCGTTTGCCGGATCATGGACTACGGGAAGTTCAAGTTCGACGAGGCCCAAAAGGCGAGAGAGTCAAGGCGCAAGACGAGCAACACCGGGATAAAGGAGATGAAGTATCGGCCGAAGATCGGGCCAGGTGACTTCGACACCAAGACTCGCAGGGTCCAGAAGTTCTTGAACGAGGGCCACAAGGTCAAGGTCACGATCATGTTCAGGGGCCGAGAGCTCGGCCACCCGGAGCTCGGCAGGAGGATCCTCGACCGGCTGGCCGAAGAGCTGAACGGCACCGCCCGGATCGAGACCGAGGCCCGGCTCGACGGAAGGAACATGGTCATGGTCCTTGCTCCTGACAAGCGGGCGAAGCAATCTCAGGCGGCTCGTTCGAAGAAGGCGCCGGAGGCAGCGGGGGAGCCGGCGGGTGCCGAGCAATCTCACGAGCTGAAGAGCGAAGAGCAGAGCGCACCCGCCGCCGAGATCGCAACGGGCGCACAGAGCGAAGACGTGGCAGAGGGCTAGGACGAGAAGAGCAACAGAACCAGGAGAACCGAAATGCCCAAGATGAAGACCGACAAGGGGGCCGCCAAGCGCGTGAAGATCACGGGCACCGGCCGCCTGCGCCGGGGCCACGCGATGCGCTCGCACCTATTCGAGAAGAAACCGTCGAAGCGCACCCGTCGACTCGGGCGCGAGGCGGACTTCTCGCCTTCAGACGTCCGCCAGGTACGGAGGTTGCTCGGTCGCTGAGCTGCAGTAAGGGCGCGCGATCCTCTGCCCGGGCCAGGAGGATCGTCGCAGATCTCGGTGCCACAGATACGTGCTGTGGTCGACCGAGCTCATCACCTGTCAGAAGGATCGCCCACGTGCGACCTCACGGTGTGCGCCCTTGTCCATACATGGCCCCCCTAGTGAAAGGAGTCCCTCATGGCGAGAGTCAAGCGTGCGGTACACGGCCGCAAGCGGCACCGCGTGGTCCTCGAACAGGCCGAGGGCTACTACGGGAACCGGAGCCGCACGTTCAAGTCCGCCAACGAGGCGGTCCTGCACTCGCTGCAGTACGCCTATCGCGACCGTCGGGCGCGCAAGGGGGACTTCCGCCGGCTCTGGATACAGCGGATCAACGCCGCAGCACGCGAGAACGGCACGAGCTACAGCCAATTCGTTTCGGGTCTGAAGAGAAACGGCGTCGAGGTCGACCGTAAGGTGCTGGCGGACCTGGCGGTCATGGACCCCGAAGCGTTCAGCCACCTGGTTGTCGTAGCGACCGACGGAGCCGGAAAGAACGGAGCTTCCGACTTGCATCAAGCGGTGGCTGACGCGGTCGCCGGGGCGGACGCAGGGGGAGAGCCCTGACTGTCCGCCTAGGCCTGCGCCACCAACGTGTGCAGCGCCTCCGCCGTCTTCTTCAACGGCGAACGGCCCGCAACGGAGACGGAGCTTTCGTCGCCGAAGGGGCCAAGCTCCTGGACTGCGCGTTGGATTCGAACGCCTCCGTCGAGGCCGTCTACGTCGGCGCGGGCGCGCTCAGCTCGTCCGGGGTGCGCGAGTCGGTGGAGCGGGCGATGGGCGCGGGAGCCCGAGCATTCGAGCTTGCTCCTGGTGTGCTCGAGAAGATCGCGGGCACGGTCACGCCGCAACCGGTGCTGGCCGTAGTGAGAACCCCCGAAGCCAGCCTCGAAGATCTGGCGGAGACTCATCTGGTCATCGTCTGTGTGGACGTGAGGGATCCGGGAAACGCCGGCGCACTCATCCGCAGCGCGGACGCGTCGGGAGCCGGCGGGGTCGTGTGCTGCGACGGCACCGTGGACCCTTTCAACCCGAAGACGGTCAGGGCCTCGGCGGGCTCCGTGCTGCATGTGCCGGTCGTCACCGGGGTCGACGCACCCGCAGCCCTTTCCTGGCTCTCGTCGCACGGCTTCGCGCTGCGCGGAGCCGTCGCTCACGGCGGCATCCCCCACACCGACGTCGACTGGTCGCGCCGGTCTGCAGTCGTGCTCGGCAACGAGGCCACCGGTCTCGACGATGTGGTGAGGCCCCGTATGGACGAGCTCGTCACTGTTTCCATGGCCGGCCACGCCGAGTCGCTCAATGTCGCGATCGCGGGTGCGGTCATCTGCTTCGAAGCTCTCAGACAGCGTTCTTCTACCCTTGCCGGCGTGCATGGCCGGGGACCCGCGCGCCACGAGGAGCTGCTCGAGAAGTGAGCGGCGAACAGCCGGGCGGGAACTCTGCGAGCCAGGCGGCCGGTGACGTTGCCGGGATCGACGTCGACGCGACGTTCGACCGCGCCGAGCACCGAGTGGGTGGCTGCTCGACTCTCGACGAATTGCGTACGGCCGAGGTCGAACTGCTCGGCAAACGATCCGATATCGCCGAAGCTCACGGCCGGCTCCGCTCATTGGAGCCCTCAGACAGGCGCGACGCCGGGCAGCGTCTCGGCGAGTTGCGGGCTCGGGTCGAGGCATTGTTCGCAGAGCGCCGAGCGGTGCTCGAAGACGATCAGCGTCGGTCGGTCCTCGAATCGGACCGCCTCGACCTGACGGAGCTTCCTGATCCCTCGGGCACAGGCCTCGGGAGTATCGGGACGATCGGACATCTCCATCTCGTGCAGCGAACCCGTGACGAGCTCGAAGACGTGTTCATCGGGATGGGCTTCGCCATCGCAGATGGTCCCGAGGTGGAGACCGACTGGTACAACTTCGAAGCTCTCAACATCCCGCCCGCCCATCCGGCGCGCGGCATGTGGGACACCTTCTATCTAGACGTGGGAGATCCCGGCACCGTTCTGCTGCGAACGCACACGTCGCCCGTCCAGATCCGCCTGATGCAGTCGCAGGAGCCACCCGTCTACGCCGTGATGCCCGGACGTTGCTACCGCCGGGACACACCCGATGCACGGCACACCCCGATCTTCCATCAGATCGAAGGGCTTGTCGTCGATCGCGACATCAGCTTTGCCGACCTCGCGGGCACCATCGCCACGTTCACGGGCGCATACTTCGGGGCCGGTATCCAGTCGCGCTTGCGTCCTGCTTACTTCCCGTTCACCGAGCCGTCCGCTGAGTTCGAGATCACCTGCACGATTTGTTTGGGCGAAGGTTGCCGCACCTGCTCCCAGACGGGATGGGTGGAGCTCGGCGGCTGCGGCATGGTCGATCCCGCGGTGTTCGAAGCTGTCGGCGTAGACCCCGAGCAATGGACGGGATTCGCTTTCGGTTTCGGCATCGACCGTTGCGCCCAGATGCGCCACGCCATCCCCGACATGCGCGTCATGCTGGAGAACGACGTGCGCATCCTGTTGCAGGCGTAGCAGAACAGGCGTAGCTGAACAGTGCGGGTACCGGTCTCGTGGCTCAGGGACTTCGCTCCTTTCGGTCCCGCCGAGGACCTCGTCGCGGTGCTCGACGATCTGGGCCTCGTGGTGGAAGGCGTCGAGGAGGTCGGCGAGGGTCTGGACAAGGTGGTGGTCGCTCGCGTCACCGAGATAGCGGCGATCCCCGGTGCCGACCGCATCAGGCGGGTCACCGTCGATGCCGGAGCACGCGAGGTGCAGGTTGTCTGCGGAGCATGGAACTTCGCCGAGGGCGACCTGGTTCCATTTGCTCCCGTCGGGACGGTGCTGCCCGGAGGCATGGAGATCGGCCGCCGCAAGATGTTGGGAGTCACCTCCGAGGGGATGCTCTGCTCGGGAAGAGAGCTCGGTCTGTCCGAGGACGGCGCGGGGCTGCTCGTCTTGGAGGCGACTGATCAGGTGGCCGAGCCGGGCATCGGTGTCGCAGAGGCGCTCGGTATCGGGCGCGACACCGTGCTCGACATCGCCGTAGAAGCGAACAGGCCCGATGCGATGTGCATGGCAGGGATCGCGCGCGACCTGGCAGCTCGTCTCAAGCTCGAGTTCGTCCTGGCCGAGCCCCCCGAGCCGCCTGAGCCCCAGCTGCCCGAACGAGACGACCGGCCCGCTCCTCCTGTTTCGGTCGACGTTCCCGACCCGGACCTGTGTCCCAGGTTCACCGCGCACGTTCTGTCGGGGTTCGCCATAGGACCGTCAGCCTCGCTCGTCGCGCGGCGCCTCGTGCTCGCCGGCATGAGGCCCTTGAACAACGTCGTGGACGCGTCCAACTACGTGATGCTCGAGCTCGGGCAACCGACCCACCCCTACGACCTGGATCGAGTCGCCCGGCACACGCTTCGTGCAAGGGCTGGTCGTCACGGCGAAGTCGTCGTGACCCTCGACGGGGTCGAACGGAGGGTCGGCGAGCGCTCGGTCGGGCCGGGCGACGACCTGAGGGACTGCTTGATATGCGATGGCGAAGACGTCGCGATCGGGATCGGAGGCGTCATGGGAGGCGCGACGACCGAGATCTCCGACTCGACACGTCGGATCCTGCTCGAGGCGGCCTATTTCACCCCGATGGCCATAGCGAGGACCTCGTCGCGGTCTAGGTCTACGGACGGAGGCGTCGGCTCGGTTCGAAAGGGGTTGCGACCCCGAAGGAATAGACCGTTCGGTCCGGAGGCTGTGCGAGGTTCTCGGCTCAGTCCGCGGGCCCCGGATTCGGGGTAGTGCGCGAGCTCAGTGGACGTGCGCGTCGACGTCCCGCGTCCCGCCCGTGTGAAGTTGCGCACGGCCAGGCTGAACAAGGTTCTCGGATCGGATCTCGACGACGAGGACATCGTGTCGTACCTCCGGCCCATCGGTTTCGATGCAAGCCCGGCGACGCCCTGGCCTCCTCGACGTGACGGTACCCACCTTCCGTCCCGACGCCACCCGCGAGATCGATGTGATCGAGGAGGTCGCGAGACACCACGGTTACCAGGCCATCGAGCGACGGATGCGCCGGGCTCCGCAGGTCGGTTCGCTGAGCGCTCGCCAGCGCGCCAGGAGGAACCTTCGAGTTGCGCTCGCCCATACCGGGGGGCACGAGGCCTGGACACCGTCACTGATCTCTCCGGCCGACCACGAGCGGATGCATCTCGGTCAGGAGGCGATCTCGGTCACGAACCCCTTGAGCCCCGACGAGTCCGCCTTGAGGCGCTCGCTCATGCCGGGCCTGCTCCGCGCTCTGTCGTTCAACCTGAACCGCCGCCAGAGCGGGTTGCGACTGTTCGAGGTCGGCAACGTCTTCCCGATTCCCGAAGCGGGACGCGTCGAGTCTGCAATGCGGCACTCGGACCCGCAGTCGACCGTTGTCGACGAGCGCGAGGTCGCCGGTCTGTTGCTGGCCGGTCCTGACGACGACGCGTCGAGCGCGGCAGCGTCCTTCAGAGCGATCGCCGAGGCGATGGGGATCGAGCACGTCGATCTCGATCAGCGTTCGGACCCGGTCGGCGACCTCGGGCCCGATGTGGCGCGACGACTCGTATGGGGGAGCGGGCTTCACCCCACGAGGCGCGCGCGGCTCGTCGTCCGGAGCGGCGCAGGCGCACAATCTGCTCTCGGCGAAGTGGGTGAGATCGATCCTCTGGTGCTCTCCTCGTTCGGCATCGATCCGGCCCACCGAAGGGTCGGATGGGTCATGTTCGACGTCGGGCTTTGCTCGAGATCGCTCCGAGACGCAGCGCCTCGGTGGCACCCGTGAGCCGGTTTCCGTCGACGGATGTCGATCTCGCCTTCGTCGTTCCCGACGACGTGCCGGCTCAGGCCGTCGAAGAGACCCTGCGAGCGAGTGGCGGACCGTTGCTCGAAAGGGTCTGGCTCTTCGATGTGTTCAGAGGCGCGGGGTCGTCCGAGGGCGAGCGGAGCCTCGCATACCGGTTACGGTTCTGCGCGCCGGACCGCACCCTCACCGACGAGGAGGTCGCGGAGCTGCGGTCGGTGTGCATTGCCGCCACAGAGAAGCAGCACGGGGCCAGAATTCGGAGCTGAGCTCCCGCTACGGAGGGAGGCACAATGGCAGAGCTCGAGAGAGTGACTGTCTCTCGCAGGCAGGGTCGGCCATTCAGTCGTGAAGAGGCCGAGCAACAGCTGAGGGGCGAAGGGCTCGACGGGGAGGCCTGGCAGAACGGGCCCGACTACACCTACATGGCTCACGAACACCCGTATACGAAGGTCCTCTACTGCGTCGTCGGCAGCATCGTCTTCCACGTGAGCGACGGGTCGGGCGTCGTCCACGAAGTAGCGCTCGAGCCCGGAGACCGTCTCGAGCTCGGCAGCGGGATCTCCCACAGCGCGACGGTCGGGCCGAACGGCGTCATCTGCGTCGAGGGGGCCCTCCCGGGCCTGCCCCCCGATAGGTTCCTCGATCGCTTCGAGAACCGCGAGGGTGTTGGGTCCCAGCCACGGGAGCACGGCCCGCCGACATCGAGCGACAGGTAGTCGAGAAACGACCACCCGACCAGCTCCTCGGCATCGTCCGACGTGGTGGCCACCTGCTCCACCGCGCGAGACACCTCGTGAGCAGCGGCCGGAACTGCTCCAGGCCGTCGGCGAGCTCGGCTACGAATTCCGCAAGCTCGCAGAACGCTTCGTTCGCCCCCGGGTCGTCGTCACATAGCTCGACGAGCTCGAGGTAGCGACCGAGAAACTCGGGAACCGCCGCGAAGACGGTGCCGACCTCGGCGCTCCGTGCCGACTCCTCGGGCGGGCCGCCGGCCTCGGGTACTGGAAAATAGGTCATCAGGGCAACCTATGATATCATATTAAAAGCTGTCAAATGAGGTAAGAGTGCTGCCACCGTAATTTGCCCCTCGGAGTGTCGACCTGGATGGCGATCGGCGAATTTGAAATCTCGAATTCGAAACGGTCGTAGTGTACTATCGTCGATTTTTTGTCGGCGGATCGGTGCTCCGGTGCAGTTAGTGCTGTTGAGGCTGCTGGTGCTGCTGATCCGCCGGGCAGGATTGCATGAGTATTCAGATACTTCTGTATATTGATCTGCCCATGACTGCCAAGGTCGGGATCGCAGGCGCGACGGGCTACGTCGGAGCAGAGCTGCTTCGCCTGTGTGCCGGCCATCCCGAGCTCCAGGTCACTGTGGCGGCCAGCCGCAGTAGGCACGGAGCGGCGGTCGGATCGGTCTATCCGTCGCTCGCCGCTGCCTACCCGGACCTGGTGCTCGCCGCCGGCGAGATCCGACAGGAGTTGAAGGGAGTCGATGTCTGCTTTCTTGCCCTTCCCCACGGCGAATCCCAGCTCGTGGCGGGGGAGATCGAAGGTGCCGTCGGATCGGTCATCGACCTGGCCGCCGATTTCCGGCTCCGAGACCCGGACGTCTACGCGCAGTGGTACGGGGGAGCGCACAAGGCACCCGAGCTGATCGGACGCTTCGCTTACGGCTTGCCCGAGCTCTTCCGCGAGCAGCTTGCCGGAGCCCGACTGATCGCGGCGCCCGGTTGTTACCCGACCGCGGCCGCGCTCGCCGTGGCGCCCTTCACGAGGTCGGGATCGGTCGAGCCTCACGGGATCGTGGTCGACGCTGCGAGCGGCCTGTCCGGTGCCGGTCGCTCCCTCACAGAGCGCGACGCACTTCGCGGCAGCAGACGAGGACTTCGAGCGCGTACGGTCTTCTCGAGCATCGCCACACCCCGGAGATCGAGCAGGCTGCAGGTGCGAGCGTGCTGTTCACCCCGCATCTCGCCCCGATGACACGCGGGATCCTCGCCACGTGTTACATGCGCACGACCGAGGGGTCGACGCTCGACACCGCTGCAGCCATCGACCTGCTCGCAGAGGCATATGCAGGGGAGCCCTTCGTGGTGGTCAGCGAAAGGCCGCCCTCTACCAAGGCGACCCTCGGTTCCAACGCCGCGCACCTGACGGCGCGCGTCGACCCGCGGACGGGCTGGGTGATGTCGCTCTGCGCGATCGACAACCTGATGAAGGGCGCGGCGGGCCAGGCGGTCCAGTGCGCCAACTTCATGCTCGGGCTGCCCGAGACGACGGGTCTCGCAACAGCGGGGGTCTACCCGTGAGCCCGGAGGTGCGCACCGTGGGAGTTCACCGGAGTGCGGACGAGTGACGCCGTGGGAGTGACAGGCCCCATGGGCTTCGTCGCGGCCGGAGTCGCGTGCGGCATAAAGGAGTCGGGGGCTTCGGACATCGCTCTGGTGTGCACGCACGACCGCCGCCCCGTTCCGGCCGCGGCGGTGTTCACGAGCAACAAGGCCAAGGCCGCCCCGGTTCTCGTCAGCCGCGCACACCTCGACTCCACCGGCGGGCTCGCGTCCGCTGTGGTCTGCTCGAGCGGCAACGCCAACGCGCAGACCGGCACTGCTGGACGTCGTGCCGCCGAGCGCATGTGCGAGATGGTGGCCGAAGGGATCGGCACCTCTGCCGAAGAGGTCCTCGTCTGCCAGACGGGCCTGATCGGCATCCCGTTCCCGATCGCCAGATTCGAGGCCGGGGTTCCGGGCTTGATCGCCTCTTTGGACGGCGGCGGAGACGCCGGCCGGCAGGCGGCGGTCGCGATGATGACCACCGACACCGCCCGAAAAGAGGTGCTGGTCGACGGGGCAGGCTTCAGAGTCGGCGGGATGGCGAAGGGCGCAGCGATGCTCTCACCGGACATGGCCACGATGCTCGCGGTCCTTACGACCGACGCAAGTTGCGACAGCGGCACGCTCTCGCGAATCCTCCGGAGCTCGGTTTCCGAGAGCTTCAACGAGATGACAGTTGACGGGTGTTGCTCTACCAACGACACGGTCGTGCTCTTGTCGAGCGGTCTCGCAGGTCCGGTCACCGATGTCGCCCTGCGCGATGCGGTCGCGCGAGGCATGCTCGTCACTGGCAGACCAGATGGTGGCCGACGCCGAAGGGGCGAGCAAGGTCGCGCGAGTCACGGTGAGCCGAGCTGCCTCCGACGCCGAAGCCGCCAGGGGCGCCCGGAAGGTCGCGCAGTCCCTCCTCGTGAAGTGCTCGCTCAACGGCGCCGACCCCTACTGGGGGAGGATCGTGAGCGAGCTCGGGTCGGCGGGGATCGCCTTCGATCCCGACCGTGTCGCTGTCTCGTACGGCGGCGTGACGGTGTGCTCGGAAGGGATCGCCGCCGACCACGACTCGCAAGCGGTTACCGGGCATCTGGCAGGGTCGCGGATCGAGATCGAATGCGACCTCGACCACGGGACCGGTAGAGCGTCGGTGCTCACGTGCGATCTCGGGCACGGTTACATCGACGAGAACCGGACCACCTCGTGACGCCGGAGACGAAGATCCCCCTCGACCCACCTGCGGGCGAGAGGGCCGCACTGCTCGTCGAGGTCCTGCCGTACATTCGTCGCTTCTCCGGCTCGGTCGTCGTCGTCAAGTACGGCGGAAACGCGATCGCCTCGTGGGACGAAGCTGAGGCGCTCGCCTCGTTCGCCGAGGACGTCGTGCTCCTTCGTTCGGTCGGGGTCCTGCCGGTGGTGGTCCACGGCGGGGGCCCGCAGATAGGAGAGCTCACCAGACGTCTCGGGATGCAGCCCGAGTTCGTCGACGGCCTGAGAGTTACCGACGCGGACACGCTCGAGATCGCGCGCATGGTCCTCGTCGGCAAGGTCAACCGCGAGATCGTCTCCGCCATCAACGTCCACGGAGGGCTCGCGGTCGGCCTCTCGGGCGAAGACGCGAACCTCATTCGCGCGGTGGCTCACGGCTCGGGCCTCGGATTCGTCGGCGACGTGGAGGTGCTCGACACGACCATCGTGACGAGGCTTCTCGGCGACGGGCTGATCCCGGTCGTCGCGACCATCGGTACCGACGCCTCGGGGCAGGCGTACAACATCAACGCCGACAGTGTCGCCGGAGCGCTCGCGTCTGCGCTCGAGGCCGAGAAGCTCGTGTTCCTCACCGACGTCGAGGGCCTTCGCACGGATCCGTCCGATCCGCGCACGCTCGCGACCAGGCTCAGCGTCGCAGAGATCGAGGCGTTGATCTCTTCGGGGGCGATCCACTCGGGAATGATCCCGAAGGCTCGTGCCTGCATCGGCGCGGTGCGCTCCGGGGTCCGCCGGGCGCATGTTCTCGACGGACGAACTCCTCACGCTCTTCTCTTGGAGCTCCTCACAGACCAGGGGGTAGGAACGATGGTGACGCTCGACCCGGTGCCGGCTCCGCGCGCCGCCCGTTCCAGGGCACCGACCGTTCGGCACTGATGCACACATACTCAGAGCCGCCGGTCGAGTTCGTAAAGGGCCGAGGGTCGGAGCTCTACGACGCCGACGGCAGGAGATATCTGGACTTCCTCTGCGGGATCGCCGTCACCTCGCTCGGCCACGCGCATCCCGAGGTGGCGAGAGCCGTGTCCGAGCAGGCAAGGACGCTGCTCCACACGTCGAACCTCTTCGGTACCGTTCCCGGTGCAGAGCTCGCCGTCACGCTCGACCGCCTCGTAGGTGACGGCGCGCCCGCCGGAGGCAAGGTCTTCTTCTGCAACTCGGGCTCGGAAGCCAACGAATGCGCCATCAAGCTCGCACGCAAACGGGGCGGTAGCGGTCACAACGTGATCGTGAGCGCGCTCGGGTCGTTCCACGGGCGCACGTACGGATCGCTGAGCGCCACGGGACAGCTGAGCAAGCACAAGGGATTCGAGCCGCTCGTGCCCGGTTTCGAGCATGTCGCATACGACGACCTCGACGCGCTCGAGAGGGCCTGCGACGGTGACCGCGTGGCGGCGGTGATCCTCGAGCCGATACAGGGAGAGGCGGGAGTCATCGAACCGTCTGCCGGATATCTCGCCGGGGCTCGCGAGATCTGCGATCGGCACCGGATCCTTCTCGTCGTCGACGAGGTGCAGACCGGCCTCGGCCGCACGGGCAGGTGGTTCGCCTTTCAGACGAGCGGCATCGTGCCGGACGTGGTGACCGTGGCGAAGGCACTCGGAAACGGCATGCCGATAGGGGCTTGCTGGGCGAGGGCGGAGGTGGCCGCAGCGTTCGATCCAGGTGACCACGGCACGACGTTCGGCGGCCAGCCGTTGGCGGCGGCGGCTGCGTCGGCCACTCTCGACGTGATGCAACAGATCGACGCCCCGGCGCTCGCGGCAAAAGCGGGCGGCAGCCTGCGTTCGGCGCTCGCTGGGCTAGACGGCGTCGATTCCGTTCGCGGCCAGGGACTGCTGATCGGCGTGCAGCTGACCTCGCCGATAGCCGGCGACGTGGCGGGCGAAGCATTGCGGCGCGGCCTCGTCGTGAACGCCTGCCGCCCCGACACCTTGCGGATCGCGCCTGCATTCACCGTCACGGACGCCGAGATCCAAGAGGCCGTCGGTATCCTCGCCGGAGTGCTCGCGTGCGACGCGCGCCGCAGTCGCCGGAGCGCGGTGATGGTGGGCAAGACGCAGCGCCAGCACCGCATCGGTTTGCTGTTGGAGCGGAACGCAGTGAGCACTCAGGAGCAGCTGGTGGAGCTGCTGTCCACAGACGGCGTCGATGCGACCCAGGCCACCGTCTCGCGAGATCTGGAGGAGCTCGGTGCGATAAAGGTACGCATTGCAGGCGGCGAGGCCGTGTACGCCCTTCCGGAGCTGCCGTCCAAGCAGGTGGCTCCCGTCGGCCACCTTCGACGTGTGCTCGGCGACTGGGTCGTGGAGCTGTCGTGGTCGCACAACATCGTCGTCCTGCGCACCCCGCCCGGCTCGGCACACGTGGTCGGATCCGCACTCGACCGCAGCGGTTTCGCGGGCATCGTCGGTACGGTCGCGGGCGACGACACCGTGCTCGTGGTCGCGGCGGAGGAAGTGGGCGGGCGCGAGCTCGCGGATCGGTTGAGGGAAGTCGCCGGATTCGAGGAGGGGCTTTGAGCAACAAGCGGGTGGTGCTCGCCTACAGCGGCGGGCTCGACACCTCGGTCGCGGTTCGCTGGCTCGGGGAGGAGTCCGGCGCGGAGGTGATAGCGCTCGCGGTGGACGTGGGACAGGGAGGAGACTTCGAGGTCTTGCGTCGGCGGGCGATCGAAGCGGGGGCGGTCGAGTCCGTCGTGGTGGACGCGCGCGAGAGATGGCCGAGAGCTTCGTGGTCCCCGCCATCCGAGCCAACGCCAGCTACGAAGGCAAGTACCCCCTCGTGTCGGCACTCTCCCGACCGGTGATCGTGAGGCATCTGGTGGCGGCGGCCAGGCGCTACGGAGCGCACGCCGTGGCCCACGGGTGCACCGGCAAGGGCAACGACCAGGTCCGTTTCGAGGTCGGGACCCGTGCGCTTGCTCCCGACCTCGAAATTCTCGCTCCCGCGCGGATGTGGGGAATGAGCCGCGAGGAGTGTGTCGCCTACGCCCATCGACACGGCATTCCCGTCGAGGCTTCGAAGGAGAAGATCTACTCGATCGACGAGAACCTCTGGGGCCGGGCGATCGAGTGCGGCGAGATGGAGGACCCGTGGAACCGGCCGCCTGACGACGCGTACGTCCTCGACGCGGCCGACGGCGACCGGGCCTACCGAGATGGTGATCGGTTTCGAATCCGGCGTGCCGGTCTCTGTCGACGGAAAGTCGCTCGCCCTCGACGCGCTCATAGGCGAGGTCGCGGCGGTCGTCGGCTCCTACGGATGGGGCCGCATCGACATGGTCGAGAACCGCAGGGTTGGGATAAAGAGCCGCGAGACCTACGAGTGCCCTGCAGCGATGGCGCTATTGCTCGCGCACCGCGACCTCGAGGACGTGACCCTCGAACGAGATGTCGCCCACGAGAAGCTCCGTCTCGAGATCAGGTGGGCCGAGCTCGTCTACGACGGGATGTGGTTCTCACCTCTCAAAGAGGCGCTGGACGCGTTCTTCTGCTCCACCCAGCAGAA
Organism: uncultured Acidimicrobiales bacterium; assembly: GCA_963801315.1. Lineage (GTDB taxonomy): Bacteria > Actinomycetota > Acidimicrobiia > Acidimicrobiales > CAVXTF01 > CAVXTF01. Next base: position 762,419 of record CAWDEI010000007.1, on the reverse strand, counting down.
CGTGACCGGCGAGGTCCGGCTTGCTCTCGCGCCGGGACAGGTCACCGATTCGGGCGTCCAGCTGCCGGGCAGCTGCATCGTGAACGGCAGGCGGAGCCCCTCGTCGCTCTACGAGTACGACCTCGCCACATACGACTCGGCCGACAAGTTCCACCACCAGGACGCCGAGGGCTTCGTGAGGTTGTGGGGACTCGGGATACAGACCTGGTCGGCCCGACAGGGCTCGCGCGGTAGAGGAGTCGGCCCGACAAGGCTCACACACAGGGGACTCGCGGACTGGGGACTCGCGCACAGGGGCAGACTGAGCCCCGTGACGCTCTGGGAGGGCCGCCTCGGGGAGCCCGCGGCAAATGCGATGGCCCTGTCAGCGAGCCTGTCTTTCGACAAACGACTCGCGCCCGATCGACATCGCGGCCTCGCGGGCCCACGTGAGGGGGCTCGCACGAGGAGGGATCCTCACCGACGAGGAGGCGGCCACGCTCGCTGCCGCTCTCGACCGTGTGGGCGAGGAGATGGAATCGGGGGAGTTCGTCTTCAAGGCCGGCGACGAGGACATCCACACCGCGCTCGAGCGTCGGGTAACCGAGATCGCCGGTGACGCCGGTGCGAAGCTTCACACGGGGCGCAGCCGCAACGACCAGGTCGCGACGGACCTCCGTCTCTACACGCGCCGCGAGGTCCTGCGCACGGCCGACATGGTGATCGGCCTCGAGCGTGTGCTCCTCGCCAGGGCCGAGGCTGCAGAGGACGCCTACCTGCCCGGGTACACGCACCTGCAACGCGCCCAGCCGGTGCTCCTTGCCCACCACCTGCTCGCACACGGTTGGGCGCTCGCACGCGATTTCGACAGGCTGTTCGACACGTTCGCCCGCCTCGACGTCTCGCCGCTCGGCGCCGGGGCCCTCGCCGGATCCTCCCTGCCGCTCGACCCCGACGCCGTGGCGGACGACCTCGGTTTCCGTTCGAGGTTCGAGAATTCCCTGGACGCGGTCTCCGACAGAGACTTCGTCGCCGAGACGCTCTTCGACCTGGCTCTGCTCGGGGTGCACCTATCCCGGCTCGGCGAGGAGCTGGTCATCTGGTCGACGGAGGAATTCGGCTTCGCGATGCTCGACGACGCCTACGCGACGGGCAGCTCGATGCTCCCCCAGAAGAAGAACCCCGATGTCGCCGAGCTGGTGCGAGCGAAAGCGGGCCGGCTGATCGGCCATCTCGCCGGCATCCTCGCCACGCTCAAGGGCTTGCCGCTCGCCTACAACCGCGATCTCCAGGAGGACAAGGAGCCCCTCTTCGACGCTCTCGACCAGATGGGCCTCGCGCTTCCGGCGCTCGGAGGACTTCTCGAGACCGTGACGTTCGACCTCGACCGCATGCGGGCCGCCGCCGACGGGCCGGCGGCCGCCGCGACGGACCTGGCGGAGTGGCTGGTCGAAAGAGGCATGCCGTTCCGAAAGGCGCACGGGATCGTGGCGTCGATCGTCCGCGACGCGATCGCAGCGCGGGGTCCCGCTCGAAGAGCTGGTAGAAGCCCATCCGGACCTGGGCGAGCCGGCGCTCGCACTGCTCGAGCCGGGTGTCGCAGTGAGTCGCAGGCGGACACCGGGAGGTGCCGGGCCCGATCCGGTCAAGATCCAGCTCGACAGGTTCAAGACCCGGATCGAGGTGGACCGCCGGCGTCTCGAGGACGCAACGGCCGCAGCGGCCCGCGCGGGCCTTGCGCCCTGACGGCCAGGAAGCCCGGGGTCCCGAGCACCCTGAGTCCTTCCCGAGATCCCTCCCGGCCTTCTTCTCGGCCCACCCGGGCGACCCGTGCGACCCGGGTGCGCGTCGTGAGCCGTTCGTTCTACGACGCCGACTCGCTCGAGGTGGCGCCGCGCGTGCTCAACAAGGTGCTTGCGATGCGCGACACCGAGGGCGGGTGCTCGTCTCGGGGCGCATCGTCGAGGTCGAGGCCTACAGGGGGTCCGACGACCCGGCGTCTCACGCCTACAAGGGCCCTACCAGGCGGAACGCGCACGATGTTCGGCCCGCCGGGCCGCCTCTATGTCTATTTCACCTACGGGATGCACTGGTGCGCCAACCTTGTCTGCGCCCGAGAAGGGGTCGCGCTGGCGGTTCTCCTGAGGGCGCTCGCACCGGTCGAAGGCATCGAACAGATGAGGGCTGCGCGGCCGGAGCAAGACGGCGGACCGCGACCTGCTCTCCGGCCCGGCCCGGCTCTGCCAGGCGATCGGGATCGACGGGAGCTTCGACGGCGCCGATCTCGTCGACGGCGACAAGGGGCTCGTCCTGCTCGACGACGGGGTGGCTGCGCCGGCCCGTCCCGCTACGTCCGGTAGGGTCGGGATCCGCCTGGCGTCGGAGCTCCAGTGGCGGTGGTGGGTCCCCGGGGACACGAATGTGTCGAGGGGGCGGCCGG
>CAWDEI010000007.1:0-757500 GCA_963801315.1 uncultured Acidimicrobiales bacterium | reverse complement strand
AAAGCAACAGCGACTCCCTGAGTAGCGGCGAGCGAAACGGGAAGAGCCTAAACCGAGTCGGTGCAATAGCCTGGTGGCGTTGCCGGTTCGGGGTCGTGGGATCTGACGGAAGGGGCACCAGACCCTTCACGGAGTTACAAAGTCGTGCACCTAGCAGAAGCGTTCTGGAACGTCGCGCCATAGCGGGTAAGAGCCCCGTATGCGAAAGGTCATGACCTCCGGTTGGATATCCCGAGTAGCGCCGGATCCGGGAAAGCCGGTGTGAATCTGCGAGGACCACCTCGTAAGGCTAAGTACTCTCAGGCGACCGATAGCGGACCAGTACCGTGAGGGAAAGGTGAAAAGTACCCCGGGAGGGGAGTGAAATAGTACCTGAAACCGTTGGCTTACAAACAGTCAGAGCGTCGTCGGCGCCCACTCACGCGCGTGGCCTCTCACTTCGGTGAGTTGTCACCGCCACGTGGGCCTACGCCGGCCGTGATGGCGTGCCTTTTGAAGAATGAGCCAGGGAGTTACGGTGTGTGGCGAGGTTAACCCGGGAGGGGGAGCCGGAGCGAAAGCGAGTCTGAATAGGGCGTAGAGTCGCATGCTGTAGACCCGAAGCCGAGTGATCTATCCATGGGCAGGCTGAAGCGGGGGTAAGACTCCGTGGAGGGCCGAACCCACCCTGGTTGAAAACAGGGGGGATGACCTGTGGATAGGGGTGAAAGGCCAATCAAACTCGGTGATAGCTGGTTCTCCCCGAAATGCATTTAGGTGCAGCGTCGGGCGTTCAGCATCGGAGGTAGAGCACTGAATGGGTTAGGGGGCCTACAAGCTTACCGACCCCAATCAAACTCCGAATGCCGATGCTCAAGAGCCTGGCAGTGAGACCACGGGGGATGAGCTTCGTTGGTCGAGAGGGAAACAGCCCAGACCGCCAGCTAAGGCCCCAAATTCTTGGCTAAGTGGAAAACGATGTGGGAACGCAAAGACAGCCAGGAGGTTGGCTCAGAAGCAGCCACCCTTGAAAGAGTGCGTAATAGCTCACTGGTCGAGTGGTCCTGCGCGGACAATGTAACGGGGCTCAAGCCAAGAGCCGAAGCTGCGGATTTCCGTTCCGCCTCTGGCCCCACCTTCGGGTGGCTGCCAGGGGAATTCCGGGCGGGAGTGGTAGGGGAGCGTCGAGCTCAGCCGTGAAGCAGCGGTGTGAACCGTTGTGGAGCGTGCTCGAGTGCGAATCCTGGTATGAGTAGCGAGAGAGGGGTGGGAAACCCCTCCGCCGAAAGCCCAAGGGTTCCTGGGGAAGGCTAATCCTCCCAGGGTGAGTCGGGAGCTAAGGCGAGGCCGAGAGGCGTAGTCGATGCACAACCGGTTGATATTCCGGTACCACCGTGTCCGCGCCCAACCCAATTCGGGACTCCTAAGGGGCTGGCCTTCGGGCCGAACCGACCGAACCCGAGGCGGGTAGCGAAGGGGGGACGCAGGAGGGTAGGTGAGCCCAGGCGTTGGTTGTCCTGGGGTAAGCGTGTAGGGAGAGGTCTAGGCAAATCCGGGCCTCATACATCCTGAGACGCGATGCCGAGCCGTATAGGCGAAGTCACTGATCCCATGCTGCCGAGAAAAGCCCCTAGCGAGCTGACATGGTGCCCGTACCCCAAACCGACACAGGTGGGCGGGTAGAGAATACCAAGGCGATCGGGAGAACTGTGGTTAAGGAACTCGGCAAAATACCTCCGTAACTTCGGGAGAAGGAGGGCCCCCATAGGGTGATGGACTTCGCGTCCTGAGCTCGAAGGGGTCGCAGAGAATAGGGGAAAGCGACTGTTTACTAAAAACACAGGAGCGTGCGAAGTCCTAAGACGATGTATACGCTCTGACGCCTGCCCGGTGCCGGAAGGTTACGGGGAAGGGTTAGCCTTCGGGCGAAGCTCTGAACCTAAGCCCCGGTAAACGGCGGCCGTAACTATAACGGTGGAGTTACTACTCGGCCGTTGGTAAACCTCGCTATATGCTGGAACATCCGAGTATCCGGCGGTACTAGTTCGTGTCACACCTGCTGCTTAGGGTTTGGCATGGACAGTGACAATCCGACCGGTGCGGACAATCAGCAGGAAACCTTGTAGTACTTGAGGGATCCTCAGAGACTGTACGCGAGGCTCGTCGCTAGTGATTCCCGCTTGCGACGTGAAGAGACAGTCCGACCCCTATGGCGACATAGGGAGCCAGGCAGAAATGTCCTGGCCAGCTCCGTGAGATTCGTCGAAGTGATTGACGTGATCGCGTTGCGAGTAACAAAGTGCCTAAGGTAGCGAAATTCCTTGTCGGGTAAGTTTGGCTTGCCCTGCACGGGAGTGATCCCGTGTGAAGACCCGCTCATAACGGCGAAGCCCAACCCGGTGGTCTCGACCAAGGACGAGACAACGACCGGCGGGTAATGCCGTGGGAAGCCCTCTGCCGCTTCGGCGGTATGGCCCCGTAACGACTGATCCCTTCGGGGTGAGGCCTCAGTTACTGTCACATCGATGACCTACGGTCGTCGGGGTGGCAAATCTACAACTGGGGCAATACGCGGGCTCTCTGCAACAAGTTGATGTTCCTTCGTACATTTCTGGATATGTCGATGGTGAGGGATGCTTCACAGTCTCGATCTCTCCCCGGCCCACGCTCCTTGTGGGTTGGGAAGTGAGGCCGAGTCTGTCGGTCAGTCAGAATGGCGATCGCTCAGAGGTTCTGCTGCTCATGCAGCACTACTTCGGATGCGGAACCATCAGACCTGACCGGAGCGACAGAACGTTGAAGTGGGAGGTGAGAAGCCTTCCTGTTCTGAGCGCACTGATCATTCCTCACTTCGAGACGTATCCGCTGTTGTCCGGCAAGCGTTGCGACTTCGAACTGTTCGCTCACATATGTGGGCGGATGGAACAAAAGGAGCACTTGACGCGTGGTGGACTGCAGGAGATCGTACGGATGGCGGCACGATGAACCCGAGCGGTAAGCGAGGGTACAGCGCTGTCGAAATCATCAATGAGCTTGTAGAGATGAAGGCATAGTCTGCCCCCCTCGATGAGAGGGGATTAAGGTGAAGTTCCGACCTGCACGAATGGCGTAACGACTTTCCTACTGTCTCAACCACAGACCCGGCGAAATTGAACTACGAGTAAAGATGCTCGTTAGCTGCATCAGGACGGAAAGACCCCGTGGACCTTTACTGCAGCTTGATGTTGAGCTTTGGTACGGATTGTGTAGGATAGGTGGGAGCCTTTGAAGCTTCGGCGCCAGCCGAGGTGGAGGCAACCTTGAAATACCACCCTTTTCGTGCCGGGGCCCTAACCTAGGTCCGTAATCCGGATCAGGGACAGCGTCAGGTGGGTAGTTTGACTGGGGCGGTCGCCTTAACAAAATGGGGCGAATTACGGGAAACCGTATTAGATAAAACCCTCGGCGTATGCTGGGACACCCGAGTATCTGGCAGTACTAGTTCGTGTCACACCCTATTCATATGGTGATGAGATGAGCAGTGACAATCTGACCAGTGCGGACTATCAGCAGGTTGGGTGGCGATTGCCACCTACCCCAACGACCACAACGAGGGCCCCGTTCTCAAATGAACGGGTGATGGTATGGTCTGAACTGCATGGCGACATGCAGATCGAGGCAGAAATGACCTCGAGGCGGCGATTTGGAGAGGGAAATACGAGTCGCCGGGCTAACAGATTGCCTAAAATGTAACGGAGGCGCCCAAAGGTTCCCTCAGGCTGGTTGGCAATCAGCCGTCGAGTGCAATGGCACAAGGGAGCTTGACTGCGAGACCTACTAGTCGAGCAGGTGCGAAAGCAGGGCATAGTGATCCAGCGGTTGCTTGTGGAAGCGCCGTTGCTCAACGGATAAAAGGTACCCCGGGGATAACAGGCTCATCTTCCCCAAGAGTCCATATCGACGGGAAGGTTTGGCACCTCGATGTCGGCTCGTCGCATCCTGGGGCTGAAGCCGGTCCCAAGGGTTGGGCTGTTCGCCCATTAAAGCGGTACGCGAGCTGGGTTTAGAACGTAGGTCACACTGCGTCCCCAGGGAGTAATCCCTGGGTGCCCACCGGCTCATATCGGTGAAACCCCACCGTAACAACCGAACAATACGGTGGGGCAATACCGAGGGAAGGCCAACACGAAACCCTAAACTATTCGAAATCGAAGCGGATATTCGCCGTAGATGTTGAGCGACATCTGCGTAGCAAGGGAGTGTTGTGCCCCTGTAACGACTTCCTCGCCAGCAACAGCGAGGGGATGGCGCAAGTATCACAAGAGTGACCGAATCTTTCGGACGCTACTTAGCAAAGCGCCATGACACGCCGGCCCCTAGAAATAGGGTGAAGGTATAGTCTATGCCCGTAGTAATACGGGAGTTCATGCGTGAGACAGTTCGGTCCCTATCCGATGCAGCCGCAGGAGACCTGAGGAAGGCTGTCCCTAGTACGAGAGGACCGGGACGGACGTAGCTCTCGTGTGCCAGTTGTCCTGCCAAGGGCACGGCTGGTTGGCGACCTACGGATGGGATAAGCGCTGAAAGCATCTAAGCGCGAAGCTCGTTCCAAGATGAGGTCTCCCACAGGGTAAACCTGGTAAGGCCCGTGGCCAGACGACCACGTTGATAGGCCGGAGGTGTAAGCACGGCAACGTGTTCAGCCGACCGGTACTAATCGGCCGAGGGCTTGGGACTTTGCTCGTGCTCGCTATGGGACGCTCAAGGGCGGCGCTTTGCGCCGTCGCGAGAGCCGGTTCGAAAGAAGAAACCGGCTGAGCGCACAGTTTCCGGTGACCATGGCGGCGGGGAAACACCCGTTCCCATCCCGAACACGGAAGTTAAGACCGTCAGCGCCGATGGTACTTGGGGGGCGACCCCCTGGGAGAGTAGGACGTCGCCGGATTTTTTGTGAGAAGGCCCCCGCTAGCCGGGGGCCTTTTTCAATTCTCTTAAGACGCTCGACACGGCCACAGCGAGGCGCCGCCTGGGATCCGCTCAGGGGAGATTCACGCCTCTGGCATCAGGTATCGCTGCCACTATGGCGCTCTATGGCTTGCTATGGCATCAGTATGGTGCCATAATGGCGCACATGGAGTTGGGACCGTTCATAGACGAAATCCACCGGCAGTTCGAGGTTGCAGCCGAAGCGGGGGGCGAGGACGCCCAGGTGCTTGCGGATCGGCTGATCGGGCCTCTTGATGCCGCGGTCCGCCTTTCGCTCTTGGAGGCGTTGTCCGCAGCAGCTCAGGAGATCACCTGCGAGCTGGCGCCCGGGTCGGTGGAGGTCCGGCTACGTGGGCAGCGATCCCGAATTCGTGGTCACGACTGCCGACCCGGCCGAAGGCCATCCGGAGTCTGGCGCCGGTGCCGGTGAGGGTGTCGACAGCATCGATTGGTCACCGCCTGGAGCCGACCTCGGCTCGACCGCCGGCGACGACGGTGGCATTTCACGGATCAACGTGCGCATGCCCGACCATCTGAAGCTCCGGGTCGATCAGGCGGCGGCACGGGAGGGACTGTCCGTCAACTCCTGGCTGGTCCGGGCTGCAGCCGCAGCGTTGGAACGTACGGGTCCGACTCGTCCGCACGAGGGACGGCGTGGCCCGCAGAGCTCTAAGCGGTTCACGGGTTGGGCGCGCTGAGGCGCAACGTGGTCCTCGTGCACTTGAAGACAGTGCGCACTTGAAGACAGTGCGCACTTGAAGACAGTGCGCACTTGAAGACATTGAAGGAATCGACATCGCGCGACGAGAGGAAAGGACTGACATGAGAACATTCGACACCCCGGGGCCTATCGCTCTGGTCTTGGAGTTAGGTGTGGGTGGCGTCCAGATCGTTTCGAGCGATCGAGCCGACACAGTGGTCGAGGTGGAGCCCACCAACGCCGCCAAGCCCGCTGACGTCACAGCGGCCGCGGAGACCAGCGTGGAGTACGCGGGCGGTGAGCTGAAGATCAAGGGGCCGAAGGGATGGAAGCGCTATGGGCCGATGGGGGGCGGCGGTTCGATAGCTGTGCGGATCCAGCTTCCAGCTGGTTCACGGTTGCGATGCGACGCCGGAATTGCGTCTCTCCGCTGCTCCGGAACGCTCGGAGACTGCCGTTGCCGGACCGGAGGGGGAAACGTCACGATCGAGCAGATCGCAGGAGACGCCGACTTCAGCGCGGGAACAGGGGAGATCAGGGTCGACCGGATAGGCGGCTCGACTGCGGTCAAGAGCGGAAACGGCGATATCTGGATAGGTGAGGCCGTCGGCGACCTCCAGGTGAAGGCCGCCAACGGCAAGATCTCGATAGGCCGTGCCTGCTCCGGAGCGACGGTCAAGACCGCGAACGGCGACATCCGTATCGACGAAGTCTCCCGGGGCGCCGTCGTCGTCTCGACGGCGTGCGGCAAGGTCGACATCGCCGTGCGCTCCGGAGTGGCTGCGTGGCTGGACCTGCACACGGGCTTCGGCCAGGTGCGGAACCTCCTGGATTCGAGCGACCGTCCAGGCCCGTCAGAAGAGACCGTCGAGATACGTGCCCGCAGTTCCTTCGGCGACATCACGATAAGCCGGAACGACATGGGCGACAGTGGGCGGGGGGCGGCGTGACAGTCGTCACGCTTGCACTGCGGGCTCCTACGTCAGTGATCGCCCGGCGCAGTGCCGAACTTCATCCCTGGCTCGTTCCGATGGCGAGTGTGCGCAGGCAGCACTGACCGGTCATCTCGTCCGCACCCACCGCGAACAGGTTTCTGCCGCCGGCACTGCCGACCGAGTCGAGGGAGTTGTCGACCAGCTTGCCGATCATCCCGGGGTCGGGACTTGGGGAGATGGTCCACGAAGTGCCGTCGTACTGCTCGGTGAGGCTGAGTATCGAGCCGTTGTTCTTCTGCGTCTGGCCCACCGACCAGACATCTGTCGACGACAGCGCCTGGATGGCGTTCAACCGGCTCCCTTCCTTGGTGGAGTTCGGGTTCGGAACCTCGGTCAACGTCCAGCTCTTGCCGTTCCAGTGAAGGACGAAAGGATCGGCCAGGTTCTTGTCGTTCACATTGTCGGCGAATCCCGAGGCCCACACATTGTCCGACCCCGTCGCGCTGACGCCGGTGAGCTCGTTCTGCGCATCTGGTCCGCCGTTGAAGTCCGGAGTAGGCGTGATCGACCACACCTTCCCGTTCCATTCGGCGGCGAGCGTCACCGGCTGGCCGGTCTCGTCCGATCCGACGGCCCATACGTCGTCGGAGCTGACAGCGGTGATCCCGAATGCGAACTGGAAGGAGCCGCCCGGCGTGGGGGAGGTTGCCGCCTGCCACGCGGTACCGTCCCAGTGCTCGAACAGCATCGCGATGGTGTCCGTCTCTTCGTTGTTGTCCCACCCGGCTGCCCACATGTCGTCGGGACCGGTACCGCTGATCGACTCGAGGACGTCCGAGTCCCCGTTCACGCCCATGGCCGGATTCGGGCTCGGCACGATAGACCAAGCCGTCCCGTCCCAGTGCTCGATCAGCGTCAACCCGGCGGGGGTTGCGCCCACCCCGCCGCTGAAGCTGGTCCCGACCGCCCAGGCGTCGTCAGGCCCCAGGTCGTCGACGCCGTGGAACAACGCCTGCTGGCCCGTCGGCTGAGGGAGCGTCACCCGGGACCACGACGTGCCATCCCAATGCTCGGCGAGCGGGTGGTCCAGCGCCTTCTGGTCGGCGTAGGTGCCGACCGCCCAAGCCTCGTCAGGTCCAGAAGCCGAGACGGCGGCGAAATAGGTGTCGTTCACCTTTGCGGGTTTCGGGTTGACGGTGGTCTCCACGCTCCAAATGGAGCCCGTACCGGAACCGGCCGACGTCTCGGCGCCGGTCTCTGCGCGAGGAACGGTGGCGCCAGATGCGGCTCCGGCAGAGGCGACCGGCCCGGTGAGGGTCGCTGCACCGGTGCTGACGGCGGCAGCAAGCAGGGTCACGACCAACGGACGCAGAGAGCGCAAGGGTCCTCCCGAGGATCAGACGGCACTCATGAGTACGGCCGGCGCCCGTCCGGCGTTCAACACGACTTCTCAGATCCGTCCCGGTCGGGATTAACGGTGGGGAGGCGGGGCACCGTTGCCGGTCGCCTCGCCTGGCCTGGCCTGAAGGCACCACCCGGCCTGAAGGCACCGCCGGCCCGAAGGTGCTGCCCGAAAACGAAGGCGAGCGCTAGAAGGGGTTGGTCGGATCGGAGGGGCGTGCCCACGGGTCCGCCGCAGGCGGCGCGGGCGGAGGCATGGGGGCCGGTGGCGACGACGTCGACCCGGGAACGCCGGGAACGCCTGGCGGCGGTGGAATTCCCGTGCCCGGAGGCATCGAAGGCGTCTGCGCAGTGCCCGGGCGAGTCGTGGCGGACGGCCTCGAGTCGGCTGTGGCCCCTGCCGCGCCTGTGGAACCGTTCCCGCTCGGTGGAGTACCGAGGTCGACCCTCACCACCGTGCGGTCCTCCGATGCGAAATGGCACGCCACGGGATGGTCCTGGCCGCGATCGACCAGCGCCGGCTCCTCGACGGAGCAGATCTCCTGGGCCTTCCAACACCGCGTCCTGAAGCGGCAACCGCTCGGAGGGTTGACGGGGCTCGGAACATCGCCTTCGAGCACGATCCGCTTTCTCGCCCTCTCGGCTCGGGGGTCGGGAAGGGGGATCGCAGAGAGCAGGGCCTGGGTGTACGGATGAGATGGCCGCTCGTAGATGTCGGTCTTCGTGCCGATCTCGACGATCTTCCCGAGATACATGACCGCTACGCGGTCCGAGATGTGGCGGACGACCGACAGGTCGTGAGCGATGAACAAGAACGCGATGCCCAGCCGGTCCTGCAGGTCCTCGAGCAGGTTGACCACCCCTGCCTGGACCGAGACATCGAGCGCCGAGACAGGCTCGTCGAGGATCATGAGCTTGGGGTCGAGAACGAGGGCCCGGGCGATCCCGATGCGTTGGCGCTGGCCACCCGAGAACTCGTTGGGGTAACGGTTGGCGTGAGAGGCGTCGAGTCCGACCTGCCTCAGGACATTGGCGATCATGCCCGGGCCGGATTTGTCCCACATCCCGTGGATGCGCAGGGGCTCGGCGATCGACTGGCCCACGGGCATCCTGGGGTCGAGCGAGGCGTAAGGGTCTTGGAAGACGACCTGGATGTTGCGACGCATCCTGCGCATCGCAGGGCCTTCGAGCGTGGTCAGCTCCTGGCCCGCGTAGCGCACGGAGCCCGAGGTGGGCCGAAGGAGCTGCAGGACGGTGCGTCCCGTCGTCGACTTGCCGCAACCCGACTCGCCCACGAGACCGAGCGTCTCGCCGGCGCTCACCTCGAACGAGACCCCGCAGACCGCGTGGACCTCACCCACGTTGTGACGGACGAACTTTCCTCCACGAACCGGGAAGTGCTTCACCAGGTTCTCCACCTGGAACAGCGGCGCACCCGAAGCCTGCGGTGCCGCAGGCGTCATCATCCCGATGTCGGTAGTGGTCATTGAGCTGCTGGCGATGGAACAGGCACAAGGGTCTCGACGTCAACCGAGGTGGCCTCGAACTCGGGCACGAGCTCGCCCGTAACGACTTTGTCCCCAAAGTGGCACGCCGCCATGTGGGGGTTGCCCATGGCGTCCGGTTCGCCTGGAACCGCGCGAAGCTCCGGCTCCTCCTGGTCGCATATCGGCTGGCGCAGCGGGCAGCGGGGAGCGAAGGGGCAACCCGTGCGGTCACCGACCATCGACGGCGGCGCCCCGGGAATGGGTCGCAAGCGCTCGTCACCCTCGCTGTCGAGCCGAGGAAGCGAACCGAGAAGTCCGATCGTGTACGGCATCGCAGGCCGGTAGAAGATGTCTTCCACCGTCCCGAGCTCGACGGGCCGCCCCGCGTACATGACGAGCACGCGGTCCGCCAGCCCTGCGACGACCCCGAGGTCGTGGGTTATCAGCATGAGCGCCGCATGGGTCTCGGACAGGGCCGTCCGGAGAGCCTCGAGCACCTGGGCCTGGACCGTCACATCGAGCGCGGTGGTCGGCTCGTCGGCCAGGATCACGTCAGGGTCGTTCGCCATCGCGATCGCGATCACGACGCGCTGGCGCATCCCCCCGGAGAACTCGTGGGGGAAGCTGCTCACCCTCTCTTCGGGATTCGGGATACCGACTGTGTGAAGCAACGAGATCGCCCGTGCTGTCGCTTCTTCCTTGGAGACGTCGTTGTGGGCACGGATGGCCTCTGCGATCTGCCAACCCACGGAGTACACCGGGTTCAACGACGTCATCGGGTCCTGGAAGATCATGGCGATGCCCTTGCCGCGAACCGGCATGAGCCGCTTCTCCTTCAGACCGAGGAGCTCCGAGTCGTTGAAGCGCACCGAGCCCTTCACCTTGGCGCTCTTCGGCAGCAGACCCATCGTCGCCATCGCGGTGACCGACTTGCCCGATCCGGATTCGCCCACGATGCCGAGGACCTCGCCGGGAGACAGCTCTGCACTGACCCCTCTGACGGCGTGGACGACCCCGTCCTTGGTGGGGAAGTCGACTACCAGATTGTCGACCTTCAGGACCGGGCCCGGCATGTCAGGCGCGTACGCGTGTCTTCTTCGGGTCGAACGCCTCGCGCATACCGTCTCCGATCAAGAAGACCGACAAGATGAGGACGACGAGGAAGACCGCGGGGAATGCGAACAGCCACCATTGCGTAGTGGCAGAGTCCTGTGCTCCTGCGACGAGGAGGCCCAACGATACGTCGGGCGCCTGGATGCCGAGGCCAAGGAACGACAAGGTGGACTCGAGCACGATCGCAAGGGCGACGGTAAGAGTTGAATTGACGATGATCGTCGCGACGGCGTTAGGCATCAGGTGCCGGACGATGATGCGCGAGTTGCTCGCGCCGAGAGCACGTGAAGCCTCGACGAAGTCTCGCTCTCTGAGCGACAGGAAGTCGGCTCTCACGAGCCGGGCCATGTAGGTCCACGACAGGATTCCCACGATCACGGCGATCAGGACCCAGCTTCCCGACTGGGCGGTCCATATGTTCGACAGGACGATCAATACGGCGAGAAGAGGGACGGACAGGATCAGGTCGACGACTCGCATCAGGACGCTGTCGACCCAGCCACGGAAGAAGCCTGCGAGCGCACCGACGGTGACTCCGATGATCGCCGAGAGCAGCGCTACCAGAAGCGCTGTCTGGATGTCCTTCTCGACACCCCTGAACACCTCGGCAAATATGTCGTGGCCGATGTCGTCCACCCCGAACGGGTGGGACGCACTCGGACCGGTTGCGAATTGGTTGGTGATCTGCGCGTAGTTGTACTTCCAGAAGTGGCCGACGACGACGGCCGAGATCCCGAGCATCGCGAACACCACGAGCCCGAAGACGGCCAGAGGCTGGTGGAAGAAGCGACCGAGAACGATCCGGGTCTGGCTCTTCGTCTCCCCTGCGAGACCGTGCTCGTCTCCCACCGGGAACTCGCTCTTGACCCCGGGCTGCTGGATCGACTCGAGCGCCGGCGCGCCGGGCAGACCTTGTTCAGTCGGGTAGGTGATCGTGCCGGTATCGATGTCCGCACGTAGCAGGGGCTCAGTCATACCGGATCCTCGGGTCCAGGAATGCGTAAAGGATGTCCGCGACCAGGTTGAACAAGATGATCGAGGTCGCGGTGACGATCAAGAAGGCCAGGACGATGTCTATGTCTCTTCCACGGACCCCCTGCAAGAACCACTGCCCCATGCCATTCCAGGAGAAGATCGTCTCGGTGACGACCGCGCCGCCGATCACGGTGGCGAAGTCGAGCGCCACCACGGTCGTCACCGGGATCAGGGCATTCCTGAGGACGTGGCGGACGAGGACCCTTTTGGGTGAAAGGCCTTTGGCCCTGGCAAGACGCACGTAGTCGCTGTCGAGAGCCTCGAGGACGGACGACCGCTGGTATATCGCCCACGACGGATAGGTCACGAGCACCAGCGTGATCACCGGCAGGATGGTGTGAGCTGCGTAGTCGGGCAGGCGACCGAGGAAGGGACCGGAAAGCAGCGGGCTCTGCTCGCCGATCGTATAGAAGATCGTCTTTCCCGCGGCCTGGTTGATCGGGATGGCCACGAACTCCTTCAGCAGGGTTCCGATGACGAACGTCGGGATGGCGAGAAGCAGGAAGTTCGTGATGTTGGCGACGTGGTCGGCGGGCTTTCCCTTGCGGACCCCCGCCCATACGCCGATCGGGATGGCGACGAAGACGGCGATGACGGTGGCAAGGAGCACCATCCGGAGCGTGACGAGGAGGTGCTGGCTGAGCTGTTGGCCCACCGGGAGCCCCTGAATGCTGGTGCCGAAGTTCCCCCTGACGACGTTCGACAACCAGATCCAGTACTGGTCCCAGATCGGGACGTTCAAGTGGAGCAGAGCTTCGCGAGCTTGGATCACCGACTTCGGCGGCGGTGGGGTCCTCTGCTTCAGAAGGGCGAGCGGGTCACCCGAGTAATGGACCAGGACGAAGCAGAGCATCGAGGCCAGCACGAGCAGCAGGACCCCGATGGCGAGCCGCCTGAGCACATAGGCGAGCATGGACGAGATTGTAGGACCATCCGAACGTCGAGAGCGGGCCGGATTCCCAAATGGGCCTCCGGCCCGCTCTCTGGCGTTACGGTCTGGTTACGACGTCTTCATTCCCCACGAGTTCGCGTTCCACGGAACGCCGGTGGAAGAGGCGTTCGGGATCACGTTCCCGTAGGTGTCGGTCCATGCGTAGAACTGCGGCTTCTGGTATAGCGGAAGCGTGTCCATGTTCGCCCACAGCAGCGTGTCAGCAGCGTTGTAGTCGGAGATCTCGGTCGACGAGGTCGTGGCCTCGGCGCCGTTGAACACGTCCGTGTCCACCTGCGAGTTCGCGAAGTGGTTCCAGTTGTCTGCGCACTCCGTGGTGTTGGTGTACGAGCAGTAGATCGCCTCGTTACCCGACAAGAACGGTGTGGAGACCCATGCGAACTCCGCAATCTGGAAGTTGCCACCGGGCAGGTTGGTACCGAAGAAGGTGGCGGCATCGTAGTTCTGGATCTTGATCTTGATGCCGATCGCCTTCATCTGGTTCTGGAACAGCTCCTCTGTGTTCTGACGCAGAGTGTTGCCCGTCGTGGACGAGATCGTCAGTGTCAGGTCCTGGCCGGCCTCGGGTCCTGCGTTCGGGTGGAAGTACCCGTCAGATCCCATTGTGTAGCCGAGTCCCTTCAACAGCGACGTGGCCATCGAGTCGTTCACGGTCGTGTATGCGGAGCCGTTGTCGACGTAGCCGGGCTGGTTGGGCATGAGCATGCGGTTGCCCAGGGGGCTGATTCCCGAAGCGAACTCGCCGACCGTCCGTTGGATGAGCTGCTGACGGTTGGTGCCGTAAGCGATCGCCTGACGGATTGCGAGCTTGCCCAGGTAATAGTTCGCCTCGTTGAAGTCGAAGTGCTCGAATTCGAGGCCGGGAATCGTCTGCTTCGAGATGCCGGTCACCTGGTCGGCCGACTGCACGATCGAAAGGCTCACGCTCGCCGGGTTGATCAGGTTCACCTCGTTGTTCTGGAGCGCGGGCACTTCCTGCGAGTCATCGGAGATGAACGAGAAAGTGATCGTCGACAGATTGCCCGGGGTACCCCAGTACTTCGGGTTCCTCTCGAGCACGAGGGACTGGTTGGGCGAGTAGCTCTTGATCTGGTACCAGCTACCCGAGAGCACCTTGGTGTAGTCGGTATTGAAACCGGTGCTCCAACCGCCTGGGATCTTTGTCGCGATGTGCTCGGGGACGAGGTCACCGAAGAGCGACTTCCAGTCGGCGAAGGGCTTGCTGAAGACCACGGTCACGGTGTCGCCGTTGCCGCATGTGACAGGCGGAAGCGCACCCTCGAGGGTCGTCGTCGTGCAAGCTGCGCCGTTGGCAGGGCTAGATCCCGTGACCGACTTGATCTGGTTGTAGCCGACGGTCGAGGCGTCGTCGAAGGTCTTGCCGCCGACGTCCTTCCACGCGGGGTTACCGCTCTGAGCGTCGTAGTTGTAGGCGTAGTCAGCCGCGTCGATCGGAGTACCGTCCTGCCAGACGGCCTTCGGGTTGATGACGTAGACGATGGTCTGAGGACTCGTCGACGTCTGCGTCGCGCTCTGCATTAGCTGCGTGTTGAGAACGGGCTGCAGCTGCGGGTTGATGATGAAGGTCTGCGGCCACACCATGTCGAGGATCTCTTGGAGGACGAACTCGCTGGATGCAGACGTGTTCACGTTGAAGCCGGCGAGGTCCTCGTCGAGTGCGAAGGTGAGGTTGCCCCCGTTTTGCCCGCTTTGCACCTTTACGGTCGTGACCGTGCTGTTCTTACTGCTTTGGGGGGCCGACGAGGACGTCGAACCCCCGCTGCTGCTGTTGCTGCTACAGGCAGCAAACACAAGTGCGCCGGCACCTATAAACGTGCCGATCATCACTCCCCGTCTCAGTCTTCTCACTCGGTGGACCTCCTCTGTCCCTCGCCCACAGATGGGCTGGCCTTCCAAAGACGAAGGTTACGCGAACGTTACCGTTTGTTGAAGACCCTTGCTGGGATTTAGCTGAGAATTGTTGTAGGGGGGGTGTTTTCCCAGGTCACGGTGCTGGTGTGGGAAGTCGCACCGTTCTCGCACCGCTACACTTCCCCGTATGCCCGCCCCTGGACGAGACGACTCGCCGCGCCCACGCAGCACTGGCGGGCGTCCTTCGCGGCGGCCTCGGCCCGAGGCGAGGGGCGCGAGAGCGGGCACGAACGAGGGCGGCGACGCGGCGGGCGGCACCAAGTCGCGCTCGAAGTTCACAGACCGCTCGAAGACAACAGAGCGCTCGACGCCCGCAGAACGCTCGAAGCCAACGACCCGCTCGGCCGGGCCCCAAGGCAGCCGGTCCAAGACAGTCGGGCCCCAAGGCAGCCGGTCCAAGACGGTCGGGCCCCAAGGCAGCCGGTCCAAGACGGCCGGGCCCCAAGGCCGCTCGAAGACAGCACAGACAAGCCGGCAGGCTGAGAATGGACGCCGCGGAGATGCCAATGGACGCCGCGCAGAGGCGCCGCGCGAGCTGGGGGAGCGTCGCGCGCAGGGGCGCGCACGTCTTGGGCGAGGACCATACGAGCGAGGAGAACCGGCTCGCGATGCGCACGTCCGCTCAGAGAGCGGTACGCCGCCGCGAGGACGCGACCGGCCGAGCAGGATCCCAAAAAGGCCCGAGAACGCTCGTGGAAAGGGTGTTCACCGCAGATGCGGTGAGCTCGGAGCCCGCCAGCTCCTGGGAACGTCGTGATCGCGGGATCGCGGCTGCCGTCGCTCCGCGTGGTCCGCGCTCATGGCGGCCGGATCTGCCAGAGCTTCCTCCCGAAGTGACAGAGGAGCTGTCTCGCGCATCGGTCCAAGGCAGGTCCCCACGCTACGGAGACGGCGGGCTGGCCCGGCGGTTGGCCGCAGCAGCGGCCGCCTACGAGCGCGACAGATATGCAGACACGGCGCGGATGACCAAGGCGCTGCTCGTCTCGGCACCGGGCTCGCTTGCAGCGAGGGAGCTCCACGGACTTGCCTGCTACCGCCTCGGCCGGTGGGAGGACGCGATCCGGCATCTCGAACTGGTGGTCTCGTCGTCGGAGGACCGCAGCCAGCTTCCCGTTCTCATGGACTGCTACCGAGCAACCGGCAGGAACAGGCGGGTCGAAGAGTTGTGGCTGGAGCTCAAGCGTTCCTCGCCCGACGCCGACGTGCTCGTCGAGGGGAGGCTCGTCCTCGCTTCGGCACGTGCCGAGCGAGGGGACCTCGACGGTGCCATCAACCTTCTCGTGTCGGCCGGAGGTGCCCGGGGGCTCAGGCACCCCGCCGATCGCCACGTCCGGCAGTGGTACCTGCTCGGCGACCTGCTCGAGAAATCGGGCGACATACCCCGCGCCCGCGAGATGTTCGAAAGAGTCGTGCGCAGCGATCCGGGGCTGGCCGACGCGGAGGAACGTCTCGCTGCCCTCGGGCGACCCAGGCGGAAGCAGTCGCATCCGGAACCGCCAAGAAAGCGCCACGACGGCGGGCAGACGGCCGCTTCGGGCGCGCGCAAGGGTCAGTAGGCTCTCCTGACCGGCCCCGACGAGTCGAGCACCGACGGAGGCGATCCATCATGGCCATAGACCTGCAGGCCCTGCTGGGCGACGAGGCCGACTCGTTGCTCGGCCACGAGTGCAAGGGCGTAACGAAGGACGAGCTCGTCTTGCCCGGGCCCGACTTCATCGATCGGGTGACGAGGGACTCCGACCGCCCCGTCCCGGTGCTGCGCAACCTTGGCACCCTCTACTCGCACGGGCGGCTCGGGGGGACCGGATACCTGTCGATCCTCCCCGTCGACCAAGGTATAGAGCACTCCGCGGCGGCGAGCTTCGCCAAGAACCCCGCTTACTTCGACCCGGCCAACCTCTGCGAACTGGCGATCGAGGCGGGCTGCTCGGCTTTCGCGACCACTCTCGGAACTCTGGGCGCGGTGGCCCGCCGGTACTCGCACAAGATCCCGTTTCTCGTGAAGCTGAACCACAACGACTTCCTTCACTACCCGAACACCTACGACCAGGTCATCTTCGCCTCCGTGCGCCAGGCGTTCGACCTCGGTGCGATCGCCGTCGGCGCCACCATCTACTTCGGCAGTCCCGAGAGTGACCGCCAGCTCCACGAGGTCTCGGTCGCGTTCGCCGAGGCACATCGTCTCGGCATGCTCACGGTGCTCTGGTGCTACCTGCGCAACCCGGCGTTCAAGACACCCGAGGTGGACTACCACGTGTCTGCTGACCTGACCGGACAGGCGAACCACATCGGGGTGACGATCGAGGCCGACCTTATTAAGCAGAAGCAGGCCGAGAACAACGGCGGGTACGTCGCTCTGAACTTCGGCAAGACGGACCCCCTCGTCTACGACCAGCTCACCACCGACCACCCGGTCGACCTCACGCGCTGGCAGGTCATCAACTGCTACGCCGGGCGCATCGGCCTGATCAACTCGGGAGGCGAGTCGAAGGGCTCGCACGACCTCGCCCAAGCCGTGCGCACTGCGGTGATCAACAAGCGCGCGGGCGGGACGGGGCTCATCGTCGGCCGCAAGGCCTTCCAGAGGCCGATGAGAGAAGGAGTCGAGCTGATCCACGCGGTCCAGGACGTGTTCTTGGACAAGAGCGTGACCATCGCCTGACCTCCGGCGGCCGTCGGCGCCGCCGCTCCCCGCCATTGCCAGGGGTCGAGCGGTCGAGCGGCACCCGGGGCTCGAGTCCAGCCGACCGGGGGAGTCCTAACCCCTTCGAGTCCCAGAGCCTTCGGGCATCGACGGTATGCTCGTTCGTGCAGACGCGGCCAGCGGGGCCGCGCGCGCCCCCCGTGATCGTGGGGATGCCGGTGCGCCGTCCCGTCCGAGCCGCGCTGGACCGACGACGAACTGAGGAATCCGTGTCCACCACGACGGACCAGCCGAGCACCGACCGCCCCGCCGCGAACGGCGACGGCGGCGACAACGGCAACGTAGAGACAACTCCCCGGGGCCCTGATGCCTCGGGGTCCCGAGACGCTGCGTCGACAAGACCCGAGCCGCGGGAGCTCGATCGTGTCGTGATCCGCTTCGCCGGCGACTCGGGCGACGGCATGCAGCTCACGGGATCGCGGTTCACGACGGTGAGCTCGTTGTTCGGCAACGACACCGCCACGATGCCCGACTTCCCGGCCGAGATCCGCGCACCCGCCGGGACACTCGCCGGCGTGTCGGCATTCCAGGTGCACATCTCCGACCACGACATCCTGACCGCCGGGGACGCCCCGGGCGTTCTCGTGGCGATGAATCCCGCGGCACTGCGCGCCAACATCTCCGACGTGTCGCGCGGGGGCATCCTGATCTTGAACACCGACGCCTTCGAGCAGCGGAACCTGGACAAGGCCGGGTACAAGGACAATCCGCTCACCGACGGCAGCTTGAACGGGTACACGGTCTACGAAGTCCCGATGACATCGCTCACACTCGAGGTGGGAAAAGAAGCGGGCGTCAAGCCGCGCGAAGCCGAACGCGCGAAGAACTTCTTCGCGCTCGGAGTCGTCAGCTGGCTGTTCAGCCGCCCCACAGAAGGGACCCTCGACTGGATCTCCAAGCGCTTCGCCAACTCGTCGTCGGTGCTCGACGTCAACACCAGGGCGTTCAAGGCGGGTTACCACTTCGGCGAGACCGCCGAGCTCTTCGAGTCCACGTACCAGGTGCGTCCCGCCGCGCTCGAGCCGGGGACCTATACCGACGTCACCGGCAACACCGCTCTCGCGTGGGGCCTGATAGTCGCTTCGCAGCAGGCCGGGTTGCCGCTCTTCTTGGGCTCCTATCCGATCACCCCTGCGTCCGACATCCTCCACGAGCTGTCCAAGCACAAGCACTTCGGGGTCAGGACGCTGCAGGCGGAGGACGAGATCGCCGGCGTCACTGCGGCTATCGGCGCGGCCTTCGGGGGGTCGCTCGGTGTGACCACCACGAGCGGTCCCGGGATCGACCTGAAGTCGGAGGCGATCGGGCTGGCTGTAAGCCTCGAGCTGCCTCTCGTGGTGGTCGACATCCAGCGTGGCGGTCCGTCCACGGGGCTCCCGACCAAGACCGAGCAGTCGGATCTGCTCCACGCGATGTACGGCCGCCACGGAGAGGCGCCCGTGCCGATCGTCGCCGCGCGCACCTCCTCGCACTGCTTCGAAGCCGCGATCGAAGCTGTGCGCATCGCGGTCAAGTACCGCACACCTGTCTTCTTGCTCTCCGACGGCTCGCTCGCGAACGGTGCCGAGCCCTGGAAGCTGCCCGATCTGTCGGACCTCCCCGAGATCGACCCGGGTTTCGCCCAGGAGACCAACCACACGAACGAGGACGGGACCCAGGCGTTCTGGCCCTATGCGCGAGACGAGACCACCCTGGCGCGTCCCTGGGCTGTGCCCGGCACCGCCGGGCTCGAGCACCGCATAGGCGGGCTCGAGAAGGAGGACGGCACGGGAAACGTCTCGTACGACCCCCTGAACCACGAGCGGATGATCCGGCTGCGGGCGGCGAAGGTCGCAGGGATCGCCGCCGACATCCCGCCGGTGTGGCTGGATGATCCCGATGGCCGAGGTGGAGCTCCGCTGCTTGCGCTCGGCTGGGGGTCTACATACGGGTCGATCCAGGCAGCCGTCCGGCGCGTCCGCGGCACGGGGCCTCAGCGTCGCCCACGCCCACCTCGTCCACTT
Organism: uncultured Acidimicrobiales bacterium; assembly: GCA_963801315.1. GTDB lineage: Bacteria > Actinomycetota > Acidimicrobiia > Acidimicrobiales > CAVXTF01 > CAVXTF01. The sequence continues at coordinate 738,294 of CAWDEI010000007.1, read as the reverse complement.
GAACCCGTTCCCGTCGGACCTCGGCGACATCTTGCGGGCCTACGCACGGGTATTGGTCCCCGAGGCGAACCTCGGGCAGCTTTCGCGCCTCGTGCGAGCCGAGTTCCTCGTGGACGCGCGATCGCTCACGAAGGTGCAGGGAGTGGTGTTCCGGGCAGCCGAGATCGAGCAGGCGATGCTCTCGATGCTCGACGGCGGAGACCCGCCCCAGTTCGCGGCCGAACAGAAGGTGGAGCAGGCATGACCGACGTCGTCGTACCCCTCACGACCCGCAAGGACTGGACCTCGGACCAAGAGGTCAGGTGGTGCCCCGGATGCGGGGACTACTCCATCCTCGCCGCCGTCCAGATGCTGCTGCCCGAGCTCGGCGTGAGGCGCGAGACGACGGTGTTCGTGTCGGGCATCGGCTGCGCAGCGCGCTTTCCTTATTACATGAACACCTACGGGATGCACTCGATCCACGGGCGGGCTCCTGCGGTCGCAACCGGCCTTGCCGTGACGCGGCCCGACCTCGACGTATGGGTCATCACCGGCGACGGCGACTCGCTTTCGATCGGCGGCAACCATCTCATCCATGCACTTCGCCGGAACGTCAACCTCACGATGTTGCTGTTCAACAACCAGATCTACGGTCTCACCAAGGGCCAGTACTCGCCCACATCGGAGCAGGGCAAGGTCACGAAGTCGACGCCGTTCGGTTCCCTCGAGTCCCCGTTCAACCCGATCAGCCTCGCACTCGGAGCCGAGGCGACGTTCGTGGCGAGGACTCACGACATGGACCGCAAGCACATGCAGGAGACGTTCCGCCGCGCGCACGCTCACCGCGGCGCAGCGTTCGTCGAGGTGTACCAGAACTGCAACGTCTTCAACGACGGGGCCTTCGAGCAGGTGACCGGGCGCGACCAGCGCGCCGAGATGTTGGTTCCGCTCGTTCACGGCGAACCGATCCGCTTCGGCGCAGACAACCAGCGCGGCGTGATCGCAGACCGCGAAGGCAAGGTGCGCGTGGTCGAGGTCGCCGACGTCGGAGAGGACGCGTTGCTGGTCCACGACGAGAAGCGCGAGGACCCCGGGCTCGCCTTCCAGCTCTCGCACCTGTCGCGCGGGCCGTACGAACCGACACCGATCGGGGTGTTCCGTGCCGTCGAGCGACCCGACTACGGCACCGCGATGCAAGAGCAGCTGGACCAGGCACGGAAGCGCTCGGGTCCCGGCGACCTCGAGGCGCTCCTTCACTCCGCGGGGACCTGGACGGTCTCGTAGGCCCCTGCACGCCGGACAGCCGGCCCCGGGGAGACGACCCTGGGAGACGACACTGGCGGCGAGAAGGCGATTGCGTTTACTCCTGTCTCAGGGAGTGCGTTACTCCTCTCTGAGGGAGTGAATTCCCCAGAGAAGGAACAGGATCGCAAGCGGCATCGTCCCGATCACGCCAACCGCGGTCAGCGCGGCATGGTCCGACTCGGAGACGGCGCCGACGGTGACCATCACCATCGCGAACAAGCCGCACGCAGTCAGCCAGGCAAGGTAGTTGTCGGGCATGGGTCGCGGATGCTGCCTGCGCAGCGCGACGCCCAGGGACCTGTCGGTGTCTCGGGACCTGTCGTGGTCTCGGGAACTGTCGTGGTCTCGGGAACTGTCGTGATGACGACGCCTCACGGCCCTTGTATCGGCGCCCTCGGCGGGCGCCTGAAGATTCTGCGACCGATTCAGGCCTCGAGGCTTCTGTAGACCATCCCTGTGCGCGGCTTCGGGTAGAAGTACGTCGACTTCGGAGGCATGAGGCGCCTGTGCGCGCGCCCACTCCCGGATCTGCTCGACGGTGACGGGACGGACGAGCAAGCGCCACGTCGGCGTCCCCGTGATCGACGGCGTCCGTCGCTTCTCGCGCCGTGTGGAAGTGGTTCGAGGTGGCCCCGGGAAGCGCATCGAGCAGCAGGGCGACGAAGCTCGAGTCGAGATCCGAGTCCGCGACCTCGTAGGCCTCGGGAGTGGGCGTGAGCAGCCAGATCCGGTCCTTGGAGACCATCGCGAACGCATGCGAGGACGTCACAGCAGAGAGCAGAGCCGGATCGTTGGGCCCTGCGTCGACGACCTCGAACAGCGCTCCGACGGCTTCGAGGAGGTCCTGGCGGCTCGAGATGCCAGAGAGCGCCCTGTGGATCGGGCCGACCCGGAGGCCGCCCTCCTCGAGCTCGACGACGAACGCCATCACGAGGTCGTACGCCCCCAGCGACGCCGTCGTGGGCGGCCCGCTCTTCGTCGCGGTACCTGCGGGCCACGCTGTAGCGGTGGTGACCGTCGGCGAGGACGACAGGGCTTGCCGACACCGCCAGGCAGAGAGCCTCGATCGTCGCCGGGTCGTCCACCACCCAGAGCTCGTGGAGCACTCCCGCGTCGTCGGTCGCCTTCGCGGTCGGGTCACCTTCGGGCTCGCAGAGCGCTCCGAAGTCCTTCGGTGAGCGACAGCCCCCAGATGGGCGAGAGGTTGGCACGTGTGGCGCGGATCAGCTCGAGCCTGTCGGTCTCGTCCTTCGCGATGGTCTGCTCGTGCGGCAGTACGTCGTTTCCCGGCGGCTCGAAGCCGAGAGCGCCGATGACGCCCGTGGTCGACGCTCCTCCGCCGGGCAGTGGTCATCCTGTACCGGTACAGCGATGGCACAGGCTCGGTGCGACACCAGGCCCTGACGAGCGCCAGCTCTCGAGCAGCTCGGCTGCGTTCTCGTAGGGTCCGAGCCCCGAAGGGCGGTCCGCTTCGGGCAGCTCGATGTGGATGGCGTTCGCCCGGTGCCGGCCCGCCAGCTCGGCCCGCTCGGCCGGCCCGACCACGTCGTACGGGGGCGCGATGAGGCGGTCCAGGTCCAAGAGCCGGGTCGTAGCGCAGCCCGGCGAAAGGCTCGAATCGCGGCATCGCCCTTGCGTATCACGCCGGGAGCTCGTGTCGCGCTATTCACGTTGACGTTGACGTAAACTATCGGGGATGAGCCAGGTTCCCCGGTCGCAGCGGCCCGATCACGAACCCTGATCGCTACAAGTGGAACGCGCTGTCGAACACGACGCTCGGCACGTTCATGGCGCTTTTGAACCAGTCGATCGTGATCATCTCCCTGCCTGTCGATCTTCCGCGGGATCCACCTCCAACCGTTGGCACCCGGCAAACTTCGGATACCTGCTCTGGCTGCTTCTCGGCTACCTGGTCGTGACCGCCGTGCTGGTCGTGGCTCTCGGCCGGATCGGCGACCAGTTCGGACGGGTCAAGATGTACAACGCCGGGCTTCCTCGTGTTCACGGTCGCGTCGATCGGGTTGGCGTTCTCGCCCGTGACCGGCCCGAGCGGCGCGCTCGTGCTCATCGCCCTGCGGCTCGTCCAGGGGGTGGGCGGAGCGATGCTCATGGCCAACTCGACCGCCATCCTCACCGACGCATTCCCGGTGTCACAGCGCGGGACGGCGCTCGGGTTCAACATCATCGCCGGGACGTTCGCGTCGTTCCTGGGGCTTCTCGTCGGCGGGGCCCTCGCAGGCATCGACTGGCGCCTCGTCTTCCTGGTCAGCGTCCCCTTCGGACTGTTCGGCACGGTCTGGGCCTACGCGACGCTTCGCGAGACCGGTACGAGAGCACCTGCGCGGCTGGACATCTGGGGGAACCTCACCTTTGCGGTCGGCCTCGTGCTCCTCATGATCGGCCTCACCTACGGGCTCCAGCCGTACGGCACGCACACGATGGGATGGACGAGCCCGGTGGTCCTCTCGGAGCTGATCGGCGGGGTAGTCCTGCTCACGCTTGTTCGTCTGGATCGAAAAGCGAGTGCCGGAGCCGATGTTCCACCTGTCGCTGTTCAAGATCCGGGCATTCGCCGGAGCCGGGAGCGCCAACCTGCTCGCCAACATGGGCCGCGGGGGGCTCCAATTCATGCTGATCCTGTGGTTGCAGGGGATCTGGCTGCCTCTTCACGGATACTCGTTCGAGCAGACCCCGCTGTGGTCGGGCATCTACATGGTCCCGATGTCGATCGGATTCCTCGTAGCGGGGCCGCTGTCGGGAAAGCTGTCCGACCGATACGGACAGCGAGGGTTCTCGACCGCCGGAATGGTCGTCGCGGCGGCGTCCTTCATCGCTTTGATGCAGCTGCCCATCAACTTCGAGTTCGCGCTGGTTCGCGTTCCTGTCGTTCGCGAACGGGATCGGAGTCGGGCTGTTCGCCGCACCGAACACGACGACGATCATGAACGGCGTGCCGCCGGACCAGCGCGGAGTGGCGTCGGGGATGCGAGCCACCTTCATGAACTCCGGGTTCGTGCTTTCGATCGGGATCTTCTTCTCGCTGATGGTCGCCGGGCTCGCCGTCCAGGCTGCCGTCGACCCTCTCGCGAGGGCCTCGTGGCACAAGGTGTGTCGCCGTCGGTCGCTCATCATGTGGCGAACCTGCCCCCTGTCGGGACCCTGTTCGCGGCCTTCCTCGGGTTACAACCCGATGCGGACGTTGTTGGGGCCTCACGTCCTTGCGAGTGTCGGAACGAAGCACGCGAGCGTCCTCACCGGCAAGACCTTCTTCCCGAGCCTCATCTCGGGGCCGTTCCACTTCGGCCTGGTCATCGCCTTCTCGGCGTCGGCCGCACTGTGCGCTCTCGCCGCGGTTGCGAGCTGGTGGGCCGGGAACTGCGGTGGGGCTCACGTGCCGGTGGAGCACGAGTCCAAGGAGTCCGAAAAGACGAGGCACAGCGAGCGAGGAGGCGGACGTGCGGCTCGCCAGGCTGGGATCATGACGACGTCGGTGGAGAGGCGAAGGCTCGGTGGAGACGAAGGCGTCGGTGGAGACGAAGGCGTCGGTGGAGACGAAGGCCCGGTAGCCGGCGTCCGGCGCGCCGGAGCCCGGAGCGCTCCTCCGCATAGGCGAGGCGGCCGAGCGCGCGGGCGTTTCGTGCAGGACCCTTCGCTACTACGAGGAGCTCGAGCTGCTGGTCCCCGCAGGCCACTCCGCGGGCGGAGCGCGCCGATATACCTCGGACGACATAGCCAGGCTTCTTCGGATCCGCGAGCTGCAAGAACTGCTGGGCTTCGATCTCGGGGAGATCCGGACCATCTTGAGGGGGGAGGACCAGCTCGCCGACCTGCGCTCGGAGTACAACTCAGGTGCCACGTTGGAGAGGCGCTCGCGAGATCCTCTCGGAGGCTTCCAAGATAAACGAGCGCTTGAAGGTGACGGTCGCCGCGAAGCAGCAGAGGCTCGACGAGATGATGCGCGAGCTCGAGGATCGGACCAAGCGGCACAAGGCGGCCGCGAGAAGCTCGAGAGGGAAGGCGCGAAATAGGCTTGGCCGGTGTCGGGAGACAGCATCGCACTGACGGGGTCGCCGGACCCGGCCCGGCAGGGCGAGGACAGGATCCTCACGGCCCCGAATCTCGTGACGACGGCGCGCCTCGCCGGCATAGGAGTGTTCGTCTGGCTCCTGTTCGGGGCACACCTGCAGACCGCTGCGGCAATCCTGCTCGCGGTGCTCGGTGCGACGGACTGGGTGGACGGCTTCGTCGCCCGCCGTTTCAAGCAGGTCTCGACGGTGGGAAAGGTGCTCGACCCGTCGCCGACCGGATGCTCGTGGCGACGGCGGTCATCTGCGTCATGGTCCAGGGTGCCGCCCCCCTCTGGTTCTGCCTGGCGACGATCGCACGCGAAGTGGTCGTGTCGGCTGCGGTCCTGCTTCTCGCCTGGCTCGGAGCCGAGCGGATCGACGTCCTGTTCGTCGGCAAGGCCGGCACCTTCGGGCTGATGTTCGCCTACCCGACCTTCGTGCTCGCCTACGGCCATGCCGGCTGGCAGGACCCGATCAGGATCGTCGCGTGGGTGTTCGCGATCCCCGGGCTTGCGCTCGCGTGGGTGGCCGCGGCGGCCTATGTTCCGGTCGGTTTCCGGGCTCTTGCGTCGGGCAGGGCAGGCAGGCAGGCCCGAAGAGCGGAATTGCAGCGGAGGAGGCAGAGGACCTGCCGCGAACAGACGCCTGAATCCCAGGCAGCGGGGTAGGGTCGGTGCGTGGTCCCGCGAGGGAAGCCCCCGTGCGCGCCGATGAGACGCCGATGAGACACCGTGAGACGCCGATGAAAGCAGTCATCATGGCCGGAGGCGAGGGGACCCGGCTGAGGCCCCTCACCTCGAACCAGCCCGAAGCCGATGCTGCCGCTGGCGAACCGGCCGATGATGGAGCACGTCGTCACGCTCTTCTGAGAAGCCACGGCTTCGAGGAAGTGGTCGTCACGGTCGCCTTCATGGCGAACGCGATCCGCAACTACTTCGGTGACGGTTCCGAGTTCGGCGTTCACATGGCCTATGCGACCGAGCCCACCCCCCTCGGCACCGCGGGCTCGATCCTGAACGCCCGTGAGCAGCTCGAAGAGCGGTTCCTCGTCATCTCTGGCGACGTGCTCACCGACATGGACCTGACGGCGACCGTGAGGGCCCACGAGGAGAGTGGCGCTCTCGGCACGATCGCCTTGAAGTCCGTCGACGACCCTCTCGAGTTCGGGATCGTCATCACGACTGAGGACGGGGCGATCGAGCGATTCCTGGAGAAGCCCACCTGGGGACAGGTGTTCAGCGACACGATCAACACCGGGATCTACGTTCTCGAGCCCGAGATATTTCGACTTCATCGACTCGGGCAGGCCGGTCGACTTCTCCGCCGACGTCTTCCCCGACGTGCTCGCCGCCGGCAAACCGTTGTACGGTCACGTCTCCGACGGCTACTGGGAGGACGTGGGGACACTCGAGGCCTACCTACGGGCCCACCAGGACGTGATGGACGGCAAGGTTCAGGTTGACGTCGCCGGCTTCTTGCTCCGACCAGGTGTATGGCTCGGCAAGGGCGCAGAGGTCGACCCGACGGCGCGCATCGACGGTCCGGCGATCATCGGTGGCAATGCCCACGTAGGCGCGGGGGCCCACCTGCGGCTCGTACTGCGTCCTCGGCCAGAACACCCAGATCAGCGACAACTGCTCGATAACCCGCTCGGTCGTCCACGAGAACAGCTTCCTCGGCTCGGGCGTGAGCATCGACGGCACGGTGCTCGGCCGCTCGTGTGACCTGCGACAGGGGGTCCACTGCGAGGAGGGCGTCGTGCTCGGCGAGGAATGCTTCGTCGGCGCCGGCGCGGTGATCACCTCGGACGTGAAGGTCTACCCGTTCAAGACGGTCGAAGCCGGCGCGACGGTGAACACGTCGATCGTGTGGGAGTCACGAGGAGCTCGGTCGTTGTTCGGCAGGACCGGCGTGACGGGGCTCGCCAACGTCGACATAAGCCCCGAGCTCGTCATGCGCCTGTCGATGGCTTGGGCCGGGACCTCTGGAGAAGGGGTCGACCATCACCGCTTCGCGCGACACCTCCAGGGCGTCGCGGGTGCTCAAGAGAGCGGTGATGGTCGGCTGCAACTCGGCCGGCGTGAACGTCGACGACCTCGAAGCGGCCACGGTCCCCGTCACCCGCCACCAGGTCCGGTCGGCGTCCTCGATCGGAGGAGTCACCGTGCGGCTCGCTCCCCGACGACGCCCAGTCCGTGAGCATCCGCTTCTTCGACCAGGACGGCCTCGACATAGACGAGGCGACCCAGAGAAGGATCGAGCGCCTCTACCACCGTGAGGAGTTCAGGAGGGCCCTTGCGCCCGACATCGGCGACATCGGCTTTCCCGGGCGGGCGCTGGAGCACTACACGTCCGCTCTAGTCGATTCGCTCGACGCAGGGCCGGTCGACGTTTCCGCCATCGCTGGTGCGGGGTTCAAGCTGGTCCTCGACTACTCCTTCGGCACGACCAGCTTCGTGATGCCGAACGTGCTCGCCAAGCTCGGCGCCGAGGTCCTCGTCGTCAATCCGTACGCGTCGACCGCCGCAGTCATGGCGAGCGACCGCGCATCGGCCGCCAAGCATGTGGCCGGTCTCGTCACCGCTTCCGGGGCGCACCTGGGTGCCGTACTCGATCCGGGCGGCGAGCTCGTCGTGCTCGTCGACGACGAAGGCCGGGTCCTGACAGACGACGAGGCGCTTCTGGTGCTGCTCAATCTCGTGACCGTCGACCGCAGGTCCCGGTCGCGCGGTCTGCCTACCGGTTGCTGTGCCCAAAGTTGTCGAGAGCGTGTGTGCGCGAGCAGGGAGTCGACATCGTCTGGACGAAGCTTTCGCCCGCGCACCTGATGGAGGCTTCCGCAACGCCGGGGGTCGTGTTCGGCGGCGGACAGAACGGGGGCTTCATTTTCCCGTCGTTCCTCCCCGCTTTCGACGCGGTCGCCACCCTCGTCCATCTGCTTGCGATGCTCGTTAAGTCGGGTGACCGTCTGTCGAAGCTCACCGCCGGCCTTCCCGCGATCCACATCGCGCACCAGACGGTCGTCACGCCTTGGGACCAGAAGGGCGCCATCATGCGCACCCTTGTGGAGCGCTCTTCGCGGCGGGACCTCATCCTGGTCGACGGAGTGAAGTTGCCGGAGGACGACGGGTGGGTGCTCGTGCTGCCCGATCCCGAAGAGCCCCTCACCCATGTTGGGCGGAGGCGGCCGACCGACTCGGCAGCGGCGTTCCTCGAGAGTGCTGGAACAAGCAGCTCGCATCCGCCAGATGATGCGCTGAGCCGCCGCCGGCGAGTCTGACGCGAGGACAGTCCGTCACGGACTCTGGGCGGGATCTGGAGCTATCCGGTAGGGTCCCGACCCGTGCGCTTTCCCGATGACGTTGTCTATACGCGGGACCACGAGTGGGCGCGTAGCGCAGCCCGACGGCAAGGTGCGCATCGGGATCACCGACTACGCCCAGGACGCGCTGGGCGACGTGGTCTTCGTCCAGCTCCCCACGGAAGGATCGACTTTCGCCGCCGGCGACACGCTCGGTGAGGTGGAGTCGACCAAGTCGGTGTCCGAGTTCTACGCGCCGGTTGTCGGGTGTCGTTGTCGCCAGTCAACTCCTCGTTGTCAGAGGCACCCGGAGCAACTGAATGACGATCCCTACGGTGACGGTTGGATCTGCGAGATCGAGCCGAGCGGCAGCCGACGCGCTCGAAGGACTGCTCGACGCCGCGGGCTACCGTGCGCTCGTAGAGGAGCAGTGAGACCAGGGCGGGGCATCGGCAGCAAAGGGGTAGCGTGGTTGCCGTGTTCTGCAACAACTGTGGGCATCGCAACCCCATGGGCGCCAACTTCTGCTCTTCGTGCGGGTCTGTGCTGACCACTCCCGGCACCGAGACCACCGTGACCTTGCATCCCATCGATCCGACAAGGAGAGGTTGGCGACGAGGAGCTTTCTGTGACGCTCCCCGACAGAGCGCGAGGGCTCCGGGTTGCTCGTCGTGGAGCGGGGGCCGAACGCCGGAACCAGATACGTGCTCGACTCGGACGTGACGAGAGTGGGTAGGCACCCTGAGAGCGACATCTTCCTGGACGACATCACGGTGTCGAGGCGCCATGTCGAATTCCGCCGGGGACCCGATGGCGACGAGGTCCGCGACGTCGGCTCCTTGAACGGCACTTATGTCAATCGCGAGCGCATCGAGCAGGCTGTGCTCAAAAGCGGTGACGTCGTTCAGATCGGCAAGTTCAAGCTCGTCTACCTGCCTGCAGCCGAGGAGTGAACCCGGCGACGGGCACCGAGGTGATCCATGGTGCTGAGGCGGTGAGCGCGGTGGTGAGCTAATGAGAGCGGTGGTGGCGACGAAGTGACGATCTGGGCGGACCTACCTGTCGATAGGCGACGTACTGACGCTGCTGCGCCAGGAGTTCCCGGACGTCACCATTTCGAAGATCCGATTCCTGGAAAGTCAGGGACTCGTCAATCCCGAGCGCACCCCGTCGGGCTACCGGAAGTTCTACGACCACGACGTGGAGCGCCTTAAGTGGGTGCTCAGCCAGCAGCGCGAGCACTTCCTGCCTCTCAAGGTCATAAAGGGCCGACTCGAGGACGAGACCTGCCGGCAGCGAGACCCGGCACTCGAAAGGTGGCGCACATGGGGACCGCTACTCGCCCAGGTGCCGCGCCAAGCGGTGCCGGCGCCAGCGCCAGCGGCGTCAGCTCGGGGAGCGGCGCCGCCAGCTCGGGGAGAGGTGCTGCCAGCTCGGGGAGCAGTGGCGGCAGGTCGGGGAGCACGGCCGGCCGATCGGATGCACCGGCAAATGGCGGCTCGGTCAGCCCCAGTGGGTGCGGGTGCAGGCAGCGCGACCGCGACGGCGGCGACAATTCTGCGGCTCCACGTGGCCTCGAGCGATCGGGCTTGGTTCGCGGTCCGGCGAGTCCCCCGGCCAGCTGCCCGGGTTCGACCGCGAAGGCGGAGAGCCGCGGTTCATCGCCGGTAGCGGCCGCAAACCGGCCTCCGAGTCGATGGGCCGGTCCGCCGCGCGCAACCGGCGCCGCCGCACCGGCGCCGCCGAAAGCACGGGTGCACGGGCGGGCGATCAGCGCTCCTCGGCCGGCAGCTCCAGGCGCATCGCGGGCCCGTGGCGTTCACGCCGCCGGCAGTGGCGTCGCCGACGCCGAGGTCCGAGGCGCGACAGGTCGGTCTGCGTACGGCCACCGCCGGCCAGGGTCGCCACGTGCAGGGAAGGTCGGGACACCCCTCAGAGGTTCCCCTGCGGGCCAGCTTCCCGGCGAGGGCCGTGCCGGACCACCCGCAGCTCGAGCGAAGCCGGCCCCGACACACGAGGATGGCTCGAGGGCGGCATCGAGGAGCCTGACCGCAGCCGAGCTGGCAGCCGCCTCGGGTCTGAGCGAGTCGGCGGTCGAAGAGCTCGAGTCCTACGGGATCCTGAGCGGCAGGATCATCGGGGGAGTTGTGCACTACGACGAGTCCGAGGTGCGCATCGCCCGGCTCGCCGCAGAGTTCGCACAGTTCGGCATCGAGCCGCGCCACCTGCGGCTCTACAAGCACGCCTCCGAACGCGAGGCGGGGTTCGTGGAACAGCTCGTGCTGCCGCTTTTGAAGCAGCGCAATCCCGAAGCGCGCAAGCGGGCCGCGGAGATGGTCGCCGATCTGACCCGGCTCGGGCAGGGTCTTCGCGAGGCCCTGGTGCGGCGCAACCTGAAGGATCTGCTCGGGGGGTGACGCCGCAGGCCCGAGTGGTGCACACGCGGGCCGAGGTCGACGCCGCTTTGAGGCGCCTGGGCAGCGAGCTCCCGGCCGCGTACCCGGCGGGGGCGCTCCTGGTAGCCGTCCAAAGAGGGGAGCATCATCGTGCTCGCCGACCTGGTCCGCAGGATCGACGCACCGTGCAGGGTCGACTTCCTCGCCGTCTCGGACTACGCGGGCGGCAGCGGCCGGGCCCGCATCGTCCAGGACCTCGCTACCGACGTGCACGACTGTGACGTGGTCCTGGTCGAAGACATCGTGGACACCGGTCTGACGTGCGCATACGTGCTCGAGACGCTCCGGGGCCGTGGTCCGCGGAGCCTGGCGGTGTGCGCCCTGTTGGACAGACGCTCGCCGGCGGATCGTTCCGGTGCCGCTCCGATTCGTGGGTTTCGAGGCGACCGACGAGCTGCTGATCGGTCGCGGGCTCGGAGTCGTCGGGCAGGTACCGCAACCTGGACCTTGTCGCTGCGGCCGATTCGGCGCTGCTGCAAGCCGATCGCGACGCCTACGTCCCGCAGTTCTACGCCGAACGGGTCGAGCGACCGACCCCCCGGCGAGGCGGTATCTTGCAGGCATGGTCGAAGTGCGGCTGAGCGCGGTGCGAGTGGACCTGCAGTCGAACACCCCTGTGCTCCTCCTCATGGAGACAGAGGGCATCGGCAGAACGCTCCCCATCTTCATCGGGGCGCCCGAGGCGACGGCGATCGCGTTCGCCCTTCAAGGTGTGCCGACGCCGCGACCGATGACCCACGACCTGCTCCAGGACCTTCTCGACACGCTCGACGTCAAGCTCGAGAGGATCCTGATCACAGAGCTGCGTTCGGCGACGTACTTCGCAGAGCTGCATCTGCTCAGGGGAAATCAGACCCTGTCGGTTTCGAGCCGTCCTTCGGACGCAGTCGCTCTTGCGGTCCGCACCGGAAGCCCGCTGTTCGTTGCCGACGAATTGATGGACGCAGAAGGCGTCCTGCTGCCGAGCGACGAGGAAGACGAGGACGCCGAGGACGCGAATCCCGACGCGCTGGTCGGGGAGTTCCGCGAATTCCTCAACACGGTCCGCCCCGAGGACTTCAGCTCCTGACACCGCTATCGGCGCACGGCATTCGCTCGTGCCCTGTCTACGTTCGCTCGCGCTCTTTCGGTATTGGCTCGCGTTCGGTCGGTATTGGCTCGCGTTCGGTTGGCGCAGCCCTTGGCGCTCTCTTGATGATCATCGCGTCGGCGATCCTTGCAGCGTGCTCGACGACAGGATCGGGCACGCCGCACCAGTCGAGCACGACATCTCGTGGGGGAGCGTCTTCGACTTCGAGCTCGACTTCGAGCTCGGCCTCGGGCTCCACGACTCGGCGAGCACCGCGCCCCCCTCGACCTCAACGACCGGGGGCGCTGTCACGACGACCACGCTCCAAACGGGCTCGACCACCTCCTCGACGCTACCGGGCAACTATTGCGTCGTCCCTGATCTCCACGCCGCGATCGAGGGCACCCAGGGTGCCGCCGGCACGATCGAGGTGACTTTCAGCCTGACGAATACGTCACCCTCCACGTGTGCGCTCTACGGATATCCTGGCGCGCTCGTTGCTCGGGCCGGGGCAGACCCATCTGCCGACCCTCGTGATACCCGGGGGCGACCTGTCGTTCCTCGAGATTCCGGTTTCGACGGTCGACATCGCTCCGGGGACCTCGGGCTACTTCAACCTCGGCTACAGCGACGTCGTCTCCGGCGGCGAGAGCTCGTGCCCGACGTCGTCGTACATCGAGATCACCCCGCCGAACGACACCCAGCAGCTCACGATTCCCGCCTCGATCACCGCCTGCGGCGGTGGTCAGCTGTCGGTTTCGGCCGTTTTCGGAGCGGGAAGCCCCGCCACCTCGACGACGGCCCCGCCGGTTCGCTGACGGCCCCGCCGGTTCGCTGACGGCCCGCAGCGGTCCTGGGGGGCCTGGTGCTGTGTGGCCTGGTCACCTCTGGTGCTGTATGGCCTGGTCACCTCTGGTGCTGTTTGGTGAGGGGCTGTTCGTGCGGGATATGGGGTCCAACGCCCAAACTGCGCTCGCCGCTTAGAATGCTGACATGGAGGTCGCCCTCTGGCGTCGCGGCGCGCGCGCCGTCAGATCGCTGACGCCGGATGTTCGCGCTTGGACACCCGAGCAGCGGGACACCGTCGTCTACGCCTGCGGGGCCGTCTTCGCTCTAGCGACCATCCGACTATCCACGATCGAGCTCTACCGGCAGTGGGCGGAGATCGCCATCGGGCCTTACGTCGTCGGCGCAACGATCTCTGCGATGACCGTCCGCCGGGCAAGACGCCGGGCACGCGCGGGCCACCTCAGCACTGCGCGTGTCGCCATCTTTCTCTTCGTGCTCGCCGGGGCGACATTCCTGCCGCTCACGCTCGAGGTGTTCCTGCAGTCCCAGTCCGGCGGTACGACCCACGTGCAGCCCGAAGTTCTCGTAGTCGAGAGGTCGGGGAAGTTCGTAGCCGCAGGCAAGGATCCTTATCCGGCGGTCGTGAGCAAGCACCCGACCGGACAGACCGCCGCCGAACTGGTCGGCCAGCCTTCGTACGACCAGTACGACCCGTACGGCCCGCTCATGTCCCTGTTCGGGATCCCTAGCAGCTGGCACCTGCCGCCACGATTCCTCGACGCGCGGGTCTACTTCTCGCTCGTTTCCCTGCTTCTCGTCGCGATCGCACTTGCATTGTGCAGAGGAAGCTACGAGCCAAGGATCCTCGCCCTTCAAGGCATGACCATCCTGCCCACGGCCGCGCTCCCGATGGCGACCGGAGGTGACGACCTTCCTGTCGCGGCGGTCCTGCTCCTCGGTATGTTGCTGCTCCACCGACGAAGAACGTTCGGAGCCGGTCTGCTGCTCGGGTTCGCTGCCGGCCTGAAGTTCACCGCGTGGCCGTTGGTGCTGCTCTCATTCGCCGTCGCCCGCGACCGCGACGGACGGCGCGGCCGCGGCATCGCCTGGGTTCTCCTGGGCATGGGCGTGGTGCTCGTGCCCTCGGTCGTGCCTGTGTTCCTCCACGACCCGGCGGCGTTTCTGAACAACGTGGTCCGCTTCCCGCTCGGGCTCACCAAGATCAGCTCTCCTGCCGCGAGCGCGCTCCCGGGGCACGTCATAGTTCTGGCCTTCCCGCAGATCAGGCGTGCATTCCCGTTCATCCTGGCGATAGTGGGCGTCGCGGTGATCGGCTGGGTCCTCGTGCGGCACAGGCCGCGCACGGTGTCCGACGTTTGCCGTCTGGGCGGCTGGGCGATGACAGCTGGGATCCTGTTCGCGCCTGCTACGCGTGTCGGATACCTTCTCTATCCCGATCAACTTCTTCTTCTGGGCTTGGCTTCTGCGCTCTGAGGAGGAGGCCGAGGTCACTCTCGAAGCGGAGAGCGTCATCGCCTCCGTGCCGCTCAACAACGCATCGATCGCCGCTTAGGGTCGCCGATGTCGGCCGGCCCGACGAGGTCAGCCCGATCGACTGTCAGCCTCAGCCGGTTGTGGTAGTCGTGGCCGTCGTGGTCGGCGTCGAGCTCGTGGAGCTCGTGGAGCTCGTCGACGGCGAAGTCGTAGAAGAGGACGTCGCTGAGGTCGATGGCCCGCTCCCCGAGACAGCGCTCGTCGAGGTGGTCGTCTGGTGAGATCCGCCCGAGCCACGATTCGTGGCGCTGGTCGAGGTGCCCGGTCCCGACCCCTTGCGTAAGCCCGAGACAGTGGTCCTCGTCGTGTCGTCGGCCCTGGCGGTGGTCGACGTCGGCGCCGGCGGGGTCGACGTGACGCCCGTCTGGTCTCCCGACGCAGGAAGCGGCGGAGGGCGCACCAAGATGTACAACACGAGGGTTCCGACGAACAGGACGGATACCAGCAGAGTCGACGGCCGGATTCGCAGCTTCTTCATTTTGGAGGACTGCCTGCCGGTCCGTCTGCTGGTTTCTGATCGGTCGTTTCTTCCTGGTGAGCGCCTGCTTCTTGCGTGCCCGCTTGCTTAGAGCCCGCTTGGTCAGTGCCCGCGCTTTCGGGGGGCGCCTGCTCGAGAGAAGGAAGAACCATGATTCCCGCGGCGCGAAATGCGCTCGCGATCCGCGACCGTAAGTCCCTTCCGACCTCGAACTGCTTTCCAGGCAAAGTCCGCGCGACCAGACGCACCACGAAGCGGTCGACGTCCAGGCTTTCCAGTCCCATCACCGACGGAGTGTCGAGCAGCAGGGGGCGGAGCGCCGGGTCCTCGAAGGCGCCTTCTCCCACTGTGTGCAGGATCGCAGTCACCTTGTTCGTGTCCGCTGTCGCGGGCACCGGCACATCCACGACGGCTCGGGCCCAGTCGCGCGACAGGTTCGTCGCCTGGACGATCTGCCCGTTGGGGACGAAGACGACCTCACCGTTCACCGTGCGCAGGCTCGTGACTCGCAACGTGACGTTCTCCACGGTCCCGAGAACGCCTGTCGTCGCACCGAGAGCCGAGATGCGGATCACGTCTCCGAAGCCGTACTGCCGTTCGGAGATTATGAAGAAACCGGCGAGGATGTCCTGGACGACACGCTGCGCGCCGAACCCGACCGCCACCCCGGCGACGGTTGCCGGCGCGACGAGGCTGGTGATCGGGATTCCCAGCTTCTGGATTATGAGGACCGCCATCACCGAGTAGACGACCACGAGCAGCGTCCAGGTGACGACCTGCGTCACAGCGTGGCGGTGCTTCGCTGCTTCCGACTGCACCAGTGCATCGCCACCCTTGGAGCGGGCATCGATCCTGCCGATGTACTTCCCGCTTGTCCATGTGACGAACCTGGTCAGGAGAATCGACCCGGTCACGATGAGCACGATCTCGAGCAAGTTTCCGCGTGCGAATCGACTGAAGTCGGAAAGCGGCGTTATGGCGCCCGTCCAGAGGCCCAATCGGAGCTCGATCAATCTGTGTCGGAGACCTGGAAGAGGCGAACCTCGAACTTCGTGATTCCCGTCGTGCTCGCAGGACCTGACGATGGGAATGTCGTCGGCGAGACCACAGCTCCGATCTCCCAGTAGTAGCCGTCGCTGCCGGCTCGCTGGGCCAGCACCTCGATTCCGGGTTGGTCCTTCGGAGTTCCGGTGCTCTCGACGTGCCAACCCTGAGCGGCGAGCTCGACTTGGAAGAACCTGATCACGTTCTCCTCGGATGCACCGATCGTGAAGAGGCGTTGCTCGTCATAGCTCTCCGCGGACACGGTGTCGTCGATGACTGCGCCCGGGACGGACCCGGCCGGAAGGACTATTGCGTTCACGATGTCGTTCGGAGGTTCACCGGAATTTATGAGGGGCGCGAGTGCCGGGCTCGCTGGTATCGCCTTTAGCGGAGATCCTTTGGCCGTCGGAACCGACGACGGTGCGGCGACGGGGTGACTCGAACCGGTGAAAACCTGTGCGATCAGCCCCAGAACGACGATGCCTACTGCAAGCAGCAGGACGACCAGGGCCAGCTTGACGCTCGGCCCAGGCATCTCGCGGCCTGAGGTCGAGGTTGTTGACGGGCTTGCCATCTCGTCTGGGTCGGGGTCCACGGGTGTGACCCTCATTCGCGTCGTTGTGCGGGGGGGGTTCGGCAAGGTTCGGAAAGCTCGGCAGGCTTCGGAAAGCTCGGCAAGGCTCGGCAAGGCTCGTGAGTTTGAGGCGTTCCCTCTCGGGTCGAAGCATACAGGCGCCGCCGACGAGGCCCCTGGCCCGTTCGCCCTGGAGCTGCCGGTCCGCCGTCATGCCCCTGAACCTTGCGTTTTTAAATCGACGATAAGTAAACGAGTGAGTGTAATACGGCGTTGGTCGTCGTCTCGGGCGGCCCGCCCAATCGTCCGGGCCCCGCCCGCATTCGCACTCGTACTCGTACTCGTATCTGTACTCTCGGCAGTCGTGGACCCTCGGATTGCTCTCACGATCGCCGGATCGGATTCAGGCGGCGGGGCGGGCCTGCAGGCCGACCTGAAGACATTTGCAGCTCTCGGAGTTTTCGGAACGACCGCGGTTACCGCTGTGACCGCGCAGAACACCACCTCGGTGGCCGCATCGGTCCCGATGGAGCCCGAGCTTGTCAGGCTTCAGATCGAGACCGTTCTTTCCGACCTGCCAGTTCTGGCGGTCAAGACGGGGATGCTTGCCACGTCGGCAATCGTCGCCACCGTCGCAGACCTGGCTGAATCCGGTCGGCTACCCAACCTTGTGGTCGACCCGGTCCTTGTCTCCACGACGGGGCGTCGCCTTCTCGACGAGGACGCGATACCGGTCTATATGGAGCGCTTGTTGCCATTTGCATTGGTCGTCACCCCCAACCTGCGCGAGGCGCGCCTACTCGCCGGCATGCCGATCACCGACACGAACGGCATGGTCGAGGCCGCGCGAAGAATCGCCGAGGCGGGCTCGAAGACGGTCGTGGTCAAGGGCGGCCACCTTGGGGGTGAAGCGTCACCTGACGTCGTCCTGAGCGGCGGTGAGGTGACCGTCCTCGAAGGCGTGCGTATCCCCACTGCCAATGACCACGGCACGGGTTGCACTCTGTCTGCCGCCATCGTCGCGTTTCTCGCACGCGGAGAGACGGTTCCTCATGCGGTCGAGCGAGCAAAGGAATACGTGGCCCGAGCGATCTCAGGGGCGTCCTCATGGAAGCTCGGAGCCGGGCACGGACCGCTCGACCACTTCGGTTGGAGCTCATACGGTAGGTGACCCGCGAAAAACGCGCTCGTCATTGTTGCCGTTGTTAACGGGGAAAATCCATATTTCTGAGCCTCGTCCTGCCTCGTTCTGTTACAGCCTCTTAGTAGGTTTCATGTCATGGCAGATGTGCTCCGGGACCTAACCGTGGTCGGAGAACAAGACGAAGTCACCGCCGGCGACCTCGTCGCGGCGGTCGACGCTATTAAGCGCTTCGTCAAGTCGTTCGAACCGGGCCTTTACTCAGGAGAGGACGCGAAGACCCTCGTCGAGTTGTTCTCCGAGGGCAAGCATGCCTGTAGCTCTGGGGTCATGCTCGCAGCCAGACGGGTGCAACAGACCAACCTCCACGAGCAACAAGGACACAAGCTCGCACCGACGTTCCTCGCTTCGATCACGGGCGAATCGGTGGGGTCAGCAGCTTCGATGCTAGAGACCGCCAAGTCGATAGAGGCGCACCCGGCGATATCCGAGGCCTTTCGGTCCGGATCTCTTTCTGAGGCAAAGGCGAAGCAGATCGCGTCTGCCGCAGACGCCCGTCCCGACCAGGTGACGAACCTCGTAGCTGCGGCATCACAGATGGAGCTAGCAGGACTGAAGCGCCACTGCGCAGACGTCCGACAGAGCGCCCTTTCAGAGCACGACTCGATAGAGCGCTACGAGCAGATGAGATCCAAGCGGTTCTGTCGGATGTGGACGGATTCTGAGAACTTCGGAAGGCTAGAAGCGAGGCTCACCCCCGACGCTCTAGCAGTCCTCGGATCGTGTCTAGAGCCTTTCGA
Organism: uncultured Acidimicrobiales bacterium; assembly: GCA_963801315.1. Lineage (GTDB taxonomy): Bacteria > Actinomycetota > Acidimicrobiia > Acidimicrobiales > CAVXTF01 > CAVXTF01. Next base: position 719,737 of record CAWDEI010000007.1, on the reverse strand, counting down.
GCGCCGGGAGTTCAACGAGGCTCGCAAACAAGGTCGCCACTGCTCGCACCAGGTCTATGCCGCAGACGCTCTCGTCGCCATGGCCAAAGCGAGCCGTGGAGGAACTGGAACCACCAAGCGTCGAGACACCCTGTTGCGGATCAGGGTGGATCTCGGAGCTTTGAACAGAGGTCACCCGGTCCCAGGAGAGACCTGCCAGATCCCTGGGATGGCCCCTGTGCCTGTAGCTCTCGCACGACAGATCCTCGGAGACTCGCTTCTCGAGCTCGTCGTCACCGAAGGACAAGACCTGAAGGCGGTCTGCACGAACTCGAGGCACATTCAACGTGCGCTTCGGATCGCGCTAGAAGAACGTGACCAGACATGCTGTGTGCCCGATTGCGACAGGTCAGACCCCTTGGAGATAGATCACCGCACCGATTACGCCAAGGGCGGCGAGACCAAGCTCGAGAACCTCGCACGGCTCTGTGGCTACCACCACGACCTCAAGACCCACAGGGGTTGGCGATTAGAGGGTCAACCGGGCAGCTGGCGCTTCGTTCGCCCGGACCCACCGCCAAAGTCCGATCACCCGCAGCATCTCGACCACCGAGATCACCTGGACCACCGAAATCACGACGATCACGACCATCGCGACGACAGCGACGACCCGGCCGCGCCCCGACGCCGTGCCGCACGGACGAACCCGAGCGACGGTCAGAGACCCCCCTCGATCGACGGCCCGGTTCGCAGGACCAACGGTCGAATCCGAGCGAAGCCGGCGACCGGACCACCTGGGCAGGACACGCTGCTCTGAGTTGGCCGTGAAAGGGAGTCAGCGTGAGCGATCACATCACGAGCGCTCAAGTGTGCTGATGACTTCCGGACGTGCCGAAGTCCGCCAAACCCGCAAAGGGACTTGACGCAAGTGCGTGCCACCTCTGGGGAATGCGTCCTGCACTTCGTGCGCGGTAACCCGCCTCGACGCCGAGCCGCATCGCTGCCGCCATTGCCGGCGGATCCTCTGCCCGGTTGATGGCCGTCGCGACCAGGACGGCGTCGCAGCCGAGCTCCATGGCGAGTGTCGCATCCGAGGCGGTGCCCACACCGGCATCCAGGATGACAGGAACGTTCACGGACTCGGCAAGCAGGGCGATGCTGTGCGGATTGCGGATACCGAGGCCGGAACCGATCGGCGACCCGAGAGGCATCACGGCCGCACAACCCATCTGCTCGAGCCGGCGCGCGAGCACCGCGTCATCGGTCGTATATGGAAGGACGACGAAACCCGCCTCGCAGAGTTGCTCTGCGGCCGCGACGAGCTCGACCGGGTCGGGCATGAGTGTTCGCTCGTCGCCGATCACCTCGAGCTTCACCCAGTCCGTTTCGAAGGCTTCGCTTGCCAGCTTGGCGGTGAGTACAGCCTCGGCTGCCGTGAAGCATCCGGCGGTATTCGGGAGCACCCTCACACCGCACGACGACAGCACATCGAGCAAGGACCCCCGGGCACCAGGGTCGACCCTTCTGAGCGCCACAGTTGCCATGTCTGCTCCCGAGGCTCTCAGCGCACTTGATAGCGAGTCCAGGCTCGTCATCCCCCCGGTCCCCATGAGGAGCCTCGAAGTGAGACGCTGGCCCGCGATCTCCAGGTCGGGTATCGAGGGAGAGTCCACCGCTTCAGGGTACCGGCCACTGAATGCCCTGAACGCTGCGAAGCCCGAATCGCCGGTCGGCTACCCGCAGCCGCGAGTTCACCCGCCGCCGCGAGCCAGCCGCAGCCGCGAGTTACCCGGAGCCGCGAGCCAGCCGCAGCCGCGAGTTACCCGCCCGCTGCGGCCGAGACGATCTCTATCTTGTCTCCCGTTTGCACGCTCTCGACTTCCCAGCGCGAGCGCGGCACCACTTCACCGTTGCGCGCCACTGCGACGCCTCGGCTCGACGTGCACCAGTCCGAGACGACGTCGGCGATCGTGGTGCCATCTCGGAGGTCGGTGGGCGCCCCGTTGACAGTCGACCGCATCACGATTGCATCACGACCGCATCACGATCGCATCACGATTGCGTCATGCCCTCGTCACGACGGCATCACGCCCTCATCACGACGGCATCGTGCTCGCGTCACGAGCGCACCGCTGATGTGTAAGTGGCACGGTCGGCCCGAAATGGCTCGATCACCTCTGGGACGCTTCTCCCCGAGAGAATCTCGCAGATGGCATCAGCAGTCACCGGTGCGAGCAGGATCCCGTTCCTGTAGTGCCCGGTGGCGACCGCCAGCCCCTCGATACTCGTCCAGCCGATAAAAGGCCCGTTGTCGGGTGACCCCGGCCGCAGGCCCGCAAGACTCTCTGACGAGCTCGAGCTCGGCGATTCCGGGAACGATGCTCCGTGCGTCGCGAAGCAGCTCGTAGACGGCCCCAGCCTGGACGGTGGTGTCGTATCCCTTTTCCTCGACCGTCGCGCCGACGACGATCGTGCCGTCCGCTCGCGGCACCAGATAAAGGGACGTGCCGTGGACCATGCACCTGACGTTCCGGTCGAGCAAAGGCCGTGTTCTCGGTCCCCGGAGACGCAAGATGTGCCCTTTCACGGGCCGCACGGGTGGCAGCACGCCCTCGGGAACCCCGGCGAGCTGCGAGGTCCAGCATCCCGCTGCGACCACGACGGCCCCGGCGCGAACCTCTCTACCGTCGGCGAGCTTTACCCCGATCGCCCTCCCCCCGGAGATCGTCACCTCGCTGACGGGCACCTCGAACCTGTCGACTCCTGCACCGTCGACTCCTTCACGGTCGACTCCTGCACCTTCGACTCCTGCACCTTCGACTCCTGCACCGTCGACCGCACGTATGAGAGCGTCGACGAGCAGGCGATTGTCGACCTGATGATCCGAAGGGGAGCTTGCTCCGCCCCGAACCCCCGGAGCGAGCGAAGGAACCAGCTCGCGGCACTCGCTCGGCGCTCAACCTCGAAGAGATCAACCCGAGCGATCGGTGGAACGACAGGATCCGGTCGACGACCGCCATGTCCGAAGCATCGGCCGCGACCACCACAGTTCCGCACTGCTCGTATCCGACCGTCGTCCCCGACGCCCGCTCGAGATCGCTCGCGAACGCCGGCCAGCGTGCCGCCGCGGCGAGATTCATCCGCACGAGCGACTCCTCACCGATGTGCGCCTCGGTCACCGGTGCGAGCATCCCGGCTGCAGCCCATGTCGCACCGCGCCCGGGCGCGGGATCGCACAACGCGACACGGATGCCCTCTGAAGCTGCCCTCCATGCGATCGAGAGCCCGATGACACCTCCGCCTGCGATCACCACGTCGAAAGAGCCGGGGACCGCGAGCTGCGGCCGGGGACAGCGAACCTTTGACGGAACCCATCGCCCGGTGGCCCCGGTATCGGAGGCAGGAGCCCCGGTATCGGAGGCAGGAGCCCCGGTATCGGAGGCAGGAGCGCCGGCACCGGAGACAGGAGCGCCGGCACCGGACACAGGATCGCCGGCACGGGACACAGGAGCCCTGCCGCCGGAAATCGAAGAGCCACCCTCCACCGGATGTATCCTAAAGACGCTGCAGCTGGGCCAGCGTCGTCCCGGGCGGTCACCAGGCAACCCACCAGGCGTCGTGTGCAGGTCACGCGACCTCGAGACGAGACAGGAACCAGCCCGATGCTCCCTGAAGACGACTCGACCCGCCGTCGGCCGGGTCGGAGCGCCACGCCGGCCTTTACGACCGCGTCGTTCGAGCACGACGCCTGCGGGATCGCGCTCCTGGCCGACCTCTCGGCGAAGCGTTCCCACGGGCTCGTGGACCAGGCGATAACCGCTCTGGAGCACCTCGATCACCGCGGAGCAAAGGGCGCGGACAAAGACACGGGTGACGGCGCAGGGATCCTCGTACAGCTCCCGCACGAGTTCTTCGCCTCGGTCGTGGATTTCGACCTGCCCGGTCCGGACATGTATGCGGCGGGCCTCGTCTTCTTGCCCCAGGACGCCGACGATGCACTCAAAGCCTGCCGCCGCATCGCGGACCTCGCGTCGCAGGAAGGCCTGCGCGTCCTCGGCTGGCGCGACGTCCCGGTCGATGCGACGGGCCTGGGCTCTGCCGCACGCTCCGCGATGCCCGCCATCCGCCAGGTGTTCGTGGCTCCGGACCCGGCTCGGCAAGCGGCTCCGCTCGCGGGAGCGCTCGCAGGCCCCGGGGACAGCGCTCTCGAGATCGACCGTGTCGCGTTCTGCTTGAGAAAGCGCGTCGAGCACGAGGTTCCCGAGACGTACATCCCGTCACTGTCGGCGCGGACGATCGTGTACAAGGGCATGCTCACCACCGCCCAACTCCGCACCTTCTTCCCCGACCTGTCCGACGCCAGGTTCGCGAGCGCGATAGCACTCGTGCACAGCCGCTTCTCGACGAACACGTTTCCGTCGTGGCCGCTCGCGCACCCGTACCGGTACATCGCGCACAACGGCGAGATCAACACGTTGCGAGGCAACCGCAACTGGATGCGCGCACGAGAGACCCTTCTCGATCCGACGTGATCCCGGGTGACCTGCAACGGCTCTTCCCGATCGTGGACCCGGAGGGGAGCGACTCGGCGACGTTCGACGAGGTGCTCGAACTGCTGCATCTCGGCGGCCGCAGCCTGCCGCACGCCGTGCTCATGATGATTCCAGAAGCCTGGGAGAACCACGCCGAGATGGATCCCGAGCGGCGGGCCTTCTATCAGTTCCACGCCGCGCTCATGGAACCGTGGGACGGCCCGGCAGCGGTCGTATTCACCGACGGCAGGCTCGCCGGCGCTGTCCTCGACCGCAACGGGCTCCGGCCGGCGCGGTTCTGGGTCACCGAAGACGGGCTCGTCATCTTGTCGTCGGAGGTCGGCGTTCTCGATGTCGACCCGGCGAAGGTAGTGCGAAAGGGCCGCTTGCAGCCGGGGAAGATGTTCCTCGTCGACACCACCTTGGGTTGCGTCGTGGAGGACGACGAGATCAAGTCTCAGCTCGCCGCCGAGCACCCTTACAGCGATTGGCTCGAGTCCGAGCAGGTCCACCTCGACGATCTGCCACCTCGCACCATGCTCACGCCTCAGCACTCGAGCGTCGTGCGTCACCAGCGCCTGTTCGGATATACGACCGAGGAGCTGCACTCGATCCTCGGCCCGATGGCCCAGAGCGGGGCAGAGCCGCTCGGCTCCATGGGCCACGACGCCGCGCTCGGCGGTCCTCTCGGAAAAGCCGCGCCTGCTCTACGACTACTTCTTCCAGCTCTTCGCACAGGTGACCAACCCACCTCTCGACGCGATCCGCGAGGAGCTCGTAACCTCCGCCGGCGCGACGATCGGGCCCGAGAAGAACCTCCTCGAGCCTGGCCCGAAGTCGTGCCGGCAGATCGCCTTGCCCTACCCGGTTATCGACAACGACGACCTGGCGAAGCTGCTCTACATCGACGACGACGGCGGGGTCACCGGCTTCAGAGGATTCGCCATCGACGGCCTGTTCGACCCGTCTGGCGGCGGCGATGCGCTGAAGCGCGCGATCGACCAGGTGTGCAGGAGCGTGAGCCTCGCGATCGCAGACGGCGCGAACATCGTGGTGCTCTCCGACCGCAGCTCCAACGACGTGCTCGCACCCATCCCGTCGCTCCTTTTGACCGCGGCCGTCCATCACCACCTCGTGCGCGAGAAGACGCGGACGAAGGTCGGTCTCATCGTGGAGTCCGGTGACGCCCGAGAGGTGCACCACATGGCGCTGTTGCTCGGATATGGCGCAGCAGCGATCAACCCGTACCTTGCTTTCGAGACGATCGACGACATGATCGCGGTCGGAAGGCTCTCAGGCGTCACACCGCGCCAGGCGCGCCGCAACTACATAAAGGCGTCATGCAAGGGCGTGATCAAGATCATGTCCAAGATGGGCATCTCGACGGTGGCTTCGTACACGGGTGCACAGGTGTTCGAAGCGGTGGGGCTCGCACCGGATGTCGTCGAGGAGTACTTCACGGGGACCACGAGCCGTATCGCGGGTGTAGGCCTCGACGTGATCGCCGGCGAGGCCGCGCTGCGCCATCGCGACGCATACCTGCCGCGGCCGACCGAACGGGCGCATCGCGAGCTGTCGGTCGGCGGCGAATACCAGTGGCGGCGCGAGGGCGAGGTGCACCTGTTCAACCCTCGCACGGTGTTCAAGCTCCAGCACGCGACCAGGGCGAAGCGCTACGACGTGTTCAAGGAGTACTCGACTCTCGTGGACGATCAGTCGAGGAGACTCGCGACGTTGCGCGGCCTGCTCAGGTTCAAAGGTGATGGGCAAGGCGGAGACGGGTCGCCCGGTTCTTCTGAACAGCCCGGAGGGTCTCTCGTGACCCCCGTGCCCATCGACGAGGTGGAGCCGGTCGCGGAGATCGTGAAGCGGTTCGCGACGGGCGCGATGTCGTACGGGAGCATCTCCGCCGAGGCCCACGAGACGCTCGCGATCGCCATGAACCGCATCGGCGGCAAGTCCAACACCGGCGAGGGCGGGGAGGACGCGAGGCGGTACGTGCGCGAGCCCAACGGCGACCTGCAGGCGCAGCGCCGTGCACCAGGTCGCCGTCCGGGCGCTTCGGGGTGACGAGCGAGTACCTCGTCAACGCCGACGACCTGCAGATCAAGATCGCGCAGGGTGCGAAGCCGGGCGAGGGCGGCCAGCTTGCCAGGCCGGAAGATCTTCCCCTGGATCGCCGCCACGCGCGTTCACCGACCCCCGGAGTCGGCCTCATCTCGCCGCCTCCTCACCACGACATCTACTCGATCGAGGACATCGCGCAGCTGATCCACGACCTGAAGTCCTCCAACCCGCTGGCGCGGGTGCACGTGAAGCTCGTGTCCGAGGTCGGCGTCGGCACCGTCGCCGCAGGCGTCGCTAAGGCCAAGTCCGACGTGGTGCTCATCTCCGGCCACGACGGCGGGACAGGCGCAGCACCGCTCACCTCGATAAAGCACGCCGGGATCCCGTGGGAGCTCGGGCTCGCGGAGACGCAGCAGACACTCGTGCGAAACGGGCTGCGCGACCGGATCGTCGTGCAGGTCGACGGCCAGCTCAAGACCGGTCGCGACGTCGTGATCGCCGCCCTGCTCGGTGCCGAGGAGTTCGGCTTCGCTTCGGCGCCCGCTCGTGGTGTCGGGCTGCATCATGATGCGCGTCTGCCATCTCGACACCTGCCCGGTCGGAATCGCGACCCAGACCCCGGCTCTGCGCGAGCGCTTCAGCGGCAAGCCCGAGTTCGTCGAGCACTTCTTCGAGTTCATCGCGACCGAGGTGCGCGAGATCCTGGCATCGTCTCGGTCTGCGGTCCATCGAAGAGGCGGTCGGCAGAGTGGACCTGCTCGACACCCGCGAAGCGACCGAGCACTGGAAGGCCGCAGGGCTCGATCTGGCCCCCGTGCTCGTCATGGCGGAGTCCGAGTCGGGCCTTCCCGCCGGCAGGCGGTGCACGACGACGCAGGACCACGGTCTCGAGCGTGCACTCGACCACCAGTTCCTGGAGCTCTGCAGGCCGGCGATCGAGTCGGGCGAGCGCGTCGAGGCGACGCTCCGGATCTCCAATGTCGACCGGACCGTCGGGACGCTGCTCGGCTACGAGATCACGAGGCTTCACGGTGCGGCGGGCCTCGCCGGACGACACGATCTCGCTCACGTTCACGGGTTCGGCGGGCCAGAGCTTCGGGGCGTTCGTTCCGAAGGGCGTGACGATGCGTCTCGTCGGGGACGCGAACGACTATCTCGCCAAGGGACTCTCCGGGGGACGCGTGATCGTGCGGCCGCCCGAGGGCTCGCCGTTTCGCTGCCGAGGAGCAGATCATCGCCGGCAACGTCGTCCTCTACGGCGCCACGTCCGGAGAGGTGTTTCTCAGAGGACAGGTGGGCGAGAGGTTCTGCGTGCGCAACTCGGGTGCCACCGCCGTCGTCGAAGGGGTCGGTGACCACGCCTGCGAGTACATGACCGGAGGAGTCGTCGCTGGTCCTCGGGCCGACCGGCCGGAACTTCGCAGCCGGGATGTCGGGCGGCGTCGCGTTCGTGTGGGACCCCGACCGCCAGCTGGCACGTCGCTTGAACTCCGAGCTCGTCGACATAGAAGAGCTCGACGCCGAAGACGAGCGGCTCGTGGCCGATCTGGTCTCGAGGCATCCCGACCTCACCGGTTCCGAGGTCGGCGGGCCCGGTGTGCTCGATGGGGCTCGGGTGCCGTAGCGAGGGACTCACGCCGAATTCGTGAAGGTGATGCCGCGCGACTACCGGCGGGTCCTCGACGCGACGCGGCGTGCTATCGAAGAAGGCACCTCGGTGGACGAAGCGGTCATGGCCGCGGCCCACGGCTGATCGCGCCATACGACAAGTCGACGGAACTATAGAGATGGCGAAAAGCCGACAGGATTCTTGGAGTTCGGGCGAAAGCTGCCAGCGCGCCGGCCTGTGCCCGTGCGGTTGCGCGACTGGCGCGAGGTCTACGACGGCGTTCCCGGAAGCCGACACGCGCGACCAGGGCGCTCGCTGCATGGACTGCGGGATCCCGTTCTGCCACGAAGGATGCCCGCTCGGGAACCTCATCCCCGAATGGAACGATCTCGTCTACAGGGGCGACTGGCGCGACGCTTCGGACCGCCTGCACGCGACCAACAACTTCCCTGAGTTCACCGGAAGGCTCTGCCCGGCGCCATGCGAGGCGTCGTGCGTGCTCGGGATCAACTCCGACCCGGTCACGATCGAGCGGATCGAGTACGAGATCGCCGAGCGCGCCTGGTCGGAGGGCTGGTTGGCCCCGGTCGTAGCCGATGTCGCGAACGGGGAAGTCCGTCGCGGTGGTCGGATCCGGCCCGGCGGGGCTCGCCGCCGCCCAGCAGCTGGCGCGCGCGGGCCACAAGGTCACCGTGTTCGAGCGCGCCGAGATGCCCGGCGGCCTTCTCCGGTTCGGCATCCCGGAATTCAAGATGGAGAAGGCGGTGCTCGAGCGGCGGCTGAGTCAGCTCGTCGCCGAGGGGGTCGAGTTCCGCTGCGGAGTGAGCGTCGGTGCTTACGAATGCCGCCGCCGAGGATGCCGGCGGCGAGGATGCTCGCGCCGCCAAGGATGCAACCCGAAGCACGATGACCCGCGGCCGGGCGCAGACTGGAACCGGGCCTCGAACGGGGCTCGGCACGGCGTGCGCAGAGGGCGTGCAGGTCGTCTCGGCGCAGGAGCTAGTCGAGCACAACGATGCCGTGGTGCTCGCCTGCGGGGCGACGCTTCCGAGAGAGTTGGAGGTGCCGGGCAGGGGACTGCGAGGGGTCCACCTGGCTCTCGAGTACCTGAAGCCGTCCAACCTCGTGCGCGAGGGTCGGCTTGCGGAGTCGCCCATAAGCGCCGCCGGAAAGCGGGTCGTGATCATCGGCGGCGGCGACACCGGCGCGGACTGCCTGGGCACTGCCCACCGTCAAGGTGCGACCGAGGTCATCCAGCTCGAGATCCTTCCCGCGCCCGCCCGACGTCCGTCCCGATGACAACCCGTGGCCCACCTGGCCACTCGTCATGCGGACGTCGTCGGCCCACGAAGAGGGCGGTGACCGGGTGTACGCGGTCGAGACGACCGAGCTCGTCGACGACGGTACCGGAGCTGTCGCGGGACTGCGACTGCACCAGGTCCGCCAGGTCTTCGAGGACGGAAGGGCCCGATTCGAACCTCTTCCGGCATCGACGATCGAGATCGGCTGCGAGCTCGTGCTGATCGCGATGGGCTTCGTCGGTGCAGAACGGATGGGCGTCGTCTCCGAGCTCGGGCTGCAGCTCGACGCGAGAGGAAATGTCGCGTGCGACTCGCGGCTGGGCGATCGAGCCTCGAGGGTGTGTTCGTCTGTGGCGACGTGACCAGAGGACAGAGCCTGATCGTCTGGGCGATCGCAGAAGGACGGTCATGTGCCGCGGCGGTCGACCGGTGGCTGATGGGGGAGACGGCGCTCCCGTCGCCTCTCGAACCTGGGCAACTCGCGATCCGCTGATGCTCCCGGGTCAGAAGTGACTCCGGTGGGTATGCTCACGCCCGTCCCGGTCCGAGATGCCGGGGGATTCCAAAAGATTCGAAGATTCCAAAGATTCGAAAGATTCGAAAGGAACGGCGGAATTGCTGCGATGAGCGACGGGCCTAGAGGGCCGGACGGGCTGCAAGGGCCGGACGGGAACTGGCTCCCTCCGGTCTCCGAGGTGGCCGACCCGGGTTGGGGCACTCCGGTCGACCCGCTAGGGGTCCCGCCGGCACCTCCGACTCCTCCGACTCCTCCGGGTCCTCCCGGCGGGCCTTACGGGCCGGGTGGTCCCTACGGCACCGGTGGTCCAGTTGGTCCGGGTGGGCAGTACCCGCCTAGCGGTCCGGGCGGCCCTTACGGTGGAGGTCCAGGTGGTCCGAGCGGTCCGAGCGGCCCCTACGGACCCGGCGGCCCAAGCGCTCCAGGTGGTCCCAACCGTCCGAACCGTCAGACGGCGATCCTGATCAGCGTCGTGGGGGTTCTCCTCGCCGCAGGTCTGGCGGCCGGCCTTTACTTCGGTCTCAAGAGCAATCACACCTCGCCGAGCTCCACCACGACGTCACATTCATCTCAGACGACCCAGCAGAACAGCACGTCCTCGACGACTGCCACCTCGACGACCAGCCCGACTGAGAGCACCGGCACGACGGAGACGACGGTCCCCGGCGGCTGAGGCCACCGACTGGGACGACGGCTGAGCCCAAGACTGGAACGACGGCCGAGCCCACGACTGGGACGACGGCTAGGACACGGCTCAGGGTCATCCGGGAGCATTCGGGGTCAGACGGCCGTTGACGGCTGAGCCGTCCCACTGTCACGACGTTTGCGTCGTACGACGACGCCGAACCAGATGGCCGGCAAGACAACCAACGACGCGCCGACCGTGAAAAGCAGGTCGTAATACGGAAATCCGACGTAGGCGAACTTCACCGTGTGCGTTCCCGGGCCTACTGTCACTCCGAGAAGCGCGGGGACGAGCATCTCGGTCATGGCGCGGCGACCATCCACCCAAACGGTCCAGCCGGGGTCGTATGTGACGCTCAGTGCCACGACGGCCCTTCGCGACATGTCGACCTTCAGTTGCACGTTGCCGTCAGCGAGATCGTCGGTTTGCGACACGATGCTGCCGGCCGGGCTCGGGATTCCCGTGCCAGGGATGCCCGTGCCAGGGGCGCCCGCGCTTGCCTCGCTCGCCGCGCCCGGGTCGGTGGGCTCCGCAGCCGGCTGGCCCTCGTATCCGACCGTGAGGTAGAGCCCGAGACCGGGAAGCGACGAATCGAGGTACCCCCGCGACACCGGCCCGATGTCGGCCCTGTCCTCCTCGAGCGAGCCGACCGTGTCGACGACCGTCGCGTACCCGACTCCGTCGACCTTCCACAGCGAATAGATGCTCTGCGTGCCCACCAACTCTGCTGGCACCAATGGCTGCATCCAGGTGGGCAGGAGCAGATATGAGACGCCGAAGAGTGCGTAGTCGCCGGGAACGCGCTCGTTGAAGGAGAACTCCGGATCGTCCATGAGTGTCGTGGTGGTCGCCGAGTAAACCATCACGTCGACGCTCTGGGTCTCCAGGTACTTGTAGACCGGGATACCACCGACCCTGAAGCGAGAACCCCAGTTGAGCACGGTGCCCGCATAGACGCGCCCGGGTCCGATCGATTTCATGACCTCGACGAGACTGTCGACCTCCGCTCCCTGTGTCCGGTCGGCGAGTGCCTGATAGGCGATCGCATTGCCGTTCTCGGAGTCGAGCGACGTCACCCGCGCGACGACTGCGCCGAGACCAGAGGCCACGGCTGCGACGATCATGACCGCGATCGCCCACCGGCAAGCCATCGCCGGCCGTCTGCGAGATCTGGGAACCGGTCGCTCCTCCCGCGCCCTTTGCTCCTCCGGGGCCGGTCGCTCCTCCCGCGCCCTTTGCTCCTCCGGGGCCGGTCGCTCCTCCCGCGCCCTTTGCTCCTCCGAAACCGTTCGCTCCTCCCGGACCGGTTGCTCGTCCGGGGCCGGTGCGCGCGATGCGCCGGCGCGAACCAGCCTCGTCACGGCTCGACCCAGTGCGACGAGACCGTTGCCCGCGAGCAACAGCCATGCCAGCTGGAATCCGACAGCGAATCGCCGGAAGTAGATGTCCTGGTGTCCTGGAACGATGTCTGCGAGAGGCCCGAACGTCGTGCGCCCGCACTCGAGTAAGAACGAGCACACCGCGACGCTCAATATCGCCCTGTCTGCCGGACTGCGTCGCCAGCGTGCGATCGAGACGACAAGCCCGACGCCCGCCGAGCAGCGTCACTATCGGCATGACCGCGCCGGAGTCGAATACCCGCCCCTCCACGAGCCACCTGAGCATCGTGGGCGCCCCGTAGCCCTTCTGGTACTGGGTCCCGGCGAGCACGGAGTTGATGCCCGACCACTTGCGCTGTGCGAGCAGGGGAACCCAAGCCCATGCGGAGACCGAGCAACGCTCCCGCTCCGACGCGAAGCGCCGACCAGACCCGTCCGGCGCATTTCCGGGCGGACGAGCCACGGCCAGACGAAGAGCGGCAGCAACGCCAGATAACCGGTCTCGAAGTGCATGCAGATTGTGAGACCGACGGCCACGGCGGCCGTGAGATGAAGCTTGCCCTCGTTTATTGCGCGCCAGGTGAGGCCCCAGGCGATCGGCAGGCACCACATGGCGAACAGTTGGGTCCAAAGCCCGTAACCGAGGAAGATGTACGCCCGCTGCTCGTATCCCGACATGAAGACGCTCGACACGAACGGGCTCGCGACCGCTGCGCCCGCCGAAGCCCACGGCTCATGTAGAACATGCGGCCCGACAGGTAGACGCAGATCGGCCATATCGCCGAGAAGCAGGTATGTGGTCCACGCGACCGCGGTGGCGGGCGAGATGACTGGCGCGACGAGTGCTCGTTCACGACCGACGCGAGACTCTGGTAGTGAAGGAACTGGGGAGAGCCGAGGCCGATGTAGGGAAACCAGCTCGTCCACGGCATGTGCCCGGAGGTGATGCGGCTCGAGGCGAACTGCACCATCGCGGTGTGGACGGAAGTGTCGCTCGGATAGGCGACCGGAGTTCGCTCGGCGCGCAACGTCCAGCAATCGAAGGCCACCGTGGCTGCGACCACCACGAGCGGCCTTGCGAGCAGGCGGGGCAGCGTCGAGAGACGTCGTCGCCAGCCGACGGTGGTCTCCGGCTCGGTCAGTATCCCGGGCCGTTGTCGAGCAGCCGCCTCGGCGTGTCGACCATCATGGTCTTCACCTGGGCCTCGGTGACGCCGCGCTCTCGCAACTTCGGGATCACGTCGTTGGTCAGGTGCAGGAAGTGCCAGTTCGGGACGCGGCTTTCGCAGGAGCTCCTCGTCGAACCAGTCGACGTGGCAGGCGGCGTCGTGAGAGAGCACCATCTGGCCCGCCCAGCCCATGTCGCACAGCCTCGACCACGGTTTCGATCCGCTGCTCGGGCGGGCAGTAGACGTCCACTCCGAACCGGTCCATCCCGAGTGTCGACCCGGCCTGGACGAGTGCTCTCCAAGTATTCGAGGTCGGTGCTGTCGCCGCTGTGGCCGATCACGACCCGAGACAGGTCCACTCCCTCGGACTCGAAGATGTGCTGCTGCTCGAGCCCTCTGCGCGTAGGTGCATCGGTGTGGGTCGAGATGAGGATTCCGGTGCGCCTGTGGACCTTGGCGACGGCGCGAAGTACCCGTTCGACTCCGGGGGTGACCCCGGGCTTGTCGGTGGCGCACTTGAGGATCCCCGGGCCGGACGCCGGAGCCCGCTATACCATCTTCGATATCCAGGAGGAAGAACTCCTCGAGCGCGTCGATGCCGTCGGGACGGAACGCAGCGGAGCGGTAGTCGAAGTAATGGGGCAGCGAATCGTAGGTGTAGAGGCCCGTCGCGACCACGATGTTCAGGTCGACCTGCTCGGCCACTCTCTTGACGAGCCTGATGTCGCGGCCGAGCCCGACGACGGTCAGATCGACGATCGTGCGAGACGCCGGCCGCGGCGAGCTCGTTCAGGCGGACGACCGCCTTGGCCACTGCCGCCTCCTCGTCCCAACCTGTCGGCCAGTTCTGCTGGACCTCGGGCGAGAGGATGAACACGTGCTCGTGCATGAGGGTCACGCCGAGACGGTCGGCGTCGACCGGCCCGAGAACTGTCTGTACCTGACCCACGACCCGCCCTTCGTCCGAAGCCGTAATCGGTGACTCTGTACCGGTGACTCTGTCGTTCAGCCCGCCTTGGTGGGGCCGACCCGCTCGACTGTCATTCGTAGCAGGACCCGCTTCTCTTCTCGCATCGCCCTGCGGTACTCCTCCCAGTCGGGATGCTCTCCGGAGACCGAGCGGTAGTACTCGACGAGACCGTCCATGGCTTCGGGCAGGTGAGACCACCTCGACCGGTCCTTCTGCTTGGAACCACCTCCCGAAGAACCCGTCCTCGAAGACGCAGAGCCAGGCCTTCGGACGTCGGCTCAGGTTGAGGGTCTTCATGGCGGTCTCTCGGGAGCTCACGACGATCCGTCCGCTCGGAGTCGGCGGTCGCCGCCACTGGCGACAGCTGAACACCACCGTCAGCCCGAGTCGTCGCGAGCACCGCCCGATGGTGGTCGCGCACGAAGGTCGAGCACCTGCTCGAGTGTCCATTTGCGGAGCGTCCATTTGGAAGGCTATCGGCGCTCGACGTCTTTCGCACGGGCGTCGATCTCCGGGCCGTCAGTATGCTCAGCAAATGCAGAGCACCATGCAGGACGGCCCGCTTCTCATAAGCGGGATACTCCGTCACGGGCAGCGGGTCTTCGGGAACTCGGAGGTGGTGACCGAGTCAGCCGGGGGAGCGGTCAGGGCCACCTTCGCCGAGATCGCCGCCAACGCGGAGAGACTCGCCAAGGCCCTCGGCAAACTCGGGCATCGGCGACAGCGACAGGGTGGGAACGTTCTGCTGGAACGACCAGGCCCACCTCGAGGCGTATCTCGGGGTCCCGTCCATGGGAGCGGTCCTGCACACGCTCAACATCAGGCTCTTTCCGGAGCAGCTCGCCTACGTCGTGAACCACGCCGAGGACCAGGTCGTGATCGTCGACGGGTCGATCGCCCCGCTGTTCGCGAGGGTGCGAGCAGACTGCCCGACCGTGAAGCACATCATCGTCGTGGGCGAGGGCGACACCTCGGGGCTCGGTGAGACCATCAGCTACGAGGAGCTCATCGCCGCCGAGGAACCCGGGTACGACTGGCCGCAGTTCGACGAGAAGCAGGCCGCCGCCATGTGCTACACGAGCGGCACGACGGGCGACCCCAAGGGTGTCGTCTACAGCCACCGGTCGACGTACCTGCACTCGATGGCCGGCATGACGACGAACTGCGTGGGGTCCTCCGAGCGCGACAAGGTTCTCGTGATCGTCCCGATGTTCCACGCGAACGCGTGGGGGATTCCGTACACCGCATTCATGGCCGGGACGGACCTTGTCATGCCGGAGCGCTTCTTGCAGGCCGAGCCGCTTGCCCGGATGTTCGCCGAGCACCGGCCCGACCATGTCGCTCGGAGTGCCGACCATCTGGAACGACTTGCTGCGCTATTCCGAGAACCATCCGGTCGACCTGTCGTCGGTCCGGATGCTCACAGCCGGTGGATCCGCGGTACCGAGATCCCTCATGGAGGCGTACGACAAACGGTTCGGGGTCACGATCGTCCAGGGCTGGGGTATGACCGAGACGAGCCCGCTTGCAGCGCTTGCCAGGCCGCCGAAGGGGGTACCGCCCGAAGAGGAGATCGAGTGGCGCTCGAAGTCGGGACGTGTCGTGTCGGGTGTCGAGGTCCGGATCGTCGACGAGGAGGGAAACGAGTTGCCGCACGACGGGGTCTCGGTGGGGGAGATCGAGATCCGTGGGCCTTGGATCACGGGTTCGTACTACAAGGACCCGTCTCCCGACCGGTTCTCTCCAGACGGATGGCTCCGCACCGGCGACGTCGCCACATTGGACGACCGAGGGTTCATCCAGATCTCCGACAGGACCAAGGACGTGATCAAGTCCGGCGGGGAGTGGATCTCGTCGGTGGAGCTCGAGAACCAGGTGATGGCCCACCCGGACGTCTTCGAAGCGGCGGTCATCGGAGTACCCGACGACCGGTACGACGAGAGGCCGCTCGTGGTCGTCGTTCCCGGCGACGGCCGCATGCCGGAGCCGTCGGAGGTCCTCGGCTTCCTCGGGCCGCGGGTGGCGACGCTGGTGGCTTCCGGAGCGGTGGGCGTACGTGGACGAGCTGCCGAAGACGAGTGTCGGCAAGTTCGACAAGAAGGCGCTGCGGAGGAAGGTGGCTGACGGCTCCATCGAGGTGCAGCAGGTCGAGCTCCCCGCCGCGGGGCTGATGGAGGGTTCCAACGATTTCGAGCGTCTCGCCGATCGGCTCGACGCGATAGCCGAAGAGCTCGACGACCTGATCACTGACCGTCTCCGTACGGCGGTGGCTCTCGCAGCCGATGGCACGGAACCCGACCCCGCCGTGCTCAAGGAGGAACGCCAGATCGCCCGGGCGCGACGATCCGTCGCGAAAGCCGCAGCCATCCTTCGCCCCGCACCCCTCGACTGAGCAGATCGATCGAGCAGCAAGCCGATCGAGCAGCAAGCCGGTCGAGCAGACAGCCGGTCGAGCAGCAAGCCGGACGAGCAGAGCGAGACCGCGATCGAGCAGCAAGCCGGACGGGCGGCAATCCGGACGACGAGATGCCTGTCGAAAAGCAGGTCAGTCGAGGAGCAGGTCAGTCGACGAGCGCATTGAGCGCGTCGATCAGCATCCGGAGTCTCCCGAAGTGCATCCGGTCGAAACGGAAGGCGACCCTCGGAAGGTCCAGGTGATCCTTACCCGACCGCTCGGGACCGAGAGGCTTCGTGGACCGGATCCGTCCCTCCACGATGATGTCGTGGAACCGGCTGGTCAGGTCGGCCAGCGCTTCGGCAGAGGGAGCCTGCTTGAGCCGGATCACGAAGAGGTCTCCGACCCATCTGCATGAGTGGTAGTTGCGGTAGAAGCCGAGGATCTCGTCGGCGGACTCGTCCACATGAGTCGTGACTTTGTACAGGGCGTGGTCGTCGGGCGAGACGAGACCTCGAGACTCGAGGTCGTCTTTTACGAACCGCTCCCACGCCTCCCAGTACGTGCCTCCGTGCACGTCGAGCAGGACGAGCGGAGCCGGCTGGGCCTTTCCGGTCTGTAAGAGGGTGAGAAGCTCGAACGCCTCGTCCTGTGTGCCGAATCCCCCCGGCAGCACCGCGTAGCCGTGTGATTCTTTTATGAGCATCAGCTTGCGCGTGAAGAAGTAGCGCATCTCCACGAGCTTCGGGTCGTGCGCGATGAACTCGTTGGCCCCCTGCTCGTGGGGAAGGCGGATGTTCACTCCCAACGATCGCTGGCGACCCGCGCCCTCCATCGCCGCCGCCATGATCCCGGGTCCTGCGCCCGTGACGACCATCCACCCTTCTTTGGACAGTCGCGCAGCCAACTTGCGTGCCTGGATGTAGAGCGGGTCATCGGGCAGGGTCCGGGCCGAGCCGAAGAAGGTGGCCTTCGGGGCGGATCGGTAGGGGTAGAAGACCTTGAATGCCTCGGACATCTCGGCGAGAGCTGCGGCCGCGATCTTGAGGTCGAGTGTGTCCGTCTCGGCCTCGACGAGTCCGAGCACCGTGGAGAAGACCGAGCTATAAAGCTCTCGGTGCTTCGTCACGTTGGCGACCTCGAGGAGGTGCTCGAGAGTTGCCGGATCGGGGCCTGCGCCCTCGGGGAGCCCCTCGCCTCCCGCTGCGTCGACGGGTCCGGTGCCCTCGGCCCGCAGGGGCAGGTCGGGCGGCGTCACCACCTCGCGAACACCTCCACTCGGCGCCAGTGGGTGAGGCTGCAGCCGACGAAGGGGCGCTTGCGAGGAGTGTGGCGAGCACCGGGCCACCTTATTGGACGACCGCTCCGCACCGGACGACAGCCGGCCCAGCCGTCAGCCAGCCAGCGCCAGCCGGCCAGCCAGCCGTGCGCCAGCCGTCAGCCAGCCGCCGCCGGCCACCAACCACCGACCACGCCAGCCGTCAGCCGGCCCAGCCCACCGCCGGCCCCTGACGACGGCCTCTGACGACAGCACTGACGACCGCATCGGACGACAAATCAGCAGCTACGCTCCTCGGTCCGTGCCCGCCCCCGGCCAAACCGAGCTCGTCGTCGCGTCCTTCAACGTCCACTCAGGTGTAGACGGGTGGGGCCGGCGCTTCGACGTGGTCGCAGCGTGCGCGAGATGCGACGCAGACGTGCTTGTCCTGCAGGAATCGTGGACGGCCGACGGGGGCAAGGGCATGGCCCAGACAATCGCCGACGAGCTGGGCTACGAGGCGCACGAGCTGGCCAACGCTGATGGCCGCCTTAGCGGACCGCATCCCCATCCGGGCCCGCGCTGGAAGCCACCGTCGCGCCGCTTCGACGGACCTCGCGTGGTGCTGCCGGACCGCACAGCGTGCGGCGGCAAGGACGCTCGCGAGCACGACGAGCCCTACTTTCCCGACAACCGCCGCTGGCCCCACGGAACAGGATCAGAGCGGGGCACCTGGAGCGTCGCGGTCCTTTCGCGACTGCCGGTCGAGTCGACCGAGCACGATCGAGCTCCGCCAGTTGCGTCACGACACCGCCACCCGCGGTGCGACTACGTGTGGACGTGGAGACGAAGAGCGGGACCATCGCCGTTGTCGGGACTCACATGTCCCACATATCGAGAGGTCCCGCTTTTCAGATCCGGAGCTCCGGCAAAGCTGCACTCAATCGAGGTCCCCGCGGTGCTCGCAGGCGACATGAATCTGTGGGGCCCGCCGTTGGTGGCCCAGCTCCCCGGGTGGCACAGGGCAGTGAAGGGAAGGACGTGGCCGGCGTGGCGCCCTCACAGTCAACCCGATCACATCCTCGTACGCCCGCCCATCCCGTGGTCGATTCGGAAGTCCTCGAAGCGATTGGGGTCTGACCACCGTCCGGTCCGGGCCCGGCTCGCCATCCCAGCGTCCGGGATCCCGGGCTGACCCTAACCTTAAGCCTGAGGCTCAGGGTTAGTCCCGGGCGCGCCCCTGTTGCCTGAACGAATCAACTTGCCGGCGAGAATCACCTAGCCGACCAGATCACCTAGCCGACGAGCTTCCGGCCAGACGCCGTCAGCTTCCGGCCAGATCACCCGCCGCTTCGCTGTCCACGAGCCAGAGGACTTCTTGCGCCGTCGCCTGGGCGGCGGGCAGGTCGCGACCTTGCCGAAGATCTTTCGAGCGCCGCGCGCTTGTCTCGGCCCGGGACCGTGAAGACCATCAGCCGGGCCCTCGAGAACGCCTCGAAGGTGAGGGTCATACGGGGTGGGGGTTCAGCCCGCTCGGGTCCGATGTGAGCAGAACCAGCTCCTCGGGCCGGCTTCGAGCTCAGGCCCGCCGGGGAACAGCGACGCGGTGTGGCCGTCAGGTCCCATGCCCATATGTACGAGGTCGAGCTCGCCGGCGATCTTGATCAGCATCTCGTACTGGCCGGGTCCCTGCCCCGCACGACATCGGATGGAACGAACCGACGTTACCCAGGCGGTCGATCAGGCTTTCGCGGACGAGCCGCTGGTTTGCTTCCGGGTCGTCCGCAGGCACCAGACGCTCGTCACCCATGTAGACGTCGACCAGCTCCCAGTCCACCCGGTAGCGCTCTACGTGTGTCGAGCTCCTCGTAGCAGAGCCTCGCAGTGGGGCCACCCGAACAGACGAGGGAGAACCTGGGACGCGGCCGGGAATGGAACGCCGCTGCCACCTCTGCCGGCGAACTCGCCGCGGGAAGGTCATCCACTAAACGTAACGTCCCCGGGCGCACCCCACGGGAGAACACGCTCCGCGCTCACTGGTTCCTCCAGCGCCTGAGGCCCCGTCCGAGCAGCAGGTCCGAATCGCGGGTCCCCACGAGCCCGCCGGGTAGAAGCTGAGCGGGGCGTCCCCCTCCGCCAGGCGGTGAGGAAGGGTTCGACGATCGTCCAGGCCTGATCGACCTCGTCGGTACGGATGAACAAGGTGGGGTCGCCGATCATCGCGTCGTGGAGCAGCCTCTCGTAGCCGTCGGCCTCGGGTCCGGGAAACGCCGTCGCGTACGAGAAGTCCATGCCCACGGTCCGCAACCTGAACGCCTCGCCGGGGACCTTCACGCCGAGCTCGAGCGTTATGCCCTCGTCGGGTTGGATCCGGAGCACCATGGCGTCGGGGCGGAGGTCGCGAGCCAGCCGGTTGCCGAATGCGAGATGGGGCACCGATTGGAACTGCAGACACGACCTCGGTGACCGCTCTTGTACGAGCCGCTTTGCCCGTGCGGACGTAGACAGGCACGCCCGCCCACCGCCAGTTGTCGACCGAGAGCTTCATCGCCACGAACGTCTCGGTCGTGCTGTGCGGGTCGACGTCCTCCTCCTCGCGGTACGCCCGGCACCGGCGCGCCGTCGATCTCGCCCGCTATGTACTGCCCTCTAACCGCAGACCCGATCGCGGCGTCCGGGCTCGGGATCTCGACGGCTCGAAGCAGCTTGACCTTCTCGTCGCGGATGCCCGTTGCCTCGATCGAGACCGGCGGCTCCATCAGCGTGAGCGCGAGCACCTGCATGACGTGGTTCTGGACGATGTCGCGCAGCGCCCCTGCCGTCTCGTAGAACCCGCCGCGGTGCTCGACGCCGAGCTGCTCGGCCACGGTGATCTGGATGTGGTCGACGAAACGGCGGTTCCACACGGGCTCGAAGATGGCGTTGGCGAATCGGAGCGCGAGGACGTTCTGGACCGTCTCTTTGCCCATGTAGTGGTCGATCCGGTAGATCTGGGACTCGTCGAACGATTCGTGGAGGGTGGCGTCGAGCGCAGATGCCGAATCGAGGTCGCGGCCGAAGGGCTTCTCGATCACGAGGCGTGCGAACGCGCCGTTCTGTCCCTGGGAACATTGCAGCCGTGCTTTGCGAGTGCGGTCGCGACGGTCGCGAACATGTCGGGGACGGTTGCCAGGTAGTAGACGGTGTTCCCGGCGGTACCGAGCTCTTCGTCTGCGCTGGTCAAGGACCTTCTTCAGGCGTCGAACGTGTCGGGCGACCCGTAGTCGCCCGAAACGTAACGGAACCGTCGAGACGACCTCACGGCCAACGCTCGGCATGTGGAGTCGCTCGTAGACCTGAGCACGTGGTCGCGGAACTCCTCGTCGCGTCCAGGCGCTGCGGGCCACCCCGATGAGGGTGAAGTGCTCGGGCAGGGCTTCGTGGTCGCAAAGGCTCTCGAGCGCCGGCATCAGCTTGCGTGCGGCCAGGTCTCCCGACGCGCCGAAGACGACGAGAGACAGGTCGGGCGGCTTGTCTACGTTCTCGAGCTCGTGCCTGACGCGCTCGACCACTCCGGTCGGGTCGACGGTGGGAATCTCGTCTGAGTCCTCGTCGGAAAGGGTCTCGGGGTCCGATGGCGGTGGTCGACCTGGTCATGCTCGCAGTCCTGTCGATCGCGCTCCGTCGGCGGCTTGACCTCGCCTTGGATTCGAGAGCCTCCAGCAGCTCGTCGAACGACTTCGCGAAGCTCGCGACCCCTTCGTCCTCGAGCACCCGCGCCACGTCGGCCAGGTCGATGCCGAGATCCGCGAGCTTCTTGAGTGTGCGCTGCGCCTCGCCGGGATCGGCATCGACCGTCCGAGCGATCGTGCCGTGGTCCAAGAATGCATCGATCGTCTGGTCGGGCATCGTGTTGACCGTCTCGGGACCGATCAGCCAGTCGACGTAGAGAAGGTCCGGGTAGGCGGGGTTCTTGGTGGAGGTGGATGCCCACAGCAGTCGCTGGACCCGCGCCCCCTTTGCACGCAAGCGCCTCCCAACGCGCCCCCGTGAAGCGCTCGGTGAAGATCCGGTACGCCTCGCGGGCCTGCGCGACGGCGGCGGTTCCCGCACAAGCCCTCAGCTCCGCCGGCCGACTGCGCGTCGGCAGATTTCGCCGCGAGCCGCTCGAGGCGCCGGTCGACCTCGGTGTCCACCCGGCTCACGAAGAACGAAGCGACGCTCGCTACCCGAGACAGGTCGGTGGCGCCCTGCGCCGCGTACTCTTCGAGCCCGCCGATGTAGGCCTCGACCACCTCGGAGTAGCGCTCGAGCGAGAACAGCAGTGTCACGTTGATGCTCCGGCCTTCGCGCGATCATCGTGCGGATTGCCGGAACCCCTTGGCTCGTGCCGGGGATCTTCACGAACAGGTTCGGCCTGTTGATCCGATGCGTGGAGGTTGCGCGCGGCCTCGATCGTTCCGTGTCGTGTCGTGCGCGAGAGCGGGGGCGACCTCGAGAGAGACGAATCCGTCTCCACCCTCCGAGGACTCGTAGAGGCCTGCCAGCATCTCGAGAGCGTCGGTGATGTCGGTGATCACGAGCTCCCAGTAGGACTCCTCGACCGAGTTCGTGGCGAGCAGACTGGCGAACTGCTCGTCGTAGTCGGGCTCGCTCTCGATCGCCTTGGCGAAGATCGTCGGGTTCGACGTGATGCCCCTGATGCCCTCGTCGAGAAGCCTCTGCAGGGTGCCGCCGGTGAGAAAGTCGCGCCTCAGGTTGTCGAGCCAGGGGCTCTGGCCCTGCTGCTCGTAGAGGTCGTGAAGTCTCGTCATGCAGGAGGTTCCGGCTCTCCCTGGATGCACGTGCGGCTACCTACCCGCTCGAGCCACGCAGCGAATGCGTCGCTCGCAGCTCGACGAGCGCCTCTGCTGTTATCCCGAACTTCTCGAGCACGACCGATCCGCGTGCCGATGCCCCGAAGTGGTCGATCCCGATCGCCGTCGTCGACGTAACGCTCCCAGCCGAATGGGCTCGCCGCCTCGATGGCGACTGCGAGGGATCCCGGACGGGAGCACCGATCGCGGTAGGCGTCGTCCTGGGCCTCGAAGAGGTCCCAGGAGGGGAACGACACCACCCGCGCAGAGACACCCGCTCGCATCAATGTCCGAGCGGCAGCCACGCAAAGCTGCACCTCGCTGCCGGTTCCGACCAGAACGACGTCCGGCGTGCCCGTCTCTTCCTCGACGAGCACGTAGGCGCCGCGTGGCAACCCCTCGGGCGCGAGCTCTGCGGTGCCTTCGAGCACGGGGACGCCCTGGCGGGTGAGTACGAGACCGGTGGGCCCGTCGGAGTCGACCGCGACCCTCCACGCCTGGGCGGTCTCGTTCGCGTCTGCGGGACGGATCAGCCGGAGGCCCGGCATCGCGCGAAGCGACGCGAGGTGCTCGATCGGCTGGTGGGTCGGGCCGTCCTCGCCGAGCCCTACCGAGTCGTGGGTCCACGAGAAGACGACGTGTGTCTGGGACAGGGCGGCGAGCCTGACCGATCCGGCGCATGTAGTCGCTGAACACGAAGAAGGTCCCGCCTACGGGCAGGATGCCCTGCGTGGTAGGCGAGCCCGTTCATCACCGCCGCCATCGCGTGCTCGCGGATCCCGAAGTGGACCTGGCGGCCGCTCGGGTTGTCGCGCTCCTGGTTCTCCGCGTCGTCGAGCTTGACGCCGGTGTTACCTGTCAGGTCGCCCGAGCCCGCGAGCAGTCCCGGAGGTCCGTCGGCGGTGGCGTTCAGGCAGGTGTTGATGGCTTTTCTGCGTCGCGAGGTCCTCGCCCGGCTCCCACCGAGGCAGATTGGACTCCCAGCCTTCTAAGCCCCTCGGACCTCATGCAGACGTCCCATGCCTGCGGTCCTGTCGCCGTCCCACGGACACGTCGAAGCGTCTCTGCCACTCGTCGCGCATCGTGGCGCCGCGCCCGATGCTCGCCTGTAGTACTCGAGCACCTCGTCGGGCACGTAGAAGGTCTCGTCAGGCGGGAGGCCGAGGATCTCCTTGGTCGCCCGGACCTCGTCCACGCCGAGAGGGTCGCCGTGCGCCGCCGCAGTGTCGGTCTTGTGCGGCGACGGCCAGCCGATGTGGCTGCGCAGCACGATCAGCGATGGCCTGTCCGGAACGGCCATCGCCTCGCGCAGAGCATCTTCGAGGGCGTCGGTGTCGTTGGCGACCTCTCCTATGAACCTGGCGTGCCAGCCGTAGGACTCGAAGCGTCCGACCGGATCGTCCGACAGCGCGAGCTCGGTCGGCCCGTCGATCGAGATGTGGTTGTCGTCGTACACGTATACGAGCCTGCCGAGCCCGAGGTGCCCGGCGAGTGAGGCCGCCTCGTGGCTTATCCCCTCTTCGAGGTCGCCGTCCGAGCAGAAGACGAAGGTGTGGTGGTCGACAACGTCGGGACCGAAGCGCGAGCGCAGCCACCTCTCGGCGATGCCGAGCCCGACGCCGTTGGCGAATCCCTGCCCGAGCGGACCGGTCGTGGCCTCGACCCCGGGAGTCAGGTGCACCTCGGGATGCCCCGGCGTCCGGCTTCCCCATTGACGGAAGCCCTTCAGGTCGTCGAGCGTGAGCCCGTAGCCGGTCAGGTACAGCATCGAGTACAGCAGGATCGACGCGTGCCCGCACGACAGGACGAAGCGGTCACGGTCGGGCCACTTCGGATCGCCCGGGTCGTGGCGCATCACCTTCGTGAAGAGCACGTGGGCGAGCGGAGCGAGCGCCATCGCCGGTCCCGGGTGCCCGCTGCCGGCCCGCTGCGGCGCGTCCATGGCGAGCCCACGGATGACGTTTATGCCGAGTTGTTCGACGTCCTTGTCCACCTCTGGATCTACCTCCGGACCGTCGGTGGTTGGCCGGCTGCGGGGTCGCGTCCGGCCGCTGCGTCCGTCACGAGGTCACCGTACCGCCTGTCGCCTCTTCGGCCGCGCCACGCCGCCGGTCGTCGCGATCGAGCGCAGCGCCCGGGCTCTTCTGAACAGCGCCAACGAGGCCGTGAAACCGTGAAGGAAGTTGCGGCCCGCAACAGGGCCGATCTCGCCTGCAGCGAAACATCCGGCGGTCGGGATCGGACCGAGGTGATCGACGATCGCAGCAGCGTCGTGATCGGGACCGCCGAACAGGCGCGTGCCGCGACCGGTGCACGTGAACAGCAGTGCCGCATCGGCGCTAGCCCCGGCAAGATGCTCGCTCAAGTCCTCGTCGGCCGTCTGTGCGTCGCGCAGGTGGAACTGGACCGTCACGCCCACCGGCACGACGTCGCCCACTGCGACGGCGCCCCTCCGCCGGTCGGTGCCGAGGACGTTCCGGATGAGGAAGTCGCCCGTGGTGAACTTCTCGCGGTGCTCGTCTATGACCCGTCCGAGCTGAAGGCCCCCTTCTGCGAGAGCTTCGATCTCGTCCTCGGTCAGGTCCGAACTCGCCTGGGTGACGAGCCGTTCGAGAGCCGGTTTTCCGGCCAGCTCGTAGATGACGTTTCCTTCCGCCTTCGTCACCACGAGCGGGCGCCCGAACGGCCGGGACCCCTGCGAGACGACTGCATGCATCTCGACCTCGGGACCGAGCAGCACCCCTATCGCACCCGAGTGCTGTAGCGACCTGCCGAGCGCGAGGCTGTTCCCTCCGGGCATGCGGGCAGCTGACGCCATCGCTCCTACCACCGGAATGCCCCGATAGTGCACGTCGAGCCATGACAGCAGGTCCTCGATCGGGAAGCTGAATGGGTCGGCCAGCAGGAGTATCCCTGAAGGTTCGAACTGCAGGTCTTGCTTAGTCGGCCAGCCGGTGATCCCCGGCGGATCGCAACCGGCGCGGGCCTCTCTTGCCGGCTGGGTCGCCCGGCGTTCCGAGGCTAAGTCCGCAGACCGAGGCATCGGATCCCGCCCAGAGCGATATCGCAGCACCGCGCTCTACCTCGCGACCGGGCCCGACGACCGACAGGGCGACCGCTCCGAGAAGCACGTCGGGCCGGAGGATCTCGTCCACGGTTCGCACGATGTCTTCGAGGGCGCCCCCGTGAGCGGGGGTGACGAAGACCAGTGCGAGACAGGGATGGTCGCCCACGGCTTCTAAGACCGCCCCCGTCACCTCGCCCGTTGCGATCGCAGTGACGGGGTGCTCGCTTATGGCGGAGCCGAAACGCACGCGGCGGACCCTACAGGCGGGCCGACCGTCAAGCCGCCGGACCCCACAGGCGGGCCGACCGTCAAGCCGCCGGGCCCACACGGGCCGGTTGCGTGCACGTCCCCGACCGTCAAGCCGCCAACCCCATACAAGACGTCCCGCCAGCCATACGGCTTCGACTCGCAGTGACCTCTCACGGCCTTTCTCTACCCATCGGAGCGCGACCAGATCCGCACGGCGCCCTGGTGCGATGGCGCCGCGGTCGCGAAGACCTAGCAACTCGGCCGGAGTGGTGCTCGCCGCCCTCACCGCTTCTGGGATCGTGACACGGGCAGAGATCACGACATTGGAGATGGCGCGGTCCATCGTGAGGACGGATCCGGCCAGAGTGCCGTCCGCGAGACGCGCCGGAGCACCTCGCTCACGATCTCTGTCGAGAGCGACGGGACCGACCGCGCCGGCTTCTGCGGCGACCGCGTCCGTGACGAGAACGACCCCACCCGGCCCTTTTGCCGAGAACGCCAATCGGAGAAGGTCAGGGTGGACGTGCTCGAGGTCTGCTATCAGGCTCACCGCAAGACGTTCGTCCGAGAGGGCGGCGCCGAGCAGTCCGGGGCTGCGCTGATGGAACGGCCCCGTGGCGTTTCCGAGGTGCGTGACAAGCCTGGCTCCTGCATCTGCTGCCTCGTGAGCCTGTTCGGCGGTGCAAGCCGAGTGTCCCAGGGACACGAGGATGTTCTTGGACGTGAGCCGGGGGATCGCCTGTCGGGCGCCGGGCACCTCGGGAGCAAGGGTGACGACCCTCACCGCGGGATCGAGGCTCGACACCCAGCTGCTGTCGAGTACCTCCCGGATGTGCTCGACACGGTGAGCGCCCGCAACGGTGATGAAAGGGCCCTCGAGGTGGACACCCGCAATGGCGGGTCGACCGCTCGAGACGTCGCTGATCGCGAGCGACACCCGCTTGCAGGCTCGCTCGATGTCCTCGTCGCGGGCCGTTACGAGCGTCGGGCACCATGTCGTCACTCCCTGGGCGAGGAGGCTCTCGTTCAAAGCGACCCAGTCGTCACCGTCTGCCGTCGCGACGTCGATCCGACCGATGCCGTTCACCTGCAGATCGACGAACCCGGGCGCGAGCACGTCGAAGTCGGGAGCCCCGCCGCCGAGTGGACCGACGTCGTCGATCAGTTCGCCTCTGATCGCGACGACGCCAGGGGACAGGACGCTGTCCGCGCCGACGACGACCCTTGCGCTCAGCTCGCGGGACTGGCCTGGAGCCGTGCCGGGCCCCGGGCGGCTGGGATCGACCATGGCCGGGCCAACGTACCTCCGGACAGCCACCTGACCAGCCAGCCCTGCCAGCCAGCCCTGCCAGCCAGCCCTCCAGCCAGCCAGCCCAGCCAGCCAGCCCTGTCAACCTGCCCGGTCATCGAGACCCTGCCCGGCCGATACCGTTCTGCGGATGCCGGAGCTCGAGATCCAGGTCCCGCCCAACTGCGACCTCACGCTCGGGATGGTCTGCGTGGACAAGTCGGTCCCAGGGACCACGACGTGGCGTGCCCGCGCCGACGAACGCTTCTGCAACCCGGCCGGGATAATCCAAGGGGGCTTCTTGGGGGCAGTCTGCGATTCAGCGATGGGCGCGTCGGCACTCACGTTTGCCCGCGATCGCAAGGTCTTCGTGAGGAACGCCGAGATGAAGGTGAGCTTCCTCGCCCCCGTTGCCGTCGGGTCCCTGCTCGAGTGCGTGGCCCGGGTGCTATCGGGGGGCAAGAGCACCGCATTCGTCGAGGCCGAGCTGACCGACCTGGGAGCTGCCGGCGCGGGGGCAGGCGACCTCCAGCCCGCTCGTCTGGTGGCGAAGTCCAGCTCCACCTACTTGTACGCTGACCGCTAGGAGCCTGTGAAGCGATCGCAGGCAGCTCGGGCAGCGATCACCGCGAGCCGGTGCAGGGGTCTGAGCAGGGTCCACGCCATTGGGGTTGCTTGCGGGCGGAGACGGACCCGGGGGAGTATTGCCGTTCCTCGGCGACGGACGGCAGCTAAGGAGGACCGTGCCGATCAGACGTGAAGAGCGCGAACGCGACCGGAGCGCGAGCGCCGGGGGTGCGGGAGACGTCGTCCAGCTCGTCGTGGACTACGCCAAACAGGAGACCCTGGAGCCCCTCAAGGGTGCCGGCCGCTTCGTGGCTTTCGGAATCATCGGAGCGATCGCCCTCTCGGCGGGCACGATGCTCCTGCTCCTCGGTCTGCTCAGGGCTCTGCAGACCGAGACCGGCTCCACGTTCAGGGGAGATTGGTCCTGGGCGCCATATCTCGTGACGGCTGCAGCGGCAACGATCGTCGCCGTGCTGGCGGCGTTGCGGATAAAGAAGGGCCCGGCGGCGAAGCGCAACGTGGCTCCGAAGGAGGGCGCGTGATGGCAGTTGCGGCGAAGAGGATCACCCGCGACGACATCGAGGCGAAGCTTCGCGAGGTCGCCGGCGATGTCGACTCAGGCGTCGAGGCTGCGAAGCCGAAGTTGATAACAGCCGGTATCGCCGCAGCTGTTCTGGCGCTGCTCGCCGCCTACCTTCTCGGGCGTAGAGGCGGCAGGCACCGCTCTGCGGTGGTCGAGATACGGAGGCTCTGAGAATGTTCGGGCCCGTGGTCGACCGTCTGCTCGGACGGCTCGTGTCGCGAAGCTTCAGGAGAGGTCTTGGGGGCGAGCCGGTGTGGCTGGCGGTCGGTGCGGCGGCATGGTTGGTCGTTCGCTCCCGCAACAAGGACAAACCCGTCGTCTGGTCCGGCACCCTTGGCGAGGGCCAGTCGCTCGTCTTGACCAACCGCGGGAAGTTTGCAAAGGACCAGGAGTCGGGCAAAGAGCAGCTGGGCTGAGCCGGGTGGCATCTGGCCCAGGTTCCGGCCTCCTCGCTGCAGGTGAGCGGGTGCTGTTCATCGACCACAAGGGTCGCCGGTATCTGGTTCCTCTGCAGGTGGGAGGCGCCTTCCACACTCACGCGGGCATCGTGGCGCACGACTCGGTGATCGGACAGGTCGAAGGATCGACCGTGGCGGGCTCGACGGGGCGCAACTTCATCGTCGTGCGACCGACGCTCGCCGACGTCGTGGTGAAGATGCCAAGAGGTGCTCAGGTCATATACCCGAAGGATCTCGGAGCGATCCTCGTTGCGGTCGACGCCGGGCCCGGGATGTCGGTTCTCGAAGCCGGTGTGGGATCGGGTGCACTCTCGATGGCGCTCATAAGAGCGGGGTGCATGGTCATCGGTTATGAGATCCGTGAAGATTTCGCGCGGGTACGGCGCAAACCAATGTCGCGGCATGGGTCGGGCAGGAGCAGTGCGCCGACAGGTACCGGGTCGAGATTCGCGACGTCTACGACGGGATCTCCGAGAGCAATCTGGACCGGATGGTCCTCGACCTTCCCGAACCGTGGAGGGTACTTCCGCACGCGGAGTCCGCTCTCCGCTCAGGCGGCATCCTCTGTAGCTACCTGCCCACGATCAATCAGACCGCTCAGCTACGAGGAGCCCTCGAGCAGAGCCGCTTCGGCCTGGAACAGACCTTCGAGGTCCTGCACCGCACCTGGCACATAGAGGCGCGCTCGGTCAGGCCCGATCACAGGATGGTTGCTCATACCGGCTTCCTCACCACAGCGCGGCTCCTGGCTCCAGGCCAGCTCCCGGCTCCAGGCCGGCTCCCGGCTCCAGGCCGGCTCCCAGCTCGAGGGCCGGTCTTGGCTCCGGGGCCGGTCATGGCTCCAGGGCCGGACATGGGTGAAGGCGACTGAGCGCCGGCGATCGGTCTGGTACGGACGCGTCAGGTTCCGTCAGCGAGCGACGTGACCATGTCGTGGACCTCTGTTTGCACCGCGGAATAGTCCGCCGAGGTGTCGGAGATCCCTGAGATCTCGGCCCCTATATGGGTCTGGGGATTGAGCATCGCCCAGACCTGGCCGAACACCGGCGAAGAGCTCTGAGCCGAGGTGATCGAGCCGGTGATTGTGTACAGAGCGAACTGCGTCAATGTCGACCAACCCGTAGAGCCCGTCCCCTGATCCGTCACCTGAAGGTTCGTTATGTTCTGCCCCAGGCCGGAGAGGTAGTTCTGCCCGATCGCAGACGCAGTTGTGGCCTGCGTCGTGCCGACAAGGATGTGGAAGGCGGCGACCGGGTTCGAATGGTCGAAGTTGAACCCTTGACTGCTGCCCGAAGCCTCGGTCCAGTCCGAGGGATAGGTGAGCGTGATGCTGCTGCCGACGTTGACCGTCGTTCCGCCAGAAGGGGGAGGCGGGGGAACGGTAGTGGTCGTCGGAACGGGAGACGTCGTCGTCGGAATGGGAGTTGTCGTGGTCGGAACGGGAGAGGTTGTCGTCGGAACAGGAGAGGTCGTTGTCGGAACAGATGACGACGGATGGGTCGGCGAAATTGGCGACGAGGGAAGCGTCGACGACGGGACGCAACTAGAGGTCAGGCCGCCCCCGCTGCCGCAAGCCGCCGCCGCGGTGCTGTGGGAGAACGCGAAGTAGGCGCCCAAACCGCCACCCGCGACCACCACCAAGACGATTCCCGCGATGACCGTCGGACTCAGACGACCGCGGGGCCTGCCCGGGCCCCCGGGACCGCCGAACCCGCCGTAGGGAGGCGTGCCTCCCGGCGGTCCGTATGGAGGCGTGCCTCCCGGCGGTCCGTATGGAGGCGCCGCTCCTGCCGCACCCGGACCGTAGGGTGGCGTCCCGCCTGCCGGACCATAGGGGGGCGTCGCCCCTGCGGGGCCGTAAGGGGGGAACCTGCAGACGAGGGTGGCCCATACGGAGGCGGATTCGCCCCCCCGCCTGCTCCCTGAAGAGGCGGTTGACCGGGGGGTGGCCCTTGCGGGGTACCTGGAGTCGGGTTCCACGTGGTCATGGTTGGCTCCTTGTTACGCGATCAGTTCGTGCCGTCCCGGGCGCCGTCGGCTCGACCGACTTGGCGGATGGGCGATTCCTCTCGTGCGCCTCTTTTGGTGCGCCGGTCACGTTGCCGGCGCCCCGGCTGGGTCGGTGGCACGAGCACCGACATGGGCCTGTTTGGGGAAGGTCGCAACGGCGGTCCCGCATGCCACGCAGAACGATGCGTCTTCGAGGATGAGAAGCCCGCAATGCGCGCATGGTGTGCCGGCTGCAGTTCGCCGCCTGGGAGGGCCACCGGCGAGAACCGTGGCGTTCGCCTCGTCGAGAAGCGCGGAGTGGAGGCTCGTCCGAAGCATCAGCACCGACACGCCCGCGATCAGGACTGCGAAAAGGAACGTGAGCACCACTCCGCGCGTGCCGTACGGCGCGAGCAGCGTGGCTGCAAGGTGGTACGCCACCACGAGCAGCAGTCCCTGCGCGATCCCTTTGATCACACGCGGGCTCCAGCCGTGACGCTGCTTTGGCGAGCCACGGCAGTGCGGCGGCACCCGCGTAGATGACTGGCTTGGCGAAACCGAGGGCCAGAGCGATGAAGGCATCGGTGGCGGGGTTCGTGGAGGTGAGCGCGAGTCCCGAGAAAGCACCGTGTTGCACGGTCAGGCTCTCAGCCAGAGCGAACGCCGCTCCCGCCCCGGCACCGAAGTTGACACAGTCGACCGAGTGCGAGAACGACGGTCTCGCAACGAGCAGTCCCACCACGACCATCAGCGCCGCGAACACGAGCACCGGAACGAGCACACCGGTGGCGAGGATCGATCCGGCGCCGGGAAGTGACCGGTTGGCGAAATCGCGAGCGTCTGATGACTGTTCAGCGAGTTGGACAGGAGGCCGATTGCGACGCCGAGCCCTGCCGCAACGATGACTCCGAGGCCCACCGCGAGGATCGGCTCACCCTCCCAGACGTCGTGGTCGTGCTGATAGAGCAGAAGCAACAGGGGCAGGGCCACGGCCGCACAGAACAGCGAGACCGCCAGAGCCCCGAAAGCTGCGGCGACGATCGTCGCGGTGAAGGCGATGGCGAGGGCCTGGCGGTATGCGTGGCGATGGTTGCCCGAAAGATGAGGCATGAGAGTGGTGAGCAGCGCCAGCGCTCGTACCGGCTCGTCGGGGTGAGCCGCATAGTGATGCGAGCGAACTAGGCCGGTTTGGAGCACCGCTCCGCAGTGGTGGCAAAAGCGCGCAGACTCAGGCGTGGAAGAACCGCACTGTGAGCAGGTCATTGGAACCAACCTCCTTGTTGGGCATGGTCGGTGAAGCTCGGAGACCGAAGACGGGATAGGTGGCGACGGGGAGAAAGAAGTTCGAGAGTGAGGGCCCAGAAAGTGAGGACCCAGAAAGTGAGGACCCAGGAAGTGAGGACCCGGAAAGGGAGCGTCGCGTCTCCCGCAACCGCCAAGCTGTCGCCCGCCGCCATCATTACCACCCACCTGGCGAGGTCCCTCTGCCACCGTTCCCCGCCTGGCAACCGACCGTACGCCGGGGTGGAGATTACACCCAGCGAACGAATTTCCTGGGTTGCCGTCACCGTCCGGCGGACGGACTGGGCGAAGTGTCCGGCTCGGCCCCGCGGGGTGCGCGTCGCGTTCAGGACTGACCGCAGCGGCTTCGACCCGAACTAACAGGAGCGGGTTGACGGGAGCGTGTTTTCAGCCCGGTTCGATGAAGATGCACTCCCCGGGGCACTCTTCTGAGGCTTCCTGGACGGCCTCTTCGAGATCCTCGGGGACCGCCGCCATCCCGCCGGAGCCGCCGGGCTCGTTCTTGACGTCGCTTCCTTCCTTCACGTAAGCGAGGCCGTCGTCGAGCAGGGTGAACACAGCAGGCGCGATCTCTTCGCAGAGACCGTCTCCGGTGCACAGGTCCTGGTCGATCCACACCTTCATCTCTTCGCGGCCCCTCGCCTCGCTATGGAATACCCGGTCGCCGTCTCGCCCTCCGGTGAAGCGAACTTCGTCGCGACACACGGCAAACCTGGAGCCGACGACCCTAGAGCCGACGAACCGGATGCAACAGCCCGTAGGCCCAGGCCCGTCGAGCCTACTGGGTGGTAAGGAGCCCTGCGCGCAACCAGGCCGCTGCTCGGTATGCCTGTGGCACCGGTGTATGGTCGCTTCCGGCGTCAAACCGAGCCCGCGGGAGGTGGTTCCGACGGCCGGAACGGACGAAGGAAGCGAGCGCCCGAGCCAGCGAGCTCGAGCAGCTGGCCGAGCGTGCAAGGCGCTCGGAGGAAGAGGTCGCGGCCCTCAGGCGGCGACTGAGCGAGGGCCCTGGCAGGGTCCAGACCCTCGAAGAGAGGCTGCTCGAGACGAAGGGCCAGCTGTCCCAAGCCGTCTCCCAGAACGAGAAGCTGACCTTCACGCTCCAGCAGGCGAAGGAGCACATCGCGGCGCTTCGCGAAGAGGTCGACAAGCTCACCCAGCCGCCCTGCGCATACGGCACGTTCCTGGCCGCCAACGACGACCGCACGGTCGACGTGTTCTCCGGCGGCCGCAAGATGCGCGTCGCGGTGCACCCCGAGATCGACGTCGAGGAGATGCGCCGCGGCGAAGAGGTCGTGCTGAACGAGTCCCTGAGCGTCATCCTCCACCGCAAGGGCGACGAGTCGGGCGAGGTCGTCACCCTGAAAGAGGTGCTCGAAGGCGGCAAGCGCGCGATCGTCTACGGCCGCGCCGACGAAGAGCGCGTCGTCGAGCTCGCCGACTCGCTCCAGGGGGTTCGCGTCCGCGGCTGGCGACGCTCTGCTCATGGAGCCGCGTGCGCAGCTCCTGGTGGAAAAGCTGCCCCGGCCCGAGGTCGAAGAGCTCGTCTTGGAGGAGGTGCCCGACATCACCTATGCGGATGTCGGAGGCCTCGACGAGCAGATCGAGGCGATCACCGATGCGGTGGAGCTGCCCTACCTGCATCGCCGGCTCTTCTCCGAGTACAAGCTGCCGGCGCCGAAGGGGATCCTGCTCTACGGGCCCCCGGGATGCGGGAAGACCTTGATCGCGAAGGCCGTCGCCAACTCGCTTGCGAAGAAGGTCGCGGAGACGACAGGAAACGACAAGATCCGCAGCTACTTCTTGAACATCAAAGGCCCCGAGCTTCTCAACAAGTATGTCGGCGAGACCGAGAGACAGATCCGCCTCGTGTTCCAACGTGCGAGGGAGAAGGCGGACGAGGGCGTCCCCGTCATCGTCTTCTTCGACGAGATGGACTCGCTGTTCCGGACCAGGGGAACGGGGATCAGCTCGGACATCGAGTCGACGATCGTCCCGCAGCTCCTCGCCGAGATAGACGGTGTGGAGGCGCTGCGCGACGTGATCGTGATCGGCGCGTCCAACCGCGAGGACCTGATCGACCCGGCGATCCTGCGCCCGGGCCGGCTCGACGTGAAGATCAAGATCGAGCGTCCTGACGAGACCGTCCGCCGCGCAGATCTTCGCCCGCTACCTGACTGCGGACCTTCCCCTCGACGCCGGGCGAGCTCGAGCGCCTCGGCGGCGGCGACCCCGAGAAGACGGTCAGGGCGATGATCGAGGTCGACGGTCGAAGAGATGTACAGGGCCGACGACGAGAACCGCTTCTTGGAGGTCACCTACCAGAACGGCGACAAAGAGATCCTCTTCTACCGCGACTTCGCCTCGGGGGCGATGATCGAGAACATCGTCCGGCGTGCGAAGAAGGGCGCGATCAAGCGGGCCATCGCCAAGGAAGGAGACGGCGATCCGCACGAGCGACCTGCTCGAGTCGATCCGCCGGGAGTACAAGGAGAACGAGGACCTCCCGAACACGACCAACCCGGACGACTGGGCCACGGATCTCGGGCAAGAAGGGGGAGCGAATCGTCTACGTGCGCACCCTGCTCGCGGACACCAAGGACGCCGAGGGACGTGGCGGAAGGTCGATCGAGCGGGTGGGTACCGGCCAGTACCTGTAGCCGGCTAGCCGATCAGGGCGCATGCGCCCGGCCCGGCGCCGACGTAGCCGGCAGACGGGCGATCGCTCGACTCCCGCCGCCAGGCGATAGGGTCGGGCTCGTGGCCGTTCCCAAGGTGTGCGGGATCGAGACCGAATACGGCGTCCAGCACGTCGGCGGCGACCAGAACCCGGTCGCATCCTCTTCGATGCTCGTGAACGCCTACGTGTCGGATCTGGCCCAGGCGGGCTGGGACTTCGAGGACGAAGCGCCGGGAAACGACGCCCGCGGCTTCGCACGCGAAGGCTCGATGCCTCCCGAGATCGAGACACATCTGGTGAACGCGGTGCTCACGAACGGCGCCCGCTACTACGTCGACCACGCCCATCCCGAGATGTCCACGCCTGAGTGCGCCGACCCTCTCGAGGCGGTCCTCTACGACAAGGCGGGCGAGATCGTCCTCAGGCGGTCGATGGCCGCTGCGAAGAGGATGCTGCCCGAGGGCCAGTCGATCGTCGTGTACAAGAACAACTCCGACCGCAAGGGGAATTCGTACGGCACCCACGAGAACTATCTGATGGACCGCGTCGGTCCCGTTCGCGCGGATCGCTCACCTCGTCATCCCGCACTTCGTCACGCGCCAGATCTACACCGGCGCAGGCAAGGTCGGAACCGAGACGCCGACCCTCGGCGGTCGCGCGGTTCCTTACCAGTTGTCGCAGCGCTCCGAGTTCTTCGAGGAGGAGATCGGGCTCGAGACCACGCTCAAGCGTCCGATCGTGAACACGCGTGACGAACCGCACGCCGACCCTCAGCGTTACAGGCGCCTGCACGTGATCGTGGGGGATGCCAACCTCGCAGAGGTGGCGACGTTCCTGAAGATCGGTGCCACCGCGCTCGTCCTCGCGCTGATCGAGGACGACGGTTTCGACGGCGTGGACCTGACCCTCGCCAACCCGGTCCAGGCCATCAGGCTCGTCTCCTACGACACGTCGCTTGAACACGTTGCTCGAGATGGCCGACGGCACGGTCTGCACAGCTCTCGAGGTCCAGTGGGAGCTGTTCTCGCTCGCGCGGAAGTACGCCGAGGACCGGGGTCTCGAATGCCTCGGGCGACGAGACGGTCGGACGCGACGTGCTCGAGCGGTGGGAGTCGGTGCTCCACGGACTCGAGACCGATCCCGTGATGTGGCGCGCCAGGTCGACTGGGTTGCCAAGTTGCAACTGATCGAGGGCTACCGTGACCGCCACAGGCTGACTGGGACGACCACCGCCTGGCGGCCCTCGACCTGCAGTACCACGACCTGCGCCCGGAGCGGTCCCTTTTCGCACGGCTGGACACCGAGCACCTGGTCACCGACGAGGACGTGCTGTCGGCGGTCACCGAGCCGCCGCGGCGCACGAGGGCCTATTTCAGGGGACAGTGCCTGAAGCGCTGGGCCTCTTCTGTCGCGAGCGCCAACTGGGACTCGATCGTGTTCGACCTGGGAACCGACCCGCTGCGGCGTGTCCCTATGATGGATCCACTTCGCGGAACGGCCGAGCACACAGAGGAGTTGCTCAAGGCGAGCTCCTCGCCCGCCGACCTTCTGACAAGGTTGAGCTGGAACCTGGTCGTAGGGCCGAGATCGCAGGAGAGTGCAGGTAGGAGAGAGAAAATGGCAGAGCGGGAGCAGAAGCGGCGGCAGGCGCCGAGCACCCGTCAGGAGGAGGCACCCGAAGAGGCGCCGCAAGCCTCCGAGGCGGGCGAGAGGCTCAAGTCGGAGCTCGACGACCTTCTCGACGAGATCGATGAGGTCCTGGAGGAGAACGCCGAGGAGTTCGTGCGGAATTACGTCCAGAAGGGCGGAGAATAGGCACGTGCTCCCCGACGAGTTCCGCCACGTATTTCTTCACGTGGCTCGTTGTGCCTGTCCAATCCTCGAGCGCATCTCCAAGGAGGTCGCTTCAATGCCGGCGGGACGCGTGTGAGGCTGCCCCTGTTCGACCCCTCCGACGATCCTGGGCCCAGCTTCTCCAAATTGCTGAGGCGTCTGGACGTTCCCGACCGCGCTGCCGAGCGCACGGACAGCCAGATGCCCGCCGATCTCCGTCACGGAACGACCGTCGTTGCGCTCCGCTTCGCAGACGGCGTGGTGATGGCAGGTGACCGGCGCGCGACCGAAGGAAACTTCATCGCTCACCGCGCCATGGAGAAGGTCTTCCCCGCAGACCGCCACTCGGCCGTCGCGATCGCCGGCGCGGCCGGACCCGCGGTCGAGATGGTTCGGCTCTTCCAGACCCAGCTCGAGCACTACGAGAAGGTCGAGGGCGTCGCTCTCAGCTTGGAGGGCAAGGCCAACCAGCTCGGTCAGATGGTCCGCGAGAACCTGATGATGGCGATGCAGGGCCTTGTGGTGGTCCCGCTCTTCGCGGGTTATGACATTGCGCAGGGCTCAGGGCCGGATCTTCAGCTACGACGTCACGGGCGGCCACTACGAAGAGGCGGATCTCGCCGCGACGGGATCGGGCGGACGTGACGCCCGTACATCGATCAAGCTCGCCTGGCGCGACGGATGAGCCGGCCGGACGCGGTCGAGCTCGCGGTTCGCGCTCTCTACGAGGCGGCCGACGAGGATTCGGCGACCGGTGGTCCCGACCTGGTCCGTGGCATCTATCCAGTCGTGGCCACCGTGACCGCAGCCCGGCTACGAGCAGGTGCCAGAAGAAGAGGTCGCCGAGCGCTTCGCTGCGACCATCGAAAGGCTGCGGGGGGTGAACCGACCATGACGATGCCCTTCTACGTCGCTCCCGAGCAGGTCATGAAGGACCGCGCCGAGTATGCCCAGAAAGGGATCAGCGCGAGGCAGGTCCCTCGTCGCGACGATCTACGCCGGCGGCATCCTGATGGTCGCGGAGAACCCTTCGCGCTCGCTTCACAAGGTGAGCGAGATCTACGACCGGATCGCGTTCGCGGGAGTCGGCCGGTACAACGAGTTCGACCAGCTCCGCGTCGCGGGTGTCCGGCACGCCGACACGAAGGGCTACGCGTTCAGCCGCGAGGATGTCGACGCCCGCTCGCTTGGCCAACGTCTACGCCCAGTTCCTCGGGCAGGTCTTCACCCACGAGATGAAGCCGCTCGAGGTCGAGATCCTCGTCGCCGAGCTAGGCGTAGAGCCCGATCGCGACCAGCTCTACCACATCGCCTACGAGGGAACGATCACAGACGAAGACGGGGTAGCGGTGCTCGGCGGCGAGACCGACACGATCATCGAGCGCCTCCGGACCGAGGCGAGGCGCGACTGGTCGCTCGACGAGGCGCTGCAGCGGCCGTCGGTGCGCTGAGCGAGCCGGACAGAGCTCTCGGTCCGGACGACCTCGAGGTGGCGGTTCTCGAACGGGGCAACGGTCGACGTGCCTTCAGGCGAATCGACCGTGCCGAGCTCGCCGAGCGGCTCGAGCCGCAACCGCCGGCGTCCGCGAGCGTCACGTCTCGTAGGCGGCAGGCGGCGCGAGCCGAGGCAGACGCAGACGTGGTCGCCAGGAGATCACCGTCAGGACCCTGAGAGGCAGTCTCAGGACCCGGGGTCTTCGTCGAAGACGGCCTCGACCTGGTCGACCA
This sequence comes from uncultured Acidimicrobiales bacterium, assembly GCA_963801315.1. Lineage (GTDB taxonomy): Bacteria > Actinomycetota > Acidimicrobiia > Acidimicrobiales > CAVXTF01 > CAVXTF01. The sequence continues at coordinate 681,297 of CAWDEI010000007.1, read as the reverse complement.
AGAGCAGCTGGCGGGCGTCGTCGGCCTGATCAGCCTCCACGAGCACCGTCACCAGGCCAGGCAGAGGGTAGGGACCCTGGGTGGCGCCGCGCATCTGAGTGAGGATCCCGTCTGCACCGAGCCGGGCACACAGCACCTGTGCCTCGAACGCAGAGGAGGTGACGACGAGCGGCACCATGGCGAACACGGCCACAAGAGCACGCTACATGCCAGACCGTCCGGGTGGAACCGCGAATAGGCCCGGGGCCGAAATGCGCTCCGGCGACTGGAAAACTCGGGCGGCCGGCGGACAGCTAGCGTGATCCCAGATGGACAGGCGCATTTTCGGGCTCGAGAACGAGTACGGAGTCACGTGCACTCTGCGCGGGCAGAGGCGCCTGAGTCCGGACGAGGTGGCCCGCTACCTGTTCCGCCGGGTCGTCAGCTGGGGCCGGTCGTCGAACGTCTTTCTTGGAGAACGGCGCGCGGCTGTACCTCGACGTGGGAAGCCACCCCGAGTACGCGACACCCGAGTGCGACTCGATCACCGACCTCGTCGCGCACGACAAGGCGGGGGAGCGGATCCTCGACGCACTGGTTGCAGGCGCGGAGGCGAGGCTGCGCGAAGAAGGGATCCGCGGTGTCATCTACCTGTTCAAGAACAACACCGACTCGGCGGGAAATTCGTACGGCTGCCACGAGAACTACCTGACCGGCCGGCGCGACGACTTCGCCCACTACACCGAGGTCCTGATCCCGTTCTTGGTGAGCAGGCAGATCTACGCGGGAGCGGGCAAGGTTCTCCAGACCGCTCGCGGAGCGGTGTTCTGCCTCTCCCAGCGCGCCGAGCACATCTGGGAAGGGGTCTCGTCAGCGACGACCCGTAGCCGGCCGATCATCAACACCCGCGACGAACCGCATGCGGACGCAGAGCGCTTCCGCAGGCTTCACGTCATCGTCGGCGACTCGAACATGAGCGAGTACGCAACGTTCTTGAAGGTCGGGGCGACGAGCATCCTGCTGCGCATGCTCGAGGACCCCGGCACCGTGCTGCGGGACCTGACCCTCGAGAACCCGATACGGGCCATCCGCGAGATCAGCCACGACCTGACCTGCAGGCGAAAGGTCCGCCTGGCGAACGGCAGGGAAGTGAGCGCGCTCTCGATCCAGTCGGAGTACCTGACCCGAGCCCTGCGGTTCAGGGACTCCCACGGCCTCTCGCCTCAAGAGGACAGGGCGCTCGACATGTGGGAGCACTGCCTGAAGGGCCTCGAGTCCGATCCGTTGAGCCTCGGACGCGAGTGCGACTGGGTCTCCAAGTACCAGCTGATCGAGGCGTACAGGGAGCGGCACGACTTGAGCCTCGGCCATCCTCGTGTCGCGCTGGTCGACCTGCAGTACCACGACGTCAACCGGACGCGCGGCCTCTACTACCGGATCGCGGCCCGGGACCGGGTGGAGCGGGTCTGCGACGACACTCAGATCACGCACTGCGATGAACGAGCCGCCGTCGACGACGAGGGCGCGCTCTACGCGGAGAGTTCATAAGAAGGGCGAAGGAGCGCAGGCGCGACTTCACCGTGGACTGGGTGCACCTGAAATTGAACGATCAGGCGCAGCGGACGGTGCTTCTGAAAGACCCCTTCCGGTCCCACGACGACCGCGTCGAGAAGCTCATCGCGGGGCTCTGACACGAGCTCCCGTCGCGCCGGACACGCTTGCTTCGAAGCGGTCTCGGTGCCGCCCACCTTGAGCGTGACGGTAAGTGCCGGTGCGAAGAGCCGTAGGTGCCCGCCGAGAGTCGGCGATTCCTCCCGAGATGACAGACTCCGAGTGGACCTGCGACGGGTGGCCCGGGGAAACGGCGGAACATCCCCGACGACCGAAGCGCCCGCTCGATCCGCCATGCCTCTTGCTCGGCGTGGCGGGCGTCGCGGTTCGTGCAGCGTGCCCGGGCAGTAGCAGGCGAGCTCGGCGAGTTGCGCTAGCTCCGTGTAGCCGTATGTGGCGGCACCGAGGGCGGCAGCAGAATCGGCGCGTTTGGACTCCGGTCGCTCCTTCCACCACCGCGGCACGAACCTCGGCGGCATGAGTCGCCGGAGTCTCCCATTGCGGCCGGCGGAACCCGGCGCGCCCGAGCGCCGACCGAGCGCGGGACCACGCGTGGAGCACGACGTGATCGGGATCGGACGAGCTGCGCCCGAAGTAGCCCCTCCGAAGCGCACAGAGCGCCGCGAGCGCCGCGAACAGCGAAGATCCCCCCGAGGTGCGGCCATCACGAGCACGATCGCCGCCGACGATCAAGCCTGCCGGAAGCGGGCTGAGAACGGTGGCCTTGTGCGCGGCGCCGGACGACGACGTGGTCGGGTTCTGCGGCAAGGGGAGCTTGCTCTTGATCTTCTTCGGGTGCGATACGGGCTTGGTCGGGTGACCCTTGCCGTTGCGCTCCCAGCAGGGGGGACAGTTCACGACGCCGGTGCGGTCTGCTCGCCGTTGGCCGGGCTCGGCGTCGGGTCGACCGAGACCCAGCCGAGCTACGGGCCCATGTAGACCTCGGGCCAGACATGGGCGTCGGACCCGGTCACCTGGTAGACCTCGTCCCGCCCTTCTGAACGGTGTGACCCGGCGTGAAGCCGACAGCGAGCCTCACCGGGATGCCGAGCTCTCTGGCGAGAACACCGAACGCGCCGGCGAACTGCTGGCAGAAGCCGAGTCGATTGATCGTGAGGAAATCGACCAGGGCGTTCTCGCCCTTCGGCATCGGCGGGTGGATCGAGCGTGTAGACGAAGTTGCTGAGTGGAAATAATTGATGAGCGCCTGGACCTGCTCGAGAGGTGTCTGCGCCCCTGCCACGACCTGCAGCGCAATGGACTTCACCTCTGCGGGGATCCCCGCGGGCAGCGCCAGGTACTGCGTTCGGGCGTCTCCGAGACCGGCGTAGATGTCCGCGAGCGAGACCGGTCCCGAGGAGATCGAAGGGACCGACGCTCGAGCCGACGAGATCTGGTAGCTCTTGCCCGAGGTGACCGGGGGGGTCAGGGCGGCCCCTATCCCGTCGGCGATCTGGATCGATTGGATCGCGCTGTTCAAAGTCGGGATGATCGGCAGCGGCGGCGTCGGAACAAGCCGTCCGGTGAAGTTCTGGATCGTCACGCTCGCGATGAACGTGTCCGATGGGGACGGGAGCACAGGGGTAGGCGGAGCATTGACGCGACCGGTGTCCAATGCGGCTTCCTCCTCCGCGCCCGGGACCCACTGGCTCTTCGCTTCGTCGAACACGGTGAGCAGACCCACCTGCCAGTACGTCGGGACGGGCGACGTCGCCTGGAACATCTTGACGTTCGCCGACGTCGTCTCGTCGCCCTGCAGATTCGCGACCATAGACTCGGCGGTCACCTGACGTGTGACTGTTGCCCTTGCCCGACGGGCTCCCGGTCCCCGGGCTCGGGCTCCACCACGGGAACGCCAGAGGTGCGGTGCCCGCGAGCGCACCGGCGGCGGCGACCACGATGAGAAGCGCAGCCCCTGCCGACGCCGCGGAGGGGAGATAGGTTGCGAGCGCCCCTCTGACGCGGTTGTAGGGCGCCGGACGGACCGAGCGTCAGGCCGCCCGAGTCGGTCGCAACGACGAAGATCAGCGCCGATGCGAGGTAGAGGATCGTCATCTGCGGGCGGTCTATCCGCGCGCTCAGAGGTGCCGAGTAGCAGAACATCGCGAAGGTCGGCACGAGGGCGGCCAGCCGGGGCCAGCCGCGTGGGTGGCCTCGCGCCAGCTCGAACAGGACCCGCGCCGCGACGCAGACGATGCCGGCGGACAGAGATGCGATCAGAACCACTCCGCCGACGGCGGGCACCGGGGTGCGGTGCGAACCCATCACCGCCCTGGCGCGGTGTATCTCGCTCGAGATCACGTGAGCGGTAGTGACGGTCGGGAATCCGAACCGCGTAGCTCCAGGCACGACCGTCCAGAGCACCGCGAGACCCGTGGCGACTACGCCGAGCAAGGCCGCGACGACCAGGGGTAGGCCCTTTCGCGAGGCGATGGCCGTCACGATGCCTCCGACGACCACGGTGACGACCATCGGCACCACGACCGCATGCCCGAGGCCGCCCTGTATGAGGCGGGCGACTCCGATCGAAGCGCTCACCGCCACGGCGATCAGTGCGATCTCTGCGATCGCGATCGCGACGGGCTTGTCAGTCTTCGGTCTGCCGGACGTCCGGCGCTGGGCTTCGCCTGCCTGCGTGCCGCCGGCGGAGGGCCCCTGGTCGGCGCGGAGTGTCGGGAGAGGGTTGGTGCCCGTTCCCGGGGCGGACGGACGCGGAGGGGGAGGCGGGCGGAAAGAAGGAGACGTCGGGGGAGTTAGGACGGTCACACCACGACCACCGTGCTCGATCGCCTGAGGAGCTCGGGCAGCGTGTCAAGGGCAGCGGCGGTCGTGACCACGACGCGGTGCCTGTCCTCGTCACTCCCGTCGCCCGTCGCCAAGTTGTTCAGACCGTAGGTGCCGGCCGGGCTGCGTCCCGGGCGCGACCTGACGGGGTCGAGGGTCGCCAGAAGCCGGAGGAGCGCTTTCGAGAGAGAGGGCTCCGCCTGCAGGTCGAGATGAACACCACCCGGTGAGCGCAGCTCCACGCCGAGGCCGAGCCGGGCCGCCTCTATGCCGATTCCCGCCGTCGCCGAGACGACCGCCTCGAATTGTGTCGTGATCGATCTTGTCGGCGCGATCGTCCATTATCAGCGTGACGGCGTCGGTCCCCGAGCCCTCGAAGTCCCGAACGAGCAGGTCGCCGGTCCGGGCGAGGGTGGGCCAGTGCAGGAGCCTCAGGCGATCGCCCGGGACGTAGGGCCTAAGCCCGCTCAAGTCGAATCCCTGCCCGCCCGAGGACTCGCCCGACTGGGGTGGAGACCACACGAAGCGTCCCGCAGGTTGAAGGACCCCGCCGACGAGGCCCCGCGGCGGGGTTGGGTCGGGTACGACGACGATGCTCGCTTCTGTGGTGACGACCATCTCGTATGCGAACAACTCGAACGGGTCGGTGCACCAGAGCCTGAGGCTCGGCACCGTGAGCACGCCGCGTCTCGAGCTCGGTATGGCGAATTGAAGCTCCGCACGCTCCTCGGGACCGAGCGCAGGTACCCTCACCGCGCCCGCCATCTGCTTGCGCCATCCTCGGGAGCGGCGCGATCGTGTCGCATCGTGCGCAGGATCGCTCTCGGACGTCGTGCGACGGAACCCGGGACGAGACAAGCAGAACGCGTCGTCCGGGCGTTCGAGGCGCATCGGGGCGCAGGTTCTCGGCCCGTTGTTCGCGACGCTCACCGAGAGCCACCCTTCGCCGCCCACCTGGACCTCGTGTGAAGAAGGACGCAGCTCGATCTGGACCGCCGCCACCGCCCTGTCCGCGCGGTGCCACAAGACGATCGGCCCGGCTGCGAGCAGGACGCCGAGCGCGACCGCGAAGAGCACGTATTCCTCGACGCCTGCGATCCGGCCGCCGATGCCGAGCCCCGCGGCGACGGCGAGGCACACGAGACCTCGGTTGGTGGCGCCGAGGCGCCATCCAGCGGCCGCGACGAGAACCGCGAGGATCCCTACGGTTATGCCGACCGCCACCCGGACCCGTCAGCCGTGCGAGCCGTATGAACTGTGCGAGCCGTATGAACTGTGCGAGCCGTATGAACTGTGCGAGCCGTAGAACCGTGCGAGCCGCGCCAACGGTGCAAGACATCAGGACCTTGCGGCTGGTCGCACCGGGACCGGAACGGACCTGACGATCTGGCGGACCACAGCCGACGCGTCGACCCCTCCGAGCGCGGCCGCTGCGTCGACGACGATCCGGTGCCCGAGGACCGGCTCGGCCACCAACTGGATGTCCGCTGGCGTCACGTAGGGCCGACCGGCGGTTATGGCCACAGCCGTGGCCGCGCGCATGGTCGCGAGCGCGGCGCGAGGCGACGCGCCGATCGAGAGGTCGGGATGCGACCGGCTCGCCTCGACCAGGTCGAGCACGTACCCCCTCACCGCGGGGTCGACGTACAGACGCTCCGCCGCGGCGGATGCCACTTTTAGGCCGTGCACGTCGGTCACGGCCGGAAGCGCGTCCACCGCCGAGCGCGAGTCGCCCGTGACGAGAAGCGCATCCTCCTCCGCACGAGCGGGGTAGCCGATGCTCACCCGGAGCAAGAACCGGTCTCGCTGGCTGTGGGGCAGAAGGTATGTGCCCGCGGCGTCGAAGGGGTTCTGCGTCGCGATCACCATGAACGGAATCGGCAGGGGGAAGCTCTCGCCGTCCATGCTGACCTGACGTTCCTCCATCGACTCGAGTAGAGCCGACTGCGCTTTGGGAGAGGCACGGTTCAGCTCGTCCGCCAACAGGACGTTGGCGAAGACCGGCCCGGGACGGAACACGGGCTGGTTCCGGTCGCGGTCGAAGATCATTGCGCCGGTCACGTCCGAAGGCAGCAGGTCGGCAGTGAACTGCACGCGGCGGAACTCGAGCCCGAGAGATCGCGCCAGCGCCTTCGCAAGGGTCGTCTTGCCCACTCCCGGCAGGTCCTCCACGAGAAGGTGGCCGCCCGCCACCAGGCAAGCGACGGCGAGCCGGACGACGTCGGACTTTCCGTACAGGACCTTGCCGACGTTCTCGACCACCTCGTCGAGCATCGCGGAGACCTCCTCGAGGCTCGGCTCGGCGACGGGATCTTCGGAGACCGACCCCAAGAGTGTCCTTGTTGATGAGCACCGCGAAGGCGCGGATCGCTGGCAGCGGAGTATTGAGCGCTGGTCACCGCACGGAGCCTACGCCCGCGTCGACCTGGGACACGACCGGGTGGGCACAATATCTGGAGCGACCCACCACCCCCTGTCAGGTCGGGTAACCTCGACGCTCCGTGGCGACCGATCCTTTCCAGGCCGGTCCCGCTGTGGGGGGGGCGAGCACTGTGGCTGCTTCGGAAGTCACCGGAATCGACTCTCCCGCGGCTGGAGACGGTCAGCTCGAACCGCCGGGCGACACGTCGCAAGGCGGTAAGGGTTCAGGACCCGAGGCTCCCGTCGCGCGCTCAGAAGCAAGGCGAGCGCAGGCGTAACCGGGCGATCATCGAGTGGGTCATCGTGCTACTGGTGGCGCTCGCCGTCGCCGTCGGAATGCGGACGTTCGTCGTCCAGACCTTCTACATACCTTCCGGCTCGATGGAGCCGACGCTCAACATCGGCGACCGGATCCTCGTCGACAAGCTGAGCTACCACCTCCACGCGGTACATCGCGGCGACATCATCGTCTTCGCAAGGCCGCCGGGAGAGACCCTCGAACCCGGGGTGAACGACCTCGTGAAGAGGGTCATCGGCCTGCCGGGTGAGACGATCTCGGGCCGGAACGGCCAGGTGTACATAAACGGGAAGCCGCTCGCCGAGCCCTGGCTGCCGAAGGGCGTGGTGACAGGCAATTTCTCGCCCGTCAAGATCCCGAAGGGGTACTACTTCGTGATGGGGGACAACCGGGGCTTCTCTTCGGACAGCCGCGTGTTCGGGCCTATATCGGGCTCCCTCATAGTCGGCCGGGTCGTGATGCGGATCTGGCCGTTGTCGCACATCACGATCTTCTGAGATCTGCGGTTCTGACTGGGCCGTTTCGACTGGGCTGTTCCGACAGGGCTGTTCCGACAGGGCCGTTCCGACAGGGCTGTTCCGACAGGGCCGGCGCTTCCCGGATTTTCCGTAGGGCTCTGACTCGGTGTCGGGGTGCGGCCCGGATCGGTGCTCCGGAACGCCTGGTGCAAGTCGGACGCGGCGCCGAATGCAAGCCAGGCGCGAGGCAGGCACGAATTGTGTGACTGGGGGTCACGCGACGTCCGGCCGTAGAATCCCCTGCGGTGTTCCTCGATCCGGCGAAGCTCCTCGTGATCCTGATCGTGGCCCTCGTGGTCCTCGGCCCCGACAAGCTCCCGACGGTCGCCCGCCAGTTGGGGGCTGCATGGGGCGAGCTGAGGCGTTTCAGGGAGCGCCTCGAGACCGAGGTCCGGGGCACCTTCCCCGACCTGCCCTCCTCGCAGCAGATGGTGCAGGCGGTGCGCTCTCCGCTCGCCTTCTTGGACCAGCTGGCCGACGCTCACGAGCGCGAGCAGAAAGAAGACGGAGAAGGCGAGCACAACGGCTCGGAACCGTCAGGTGCAATACAGCCGTCGAAGCCGCCCGAGGTGGCGGCGCCCGAGTCCGAGCACGTGCCCGAGCCCGAGCCCGAATCCGAGCCCCGGCCCGAAGTCGATGGCGGGCAACCGTCGGCGCTAGGTGCGCGCCCAGGTCGAGCGCCTCGTCCGGCCGCCCGTCAGGTGGGCCGCACCCGGCCGTGGCAGGGGTCACGCTCGGCGGAGCCCGGCATGATCCCAGACGACCCGAGCATGAACTGAGCACGTGCCAGGCGCGCAGGCGTGGGATCTGAAGCCTGAAGCGCCGGCTCGTCGTCGAGCACCGGACCTACCCACGTGGCGATAACCCTTCGACGCAAGGCAAAGCCCTCTCCTGACGCGATGACGCTCGGGGAGCACCTCGCCGAGCTCCGTCGCAGGCTCATCATCTCCGTCAGTGTGTTCGTCGTCGCATCGGTCGTCGTCTTCATCGTCTACTCGCACGTCCTTCATTTCCTGCAGTCGCCTTACTGCAAGATCGTCCCGAAAGGCCAGTGCACGCTCTACGTGACCGGTCCGCTCGACCCGTTGTCACTCCGGATCCACCTCGCTACCTACGGGGGCCTCGCTCTCGCAGGGCCCGTGATCCTGTGGCAGTTCTGGAGATTCGTGACCCCGGGGCTCAACAAGAACGAGAAGCGCTACATCATCCCGTTCATCGCTGCTTCGATCGTGCTGTTCTGCGCGGGAGCGGTGCTCGCATACTTCACGTTCCCACACGCACTCAAGTTCCTGAACGCCATCGGCGGCCCCACCTTGAAGGACATCTATAACCCGAACAGCTACATCGGCCTGATCGTCGCGCTCATGTTCGTCTTCGGGATCACTTTCGAATTCCCGGTCGTGCTCGTCTCGTTGGAGCTCGCCGGCGTCCTCACTCCTAAGAGGCTCGCGTCGTGGCGCAGGTGGGCGATCGTGTTGATCACGATCGTGGCAGCGGTGATCACCCCGAGCGGCGATCCCTTCTCGATGCTCGCGCTCGCACTTCCGCTGTACTTCTTCTACGAGATCTCGATAGTGCTCGGGAAGATCTTGCGACGCAACCGGTGACCGCAAGAGGCCCGGAGGGGCTCAAGGCCACAGGCTCCGAGGGGCTCAGGGCCACAGGCCCGGAGGGGCTCAGGGCCACAGCCCCGGAGGGGCTGAGGGGCGCAGGCCTCGAGGGGCTCCGGGCGAGGTTCCAGAGCAGACTCGGCTTTCGTCTCGACCCCTTCCAGCAGCACGCGATCGACGCCCTCGACGCAGGCTTGTCGGTGCTCGTATCGGCACCCACCGGGTCGGGTAAGACCGTCGTCGCCGACTACGCCGTCGCGCGTGCCACCGAGTCGGGTAAACGGGCCTTCTACACGACCCCCCTGAAGGCGCTGTCGAACCAGAAGCTCAGTGAGCTTGCTGCCACTTACGGCGAGGAGAACGTCGGTTTGCTCACCGGCGACGTCTCGCACCTCCCCGATGCGCCTGTCGTCGTGATGACGACAGAGGTGCTGCGCAACATGCTCTTCTCCGCTCCCCAGGAACTCAGTGATCTCGGGCTCGTCGTGCTCGACGAAGTCCATTTCCTTCAGGACCCCTACCGGGGATCGGTGTGGGAAGAGGTGCTCATCGTCTGCCCGCCCGACGTCGTGTTCGTCTGCCTTTCCGCGACGGTGTCGAACGCGTCCGAGCTCGGGGCCTGGATGCGACAGGTCCGGGGACCGACCCGGGTGGTCGTGGAGTCGAGGCGGCCGGTCGAGCTGCGGAACCACTTGGCGGTGACGGACAGGGGCTCGAGGCAGGTCCACCTGGTGCCCCTGCTGTGGAAAGGGATGCTTCACAGAGATGCCCTCGCTCTCGACCGGAGGTTCAACCAGAAAAGAGGCGGCTCCGCGTACCGCCACCAGGCTCACCGGCGAGATGCAGGCGGACGCAATTCGGGCCTCGCCACCCCGAGGCGTACAGAGCTCGTGGAGGCGCTCGCCGAAAGGGGAATGCTCCCTGCGATCGTCTTCATCTTCAGTCGCGCGGCGTGTGATGACGCGGTCGCCCAATGCCTGCGCGACGGGCTGCGGCTCACGAAGACCGAGCAGCGCGGCAGAGATCCGTCGTATCTGCGAAGACCACACTGAGGGGATCTCCGACGAGGAGCTCCGGGCTCTCGACTACGGCCCGTGGTCTGCCGCCCTCGAGGCCGGAGTCGCCGCCCATCATGCGGGGATGGTGCCGGCGTTCCGTGAAGCGGTCGAGGAGTGCTTCGGCTCGGGACTGTTGCGGCTCGTCTACGCGACCGAGACGCTCGCTCTAGGGATCAACATGCCCGCGAGGACGGTGGTTATCGAGAGGTTGACGAAGGTACGTGAGCACGGACGTTCCGCGCTGACGTCGGGCGAGTACGCGCAGCTGACCGGCAGGGCGGGGAGAAGGGGCCTCGACGAGCTCGGTCATGCGGTGGTGGTGTGGTCCCCACGCGTCCTCGCCGGCGAGCTGGCGCGCCTCGCCACGTCCCCGGCGCCCGAGCTGCGATCGTCGTTCAGGCCCACCTACAACCTGGCGGTGAACCTGGTCAGGCGTTTTCCCAAAGATCGCGCGAAGGAGGTCCTCGACAAGTCGTTCGCGCAGTTCCAGGACACACGGCACTCCGACGCGCTGTCGGCGCGACTGGACAGGATCCTGGACGTGCTCACGCGAAGAGGTCACGTCGACATGGCGGACTGGAGGCTCAACAGGTCGGGCCAGCTCCTCGCACGGATCTACCACGACTGCGACCTGCTCGTAACCGAAGCGCTCGACGCAGGCTCTCTCGACGGGCTCGACCCACCGAAGCTCGCGGCGACCGTCTCCGCGTTCACTTACGAAGCCCGGGCCGGACGTTGGCAGCCTGAGCCGCGGCTTCCGGTAGAGGTGGTCGAGCGCATTCACTCGCTCGGATCCGCAGCAGACCTCCTGCGGGCCGAGGAGTCCGAGATGCGGATAGCGAAGAGCCGTCGGCCGGAGCCCGGGTTCGCCGAGGCGGCGCTCAGATGGGCGTCGGGGGAGCGGCTCGAGCGGGTTCTCGAAAGAAGCGCTCTTTCTCCCGGCGACTTCGTCCGCAACGCCAAGCAGCTCTCTGACCTGCTTCGGCAGCTAGCCGTCGTGGCGCCAGTGACAGATACAGCGTCCGCTGCCCGAATGGCCGCGGATTCCATCCAGCGTGGTGTCGTAGCCGCAGGATGGGTGGGAGCGCTCTCCGATAGTTCGGTCACTGGTCTGACTCGGGCACCGGAAACTCGGGCACAGGAAACTGGCTCTGCCCCACCCTGACAGGAGCCGCGGGCTCCCCGCGAGCGCTCAGGCACAGGTCGCGAACAAGAGCCGTAGAGGTGTCCCGACGGTCCGCCACAGTGCGGGGTGCCGGGTCGTAGTGTGGCCCCGGAATGTTCCCCTACTTGGAGGAATCCTTCACTGACGAGGAGGCTGAGATCCTCCGCCGGTACGTCACGACCCTTGACGGACCGGTGTTTGCCCTGGTCAACCTGCCTGAAGTCGTAAAGGGGGCTTTGTTCGCGAGGTACTCGCGCTCGGCCAAGACGCTTCGGAGGCTGTTCCTCGACGAGTTCGTCGGCGATCTCGAGCTGAGCGGGGACGCGGGCGTCGACGCCACGGTCGGCCTGCGCAGGGCGGAGGAGCTCTACGACCGTGTCTTCATGGAGTACGGAGACGATTCGGTCGCTCAACTGGGCGGGGTGCACCTGGCTTGCGAGCAGGCGTCCAACCTGCTCACGAAGGTCCTCGAGTGGGGCCGGCTCATGGCGTATCTCGAGCAGTCGACCCGCTACGTGGCTTACGACAGCAGGCTCTCGACCGGGCGCTACCGCTACTACAGGGATCCCGAGATCCTCGACTCGCAGTTCGGGGCCCGTTATGTGGGTGAGATGGACCGTCTGTTCGAGGCTTACGCGGATCTTCTGCCGGTCATGCAGGCCTGGCTGACCCGACGGTTCCCGAGGGCGCCGAGTGACTCGGACTTCGTGCACCGCCAGTCGATCAAGGCGAAGGCGCTCGACTCTCTTCGAGGGCTCCTGCCGACGGCCGCGATCTCGAATGTCGGGATCTATGGCACCGGACAGTCATACGAGCAGCTCATCTTGCGGATGAGGGCGCACCCGTTGCCCGAGGCCCGACGCTACGCCGAGATGATGCTCGAGGAGCTGAGGAAGGTCATCCCGTCGTTCCTCCAGCGCCTCGACCGTCCGGAGCGCGGAGGGGCGTGGGCGGCGTATCTCGCATCCACCAGGCGCGAGACGGAGTCCATCGTCGAGCGGTTGTGGCCGGATGCGAACGACGGCCGGCACGAAGATGCACCTCTCGTGCGGCTCGTGGACCACGATCCGCAAGGCGAGGACAAGGTGCTCGCTGCGATGTGCTTCGCGTCGAGCTCGCTCGACGAATCCGAGCTTCTCCGGCGAGTGGAGAAGTTGAGCACCTCCGAGCGCCTCGCGATAGCTCACGCGTACGTCGGGGAGCGCACGAACCGCAGGCACCGTCCGGGACGGGCCCTGGAGAGGACGAGCTACCGCTTCGAGGTCGTGTCCGACTACGGAGCATTCAGGGACCTACAGCGCCACCGGATGCTCACCGTGGAATGGCAACAGCTCACCCCTCACCTCGGCTACGAGCTGCCCGAGCCTGTCGCGGAGGCCGGGCTCGAGGACCGCTTCGCGGATTCGATGGCCCGTTCGGCCAACCTCTACATGGACCTGTCCACGGCCTTTCCCGAACGGGCGGCCTACGCGCTAACTCTCGCTCATCGCCTCCGGTACGTGCTCGACATGAACGCCCGCGAGGCCATGCACCTGATCGAGCTCCGAAGCGGGACCCAGGGCCACCCCGTTTATCGCCGCGTGGCCCAGGAGATGCACCGGCTGATCGCAGAGCAGGCAGGGCACAAGGTGATTGCGCAAGCGATGACCTTCGTCGACCACAGCATCCCTGACCTGGAACGACTCGAGGCGGAGCGGCGGGTGGAAAGCAGGCGGACTGCCTCTAGAGCCGACCTCGGAGACGGTCTGAGCGACAGTCGCGAGCCCGAGCTGTCGTGTGACGCGGCGCCGGGGAACTGAACGCAGCGAAAACTCTTCGCGAATTCCTGTCGACCTCGAGGCCCCTGACTACCTGCAATTACGCGAGAAGCTCCTGGTGAGAGAGTCGAGATCTCACTTGACTCCAAGCCCGCGAAGATCCATAGTCGCACCAGTCCCAAACGCCCCGAGGCCCTCTGTGGCAATCACAAGAGATGGCCTGAGGGGGGGATAGCTGTGAGAGGCGGAGGGAGGCCCGCGGGACCGAGTAGAAAACTTTCGCTGACCTCGCGAGGCGAGAAGCGAATGGCACCAAAGGTCCCCGGGCCCGGCCGCCGGGCCGCGTAGCTGACAAGTTGCGCAGTGCCCGGATCGCGCCGAGCGCCGGGCGCCCATTCAGGGCGCCGCGCGCAACGACCCCGGCACGTGTCGTAGAACGGCATACCAGGAGTCACGTAAGTGATCTGTGCCCATTGAGCAACCGGATATGCTCCGGCGCGCCGACGACAGACCAAAGGGTGTAGATGGCCGACGACTTGGACGACGTGGTAGATCCCGAGGACCTCGACGAGGTCGAGCTCGAGGAGCCTGCAGACGAGTTGCTCGAGGACGACGACCTCGACGGCGAGCTCGAGGACGTCGACGTGAGCGCAGACCTCGACGTGGAGGATCTCGACGAAGTCGTCGACGTCGATGTCGATGTCGATGACGATGACATCGTGGTCCCGGCCGCACCGGCCGCACCCGCCGCACCGGCCGCACCCGCCGAGGAGGCGGACGAGGAAGAGGACGAGGCCGACGACGAGGACGTCGAGGCCAGCTTGGACGAGATCCTGAAGGAGCGTCTCGTCGTTGAGGAAGCCGATGAAGAAGACGAGGAGGTCCCGGAGCCCGACGACCGGTCGGAGATCGCGGACCGGGTGCTGCCTAAGCAGCCAGACGAGTTCGTGTGCAGGTCTTGCTTCCTGGTCAAGCATCCGAGCCAGCTGGCCGATCCCAAGCGGGTCCTGTGCAGGGACTGCGTCTGAGCAGTGCGTCTTGAGTGAGTGCGGATGAACGAGCCCGAGAGGTCAAGTGCCAAGGACCGCTTGTTGGACCTGTTCGTCTTCGCTCCTGTCGGCATCGCGCTGACGCTCGTAGAAGAGCTTCCGAGCCTCGTCGAAAAAGGCAGGAACCGGATCGAGGGTCGGAGCGCCACCGCACGGGTCGTGGGGCAGTTCGCCGTGCAGCTCGGTTCCCGCGAGGTCTCCCGCAGGGTACGCCAGGCCCTCGAACCGGATCCGGCTGAGCCCGAGAGAGCTTCCCGGCCGGCTCCAGCCGTGCACGCACCGAGCAGCATCGACCGGCGTGAGCCCGCGCATCGACGCGAGACGTCGATCGAGTCGTCGCCAATCGAAGTCCACGCCGACTCGTCGCCGTCGGGCAACGGTCAAGCAGCCCCGGGCAGTCTCGCCATCCCCGCTTACGACTCCCTGTCGGCGTCACAGGTCGTGAAGCTTCTGGCGGGACTGTCGAGCGAGGAGTTGGTCGAGGTCCAGACCCACGAGCGCTCCAACCGGCACCGTGCCACCATCCTCAACCGGGTGGAGCAGCTTCTGTCGGGCGAGCCCTCGCACGAGGTCCCCTGAGACGCCGGGTTCCGTCGACGGGGACGCGGACCGGTTGATGGAAAGCGCCCGGCTGGCGGTTGAGGCCGATGCCGACGCTTGCGCGGCGGTCTGTGTGCAGGCCCTCGACGAGATCTCGGTCGCAAGGGGCGGGCCCCTGTTCGCAAGGCGCGAGACCGGCCTGTTGGCGAAGGCTCTTCTGCGGCCGGGCGGCTTGTCACGCGTCCTTTCGGACCCGAGAAGAACGGTAGTGGTAGGCCTGTTGGAAGACGTCGTGGTGGGTCTCGCCGCCGCGCGCGCGGAGCTTGTCGGCGAGACCTCGCTCGGGGTCGTCGACGCGTTCTACGTGGAGCCCGGTGCGAGGGGTATCGGGGTCGGCCGATCGATGCTCGATGCATCGGTGTCGTGGCTCGGAGCGAAAGGTTGCAGGGCGATCGACGTGAGCGTGCTCCCCGGACAACGAGAGACGAAGAATTTCTTCGAGGCGGCGGGATTCAAGGCGCGCCTGATAACGATGCACCTTGAGCTTTCCTGAAGTCTCGGATCCTCAAGCAGGGGCGGCGCGACGCGCGGGGCCGAGTTGTCTCGGGGGGCGTCGTGGGCCCGGCGGCGGCGGGATTGGAAGCCCGAGAAGCCGTGCGAGCTGCGGAACGCTTCCGGCGGCGTGCCTGGCCGCGTTCAGCACGGTCTCTGTGCCCGATGACGGGATACCAGTGGGCTTGACCGTGCGCCTGACAGGGGAGCCCACGACCGCTTCGAGGATCTGCAGCCACTCCTGATCGTCGATATCGGACGTCATGGCCGCTCCGGCGGCATCGGAGATCTTCACTGCGAGCTCGGCGGGCAAGCGCATCGCAGGCTCGGGGGCCCTGCTGGCGACCTGAAGGGCCTCTACGATCCGGCCTTCGTCGAGGGCGCGACCGATGCGAGCGAGCCACGATTCGCGAAGTGCCGTCACCCGGGAGTCGAGCGACTTTCGCAGGGTCGCATGAAGCTCGCGTCCCTCGTCGTCGACGTTGACGGTCGATGCCGCAGCGACGACCGCCCTCAGCTCGCGCAAGGGGCAGTCGCGATCCGCTGCTCGTGCTGCAACTGCGCGGTCCTTCCATGCGGCGAGGTTCATTTTCGGAAGAAGCTCGTCGGCCATCGAGAGCAGCGACTCTGGGGCCACCTCTGCACGTCCCTCTGAGCGGGCTCGCGTGTTCTGCTCGTCGATAGCCCGGCGAAGAGCGGGGATGCCGCCCCGCAGCAACTGCTCCGCCACCGGAAGCTGCTCGGGCCGAAGGGACGCCAACGCGGCGTTGCGGTGTTCGGTCGACGCCTGGAGGGCGCGGGTTCGGCTCCCGCGGTCGGGCGAACCGGGACGTGCCCCGCCGGTGCGCGGAGCACGGGTCGATTCGGTGCGCGTGCGTCGGTCAGGTGAAGGAGGACGAGCTTCTCGCGTCCGGGCGTCTCGCGGTGGAGCACCGGAATCCGGTCTGCGGCCCCTCTCGCCCGAGGGCCGCGCACCAGTAGCCCGCTCGTCTTCCCCCGGAGTTTCCCTGTCCGCACGACGGGGATGCGTGGGTTTGCGGTCCCTGTCGCTCCTATCGCCGCGTGGAGCACCGCGCCTCGCAGGGGGGCGATCGTCGAAGAGACCTCGACCGTGCGGCTTTCCGCCGCGAGAAGCGAGCGATACCGACACGGTGCTCTGCGGAGGAGCAGAGCCGAGGATCTCGATGCGCTGACCCTCGCGCCCGCCGTGGGCCGCGGACTTGGAACCGACGACGGATGTCACGAGGATCCCCTCGAGGTCGAATTCCGCTTCGGCGCGCAGCACCTTGCCGGGAGTGGCATCTTCAGGCAGCAGGCCGCCGTCGACGATCCCGCGCGGTTGGCGCGCTCCTGGCGCGCGCCACGTCCAGGTGCCGTCGTCGCGCTTGCTCGTCAGCTCGATGTCGATCCTGCGCCCCATGCCGAGCGACAACGCTACCAATGTTGGTGGCAAGCACTTTCTTAAAGCGCGTGGACGCCAATTGGACCGGCCCTCGGGTCGTCAGCTCGGGCGACGATCTCGTACCGCTTTTGGGGGTCGCGTGCGCCAGGGTCTCCCATATCCCTATCCTGGGACCGTTGCAGGGAGCACATAGCGGCTCGGCTGGAGTGCCCGGCCAGGGGATTCCGAGACCCTGAGCACAGGCCGGGCGGCACTAGCCGGGATCGCGTCTCCGTGCTCGGAGGAGTGAAGCGGTGGTCCAAGACGGCGGCGCCAACGTGAGTGAGGAGGACCTCCCGGTCACCTACGCGCCCCCACAGGGGTGGCGGGAATGGTCCCCCGGCACCGGGCTGTCGCGCGGACGCTCACCTGGAGGCGACCGTGACGGGGCGTCAGCCCACTCGTGGGGCGTTGGCGGTCTCGCACCGACGATCGCCCTGTTCGGGCACGGTCCGGGTTCGCGAAGGCGGTCGAGGTGGTGGACCAGGTCGAAGACCGAGAAGTGGTCGAGACCCGGGTCGAGAAATGCCGCAACGACGAATCCACGGTCGTTGCTGACTGTGGGCATCGTGGCGGGCGTCGCGGGCGGTTTGGCGGGGGCGGGTCTCGTGGCGGTATCCCATGCGTCGCAGACACCCGCAGTCGTCCAGGTGACAGTGGTTCACGGGCCCGCGGGACCTGCCTTGGCCGATGGAAGCTCGATCCCGGCCATCGTGTCGAAGACGTTGAGCTCCGTGGTCACGATCACCGCGACAGGGCCGAGCGCGTCGGGTCTCGGCGCCGGCTCGTCGAACCTCGACCAGGGCACAGGGATGATCATCGACGACCAGGGTGACATCCTGACCAACAATCACGTCGTGGCGGGATCCGTGGCGGTGTCGGTAACGCTGCACGGCCAGCTCCAGCCGGTATCTGCCTATGTCGTCGGTACGGACGCCAGCCAGGACATCGCCCTCATCCGGATATCGGATCCTCCGCCCGGCCTCGTTCCGGTGATATTCGGTGACTCCGCCAGTCTCGAGGTCGGGGATGCCGTGATCGCCATCGGGGACGCGCTCGGACTTTCAGCCGGTACGCCGACTGTCACCTCAGGCATCGTGTCTGCGCTCGGCCGCACTGTGCAGGCGACCAACGCCACCGTCTCGAGCCAGACTTCCAGCGGGACTCCTTCGGCCGAGAATGCTCCGCTCGTCGACATGATCCAGACCGATGCCCCGATCAACCCCGGCAATTCGGGCGGTCCGCTGCTCGACTCGGCGGGCCGTGTGGTCGGCATGAACACTGCGCTTGCGTCCTCTGACCCGAATCAGACACCGGCTCAGGACATCGGTTTCGCCATTCCAGCTGAACGCCTCGTCGGCGCTCTCGCCAGCCTCGAGAGGGGAACCCAACCCGGAAAGGCGATGCTCGGCGTCGAGGTCATCTCCAACACTGCTGAGCTCCAGGGCCAATACGGCCTTTCCGTGGCGAACGGGGCGGTCGTCGTCTCGGTCGTGAGCGGTTCGCCTGCGGATCAGGCTGGAATCAGGCTCGGCGACGTGATAGTCCGCTACGACTCGCGCGCCGTGACGTCTTCGGAGGACCTCCAGTCGGATGTCGAGACCGCTCAACCGGGTCAGCAGGTGACGATCGAGCTGTGGAGGCTGAAGCGAGAGCTGACCATCCACGCCACGCTCGAATCGTCGACCGCAGCGGTCTGACCGGCCGCCTGCGGCCCGGATCTCTTTCCTTCGGCTAGGCCTCGTCGAGCAGGGAGGTCGACAGCTCGTTGCGAGGAGTCGAGCCGACCTTTATGAACCACTCGGTTCCCCAGACGAGCTCGAAGACGTCGTCCGGCATCGACAAGAAGAAGGAGTTCTCGGTGATCTGGCTCGCGTGAGCGCGCATCGCCTGCCGCTTCGCTTCGAGGAAGGCCGTCACGTCCACCGCTGTGGTGATCCGCGAGGCGGGCTCCCCGAACGTGTCGACGTCGAGTCCTGAATCGTCACCAAGGTTCTGGACACCGAGGTCGGCCGCATGCGACATCAGCTCCTGGACCCGATCGCGGTTCTGGGTCGCCATGAACACCGACGGGGTGCCCGCGATCTGAGCTGCTCGCATCCCCACCCGGTGGACCTGGATGTGGTCGGGGTGGCCGTAGCCGCCGTGCTCGTCGTAGGCGGTGAGAACATCGGCCCGCTCCTCTTGGAGGATGGTGGCAAGCCGGCTCGACGCCTCTTCGAGGTCGGCCTGCCAGAAGCACGTCGGGTCGTCGTTGCTCGGCTCGCCGGCCATGCCCGAATCCTTGTACTCGAGGAACGCCCCGCGAGCCACACCGAGAGACCGGCACGCTTCTTCGAGCTCGCGCTCACGGAGGTCGGCGACCGTCTGTCCGTCCTCGAGCATGCCTTCGGGCATTTCGCCGAGCTCTCCACGCGTCGCGGTGACCACGATGACCCTGTGGCCCTGCGAGGCCATCTTCGCCATCGTCCCACCCGTCGCGATCACCTCGTCGTCGGGATGGGCATGAAAGAACACTGCAGTAGCCACGGATCCAGAAGCTACCGTCGGGATCTCGCCCTGTGTGCAACCGAGACGAAGAGAAGAACCGCTGCGAGCACCGGGACGGCTCCGATTACGACGGCGCGCGGGGCGTGCTGGTGGACAGCTAGCGCTGCCGCTCCGATCACTATGAGGACGCCGAGCAGGAGCTCGGGTGTATCGCCTACGAGAAAGTCCAACCAAAACGCGCCGAACGAGCTCAGCGCAGCGGACAGCCGTCCGGGGCCGATGTGCCCCGTCTCCACCGATTGGTCATGCGGCGGCATCGGACCCGACCAGTTTGTGGTTCAGACGCGATGCAAGGAGGGTCAGCAGTGCAGCAAGGCCGCCGTAGCACGCGACGAGAACGAGGATCGCAAGGTCCGATCCGGGCCAGTGGACTCCCAGCCCCTCACCCGACCAGAAGGAGCCGAAGCTCACGAGCAGGATCCCGACGAACATCTTCAATGCGTTCTCGGGCACGCCCGACAACTGTCGGCTGAGTGCCGCGCCAATCGCCGTGACGATCACGACGGCAGCGAGAGCAGCGAGCGCCGAAACCCCGAGCTCGCGATTGGTGGTCCCGAGTGTCACGACGATCACCACCACCTCGAATCCCTCGAGAAGCACGCCCTTGAACGCCACGGCGAACCCGACCCGGTCCCTCGCGGGGCGCTTCTGACCGGTAAGTTCGAGCTTCGCGACCTCGCGCTCGTAGATTGCGTCCTCGTCGTGCTTCGGTAGCACCCCGCCCGCCCTGAGGATCGCCTTTCTGAGCCACTGCATGCCGTAGATGAGCAAGATCGTTCCGATGACGATGCGAAGCCCATTGATCGGTGCCTTCACGACAAGGGGCCCGAGTACGGCCACGATGGCGGCAAGCACGACCAGGGCGGCCGCCAGCACCTTCGAATGCGGATCGCCATCCGCGGGTGACACCGGCAGCGATGACGATCGTCACCGCCTCTACCGACTCGACCGCGCTTGCGGCGAAGACGGCGAGAGCTACGGCAACGGTGGCGCTGTTCATGGCGCCGTGACTCAGCTCGGCGAGCTCGCTCGAAGCAAGGCTCCAACAGGTCGAGTTGAGGAGCAACGTCTGAGGGAGCGAAGGCTACGAGCATCACGGAGAGCTGATCTATCCCTGTTTCGGCGTACTGGTCGACCATCTGGGGAGTGAGAGGGTGCATGTAAGGACAGACGGTCACCTGGAAGCCGGATCTGCTTCGGCCGGCTTTTTCGAGCTCGCTGTCGAGCCGGGCGAGCGCCGGCGGGACGTCGGCGGGCAAGCGACCGAACGAGAGCCACCCCTGGCCGACGCGTGCCGCGCGGCTGATGGCGGCGTCGCTCTCGCCGCCGATGTGTACGGGAGGATGCGGCTCTTGGAGCGGTTTAGGGTTCATCCTGCACGGAGGCAACGTGACGTTCACTCCCTCGAACGAGGACACCTCGTCGCACCACAACGATCGCAGGACGGAGATGCATTCCTCCGTTCTTTCCCCCCGCCGGTCCCACGGCACACTTACCGCTTCGTACTCCTCGCGCAGCCAACCCACACCCACCCCGAGGTCCACCCTTCCTCCCGACAACCAGTCGAGCGTGGACACCTCCTTCGCTGCGTACACGGGGTTCCGCTGCGCCAGCAGGCAGATCGAAGTGCCGAGCCTGACAGTTCTCGTGGCCGCAGCCAGGAACGACAACGTGGTGAGGGGCTCGAGCATGCCGGAGTCAGGCGGGATGGGGATCTTGCCGTCGGCGGAGTACGGGTATTCCGACCTGTACTCGTCGAACTGCACCACGTGCTCGGGTACCCACACGGTGTGGAGGTCTCGCGATTCGACCTGGGTAGCGACTTCGTGGAGCCAATCGGCAGTTGCGAACGGGCTCGCCGTGGGTAGAAAGAGTCCGAGTTGCACGGAGCCACGCTACCCGGGGGGAACCGAGCCGAGCTCGGGGCGTCGCCACCTGCCGCCGCGCCCGATCGGCGAGCTAGGCGGCCGGACGGATCAACGGCGGGACAACACAAGGACAACACGGGGGCTGGGTCTCGCCGTGGCCTGGGATTTTCCCTAGTCTTGTCGGGTGGTCCGCGGACGGGATCGCTCTGATGCGCCGGCTCAGGCCCGGCTTCTGGGCATGAACTCCATCGCGGGGCCGACCGTCGCTCCGGGCTCGGAGCTCGCCGGGAACGGGGGCCACCAAACGAGCGGGAAATCAAAGACTCCGGAAGCCAGACGGCTGTGTGCCGACCTGTTGCGTCAAGCCGCTGCCCCCTTTGGTGCCGACATCGAATCCGTGTACGCCGTGGCCGGTGACGGGAGCAGAGGCGACCACTTGGTGCTGGTCGCGGTCACAGGCCGGGGACGGTTGCAGACAGGCTCGGCCGACCCGGCAGAACGAGACAGCTCAAGCTGCCATGCGGTCGGGCCGGCGCGCCGTAGCGTCCTTCGACGCCGACGGATCAGAGCGCGAGGTCGTGGCCATCCCATGCTCGGTCGACGGCCTGGTTGCGGCCGTCCTCGTCGCGCAAAGGCCAGCGGGCGGCAGGCCGTTGTCGAGCATCGAGGCCGACGGGTCGGCGCTGCTCGCACTCGGTCTCGCCGTAGAGCGCTACAGAGTCCAGCTGGTCCTAGAGGAGAGCCTCGCGGAGGGCGAGGCGATACGCCGCCAGCTCGATGCATACGCGGTCGACCTCCGCTCCACCTACCTCGCCGAGCGTGACCGGTCCCAAGAGCTTGCCGACGCCCTGAGCGAGCTCACGCAGACCTACGAGTCCACCGTCCGGGGTCTTGCGATCGCCGTCGAGGCGAAAGACGAGTACACCGGTGGGCATCTCCTGCGGGTCAGCCGCTACGGGATGGCGATCACCGCTGTGGTCGCTCCCGAGCATGCGGACGACCCCCAGTTCGAGTACGGCTTCTTGCTCCACGACGTGGGGAAGCTCGTCGTTCCCGATGCGGTCTTGATGAAAGATGGCCCTCTTGACGAGATCGAGTGGGCGATGATGAGAGGTCATCCCGAAGCCGGCCGGACGATCCTGGACAAGATCCCGTTCCTTGCCGGAGCCAAGGAGATCGTCCACGCTCATCACGAGCGGTGGGACGGAAAGGGCTATCCGAGGGGGCTCAAAGGCGACGAGATTCCGCTCGGGGCCCGGATCTTCCCATTGGCGGACGTGTTCGACGCCATGACGACGACCCGTCCCTACCGCGAGGCGCTGTCCATCGAGGACGCGCTACTCGAGGTTCAAAGTGGGAGCGGCACCCAATTCTGCCCGGACGCCGTGGAAGCCTTCATGAGCATCCCTGTAACCGAGCTCGCATTCGTGAGAAGTTCCGTCCGGCCGGACTCTTCGCCATGAGACGCAGGCCGTGAGACGGACGACGAGGTCGCGGGGCCTGCGTGCGGCGGTCGGCGCACTGGTTCTCGCGGTCGTGGTCGTGGGCGCGCTCGGGGCTTGGCAGGTCACCGCCGCACGTAACTCGCAACGCACCCAGATAGTCAACGGGGAGCTGACGGCGGCACGCCTGGCTTCGAGCGCCGTGGAGAGCGGGATAACGAGCCGGCTGCAGCTCGTGTCGAACCTCGCGGCACAGAACATCGCAAGCACGATCAGAGACACAAGTCCGAAGAAACTCCAGGCGCTAGCGAACACGGTCCGTGGCCTCTATCCGCAGTTCGCGAGCCTTTCGGTCGACTCGGCGCAGGGAATACTTCTCGCCGTATCCCCTGCGAGCGACGGAGTTGTCGGCACTCGCGTCTCGGACAAGCCCGCTTTCGCCGGCGCGGTCAGGACAAGGGCTCCCTACGTGTCCCGGGCGGTCCGGCTGTCAGGCAACGGGCCGCTTGTGATCGGTCTCGCCGCCCCATTCTTCTCGGGCACAGGGACAACGCTCGCAGGCGTGATCGTCTGCACCATCCCCGTCGCGAACTTCGGTTCGATCATCGGGTCCGCTGCACTGCAGAGCGGCGGGTCGATAGTCGTGCTCGACCAAACCGGCCGCGCCCTCACGGGCCCGGCTGTCGCCTCAGGGGCGACGTATGCGCACACACCAGCCGGCTCCAAGGCGCTGCACGGCTTCGAGGGAACCGGAACGGCGAACTTGCCCGGCTTCTCCGGTGGCCTGCTCGTCGCCTACACGCCGCTCACACGCTTCGGTTGGGGCATTCTCGTCGAGCAGCCGATGTCGGCGCTGAACGATCCGATCGGCACCCTGACGGTCCACCTCGCGCTCATCGACGCGCTGGTCGTCCTGATAGCGGTGGTGACAGCAGTGCTCCTTGCCCGCCTCCTCGGTCAGCTAGCGAAAGAACGCGACGAGGCGTCGGCAGTGATGGCGAGCGTCGGTGAGGGAGTTGCGACCGTGGACGCCGCAGGCGGGGTGGTCAGGTTGAATCCCGCACTCGAGGGGCTCTCCGGGCACACGACTCAATCAGCCAGAGGGAATTCGCTGGAGCGAGGTCTTCCCGTTCGTCGACGATCGCAACCAGGTAGTCGCATGGTCCGACTCGGTCGTCTCGCGAGCGATGTCCGAACGACGGGTCGTGGCGAGCCGGGGATTCTCGCTGACACTTCTGGCAGCGAACGGCCTGAACATTCCGGTGGCTGTCACCGCAGCTCCGCTCACGACCGACGATGGCCAGATAAGTGGCGCCGTCGCCGTCGTGCGGGACGTATCGCGAGAACGCGAGGTGGACGAGCTCAAGTCGTCACTCGTGTCGACCGTGTCCCACGAGCTTCGGACGCCACTCACGATGATCCGAGGCTTCTCGGAGCTGCTGCTCACGCGAAAGGACATCGACTCCAAACGTTCGGTGGAAGCCCTCGAGCACATTCACGACTCTTCGAGGCGGCTCGGGCGCCTGATCGACGACCTGCTTAGCGTGTCTCGCATCGAATCGGGTGGTCTCAGCTCCGAGCTCCGGCGCGTCGATCTGGGAGAGGTGGCGGACGAGGTTCTCGTGACGCTCGAGCAGACGGGCAGCGATCGGGTGGACATCGACCTGCCGGCCGGGCTCCCGTCGGTGCTCGCCGATCCCGACCAGCTCTTCCAGGTTCTCACGAACCTGTTGTCGAACGCGCTCAAGTATTCCTCTCCTGGATCTCGAGTGACGATGTCGGCCGTGGTGTCGCGCGACCAGGTGCAGGTCTCGGTGAGCGACGAGGGCATAGGAATGACGCCTGCAGAGGCTGCTCAGGTATTCGGGAAGTTCGCGAGAGTGGATCGGCCCGAGGTGCGCCAAGTCGGCGGGACGGGCCTCGGGCTTTACATAACGAGGCGGCTGGTGGACATGATGGGCGGCAGCATCTGGGTGCGGAGCAAGGCAGGGGAGGGGAGCGTCTTCACGTTCTCGTTGCGCATAGCGCCGGCCGAAGATGACGGGGTCGTCGTGAAGGAGCAGGTGTATGCGCAAGCTACTGATCGTTGACGACGAAGAAGGTGTGCGCTCGCTCGTGCGTATGACCCTCGAGAGCGACAAGTACGAGATCCTCGAGGCAAGGCGTGGGGACGAGGCCCTGAAGCTGGTGCGTGAGCACCTCCCGGACCTCGTGCTGCTTGACGTGATGCTCCCGGACACATCGGGAGTAGAGGTTTGCCGCGAGCTCAAGTCCGATCCCGGCACTTCGCAGGTCACAATCGTCATGCTTACGGCCAAGGCGCAGAACGCCGATCTCGAGGACGCAGAGGGCGCCGGAGCGGACGGCTATTTCACGAAGCCCTTCTCGCCGGTGGCCTTGTTGCGGCGAGTCGACCTGATTTTCGGCGACTCTGAATGAGTCGTGTCCTCATCGTCGACGACGAACCGGATATGGGCTCACTCGTAGCACAGTGCCTGGACCCACTGGGCGTGGAGGTCGTGCAGGCATTTGGACTCTCGTCTGCGAGGTATGTCGGCCAACATCAAGGGGTCGACATGGTCTTGCTCGACTTGGCGCTCGGCAACGAGGACGGCCTCGAGATACTCGAGGAGCTACGCGTATCGCCCGGGCTGAAGAACGCACCTGTCGTCGTTTTCAGCGCGCACGACAGCAGGCGGGCCGAGGCGCTCGAGCGGGGAGTAGATGAATTCCTAGCGCGACCGTTCGCATTCCAGGACCTGCAGTCAATCGTGGCTCGCCACTTGAGGCGCGACTGAAAAATACGCTCATTTCGTCAATGAGCCTCGTTGCAACATTTGGTGTGGGCGATATGAGCTCTATTGCTTGATCGTGACGCGGAATTGAAATGGTCCAAGTACTTACGAGTCCGCCTATGTATTCTCGTCATGCGGCACGGCGATCCGGACCCGAGCCCCCCCAGGGTCCGCCGCCGTGCCGCAGTGAGCAGAACGCCACGGCCAGCCATCTTGAACAATCTGGTCGCTCGACATTGACCGAATCACTTAGCGCGCAATCGGTGAAGGCAATCGCGGCTGTAGGCGTACGAGAATCACCCGGGGTAGTTCACGCCTCGAGCAGACAGACATAGTGCTCCATAGCATCGTGCGTCCCTTCGACGTCGCCCGTGGCCAACAGGTCGAGGAGGAGTCCCCTCACGACGGCAAGGTTGAGCCGCGCCTGCGCCTTGGCGTGCGCGGTCGACACCCCGAGTCCGCCCATGAGCTCTGCGGCAGGCTCGATCCATGAAGAGACGATCCCGTCCAAAAGGGACGTGGTTCCGTTCCTGCCTTGCAGAGCCTGACCGTAGAGCTCGTAGAACAACCGCTCGGACGGCCACATCGAGGGATCGGCCAGCCTCCTCCACGCTCCACGGAGCAGGTCCGCGATGGAGGTTTCCCCATTCGCGAAGGCTTCGAGCATGGAGTCCTGCTGAGACTTTTCGTTCTGCTCGACGATCGCGACCAGCAGCTCTTCTTTGGAGCCGAAGTGGTAGATGAGCATTCTGTGGCTCGTCCCGATCGCTCGGGCGAGCTCGCGGAGGCTGAAATCACTCACACCGTGCGCAGAGACGTGCGCGACCGCAGCCTCGAGAAGCTCCTGGCGAGGGTTCGGCCTGGCCATTTGCCGGTTTAGTGTACCAGATGGTACATCTGGCGGAGCGTTTCCGGACCTTGGAGGCAAACGTGGCGAAGCAGATCCAGATCAGGGCGAAGGCCCGGTCACGGGCGTCGCGTCACGAGGTCTTCCGGCTCCTGTCAGACAGCTCGACCTGGGCGGGATGGTCGCCGTTCAGCTCCGTCACCCTGGTCGAGCCGGCTCCGGGCGGGGGAGAGGGGCCAGGAGCCGTAAAGGAGACCCGCTACATGGGGATGAGCGGGCGCGAGCGACTCCTGTCGTCGACACGCGATCGCCAGATCTCCTACGCATACCTGAAGGGGGCCCTTTCTCCATACATGCGCGAGTATGTCGGCGTAGTCGATCTCGAGGACTCGCCGGACGGGACCGGAACGGAGATCCTCTGGCACTCGACATTCTTCGCCCGTTTTCCTGGTTCCGGCCTGTTGCCCCGTGCGATCCTGAAGAGATTCCTCCAGAGGTGTGCAGATGGTCTCGCCGACGCGACAGAACACGGCCCGAATTCCCGCGACTGAAACTCAGCGCCGTGAGGGTGTCGCGCTTCGGTTGATCTCGTGGCCGTCCTGACCTTCGACGGCCTGACGCGCCGGTTCGGATCGGTAGTCGCCCTCGACTGTCTGACCTTTTCGGTCACCTCCGGCCAGGTGGTGGGATTCCTCGGTCCGAACGGTGCAGGCAAGACGACGACGATGAGAGCGCTGTTCGGTCTCGTCGACCTGAGTGCCGGCACGATCTCGTGGAACGGTTCCCCAGTAGGGCAGACCGAGCGTCGCCGGTTCGGTTACATGCCCGAAGAACGAGGGTTGTATCCCGCGATGTTCGTGGGGGAGCAGCTGGAGTACCTGGGCCGACTGCATGGCATGACCGCGGCCGACTCGCGCGCGGCCACCCGGACCTGGCTCGAGCGTCTCGGAGTCGCAGACAGGATCGCGAGCAGAGTCCACGCTTTGTCGCACGGGAACCAGCAACGGGTCCAGCTGGCAGCGGCTCTCATCCACTCGCCGGAGCTTCTCGTACTCGACGAGCCGTTGACGGGACTGGACCCTGCCGGGATAGACGCCATCGGAGAGGTTCTCGTCGAACAGGCGAAGGCAGGATGCTGCGTCCTGTTCTCCAGCCACCAGCTCGACCTCGTCGAGGACCTGTGCGAGGCGGTGACGATCATCGACCACGGGCACATGGTCGTGAGCGGAAGGGTGGACGACCTCGCAGCCGGAGGCCGACCGAGGCTGGTCGTGCGGGTCGAGGAGGACAGGGATGCGGCGTGGGCGCGCTCGCTCGCCGGGGTTCACGTGTCCGAGGTGTCGGGTGGAGCCGCGCGGCTCGTGCTCGAAGAAGGTGTCGACAGCCAGGCGGTACTCAAGGCCGCGATGGCAGCAGGGCGGGTGACCGAATTCGTCTTCGAGCGTCGCAGGTTGTCGGAAGTTTTCCGGGACGCGCTCCGATGAACCACGACATCCTCATCGTCGCGGCGCGCGAGATCAGGGAACGCACGCGTGGACGGATCTTCCGCGTGGGGACCGTCGTCATCCTCGCAGCCGTTGCTGCGGCGATCGTGATCCCGGTGCTGCACACGAATTCGACGGCCGTGGATCACGTGGGGGTAGTCGGACCCCTCCCGGCCCCTTACCGTGAAGCGGTCCTGTCCGCTGCCTCTCAAGTCCACGCGAAGGTCGAGCTGGTCGCCGAAGACACCTTGGCCGACGCGGACGTGGACCTGCGCTCGGGCCGGGTTGCCCTGGTCGTGGTCGACGCGGATCGATCGTGGTGAAGGAACAGATCGTCGCCGGCGACACTTCGGGTACCGCACAGCTCGTAAGTGCAGTCTCCTCGAACCTGGCTCAGGTGACAGCGTTCGAGGACGCCCGTGCTCACGCCGCGGCAGGCGGCTCTGGTTGCCCACCCCGTGCCACCGAGGGTCACGAGCCTGGTACCGGCGGAGGCCGCTGCGAAAGCGAGCTCGACATTGACTTCGGTCCTTGCTGTGATCCTCGTGTTCATCCTGCTCTCCCAATACGGCACCTGGACACTGATGGGGGTCGCAGAGGAGAAGTCGAGCCGGGTGGTGGAGGTGCTCCTGTCGTCGCTGCGCCCGATCCAGCTGCTCGCCGGGAAGGTGCTCGGCATCGGGGCCGTCGCACTGGCCCAGGCGGCGGTGATCGTGGCCTTCGCGCTCGTGCTCGCGAGCGGAGTCGGTTCGGACCTGCTGGCAGGGTCGGCGCCGCTCGACGTGATCGGCTCGCTCGTATGGGTCGTGCTCGGCTACTCGTTCTACTGCTGGGTCTACGCGGCCGCCGGGTCGCTCGCGGAGCGCCAGGACCAGCTGCAGACCTTGGCGTTCCCGATCGCGGTACCGATGCTCGTCGGCTACATCACGGCTCTGACCACCGCCAGCACCGGCAACGCGTCCGCGTTCTTCAAGGTGCTCGCCTACCTGCCGCCGACGGCGCCCTTCGCGATGCCCGTTCTGGTGGGCCTGGGAAAGGCGACCTGGTGGGAGTTCGCAGCATCGGCGGCGCTCAGCATCGTGGGGACGTTCTTCGTCGCGAAGCTTGCGGCTGAGATCTACCGAAGGTCGATCCTGGGCACGGGCGGGGGTATGAAGCTGCGCCAGGTCCTCCGTCGGAGTGCGACCAAGGGGCCGATGCCTGCAGTCCCAAAATCAACCTAAGCCGCCGATAATGTATCTTATGTCAAGTTACGACATCTGGATTTCCGAACGGATCGCGCCCCTCTCGAACTGTCGTCGCACCCGTGGGCTAAGTAAGAGGACATGCGGACCGCTCTCGTGCTCGTCGACGCGCAGCGCAACATGCTCGAGGGCGCAGCAGCCGGTTCCTTCTGCCGTCGAGATGAAGTCCGCGCTTCGTCGAGCTGCTCGACAAGGCCCGAGCGGCTCGAGCCGTCGTCGTCCACGTGCAGAACGACGGGTCTCCCGGGGATCCCGATGAGCCAGCACCCGCTCGGCTGGGAGCTCGTTTTCGAGCCCGCAGAGCGATGAAATTGTCGTGCGCAAGGACCAGTCGGACACTTCCCGCGAACCCGGGCCTGGCCGGACCGCCTCAGGAGGCGCCACGTCGACCGGGTCGTCGTCGCGGGATGCAGAGCGAGTTCTGCATCGAGGCCACCAGCCGTGGCGCCCTGGAGAGGGCTTCGAGGTGGTGCTCCCCCGTGGCGCCCACGCCACCTACGACGGCGAGAGAGCGCCGCGGACGTGGCCGAGGGTGTGGAGAGATCCCTCGAGGCGGAGGGTGTCGAAGTCGTAAACGCATCTGCGGTGCAATCCGCCTAGCTGGACGGGATCGGCCGGCCAGACTGATGCACCTCAGCTGAGCAAGGTGGAGTGCTCCTGCTTCACGAGAAGACGGTACTTGCCGCAAGAGTCCCTCGTTGCAGCCGAAGTGCGCCCCAGTCGAACGTGGCGGTGATCGTCCCGACACGTAGGTGGCGTTGAGCGTGCAGGCCGCCGCTCGTCCGATCGGCGCCAAGGTTAGGTGCAGCGTTCGATCCCGAGACGGTGCCGGTGACCGTGTAGCGATGCGACCACCACGTGCTTGTCGTGCAGGGCCCGTGGTTGTCACCGTCAGGGTGCCGACCAGATCGGATCCGGATTCGGCGAGCGAGACGAACACGAGCTTCGCATCTTGGACCGACGTCGTCAGGTACGTACCGGTGACCGTCCCCGTTCGAGTCAGACGGCGTCGGCGTGACGACGACGACGAACCACCGAGAGTCAGCGGCAACGCCACTGCGAGCGCCAAGATCACGACCCCTATGATCGCCAACCACGGCAGCCACCGCCTCGGTATCCGCCGCACCCGAGACCGGGGCCACCTTCGGCGCCTCTTGCTCGGGGGCTACGACGGGGACAGCCGGAGGGTCGGTATGCTCCCCCGCCCGGTTCGTCGGATCGTCCTGCGGCACCTCGACCTCCCGCCACGCTGCGATCAGCATATTCAACGAGCCGTTCGCGTGTTGTGACGACTTCTGGCTAGAACGCGAGAATCGTGCCCGTGGCAGATCCAGCAACGCCCGACCTGGTCAAGCACTGGATCGACGGCAAACCGTACGACTCGCTCGGCGGCGGACGGGCGACGTCTTCGACCCGTCGACAGGACGGGTGACGAAACGGGTCGCCTTTGCGTCCGAAGCGGACGTCGATCACGCTGTAGACGCGGCGACGGCCGCGTTCAACTCGTGGCGACATTCGTCTCTGGCTCAGCGCTCCAAGATCCTGTTCGCGTTCAGGGAGCTGTTCGCGGATCGGGCGGCCGAGCTCGCCTCCATCGTCACCTCAGAGCACGGGAAGGTGCTCTCCGACGCGGCAGGCGAGGTATCTCGCGCTCTCGAGGTCATCGAATTTGCCTGCGGAATCCCTCAGCTGCTGAAGGGTGGCTACTCGGAGGAGGTGAGCACGCAGAGTCGATGTCTACTCGATGCGCCAGCCGCTCGGCGTGGCCGCGATCATCAGCCCTTTCAATTTCCCCGCGATGGTTCCCGGCGTGGTTCTTCCCCATCGCCATTGCCTGTGGAAACACCGTGCTGCTCAAGCCGAGCGAGAAGGATCCCGTCCGCCTCCATCTGGATGGCCGAGCGGTGGGCAGAGGCGGGTCTGCCGCGCCGGCGTGTTCAACGTCGTTCACGGCGACAAGGTGGCGGTCGACCGCATCCTCGAGCATCCTCGACGTAAGATCTGTCTCGTTCGTCGGGTCGACACCGATCGCCCGCTACGTCTACGAGACCGGCGACCCGCTCCGGCAAGCGTGTCCAAGCTCTCGGTGGCGCGAAGAACCACATGATCGTTCTTCCCGACGCCGATCTCGAGCATGGCTGCCGACGCAGCTGTGAACGCGGGTTTCGGCTCTGCGGGCGAGCGCTGCATGGCGATCTCGGTCGTGGTGGCGGTCGAGCCCGTTGCAGACGAGCTGACCGACGGATCGCCGACCGGTTGGCGACGCTCAAGGTCGGCGACGGTCTAAGGGGAACCGACATGGGCCCGCTCGTGACAGGTGCGCACCGTGACAAGGTGGCCGCTTACCTCCAAGCAGGTCTGGCAGAGGGTGCCAGGCTCGTCGTCGACGGGCGGACGACCCGGTGGATGGCGAACCCGGGGGCTTCTGGCTGGGTCCGACATTGTTCGACCATGTGACTCCGCAGATGTCGATCTACGCCGAAGAGATCTTCGGCCCGGTGCTGTGTGTGGTCCGGGTCGATTCGTACGAAGCAGGCATCGACCTCGTGAACCAGAACCCCTGGGGCAACGGCACGGCCATCTTCACGAACGACGGACGCGCAGCACGGCGTTTCCAGAACGAGGTCGAGGTGGGCATGGTCGGCGTGAACGTGCCGATCCCTGTCCCCGTCGCCTACTACTCGTTCGGGGGCTGGAAGAACTCTTTGTTCGGTGACACTCACGCATACGGGTCGGAGGGGGTCCATTTCTTCACCCGCGGAAAGGTCGTGACGAGCCGCTGGCCGGACCAGGATCGCACCGGGACATCACCCTCGACATGCCTTCAAGCAGGTATTCGGGACGGCCCCCCGTCTCCTGCGCTCAGGTCGTCGGGGGGTCCTTCAGGGTCAGGTGCCATCGGGCGTCGATCCCGCTGATCACCGCCTGAGCCAGCAGCTCTGCGCCAGGAGTGGTGAGATGCACTCCGTCGGGAGTCCTGATGACCTCGGACTCCCCCGACGACCGTGATCGAGAAGGTGAATTGGCCGTCGGGGCACAGAACTGGAGTCGAGGCCAGGTACAGAGTTCCAGGGAATTTCGCCGACTGTTGTCTTGTAGATCGCGTCCAGCTGCAGCATCTCGGAGTTGAGGGTCGGGTCCTGCATGAGCGGCATGCCGACCCAGACGACTCGAGCTCCTGCCTGGTTCGATTCCTGGAGCATCTCGTCCACACGTTGCGTGTAAACGGTAATCCATTCGGGAGACCCGTAATCCTCGGGGACGCCGTTCACGTCGAAGCCCTGCGCCGTCATTCGCTCCGAGGAAGATCACGACGATCTGCGGACGGCGGCGGCAAGATCCTGCTGGAGGTGAGCGGGCCAGTCGTAGTAGTTCGCGTTCGACAACCCGGTGTCTCCCTGGGAGTCCATGGTTACGGTCGCCACGCCCGGTGGCCGGGAGGTCGGCCTGCAACCTGAATCCCAGGTCCTCGCCGAGGGAGTCCCCCACCTCGAGGACCCTCAAAGGGTCAGAAGCCGTCGGGGTGCCCAGCGCTGGTAGGCCGGCATCGGGATCGGTCGTGGTCGTCGACGGTTCGCTTCGGCTTCGTCTTCGAGGATCCGCCGGTCCCCTGGCTCGCCTGGGTGCTCGCCTCCGAAGGAGTCGCAGCGCTCTGCTTGTCCTTCGGCAGGAGCACGACGACTGCCACGGCAACGAGCGCCACGAGCACCAGACCCGCGAGAATCACCGAGCCGGCGTCGCCGGCGGCGCTGGTGGCGGAGGGCGAAGCGCTAGACGGGTCAGGCGGCATCATCGGCGGTCACTCTACGTTCCGCGAACTCCGGAGTACTGGCATATACGAAGCAGCAGCCGCGTCCCGATCAGGCCCGGGCTCCCAGCTGCGCGCTCCCCCGCGATCGCTGCGACCGGCTCGAAGTCGATGACGAGCTCCGCACCGAGGGCCCGCGCTATGCGGTCGAGGCTGACCACCGTCGGAGCCACCTGTCCCTTTTCGAGCCTCGCTATCGCGGGCTGGCTGGTCGAGCACACAGTTCGCGAGCTCCGCCTGGGTCACGCCCGCCCTCTTGCGGGCGGCCCTGACCGTGCTTCCGATCATGATCGCCGTGCGTGCCCGCTCGTAGCGGGCCCAGGCCTCGGGCGACGAGCCGGAGCACGGTGGCGACTCTTCGCTCGGCTCGACACCGACCCCTCGTGGCTACCGGTGTCGAGTCGGCATAACCTAGATGATATAGATCACAGATGATCTATCGGCGGATCGCTGTCACCCGCTGCTGGACCGGGAGGTGCGCAGGGCTGAGGACACCGCACGGCCGGCGTACCCGGTCGTAGGATGCACTGGAAACGGACGCCCGACCGAGCGAGGAGAGGGCAGTGGGAATAACCCTTGAGGAGATGTCGGCGCGGATTCCCGTGCCGCCGACATTCGACTCGGTCGAAGAGGAACGCCTGCACCGCAAGCAGAGGCTCGCCGCAGCCTTCCGGCTGTTCTCGAAGTGCGGGTTCGACGAAGGGATCGCCGGTCACATCACGGCGAGGGACCCCGAGCACACCGATTCTTTCTGGGTCAATCCCTTCGCCGAGCACTTCGGGCAGATCCGGGTCTCTGACCTCATTCGGGTCAGTTCGACGGGAGAGGTGGTGGAGGGCGACAGACCAGTGAACGTCGCCGCGTTCGCCATCCACTCGTCGGTGCATGCCGCCCGGCCCGACGTGATCGCTGCCGCTCACGCTCACTCGGTGTACGGGAAGTCGTGGTCCTCGCTCGCCCGGCTGCTCGACCCTCTGACCCAGGACGTCTGCGCCTTCTACGAGGACCACGCGCTGTTCGACGACTTCACAGGCGTCGTGGTCGACGTCGAAGAAGGCAAGCGGATCGCTGTCGCCCTAGGCGAGAACAAGGCCTGCATCCTTCGGAACCACGGCCTTCTCACGGTCGGCCACAGTGTCGACGAGGCCGCATGGTGGTTCATCACGATGGAGCGTTCCTGCCAGGCCCAGTTGCTCGCCGAGGCGGCGGGCAAACCGAGGCTGATCGACGAGGACGACGCGTCCCTCACCGCCAGCCAGGTGGGCGGCCACTACATCGGCTGGCTCAACTTCCAGCCTCTCTACCAGCGGATCGTCCGGGAGCAGCCCGACCTGCTCGACTGATCTCTGAATTCCGCCAACCCCCGAAGGAGGTTGAAAGTGGACGCGCCGATGCGTTTCGGCATTTTCCTCGCGCCATTCCATCCGGTCGGCCAGAACCCGACTCTCGCTCTCGAGCGTGACCTGGAGCTGGTCGTCCGGCTCGACCAGCTCGGCTTCGACGAGGCTTGGATCGGAGAGCACCATTCGGCGGGCTTCGAGATAATCGCCTCTCCTGAGGTCTTCATAGCCGTCCTCGCGGAGCGCACGCGCCACATCCGACTCGGGACGGGCGTGAGCTCGCTCCCCTATCACCACCCTCTCATCCTCACGGACCGGATGGTCCTGCTCGACCACCTGACGAGAGGGCGGATGATGATGGGGGTGGGCCCGGGAGCCCTCCCGTCCGACGCGTTCATGATGGGCATCGACCCGATGTCTCAGCGCCAGATGATGGAGGAGGCGCTCGAGGCGATCCTCGCCCTGCTCGACGGCTCGAGCCTGGTGACGCCGCGATCCCGGATGGTTCACCCTTCGCGACGCGAGGACCCAGCTGCGGCCGTTTTCGGACCCGTGCTTCGAGATCGCCGTCGCAGCGCAGATCTCCCCTGCCGGGCCGCGCGCTGCCGGACGCTTCGGATTGTCGTTGCTCTCGATCGGTGCGACGTCCGCCGGAGGATTCGACCTGCTTGGTAGCCACTGGCAGGTCATGGAGGAGCGAGCGCTCGAATTCGGCACGACCGTGGACCGCCGCAAGTGGCGGCTCGTCGGGCCTATGCACCTCGCGGAGACAGAAGAACAGGCGCGCGCGGACGTCGAGTTCGGGCTCGCGCAATGGATCGACTACTTCGAGCGTGTCGCCGCTCTACCGCTCGCGCCCCAGACCTTGCACGTGGAGGAGATGGTCGACGCGATCAACAACACGGGCTTCGCGGTCGTCGGCACGCCGGAGATGGCGATCGCCCAGATCGAGCGGCTTCAGGACCAGTCGGGTGGGTTCGGGACCTTCCTCCTGATGGCTCACGAATGGGCCGACCGCGAACCGACGCTCCACTCCTACGAGCTGTTCGCCCGCGAGGTCATGCCGAGGTTCCAAGGTTCGCTTCCGGCGCTCGCCTCTTCTCGCGACTGGGCCGCGGAGAACCGGCCGACCTTCATCGGCGCGGCGGGCGGTGCCGTGATGCAGGCGATCCAGGACCACAACGAGGAAAAAGCCTCCAAGCAAGCGCCCGGGGAGCCGGAGGCTGCCTCGGACGAGCCCGCTGTGAGCCGCTAGCGAGCGTCCTCTGTCGGCACTAGACGCCTGCGCGGCTCTTGCCTCGTCCACCCTGCGGACCGGGGTCGCATGCGGAGCCTCGTGGGCGCGCTCGGCGCCCCCTTCGCAGACCGCGTCGGCAGCGATCCTCTCGAATGCCTGAGCCAGTGCTTCCAAGGTCTGCGGGCTCTCCGTCTCGGTCGGCTCGATCATGAGCGCCTCGTCGACGATGAGCGGGAAGTAGACGGTGGGCGAGTGAAATCCTTCTTCTATGAGACGTTTCGCCACGTCGAGCGCGCGCACCCCGCTTCGTCGCTTCAGCGATGAAACCGAAAGGACGAGCTCGTGCATGCAGGGGCGGTCGAACGGGGTGTCGTAGACGCCTCTGAGACGTTGTCGCAACCAGTTGGCGTTCAGCACGGCCAGCTTGGCGACGCGCCGCAACCCGTCGCCGCCGTTCACCTCTATGTACGCAAGAGCGCGGGCAAGAACGAGGGCGTTGCCGTGCCAGGAGTGGACCCTGCCGATCGAGCGTTGCTGGGGTGTCCCAGCCGTAGCGCGGCGGTTGCCCGTCATGGTCGTCGGCGTCAGGACTCGAACCGAGGCGCACCGGTCGAGGTCCCGGCAAGAAGGGCACGAGTCGCTCCGAGACCGCGACCGGCCCGGCGCCCGGGCCCCCGCCGCCGTGGGGTGTGGCGAAGGTCTTGTGGAGGTTCAGGTGGACGATGTCGAACCCCATGTCGCCGGGACGGACCATGCCGACGATGGCGTTCAGGTTCGCCCCGTC
Source organism: uncultured Acidimicrobiales bacterium (assembly GCA_963801315.1). GTDB lineage: Bacteria > Actinomycetota > Acidimicrobiia > Acidimicrobiales > CAVXTF01 > CAVXTF01. Next base: position 645,115 of record CAWDEI010000007.1, on the reverse strand, counting down.
GTAGTAGAGCAACCCGCCGACGTCGTGGACGGCCGCCGCGATCTCCGTGATCTCTTCCTCGAACAGCCCCAAGGTGTTCGGGTTCGTCAGCATGATGCCGGCGACGTCCTCGTCGAGGACGGAGCGAAGCTGGTCGAGATCGACGAGCCCGCGATCGTTCGAAGCCACGGTGACGACCTCGAAGCCCCCGAAGGAGACCGATGCCGGGTTGGTGCCGTGCGCCGAGTCCGGGATCACCACCTTGGTCCTCGGGCGTCCCTGAGCCGAGTGCCATGCACGCATGAGGAGAAGGCCGGTGAGCTCCCCGGCCGCGCCGGCTGCCGGTTGAAGGGTCGCGGCCGCCATACCGGTTATCTCGCAGAGAGTCTCCTCGAGCTCCACGAGCAGCTCGAGCCAGCCCTGAGTGCATCGATCGGGAGCGCCGGGATGGACGTCGCACAGGCCGGGCAATATTGCGACCGCGTCGCAGAACTTCGGGTTGTACTTCATGGTGCACGATCCGAGCGGGTATGCCCCGAGGTCGACGGAGTACTGCCTGTGGGAGAGCCTCGTGAAGTGGCCGACGAGATCGCGCTCGGACACCTCGGCCACAGACACCGGCGCCGAGCGGCGGTGCTGCTCGGGGACGAGCTTTTCCAGCGCGATCTCGGGGATGCCTGTAGAGCGAAGTTGCCAGGCCTTGCGGCCGGGGTGGGAGAGCTCGAAGAGGGTGGGCTCGGTGTCGCGGCCGATCAAAGGAGCGGAGCTGGCGCGGCCGCCCGGCGAAGCACCGGCTTGCGGCATCGAGTCGTCCGAGTCGATCGTCACCTGACCGCCTTGTCCATAGCCGTCACGAATGCGTCGATCTCGGCCCTCGTACGCCTTTCGGTGAGTGCCACCAACAGAGCGTCATCTCTCCCCCCGGCGTAGGCCGGCTCGAGGGGGATGCCGGCCAAGAACCCTGCGTCGACCATACGATCCACGACGGTCGGTGCGTCGATCGGGAGCCGCAAGGCGAACTCGCGCAACACCGGTGCATCGACCAGAGGCTCGATTCCGCCGAGTGACACGAGGCTCTGCCGGCAGTAGGCCGCGGCGCGAGCAGAGCGCAACGCCACCTCCTCCAGACCGCGAGAGCCCAACCAACCCAGTTGGATGGCAGCCGTCACCGCCATCAGGGTCTGGTTCGTGCAGACGTTGGAGGTCGCCTTCTCGCGGCGGATGTCCTGCTCTCTTGCGCGAAGCGTCGTCACGTAGGCGCGGCGACCGTCGGCGTCGGCGGTCTCGCCGACAAGCCTCCCCGGCAACCTCCTCACGTGCTCGAGCGTGCATGCGAACAAGCCGAGGTAAGGCCCGCCGAAGCTGAGAGCCGTGCCGAGCGCCTGGCCCTCGCCGACCACGACGTCGGCGCCCCAATCGCCCGGTGACCGGAGGATCCCGGAGCAAACAGGGTCGAATGCCACGACGAGCAGCGCGCCCGTCCGGTCGCACACCTCCCTTGCCGCTCGCAGGTCTTCTAGGCAGCCGAGATAGTTGGGGTACGCGACGACCACAACGCCAGGCGGATCGCCTGCCGGGCCGGCTGAGCCGGGTTCCCCCCATCGGGTCGAGCCCCCGGACATCGGCAGTTCGACGATGTCGTGGCCCGTTCCCGACGAGAAGGTGCGCAACACCGCTCGCCATCACGGGTTCAACCCGCAAGACACCCAGACCGTGCTTCGACCCGACGAGGCGACGCCGAGGTTCACTGCCTCTACGACTGCGGCGGCTCCGTCGTACAAGGAGGCGTTCGCCACCTGCATTCCGGACAGTCGTGCGATCAGCGTCTGGAACTCGAACAGCGCCTGCAGCACTCCTTGGGCGACCTCGGGCTGGTATGGCGTGTAAGAGGTGACGAATTCGGAGCGCGAAGCGAGTGCGCGGACAACTGCGGGGGTCTCGTGGTCATAAGCTCCGCCGCCGGCGAAGCAGACGAGTTTGCGGCCTGTGGGCTTGTTCTTGTGAGCCAGGTCGTCGATGTGTGCCATGACGTCGGGCTCGGGCAGGCCGTCGTCGAGATCGAGTCCGGTGGCGAGTCGCAGGGCGTCGGGGACGGTGGAGAACAAGTCGTCGAGTGAGCTCAGGCCCAAGAAGCCGAGCATCTGCTCGATCTCGTCGCCGGTGTGTGGGGTGTAGTCGGGCATCGGTGGGGATCTTTGATCCAGAGCTCAGCGCGCCGCCAGCTCGATCGCCGGCTGGCCGTCGCGCACGAAGGGTGGCTTGGTCACCCGGACGGGGAGCTCGCTGTCCCCCACCCGGACTACCAGTTCGTCGCCGTATGCCACGTTTGCGGAGGTGTCCAATAGGGCGAGACCGATCCCACGGCCGAGGACGGGTGAGAAGTTTCCGCTGGTGACCTTGCCGACCTCGACGCGATCGGAGCTCCACGGGATTGCTCTCACGTGGCGGGCGGCGGCCGTCTGCGACAAGGCCCTTCATGGACCGTCGTGGCCCGGCGAGACGCTCTCGCTCGAGCGCGGCCTTGCCGCGAAAGCTCTCCTTGTCCCACCCGACGACCCAGCCGAGCCCGCACTGCAGGGGGGTGATGCCTGGCCCGAGCTCGTGACCGTGCAGAGGGAGCCCGGCTTCGAGCCTGAGCGTGTCGCGAGCGCCGAGGCCCGCGGGCCTTATGCCTGCGTCGACCACGGCTTCCCAGAACGAGGTTGCCGCATGGGCCGGGACAGAGCACTCGACCCCGTCCTCCCCTGTGTACCCGGTCCCGGCGACGGTGCACTCGCACCCGTCCCAGTCGAAATAGCCGACATCGAACCGGGCGACCGAAGCCGCCTGCGGGCTGACACGAGCCCAACTTCGCACGCGCGCGTCGGGCCCTTGGACGGCGAGCACTGCACGCTCTGCAGTGGTGTCCTCTCCGCCGAGCGCATCGAGGACGCTCGTGGTGTTCGATGCGTTGGGCATGACGTCGAACAGGTCTTCGCCCAGCCACCACACGATGATGTCGTCCATGACGGAGCCGTCCGCCGTCGTCCAGCAGGTGCGTGTACTGCGCACGGCCCGGGACGAACCTTTCGCAGGTCGTTGCTCAGCTCGCCTTGGAGCACATCGAACGCGCCCCTGCCTGCAACGCGAACCGTTCCCAGGTGGCTGACGTCGAACACGACCGCATCGGTCCGGCACGCCTGGTGCTCGGCGATGGTGCCGCCGGGGTACGAAAGTGGCATTCGCCAGCCCCCGAACCCGACCATCTTCGCCCCGAGGGCCAGGTGCGCGGCCTCGAGAGGCGAGTGCTTCTCGAGCCCGGTGGCCTTGCCCGCCTCGGCGGCGGCGGGCTCGGATCGGGTCACGGCCCCGGAGCCTAGGCGGCAGGCGAAGAGGTCGGTTCGAGGTGGTACTTGGCGTCGAGCGCCAGGATGTCGCGCTGGTAGAGCAGCTTCACCGTGATCTCGGGGTAGAGCTCCTTCAGCCTGCGCACCTTGGCGTTCTTTCGGGTGACGAGCCGCTGGTTGAGAGTCGTGACCTCGATGAAGCAGCCGTGGTCGGGCAGGTAGAAGTCAGGCCGAAATGCGCTCGTCGGCCGGCCCCGTTCGTCCCAGTCGAGCACGAACTGGACCGGCTCGTACTCCCAGCGGACACCGTAGAAGTCGAGCAACTCGGCGACATGGCGTTCGGAGTCGTGAGCGAATGCAGTGACTCTTCGACGCGCCCTGCGGCGCGTGTCGGACCTTGGTCAAGCGCCCTGTGCCGTCTGCTCGGGCCTGTGCCTCGGCGGCGGCCTCGATCGACCGGCCCCGTCCGAACCGGACGATGTCCGTTTCGAGCTCCTGGACGAGGCCGCACAGCGGAACGATGTTGAGCACCCCCTGGCCTCCGCGGAGCAGGTCCACCACCTCGCCCTCCGAGTGGGCGAGCACCGCGTCCGACCCGCGAGAACGAGATTCGCAGTGGCGAGGTCGGCTCCGAGGTCCTCGCGCAGGCACTCGACCGCCCGGCGGGCCTGGCGCAGCGACACCCCGGCATCGAGAAGCTGCTTGATCACCTTGAGGTCGAGGACGTCGTGGTACGAGTAGCAGCGCTGGGTGCCGCTCCCCCGGGCGTCGGTGATCGAAGGCCTGAGCAAGCCCAGTCCTGGCCCAGTAGTCGAGCTGCCGGTAGGTGATGCCGACGATCTTGCAGACCTGCGGGCCGCGGAAAGCCCTGATCTTCCAGATCGGATCGGCTCCGAGCGCGCCACCCGGCGCGCCAGACCGTCGTGACTTGCCATCGGCCCCTCCTCCACCTCAGGTGCAGGTCAATCCTAACCGACGGACCGACATGTGGTAGTTACGGAGGTGTGATAATGTCTAAACCTCTCGTACAGGTCGAGGCTGTCCAGGCACGACCCTCGATTCTGCCTTTATCTTCGAGATTCGACGGGCCAAGGCCTGACGATGATTCCTTGGGCGTAGGAGCCGTCAGGAGTCGACGAGCCTGCCGTGGAGGTAGTCGTCGTACGCCCCGAGGTCCAACAGGCCGTGACCCGAGTAGCCGAAGAGGATCACCTTTTCCTCCGAACGCTCCTTTGCCGCAAGCGCCTCGTCGATGACCGCCCGGATTGCGTGTGCGGTCTCGGGTGCGGGGATCGTCCCCTGGGTGCGGGCGAACTGGACCGCCGCCTCGAAGACCTTTCCCTGCGGGTAGGCCGCCGCCTGCATCCGACCGTGTTCGACGAGGTTGGAGATGATCGGAGCGTCGCCGTGGTAGCGCAGACCTCCGGCATGGATCGGGGGCGGGACGAAGTCGTGGCCGAGCGTGTACATGGACAGCAGCGGTGTCATCCCTGCCGTGTCGCCGAAGTCGTAGTCGAGGCGGCCGGCCGTGAGCGTCGGGCATGACGAAGGCTCGACGGCGAGAAGCGCGACGTCGGGGTCCGGGACGAACGGGAGCGCGAGTCCGCCCAGGTTCGAACCACCTCCGCAGCAGCCGATCACCAGGTCCGGTCGCTCCTCTCCCGCGTCCCGCAGCTGCTCTTTGGCTTCGAGCCCGATGACCGTCTGGTGCAGAAGGACGTGGTTGAGGACCGAGCCGAGCGAGTAGTGGCTGTCCTCGCGGCCGGCTGCGTCGCGAACGGCGTCGCTGATCGCACTGCCGAGGGATCCGGGGTGAGCCGGATCGTCGACCGGTGAAGGCTCGACGTCGGCACCCCAGATCTCCATCATCACCCTGCGGTACGGCTTCTGCTCGAACGAGGCCCTCACCATGTAGACCTTGCACTCCATATCGAACAGGCAGGTCGCGAAGCCGAGTGCGCTTCCCCACTGCCCGGCCCCGGTCTCGGTCGTGAGCCGCTTGACGCCTTCCTCGTGGTTGTAGAACGCCTGCGGAACGGCGGTGTTCGGCTTGTGCGAGCCGGCGGGCGAGACCGACTCGTCCTTGTAGTAGATCCGCGCCGGCGTTCCGAGCGCCCGCTCGAGCCGCTCCGCCCGGACGAGCGGCGTGGGACGCCAGAGCTTGAGAACGTCGAGCACCTCACCGGGAATGTCGACCCACGGGTCGGCCGTCATCTCCTGGCCGATGAGGGCCATCGGGAAGAGAGGAGCGAGGTCGTCGGGACCGATCGGCTCGCGCGTCGCCGGGTGAAGCGGTGGGCGAAGTGGCTCGGGAAGGTGAGGGGCAACATTGAACCAGGCCTCGGGAACCCGGTCAGATGGGAAGGTTCCAACGCATCTTCATCGCTCCTGTTCCGCTCCGACGGCGATCGGCGCGGGCGACCCGACGGGATTCCGGCGCAGGCTACCGCCCGGCAAGGCGAGACGCGGCCTGGCCCGACGTGGCCGTCGGAGGCGGCAGAATTTCGGGCATGGAACCTATCGGGGTGCATCACGTGTCTGTGAACGTCACCGATGTGGCGAGGCGCTGCGTTCTACACGGAGGTCCTCGGGCTGACCCAGCGTTCGGACAGGCCCGACTTCGGCTTCGGCGGGCCTGGCTCGACGCGGGCGACCAGCAGGTGCACCTGATCGAGGCCACACGCCCCCGATCTCGGCCAGCACCTGGCTCTGGCCGTCGGCGACATGGCAGCGACGGTCGCCGAGCTGCGCGGATCGGGTGTGGAGGTGACCGATCCCGGTGGTCGGCCCTGGATTTCAGGCGTTCCTCCACGACCCTGCGGCAACACGATCGAGCTATATCAAAGAGGCGGGGTCCTCACGCGCACCTGACGGGTGCCGCTGGGCCTTCGATTGCCTGAGATGAGTATTGGCCGAGGGGTCCGATGAGCGCATACAGCGAATCGGGGGCCGGGACGCGGGAAGTGCCCGCAACTTTGCCGCACGGGTCGGTCACCTTTCTGTTCACGGACATCGAGGGGTCGACCCGGCTGAACCGTGAGCTCGACTCCGAGTATCCGGAGCTGCTGAAGCGCTACCACCGAGATCGTCAGAGCGGTTGTGACGGAGAACAACGGATTCCTCCTCAAGACCCAGGGTGACGGTTGCTTCGCTGCCTTTGCGGACGCCGCCGACGGCATCGGCGCGGCATACGCATGCCAGCTTGCATTCCCGTCGCTCGGCGGCGGCGAGAGGCGGGCGATCAAGGTCCGGATGGGGCTTCACACGGGTCGGGCGATGCCGGTAGACGGGGACTACACCTCGCTTGCCGTCCACCGTGCCGCCCGGGTCTCCTCCGCGGCGCACGGCGGTCAGATCCTGTGCTCTGCCGCAACACTCGCATTGCAAGCGCCCAGACTCGGTGACTCGAAGGAGTTCACAGCCGAGATCTTGGTCCATACATCTTGAAGGACTTTCCGGAGCCCGAGCACCTGCACCAGATCGTCCATCCCGGCTTCGCTCGAACTTCCCCCCTCTCAAGGCGGCCTCCCCCGAGGCTCCACAACCTTCCGCTCCGAAGAACAGCATTCATCGGACGCGAGAGAGACATAGCCGAGCTGAAAAAGCTTCTCCAAAGCGACCACCTCGTCTCACTCGTCGGCTCGGGCGGCGCGGGAAAGACCAGGCTGGCCATCGAGGTCGCGGAGAGCTTGCTGCTCGATTACGCCGACGGAGCCTGGTTGGTGGAGCTTGCAGGACTGACGGGCGATGGCCTCGTCCCGCAACGCGTTCGCACAGTCCCTGGGAGTCCAGACTAATCTCTGACCTCGACCCTCTGGACAGCCTGGCAAAGCGCTCGATGGCAAGAGACTTCTCATAGTTCTCGACAACTGCGAGCACCTCCTCGACGCGTGTGCCAGACTCTGCGAGCGGTTGCGCGACTCCTGCCCGGCAGTGGACCGTCCTCGCGACGAGAGGGAGCGGATTGGCATCCCCTCCGAGGTCGTATGGCGCATCCCCTCGATGGGAGTGCCCGACGCCGGTACGACCGAAATCGCCCAGCTCGTCGGATATGACTCCGTGAGACTGTTCGTCGAGCGTGCAACCCACACGTTCCCGGAATTCTCCCTGATGCCGACAACGCGTCGGCGCTAGCGGAGATCTGCCGTCGGCTCGACGGCATCCCTCTCGCAATCGAGCTTGCGGCTGCCCGCGTCGGATCGATGAAGCCCGGCCAGATCGCCGATTGCTGGATGATCGTTTCCAGTTGCTGAGTGAGGGCAACCGGGCAGCATTGCCGAGACAGAGAACGTTACGTGCCGCCCTCGAATGGAGCTTCGACCTTCTCGATGGTGCGGAGCGCCGACCTTTTCGACTGCCTCGGCGCCTTCCGCGGGCGGCTGGACGGTGGCGGCTGCCCAGGCCATCTGCGGCCCCGGGGTCACGGGCTCGTTCCCATGCTCCTCGCCCACCTCGAGCAGTGCTCCCTCGTGGTGCCGCAGACCGACGAACCGGATCCTCGATACGACATGCTCGAAACCGTGAGGGCGCTGGCTAGTGCGCACCTGGACGAAGCGAAGAGCGGCTGAAGGTCTTCGACAGCGCCATTTCAATTGGTTCCTCAGGCTCGCCGAAGAGTCCGATCTCGAAGGCGAGGAGCAGCGCAAGTGGATCGATGCCTTCGCACGCCGACCATGAGAACTTCCGTGCGGCGCTTGCTTTCGGGTGCTCGTCGTCGGACCACCAAGATGCAGCACTCCGCCTCGCTTCACGGCTCGCGCCGTTCTGGAAGATCCACGGGGATATCGCAGAGGGTTCCTCATGGCTGGAGCGGGCACTGGCTGTGTCAGAGGAGGCGAGTACGGATCGACCAGCTGCGTTGCTGGGTGCGGGGACGCTGGCTGTAGTCCGCGGGGAATATCCGGTCGCACGGGAGCTCCTCGAGCGGAGCGCGGAGCTGTTCAGGCAGCGGGGAGACCCGGCGGGCGCCGCCAGGACCGGCCTCGATCTCGCATGGGTGGCTTGGCACGAAGGAGATGTCGTTCAGGCAGCCACATTGCTCGAGGGCTACCTCGAGGTATTCGACGATGCCGGCGACAGCAAAGGACTTGCTGATGCTCACCGGATGCTCGGAGTGGTTGCTGCCGAACGACACGATCTCGACGAGGCGACGAGACATCTTGAACATGCGCTCGCCTCGTATCAAAGAAGAGGGGACGAGTTGGGCGCCGCGGCAGCGCTCGCGAGCCTCGGCATCACGGCGGAATACCGGGGGGACCTCGAGGCAGCGTGCGAGCTGATGGAGGATTGCCTTGCCATCGCCAGGGAGTGTGGCGACTCGCGCCGGATCGCCGAGCTCCATTGACAACCTCGGCTTCTTCTGGCAGCAGCGTGGTGACCTCGATAAGGCTCGAGCTCTGCACGAGGAGAGCCTCGCTATCTCGCGGTCGATCGGAGACAGGTCGCTCGTTGCTGCTGCTCTCACCAATCTCGGGTCGACGGCTCGCCAGCAGCGTTCGTTCGCTGATGCCCGGTCGGCTCTGAGCGAGAGCCTCTCGATCGCCCGCGACACCGCCGATCGGAGCAGAGATGTTGCCGACGTGCTCGAAGAGCTCGCGGCCCTTGAGGTTGCTCAGGGCCGAAGAGAAACGGCCTCAAGCTCTTTGCCTCAGCAGAGTCGATCAGAGACGCAGTCGGGTATCCCCTGCGCGATTTCTTCCGCCGTATGTACGACCCGCTCATTGCCATTGCGCGCAGCTCTGTCGTCGATCATGAAGAGGTGTGGCACCTGGGCCGCACGATGGCTGTCGACGACGCGATCAGCCTGGCGCTGGACGAGACTTGACGCGGTAAGGCTCACTGTCCATATCGTCCCATTCCTCGTCGTGATCCTCATGTGGGCCCGACCCCTCACGGCCGCGACCCCGCAGCCATTCGTCGAACTGCCCGGCGAGGCGCTGGACGCCCCCGGAGGCACGTTCGAGCATCTGCGTGAACCGCTCCCTGTAGTGCTCGGCCGCGGCTTCGAACTGTGCGGAAGGAGGAGGCTCCTCTCCACGCCTGACGTAATTGCCGCCTCGGATGCGGTCATAATCCCCCGAGCTGACCCATCCCACCAGCTCGCGGACCCTGCGAACCGAGAAGGGGTGACTCAGACCTAGCTCCACCCAAGCACGGCTCCACCTCGCGAACAGGTCGTCCTCCTCGGCGTACTCGGTTGCCTGGGTGATGAAGGCGTCGAGGCTCATCCCTTCGATCGCACCGCCTGCGATCCGCATGAGAACCCCGCACGTCACGAGCGGATCACCCATGACGAGGGCACTCGCGCGGTCGCTTGACAGCTCGGCTGCCCGTGCCCACTCCAAGAGAGCGACGTAGAGCGCCCGGACGGGAAGCCCGATGAGGGGACTCGGCAACGAACCATGCAAGAACCTGGACAGCAGAACGAGCACGGTCGTGTAGTAGTAGTGCTCAGACAGGACGTGGCCCAGCTCGTGGGCGAGAACGGTCTTTACCTCTTTATTCTCGTAGGAGGACACGAGACCCGAGGCGACGATCACCAATGGCCGTTTGGCTCCGACCGTCATGGCGTTCGAAAGGGGCGTCTGAGTTACATAGAGCTCGGGCACGGGGTCGATGTCGAGCGCCCGACCGCTACTGAGATAGTCCGCCCAGAGGCTCGGAATTTGGGTCTCCCCAACGCGAACTGAATTCCCGACGAGAATCTGCCGGAACCGGCGCTCGTGCGAAATGTCGGTCAATCGCCTGATCACCTTGTCCATCAATGGAATTGATCGGATGGCGGAGGTTGCGGCGCGGTCGGCCGGGTGTTCGTATGCCTTCGGGCTGATTCGCTCGTAGCGGAAGGAAGGATCTTCAGGCATATGGGCGCCTCGGCAGGTCAGGTCGTATGGACACGCTAGTGGCCGGAGGGATCAACTTCGCCACGGCGCCCAACGGAACCGCCGGACCGCGATGACAGTCGCGACGGCGCCCCAGATGGCGACTACGAGCAGGTCGTGCCACGCCCAAGGGGAGGTTCCGGGCACCGCATCGAAGGGCAAGAGGACTGCTACGAGGAAGTGCCGCACAGGAAAGTACGACGAGAATTCGGCCAGCCCGGAGTTGGCCTTGATCGGGAACCACAGGCCCGACAGGAAAAGCATCACGAAGAATACGGTGCTCGTAAGTGGTCCGGCCGTGTCTTGATTGGGGATCAGCGTGCTCATCGCCACGCCCATTGCAGTGAAGCTCAGAATTCCCACGAGGAGGGCGAATACGAACGCCCCTGTCGACTGAGGGAGATGGACGCCGTACCCGAACCGTCCGATCATCAACAGCACGATCACCTGAACCAGAGCGACGATCATCGTGCTCATGAAGATCGCCGCCAGAAGGGCCCATGCCGGCAGAGGACTTAGTCGCAAACGCTTGAGCAAGCCGGTCTCGCGCCGTACGACGATGCTGATAGCGAGGGTGGTGAAGCACGCAGCCATCACGCCGTAGGCCACGAACCCCGGCACGTAGTACTGGATGAGCCTGATGTTTCCGAGGAACGACACGCGGGAGTTCCCGGCGGTGGCGCCGAGCATCACCAAGAAGACCACTGAGAACCCGATCGTGAATATGGCTCCGAGGCGGTTCAGCCAGAATGCAAGTTGTTCGAATCGGACTTGACGTGCGACGAGGCGGAGGTCGCGAAGCAACGCTTTAGGCCCGGCGGTCTCCACCGGTTCGATCACCTCGAATCCTCTTCTTCATCGGTGGCCGGACCCCCGGTGAGCCCGAGGTAGATGTCCTCCAATGTGACGCGGGTGACGCTCAGACCGACGAGTGAGAAGTCCTTCTCGAGGGCCCAATTCACTATGCGAGCGAGCACATGGAGCTCGTCTCGGGTTCGGATCTCCACGAGACCTTGATCGATCGTCGACGCGGCGACGGGAAGCTCGAAGGGCGCCACGTTCTCGGGGAGCCGGAAGCGGATCGTCACCTCGCTCTGATCGCGTCCGCCGATTGATGCTGGTGACCCGGTGGCGACGATGCGGCCGCCCGACAGGACGGCGACGCGTTGGGCCAACGCCTCGACCTCGTCCATGTAGTGGCTGGACATCACGACAGTCGCACCTTCTGACGACAGGGCGCGGATCAGACTCCCAGGTGGTCCGGCGGGCAGCGGGGTCAAGACCGGTCGTCGGTTCGTCTAAGAACAGCAGCGCCGGGTTCCCGATGATCCCCAGACCCACGTCCAGCCGGCGCTGTTGCCCACCCGAAAGGGTCCGCACCTTGGCGTCGTTTTTCTGGGAGAGCCCGACGAGCGCTATCACCTCTCCGACCGGCCGCGGTGAGGGAAAGAACCCCGCATTCCTCTCGAGCACCTGGCGTACGGTGAAATACGGCTCGACCGCCAGCTCTTGGAGCACGATGCCAATTTGCGTGCGGAGCCAACGTTGTCTGCTCCGGTCCCCTGGATCTACTCCGAGAACGTCGACGGTGCCATGGTCGCGTCGCAAGAACCCTTCGAGGATCTCGATCGTGGTTGTCTTCCCGGCACCGTTCGGCCCGAGGAGGGCGAAGACCTCTCCCCTGTCGACCTCGAAGTTGACGTCGTCGATGGCGTGGACCGACCCGTAACTCTTGCGGAGCCCTTTCACGCTCACGACGGTCATCACCCACCCTATTGCCGAAGGCTCTGCCTACTGAGCCATCGGCCCAGCCCTCTACGCCGTCGAGATGGCCCGCTCAGATCCAGTGTCCTCCGCGAGCGCAGCGCCGTAGCCATTGGATGCAAGCCATGTGCGAGCTGCTGACTGTGGGTCCTCACTGCGGTCGAAGCGCCTATGTGCGAGCTTTCCGAGGCTCGTGATGGCCAGCCACCTGGTGGTCTCGTCGGTGGAAGGACTACCGAGAACACTTCCCAACACTGGTATCGACCTCGAGTTCCGCATTTCGCCGAGCGCCTCGATGACGGAGGCGGCCGTGTGAACGTCGTCCGAGCGACCGAGTGACTCGATCAACGAGTCGACCAATTGATCTCTGCAACCCATCTGGCGAAAGACCCCGCGCGCATCGTCACGTTCATCGACGTCAGCGCTGCGAAGCATGTGGAGCGCGAAATCGATGCACTCCTCTCCCCCGCTAGCCAGGGCCCACACCGCCCTGGCTCGACGCTCGCGGAGGTGGGCTCGCGCTGGAAGTTCCTTCGGCCTCGGTCTTGAAGGATCTCGATCTGACGGCGCCTGCCGCGGCTTGGTACGAGCTATAGGCGTCCATGTAGAACGGGGGCGGATAGGCGAACCGGTTGTCACCGGGTTCCGCCGACTGTCCGCCTGCGACTGGAGCCGAGATCCTGTACCCACGGATTCGAAACACGCCGAGAGAGTATTCACTTCGCGAATCGCCGGCCTGATGGTTTCACACTGACGATATTGCAGATGGTGAATATGTCGACGTTGTCCGACGGTTAACGATCCTCGAAAGGTTCTGCCGCCCACCTGGTATCGATTCTCCTCAGCTTCCAATAGGCGATTGCGACCGCCCAGACCGCAACGAACAGCCCGGCTATCGCGAAGCCCGCTTTGTTGATGTTGAACGTGGCCATGAAGCTCCAGAGGCCTCCGTGGAGATGCAGTTCGTTGGAGATCAGGCCGAGGATCTCTATGGTGCCGATGAGGAAGGCGACAGCAATCGAGAGTCCGGTGATGACGAGGTTGTAATAGACCTTGCGGACGGGATTCGCGAACGCCCAGCCGTAGGCGAAATTCATGAAGCATCCGTCCAACGTGTCGAACAGGGTCATCCCGCCGGCGAACAGGAGGGGTAGCGACAGCACCGCGTACCACGGCAGTCCTTGTGTCGCGGCCGCAGCGGTTGCTGCAAGGAGAAGCACCTCGGTTGCCGTGTCGAACCCGATCCCGAAGACAAGACCCACCAAGAACATGTGCCATGTCTTTGTGATCGAGCGCATGAACGGACCGAAGAACCGCCACATCAGACCTCGGGCCTGAAGCTGCCGTTCGAGCTCCTCCGCGTCGAGAGGTCCAGCTCTCATTCCTCTGAAGATCTTCAGAATGCCTGCGAGGACCACCAGGTTGAGTGCGGCAATCAGGTAGAGGAACGTCGCTGCGAGGGAGGTGCCGATGATCCCGCCGAGTGTCTCGTAGCCAGACGCCGGGTCGACGATGGCACCGAACACGGCTCGGGCCGCCAGGGAGATCCCGACACCGACGGCCATCACTATCGATGAGTGCCCGAGAGCGAAGAAGAACCCTGTCCCAAGGGGCCGACGGCCGTCCGCCATGAGCTTTCGGGTGGTGTTGTCGATCGCTGAGATGTGATCGGCGTCGAACGCATGCCGGGCGCCGAGCGTCCACGCTGTGAGCGCTACACCCAGTCCCAATCCGAGACCTTTGAACCTGAAGTGCTCAGGTGCGATGGCCAGGACAAAGATGCCCCAGCCGAGAACGTTGATGGCGACGACGACGACGGCCATGCCGGAGAGCCGGAACGTTTCCGTTCGCGTCAGCCCGACGCGGGATCCGTCGGCCTCCGAGCTCCGTTCTGGCACTGGCGGCGTCCTTCTCGTATGGAGAAGGGGTGGCGCCTCGGTGGAGAGAGCCGCACCGAACGAGCCACCCTTCTTTCGAGGGCTGGTCACGTCGGCATCACAGCCAGGCGACCGGACTCGTCCCCTCGTGGGGCTTCACCGTTGCGGGACAGTGCCGGGCTCTAACCGGACTTCGCTGGGTTGCGTGCCACCTCGGGAATCCCCGCGGCATCAGGCAACTTACGGACCACCCGAGCGACTGTCAAGGTCCGACGACGCGACATGTCCCTGCAGCCAGATCCGGCTGCAGCCGGATCTGGCTTATCGTGCCCGGGGGCGTTGCGGCCCGGAGACGTCCTCGAGGTTTTGCGGAAAAGGCGACTCGCCTATCGGGCCTCGTCCACGGTTGTCGACTGACCTCAACCAGGGCACGTATCATTACCGATCGGTCGAACGACCAGACAGAACGATGAGACATACGTCAAGGGGGGAGCGATGTCGGTTCTGGGAAGCATTTCGCGTCGGACAGTTTCGTTGTTCTGGGCGATAGCCGTCGCAGGGTCGATATCGTTTGTGGGCGGAGCCGTTCCGCTAGCCGCGGCCTCTGTGGCGCCGCACCCCGGATTCGGAGATTTCCTCCTCACCAACTGGGCCGGCTATATCGCTCCCGGAAGCTCTGGCCAATTCACCACGGTCACCGCGAGCTGGGTCGAGCCCCCCGTGACATGCCTGAACGACAACGATCTGTACGCCCCGTGGGTAGGCATTGACGGGTTCGGGAACGAGACGGTCGAGCAGACCGGCGTCCAGACTGCGTGCTCGACGGGCTCCCCCGTTTACTCTGCTTGGTACGAGATGTACCCGAAGCCACCCAAGTACTACACGAATCCGATCAGCGCCAACGACGCGTTCACGGCCACCGTGACCTACAGCGGCTCGAGCTTCACGCTGACCATCAAGGACAAGACGAAGGGTTGGAGCGAGACGACGACCAAGAAGGACAGCAGTGCCGAGGATGCCTCGGGCGAGGCCGTCATCGAGGCTCCCGGGGGGTACCCGGGCATCACCGCCGTGAACTTCACCGGGGTCGAATTCGACGGTGTGGCGCTCGACACTTACAGCCTGGTCAAGTCGAAGTCAGACAGCGGCCCGGGAACCACGATCTACAAGCCGACGACGATCACCGACGGGGACGACTTCAGCGTCGTTCCGAAGAGCTGACGATTCGCAGAAGATCAAAATGGAGACAACAGGCGGTTACCGCGGCCAATGTTTGTATCCGGGCATCGAGATATCGGTCGATTTATTGCCGGCCGACCACGACGTCAGGTATCGTGTGCGCTAGTAGTCCGGGTCAAGAGGTCCGTTTTGTCAGCGTTGCAGTTGAAGGCCGCGTTACCCCAGACCCGGTGGCGTCCGAATTGTGTCCGAGGATTCATTTTGGGGAGAACGCATGTGGGTTACCGGCGCCGCATCGGAAATGCTCTCGCGTTCACCGACTGACAACTCCTTGCCGGCGCGGCTTTCCATGCGAGCTCGCGTCTGAGCGGCTGCGATAGGGGCCCCTGGTTAGTTAGCCGAAGATTTCACGTGCTCCCGACGGGTATGCGAGCCCCCCCGCTCTTCCCCGTCGGGGGCCGTGATGCCGTGTAGCCGCATACCGATCAGGGCGGAGCCGAGCTTCAATCCCTAGGCTGTCTCGTCGAGGGAGGCTCGAGATGGCTCAACGAAACGAACCGTCCCTCGAGGATGCAGGCCTTTACGATCCGGCGGCCCCGGATGCGCAAGAACGACTCGCTCTGTTAGAGCACCTGCTCGAGCGCGGAGTGACCATCGAGGAGATGACCGCAGCCGAACAGGTCACTCCCTATCTGGCAACTCTGGCGGCGGATCGCATCCTGCTCGATATCGGCAATGTCCTAAGCGTCGAGCAGGTCGCGGAACAGACGGGCTCGTCCATCGAGCGTGTTCTGCGAATCCGGCTCGCATGTGGTCTTCCTGGAGAAGAGGACCAGCCTCTCCCCTCTTGGGTGCCTGGCGACGTGAACGGATTCGAATCGGCTTCCGCCCTCTTCGGCGAGAGCGCAACACTTGCGTTCACTCGCGTGATGGGCTCATCGGCGGGCCGGATTGCCGAAGCTGCGATCGGCCTCTTTCTGTCCGAAGTCGACGCGCAGCTGTCCGCGCGAGGCGCCTCAGCCCTCGAATGGGCATACGCAAACGAGGAGGCGGCGTCACTGGTTGACGTCGTCACAACCCTCATGACACATTTGCTTCGAGAGCACCTGGGATTCGCCATCCGGCGACAGCGCGCCTTCAGCGCCATCACGGATGGCCCAGGCAATGTCCAGTTGATGGCCATCGGGTTCGTCGATCTGGCCAATTCCACCGAGTGGGCAACATCGCTACCGCTGCGCGAGCAGGCGGATGCGCTCGCCCTGTTCGAGAAGGCAGCGTGGGACATAGCGACGACACGAAACGGACGAATCGTAAAGCTCATAGGCGATGAGGCGATGTTCGCGACTCCGGACCCGGTAGCCGCTTGCCGGATCGCCCTCGACCTCTGTGCAGCTGTATCGAAAGAACCTTCACTGCCCGAAGCCCGAGGTTCCGTAGGGTTCGGCGACGTGATCACCCGTGACGGCGACTACTACGGACCCCTCGTGCACATTGTCGCCCGCTCGGTGAAGGTCGCCGCACAGTCAGGTGTCGTCGTGGATGCACCCGTTGCGACACGCTGCCGAACCGAAGGCGCTCCTATCCGGTTCACCGACCTCGGAATTCAGAGATTGAGAGGAATCGAGGAACCGGTGCCGTTGTACGCCGCCGAGTTGGCCTGAGCGACAGTTAACCCGGTACACACTAGGGGTTGACGCCGCTGTTCCTCCCGTCGAGCCAGATCGCCATCGCTGCACCGATCTCGAAGGGAGAAGTCACCGAGGTGGTTCTTTGGCTCGAATGGGAGCTGACGATGATGGTCTTCCACCCGTCGGATGCGTATGTGGTGGCCCAGTGGCTCTCCGAAGGAGAGACTGTCACTTATGAGTGAATCGACTGAAGCCGCTGTCAGATCCCGTCTGCGATCAGCTAAGCAGTTGAGCCAGCTGGACCAGGAAGGGCCAAGTGACCACACTGCCATTGAGGTGCGGTTGGAACACGCCCTAGTGATGGTTGTGGCACTCGAGCGGGTCGTACTCGACCTTGCGAAGGAGATCGATCATCTCAGAGATTCCCGGTCAACCATTTAGGCGGGAAATGCGTCATCCGTCGTAGAAGCCCAGCGGGTGGTAGCCGACGAGCGTCTTCTCCCTCGGCGTCCCAGCACGAGCCAACGCTTCCGGCGATAGATGGTTGACCGAGGTCGTCGGTCGGATCCGTTGAGCGATGTCGCGACGCGCGTAATGGCACTGCACGAACATCCGTCCCGGGTCGCCGGGCCTAGGCGGCATCCGTCGATGCCATATATCCGAGACGAAGAGGGCGACGTCACCCGCCCGGGCCACGATTGGGATTGCGCCCTGGCCATTCCACTCGAGGTCACCGTGGGCGAGCCGATTCCTTGGCGGTGCCTGCCCCGATGTGTGACTTCTGGGGATCAAACCGGTCGGGCCGGCCTCGATCGGGCAGTCCCAGAGATACAGGTGTGCCGCGATGGCGAACACGGGATAGGGGATCCGGTCGTCCCAAGGGACACTGGCATCACGAGGGACGTGCGGACCCGCGTCGATGTGCCAGAAGCGCCCCAGGTGGTCGTTCTCGCCCGACTTTTGACGCCAAGCGGTATTGGCGATGACGTGGCAGTCCTCTCCGAGCAAGGGCTCCACGACTTCGAGGATCCGATGATGACCGACAGCGCGTTGCACGACGCTGCTGCGATTGAGCATCTCGTACCGGAACGGGGCCGATTGCTCCGGCGTATCTCCACGCTCGTCGGGTGGGTACTCATCGAAGACCCGTTCGACATCGGCGCAGAGCGATGCGACCTCCTCTCCGGTGAACAGGCCCTCGAGTACGACGTATCCGTCCGACTGGAGACGCTCCGCCGCAGCGGGGACTGGGTTGGATCGGAGAGTGAGAAATCCGTGTGACCTAGTGATCATTCCCCGATTCTGCCGCCAATTGAAAGCGGCTTACAACCTGCCGAACGGTAGTGGAATCAGGCGCTACGGTGACTGGTCGTGGACCGAGAAGACGCAACTGCCTCAGAGTTCAGGTTCCCAGAAGGCTTCCTTTGGGGCGTCGCTACCGCCGCTCATCAGATCGAGGGGGGCAATGTGAACAATGACTCGTGGCAGCGGGAGCACGACCCAAACTCCGGTTATGCCGAGTCGAGTGGCGACGCATGTGATTCGCTGCATCGCTGGCCCGAGGACATCGAGCTCGTTGCCGACATGGGCTTAGGGGCTTACCGGTTCTCACTCGAATGGAGCCGAATCGAACCTGCCAAAGGAGAGTTCTCCAACGCGGCGATGGACCACTACCGCCGGATCTGCGCGGCGTGCCTCGAACGGGACATCGTCCCGGTTGTCACCTTTCACCATTTCACGATTCCGACCTGGTTCGCCGCTCTCGGCGGATGGGAGGCCAAGGACGCCCCGGAGACATTCTCTCGTTTCGTAACCAGGGCCGGAGCCCGTCTTGGCGACCTAATCGGCTGGGCGTGCACGATCAACGAGCTAAACCTCATCGGCGTAAGGGGCTACGACGTTGCGTCGTCCTCGCACGAGATGAAGGACAGCTTCGTCCGTCACATGGCGATCAACGAGGCCATGGTGCGAGCACACCGTCTTGGTGTCGACGCCTTGCGATCGGGTCCTGGTGATTACCCCGTAGGTCTGACGTTGTCCATGGACGAGATGGTGGCAGAACCTGGCGGGGAGACCGTGCTCGAAGCGGCTCAGGAGATTTTGGAAGACAGTTTCTTTCGGGCGACCGAGGGAGACGATTTCATCGGGGTGCAGTGCTACTCGCGTGTGCACTTCGGTCCCGAGGGCCAGGCGCCCAACGAGCCGGGAGTTCCCACGACTCAAATGGGATACGAATACTGGCCGCAGGGAGTCGAGCACTGCGCCCGGCGAGCCGCTGCGATGACTGGCGTGCCGGTGCTCCTAACCGAGAGCGGGATCGCGACGGACGACGACGCCGAGCGAGTCATCTATCTGACCGAAGTCCTACGCGGTGTGCGGCGCGCTCTCGATGATGGTGTTGACATACGCGGATACTTCGTGTGGAGCCTGCTCGACAACTTCGAGTGGTCCCATGGGTTCGGGCCGAAGTTCGGACTCCACGGCGTCGATCGGGAGACGTTCGCCCGTCATGCCAAGCCCAGCGCATCGTGGTTCGGGGCTGTAGCCAGAGCCAACGGCTTCGTCGGCATCTGATCACGACTAGAACATTTGACTATTGCACACGTTCGGAAACGGCAACTCGCTGGACCCGGCGAGAATGTTCGCTGCAGTGTGAGCTGTCTACCTTCGGCGGGGACCGAGGCTTGCCAAGCAGGTCACGGGAGTATAGAGATTCCTGCTCAGTACGGCGATCCACCTCCTAGCCCCCGAGAAGAGGTCGTCCATGGCAAGCCGTCACGATCCGGTCATCAACTCCACACCCGATGGACGTTGGGAAGTGAACTGCCCCGACTGCCTGGAGTTGATGGCCGCAGGCGTAGACGTCCCCGTTGGGATCGGCCTCTCGGTTGGGTCATGGGAAGTTGCGACTCGACTATGGGCCAACCACGTGGGTCTGGTCGATGAGTCCGATAACAGGCAGGTTCAGCCGGTGGTCACGTCGTTAGCGCGCGTCGGTAGTGGTCAGGTTGAACTTCCCCGCCGTGGCGCCCACCGCGGGCTTCAATCGTCAATATATCGATCTACGTAATGCGTCCCAGGTAATACTTGTCGACCTGCGCCACAATATTGCGGCGGTACTGACTCAGCCGTCGAACACTGATTCAAGCGTTCATCGCTCCACTGTGACGGCGCGATAGCGCCCTGCGCGGACGCCCCCACCCTGAGCACCGATGGAGATGCATGCCGTCGGGAGCCGGCAATCCGCATCTCGGGCAACCGGCTTCGATGAACGTGTCCGCCAACGAGAGGTATTCATCTCGGTGACTCTCACAGAAGCGTGTGCCCGGTGTGACCACTTCGGCACACCCTGCACTGCACTCGCAGAAGTGGGGCAGCCGCATCATGGACTTATCAAGAGTCTCTACGTCAGAGTCCGGATGTCTCTCGCGGAGATCACCGAAGCGTTGCTGTGCGAAAGGGTCAGCTAAACGATTGACCGAGCTCATTGGCCTAGCCGTCTCGACCACCTCGATCTCCTTTCACCAATGACCGACAGGAACACCCGCTCGCCAGTGTCTGACCTCGGCCAGACAATGAGTAGGGTCATAAGCCCCTTTCTCTCCGATCACCGCCTGGTCGGAGGCTCAAGTTAGTCTGGCTACAGGGTACCGGGACATGCGCATTGCAGATCGCACGAACCGTGGCGGCCGATCTAGATCTCTGAGGTCTCGAGTCCGAAGACCAGATTACGAATCTGTCTAACGGCCTTGTCCAGTTCTTGAGTTGCATCTTCGATTCGTTGCATGACCGCGGGATCGTCGACGAACTGCAAGGCGCTTTGCATCAGCAACGTCGCCGCGAAGATGGGTTGGATGACGAGGTCGTTGAGGTCGTCGGCGATAGGTCCGGCGGTACCGAGCCCAATAGCCTGTTCCCCCGGAACCTGGTGGAGGGCATCACCTGTCGGAGAGTCGATGGCCGCGCGAACCAAAGCAACAACGGTGTCAACGGGATCTGCGGCTTCTGGTACCCCGAACACTTGCCCAGCGTCATTGAGTTGCTCTGGTAGCAGGTGGCTGTCCATGTCAACGCCATCAAGCACGACCGAGGCCCTGTAAAGGGCATGAGAGGCGTCAATAAACCTCATCGCGCCACCGCCCTCGTATCTCCCGTCACTCATGACTTGGCGCGACAGTTGTCCGAGCATCTCCTCCAAGGGATCACTATGTGTACCCATCTGGTCGAGAGCCATCTTGATCTCCTCGCAGCCGTCGGCATCGGGATCTAAGAGATGGCTGGTTGCGGCCAGGGTCTAGGGGGGCAGCCAGGCAGATCGAAGGTCTTAGCTGGGAAGCGTAGCGCGGAAAACATCCAGGTCGACGTTGTAAGGACGCCGCTAAGCAGCTCGGGCGTCTTAGCTTGTCAAACCGTGGAACTCAGCATCTCCTGCCCCTATTTTCCAAACCGCTTGGGTCGAGGCCCGCCGGCGATACCTCGATAGTCAGTTCATTCCGTCGATCCTACGTGCGAGCGCAGGCATTTCAGCTGTGCGGGGCTTACGGCATGTCGGGGAGCTTGGCTCGAAGTCGGGGAACCATGATCCCGATCAGACCGCGAATCGTTGCAAATGCCGTGGCGCGCCAGTCGAAGTAGTCACGCCACAGGGTGACCTGCCCACCATGAATCTCGAAGACGCCACAGACCCAAAACTGCATGCGGAACGGGCCGACGAAGACTGCGTCAGTTCGCTCGGTCAACACCGACGAGCCGTTCTCGGCAATGCGGTGGACGATGACCTGAAAGCCCAGGTTGTGCCGGTAGTAAGTCCGAACAGCTCTTGCAAAGCGATCCCTGCCTCGAATCGTCGGAAGTGACACATTGCTGTAGACGATGTCATCGGCGGCCAGGGCGATCACCTTGTCTGGATCCGATTCCTGCATCGCATTGAGGAAGTCGGCGACGATGTCGATCGGAGCACGCTCGTCAGCTTTTCGCTCGACAACCGGATCGGGCTGCACAGTCGTCACTGGTTCGCTCCTCAAGCCCTGAATACCCCGGGGGCGACGGTAGCATTGAGCCGGGGAACATTGTGAAGCTCCAAGACCGACCGGAAGCGGTTCCATCGGCCTCGATTCACTCCTTGGAGGCTCCGATCCGCAGGTCAAGAGCCGCAGCTCGGAGGGGCGTTCAGAATCAATCAGGAACGACGGTGACTGCGGGCCGGTCCGGCGGACAAGTCGAAAGCCGCTGCGTAATCTCGAAGTTCGTCCCAATAGTCAGCCGGCGAATCGGTGTCCTGCGGTTCCCGCGGGATCATCGATGCGCTGGTTCGGGCGCAAGCATCCATGTCATCGGGAATTGGGACGGTCCACTCAACTTCGAGAGGACCGCTCGGGGGTTCGGTCACGGTGGCGCTGTCCGCTCCCCAATCAGGGTCTGATAGCGAGAAGTGTGGCAAGGGATTCATGGCCGCTAGAGCGTGGGCATCGTCGGCGGATAGTGGTGGCGAGAAGTAGTAACCCTGGGCAGCTCCGGCTCCGATTCTGCGAAGGATGGCAACCTGGTCTGCGGTCTCGACTGCCTCGGCCACGGTGCAAATCCCGAGTGAGTTGCACAGCTTCACAATCAACTCCACGATCACCCGACTGTTTCCACCCGGAATCGTGAGATCTGCAACGAGGGCCGAGTCAATCTTCACGGTATTGACGACGCAATTCCGTACGCTTCCCAGGACAGACCAATTCGAGGCGATGTCATCGAGGCTGAGTTGGATCCCGAGCCGGGTTATGGCATCGAGGTCCGGCGCGGCGTCGTTGTCGGTGACAGAGGTCTCGGTGACCTCCAAGGTCAGCCGATCCGGGTTGAGGCCGGATCGTTCAAGGGCGGAGATTGCTGATTCCGCTACTTCGCCCCGGCGGAGCTGGAAGACAGAGCAGTTCACGGCAACCTGGAGAAGCGATGGCCACCGGGCAGCCTGTTCGCAGGCCTCCGACAGCACCCAGGCGTTCAACGCTGTCATCTGCCCTCGGGCCTCGGCCTTTGGAATGAGAACGTCGGGTGGTATGTAGGCGCCAGAAGAGTCGTACCACCGGAGCAGGGCCTCAAAGCCGAGGAGGCATCCCGTGGCAAGGTCTACGGCAGGCTGGAACGCGAGGGCGGGCGCGCCGTCAAGGTCCAGCTCGGGGCCTAGAGGCGTTCCCTCACCCGTCCTCACACGAGGAAAATCGGCAAGCCAGGAATCCATCTTTAGCGTTAGTTGATGCGTGCAAGAAGCAGGTCCAGCGCCAGTTGAACGATACGGAGTTCCAACGCTCGGGGCAATCGAATCCGCCTCCCGATCCCTGCTCTCGTGAACCTCCTAAAGGACGCAGACGCTGGGGCCGAAAAAGTGATCCATGGCACGACGGATCTTCACACGTAACCCTAAGGATTCCGAGGGTGAGGCGACGCAGTACGAATCCGACGAGGGTTCGCAGCCTTCCCCAAACGATCCCCCATTGGGACATGCCCTGGACGCAGACAAAGAACCAGGCCAGGCGATTGTGCCGGGCGGTCCAGGCATCGCGCCCCAAGATCGAAGGGAGCCCGGTTGGTATCCCGACGCAACCGACTCCGGGTTGATGCGCTATTGGGATGGATTTCACTTCACGGGCCAAGCCAAGCGAGTTTCTTCAGCACCGGCGTCGACCGACGGTGCGGAAGCAAAGGTTCAGGCCGCCGGACCCCCGACCACGGACACGCGTTCGATCGACTGGGCCAAGCCCGAGACCACTGACCTCGATGTTCCGATTGGACCGCACATTGCGCCTCTCTTTGCCGACTTGCCCGTGATCTCGGCACCCAACCAGAACCTAGGGGTGCCTTCTGCCATTTCGACTGGGCCTCCTCCTGCTCCAAACCATCCGCTAGGGGCAGGTGATGCGCCAGCCGGTCCGGGTCTTTCTTACTCGGTTGGCTCGGACGGCAACGGGGAGAAGAGGACCGCCATGAGTGATGCCCGACCTACGCCCGCCGAACCCGATGAAGGCGAGGAGATCAAAACACGCGCCGTCGTCGCCAACGACGAGAGTGTCCGCAGCCGGGGTGACGATGGTGGTAACGAGAACCCTCCAAATTCGTCGGGCGGTCCAGGGGCGACTGAAGACGCCAAAGACTGGGGCAAAGATGCCGAACGGGCAGTAACCAGAGCGTTGACGGTCGATACCCCCGAGGCGTGGCAGGAAGCCGCGAATGTCGCAGTCGTCGTGTCGGAGATGGCTCAAACAATGCAAGCCGTAGCAGATGCGAACCAGACGGCGAGGCACACCGCCAAGGCTGCCGAGGAGGCCGCGGAGAAGGCCGGGATTGCCGCTCAAACGGCAGCCGACGCGAAGGATTCCGCCGAGAGAATGGCCAAGGCCGCCCAGGATGCCGCAGAGGCAGCTCGGTTGGCGGCCCAGAAGGCGGTTGAAGCGAAGGAGGAGGCCGATCGAACCGCACGCACTGCCCCGCAGGTTGCCGAAACAGCTGAGGGCGCCTCTCGGACGGCTGCCGACGCAAAGCACAAGGCACAGGCTCTTGAACAGGTAGTCGCGAGGGCACGCTCGGAAAATACGCCAGCAGCTTGGAGCGAAGCTCTGAGACTGGCTGTCCTCGCCGTGGACACCAAACGAACTGCGGGCAGTGTTCTGACGGAGCTGGATAGCATGCCGCCGCCCGTCATCTGGAAGTTGAGGACACCCCTCGTCGAGTCGGATACCGAATCGCTCGATCAGGCGCTGGGGGTTCAAGAGCAACCCTTCGGCCTTCGACAAGCACCGCAGTGACCCTTTGAGTTGATCGGAATCCCGGTGAGGGACACTCGGGATTCAGCACGCAACGGGGGTGGGCGCTCAAGCCCCCTCTGTTCAGTTGCCGTAGCTCAGCAAGACGACCGAGATGAATGCCGTACCCCGTAGGCTTCGTCACTGTCGTTGACACTCGCAATGACAAGGTTCTTAGAACGCTGAACCTCGCACCGTCGAAGTGACAGCCCCATCTGCAAGCCCAGGTCGAGCACGACATTTGCGACACAACTTTCTAGCAACAATCGTGGTGGGACATGGAGACCTGGGGAGAATTCTCGATCCTTCGTCCCGATCTGTCTGAGCCAGGAAGAGCCTTGCTGTACCAGCACGGCGTCGGCCTCGGTTTCCTGGGGTCGACAAGAGCTGACGGTGGACCTCGGGTACACCCAATGTGTCCCGTCCTGACAAAGGACGGCGTCTTTGCGTTCATCGTTCCATCGCCCAAACAGCAGGATCTGCGCAGGGATGGGCGTTACGCCATCCACTCCTTTCCCTGTCCAGAAAACGAGGATGCGTTTTACTTCACGGGCCTGGCCCGCCTTGTCGAGGACCGGGCACTCCGCTCCACCCTGATGAAGCAGTTCGTGGACGAGCGGTCGCAGTTTGGGGTCGAGGCTCCCGCCGGTGAGGACGCACTTTTCGAGTTCACCCTGGCAACCTGCCTGCTCACCCGAACAAGCGGACACGGCGATCCATGCCCCGATCACGTCGTCTGGAGAATGGAGCAATAGCGAGGCATCCTGAATGTGAGTCCGCTACTCCGGCTCGTGACGACCGTCCTATAGCCCGACCTATAGCCCGACAGCCGGCGCCGCGAGCCCTTGCCCGCCAGCCGGTTCAGCGACCGCATTATTGTCTTCGGCTATGGCTGATGCTCATGAAGTCATATCCGCTTACTGGCTAGCTGCGGAGGCGCGGGACTGGGGCAAGTTTGCGGATCTCTGCGCCGAGGACGTCATCTATGAGGGACCGCAGACTCGCGAACGGGTCAAGGGCCGCGAGGCATATGTCCGGTTCAATGCTGAAGGCTTTCCCGGCGATTGGCACATCGAGGTCAAGCGGATAGTCGCACAGGCCGGGCACGCTGCGAGCCTGATCGAGTTCTCTTCGGCGGACGACGCCCAGTATGGAGTGTGTTTCTTCGATCTCGATGACCAAGGCTGCATCACCCGCATCACCGACTTCTGGCCTGATCCCTATGACCTTCCAGACTCTCGGGCGCACCTGGTGGAGAGATACTGACCAGATCGACTACGTAGGATCACATCGTGTCGAAGGTCCTGATTACTGGAATGTCAGGCACCGGCAAGTCCTCTGTGCTTGAGTTGCTAGGAGAAAAGGGCCATCGGGTGGTGGACACCGACACTGACCAGTGGAGCGAGTGGATCGACGAGCCTGACGGCTCACGGGACTGGATCTGGCGCGAGCAGGACATCACTTCGCTGTTGGCCAACCATCAACAGGGGCACCTGTTCGTCGCCGGCTGCAAGACCAACCAGGGGAAGTTTTACCGCTTCTTCGACCACATTGTGCTTCTAAGCGCGCCGCCCGAGGTTCTTCTGGCGAGGATCGCGACACGTACAGGAAACCCGTATGGTAAAGATCCCGACGAACGCGCGCTGATCGTGCAGCATCTGGCCGAGGTGGAACCTCTGTTGCGAGCGACCGCAACCGTCGAAATCGACACCGCCATTCCGCTGTCACAGGTGGTCCGGCGGTTACAGAGTATCGTAGAGACTCGGGAAGCCGACATGCCATGAGCCGCGGCCAGAATCTGACGCAAGGCGACTCCCGGCTGATACCGCCGCACTGACCGGGCGGCCGGATCGGACCGCAAGGCTCAAGCTGATAGGGGAGACAATTCCGCCCGACCATACGACCAGCACGATCGT
The DNA here is from genome assembly GCA_963801315.1 of uncultured Acidimicrobiales bacterium. Lineage (GTDB taxonomy): Bacteria > Actinomycetota > Acidimicrobiia > Acidimicrobiales > CAVXTF01 > CAVXTF01. The sequence continues at coordinate 618,781 of CAWDEI010000007.1, read as the reverse complement.
TCAGGCGGTTGCCCGTGTGGCTCCCTGATTGGTCACGAGATGACCATGTTCACCGCGGCTGTCACGAGTGGCTCGACATCCGTGGGATCAATTGAACTGAGATCGATATAGATCACGGCGCCGACAATGGCTCCCTTGACGAACAGGACGAGGTCGGCATCTGCAGTGTCGCCGGACGGGTCGCACAGCATTGCCGAGAAGGCTGCGCTGTGATCGCCGAAGCCCGGGAACGACATCATCCCGATGGTGCATTCGACCGCAGGGACGCTGGGGCGGTGACTACGCTCCAGTCTCCCCGTCGAGACGTTCGCGGAGCAGGTCGAGGTGACCACAATGGCGCGCTGTCTCTTCGATCATGTGTGTAAGCGCCCATCGGAGCGTAAAAGCCATGTCCTCGCCGCGAGCGACGTCATCCATATCGGCACCGGCGATAGCGCGCCGTGAACGTTCGCACTCGAACTGGTAATCCGCGACGACGCTCGCAAGGGTGTCGCCTTCTTCGAATATGAAGTTCCCGTGCGGGTCGTCTTCAGGCCACGGCCAGGGCAGGTCGGCACCGGCGAAGTCAATGCTGAACCAAAAACGCTCAACACCAGTGAGGTGCTTCACCAGCGAGGCTGGACTCAGCGCGGAGGGCGGAACGGCTCGCTCGAACGCCTGCTCGTTGGTCAGCCCGGCGACCTTGTTCACGACCGTGCCACGCAGATAGTCGAGAAACCCGGTCAGTACCTCGCGGTCCCCAGCATCGTCAGCTGGCCGCGCCCGCGGAACCGGGCCGACCGCGCCTGCAGTCACGAACCGACGATAGCTGCTACGGGGCCGGCACGGGTACTGCGGTGCAGACGACGGGTCACGAGTTCATGGAGATGTTGAGGAAGTTCATCAGAGAAAGCGACATGTTCCGCGAGAACGCTGCGGCGGCGGTCGGCTTGTAGGGTTGACTACCACGAACAAAGCTCGACCGATAACCGACGTCGAAGGAGACGGTGTTGTCCATGGCCACTGACCCAAGCAATCTTTCATCGCTCCCCCAGGCCGACCAGGACGCAATCGGCCTCACACTAATTGCTCTTCTGACCGGATTCCGCGAACGAGACGCGGACAAACTCGTCGGCTTGTATACAGCCGACGCAGACTGGGTCAACGCCTTTGGAAGCGTGAAGAAGGGGAACGACGAGATCGTGTCTTACCTGCGAGGCCTTTTTGCCGACGACAACTTCAACGCAGGAAAGCTGAAGGCGCCGCCCGAGAGCACCATCCGCGTCCTCACTGCTGATGTCGTGCTCGTCTCTGCCCACCTGCAGGTCGAGGGGCAGAAACTGGTCGATGGTGGTGTGATCGAAGAGAGAGACAACTTCTCACTACGCGTTCTCCAACGCCAGTCCGATGGACGCTGGCTCATCGTGTCGGAGATGTACAACGACGCGAACCGGGAACGAACATTCGGAGGGCATTCTTAAGAAATCGTTCGTGCCGTCCCCGTTCTGGGCGATGCTCTAGTGGTGAACCGTGACGCGGAACAGCGACGCACTCGACGGGAACTCGTCCGCTCAGGCTACGACGCGATTTCGATGGCCTACCGTGACGACCTGGGCTGTGCCAACCCCTCAGGCGCTGAAGACACGGCTGCCTACAAGACGTGGCTCGATGAACTCGCTGGCCTGCTCCCTGATGCAGCCCGAGTCCTGGACCTCGGATGCGGGGCCGGGGTGCCAGCATCCCGCATTCTGGTGGACCTCGGCTTGGAGGTAACCGGCGTAGACATCTCGGCAGTGCAGATTGAACGGGCGCGCCTGCTTGTCCCTGAGGCCACCTTCGTGAAGGCCGATATGGCCACTTGGGACTTCGAACCCGACAGCTATGATGCGATTGTCACTCTCTACGCCCTCATTCACGTACCGCTCGATGACCAGCGTCGTCTGTTTACACGATTGGCGCAATGGCTTCGTCCTGGCGGCTATTTGCTTGCCATCGTTGGATATGAGGCGTGGACAGGTATCGAGGAATACATGGGTGCTCCGATGTTCTGGGACCACGCCGATACTGAGACATACCTCACGTGGCTCAGCGAGGACGGGATGCGCGTGCTTTGGCACCGGGTCATCCCTGAAGAAACGTCAAATCATACGCTTGTTCTTGCGCAAACGAAGCGAGCGCCTTCGTGATGTCGGTGTCGGCGGGGATTACGCGGGACATCTGCACGTTTCCGCCAGAAGCGGGCACGTTCGCCTACGAATGTGAGTTCCACCCCGCGACGAGAGTGTGCCCTACTCGTCTGACGGCTTGGTCGAGGAAGCCTCTTACCAGGATCTGCTGGCTGTGGTGACGAACCATCTGCAGGGGGCGAGGGTCGGTAGCGGGCGAGCCTGAATCTCTGCTCTTGTCCATCTCGGTTCCTGCCGATAGCTGTGAAGATGACCAGAGCCAGGGTGCTCACCTTCTCGGTTGATGACGAGCACCTTCCTGCTCTGACCCGTGCTCTCGATCACGCCTCCAGTGACCTGGCCAAGAACCCGAACTTTCGAGGGCTGCTTGGTCTTGAATGCAACAGTGGTCGACACGAAATCGTGATCATCACCCTGTGGGAAGGCGAAGGTCTGGAAGACTCGGCTGCCGACTCGGAGGCTTCACGTCGTCTCATCGCTGAGGCCGTGGACCTCGGTGTGCGGAGCAGGAACTACGCGGTTCTGAGTTTCGATGCTGGGGATACACAGATACCGCGGTTGTTGGCCCATCCGACGACGCCAACTGCTTCGTTGTAACGAGCTGCTGACCGCGACCATCGTCCCCGACTACAGTGCAGCTCGCGTGTGTGCGACATCACCGTCGGACGAGCGCGATCATCTGACCCCCCTCGTAAGGGTGGTTCAGCGGACTAGCTGTTACCGGCTACCCGGTTCTCCGTCTATCTGCAAAACGGGCGAACCAGCGGCCATTTTGGCAAAACGTCAATCCGCTGATGCGGTTTTTCTGACAGATTCGTCTGGCTCGTCCAGCAGTCCTGCAACCCTTGCGTGCAACATCTGCCAAAACTGATCTCGGATGCTAGGTTCGCAGTTGTTCTGTAGCCGCTGGCGCTGCAGCGGAGAGAAGGAGCAACAAAATGCGTCGGTTGCTTTTGGCAGCTGTCATCTTGGCCTTCCCGCTGTCGGCCATGACTGTGAGTTGGGCGGGGTCGGCGTCGGCTGCAAGTGGGTCGGCATCAACGGCCAGTAGGCCAGCATCAGCTGCCGCTGTGCCAGCGACTCGGTCGAGCGCATATTGTAAGAAAATCAAAGGGCATCTTGGCCCTGTACCAACGACCATAAAGTTGAAGGCATGTAAAGACAAGAGAGACACTGGCGGCAGCGGGAGTATCCCGGCTTCTGCACTGACGTCTGGAAGTGGAACGATTACTTGGGCAAACTCAACAACTACGACCATCACGGGTAGCGTCACGACGTTTCACCCTGGCGCGTGCCCCGCTGGCGACACTGAGTACGTATGGACTGGGAGTGTCACCGCGTCAACCTCGCCGTCAATAGCGGTTGGGTCGGTGTTCTCAGCATCTATTTGCGAGTCGCCCAGCGGTAGCCTGGAACTGCTGCCTGGAACCGATCTTGATGTGTGAGACGGACTTTTAGCTTGACTAGCCGCGCTCGATGCACTCGATGAAGTAGTGCGCGTGGCTGGCGTCTCCCCGGCGCCCATTTCAATGGCGTCAACCAGCTCCTTGAACATTTGGAGCTCGGCATGCACCTCGCCCAGGTCGTTGCCGAGCCTAACGACATGCTCCTTCCAACGGCCAAAGGGTTCATCCGGCTCTAGTTCTTCGTTGTTGTCACTCGACCTTGAGATTGCGCTCTCTTGGACATGCCCTCTTTGGAATCCCTGACAAGTCCATGACATTCGGGGAGACGATCGTCGGCACGGCCAACTGTTGCTACCTCTGACCACCCCCGTTTTGGTCGGGCTGCCGGGATTTGAACCCGGGACCTCTTGACCCCCAGTCAAGCGCGCTAACCAAGCTGCGCCACAGCCCGCATGTGTCTGACCTGCGGTTTTACACCCTCCGGCGCTCTCTGTCGAACCGAGATCGAGGATGTCTGCAACCACTCTGCAACCCACTCCCCCAGCCTGTCCATTTACGGGCCTGGACGAAGGACCCTGTTCCGCTGCCGGCCTGGTCAACCTGACGGCTCAGATGGCTGCCGACGTCGCCGGTGATCGCCACCGAACTATGGCCGAGGCGTTCCTACATCACCTTCAACCCGACACCCGATTCCAGAGCGGCGCGGGCGTAGGAGTGCCGAAGTTCATGACGCCTCTTTACGGGGAGCCCCGCAGAGATTGCGAGACGCTGGAAAAGCTCGCGAGTTGATGCTTGGGGACGTCAGCGACGACCTGCATTACGGCACGTCCCTGGGGATTGTCCGGTTGTTGTTTTGGGCCTGACCGTTCTTCAAGGCAGCGTGGCGAGGTTTTCGGCAAGACTGCGTTGGAGTCGTGTACCCGAGGGTGACCTCAGACCGAATCGCACGCCCTTGCGATCATCGGGAAAGGGGAAGACCGTGGTCAAGATCCGGCGATCAGGCAAGTTCGGAAACCGAATGGTCGGGGTAGCTCATAGTCGTTCCTGGCATTCTCGCCTCGGATTACTGGCTGCAATCGTGTCAATCAGCGCCCCCGCTGGATTCATAGGCGGGTCAGCTACAGCCTCTGCTGCGACTCGGGTCGCGAACGGAACCGGCGAAGCAGTACCGGGAACCGCGGTGCTAAATGGCATCGCCTGCCATGGTCACGACAACTGCGTCGCCGTTGGTTCTACCGGAACATACCCAAACGAGGGAGTCGTCGTCCCGATCACTGACGGCATCCCTGGCACCCCCGAGTTGGTCCCAGGGAGCGACTCACTCACTGCGGTCAGCTGCCCGACCACCACTTCCTGCTTAGCTGTCGGCTACGGACCCTACACACTTCCTCCCAATCGGATGGCAATCGAAGGGGTAGTGGTGGGAATAACCGACGGCGTACCGGGTGGAATCAATCCGGTAATCGGACAAGGTCAGATAGGCGTCATCGACAGCGTCTTTCTATATGGAGTCGGCTGCTCAACCGACAACTCCTGCTTCGTGGGCGGTTCGGACTACTACCTCGCAGGAATTGTCGTACGGGTCAAACCCAACTATGTCGGGAACGAGATACCGGTCTCCGAAAATTCGATTAACGCTGTTGCGTGCCAGAAGCCCAGTTTTTGTATCGCGGTAGGTCAGGGCACAGTGATATTCATCTCCTACGGCAAGACCGCGAATGAAGGCAGTCCTTCGGGAGCTGGTGGTCTCAGTTCGGTGTCCTGTCGCAATGCCCAGTGGTGCTTGATCGGAGGGGTCAACGGGCACGGGAATGAGGGCGCCGTGGCGCTCATCGTCAGCAAGTCTCTACGAGCTGCGGAAGTAGTGTCAGGGACCAGCGTGATCAACGGCGTGTCTTGTCGCGCAACCACAGTCGACTGTCTGGCAGTGGGTGACAACAGCTCCGGCGAAGGTGTCGTCGCTGGCATCTACGACGGGACGCCGGGTAGTGCTCAGGCCGTGGTGGGGACGACAGGGCTGAACGGCGTGGCCTGCTTGACCAACACGTCATGCCTGGTTGTTGGAACCAACGGTTCTGGCGAAGGCGTTATGGCGATGATCCATCTGCCTCCGCGTTAAAGGACGTCGCGAGGTTCGTTGTTGATCAGGCCACGATGCAGCACGCGGGATCGTGCGCGCTCCTACATCACTGAGCAGGACCGTTACAGATCCAGGCTACAGAGCATCACGGATGAACGGTTGCGGCCTCGGCAAACGTGAGCGAGACGCCGCCGGCGACGGCCTGGCTCCCGACGGCAACGAGAGTGCTAGGCGATCGTGCCGAAACCGCCACCAGGGCGCAGGGGCCCTGGGGATTGGGCGTCGCGTCGCTTGCCCATTTCGACGCCTGACTCGACTCAGCCAAGCTGACCGATCTCCCAGACTCGGCATCCGAATAGGCCCCGACGGCCGTGCAGCTCGTCGGGACTTGGCACTCCGCTCCATAGAACTGAGCGAAGTCGGTGTCGGCGATCGGAGGAGTGGTCTCGATCTTCCACTTGGTGCCGTTCCACGCCTCCGCGAGAACGGCAATCCCCGCTGGATACGAGTAGGAGCTTCCGACCGCCGTGCATGCCGTCACCGTGGGGCATGAGACCCCAACCAGGTACCCGTCGATCGCCGGAGTCGACTGGAGCACCCACTGACTGCCGTTCCATCGCTCGACCAGTGCCGCAAGCATCGCCGACTGCGTGTACTGGCCGACGGCGGTGCACGCAGTGGGCGACGTGCAAGACACGGCCTCGAGCTCGGAGTCGTACCCCTCCGGCGGCAACGGCACGGTGTCGATGCTCCAGACCGATCCGTTCCAGATCTCTGTGAACGCGAACGACTCCGAGTCGAGCACGTAGTACCCAGCGGCGACGCAGTACTCGACTGACGTGCATGACACCGCGGACAAGACCGACGACGTTCCTGGAGGAGTCGATATCTGCTCGATCGTCCAACGCTTGCCGTTCCAGGATTCGACAAGCCCCGCCGAGCTCGTGCCACTCGTTTCGGAGCCGACAGCGACGCAGGCATCCGGCGACGTGCACACCACGCTCTCGAGCGTGCTCGTACCAGAGCCCTTCACTATCGGCATCGGGACAATCCGCCACTTCGTCCCGTTCCAGTCCTCCGAGAGCGTGGCGGTCGTCGAGGGACTGACCTTAAACGAGCCTACCGCCATGCACGCTGTGGTTGAGCCGCAAGAGACGCTCTGAAGGATGCTCGAAGCAGTGCCGTCGAGGACCGGTACCTGTACCTGTTTCCAGCTGGTGTCCCCGCGAACCTCCAACAGGGGTACCGAAGGACCGAACTTCGCCTCAGAGGAGCCGGCCGCGATGCATTCGCTCTGCACGGGGCACGCAACCCCCGACATCAGCGACGTCGCCGTCTTCGGGTTGACGGTCGGCTGAAGAGTCCACTCCGACCCGTTCCACACTTCGGCCAGGGCTATGTCGTTCACACCGTTCCTGTCGAAGCTACCGACGGCGGTGCAAGCGGTCGCCGATGTGCACGACACGCTCTCGAGATCCGCGAGGTTCAAGCCCTTTGGATTTGGCGTCGGCTGGATCGTCCACGCTGATCCGTTCCAGGCTTCCGCGAGGGTCGCCCCCAGCGAGTTCCCGACGCCATTTCCGTTGATGTAGTAGCCGACAGCGGTGCACTCACTCTGTGAGATGCATGACACACCTTGCAGATCGTCCACGATCGAACCGGTGGCCTGGGGAGTCTGTTGGGCCTGCCAGCCGGATCCCTGCCACAACTCGGCGAGTGTTTCCCAGTCGTCGGTGTTCGAGTTCAGATACATACCGACCGCGACGCAATCTCGCACGGTGAAGCAGGACACGTCGCCGAACATGGTGCCTGCCGAAGGGAGATGTGCGATCTTCATCGACGTCCAGGTCGATCCGTCCCACAAATCGGAGATTCCCTCGTAGACGTCATGGGACAGGGTGTAAGTCCCGACCGCGACGCACGACTGGGGCGATGCGCACGACACGGCCACCAGCTGGCTCGTTTTTGCACTTGGTGGGTTCGGTGGCGACCGGAGCGCCCACGACTTTCCGTTCCAGGTCTCGGCAAGCGTGACCTGCACGCCTGAGACATCGGTGGAATGACCAACCGCCATGCAGAAAGAGCTCGTGGCACACGAGATGCCGGCGAGCACGGTATGAGTGGACCCGTTGGGGCTCGCCGCCGGAACGGCCTTCCAGGACTTTCCGTTCCAAATCTCCGCCCAGGGCGACGTCGCCTGCGCGTCGTCGTAGGACCCGACCCCCACGCAATCGTGCGCTGTGGGACATGAGATTGCGAGGAGAGTCCCGTTAGCGACCCGAGGGTTCGGAGTCCGCTCGATGGACCAGGTCGCCTGCTGCGGTGCAGATGCCGGCGCGCTGGGTGCCGCAAGGGCGCCCACTGGGCTAAGGAGAACACCGGCAAAGGTTGTGAGTATCGCGGTGATCATCCGGGCACGTCCGTTCGAGCGACATGTCCTGCCGTCCGTGCGGGAGATCATCGTTCACCCCCTCGCTTCGAATGAGCCAGCGTAAGGCCCCCACGGCCGTCGACCCTCCGACGAAAAGGTGACGCGATCGCAGCCGTCACGTGCAAGAACCTACCCGGACATCGTGACCGAGGCAGGAAGGACGCAGATTTACTCCTGACCACATGGTTAGCCACATCCGGGCCCAACGAAGTGGCATGATTGACCTAGTGCGCGATGAAACTGCCAATCGATTGCCGAACCGTCTCGGCTCGCCGCGGACCAATCGAGCTGTTGCGATAGTCCTCTACGACGGTATCGGGCTGTTCGAGCTCGGCGTCGCTTGCGACGTGTTCGGTCCGAACGACCTGACCGATGACGTGGACTGGTACAGGCTTTTCGTCTGCGGAGCTCTTCCGGACGTCCCAGTGCGCGTCGACGTTGGCCTCGAAGTGATTCCGCCGAGTGGGCTGGAGAGGATCGCTCGCGTCGGCACTGTCGTGGTACCACCGACCGACGATGTGGAACAGGTCCCTCCCGAGGTGTTCGACGCGCTGAGGAGAGCCCACAGGCGTGGATGCCGAATCATCTCGCTTTGCACGGGCGCCTTCGTCTTGGCAGAAGCCGGGTTGCTGAGTGGCCGAAGGGCCACCACGCACTGGTCGGAGTGCGGCGATCTCGCCGGCCGGTTTCCCGACGTGTCGATCGATCCGAGGGTCTTGTACGTCGACGACGGCGACATCTTGACGTCTGCGGGCAGCGCCGCGAGCATCGATCTCTGCCTGCACGTCGTGCGGCAAGACTTTGGCTCGGAAATCGCCACACGGCTCGCGCGCGATCTGGTGGTCCCACCCCAGCGCGATGGCGGTCAGGCCCAGTTCATCGACACTCCCCTGCCGAATCTGGAACATTCGGATCTCTTTGCCGAGACCGTCGCCTGGGCCCAGGCGCATCTGAACGAGCCGCTGAAGGTGAACGACATGGCAGTCCGGTCCGCCATGAGCCCGCGAACCTTCGCCCGTCGCTTTCTCGCGGCGACCGGGACGACCCCGCACCACTGGCTTCAGGGGCAGCGCGTGCATCTGGCTCAGCGACTGCTAGAGACGAGCGACCTTCCCGTCGAGGAGGTTGCCGAGCGCAGTGGCTTTTGCACCGTCGGCAATCTCCGCAAGCACTTCAGTCGGATCGTCCACACCACTCCCCAGGCGTACCGGCGCACCTTCCAGGACAGGCACGGCCGTTGAATCACCGAATGGCAAGGTCTGAGGCGGGAGCATCACAGAAGAGCCGGACCCAGTGCGGCGGGCCGGGCACCTGACCGCCGCAGCAGTCAGCGCTTGACCGCCCGCCTCATCCTTCTTCCGGCATGACGTGAGCGGTCGGCGGCCTTGTTGATGGTGCGGTCCCACAAGCTCACGTGGCCTCCTCGAGCCGGCTGGTTGGGCGGAGGGTTGACTAGCCGGTGGATAAGCGGAACCTCGAGCACCTTGTGGTGGTGGAATCCGTGACCCCACAAGCCGTCCTCTCCCCACGCGTCGCCGTGGTCCGCAGTGATTATCACGTTGGCTCCGTCGAAAAGGTCCAGCACGGGGTGTAGCTCCGTGTCGACCCACTCGAGGCACTCCTTCTGCCTTTGCCGGCACTTCTCAGCATCATTGTCGTCTGACAGCTCTTCGCAGGGATTGTCGTCGACCGACCAGTTGGCGCCGTCGTGCCAATAAGGGATGTGCGTCTCTCCGATGTTCATGAACAAGAAGAGCGGGCGGTCTACGTGTTCGACGACCTTGTTAACGAACGTGAGCTGCTTCCGTAACGAGTACTGGTTGCCAGGGTAGAAGTACTCGTCGAAGGGAGTGACCAAGGTCCGCGAAGTAAGGGTCCGTGGATTGAACCACCTGACGGCGCCTACGCCGACGGTCAGGTATCCGAGCCGCCGCAGCCCCTCCATGATGTTGCGACCTCGTAGGTACGCGAACGGCTTGAGTCCGGTTCCGCCGCCCGCGAGTCGGAAGATCTGACCGTAGCGGGGGTTCGTATACGGCTCGTGGGTGCCCGGAATCCCCGGCGTATGGCCCATGAACATCGCGGAGTGCGAGGCGAACGTGAACGAGCCGGGTGCCATGGCACGGTGCAGTTCGCCTATCGCATCGAAGTTCGGCGTCCTAGCCGAGGCAAAAGTGTCATAGCGACACGAGTCGAGGGTCACGAAGAGTATCGACGTCGGATCTAGCTTCATGGCGGAGCTACCCCCCGGAGCGCTTTGTGATGATGGGACGTGCCCAAGAAGAGAGCCTCGCACGGACCGGTGCCGCGGGCAAAACACTGCGTTCTCGTCGGGGAGCGCGAGCCCATGTGAGAGTTTTTACTATCTCCGCGACAGCTTGGTCTTCACGCGCTCGAGCTTCCTCGCCCATTGGATCGGCCGAGATGCCTCGAGCGACCCGTAACGACGTTGCAGGACCTCGAGGTCGTGAAAGGCGGCAAGGACATCGGCCACCCAGGAAGGTTCCTCACCCAGGTTCGGAGACTTCCATGGATGATGGGGTCCTCCGAGTGAGTGGAGGTCATCGAGGACTGCTCGTGTGCTCGCAGGTAGTTGGTCCAAGTCCTCGACGGGTGCGCGTTCGTGCCGGAGCCCGGGATCCATGAACCTCATGGCTTCGGCCCTGAGCGAGCGATCGACGCTCACAGAGACATCAGCGAGGAAATCGATGAGCTCGTCGCAGAGCTGGTCGGTTGAATCGATGAGCGCCTGATAGGACACCACGTAGGTCGGGAGGCCCTCCAGGTTCGCCAAGGCAGATCTCGTGTAGCGCTCCCACAGGGCAAGCCCGTGCGTCAGCCGCACGCCGTTGCGGCTCGCAAGCGAAGCTGCCACCTCTAACGGGTCGCGGTACACCAGGATCGCCGCGGCGGGGGGTGGGAGGACGGTGCGCCAGAATGGGAGGACGATGCTCGATCGCGGGTCTTTCCAGGCAACGGGCCTCGGTCCGAAGACGGCACCGAATAGCGCCGATGCCTCGCTCCTGAGTGACGTCACTGACGCGTCCTGCTCCCAGTTCGCTTCGAGAGCCGGCGGAGCGATCCAACTACCGCCCAAGGAGTTGAGCAAACGCTCGTCGAATTGGTTCAGGCTCTTGCTCTCCCAGTGTCCTTTCTGGTTGCGAGGTTTTGCCTTCATCCTGTCCTCGATCCGGGGCATTCCCAGTCCGAGTTGCCCGAGCAGTCCGGTCGTCGCAGAGGTACCGCTCCTATGCATTCCGACCACGAAGATGCAAGTGTCGCCACAGGCGGGATTTGGCCCCTGCCCTTCTACAGACCGTTTCGGCGACTGAGCTCTGGGCCCCGTAGCGTTGACAGCGTGCTCCACCTGCGCAGCCTAACGCACCAGATTTAACCGATTCGCCGGACCGGTAACCCCGCGAGGAAGGCTGCCGGCGGGCACCACTTGCGCCTCTGTTAGAATTTGCACGTGCTTCGTCAAGAATGCTGTTGTTGACATGGGCGTACCGTTGCAGAACGTTTCTCTTCCGTACAAACCGCGAACCTACGGTCAATGGGGCCAACTCTATGCGATGTCGCTCTACGAAGGCGTCAGGCACAGAGCGGATTTCGCCAACGTCGAGCGCTATTGCTTTTTCCTTGGTTACGGCCGCAGCGGTCACTCCCTTCTGGGCGAATTGCTCAACGCTCACCGGCAGATCGTCATTGCTCACGAGCTCGACGCCCTTAAGTACGTCAAGCACGGGTTCACGCGAACCCAGGTCTTCGGCCTCGTCCTGGCGTGCGATTCGCGTCTTCGGTTCCGCAGGGCGCCTCTGGATGGGCTACGAGTACGTCGTCCCCAACCAGTTTCAGGGAAGGTTCGAAAGTCTCCGCGTCATAGGCGACAAGAAAGGCGCAGGCACGACCAGGTGGCTGCGCGAGAACCCCGGCCTGCTTCAAAGGCTGAGACGGGTGGTGCGAGTACCGATCCGTACCGTCCACGTGACGCGAAACCCTTTCGACAACATCGCGAGATTGCACCTCCGAAAGGAGGATCCCACTATGGAGAGGACGATCCAGCGTTATGAGGCTCTGTGCAAGGGTGTCAGGATGGCGCGAAACGAACTCTCCTCCGACGAGCTCCTTGATATCCGTTACGAGGACTTCGTATCTGCTCCGGCGGAATCGCTCGTTCGAATGTGCGACTTCGTAGGCGTGGATTCTCCTCCTGATTACGTGGCTGATTGCACCTCTATAGTTCATCCGCCTAACGAACGCGCCCGCGATCTCGTCGAATGGTCCGTCGACGATCGGGACCGTGTGCTTAGGATCATCGACGAGTACGAGGTGTTCGAGGGGTACGAGTTCTCGGCTTGAGATCCCTTTGCGAGGCTCAAGTGGTTTTGAGAGATCTCTTTCGGTGAGCTCGATCTTGGCGCGCACACGCTCGACGTTCTCCATCGCTCTGCCGTATTCGAGCAGGAACGCGTAGTTCAACGAACTGACAGGCCTCAGTATCCCAAATTCGTTCCGGTATACCTGTTCGGGACACGCTCGGCGACAAGGGATGTCGATGAGATGTCGACATGGGGATCTGATCGACACCGAGATTTCCAGGCGACCAGCTGATCTCGTCCACGGTCCTTTGCGGCGTAGAGGGCCTGGTCGGCTCGGTTGATGATGTCGTCCAGGTCGTCGTGCGCGCCGGACCACGTCGCCACTCCCATGCTCAAGGTGACCGTGACCGGCGTGTCTGCCGAGCGAGCGTGGGATTGGAACCGTTCAGCCACTGGGAGAGCTTGATCTGCGTCGGTCTCCGGTAGGAGCGCCGCGAACTCGTCACCACCGAGGCGACCGATCATGTCGGTCGAACGGGCCGCTGCGAGGAGAGCCTTCGCTACGCCGCGAAGCGTTTCGTCACCGGTGGCGTGACCGTGAGCATCGTTGATCGCCTTGAAGGTGTCGAGGTCTATCATCACGACGCTGAACGGTCGTCCGTACCTGTGCGCTCGCGCTGCCTCGTTCGCAAGCGCTTCCTCGAACGCCTGATAGTTGAGACACCCGGTGAGACCGTCGCGCGTGGCCATCTTGTGAAGCCGGTTTGTCAGCCGTTGTATGTCGCGGTGTTGCGCCATCCGGTTGATCGTGGCCATGACACCGATGCCCCCGGCCAAGGCAAGCGCCAAGCCGGTCATTGCCACCTTGGGCACGCTCGAGACCGGGCCTGTGAGCGCCACGACCACAAAGAAAGTCTCTGCCACTGCGGCAAGAGCAATTACGGTCGCGAAGTGCGTACGTCAACGCGCCAAAGAGGACCGGCAAGACGAGCAGAGCCGAGATGGGGCTTTGTATCCCGCCGTCGAGCCACGCCCCCACCGTGATGAACACAAGGGTGGTTATCGACCAGATGAAGAAGAACGTCTCTCTCCTCTTCGTCTTGAGCGCCCAGGTACCGATCGGAATGAACAACCCGAGCCAGCACGCGATCCCGCCCGCGTCGACCGCGAAGAGCACTCCCCGATGAGGTCCATGCGGTGTCAGAACGAGGTACCCGAAGAGCAGAGCCGCACCGAGAGTGAACGACCCGATGCCCATGAAGAGGTGCCTGCGCCACAAGGCGTCCTCCCACTCACTGTGGTTCACGCCCTCCTCCGCGGCGCGATCGGTTTGAGACTTCACGATACTGATGGTCGACATATGACGAGCGGCGTGACATCAACTGAAGCCCAACCAGCCGGCCTGGCGTCCCAGGGATGCCCGGTGCGTTCACGCGGACTCGACCATGGGTGAGCAGCAGTCGAGCTGCGTGATCGCCTCCCGTAGCGATTCGCGGCAGACCTGTCGTGGAAACGCGGTTGTAGAGAGGACCTGCACCGTCGCTCAGGAGCAGGCTCACCATGGCGACCCCCCGTGCAGACGAAGGGCGCGGCGCCGCGAGCACGTCGAGCATGGACCGTATGTCCGCTTCAGCGGCGAGGATACGGTCGCGGCACGGGGCAATTCGCGGGATGCGTCCCACTTGGGGTGTATGAGCCCGCTCCAACAGGTCGTGCCAATTCCGTGCCAAGGAGGCTCGGAACACCGGCGCGACGAGCTTCTCGGCACGAGCGGCCAGCAGGCGCCTCGACTCGGGCGGCACTCCCGCAGCGAGCTGGCGATCCATCGACGGACCGAACACCCGGGCGAGCAGCCGGAGCCGGTGGTTGTTGGCCTGCGAAACAAGCCGCTCTGAACCGAGGGGGTCTTTGACCAGCAGCATTACCGATGTGCCCATGGGGACATTCTGAGCCAAAGGGCCATCGTGCGAAAGTGGCATGATTGACCATATACACGACAAAACTGCCAATCCGTACCGGCCCGTCGTTTCATGCGTGGTGAACGACCCAAGTGATCCCCTGGTACGTGCGGTAACCCAGATAGACGACCGTTGCGGCCAGCATGAATTTGAAGCCCCATGGGATGTGCCGGCGCCCAGTCAGCAGATCGCCGCACTGCGGACAGTTGCCTTCGTCGGTCAGTTCCTCATCCTCGACGAGCCTGTCGCACTCGTCACACCAAGGCACGAGACGTTCGTCCTAGCTCCCTACCTGCACCCTGATCTTGATCGGCGTCGGACCGATGTCGAAACGCTCCCTCAAAGAGCGTTCCAGGTAGCGCAGGTACGTGGGCGGCAATCGACGGCTGGCGAACAAGGTGATCGTCGGGGGATCGGTCGCGCCCTGCACGGCGTAGCGGATCCGGCTCCCAGGGGCGGGGTGAGCGGCCTGGATCACCTTCATCGCACGGTTGAGCTCCCCCGTCGGAATTCGTAAATGGTATGCCTCTACAGCTGCCGCCACCGCTCGTGCGATGCGGTGCACGCCGAGACCTGTGAGCGCGCTGACCTTCAGCACGGGTGACTCGCCCAGGAATCCGAGCCTGTCCCCCACGTCGAACGTGATCCGATCCCGCTCGTCGCGCCCGATCTGATCCCATTTGTTGAGCAATACGACCACGGGGCTGCCAGAAGCCGCCACGCGCTCTGCGAGTCGCTGGTCTTGATGCGAGACGCCTTCGGTGGCGTCGATCACCAACAGCGCCACATCGGCCTGATCCAGAGCGCGAAGCGCACGCACCATCGCGTAGTACTCGGTCCCGTCCGCGTGTTGAGACTTGCGTCTCATCCCCGCGGTGTCCACGAACCGGATGGCTCCTTCGGGGGTCTCCACGAGGGTGTCTATGGCGTCGCGAGTCGTTCCCGGCATGTCGTGGACCACCGCCCGGTCCTCGCCTATGAGGCGGTTGAACAGAGTCGACTTCCCGACGTTGGGCCTTCCCACGATCGCGACCGCAGGGGTCTGATGCGGGGCGTCCCCGCGTCGGTTCGACCCGTCGATCTCGACGATCTCGTCGTCGGTCGTGGTCGAGTCGGCTCCCGGATGCTCCTCGGAGTTCTCCGCCGACAATCTCTTCACGACCTCGTCGAGCAGGTCGCCGCTTCCTCTCCCGTGGAGCGCGCTCACCATGAAGGGGTCTCCGAGTCCGAGCGCGACGAAGTTCCACGCCTCGTTCTCGCGCCTTGCGTTGTCGACCTTGTTCGCCACCACGAGGACCTGGCCGCCCCCCCGCCTGAGTTGCCGCGCCAGGGCTTCGTCCTCATTCGTCACCCCTACGGTCGAGTCGACAACGAGCAGCACGACGTCCGCCGCGGCGATCGCTCGCTCTGCCTGCGCCGTCACTTTCTGATCGAGCGGCTCCCCTTTTTCGATCCAGCCCCCGGTGTCCACGATGACGAACCGTCGTCCGGACCATTCGGCCTCGAGCTCCAGCCGGTCTCGGGTCACTCCCGGAAGCTCCTGCGTGACGGCCGCGCGCCTGCCGACCACCCGGTTGACGAGAGTCGACTTGCCGACGTTCGGCCGGCCGGCGACCACGACGACGGGAAGGGACGGAGACGCTCCGGATTCCTGGGTCACGAGCGCGTGGCCCCGACGCTCACAGGCACGCGTTGCGGTGTGCCTTCGATGGTGGCCGTTGGGCCCGCCTCGAGCGCGCGCGCCTCAGGGACATCCCGTCTGAGGGGATCACTTCGACGGGGACCGGCAGGTCGGCGACGTTCGTACCGTCGAGAAAGATCCCTTGCGAAAGGCAGACATCGGGCAGGAGCACTCTCCCGGTCGGTCGGCTGAGCTCGAGAGCGGCAGCTATGTCGGCCCCGACGAGAAGTCCTGTCACGGCGATGTTGCCGCCGAACCAGCTGTTCGGGACGGCAAGCAGCTCCACTCCGGCGTGCTCTCGCAGCACCGGGCCGAGGACCATGGCTCCATATTCACCTGTGACCACCGTGACAGGAGATTCGCCGCCACGCGCCGACTTGTCTTGCGTTCTCGACGCTGCCGGACCGCGAGGAGCCCTGTAGCCGGTCGCGGGCGCGCCATCGACCCAGGAGAAGAACCCGCTCTTGGTCCCGACTGCGGCGTCTTCGTCGCCTCCGAACGCAAGCTCGAAGGCGGTAGCCATGCCCACGCCGTTCTCGTGCTGCTTGAACCCCTCGTACGTCCCGGCGTCGGGAAAGCGTCGGCCTGTGAGCAGGTAGTACTCATCCGCCGCGTACACCACTCGCCGACCGAGCATCGTGAGGAACAGTTCCTGCCATTCGTGGACGAGATCCACTACCGAGCGAGCCTCCTCCGCCGAGTGCGGCCGGATCTCCGCCGCCGAGGAGTAGCGGCTCACCCCGACCGGCACGCATGCGACAGTGGCGAGCTCCGGGTACTGGCTCGCGATCCCGGCCAGCGTGTCCTCGAGGGCGGCTCCGTCGTTTACGCCCGGGCAGACGACGACCTGACCGTGGACCTCGATCCCCGCGTCGAGCATCGCCCGCAACCACCGAAGCGACGTCGCGCCCCGGCGGTTCCTGACGAGCTTGGCGCGCAGCTCCGGATCGGTCGAGTGGATCGAGACGTAAAGGGGCGAAAGTCGCTCGTCGATCACCCGCTCGAGGTCGAGCTCCGTGAACCGGGTCAGCGTCGTGAAGTTGCCGTAGAGGAAGGACAAGCGGTAGTCGTCGTCCTTCAGGTAAAGGCTCTTTCGCATGCCCTTCGGCAGCTGATAGATGAAACAGAAGTCGCAGTGGTTGTCGCATGTACGCACGCGGTCGAACACAGCCGATGAAACCTCGACGCCCATGGGCTCGCCTGCGGCCTTCGAGACCTCGACGACGATCTCCTCGTGGCCACGGCGGATGGCGAGCTCGGGGTCGGGCTCGTCTGTGAGCATCTGGTACTCGATGACGTCGCGCGGGACGCGTCCGTCGATCGAGATGATCTCGTCACCGGGGGCGAGACCGGCCGCCTGAGCAGGGGACGCGGCTGCCACCGAGACGATCCGGGGCGCCGTCACGCCTCAAGGCTACTCGTCGGTAGCCTGGAACCGTGCCGGTCGATCGTGTGCTCCTCGCAGCTCCGCGGCGGGTTCTGCGCCGGCGTCGAGATGGCGATCAAGGCCCTTGCGTGGATGGTGCGCGTTTTCGAGCCGCCCGTCTACTGCTACCACGAGATCGTCCACAACCGGCATGTGGTGGACCAATTCCGTGCCCGGGGGGTCATATTCGTCGACGACGTGAACGAGGTCCCCCCCGGCGCCCCGTTGATGCTTTCGGCCCACGGCTCAGCGCCACAGGTGGTGACCGACGCCAGGGACCACGGCCGGGTCGTCGTCAACGCGGTCTGCCCTCTCGTCACGAAGGTCCATCACGAGCTGAAGGTCCGGGCGCGCGAGGGCTACACGGTCCTGTACGTGGGACACGAGGGGCACGAGGAGGCGATCGGCACCATGGCCGTCGCCCCCGGGTCGGTGGTGCTCGTGCAGTCCGACGAGGACGTGGATCGTGCCGCACGGTCGGTCCCGAAAGGTGCGCCTGTTGCGCTTCTCGCCCAGACGACACTCAGCCACGACGAGTGGAGCTCGATCCTGGGGCGGGCCAACAAGCGCTTCCCCGAGCTCTGGATGCCTGGCCGCTCTGACCTCTGCTTCGCGACCACGAACCGCCAGGCCGCGCTGAGGGCGATAGCCGGCCGGTCCGACGCCGTGGTCGTGATCGGCTCGCTCAACTCGTCCAACACGAGGGCGCTCGAGGCGGTAGCCAGGGCAGCGGGATGCCCGTTGGTGGTGAGGGTAAACGACGCCTCCGAGCTACCTCCGGATCTGGGTGGCACCGTCGGGGTGACAGCAGGAGCGTCCGCGCCCGACGAGCTCGTGGACGCTGTCGTAGCCGCCCTCGGACCCCTGTCTGGAACAGAAGAAGTCCGGGTCACTGTGGAAGACGAGTACTTCCCTCCACCGCCGGAGCTGCGCGAGCTCCTGAAGGGCCTGGCGGCCGCCCTGCAACTGGGCCTGGGCGCGCCGTCGTCGACAGCGGGGGCCGTGAGTGGTCCCCCGTTCGGGGCCGACCGGGAGTCCTCGGCGGCTGAGGTCCTCGCTGTGCTCGCGGGCTGATGCTGGCGAGCAGGTGATCGGATGCCGATGGCGCGAGAATGTCGGGTATGACGACGACCAGCTTCCGCAGCATGGACGAGTCCACCGCCGAGCAGTGGGCTCTAATAGCGACTGAGACCTTCAAGCATCAGGACCGGGTCGCAGCCCGGATCCTCGCGATGCTCGACGAGCTCGCCGGCATCACCGACGGATTCGCCGTCGACCAACGCACGCACTGCCTCCAGACTGCGACGCGGGCGGAGCGCGACGGGGCCGACGACGAGATGGTCATGGCCGCTCTCTGCCACGACATCGGAAAGGTCGTGTCGGTTGCCAACCACCCCGGCATCGCCGCGGAGATCCTGACGCCGTACCTGCGCAGCGACGTGATCGAGGTCGTGCGCGCGCACCAGGACTTCCAGGGTCGCCACTACTACCGATACTTCGGCGCGGATCCTGACGCCCGCGAGAAGTACCGAGGCGCCCCGTGGTTCGATCTTTGCGCGCAATTCGCAGACGATTGGGACCAGACGAGCTTCGACCCGGACTACCCGACCGAGGATCTGTCCCACTTCGAGCCGCTCGTCCGATCGCTGACGGCATCTCCGAAGAGCCTCTGAATAGTGCCTTCTCTCGTAACATCGCTCAAGAAGTCGGCGGCGGTGAACGGCAGGCGCCATGACGAGGTACGTCGTCTGATCAAGAAGTTGGGCCGCCAGGATTTCGAGCGCCGAAGCCCTGACGCGACGTTCGGCCCCGTCCTTGCTCTCATTGCGAGTTACCTCGAAGCGGACAACATCGGGCCCGTGTTGAAGGCGGTCCCCGATGAGGTGCTCGGTCTCAAGGTGACGACGCTCGTCGTCGTCGACGGCGGCGACGACGGCACCGAGGACATCGTCGAGGCCTCAGGAGCTCTGTGCGCGGTGCTGCCCGTGAACATGGGCCAGGGGGTCGCACTTCAGCTCGGATACGAGATCGCGCAGGCTCACGAGTGCCGGTATGTGGTCACCATAGATGCCGACGGTCAGAACGACCCGGGCGAGATCCCGGATCTGTTGGCCCCATTGATCGCCGACGAGTCCGACTTCGTAATAGCGAGCCGTCGCAGGGGGACCGACGAGACCACCGACATGTTGCGCAAGTCGGGGGTCGTTGTCTTCGCGAGCTTGATCAACAAGATCATCGGCAAGAAATTGACCGACACTTCGAATGGTTACAGGGCCTTTCGCACCGAAGTCCTTGCCGACCTGACTCTCGAGCAGGACCAGTACCAGACCGCCGAGGTCATCATCACTGCGGCAGCCCGCGGCTGGAGGATAACCGAGGTGCCGACTGTGTGGCATCCTCGGTCTTCAGGAGAGTCGAAGAAGGGCCACAACATCTACTTCGGTCTTCAGTACGCGCGGGTGATCCTCCGTACTTGGTGGCGCGAGCGACGGTGACCCGTTGCAGGGAATTCGAACGCTGCGGCATGTGAACCCTGCGCCGTGGGCTCAGCTGCTCGCGGACGACTCGGCTTGATCGTAGAGGTCCTGAAGTTCCGATCGCAGCTGCTCGGTCACTGCGTGAACCTTGCTCCGGGCGACCCGTCCGCGTCCGCCGCGCTCGGGCGGGGCGATCGGCCTCCCGACTTCGAGCCTGACCCTGACAGGACGCGGCACGTGCGCTCCCTTGGGCATTGCGGCCGAGGTCCCACCGACGCCCACCGGAACGATCGGAGCTCCCGTGCGCGCGGCCAGAAATGCGGCGCCCTCGTGCAGCTGTTCGATCTTGGGACCTGACCTGCGTGTCCCCTCCGGGAACAGGATCAGCAGCTCTCCCTGTTCGAGCACCGCCTGCGCGCGGTCGAGTGCAAGCCGGTCAGCCCCCGCACGGTTCACAGGGAAGGCACCGAAGGTCTCGAGCAGCTTGCCGAGCAGCCGGGAGTTCCAAAGGTCGTCCTTGGCCATGAAGAATGCTTTTCGGCGTGTGGCAGTCGTGCCCACAACCAGAAAATCGATGAAGCTCCGGTGATTGGGAGCAACGATCACCGCTCCCGAGCGGGGGATCTCGTCGGGTCGGTGGACCCTGACCCGGAAGTAGGCGAAGCAGAGCAGGCGCAACGAGGCCTTCACCACTCTGTACACGAGAGCCGGGGCGCGTACCGAAAAGCCGCGGTCGGTCGCATCCACATCCGAATTGCCTACCCGGGAGACAGACATCGGAGCACCTCCTCGAGAATCGATGCCGCGCTCTTGTGAGTCGAGTCCACGACTATCGCATCGTTCGCTTGCCCTGGAGGAGGAAGCGGCGAGTCCGAGCGGGTGGAGTCGAGCCGGTCGCGGCGCTTCAGCTCGGCTTCGACCTGCTCGACGCTCCGGCGGTCGCTCCTCTCGCGTGCCCTGCGCCTCGCCCTCTCGTTCGGGGCGGCGGTCAGGTACACCTTCAGGTCGGCGTCCGGAAGTACGACCGTTCCGATGTCACGTCCCTCGACTACCCCCCCGCCGTGTTCCTCTACCCAAGCTCGCTGGCGGCGTACCAGCTCGGTGCGTACCTCGGGGTTGGCAGCGACGGCGGAAACAGCCGCGTCGACAGACGAAGTCCTTATGGCGTCGGTGGCGTCGGCCCCGTCCACTCTGACGCCATCGCGGAGGTCGATCTGGATGGCCTGTGCAAGAGCGGCCACGGCCTTTTGGTCGCCGACGTCCACTCCCCTGTCGAGAGCTGCCCAAGCGACGGCGCGGTACATGGCACCGGTGTCGAGGCGCTCCAAGCCGAGATGGGCGGCCAGATTGAACGCGAGGGTGGACTTGCCGGCTCCCGCAGGGCCGTCGATGGCGACAGTCCTCACGGAGCTGCGAGGACGCCGGTGGGCCCCGAGATCTCGGCCCGCCTCAGAGATCCGGTCGTGTGAGCTCACCGGCCCGGTCCCGCCAGGTCTTCGAGGTCTGCCTCGAATGCGGGGTAGCTCGTGGCGACACTCTCCCATCCCCTGATGACGCTCGGCTGGCCCGCCGCCGCCGCCGCCGCCGCCGCCACGGCCGCCGCCATCGCCATGCGATGGTCTCCCGAAGCATGGAATTCACCGCGCACCAGGTGCCCGGTTCCATGGACGAGAAGGTCGTCATCTCGCACTTCCGCCCTCGCGCCGAACGCGTTGAGGAGTCCCACGATCCCGGTCAGACGGTCCGACTCCTTCACGCGCAGCTCCGCAACGTTTTTGA
Organism: uncultured Acidimicrobiales bacterium; assembly: GCA_963801315.1. Classification (GTDB taxonomy): domain Bacteria; phylum Actinomycetota; class Acidimicrobiia; order Acidimicrobiales; family CAVXTF01; genus CAVXTF01. The sequence goes on along the minus strand of CAWDEI010000007.1, from coordinate 597,059 downwards.
ACCTGGTCGTCCCCTTGGCCAGAGAAGCTGCGACGGCGAGCACCGGAACCTCGTCGAGCCCGGTCATCTCGTCTGCTTCGACGTCGGTTGCCACGAGAGGCCCGTACCGGGCGACGAGGTCGGCCGTCTCGGTCGATCGGCGGTCAGCACGGGTCGTCGGTACCTCGGACACGTCGGCTCCCATGCGTGCGAGCACGTCGAGGTATCCGCGGCGCCCCGGTCCCACGTAGATGCCCGGAAGTCTCACCTCGCTTCCCTCGACCAAGCAGGCGGCCACAACCCAGAATGCCGCCTGCGACGGGTCTCCCGGCACGTCGAGTTCGAACGGCCTGAGGTCCGAGCGCCTAATGCGTACGACGTGGGATGCCCCTTCGAACGACTCTTCGATATCGGCTCCGCACAGCTCTAGCAGCTCTTCTGTATGGCGCCTTGTTGCGACGGCCTCGCGCACGACCGTCTCGCCCGAAGCTCCGAGCCCGGCGAGCATCACGGCGGACTTCACCTGCGAGCTCGCCTGCGGAGGTGCGTAGTCGATTCCGCGAAGGTCCCCGCCCTTTATGACGAGAGGTGGGTTCGAGCGGGGCCCTTGCCCGTCGACGTCCGCTCCCATGAGCTCCAATGGGCCGGCGATCCGATCCATCGGCCTCTTCGACAAAGAGTCGTCCCCGAAGAGGGTGACGATCCAGGGGCGGCTCGCGACGAATCCGGCGAGAAGGCGCATCGTCGTACCGGAGTTCCCGCAGTCGATCGGCCCACCAGGTTCGCCGAGACGTGATACGCCACCTTGGATCGTCGTCTCGGCGTACCGCGTCGAGGCATCGTTGCCCGGACCCGAGGGGATCGCCGAAGAGCGACGGACCGTCACGCCCAGTGCCCGCACCGCACCTTCGGTGCGCGCGACATCCTCCCCCTCTGACAGTCCCCGCGACGGAGTCCCCGTCCGCCAGCGCGCCTATCAGGAGTGCACGATGGGAGATGGACTTGTCGCCTGGAACCTGCACGCTCCCGATGAGCGGGCGGCCACCCGACACCTCGATGACCGAGCTCACTCGAGACCTCTTCGCGTAGAGCGGTATCCGCGATCGGCGAGGCCCTCTTGGAGGACGTGCGCAGAGTCTGCCGAGACGACCAGGACCAGAACGCCGCGCTCGCCCTCTGCGCTGTGCGCGATCTCGAGGTCCGAGATGTTGACGTCGAGCGCGCCTGCGAGCGTCGTTATCTCGGCGAGCACGCCGGGCCGGTCAGGGACAGGGACCCGCAGCTCCGCGAGTCGCTCAGGCCGTACAGAAGCTGCCGGAAGAGATCTGCGGGCGTGGGCGGCACTTTCGAGAATCTCGAGCAACCATCCGCGATCGCCCGAATAGACCCGCTCGCGCACGGCCGAGAGCTCGACGACGAGCTCGTCGAGCGTGGAGACGATCGCCTCGCTGTTGGCCGCGCAGATGTCGGGCCAGATGCCCGGGTGCCCCGCAGCCACGCGGGTCATGTCGCGGAATCCACCTGCCGCGAGCCTGAGCAGGGCTGCGTGCTCGTCGGAAGCACGATCCGCAAGGTTCATGAGTGTCGCAGCCGTCAGATGGGGAACGTGCGAGACCACGGCGACGAGCGTGTCGTGCTGATGCGGAGAAAGCGAGACCACCTCGGCACCGAGCGATCCGATCACCTGGCGGACCGACGCGTAGGCGCCGGCGTCGGTACTGGCGGTCGGGGTGAGCACCCAGGTTGCCCCTACGAAGAGGTCCGGGTCGGCACCGTCGAGACCGACCTGTTCGGAACCGGCCATGGGGTGTCCTCCGACGAACCGAGGGTGGTCGAGTTGCGCGGCGACAGCGTCCTTCACTCCGGCCACGTCGGTCACGACCGAATCCCGCCGGGAGCGGGCGAGTGCCCGGCGGGCCTCCTCGACGGTCGCGGCGACCGGTGTCGCCACGAAGGTGATCGACGCGTCGGGGTCCTCCCCCAGGCCGTCGAGAGCCCCGAGGTCGAGAGCGCGCTGCGCCGTCCCCGGGTCTGAATCGGTTCCGGTCACGGTCCATCCTCGGGCCCGCAAGGCGAGCCCCAGAGATCCGCCGATCAGACCTGTACCTATGATCTCGGCGCGCCCTGGCTCACTCCGGGAGGTCATCGCGCAGCTCCCGAGCCCCTTCCAGGTAGACGTGATGGAGCTCGTCGCGGGCGCGGGTCGTAGACAGGTGCATGAGCACTCGCAGGCACCTTGGCGTGGCGCCAACCACGTCGATCTCGCGAGCGCACAGAAGCGGTACGTCTCCGAGTCCCAGCTTCCTCGCCGCGAGTGCGGGAAAGATCGACACGACGTCGGGGGTCGCGGTGAAGACGACGCTGATCAGGTCCTCGTGGGAGACGCCGTTGCGCTCGAGCATGGCGGTGAGCAGCTCTTGGGTCCGAACCGTCACCTGCTCGGGCGTGTCGGAGTCGACGGTTGTCGCGCCCCTGAGAGCCCGGACGGCGGCAGTTGGTGCCATGGCGCCGCATGCTACTGGGGCTACCGGCCGGCGCGACCTGACCTGGACGTGCGACCGGACGGCGTGGCGGCCGATTCGAGAGCACGGATCTCGGCAACCGTCAGGGCCCGCCACGATCCCGGACGGAGCGCCGAGTCGGATATCGGGCCGATCCGCGTGCGCACGAGCCGGCGGACCGGATTGCCGACTGCCTCGCACATGCGTCTCACAAGGTGGTTCCGGCCCTCATGGACGACTATCCGCAGCACCCCCGGGGCGACGACTCCCACCTTTGCGGGCGCGCTCGGTCCGTCCTCCAAGTCGACCCCCTGCCGAAGCCGGCGTAGGGCGCCGGGCGCCGGCACTCCCGCCACCTCGGCCAGGTACTCCTTTTCCACTCCGAAAGACGGATGGGCCAGGCGCTGTGCCAGGTCCCCGTCGTTCGTGAGCAGGATGAGCCCTTCGGTTGCAGCGTCGAGACGGCCGACTGGAAACACACGGGGGTCCGCGGGCACCAGGTCCACCACCTTGGGCCTCCCCTGCGGATCGGCTGCTGTGGTCACGACACCGGCGGGCTTGTTGAGCAGGTAGCACACGAGCCCTGGCCTGGCCGTCAGAGCAACCCCGTCGACCTCGACGAGGTCGCTGTCGGGCTCGACCTTTCGACCGAGCGTCGCGATCTCGCCGTTGACCGTGACGCGACCGGCGGAGATCAGCAGCTCGCACGTCCTCCGGCTGCCGAACCCGCACCTTGCGAGGGTCTTCTGCAGCCGTTCGGAAGTCGGAGCTGCAGAGCCAGCCCCGTCAGGCGTCTCCAGCGGAAGGCCTCAGACTCTCCTCGAGGCCTCCGACAACCTCTGTCGTCGGCAGGAGGTCGCTGACCGGCGGCAGCTGACCCACGGTGTCGAGGCCCAACTTCTCCAAGAACGCAGCAGTGGTCCCGTAGAGCACGGCCTGCCCGGGACCGGGCGCCTGCCCGACCTGCGCGATGTACCCCCTCGTCTGCAGAAGGCGGACGACGCCGTCCACATTCACGCCGCGGATCGCCGCGACCTGTGCCCGGGAGACGGGCTGGCGATACGCGATCACAGCGAGAGTCTCGAGTGCGGCGGACGACAGCCGGGTCGAGATACCTTCGGTCGCGAACCGTTCGACGAACTGAGCGAGGTCGGGGTGGGTCTGAAGGCGGTAGCCACCCGCTATGCGCACCATCTGGAACCCGCGGTTCTGTTCGGCGTAATCGGTGGCCAGCTCGGTGCAGAGCTCCTCGACCTGCTCGACAGGCCTCTCTATCAACTCGGCAAGGAGGCTGGACGGGATTGGCTCGACCGCGCAGAGCAGGACTGCTTCGATCGCTCTGTGCTCTTCGGTCACGTTCATGATCACGATGGGCTCACTCGTCCAGGCTCGACGGAGCCGTCACCCTTCGTATTCGTCGGGCACCTCGCCGTGCTCCGTGTCCTGCTCCGAGAGCGGCGCGCCCGCAAGTACGAGAACCGGATCCCTTTCGGTCCACCTGACATGCAGGTCCCCGAACGTCTCGCCCTGATCGAGTGTGAGGGCCCCGCGCTTGTGCAGCTCGAGAAGCGCGAGAAAGCGGACGATCACCTGCATCCGGGTCTTCAGGTGTGCCGTGAGCTGCTTGAAGGTGACCTCCCCGCTCCCGGGAAGGAAGGCTTCGAGCTCGGACACGGCTTCTGAGACCGAGACCTGCTCGACGGTCACGTGCGACAGGTCGAGCACAGGCTGGGGGCGGGCGACCATCGCCTGTCGGAAGGCGGCGGCGATGTCGGCCGGCCCGACTCCGGCGAGGAGGTCAGGTGCGAGGTCGGTGAACCGCTCTTCGAGCCCTGCCGTCCTGGGTAGGGACCTCGCTGCCTGCTCGATGAGCATCGTGAAATCGATCGCCGCGGCCGAATACGCCTGGAGCTCGACCAACCGGGCGAGCAGGAGATCGCGCTGCTCCAGGCCGATGAGCTCCTCGTCGGCATCGAGCTCGTCGGGTCCGGGAAGCAGGCGTCTGGACTTGAGCTCGATCAGCACGGCAGCGATGACGAGGAACTCGGAGGCTTCTGCTAGGTCCATCTCGGGTGCCTCGGCGATATGCACGACGAAGGCGTCGACGACCGGAGAGATCGGCACGTCGCAGACATCGACCTTGTGGTCGAGGATCAGCTGCAGCAGCACTTCGAAAGGGCCCTCGAACACAGGCGTCGAGACGGGCGTGGCCACGTAGTGAAAGCTAGCGGCTCGGTGTGCCGCGAGCGCGCACCGACGAGGGACGAACCGCGCGATTGCCTACCATGTGCGGCCATGGCGGTAACGGCGTGAGCAGGGTCCTTTCGGGCATGCAACCCACCGGGGACGTCCATCTCGGGAATTATCTCGGGGCGCTCCGCAACTGGGTCGCGGACCAGCACGTCAATGAGGCTTTTTACTGCATCGTCGACCTCCATGCCCTCACGGTCGAGCATGATCCGGCGTCCCTTTCGGACAGGACGCTCGACCTTGCGAACTGGTTCCTAGCGGTCGGGATCGACCCGGCGGTCTGCACGATGTTCGTCCAGAGCCACGTGCCCGAGCACTCCCAGCTCACCTGGGTCCTCGGCGCCACCGCGACCTACGGCGAGCTTCAGCGGATGACCCAGTTCAAAGAGAAGGCGGCCCGTTCGGAAGTGGTCCGCGTCGGCTCTTTTCACCTACCCGGTGCTCATGGCCGCCGACATCCTGCTCTACGACGCCGACCGGGTGCCCGTCGGAGACGACCAGCGCCAGCACCTGGAGCTGACACGCGACGTCGCTATCAGGTTCAACAACCGCTACGGGAAGACCTTCGTCGTGCCCGAGGGGTTCATCCCGAAGGTGGGCGCGAGGGTCATGGACCTGCAGGAACCGACGAGGAAGATGTCCAAGTCGGAATCATCTCCCCAGGGCACGATCTTGTTGGACGACCCGCCCGAGGTCATCGAGCGCAAGGTGCGCAGAGCGGTCACCGACGCGAGCTCGGAGGTCCGCTACGACCCTGCCACCAAGCCCGGAGTGTCCAACCTGCTCGAGCTTCTCGCTGCGGCCACCGGCGGCGACCCGGCCAAACTTGCCGCGGGATATCCCGATTACGGCTCGCTCAAGAAGGACACGGCAGCTGCTCTCGTGGAGATGCTGCGACCCGTCCAGGAGCGTCGGGCCGCACTCGTGAAGGACCCGGGACAGGTGCGCTCGGTGCTGGCGGTCGGCGCGGCAAAGGCAAGATCGGTGGCAGGCGACAACCTACGAGCGCGCCGCTGCAGCAGTCGGGTTGCTCGCGCCTTAGAGATATCGAGCGCTGTCGCTAGAGCTGAGTAAACCCGATGGGCCGAGCAGATGGCCCCACAGGTTGAAGAACGGCTTGGAAGACGTCATCCAACCACTGCGGATGTAGCCAAATGATGAGGAACGGCAAGAAGATCGTGTAAGGCCTGATGCTCAGGTAATCGGGCAGCCACTGCCTCGGCATCAGCCGTTCGAGCACCGACGAGCCGTCGAGAGGCGGGATCGGGATCAGGTTGAAGACCGCGAGAATGATGTTCACGACTCCGAGCGAATACAGGTACTGCGCCAATACAGGTTCGCGACCCCACTGGATCCCGAGTAGAACGATGCTCGCCCTTCCAGGCGCCGAGACGATCACCCTGAATAAAAGGCCGAAGATCACCGCGAGGACGATGTTCATGACCGGGCCGGCAAGGGCCACCACACACGGTTGGTTGCGGGGGCTGACGCAGGCGCGAGATGTTCACCGGGACGGGCTTCGCCCACCCGAACGGCGGGTAACCCCCCAGTACCAGCAGTGCCGGGAGGATGAGCGTCCCGAATATCGACACGTGTACGAGCGGGTTGAGCGAAAGCCTGTGGGCGCGCTTAGCGGTGTCGTCGCCGTACGCGAGTGCCACCCAACCGTGGGTCACCTCGTGCAGGATGATCGACGGGATGATCGCGAGGAAGTAGAGAACCTCGTTGATCAGTTAGGTGAAGCCTCTTCTGGCGGACGAGGACGATGACGACGATCACGGCGACGACGATGACCGTCAGCCACCTCGGGTCCAGGCGCCGCCTCGGCCCCTGTTGGGGGCTCGAAGGCCATCCCGCGCTCACGCGTCAGTGTCTCGATGCGCAATCGATGCAGTAGCGCGGCGGCGGGCTTCGCCTCGAGACGGACGGGGTCGATCTGGCGTCCGCACGACTCGCACTGTCCGTAGGTGCCCTGATCGAGCTTGCCGATCGCACGTTCGACCTCTTCGAGTGTGTCCTGAAGGGACGCGACGAGAGCTTCTGCTTCGCTACGCTCAGCGGTCACCTGGCTCGAATCGGCGAAATTCGAGTCGTATGTGAGGCCGACCCCTCCCGCACCGAGCTCAGCGAGCTTGGATACGAGGTCCGTTCGTTCCTCCTGGAGGAGATCGCGGTATTCAGCGGTCGGCGTATCGTCCGGCACGCCGGAAGACTACTTCTCCGCACGCCTTCGCTTCGTCCGCGCGCCCGATCGCGGATGCGCCGACTCATAGGCGCCGCGCAGGTGCTCGACCGTGACCTTCGTGTAGACCTGGGTGGTCGCAACCGAGGCGTGCCCGAGAAGCTCCTGGACCACGCGGACGTCGGCGCCTCTGGCGAGCATGTGCGTAGCGCATGAATGCCGAAGCACGTGCGGGTGCACCTTGTCGCCCAACCGTACCGAGCGTGCTCGACCGGCGATGACCTCCCACGCTCCTTGGCGGGTGAGCCGACCTCCTCTCGCGTTTATGAACAAGGCCTCGGCGTCGCCCTTGCGCGCCCACCTCCTCGGGACGAGCTCGGGGCGCCCGCCTTGGTCCAGCCATCGTTCGAGCGACTGGACGGCGAAACGTCCCAGGGGGACCAGTCGCTCCTTGGAGCCCTTGCCGAGAACCCTTATCAACCCGCTGTCCGAACCGATGTCGCCGAGCGACAGGCCGACCAGCTCACCCACCCGCATCCCCGTGCCGTAGAGAAGCTCGAGCATCGCCCTGTCGCGCAGATCGCGGGGATGTGTCCCGCTCGCAGCCTCGAGGAGCCTCAGCACCTCTTCCTCGCTTATGGCTTTCGGGAGGCGCTGGCCGACCCGCGGTGCGGGCACTTCCGATGTGGGGTCCGAGTCACCGAGGCCCTCCTCGGCGCGGAAACGGTACAGCCCACGAACGGCTGTGAGAGCCCTTGCCCTCGACGCCGCCCCGCTTCCTGACCTCGTCTTGGTCGCCATGTACCGCTCTACGGCGCTCCGGTTGGCGCTCGCCACCCGGAGTCCCGATGAACGCAGGAACTCCTCGTACGCGACGAGGTCCCTGCGATACGAGGCGATCGTGTTTCTGGCTCGTCCCCGTTCGACGGCGAGCCAGGTCAGGTAGTCCTCAGCGCTCGGATCAAGTGCAGGACCGGCATCGTCGATCTCGACGACGCCGGTCACTGGACTTCGAGGGCCTGGAGCGCGAGAAGAATGCCGACGTGGGTCTGGAGGTCCACCGTCCCCTCATTCGCGAGGACCTCCTCGACCCGTGCGAGTGGGACCTCGATCACCTCGATGTACCGCTCCTCTGCGCCCTCCCTGTCCGGCTTGCTCGCCTCCAACCCGGTGGCGAGGTACACGACCGTCTCTTCGTCGCAGAAGCCAGGGCTGTTCCAGAAGCGCCCGAGCTCCTCGATCTTCCCGGCCCGTACACCGACTTCTTCGGTGAGCTCTCTCAAGGCAGTCTGCTCCGGAGTCTCACCGTCCACGTCGCGGGTGCCCGCCGGGATCTCGAGCAGAGCCCGGCCGATCGGAGCGCGGAATTGCCGGACGAGCAGCACGCCTCCTGCATCTGTGACCGGCACCACGGCCACCGCCCCCGGGTGTCGGACCACCTCGCGCTCGAAGACCGAATCGTCAGGGGCCTCGATCGAGAGGCGCTCCACGTGGATCCGCGGGCCTTCGTAGACCCGCTCTGCCCCGAGGATCCGGAAGAAACCCTCCCCGCCGGCCGGGACCGGCTCAGGCGTCCTAGACGGCACTGACGTCGACGTCGAAGTCGATGAGGCGCGGCAGGCGACCGTCGGCGCGGGCCAGAGCCGACGCGACGAGCTCGCGGAAAAGCGGGTGCGGACGGTCCGGCCTGCTCTTGAACTCCGGGTGAGCCTGGGTGCCGACCCAGAATGGATGGCCCGGCAGCTCGACGAACTCCACCAGCCGGCCGTCGGGCGATTCACCCGAGCACAGCAGACCGGCCTCTTCGAGGCGCGGCCGGAAGCGCGGGTTCACCTCGTAGCGGTGTCGGTGGCGCTCGGACACGACCTCTTTGCCGTACGCCTTTGCCACCTGCGAGCCGGGCAGCAGTTGGGCGACGTAGGCGCCTAGCCGCATCGTCCCCCCGAGGTCGTCGATATCGAGCTGGTCCGTCATTAGATCGATGACCGGGGCCGGCGTGGTGGGGTCGACCTCCCTCGAGTTGGCGCCCGTGAGCCCGGCGAGATGACGCGCCACGTCGATGACCATCACCTGCAAGCCGAGGCAGAGCCCGAGGCACGGGATCTGATGCTCGCGGGCGTAGCGTGCCGCCGCGATCTTTCCCTCGATTCCCCGCTCGCCGAACCCCCCGGGGATCACGACGCCGTCCAGGCGGTCGAAGCGGTCGGTCTCGAGCATCTGTGGCACGTCCTCAGCCTGGAGGAAGTCCACGTCGACCCTCGCCCAGTGATGGAATCCCGCGTGACGTAGCGCCTCTGACACGGACAGGTATGCGTCGGGGAGGTTGACGTACTTGCCGACCACACCGATGCGCACCGATCTGTTGGCGTTCGCAAGGCGTGCCACCACCTGTTCCCACCCGGAAAGGTCGATGTCACGCTCGGGCTCGTCGAGACGCAGGGTCCGGCAGACGACCTCGTCTAGGCCCTCGTCATGGAGCACGAGCGGGATCTCGTAGATGCTCGGTGCATCGACCGCCGCGATCACAGCCTCCATCGGCACGTCGCAGAGAAGAGAGATCTTCCGCTTGACCCCCGGCGATATCGGATGGTCCGAGCGGCACACGATGACGTCGGGCTGGATGCCTCTGCTGCGCAGCTCTGTCACGGAGTGCTGCGTGGGCTTGGTCTTCTGCTCCCCCGACGGCGCAATGTAAGGCACGAGTGTCAGGTGGACGTAGCAGACGTTGTCCCTGCCGACGTCGCGGCGGAACTGCCTGATCGCCTCCAAGAAGGGCACGATCTCGATGTCGCCGACCGTCCCTCCTATCTCGACGATGACGACGTCGACGTCCTCTGTGGCGAGTCTCGACACACGCTCTTTGATCTCGTCGGTCACGTGCGGGATCACCTGCACGGTCTTTCCGAGGTAGTCGCCCCGACGCTCCTTCGCAATGACGGCCGAATAGATGAGCCCGGTCGTGGCGTTCGAATCGCGGTGCAGGTTCTCGTCTATGAACCGTTCGTAATGGCCGAGATCGAGGTCCGTCTCCCCGCCGTCCTCGGTCACGAAGACCTCACCATGCTCGAACGGGTTCATCGTTCCAGGATCCACGTTTATGTACGGGTCCAGCTTGATCATCGTCACCCGCAGGCCCCGGCACTTGAGGAGCCGGCCGAGCGACGACGCGGTCAAGCCCTTTCCGAGAGAGGAGGAGACACCGCCGGTGACGAACACGTACTTACTCACGCGTCAACCTCACGGTGCACCACACAACGCTAGTCCATCGCCGCAGGTGCCGGGCGGACCTTTGCGGCGTCCGCGAGCAATTCTTCGGCGTGACGCCTGGCCGACGTGGATGCCGGCCTTCCCGAGAGCATTCGAGCGAGCTCCACGACCCGTTCCTCGTCGCTGAGTGGCCGCACGACAGCCCTGGTGCGGCCGAGATGAACCTGCTTTTCGACCAACAACTGGTGGTGCGCGAATGCTGCGACTTGAGGAAGGTGGGTCACGACCAGTACCTGATGATGTGCGGAGAGCTCGGCGAGAGCCCGTCCACCGCCTCGGCCGCGGTCCCGCCAATCCCTGCGTCGACCTCGTCGAACACCAGGGTCGGCCGGCCGCCGGCGACGACGAGCCTGAGCGCGAGCATCGCCCGGGCGAGCTCGCCCCCGGATGCGACCTTGTTTAGCGGGAGAGTCGGCTCGCCGGGGTTCGCCCCAATGAGGAACGCCACGTCGTCACCGGCGGGATCGTCGGCGACCACGACTTCGACGCGTGCGGACGGCATCGCCAGGTTCCGGAGGTGTGAAACGACTGCCTTCGCCAGTCGGGGCGCAGCATGCCGCCTCGAGCCGCCCACCGCGGCCTGAGCCGCGGCGAGATCCTCCCTCGCCTGGCGATCACGAGCGCCAGCGCTGACCTGCGCTCGTCAGCGGATTCGAGGTCGTGCAGCCGCCGCCTCGCGTCCTCGCCGAACTTCGTCACTTCTTCGAGCGTGTCGCCGTACTTGCGGCGCAGATCCGCGAGTTTCGCCCGGCGCGCCGAGACCGCCGCCAGGCGCTCGGGATCGTCCTCCCATGTCTCTTCGACTATCCGAAGCTCGGACGCGAGGTCGGCTGCCTCGGCTTGGAGTCCATGGGCACGGTCCCGCAGCACCTCGAGCTCTCGGTGCCCTTCGAGGTGGGCGACGACGCGCCCGATCCCGTCGAGAACGCCTGCGGCATCCGAATCCAGATCCGCAAGGGCAACCGCCGCAGCCTCGCGGAGCATTGCGGCACCTGAAAGGCGCGCCTCCTCGGAGCAGAGCGCCTCGTCCTCGGTCGGTCCCGAGATCTCCGCGCCTTCGATCTCGTTCACCTGGTGGCGCAACAGGTCGATCTTCGCGAGCCCGTCCGGCCTCGTCACCGCCGAGCGCTGCCATCTCGGCGGTGAGCGTGCGGAGCCTGCTCCTGGCCCCCGCGAGGGGCCCGAGGTCGATGCCGGCGAACGCGTCGAGCGCGGCTCGCTGGGACACCGGGTCGAGCAGAGACTGATGCGCGTGCTGCCCGTGCAGGTCCACGAGCCGCGACCCCACCTCGCTCAGAGCCGTGGCGGTCGCCATCCGGCCGTCCACCCACGCCCGGGAGCGGCCGGTCGGGGGGATGGCGCGGGCGAGGACGGTCTCTCCCCCGCCCTCGTCGTCGGAAGGATCGATACCGTCGACCTCTACCTCACCGTTGGAGAACCGGCCCTCCACCAGCGCTTCTTGCGCGCCGGAACGCACGAGAACGGGGTCCGCGCGGCCGCCGACGAGAAGTTCGAGAGCCTCGACGACGAGCGTCTTGCCGGCGCCCGTCTCTCCCGTCAGGGCTGTCATACCGTCTTTGATATCAAGAGTCGTGTCTTCGATGACTCCGAGGTCCCGCACCCTCAGCTCGAAAAGCACCCGCGGCCCGCCTAGCGGTCCGAAAGGTTGAAACGGGCCCGGAGAATCGAATGAAAGTCTCTTGGCCCGAAGGTGACCAGGTGCACAGGTCTCTCCGCAGCGCGGCACGTGACGGTGTCGCCGGGGTAGAGCATCGCGACGGATCTTCCGTCGACGACGAGCACTCCCGCGCGAGGTCCCGCAACGGTGAGCTCGAGCCACTCCGCTGGGTCGAGCACGAGTGGCCGGTCGAACAGCATGTGGGGGGAGATCGGCGCTACCACGACCGCCCGCAGGCACGGGCTCAGGATCGGTCCCCTCACCGACAGGTTGTAGGCGGTCGAGCCGGTCGGTGTCGCCACGAGCACACCGTCTGCGGCATAGGTCACGAACGGGCGCATCGCGATGGTCGTCGTCAGGCGGATCGTGTGACCGGGGACCGTCTTTTCGACGACGGCCTCGTTTAGCGCCAGGCAGCTAGTGGAACCTTCGGGGAGCTCCCCAGCGAGGGTCTCCCCGCTCCACGCGACCTCGAGCATCATGCGGTCCTCGAGGGCGTAGTGCCCTGACAGGAATCGCTCGAGCGCAGCCTCGAGTCCCGGGGGCTCGACCTCGGTCAGATAGCCGAGCCTGCCCAGGTTCACGCCGAGAACGGGTATCTCGGCGGCCCATGCGAGGTTCACTGCTCGGAGCATCGTGCCGTCGCCTCCGAGGCTGACTGCGAGGTCGGCGCCTTCGAGCGGGCCAGGGGCGATGCCGTCGTCCGCCGGCACGAGGACCCGATGATCGTGTGCCGTCAGCCAGTCGGATGCCCTCTCGGCGAGCGTGACGGCTTCGGGGCGGTCAGGGTGTACCAGGAAGGCGATCGTGGACATGGTCGGCCTACTCCCCTGACGGTTCGATTTCGGAGGTGACCGCGAGGCCCGCGAGGCATTCGTCGACGAGGAGCTCCAACGGGGGGCCGGCGGGAGGCGTCTCTGCCGCCGCATGGAGGAAGAACTCGACGTTTCCTGCGGGACCGACGACGGGCGATGCCATTACCCCCATGATGGCCGCGCCTTGCGACGCGAACGCGGTACCGACGCGAACGACAGCCTCTCGCCAGATCGCAGGGTCGCGGATCACGCCGCGACCTCGGCCCGCTTCTGCTCGTCCGGCTTCGAACTGCGGCTTCACGAGCACCACGAGGTCGGCGCCGCGAGCAGCGAGACCACCCGCGAGGTTGGCTGCAACCACGGTCAGCGAGATGAACGACAAGTCGGCCACGACGACCTCGAAGGGTTCTGCGCCGCAGGGACTCCAAGGTGGCTTGCCTCAAGTTGCACCGCTCGATCACGACCACCCGCGTGTCAGATCGGAGCTCTGGTGCGAGCTGACCGTGCCCCACGTCGATCGCCCAGACGCGGCTCGCTCCGCGCTTCAATAGACAGTCGGTGAATCCGCCTGTCGATGCGCCTGCGTCAAGGCACGCGCTGTCCGTCGACGGAAACGGCGAATCGACCGAGCGCGGCGTCGAGCTTGTCGCCGCCTCGCGAGACGAACCGGCGGGGCTCCACGACGACGAGCGGCTCGCCGCGCGCCACCAGTCTCGACGGCTTGTCGGCGACCGCCCCGGCGACCAGGACTCTCCCGGAATCGACCAGTTGCCGAGCCTCGTTCCGGCTGGTTGCCAGCCGCCTTTCGACCAGCTCCTGATCGAGTCGGCGTCGCGATCCAGCCGAGCTCAGGTGGCGGTCCTGCTCGTCTGGTCCGCTCCGCTCAGATCTGACACCTTCTTGGACCCGTTCTTCTTGGAGCTCGAGCCCTTGCCGCCCTGCTTGGAAGAGACCTTGGTCCCGGGGCCATCCTTCTTCTTCGCTGATGCCTTGCCATCTGACTTCGCAACCGCCGACTTGCGCGAAGGCGTCTTCTTCGCAGCGGACCCGTCGGGCTTTCGGTCGTCGCTGCGGGAGCGGCCCGTCGCCGACCGCCCGGCGTTGCCGGCCATCTGAATTATCGCAGCGACCCGCTGGGCGAGGTCGTCGAGGTCGAGGTTCTTGAAGCCACGGTCTCCGAGCTGACGGTCCACCTCGGCGCTGACGGTGGAGACGAGCGTCTCGGAAGCCTCGCGGCTGCGCCTCAGCAGATCCTCGATCCAGTCCTGGGCGCGGCCCCGTTCAAGCTCGCCCGAGGCGACCAGATCCCTTACGAGGTCTTCCGCCCTCGCGCGGGTGATCGACGTCAATGTGGTGGCCGCCTCGATGTATCGCCTGAGTCCATCCAGCTGTGTCACGGTCCCAACGGTAGCGACGGGCCGAGCACCAGGTCCACAACGCCGGCAAAGTCGCCCGCCTCGAGGTCGGGCTCGGGCTCGAGCTTCCCATGGGCGGCCGGTGTCACGCCCGAGTGCACGAGGGCGAATCGGACCCCCATCGCCTTCGCGAAGAGCCCGTCGGTGGCCGGGCGGTCTCCGACCACGAGTGAGGTGTCAGGGGCCATATCGCGGACGAGCGACGCCATGGCCGGATAGGGCTTTCCGGCGACCTCAGGCTCGGTCTGAGAGGCCCTCGCCACGGCCGCCAGGATCGACCCGGCACCCGGTATCAGGCCGGCAGGCGTCGGGTAGGTGGGATCGTCGTTGGTGCCTATCAGTCTTGCGCCCGACCTCACGACGTTCATCGAGGCCGCCAGAAGGTCGAAGTCGAACGATCTCGTCCAGCCGACCACGACGGCTTTCGCCGGCCCCTCGCTCACAACCTCCACGCCCCTGTCGCCGAGCGCTTCGAGGAGCCCGTCGCCCCCGCACACGAAGGCCTTGTCCGCCGGCTCGAGCAGCGTGGCGGCGGCCTGCGCCGACGAGACCAGGTCCTGTTTCTCGACGTGTATCCCAGCGGCCGCCAGCCTGTCGATGAGAGCTCCCGAGGTCGTTGCAGCGTTGTTGGTGGCGAAGAGGATCCGGATCCCCGCCGCCCGGAGGCGATCCACCGCCGTGGCGGCACCGGCGATCGGATGTGTCGCGAGCCAGATCACGCCGTCGAGGTCGACGACCCAGGTGCCGGAAGTCGGGTCGGCTGGCACCTTGACATGTTGGCAGAGGGCGGAGGCTGCGAGGCTCTGTCAGATGAGCGGTAGCCGGCCAGATGAGCGGTAGCCGGGAAGGAGCAAGGCTCCTCGTCGTGTACCAGAGCCGGTCGGGAGGGACGCGCCGGCTCGTCGATGCAGCCGTACGAGGCGCGCGTCTCGTGTCGGACCCCGTGGTCAGGCACGCTTTCGACACCACGCCGGACGACGTGTTGCAGGCGTCCGGCGTCCTCCTCGCAACGCCGGCGAATTTCGGGTACATGTCGGGAGCTGTGAAGGACTTCTTCGAGCGCGTCTACCACCCGTGCCTGGACCGGACTCCTGGAATGCCGTACGTGATGATCGTGAAAGGTGACACCGACATCGAGGGTGCCGCGTCGAGCATCCGGCGGATCGCGGTGGGGATGAAGTGGCGCGAAGTCCTCCCGCCCGTTCTCGTCGTGGGTGAGATCTCGCCCGGCGACGAGGAGTCCGCTCACGAGCTCGGAGCCACCCTGGCGGCCGGCCTCGATGCGGGTATCTACTGATGGATAGAACCGGTGGATAGAACCGGCAGTGGAACGAACAGAACCGGCAATGGGAAGGCTGGCGCGGTGGGCGGGGCGGACAAGGGTATCGAGGACCTCGAAGGCGTCGTCTCGTTCTCGAACCTGGACAAGGTGCTCTACCCGCTGACCGGATTCACCAAGGGCGACGTCATCAGGTACTACGTGGCGATAGCGCCTTTCATGCTCCCCCACCTGACGGGACGGCCCCTCACGTTGAGGCGCTACCCGAACGGGGTGGACGACAAATCCTTCTTCGAGAAGCGATGTCCGTCCCATGCACCGAGCTGGGTGAAGCGCGTGTCGTGGAAGCCCTCGAGCAAAGACGAACCGATCCTCGCCTGTGATGCCCGGGACACGCGGACTCTTGCGTGGCTGGGAAACATGGCGGCGATCGAGCTGCACCCGTCGCTCGCTCTAGCCAAGAACCCCGACAGGCCGACCGTCATGGTCTTCGACCTCGATCCCGGCGTGCCGGCAGCGGTGAGCGAGTGTGCCCAGGTGGCCGTCTGGCTCCGCGAGAAGCTCGAAGGGATGGACCTGCAATCGGTGCCGAAGACATCGGGATCCAAGGGTCTTCAGATATACGTCCCGCTCAACAGCACGGTCGATTTCGACACGACCAAGACCCTCTCGCACGCGCTCGCTCTCATGCTCGAGTCCGAGCACCCCGACCTCGTCGTCTCGCGGATGAGCACCCAGCTCCGAAAAGGGAAGGTCTTCATCGACTGGAGCCAGAACGACAGGGCGAAGACGACGGTAGCGGTGTACTCCCTCCGGGCCCGGGAGAGGCCCACCGTTTCGACCCCACTTCTGTGGGAAGAGGTCACGTCTGTGGCGAACGGCAGCGACCCCGGGCACCTCGTGATCGAAGCTCCGGCCGCAGTGGCCCGAGCGGCCGAGCACGGCGACCTCTTCGAACCGGTGAAGTCGATGCGCCAGCGCGTCCCTGCGGCGGTCAAGCAAGCTCTCGCCGAGCTCGTAGAGCGCGAGACGTGACGAGCGCCGGGCAGAAGGACGCCGGGCCGAAGAAGGAGAATCGCGTCCAACGCACGATGCGCGCAGTGGACAGGGCGCAGCGGACGCACAAGCCTGCCGCCTTCGCTTTCGGCGTCGTGAAGAAATACGGCGACGACAACGGAGGTTCGCTCGCCGCTCTTCTCACCTACTACGGGTTCCTCGCTGTCTTCCCCCTTTTGCTCGTCCTCGTGACCCTGCTCGGCCTCGTAGTCGGCTCGTACCCGGCGCTCGAACAGCACATCGTCAACTCGGCTCTGTCGCAGTTCCCGGTCATCGGTGACAAGCTCGGCTCGAACATCAAGACCCTTCACCGCAACAGCCCTGCGGGCCTCACGATCGGGCTCCTCGGATTGATCTGGGGATCGACAGGGGTGTCGCAGAGCGCCCAGTACGCGATGGCTCAGGTGTGGAACATCCCCAAGATCCGCCGCCCCGGGTTCTTCCCCCGCCTTGGTCGCTCCGGATTGCTGTTCGCGGTCGGCGGCGTCTTCCTGCTCGTGTCCTCTGGCCTTTCGGGGGTCGCGACCATAAGCGGCGCGCAAAGCGTCCCGTTCCGGATAGGTGGCGCACTGCTCAGTGCCATCGCGGACGTGGTGCTCATGGTGATCGTGTTCCGCATCCTCACTCCGGCAGTGATCAAGTGGCGCGACCTCGTCGGCGGTGCGATCCTCGCCGGATTCGCCTGGTCGGTGCTCCAGACCCTCGGGGTCTACCTGATGGACCACGAGCTCAGGAACGTCAGCCAGGTGTACGGGTTCTTCGCGATAGTGCTCGGAATTCTCTGGTGGATCTATCTAGCCGCGCAGATCGTCGTGTACTCGGCCGAGCTCAACGCGGTACGCACGATGCGCCTGTGGCCGCGCAGCCTGGTCCAGCCCCCCCTGACCGACGCCGATCGCGAGGCGCTCAGCCTCTACGCACTGGTCGAGCAGCGCCGGCCCGAGGTGCAAGTCTCCGCGTACGACACGACCGAGGCACCCTGAGCCTGTTCCGGTCGCCTGCGGCTGCCTGGACGCCGCGCTACCGTCGGCGGCGTGCTCCGGGGTCTTCGCGTGGTCGACCTCACCCGCAACCTCGCAGGACCGTACTGCACGATGCTCCTCGCCGACCTCGGTGCCGATGTCGTAAAGATCGAGCAGCCCGGCACGGGCGACGACACGCGATCGTGGGCTCCCCCGTTGTGGGGCGGGGTCAGTGCCACCTTCCTCGCCGCCAACCGCAACAAGCGCAGCCTTGCGATCGACCTCGACCGTCCCGAGGGGACGGACATCGTAAGGGCGCTCGCGTCCAGGGCGGACGTGCTGGTGGAGAGCTTCCGCCCGGGCTCGCTCGAGCGGCGCGGGCTCGGGTACGAGGCGCTCCGCGAGTTGAACCCGCGGCTCGTGTACTGCTCGGTCTCGGCATTCGGTCAGGACGGTCCGCAAGCGGGTAGGCCGGGATACGACCCGGTGCTTCAGGCTTACTCGGGGATCATGAGCATCACTGGTGAGCCAGGCGGGCCGCCTGTGCGGCTCGGGATAGGAGCCATCGACCTCGGCACCGGGCTTTGGGCCGCGATCGGAATCCTCGCCTCGCTGGCGGCACGCGATGAGAGCGGAGAGGGCTCTCGCGTCGAGACCAGCCTCTATGAGGTCGCCACCTGGTGGCTCTCGTACCACATAGCCGGATTCCTGGGATCCGGAGTGGTGCCCCAGCGCCAGGGAACCACAGCGTCTTTCATTGCGCCCTACGAGGTATTCGAGACCGCAGAGGGCGGGCTAATGGTCGCGGCGGCGAACGACAGGCTCTTTGCGGCATTCGTGGACGTGCTCGGGAGACCCGATCTCGTGGACGATGTGCGCTTCGGCGACAATCCGTCGAGGGTCGTGAACCGCGAGAAGCTTCGTGAGATCCTCACGGAGCTCCTCGCCGGCCGGAGCGCGCAGGAATGGTACGAGCTCTTGACAGAGCGCTCGGTACCGTGCAGCCCGGTTCGGTCCGTCGCCGACCTCGTATCGGATGAGCAGCTCGAAGTCCTCGGTCTGCTCGGCAACTCGGTGCACCCTGAGGCAGGGCCCCTGCGTCTGGTCGGGATGCCCATGAGACGAGACGGTGCAAGATCGGTCCGGGAGGACCCGCCTCCCGTGCTCGGAGAGCACACAGATGTCGTGCTCGCTGAGCTCGGGCTCCGACCAGAACAGGTAGACGACCTCCGGAGATCAGGGGTCGTGGCGTAGTCCCGAACAGTTCGGAGACGGTGCCGACACGAAGTTCCTCTGCGCCCGTGTTACCTTGACCGGGATGGAACACAAGCGAGCGCGCCGTATCGCCCTCGCAATTGTCGCGGTCGTCGTCGTGGCTGCGGTCGCCTTCGGCACTTATCAGGCAACGAACGGAGGCGGCTCGTCTTCAGCCCCGGGATCGAAACCGCCCTCCCAGATCCAGCAGATCTCGGTCTCGGGGAACGATCTGATCCAAAACGGCCAGCCGGTGCGGCTAATCGGCGTAAACATCGGAGATTCGGATTATTACTGCCTCGGCAGCAACGGTGGACCGTTTGCCATGCCGGCGGACGGCGCCTCGATCTCGGCCTTGTCGTCGTGGCACGTGAACTCGGTGCGAATCTTCGTGAACCAGGATTGCTGGCTGGGTCTCGATGGCGAGCCACATGCGAGCACGAGCGCCGCCTACAGAAACGACATCGAGTCCTTTGTCTCCATGCTGAATTCGGCGCACATGGAGGTGGTCCTCGCATTGTGGTCGAACATGCCGGTGACCTACAAGGCCAACGGCAAGCACGCAGTCGTCGGGACGTTACCGATGCCCGATGCGAACTCCGTAGCCCTCTGGACCTCCGTCGCGACGGCATTCCGCACCTATCCCGGGGTCATGTTCGACCTTTACGGCGAGCCTCACCAGGTCCCGTGGCCGTGCTGGAAGAACGGCTGCAACATAGCGGGTCAGCAGTACGTAGGGATGCAGCAACTCGTCGATGCCGTGCGACAGACCGGCGCCCGTCAACCGCTGTTGCTGGGCGGTGTCAACTTCTCGAACAACCTTTCCGAGTGGCTCCAGTACGAACCGACCGACCCGCTCCACCAGCTCGTTGCGAGCGTCCACATCTATTCGGGCAAGGCTTGCGACACCGCGGCGTGCTGGGCAATTGTCGCGCGGGTGTCTCAACAGGTCCCTGTCGTCACGGGAGAGTTCGGCGCCCAGGGCTGCTCCACGACGTTCACCGAGCGATACATGAAGTGGGCCGACAAACGTGGGATCTCATATATTGCCTGGGCCTGGCTTCCCGGAGCTTGCACGGTTGGCGGCCCGCTCATAAGCAGCTACTCGGGCACGGCGACGGCGTAGGATCGGCGTTCCAGGGCCACCTCGTTACCCTTTATGGCGCGGGTTCGGGCAACGTCGGCTCGATCAGTGCAGGCACGGCCGTGAGCGGGTCTGCCTCCAAGAACAAGAACAAGAAGAAGAAAAAGACGACGACCACGACTTGAATCAACCTCGAGTACCGTCGGCCGGCGCTTCGGGCGACGGCAGCAGCGAGAGAAACTCGTACTCGGGAGCGAGCATCTCGGTCAGCCGGTCGAGCTCGGCGGCCGAGGGCGTGAAGTCGACGCGCGACGTTCGTTCGTGCCGAGCCACGAGTGGGAGTCCGAGCCGGCGCCGCGAGCGCCCCGAGCCCCTCTTCGTAACGATCGGTCCAAAAGGTGAAAGAGCATCGGGCTATCCGCTCGGCGGCATCGGCCGGGTCGAAATGTGGCGAGAACATGTAGAGCTGGCGCAGGAGGTGCTCTTTCGGGACGACGTCGAGAAAGGCGCTGAAGCCGTTTGCAGCCAGGGACTGCTCAGCAGGCGCGACGCCGAAGGCAGAATTCGGCTCATCACCTCCCACGAGGTACGTGTAGTACGAGACTGCCCGTTTCAAGGGATCTCGCAGAATGGTGACGGTGAACGTCTCGGGCGGCAGAGCGATCATGTGTGCCGGCCTATGTGTCCAGCCGTAGAAATAATTGCCGCGTTCCAACGCCCTCTTGTAATGGGCCGCGAACGTGTATTCGCCGCTCGAGGTCCGGCCGAATGTGGAGGTGGCCATGCGCCGCTCCACCTCGAGAGGTTCCTCGCCGCCCAATGCGAGGAAGCTCCGGTTCAGGCTCGTGCCGGCGGTCTTCCGCACGTGATAGCAGTAGACGCGGCGGATTCCCTCCGGGAGTTGCTGACGCTCCGAAAGCCTTCTATAGCGCCGGTCCATCCGCAGAACCGTCGAACGGTAGACCTTTCTGAGCGGGCGTCTCAGACGCGTGCGCATGTCCGCCTGGCGGGGTTGGATCATCTGAGCGCGTTCGGCCCGGCGTCCGCTGACGGCGCCGGTGGAGTTGCTCGTGCGCGCTGACGGGACTCGCGGATCTCCGCTTCCACCAGGGTGGCTATCTCCGGGTCGAAGTCGGGCACGAACTTGCGAGCGAACGCGACGCCCTTGTCCTTTATGTCCTTCAGGTCTTCTGCCCGCAGAGCGAGAGTGTTGAACCGGCTCGCCGTCTTGGAGCGCGGCGTGTAAGTGAGCAGCCTCGAAGCGATGTTCAAGCCCGGTGTGTTCCTTGCAACCGTGTGGAAGAAACTTTGGTCGGGAATGTAAGAGCGCATGAAGTGCTGCAAGGTGGACTGCTCCACGCCGAGGAAGCTGTCTGCGGTACGTCCCGAGAACGCGATCCACTGAGGTCCCCACCAGATCCCCCAGCGCGGAGGGAGCTCGACCACGCGGGGTGTGCCGATGAACCAACGGTCGCGGTACGCGAGCGCCTCTTCCACCGCGAAGAACGGCTGGGCCCGGGAGCTGAGCATCGTCACCGGCTTCATGACCACGCGGTCG
Organism: uncultured Acidimicrobiales bacterium; assembly: GCA_963801315.1. Taxonomy (GTDB): domain Bacteria; phylum Actinomycetota; class Acidimicrobiia; order Acidimicrobiales; family CAVXTF01; genus CAVXTF01. Next base: position 575,779 of record CAWDEI010000007.1, on the reverse strand, counting down.
CGCCGGTTGCTGGGTCGGAGCTTCGGGACCTCGCGCCAGCGGTACTCGGCGCGTACGTAACTTCGTTCGACCGGATGCGGCGCCCGACCGAGCGGTGCATGGCGAGCAGCCGGTCGGGCCGGGATGATCCCGTCGATCCCGGCCGCTGCATTTGCGAGCTCCCACTCCTCGAGGTCGACCACGGGGAGGTCCTCGCCCGAAAGCAGCACGTGCCACGTCGCGTCCAAGGATCGGCGGGCGAAGCCTATGAGGTCCAAGGAGGCCTGGACCAGTGACCAGTCGCCCCAGACTGCACGCGTGCGGGGAATCAGATGTGCCCGGGGCGGAGGATTCCCTCCCCACGGAACCCGGCTGTCGGAGATGTCGTGGTGCACCACGCACTCGCCCGTCGGGCTGAGCTCGAAGATCCGCGACACGAGCGCTTCGACGCGTTCGGCGCGGTGATGGCTGAGAATCAGGTACGCCGGACGGAGATCCGAACCCGGCTCCGTAGGGCTGCCTGGACGTGCGGGAATGGGCGTCACGGGAGCATCAGGTACACAGGCTTCGTCGAACGGGCGGAATTCTACAAATTGGGGATCACGACGGGCCACATGTCCTCGGGCTCGTGACCTTTTGTCTCGGGAAGAAGGAAGAACGTGAGGGCGACGAGGATTGCCGGCAGGAAAGTGACCGTCGCTGCGAACGCGAACCGGTTGCCGATGTCGGCAACAGCTCCGAACACGACGAGGCCGACGCCGGCACCGATGACCGAAGCCGCCGCCTGCCACCCGCCGATCGAGGCGCGGACCTCGGTCGGGAACAGCTCGTTGGCGAGGGCGCCGGCTGCAGGCGCCAGCACCGAAGCCACCCCGACCGCCGCGACGTATCCCAGGAACAGCCCGACCTTGGATCCCCCGTAGGTGACCACGGCGAGCAGGGCCACGGCCATCATGGCGAACGCTCCGGTCGGCCGCCTGCCGAACCTGTCGGCCGACCACCGCCCCAGCATCAGGCCGAGCAGACCGGCCGCCCCAGCGCAGGCCACCATCGCGGCGGTGACGATCCCCGTCAGGTGCACCACGTTCTCTGCGTAGAGGTAGACGAACGTGTTCGCAGGTCCGGTCACGGTCGACAAGAAGAACGCGAGGAGAGCCACGATCGCCAGGCGGCGGCGGTATCGGGGCTCCAGGGCGGCGAAGATGGCCCGACGTCTGGGCGATCGCCCGGGACTTGCCGGACCACCGGTTCCCGAGGTGTCCCCGGATCTGGCGGATGAGGATCTGGCGGATGTGGCTCTGGCGGATGTAGCTCTGACGAACGGATTGAGCGCCGGTGGTCTCAGGCCCTCCGCTCTTGCGAGCTTTGTGAATCGCTCCGGCTCTTCGAGCCTGCGAGCGACGAATGGCAAGGTGGCGAGCGGGACGACCGCGAGCAGGCAGATGCCCCTGAATCCGAGAGTGGACGCCGCCAGGCTGTGGATGATCGCGGTCGTTCCGGCCCCCACTCCGTAGCCGCCCGCAACGAGGGCCATCGCGGTAGCTCTGTCCTTCTTCGAGGTCTCCTCGGCAGCCGACACAGAGCACAGGGAGTTCGTAGCGGTGAGCAGGGGCCGTCCGGTCGCGAATATCACGACGAACCACCAGTACCCGGGGCTCGCGGCTGCGAGCACGGTGATCATGAGCCCGATCGAACAGCTCGCGAGGAGCATCTTGCGCCTGCCCACCCGGTCCGCGAGGGCCGCAAGTGGCAGCGCACCGAGAGCCGCCAGGCGGATGCATGCGAGGCCCAGCCCGAGGGAGGTACCGGAGAGCCCGGCCTGAGCGGTGATGGTGTTCCCGCTCCCGAGATGCCCGAACGTGCGTGCCACGTCGCCCAGGGCAGAGACCACTCCGAACTGGCCGACGCCCGAGGCGAAGGAGATCCATGCAACGGCGAGTACGGGGCGCTCGGTCCACCTGTAGAGCCGCAGAGGCGACCCCGGTAGCTGCTCCACCTCCTTCGTCTACCAGCCCGGGAGTCTTCGGGGCTGCACCATCAGGCGACGGCGTGCTCCGGGCCGTTCAGACGGCCTCGCGCCGGGTCTCCGAGTACACGTACTTGCCGCCACGCAGCGCCGAGGCGCCGGCTGCGACGAGGCACGCGATGACCGCGAAGAGGAGCGCCTCGTGCAGCCCGTCGCGGAACGGCGCGGATATCAGGGATGGGAAGAAACTGCGGCCCGTTATCGCGGCCGCGCTCGAGGCCGGGAGGTGTGACAGCACCGACGGGCCGAGGAGATGCTGCATCGGGTTGTACCCGAGGAACGCCGCGAAGAGGATCGAGACCGGCGGCAGGTGCGACACGCGTGCCGCATCTGCTGCAGGAACCCCGTGCGCCACCAGGCCATGGAACATCGTCGCGGGAAGCGATGACGACAACCCGACGATCATGAGGGTGAAGAAGATCCCGATCGAGAACACCTGCGCGGAGTTCTGGAAGGTCGAGTTCATCCCCGAGCCCACTCCGCGGTGCTCCGCAGGAAGGCTGTTCATCACCCCTGCGCGGTTGGGGGCGGCGAATGCTCCCATCGCCAAGCCGTTCAGCACGAGGATCGTGGCGAACGCCGGGTAAGAGAAGTTCACCGGGATGAGCAGCAACAGCAGGAACGAGAACGAGGCGGCGATCATCCCGCCTGTCGAGAAGGGACGCGAGCCGTACCGGTCCGACAGGATCCCCGATATGGGCCCTGCGATCAGGAAACCTGCGGTGAGCGGGAGCATGTAGATACCGGCCCACAGCGGCGTCTCGCTGAAGTCGTACCCGTGGAGGGGCAGCCATATCCCCTGCAGCCAGATGATGAGCATGAACATGAGCCCGCCCCGGCCGATCCCCGCGAGAAAGCTCGACAGGCTCCCTGCCGTGAAGGCGCGGATCTTGAACAGCTGCAGACGGAACATCGGGTCGGGGACCAACGTCTCGGTCAACGCGAAGGCGCACAACAGCGCGATCCCCCCGCCGAGGCACCCGAGCACGAACGGGCTCGTCCAACCCATGCTGCTGCCGCCGTAAGGCTGGATCCCGTATGTGATGCCGACCATGAGCGTGATCACCCCGAGAGCGAAGGTGAGGTTGCCCGGCCAGTCGAGCTTCGCCTTGGCGCGCCGGGGGACCTCGCGCAGGCTCTTGTAGGCCCATACGGTCCCGAACAGCCCGATCGGCACCGAGACGAGGAAGATGAGCCTCCACTGGATAGGCCCGAGCACCCCGCCGAGGACGAGGCCGATGAAGACGCCGCTTATCCCCGCCACCTGGTTGATCCCTAGCGCCATGCCTCTTTGATTCTCGGGGAAGGCGTCGGTGAGAATCGCCGAGGAGTTGGCGATCAGGAATGCCGCGCCCACTCCCTGGAAGACCCTGAACACGACCAGCCAGATCGCGCCCGCAGGGCCGCTCAGCCAGGTGACGGTGAGGACGAGAGAGAACAGCGTGTAGACCGCGAAGCCGAGGTTGTACATCCGGACTCGGCCGTACATGTCTCCGAGCCGGCCGAGGCTCACGACGAGAACGCTCGTCACGATGAGGAAGCTCAGGATCATCCACAGCAGGTAGAAGCTGTTTCCCGCTACCAGTGGATCGATCCTTATCCCGCGGAAGATGTCCGGAAGTGAGATCAGCATTATCGACGAGTCGATCGTCGCCAACAGGATCCCGATGGTCGTGTTGGTGAGCGCCACCCACTTGTAGCGGTCGTCGTGGCGGTTGCTCGCCGGGGCGGTGCCCGCCGGAGTTGCCGTCTCGAGGACGGCTCCGGGAGCTCGGATTCCTTGCTCGGTTCCGCGGACTGTCGCCATGCCACCTTCTGATCGGCGGACCGTCGGACAACTCGGGATGCGACGGGCCCGTGAGAGTGCGGTCGATCGGTGGTTCCACCTTACAGTCCCGGTCGAACCTTCCGTTGACGTGAACGTTCCTTAGGGCGAGACTCTGCGATGGTCGGATAACCGGAGGTGGCGATGGCAGGAGTGGTCGAGACGTACCTGCGGGCGGTGGCCGAGCACGATTGGGCGGCCCTCGCGCGATGCCTGGCCGACGACGTCGTGAGAGTCGGCCCTTTCGGCGACACGTATACGCCGAAGGCGCCCTACGTCGCCTTCTTGGAGGAGCTGATGCCTAGCCTCGAGGGCTACTCCATGAAAGTGGACAGGATCGTGGATGCGGGCTCTGTCGTGGTGGCGGAGCTGACCGAGACGCTGGAGATGGGCGGGAAGGTCCACGTCACCCCAGAGGCGCTCGTGTTCGATCTCGACGAAGACGGGCTCATCGTCAAGGTTGACATCTTCATCAAGAGGCTTCCAGACGCTTGAGCGCCCGCGTCCGGCACGAGCGTTCCAGTTCGTGTTATCTGTGTAACGGATGAAGCTCCTTGTAGTAGGTCAGGATTTTCCGTGGCCGCCGACCTACGGTTCGCACCTGCGCCTCGCCAAGGTCATCGAGGTGGCGACCGCTCTGGGCGAGACAGACGTGTACTCCTTCGTGATCAACGGGGACCCGGGAACCTGCGAGCTTCCGGCCGGCATCGAGGCGCGTCGCCTGGAGACCGTCGCATTCGGGCGACCCGACTACTCGCTCGGGCGCAGACTGCGCTGGCTCGCCACTTCTGGCATTCCACACGAGATCGTCGCCTTGCGCTCTGCGGAGAGGTCGAAGAAATTCGCCCAGTGGGTGGACCCTCCGTACGACGTGGTCTGGTTCAGCAAAGCGGCGACATTCGAGGTGTTGGGGCGACCGATTCTCGGTCCGACGATCGTCGACCTCGACGACCTCGAGGACCAGAAGATCGAGGCCCGCCTGCATGCGATGAAGCCGGAGTCAGCCGACTTCCGGGCAGCGCTGCACGGTGTCGGTGCAAGAGCTCAGGCGCGACTGAACGCCTCGCGATGGCGATCGCTGCAAAGAGCCGTCTCCGGGACGGTCCAACAAGTTGTTCTCTGCAGCGAGCTCGACGCCTCGCGCTCCGGGGCCGGCAACGTCACCGTCGTGCCGAACGGGTACGACGTGCCCGCAAAGCCCGCAGGCAAGGTGGACGTCGGTGTTCCGCCGACGATCATGTTGCAAGGGTCCCTCAGGTACGGGCCGAACGCCGATGCCGCCCGCTGGCTCGTCACCGAGATCGCACCGCACATCAGGCGGGCCTGTCCGCAGGTCGAGATCCGTCTCGTCGGCTTGCCCGACGGCTCGGTTGCGAGGCTCGACGACCCGCCGCGGGTGACCGTGGTCGGTCGAGTCGATCAGATGGAGCCCGAGCTCGAGCGAGCCGACCTCGTCGCGGTGCCGATCCGCTACGGCAGCGGGACGAGGGTGAAGATCCTCGAGGCCTTCGCGCACCGTCTGCCAGTGGTCTCGACGACGCTCGGTGCAGAGGGTCTCGGTGCAACACCCGGCGTGCATCTTCTCGTGGCGGACGACCCCGAGGCCTTTTCCGCCGCCTGCATCCGGCTGCTCGAGGACCGCGACCTGCGCAGGCGCCTGACAGAGGAGGCACAAAGCCTGTTCCTCGACCATTTCCAGTGGACGTACGCGAAGGACCGGATCAAGGAGCTGATGATCGCCACAGCTTCGTCGCCTCAGGCGCCCACCTCGACGCTGCGGCCGCCCTCCCACCTCCGTAGCACCAGGTAACGACCTTTCAGGGCTCCGTGGTCGTAGTGCCCGAATCCCATGGTGGTGCCCTCGAGCCCACTCGATGCCGGCAACCGCTTCACCGCTTCCAGGCCGTCGCGAAGACCCTCTCTGGTCAGGTGATTGGTGCGGGCGAGCCCTTCTGCGAGCAACCGGCCGATGTCGTAGGCGGCAACCCCTACCGGGCCGCGGCCGGTCCGCGGCGCGATCTGGCGTAACCGAGCGAGCGTGCGGTTGCCGTCCGACAGCGTGTCGACGTAGGTCCAGCCCTCCCAGAGCTCGCGCCAGTCGCGGTGGAGATAGGCGAACATGAGCGCTGAGTTCGCGACGACCGGCACCTCCCACTTGGCTTCGTCGACGGCGCGAGCGAGCCCGCGCGCCGCGACCCCCATCCCGAGGTAGGCGAGGGCACCGGGCTCGGCCGATCGGAACCTGCCCAGGGTCGCATGGAAGCTCTCGGGCGAATCCGCGAGCGGGTCGACCGCGGCGCTCGCAACCACCTGGAGACCTGCGGCGTCGGCTCCCTGCCCGAACGCATCTGCATACCGCCGGCCGACCGGAGTCCTGTCGTACGCGACCGCGACGTCGAGGTGACCGTTGTCACGGAGCAGCTCGACGAGCACCAGTGGCTCTTCTTCCAGGGAGCCCACCTGGTAGTGGAACATCCAGGCGCTCCTCGTGTGCTCGCCCCCTGTGTAGTTGACGCAGGAAACCCGGGCGTCGGCCGCCAGCCGCCCGACCACCAGCCCGTTGTCGCTCACCGCCGGCCCGACGATCGCTAGCACGCCGTCGGCGACGAGCTCGGCGAAGCAGCGCTCCACGTCGTGGATCGTCCCGGCCGGCAGGCCGTGGGCCTGGCGCGCCACCAGCTCGACCGGACGGTCCAGGCGACCTGACGCCGCGACCTCCGAGACGCCGAGCAGGATCGCCTCTTCGACCGATGCGCCGCCGTCGTGCTGGGGGAAGTCGTAGAGCACGCCGACCTTCACCGGGGCCCTGGAGCCCGCAGGGTCCTTTTCCGGGGGCCGTGCCGTCGCCGTGTCGGTCCCGGAGGTCGCCGCCTCGGACCGGCTCAGCGGTCCAGCCCCCTGCGACCGGTCAGGTCCGCGACCTTCACCTGCTTCGCCGGACGCGTCGCCCCGGAGTCGCCCGCCCCGTTCGCGCCGCCTGATCGATGGACCGCAGGATGGGGCGTCACGTCCACGTCGTGGGCTCCCTCGCGCAGGACGCCGACGGTGCACTCGTCTTTCGGCCGCACCGAGAAAGGATCGAAACGGAAATGTCTCATCGCGTTCTCATGGGTCATCGCCGCGATGTCGGCGTCAGGGAGGCCTTCGAGCGAGCGCATGAGCCTCTCGGCGGACACCGGCCAGGTCGAGTCGGAGTGCGGGTAGTCGGCCTCCCAGCAGATCGTCTCCAACCCGACCTCGGCGCGCTGGGCGACACCCGCAGGGTCGTCGATGAAGCAGGTCACGATGTGGTCACGGAAGATCTCGCTCGGGAGCCGGCCGCCGAAGTCCTGGCCCGTCCAGCCGTGCTGGCGCTCGTACGTCCAGTCCATCCGTTCCAAGAAATACGGGATCCAGCCGATCCCGCCCTCGGAGAGCGACACCTTCAGGTCGGGGAACTTGCGGAGCACCGGCGACCAGAGCAGGTCGGCCGCCGCCTGGATGATGTTCACCGGCTGGAGGGCGAGCAGCACGTCGATGGGCGCGTCGGCCGCGGTCATGACGAGCGAAGAAGAAGAACCGATGTGCAGGCAGACGATGGTCCCTTCGTCGGCGCACGTGGACCAGAACGGGTCCCAGTGGTCGGAGTGGAAGCTCGGCAGCTTGAGCTTCGCCGGGTTCTCGGAGAACGACACTGCATGGCAACCCGCTCCGGCGAGCCGGCGCACCTCGGCGGCCATCGAGTCAGGATCCCAGATCGGCACGAGGCCGAGCGGGATGAAACGGCCCGGATACGTGCCGCACCAGTCCTCGATGTGCCAGTCGTTGTAGGCCCGCAGCACGGCGAGGCCCAGTTCCCTGTCGTCGGTGGCCTTCGCGAAGAGCTGCCCGCAGAGATTCGGGAACGACGGGAAGCACATCGAGCCGATGACCCCGTTCGCATCCATGTCGCGGATCCGCTCGTGGATGTCGTAGCAACCACGGCGGATCTCGGCGAACGAGGTCGGCTCGATCCCGTACTCCTCGACGGGGCGGCCGACAACCGCGTTGAGCCCGATGTTGGTGGCGTCCATCCCGCCGAACCGCCATACCTCGGTGCCGTCCTCTCGCTCGAGGACACGCGGCGCCTCGGCGGCGTAGCGCGCCGGCACGCGTCCGTCGAACATGTCGGGCGGCTCGACGACGTGGTCGTCCACGCTGACGAGCACGAGGTCCTCGAGCAGCACGGCGCCCTCCGCAAAGTCGCGGCGTGTCACGAGAGCCCACGGTCGGCGGGCCGTTGTATGACACGCGTGTCGGGGATCACACTATCGTCGCCCGGATGAGCGGCCCCATGGCACTGTCGGGCGTCCGCATCCTCGACTTCACGAGGCTCGGCTTCGGGGCCCAGGCGACACTCATCTGCGGGTGTCTCGGCGCGGAGGTGATCCGGGTCGAGAGCACGACCCGCCCCGATCCGATCAGGGTGATGCCCCCGTTCGTGCCGGACCCCGGTGAGCGGACGGTGGGCTTCGGCAGCGCAACCCTCTCGGACACCAAAGGCGCGCCGAGCGCCAACCGGGGCGCCGTGTTCTACAAGTACAACACCGGCGGGAAGAAGAGCATCACGGTCGACGCCGGGCGGCCGAAGGGACTCGCACTGCTCAAGGATCTCGTCTCGGTCTCCGACGTCGTGACCGAGAGCTTCGCTGCGGGGACCCTCGAGAGGTGGGGGCTGTCCTACGAGACGATGCGTGAGACGCGCCCGGACGTCGTATACGTGTCGATGTGCGGCTTCGGCCACGAAGGCCCGGATTCCTCGCACGTGACGATGGGCCCGACCGCACAAGCGCTCACGGGGCTCACCTTCCTGGTGGGCCTGCCCGACCGGTCGCCCGCGGGATGGACGTTCTCCTATCTGGACCATGTCGGCGGATATCTCGGAGCGGTCGCGATACTTACCGGCCTTCTGCACCGGGCCCGCACCGGTGAGGGCCAGTACATAGACGTGTCCCAGCTCGAGCCCGCCACAGCTCTTTCCGGGGCGATCCTGCTCGATGCGCTCGTCAACGACAGACCTGCGAGGCGCACAGGGTTCCCGACGGGAAACCGGAGGCACCACCCCCCCACCGCCCCCGGAGGGGCGTACCGGGCCGCGGGAGACGACAAGTGGATCGTCATCTCTTGCCGGACCGAAGCCCAGTGGACAGCACTGGTCAAGCTGATGGGCGAGCCGGAGTGGTGCAGCGATCCGCGTTTTACGACGCTCGGATCCCGCGTCGCCAACGCGGACGACCTCGACGCGCTCGTAGAGGCGTGGACGTCGGGTCTCGAGCGTTACGAGGCGATGGAGATGCTCCAGCGCGCGAGGGTTCCCGCAGGGGTGGTACAGGACGCCGCCGACCGCCTCGAGCGCGACCCGCAGCTCGCCGCACGCGGGCATTTCACAATGCTCGGCAACGCAGATGTCGCTCGCCTGCCGCTCGAGGGAGTGCCGTTCCGAATGAGCGCGACCCCTCCCGACACCGGAGGCGCGATCCATCGCGGTCCGCCGTTGCTCGGCGAGGACACCGATGAGGTGCTCGAGGGGATTCTCGGATTGGGCCGCGCCGAGATCGGGTCCCTCCGCGCCGAAGGGGTGCTCAGTTGACGGGGACCCCCAGTTGACCGGCGCCCTCGACGGAGTGCGGGTGCTCGAGGTCGCCGACGAGTCGGCCGAGTACTGCGGCCGGCTCCTTGCGGGACTGGGCGCCGACGTCGTGAAGGCCGAGCCGCCCGAGGGCTCGCCGTCGCGGTCCGTACGGGCCCTTCGCCGGTGACGAGCCCGGGCTCGATCGCAGCCTCGCTTTCTGGGCGGACAACGTCGGCAAGAGGTCGGTGGTGGTCCGAGACGACGAGGAGATCCTCGGCCTGTGCTCTGCGGCCGACGTGATGGTGCACACGCTGCGCGCGTCCGAGTCGGCGTCGCGCGGGCTCGACTTCGCGACCCTGTCGGCTGAGCTCCCCGAGCTCGTGGTGTGCGCGGTCACGCCCTTCGGGCAGTCGGGCCCGTGGGCCGAGCACCTCGCCGACGATCTAGTGCTCATGGCGCTCGGCGGTTCCATGGCCGCTTGCGGGTACCGGCCGGCCGCCGACGGCTCGTACGACACTCCCCCGCTCGCCTCGATGGGAGACCAGGCGTGGCGGACCGCCTCGACCTATGCGGCCATCGCCGTGATGGCAGCGATCTACTCGCGGCCGAGGTCGGGCCCTGAGAATTCTGGAGGAGGGCAGTTCATCGACGTCTCGGCGCACGAGTGCTCGGCGAGCATGACCGAATGGCACCTGCTGTCGTACATCTGCTCGGGGTTCGCTTACCGTCGCGCACCGCATCCCACCCTGAAAGCGAAAGACGGCAGGAGGATCGCCGCACTCGTTCCCGACTTCCTCGGTCCGCACGTGTTCGACCGCCTGCTCGAGATGCTCGAGGACAATGGCGTCGCGGGCCCATTGTCGGACCCGGCGTTCCGCGACCCTTCATACAGGGCGGCCAATTACAACGAGCTGTGGCAGGCGTTGAAGCGGCTCGCCGGACATCTCGACGGTGACGCCGTGTACCGGACGGGACAGTCGGCGGGCCTTCCCTGGGGAGTCATCCGGAGCCCCGACGAGGTCGTCGACGATCCGCACCTGCAGTCACGGGGGCACTTCGTGGCGCTCGAGCACCCCGAGCTGTCGCAGGAGACAGGGTTGTCGTCTGCTGTGACCTATCCGGGGGCGCCCTTCCTCGCGCACGGCTCGCCATGGGTCATGGACCGGAGGCCACCGCTGCTCGGCGAGCACACCGACGAGGTGCGCGCGCAATGGGGGGTCTCGTGATCTCCGGTGCCGGACGTGCCGGACGTGCCGGACGCCGGGCGGTCATCTGCGGGGTCGCGACCTCCGACTACCCGTACCTGCCCGAGATGTCCGAGCACGCGGTCCACGCGCAGGCCGCCAAGCGGGCGCTCGCCGACGCCGGTCTCGGCTTCGCCGACATCGACGGGCTCGCCACCACCGGCTTCTTCCCGATGTACGCGGTCGGTGTCGCCGAGTACCTGGGTATGTACCCGTCGTACCTCGACGAGACGAACATCGGCGGTTCCTCGTTCGAGTTGCTGGTGGAGCACGCGGCAACCGCCGTCGAAGCAGGAATGGCCGAGACGGTGCTCGTCACCTACGGCAGCGTGCAGCTTTCGCAGATGGGAAGGAGGCTCGGTACCGGCGGGCGCAACGCAATGCCCTCTGGCCCGATGGCCTTCGAGTCCCTCTGGGGCAACACCCTCGTCGGCAGCTACGCGCTCGCCGCCCGCCGCCACATGCACGAGTACGGCACGACCCCCGAGCAGATGGCCGAGGTGGCGGTGACGATGCGGGCGCACGCCGCGCACAATCCGATGGCCCAGTACCGCGACCCGATAACGGTCGAAGACGTGGTCTCGTCGAGGCTCGTCGCCGATCCCCTGCACAAGCTCGACTGCTGCGTGATCTCCGACGGCGGGGCGGCGTGCATCGTGACCACCGCTGAGCGCGCGGCGGATCTCCCGTCTGAGCCCGTATACATATTGGGGGCGGCACACGGCACTACACACCACACCAACATCTCGCAGATGCCCGACCTGACGGTGACGGCTGCGGCATCCACGGGCCCGCGAGCGTTCCGCCAGGCGGGGATCACCCCGGCAGACGTGGACGTCGCCCAGTTGTACGACTCGTTCACGATCACCGTCTTGCTGACGCTCGAAGGCCTGGGGTTCTGCGCCCCAGGCGAGAGCGGGGACTTCGTCTCCGGCGGGGGACTCGGCGTGGGTGGCCGGCTCCCGACGAACACCGACGGGGGCGGCCTGTCTGCATGCCACCCCGGGATGCGCGGGATGTTCCTGATCGTAGAAGCGGTCAGGCAGCTTCGGGGGCAGGCCGGCGAGACCCAGGTGCCCGGCGCCGCGATCGCCGTCGCCCACGGCACCGGGGGGATGCTCTCAACCGGTGCCACCCTCGTACTGTCGACGGATCCGAGATGAGCGATCAACCGGCCGGCACAGCCGACTCGGCCGACACGGCCGGCACAGCCGACTCGGCCGGCACAGCACCGCTGCCGAAGCCGCGGCCTGCCCCGGTGCCCGACGCCGATTCGGCCCCCTACTGGTCGGCCGCGCGCGAGGGCCGGCTCGTCGTCCAGCTCTGCTCATCGTGCGGCAGGCACCAGCTCTACGGGCGCGCGCTCTGCAAGTACTGCGGAGGCGACGTCTCGTGGGTCGATGCGAGCGGCCGAGGGACCGTCGCGACCTTCACCGTCATCCGCCAGAATTACTCGAGGCCGTTTCGCGACTGGATCCCTTACGTCGTCGCCCTCGTCGACTTGGAAGAAGGCCCGCGAGTGATGACGAACATCGTCGGGTGCGACCCGGGCGACGTCGCGATCGGCATGCGGGTGGTCGCGCGGTTCGAGGACGTGTCCGACGAGGCGGGGATCGCGCTGTTCGAGCCGGAGGGCATGTGACGGCCCGAGAAGGCGTGCCGGCCGAAGAGGGTTTGACAGAAGGTGTCGACTGGGCCGCCGACCCCCGCATACGCCAGGTCGTCGTGGACCGCCACGCGATCGAGCAGAGGGTGGGCGAGATCGGCCGCCAGATAACGCAGGACTACTCCGGCCTTCCCCTGTTGCTTGTCGGAGTGCTGAAGGGTGCATTCGTCTTCATGAGCGACCTGGCCAGATCGATCGACCTTCCGGTCGAGATCGACATCATGGCGATCTCGTCGTACGGGGGCGGCACGTCGTCGAGCGGGGTCATACGCATCGTGAAGGATCTGGACGCCGACTTGACCGGCAGGCACGTGCTCGTGGTCGAGGACATCGTGGACAGCGGGACCACCTTGTCGTACCTGAGGCGCAACCTGCAGGCCCGTCACCCGGCGAGCCTCGAGGTGTGCGCACTGCTCGTGAAGGAAAGCGCCCGTGCCGCGGTGCCGTCCCTGCGGTACGTGGGATGCCTCATCCCTTCGGAGTTCGTGGTCGGATACGGGCTCGACGTGGACGAGAGGTACCGGAACCTCCCCGACGTCCGCCGGTACGACGTGAGCGGGCTGGCGAGCTGAGCGGGCTGAGCGACGGCGAGCCCATCTTGCGCTCGGCACAGCTCGAGTGCAGATTGATCGAATGGTAGAGCGCGACGGCACGTACACGACCAGCGTCGGCTCGGAGTCGATCGACCTGCCCCTCGTCCGGATCGCCGAGGACCTGTCCATCGCGCTGCTCATCACCGTCGACCACGGAGTCGGGTTCACGGCCCGCGCCGCCACCGAGCTCGCCGAGCTCCTGCGCGACCTGAACGTCGACATCATCGCCTCCGTGGCGACGATGGGCATCCCGCTAGCGATCGAGGTGAGCAGGTCGCTCGGCATCGACGACTACCTGATATTCCAGAAGACCCCGAAGATCCATCTGGCGGACGCCATCTCGGAACCCGTCAAGTCGATCACGACCGGCGGAGCCCAGCGCCTTCTGTTCGACAGGGCCAGGGTGCCGGTGGCGGCCGGGCGCCGTGTGGTGCTCGTCGACGACGTGATATCCACCGGGGCCTCGATGAAGGCGGCTCTCCGGCTGCTCCGCCGGGTGGGTGCGGAACCGGTCGCCGTCGGCGTGCTCCTCACCGAGGCGAAGGCATGGCGCTCCACGCTCGGGGAGGACGCCGACCTCGTGCGCTCTCTCGGTGCCATCCCGCTGTTCAGGCGCCGCGAGGACGGCAGCCTCGTGGAGGACTGGGAAGGAAACGCCGGCGAGGTGGGGGCGGCACAGTCCGGATCGGGCTAGACCGGATCTGGCTGGTCCGGATCTGGCTGGTCCGGATCTGGCTGGTCCGGATCTGGCTGGTCCGGATCTGGCTAGGCGGGTCGCGAGGTGTCGAGACGAACTCGATGCGCCTTCTCCTCGCGACGCACCGAACGCCCGGCGAGGATGAGATAGCTGAGTCCTCCGACGCCGAGCCCCATGAAGATGCTGAAGTCGGCTCCGCCGGTCGCGTTCGAGATGGGGCTCACGTAGAACGTCGTATCGAGCGCCATCACCGCCGCGACAGATCCGAGCGCCTGGGCGGCGATCCCAGGCCAGTGCACTCCCCCCTTGCGCCAGTACACAGAAGAGCGGTCCGTGGACTGGAGATCGGCGGGCACGTACCTGTACTTCCGCAACACCCAGTCGACCAGGAAGATGGCGCAGAACGGCGCTATCCAGCAGATGACAACGTCGACGAAGTCGGTGAGGAGCTTGGCGAAGGACGAGTCGAAGATCGCGTAGAAGGTGATCCCGCAGCAGATCACGGTGTCCACGAGGACGGCCCGGTAGCGCCTTACCCGGAACCCCAGAGCCTGGAGCGTCACCCCCGACGAATACAGATCGAGGCTGTTCACGGCGAACAGCTGGACTATCGCGAGTGTCAGGAACACCGCGACGAATCCGCCGGGGATCGCGCCTGCGTGAACGAAAGCGGAGAACGGGTTCGCCGACGTGCCGAGCGTCGTCAGGTACGTCCCCACCATCGCTCCCAGGATCATGATCAGTATCTCGGGCACGGCGGTCCCGAGGAACACCCATCCGACGATCGCGCGCTTGGAGGCGTTGCGCGGGATGTAGCGCGAGTAATCGTTGCCGTTCTCGGTCCAGCCGAGGCCGCTCAGGGCGATCGTGAAGGCCAGGCCGACCATGAAGGTCTGCCAACCCTGGCCGTGGGCGACGGCGTTCAGGTGGGTGTGCCCTGCGACTATCACCGCGAGGATGACGAAGAGGGCCACGAACGGCAGGATCAGGTACCTGAGGACCTTGATCATCGTGGCATGTCCGAGGAACGGCAGCACGGCCTGCAAGGCGACCGCAGCGAGGATCACCACCACCTTGAACGGCGTTCCGGGGTCGAAGCCCGCCTTGGCGCCGAGCACCAGAGCGGAGCCCACGATGAGGATGATCCCCTCTGTCTCGAATCCGATCTGGGTCAGCCAGTTGAACAAAGCGATCAGGCGTGACCCGTTGGTCCCGTAAGGCGCCCGGCTGATCGCGAACACCGTCGTCCCGGCGTCGGGGCCCTGAAGGCTGCACAATCCGAGAAGCAGGAACGACAGGTTCCCGAGCACGATGAGCGTCACGGCCTGAACGAACGTGAACCCGAAGGTCATCAATATCGCGCCGTAGACGAAGTACTCGACCTGGACGCTCGCTCCGGCCCACAGGCCGAACAGGTCGCGGGGCTTAGCCCACCTCTCGGAATCGGGGATGTAGTCGATGCCGTGCTGCTCGACGTGAAACGGCCTGTCCGAATAGCTCTTCTTCAAGGCGCAAACCTGACGCACCGGGCTGGCACAGTCAAGAGTGCGCCGTCAGGGCTGCGCCGTCAGGGCTGCGGTCAGCGGTTTGCGCCGGTCGAGCGGGCGGTGCTTGTGTTGTTCGCTGCACGCAGACGTGGCGGCGGGTACCGGCGAAGGGAGAGGTCGATGGTCGCAGCGCTCGAGCGCGTCCGTCTCGGGGTCGTGGGCACGGGCAACATCGCGGACATGAATGTCGCGGGATACCTCGAGCACCCGCGTTGTGACGTCGTCGCGATCTGCGACGTGGACGAGCCCACCGCCAGGGCGGCGGCGGACCGCTGGGGCTCACCCGCTGTCTACACGGACCTGAACCGGATGCTCGAGGACGCGGACCTCGACGCCGTCGAGATCCTGACCCCGACGCACCTGCACCACGAGCACGTGCTCGCCGCGATCCACGCAGGAAAGCACGTCTCGGTGCAGAAGCCGGTCACCAACAGCGTCGAGGAAGCTCGCGAGCTCGGGAAGGCGGCCACAGAGGCGGGGCTGACGCTCAGGATCAGCGAGTGCTTCGTGCACTATCCCCCGCTCGAGCTGGCGAAGAAGCTCGTCGCGCAAGGCGCCATAGGTCGTCCGACCGCGATAAGGATCAAGACCGTCGTGGGGCAGACGGACTCGGAGTTCCAGGCGAACCTGCGCCCTGAGGGTTACGGCTGGAGGCTCGACTCGCGCAGTCCCGGGGGCCACCTCTTCGACGACATGGTGCACAAGTTCGCGATGGCGTTGTGGCTCGTCGACCAGGACATCACCTCCGTCCAGGCGGTCGTGAGGAGGCGTGACTACTTCTTCGAGCCCTGCGTCTGCCTGTTCGAGTACGAGGACCCGGGCCTTCTCGGTGTGCTGGACGTGCAGTACGCGCCGAAGATGTGGATGCGGTCGGGCTACTACGGGGCCGACGAGTTCTTCGAGATCCAAGGCGACGAGGGCCTCATCTGGGTGACCCGTGCCACCGGCGAGATGCTCGATCTGGCGCCGGTGGTGCTCTACAACGGCAAGCAGGGTGAGTGCGGCACCATAGAGATGCGCGACGTCGATGCCGACTGGGGCTCAGGGTTCAAGCGGTCGTCCGCCCACTTCGTCGACTCGCTTCTCGCCGGCACGCCGGCAGCGATGACCCTCGACGAGGCGGTGAAGGTCCTCCAGCTCTGCTTCGCGGTCTACCAGTCGTCCGAGCAGCGGGGGCCGGTCGACCCCGCGACGATCACCGGGTTCGTCGTGCCGTCGGGTTGGCCCGGGGGGCCGGAGGGGCCCTGATGTTCGGTCAGGGGCTCGGTCAGGGCTCGGTCAGGAGGTGACGACCGTCGCTCCCGCAGGCAGGGCGAAGTCACTCGCCGGCGCAGTGGTCGAGTACGAGGTGAGAGTCAGCGACCCGTAGCCCTTGGACCCCGAGCCGCCGGCGTACGCGAGCACGCCGCTGTCGGTCGCGGAGTACTTGAACGAGTTGCCCTGGTACGTCCCCGAGGCGCACCGCGAAGGTTGCCCGGCGAACGTCTGGGTCGAGAAGCTGAGCTGGACGCCGTGTGCCCTCGCTTCGAGCCCGGCCTGCACGCTGTGCAGCGTCGTGAGGACGCTCTTGCCCGTGATCACGCCCAACAGAGGCGCAAACACGTTGCTCGCGGCGCTGAAGTTGTAGCAGTACTCGTGCCCGGACTCCCCCGAACAGGCGTAAGTGCCGGTACCCGTGTTGATCACGTCGGAGCTGACCGCTCCGCCGACGCTGAAGCGGTACTTCGGTGGAAGCTGCTCGAACGTGAGGGTGGAGCTCTTCTCGGTCGAGGAGGTCTCGGCATAGGTCAGATCGAACGTGCCCGTTTGCGCCGACTGGACGTTGGCCTCGAACTGGCTCAGCTCCGCGGCGGTGCTCGATCCAGCCGAGGTCGTGGAGCTCCCGCCGCCGGCCGTGGTGCTAGAAGAGCCGTGAGACGAGCTGGTCGTGCTCGTGCTGCTGGACGAGCTGCCCGCGGGGCTGGAGCTGCACGCCGCCAGAGCGACGGCCGCGACAGCGATCATCGAGGCGGTGGCCATCAGCCTGCGAGCACCGGAGGGGCCGGAAGTGACGCCCATGGAATCCTCCTAGATCCTTCTCACGCCGTTTGCGCACACAGTCGCCGGCATATGCCGCGGCGAGGTGTTGCGTTCGAACATCGTCATCCGACATCCGCGGCTTTAGGAGGATAGCCACGGCGCGGCGTCCGGGCTGGGATCGGCACTGGCCACGAGGATCGTAGGGAACCTGGATCCGTCGCTCGATCACGTACCAGGGCTAATGTCTCCGTGCCTGCACGGATCGTCCTCGTCCGCTCGGCGATAGATCGGAGAACCGGCATGAACTGCTCCCAGTGTGGTCACGAGGCCCTGGAAGGTGCCAATGCATGCACGAATTGCGGGGCGTCTCTGACCGGGCAGCCCCTGACGGGCACAGGGGTCCCTGCACCACCGGGAGCGTCTTCGGCCCCACCGGGTGCGGGTGCACCGATGCCTCCGGGCGCGACCCCGACGATGGGCGGGGCCGGCGCCTCCCAGTTCGCCTTCGACATCAAACGGCTCACTACCATCGAGATGATCGTCGGGGGTGCAAGCTTCGTACTGCTCGTCTCACTCTTCCTGCCGTGGCTCACCTTCGCCGGGATAGTCAGTGTCGACGGATTCGACCTTCACGGCTACTTCTGGCTCGTCTTCCTGCTCTGTCTCGCCGTGATCGCCTTCTTGGTGATGAAGGCGGGATTCGCCACGCGACCGTTCCAGTTACCCATCACAGACGACCAAGCGTTGCTGATCGCCACCGGCATCTCGTTCGTGATCGTGGTGCTGGGCTTCTTGTTCAACGGTTACAGCTACGTGAGAGCTTTCGTCAGTTCGAGCTACGGGTTCGGGGCGTTCCTGGGGCTCATCGCATCGATAGTCGCCTTTGCCCCTCTCGCTTGGCCCGTAATCCAGAAGCAGATGAACAAGGGATCCAGCTGACGCCGACCCATTAGCCGACCAGGGCCTGGCTCCCGGCCGGCCCGATCGCCGACTCGAGCACCAGCTTCTCCGCCGGCACCGGCATGCTTATGAAGTAACCCTGCGCTATGTCGCATCCGAGTTCCGCGAGAAGCGTGAGGGTCGCACTGTCCTCGATCCCCTCTGCCACTACACGAAGCCGCAGGGCGTGGCCCAGCTCGATGGTCGACCTGATCAGCGCCAGATCTCGGGACCTGCGCTCAGATGCCAGTCCGGTGACGAAGATGCGGTCGAGCTTGAGCTCGCCCACTGCGAGGTCGCCGAGGTACGCGAGCGACGTGAACCCGGCGCCGAAGTCGTCGATCGAGATGATCAGTCCCAGGTCGCGCAGGTCCTCGATCACCTTTTTGGACCGCTCGTAATCGGAGATGATGCAGGTCTCGGTGATCTCGAGCACGAGGGCGTGAGGTGGGACGCCGTGGCGTTCGAGCAGTTGGCTGACGAGGTCGGTGAATCCGGGGTCGAGAAGATTGGAAGCCGAAAGGTTGACGGACACGGCGACCTCGTGCGAAGCGGCGCGCCACACTGCGCACTGCTCCAGGGAGCGGTCGAGAACGAGAGCGGTGAGTGAGGGCATAAGGCCGGCCTCTTCGGCGACGGGCAGGAACTTGAGCGGCGGGACCATGCCGAGCCGCGGGTTGGGCCACCGAATGAGGGCCTCTACCGCACAGATCTCCCCGCTCTTCAAGTCGAGCTGCGGCTGGTAGTGAATCGCGAACTGCTTTTCCTCGACGGCGATCCGCAGCTCCTCCGCCATCAGCAGCACGTTGTCGTCGTCGAGTGCCTCGTCGTAGAAGGCAAACGACGAATTCCCCGCTTTCGCCCGGAACATCGCGACGTCCGCGCACCTAAGCAGTCCAGCGCTGTCGTTGGCGTCGGTCTCCAGGATCGAGATGCCGATGCTGGCGCCGATCCTTGCGCTCACCATGTCCAGCACGAAGGGTTGTTCGATGCTGGCAGTGAGGCGTTCTGCGACTCTGCGGGCTTCGTCCGAGTCCGCTCCTATCAACAGCACCGCGAACTCGTCGCCACCGAGACGCACCACGACGTCCGAGCTCCTCACGACCGATGTGAGGCGCGGGCCCAACTGCCGTAGCAATTGGTCGCCGGCCGGGTGCCCGAAGGAATCGTTGATCTCCTTGAAGTGATCGAGATCGACGAACAGGAAGGCCAAGCTCTGAGTATTCGAAGAGGAGGAAACCGGGTTCTCGAACAAGGTTTCGAACACATTGAGCAGCTTGCGCCTGTTTCCGAGGCCCGTCAGCTCGTCGGTCACCGATTCGCGATGTCGCTGCTCGGTGATCGAGCGAAGGCCACGAGCCGAGAGAATCAGTCGGAGTCCCGCAACGACGAGCGTCGCCGTCGCGAGCCCGATCGCAATGCGACCGGTTCGATGGAACGTCGCCACGAACAGGACCCCGAGCCCCGTTGCCGTCGCGATCCCGGGTAGAAGGAAACCAGTCGTTCTCTCTGCAACGAGGCGCGTGGCGGGGCGTCTCC
This sequence comes from uncultured Acidimicrobiales bacterium, assembly GCA_963801315.1. Classification (GTDB taxonomy): domain Bacteria; phylum Actinomycetota; class Acidimicrobiia; order Acidimicrobiales; family CAVXTF01; genus CAVXTF01. Next base: position 556,115 of record CAWDEI010000007.1, on the reverse strand, counting down.
TCAACCAGACCGACATCGACATGACGAGGATCGCAGTCGGCCACGCGAGCAGCGTTGAAGGTGCTCCCTACTCGTCCTCCTCCGAAGGACGACCCGAACAAGTTGGACGTGTCACCGACAACGTTGAGGGCGATTCCGGTCGCCAGCAGAGCCCACGGACCCCTTCCATACCCTGACAGCAGCGCTGTCGCTGCAACGACGAGACCGAGCAGGAGGACGTCCCCGATCGGGTATGCAAGGTTCGTGGCGACCCCGAGTGCACTGCCACCGGCAGAGTGCTCGATGCTGTGAAATGCAAATGCCGCGCAAAGCGTCGCGGCCCCGAGCCCCGCAACGATGCCGTCCAACCAACTTGGCTTGGAGATCCTCTTTATCTCGCTGCGCATGAGCAGTACGACAGCGATGTAGGCGAAGGGATAGAAGAGCAGGTAGAAGAGATCCTGGGGGCCGGGCGAATGTGGGGTCGCGCCTCCGAGAGACTCGATCGTCAAGCAGATGTCGCCGATGCTCCAGCACAACAGGGCTGTCCCGAGCGTCACGGCAACGAGGCGGCCCGGTCGCTTGATCAGACCCCTCGCGATGCACAGCGAGGAGATCACCACCTCGAGGGCGTCCACCCCCCAACCGTCCAGCCACGTCCAGTAGGTGCCGTTGCGCCGGACGAGGACCAGGGCCACGAAGACAGCGAGCAGGACGCCGCAGACCCCGTACGTGGTCCATAGGACTTTTCGGGCATTGCCTCTTTGACGCGTAACGGCCTCGAGACGATCCAGGGTGGAGGCGGAAACCATCCGAATAGGCTTCGACCTCACCCCGCGAGTGCTGAACAATTCCGACACAAACCGGACGTGTCGTTCCGAGACGTGCGGCGTTTTGGCGGTGCGGCGGTGCCTCCTACGGCGCTCTATGGCCGCTCGTTCTCCAAAGGACTTAGTCCACGCCGGTGTTTACAAAACGTCAAAATAAAATCGGCAGGTCGGTGTTCTGTTTGCAATGTTGCACCCGCTTCGCATGGGGCACCTGTGTGCCACCAGCACCCTACGACGAGGGCACCCGGCCTCGAGGACACCGACCTGCCGATTTAAAATTTGAGATTATGTAACAGCTGGGTTTACTTAGATCCGTTTACTCGTGTCTCGACGGCTTCTCGCGGCCTATTCGACGGCCGACGAGCCGAGCGACACGTGCGCAAACGCAGACGCAGACGCAGACGCCGTAGCGTCCGCAAGCAGCTTGTCGTCGTCGGCCAGCAGTTCGTGGGCGAGCCGGCGGACCATCTCGCCGATCTCGGGGTGGGCTTCGGGGTCCCAGCCTTCCAGTAGCTGGGTAAGGCCTGCCCGACGGGCGATCTGGAGGCGTTCTATGGCGTCGTCGCCCAGATTGCGTGAGAGCGAGCTCGCACCCTGACGGCACATCGGACTTGGTCATGTAGCCGCTCCGCCACGAGCGCATCGACTCCCTCTCGATTCGCCCGGGGTCGACCTTCAACCTCCCCGCGATGCTCTCGACGGTGCAGTCAGGTCGGTCCGCGAGCCTGTAGAGCAGCCAGCACGAGCGCGGCTCGAGCTCGCAGGCCCGCACGTGCGGCGAGCGTCTCGTAAAGCTCGCCTGCGGTTCTCGCGTCGAGCGACGCTTTCGAGGGCGAGCTGAATCTCCTCGAGCGACGATCGGCCCTCGGGCATCCCGAACCCCTCGCCGGTGATCGACCGTTGCGCACCGTCTGGCGGAGCTCGATCTCCGGCAGCAACCACGAGAGAGCGAACGCCACAGCGCTATGGGCGTCGCGATGAGGAAGACCGTCTGAATGGTGTGCACCAGGCCCGCGACGACCCCGGCGTGGATGACCGGCGGAGCCGCGCGAGCGAAGTCGGGTCGGCCGCACTGAGCGAGCTTTTCAGGTTGGCAGGCGCGCTCGTCAGGTGGAGCGCGTGCACCACGTTCGTAGACGAGCAGATTGGAGAACACCGCCCCGAAAACGGCGGTCCCGAAGCGAGCCGCCGATGCTGCGGAAGAACATCGCGCCCGAGGTCGCGGTCCCCAGCTTCTCGTAAGGCGACGGCGTTCTGGACCGCGACCACGAGGATCTGCATGACACAGCCCGAGGCCGACCCCGAAGACGAACATGTAGCCGGCGATCGTCCATCTGCCGGTCGAAAGCCCGATCCGCGACATGAGGAATAGTCCGACCGACATGAAGAAGGTGCCGACGACCGGGAAGACCTTGTAGCGGCCCCAGCGGCTGACCAGCTGCCCCGAGCCGATGGAGGCCAGCCAGCAGCCCGCCCATGAGAGGCAGCAGCCTGAGTCCAGACAACGTCGGGGCTGACACCCTTCGCGTCCTGGAAGAACAGAGGCAGGAAAGTGAGCGCGCCGAACATCGCGAACCCGACGACGAACCCGACCGCGCCGGAGGCCGAGAACACCCGGTTGGTGAACAGGTCGAGCGGGATGACCGGGCTCCGCCGCCCGCCTCTCGACGAGGAGGAACACGACCGTGAGCGACGACGCCAGCCACCGCCAACCCGATCATCTCCGGGCGAGCCCCACGGATACGTCGTGCCGCCGAGGCTCGTGAACAGCACGAGGGCCGTCGCGGCGAGAGCGAGCAGGACCGTCCCGAGATAGTCGATTACGTGGCTGACTCTCTTCAGGTGCCCGGGGAGCTGGGCGGCCGTGACGAACAGGGCGACGACACCGATCGGCAGGTTGATGTAGAAGACCCAGCGCCACGACAGGTAGTCGACGAAGAAGCCTCCGAGAAGCGGGCCGAGCACCGTCGCGACGCCGAACATCGCTCCGAAAAGCCCCATGTAGCGGCCGCGTTCTCGCGGCGAGACGATGTCACCGACGATCGCCTGGGCCCCGATGATGAGCCCACCGGCACCGAGCCCTTGCGCGGCTCGGAACGAGATGAGCTCGAACATCGAACGACTGAATCCCGCCAGGGCCGACCCCACCAGAAAAATCATGATTGCCGCGATGAAGAACGTCTTGCGCCCGTACTGGTCGCCGAGCTTGCCCCACAGCGGGGTCGAGACCGTCGAGGAGAGCAGGTAGGCGGTCACGACCCAGGTCAGATGCGAGGCGCCGTGCAGGTCCCCGACGATGGTCGGGAGCGCCGTCGAGACGATCGTCTGGTCGAGTGCAGCGAGGAACATGCCGAGCAACAGCGCGCTCATGATCACGAGCACCCGACGCCTCGGCAGGTCGAGCGTGGGGGCGAGATCCGCGGCGGCCGTGCTCACCTCGGACCGCCGAGACAAGCGCGCACGATGGGTGTCGTCGCCTCTGTCCTCCCTAGCCGAGCAATTCCGGGTCGGCGCGCAGCTCCGCACGGACGGCCGCCTCCCAGAAGCCGATGAACCCCTCGCCATCGGTCGCCGCCATGAAGTCCAAGAAACCCTGCGGGAGCAGCGATTCCCCGTTGCCGCCGGCTGCGCGCACGCACCAAGCGTGGTGGCAGCGCTGCTCCAGGGCGACAGCCCGCTGGTGGACCGCACGCGCCGAGCCGCCGAGCACGAACACACCGTGACCGGACAGTAGCGCAGCCGTCGCGTCTCCCATCTGCTCGACGGCCGCGTCGCGCACTCGCAGGATCGTTGACGGGGCCTGAGTACTCGTTCACGAGTGCGAGCTCGCCCCCGCCGAGCGACGAGCTCTGGTCCAGGATCGGCGGGATCTCCCCCATGTCCGCCCAGACGGTTCCGTAGAGAGGATGGTTGTGGACCGCCCACTTGACGCCGGGCGAAGCTTGTGCAGCTCGAGGTGAAGCGGGATGCCGAGCGGCACCGGCCAGTCGCCCTCGACGACCCTCCCTTCGAGGTCGATCCGGATCACCTGGGACGGCCGCAGCTCGGCCCAGGTGAGCAGCCATGGGTTGCAAAGAAGAGTCCCGTCGCCGAGGTTGACGGTGATGTGGCCCGCGAGATGGTCGCTGTAGCCCTCGCGCCACAGGGCGCGGGCGAGCACGACGAGCTCCTCTCGGGCAGACAGGTCCGGAATGAGCTTCTCCGCGGTCGGGGTGAAGCTCCATGGCGGCTCCTCGTCCTCGTCGTCCTGCGGCAGGACTCGATCGCGGGCGGCAGCGGATGCCGGTAGAGCGCCGCTGCGTTCTCGCTGCACATCGCCCGGAGCTCGGCCGGCGGAAGGTGGCCCCAGCACTCCTCGATCACCTGCTGGGTGTCGGGCCAGGTGCTGTCCCCGTGGGGGTAGTCCACTTCGACCATGATGTTCTCGACGCCGATCCGGTAGCGGGTGTCGATCGTGGACGGGTCGTCGATCGAGCAGAACCAGAAGTTGCGCTTGAGCACCTCCGGCGGGCCGGATGTCCCAGCCCATCCGTAGCGCGACCGGTCCACGATGTTGTCGAGTCGGTCCAGGAGCATCGCGACCCATCCGATCCCTCCTTCGCTCATCGCGATCTTCGAGGTTCGGGTTAGCGCAGCGGGTAGCCGGACCAGAGCCACTCGGCACAAGCCGTGAGAGACAGTTGCCCGAACAAGGTCGCTCCGAGCTGCAGCGCCGGAGCACCCCGCGGTGCAGGCATGAGGCCGGAGCTGCCGACGTGCAGCGAGATCGACCGTGTCGGTCTCGACGACGCCGCGATGATCGGATCCCAGTGCTTGCGGTCCCAAAGGATCGGCAGCCCGATCTCGTGAGGCCGCTCGGGAAGGTGACCGACGTGAACCCCCGCTCGGCGTTGCGGCGGATCTCGGCTGCGGCGAGCTCGGGGTCGGAGAGGTACGTGATCCCGAGCGGGACGATGCGCTCGGGGTGGGGACGTGCCAGGCCTCGTAGAGCCAGTCGTTCCATGCCCGGATGCAGGCCATGCCGAGCTCGCGGTCCTCGGCCATGAAGAAGACCCGCCCGCAGAATCCGGTGATCTGGGAGGGGAAATTCACCGAGGCCCAGACACCGTTCATGTCCATGTCGCGGACTCTGGCGTCGACGTCGTAGCAGCCGGGACGCATCTGGTCGAAGCGGAACGGCTCGAGGCCGAAGGTCTCCGGCCGGCGGCCGGCGACAGCGTTCATCCCGACCTGCGTGTAGTGGCTCCCCCTCGAACTCCCAGACCTGGTGGCCCTCGGGAGTCTCCACGATCCGCGGTGCCCTGATCCGCCAGCCTGGCCGGCACGCCGGCCCTCGAAGGTGTCGATCGGCTCGACGACGTGGTCGTCGACCGAGATGACGGTTCCGAGGATCTCGCGAGGCTCGGGCTCTGGAAGGAACAGATCTGGATCCTTGGTCATGCTCGCTCGATCTGGCAGCATCGTCACGTGGCCTCGGCTATGAAGGGTAGCGACTCGTAACGCCGGACGAATGCGCCGTCAGCGAACGCACCGGCTTCGGCGTCCACAGCGAAGTCCGGGCAGGCCCGCAGGAGCTCCTCGATCACGACACGGCCCTGCATCCTGGCCGCGTGCGGTCCGAGGCAGTGGTGGACCCCGCTGGCGAACGCAAGGTGCCGCCGGACAGTCCTGCGCTACGTCGAGGCATTCCGGCGTCCGGTCCGAACTCTCTCGGGTCCCGGTTCGCAGCGCCGTAGCAGAGCAGCACCCGGCTGTCGGCAGGTATCGACGCCGTCGCCGATGACGACCTCGGTCCGTGTGACACGGCACAGGCCCTGTACGGGTGTGGTCAGCCGAAGGAGCTCTTCGACCGCGCCGCGGAATCGCCGGGTTCGTCCGCGAAGGGCCCTGCGCTGCTCGGGGTGCGCGGTGAGCAGCTCGGCGGCTCCGGCTGATCAGTCCTGTCGCGGTGTCGTTTCCTCCCGCGATCATCACGAAGGCGTACCCGAGGATCTCCTCGGTGCTCAACGTGCTCCCGTCGGGCCCGCGCTGTCGAGCGCGGAGATCATGTCGTCGCCCGGGTCGTCGCGTCGCAGTCGCGACCAGCTCGCTGAAGTAGCCGTAGAGGTCACTGAGCGCGTCGCCCGCGCCGTAGGAGTGGCCTCCGACGTTGGCTTGCACGATCGCGCTGTGTCCACGCTTCGAACAGATCCCGGTCCTCCTCGGGGACCCCGAGATAGTGCGCGACGACGAAGCAGGGCACTGGTCGGGCGAGCCCTGCCACCAGGTCGCCGTGGTCTCGGCCTCGCGTAGCCGGTCGACGCACGAGGCGACGAACTGTCGCACCGCGGGTTCGATCTGCAGGACGTTCCGGGGCGAGAAGCTCCGGTTGACCATTCGCCGGTTGGCCGTGTGTTCCGGCGGGTCCATCATCACCATCGTCGGGTAGAGCCGGAGCTTCTCCCGCTCGTTTCTAAGCGAGATCCCGCTGGCCGACGAGAATCGTGATGAGTCGAGCGAGGCGGCGTACACGTCGGCGAACCTCGAGAGCACCCAGATCCCGAGGCTCTCGGAGAAGTGGACCGGATCCTCGTCCCGCAGCCTCCGATAGAGCGGGAACGGGTCGCGCCAGGTGTCGCTTCCGAACAGCTCGTACCGGACGGGTCTCACCGGCCTCCGAGCGGATTGATCGGGCTGCGGAGCGCGAGACCTCCGTCGCACAGGACGATCTGCCCGGTGATCCATCTCGTCTCGTGCAGTGCGAGGACCGCCTCCGAGATGTCCTCGGGGGTGCCGAGTCTGCCGAGCGCGGTGCGTCGCGCGACTCTCGTGAGCCATGCTCCGTCGCGCCTCGACGGACCGAGCATCGGGGTGTCGGTAACCCCGGGAGCCACTCCGTTCACCCGCAGCGTCGGCCCCCATTCGCAGGCAGCGACCTTGATCACCATGTCGAGGGCTGCCTTCGACGCGCAGTACAGGCCCATCGACCGGTCGACCAGCTGGGAGCTCACGCTGCTCATGGCCACCAAGGAGCCGCCTCCGGCGTCGAGCATCGGCCGTGCGAGAGCGCGCATGGCCAGCCATACACCCTTAGCGTTCACCCCGATCACCCGGTCCCAATCGTCGGAGGTCGTGTCGAGGAGCATGCCGGCGTGCCCGATCCCGGCGGTGATGGTGACGGCCGACGGAACGCCCAGCCGAGCGAGGGTCGCCTCGGTGGCAGCGTCCACCTGGTCGGGCACCGAGATGTCGCAGACGATGTCCGCGGCGTCGCTCGAGTCCCACACGACGACCTCGGCACCTTGTCCGCGCTGGGCGGCCGCTATGGCGGCACCGATCCCCGACCCGCCCCCGACCACGACCACGCGCCGGCCGACGGTCAAGCCGCGTGCCCGGCGAACAGGTCGGTGGCCCCCATGACTTTCTAAGCTACAGATCTGAATCTCTCTATGAGCGCGATCCACCACTCAGCGATCTGTGTCCGTGACGTGGACACGAGCCTCCGCTTCTGGCGCGACGGCCTCGGCTTCGAGGTCCTCATGGACCGCCGTTTCGAGGGCGATTGGCCGGTGCTGTTCGGTGCCCCCTCGAGCTCACTGCGAGCGATCTTCCTCGGAGACCCGGAAAGACCGGAATCAGGGATCGTGGAGTTGCTCGACCTGGGCGACTTGGAGGACCGCCCGTCGAGCCCCGTGGCGAACGGGCTTCTGCTGCTCTCGGTCTTCACCGATCTGGCCTCAGCCATCGAGCGCCTTACGGCGCTCGGCTTGGGCGGCGAGCACCGGCGGATCGAGGTGTCGGGCGTCGCAATGGCGGTGGTGAGCGATCCCGACGGAGTCCTGGTCGAGCTCGTCGACGCGGGCGCCGCCGCGAACCTGGACCGGTTGTCCGATCCCGCAAGCGGCTCGAGGTGACCGAACCGCTCTCGGCCGCTCGGGCGAGGCCCATCTCCTCGACCGTTGCGTCCGGGCCTTACGAGGTGGCCGTCATCGGGGCCGGGCTCGGCGGGCTTGCGGTTGCACACCGTTTGTACGAGATGGGCGTCGACAGTGTCGTGCTGTTCGAGCGTGAAGACGGCGTCGGCGGCACATGGCGCGCCAACAGCTACCCGGGAGCGGCCTGCGACGTGCCCTCGCACCTCTACAGCCTGTCGTTCGCCCCCAATCCGCACTGGTCGAGCACCTATGCGGGACAACCCGAGATCCTTCGGTACATCGAGGGCTGCTTCGAACGGTTCTCCGTCCGCGAAAAGGTTCTCCTCTCGACATCGATTGCGTCCACGCGTTGGGACGACGAGCGTCAGGCGTGGATACTCGTCGACGCAAGCGGGATCGAGTACGAGGCGAGGGTCCTGGTTTCGGCGGTGGGTCTGTTCAACACATCTGCCTCACCCGAGATCGAAGGGCTCGACGATTTCCGCGGGACCGTGTTCCATTCTTCGCACTGGGACCATGCCCACGACCTGACCGGTCGTCGTGTCGCGGTGATCGGCACCGGGGCCACGGCGATCCAGGTCGTCCCCGCCATCGCAGACAGCACAGAGCACCTCACGGTGTACCAGCGAACACCACCGTGGATCCTTCCGCGCAAGAACGAGACGTTCACCGACGACCAGAAGCAGGCTTTCGAGAGCGACCCTGAGGCACTCGGGCGCCATCGCGACGAGTTGTACGAACTGTTCGAGCAGAACACCGCGTTCATCTCAGGGAGTCCCGTGGCGGAATTGCTGGCCGACGTCGCCGCGCGGCTACCTAGAACGCAAGGTGCCCGATCCGGAGCTTAGGGCGAAGCTGACCCCTGACTACCCTCTCGGCTGCAAGCGCGTATTGGTGTCGAGCGACTTCTATCCGGCGATACAGAGAGATGACGTCGAGCTCGTGACGGACCGAATCGAGCGCGTCACGCCCATCGGTGTGCGCACCGCCGACGGCATCGAGCGTGAGTGCGACACGATCGTGCTCTGCACGGGGTTCCATGCCGCCGAGTACCTGAAAGGCGTCGACATAGTAGGTCTGGGTGGAGCCCGCCTCCACGACACATGGGCGGGCGTTCCCAGGGCCTATCTGGGAATGGCGGTGCCCGGTTTCCCGAAATTTCTTCATGCTCTACGGCCCGAACACGAACCAGGGCGGTAACTCCATAATCATCATCCTCGAGGGGCAGGCGCAGTTCGTCGCCGCCACGCTCGAGTCGATGCGCGCGCTAGGTGCCTCGAGCGTGGACGTCAGGCCCGAGGCGATGCAGAGGTACATGGACGAGCTCGAGAGCGCGCTCGGAGACACGGTGTGGAGCAGCGGCTGCGCCAGCTACTTCAGAGCCGCCGGCGGCGAGATCGTGACACAGCTCCCCCACACCTCGCGGTGGTACTGCGAGCGCACGATGCACTTCTGTGCCGGAGACTTCGTCATCACGAGACGAATCGCCGAGGTCTTGCCCGAGGAGGATCGAGTGCTGAGCGCAGGGCCCGATCTCAATCGGTGAATCAGCAGCTGCTCGGCGCGGCCTCGCCTGCAAACCGGTCGCCGATCCACTGGGCCACGGTGACCTGAGCCTCGACCTGGGTCGAGACATGGTCGCCGGGGAACGACACCAGGTCAGAGGTCACCCCGAGAGAGCACCAGGTGTCGTGGAGGGACTGCTCGACCGAGTAAGGGATCACCTCGTCAGCGAGCCCGTGGTACTGGAGTACCGGGACCTGAGGCGCGACCGCACCGGCGTCGTTGTCGGTGAGGACCTGCTCTATGGGCGCGAGGGTCAGCGGGTCGATGCCCCCCTTGGTGTAGTCCTGGATCGTCTTGAATGCGTACGTCGCGAGGCCCTGTTCCTGGCACATGCCTGACAAGGCCTTCAATGCCTGCTTGCCGGTGGAGGTGAGGTACTGCCCGAAGTGGAGTTGCGGGTAGGCGGCATCGAAACCTATGGCCGCGCCTCCCAAGAACGCGAAGAAAGCGCCGCCGTTGATGTTGTCGGCTACCGCCTGCAGATTGGCCGGAGTCCCTCCCATCGCCACACCGACGAGGTCGAGTGACTTTGCGTACGACGGTGCTTCTTGAGCTGCGAACGCGGCCGCTCCCCCTCCTTGGGAGTAACCCTCGATGGCAACCGGCGCGTCCGGTGACAGCCCCGCAGCAGGCAGGTTCAGCGCGGCCTTCAGGATGTCGAGCACTGCGTAACCCTCTGCAGAGTTGACGGCGTATAGCTCGTTGCCCGGCGTGCCGAGGCCCGGGTAGTCGGTCACGGCCACGGCCCAGCCCTGGTCCAACAGGTTCTGAACGGCGAAGTCCTCGTCGTAGTCTCCTGCGGCCATCTCGCTGCTCGGCGCGCACTGGTCGCCCCATCCCTGCGTGCCGGTCGCGTAGGCGACCAGGGGTCTCGGGCCGCTACCGCTCCATGCAGAGGTAGGGACGAGGACGGTTCCCGACACGGCGATCGCCTGTTGGTTGGCGTTCGTCGACTTGTAAAGGACGTTCCAGACGTCTGCGGGGGCCGCGACGTCGGGCGCCACATAGTCGCATCCGGCCTGGGACCTGATGACGGTCCCGGGCTTGCCCTTCGGGAGCGGCGACGGAGGTATGTAGAACGAGCTCGTCACGCAGCTCGAGGTCGACGCTGGCCCCGCTGCGCCGGCGGAGGACGGCGTGAGGCCGACGCTTAACACGGCTGCTGTGACGAAGGTCAGCAATGCTCCGGTCAGGGTCGGGAGTCTGGCGGCGCGGATCATCGCCGCTACTTACCCTGCTGATACCGCGAGTATGCCGCGGGTGGCGGAGCCCGCTATGGCCTGAAGACGACCTTGATGGCCTGCGAGCTTCCCCTGTCGATCGCTGTTTCGATCGCAGAGCGATAGTCCTCGAGCTCGAACTCGTGGGTCACGACGACGTCCGGAGGGAGGAGGCCCGAAGCAAGGATGTCGAGCGCCCGGTCGACCGAATGGCGATCCCGGCCGCCGGCGAGCCCGGGCGCGCCGCCCTGGTCGACCGTGTGGTCGATGGAGCCGACGATTGCCGCCTCCTTGTACCAGACGGGGGTGAGGTCGACCTCGCTCACGCCTGCCGCACCGAGCAGAAGAACGGTTCCCCGGTGCGCTACCGCCCGTAGGGCTTCGGTGACGGTCCGGGGGGCTCCCACGGCTTCGATCACGAGAGGGAAACCCCCCATGAGCATGAGGTCGCTCTTGTAGCCAACGACGCGGGAGCCGGTCAGCACGGCGAGCTCCTCGAAGTGTGCGCCCAGGTCCTTGCTCAATACGACGTGGTCGGCGCCGCACGCGACGGCTGCGTCAGCCTGATGTGCATGCCGGGCCAGCATCGTCACCGGGCACCTTGGGAACAGGCCCTTCAGCGCCGCGAGAACAGCTAGCCCGATGATCCCGGCTCCGACTACGAGCACGGGCTCCCCATCGTCGGGAGGCGCTCGCAGAAGACCGTGACACACGATCGAGACGGGCTCGTACAGGCTCGCTCCCCTGTCGGGCACCGAGCCCGGGATCTCGTGGAGCATCGACTCGTGAGCGAGCACCTGGTCGGCCCACCCACCGCCGAGGTCCTGCGTGTAACCGATCGACCTCCCACCGCTCAGGACCTTGCTGTCGAGGTTGAGGCAGCACGACGTCCATCCACGGGCACAGTTGGAGCAGACCGGATCGATTCCCCGGACGACACACGGGATGCAGGGGTCGATCGCTACGCGCGTTCCCACAGTGCTGCTGCACCCCGGTCCCGATTCGACCACTGTCCCGCCGATCTCGTGGCCGAGGACGAAGGGGAACGCCCCTAACGACCTCAACGTCGGCGACGGGCCGGTGTTGTGCGCGAACAGATGGAGGTCGCTGCCGCAGATCCCGCCGACGGTTACAGCGACCCGCGCCCATGCCGGACCCGGCAGCTCGGGGGCGGGCAGGTCGACGAGGGATGCAGGAAAGGACGGGTCGGCGAAATCGAATTGAATTGCGCGCACCGGAGAAAGCGTACGCGGCGCGGTCCCAGGGTCCGGTCGCCCAGGGTCCGGGTTGCCCAGGGTCCGGGTTGCTCAGGGTCCGGGTTGCTCAGGGTCCGGTCGCTCACGACGCCGTCGACCGGGGGCACCCGGCGAGCCCGGCCCTAGTATTCGGAGCCGTGCGGGTGACAGATGCCGAGCTCGAGAAGCTCAGGGATCAGGGGCATGTGCTCGTGGAGGGGTTCTTGGCACCCGAGGAGCTCGAGGCGGCCCGGCAGGCCCTCTGGCTCCACTTCCCTCGGCCCGAAGAGTACTTCTCGAACCCCGAGGAGTTCTCGAGGTACGCAGGGAGCCAATTCGCCGGTGTCGAGGAATTCCCGTACAGGTCGTGGGACTTGAATCACCTTGCATTCCACCCGGATCTCGTCGACGCGGTCGAGCGCTTCTTGGAGACGACAGATCTGCATCTGTACAAGATCGAGCTCTGGGCGAAGTACTCAGGTGCAGCGGACTACGACCAACCCCACCATCGCGACTACGGGAGCCACAGCCTGGTGGTCCCTCGCACCGACGGTAGGTATCAGCAGCTGACCACGTTCATCTACCTTTCGGATGTGACGGAGCACGATGGACCGACCCGGATAGTTCCTTTCGACCGGGGCAGCGACATCCCGTTCACCCCGCTTTACCTGAATTTCGGCGAGCTCGCGGATGTCGAGCACGCGGCGACAGGTCCCGCGGGAAGCCTGCTCATGTACAGGACCGACATCCTGCACAGAGGCTCCAACTTCACCGGCGAGGGTCGCTCGCGCTTTTCGCTGCTCGTCGACTACCAAGCCAGGGGTACGACCTGGGGAGGCAAGATGGCCTGGCCCAAGCAGGCCCCTCACCGCTGGGCCAAGCTCATGCCGCAGTGCAGCGTCCGGGAGCGGGACCTGTTCGGCTTCCCGAGGCCCGGTGATGCGTACTGGAACGACCAGACGCTCGAAGACGTCGCCGCGCGCTATCCCGGTATGGACATGGGCCCCTATCGCCAGCCGGTCTCCTGATCCCTCGCAAGGGACTGGGTGCCGTCGACGTCGTCCGCTTCGTCGCCCACCTCGCTGTCGATCACGTCGGCCGCCCACTTGAAGTCCGCCTTGCCCGATGACGAGCGTCGGACCTCGGCGACGATCACCACGTGCCGAGGGACCTTGTAACCGGCCAGGAATCGGCGGCAATGAGGGGCGAGGTCGCGCAACGCGGGAGGGAAGTCGATGTCGGTAGGTTGCACAACTGCGGCGACACTCTCTCCCCACCGCTTCGAACGCCGGCCCACAACCACTGCGTCGGCCACGAGCGGGTGGGACTTCAATACCGCTTCGACTTCCTCGGGATAGACCTTCTCTCCACCGGTGTTTATGCAAAGCGAGCCCCGACCCAGGAGGCGGATGGTCCCGTCGTGGTCGACGGTCGCCATGTCGCCGGGCAACGACCATCGCCTGCCGTCGATCTCGACGAACGTCTCGGCGGTCTTCACCGGGTCGTTGTAGTAGCCGATCGGCACGCGCCCGGTCGTTGCGAGGCGACCGACTGCGCCGGATCCCGGCCCCACGGGACGAAGATCCTCGTCGATGACGGCCGTGACACCTTCTTTCGGTGCAAAGGTCAACGACGGAGATGGCGCGCCGAGGCGCTGCCCTATCGCAACGGCCTGCACGGGCGCCTCCGAGGACCCCACGGCCTCGCTTATGGCGAGCACACTTGGCAGCATCGCCAGCAGGCCGTCTTTGATCTCGCCCGACAGAATGCTGCCACCCGATCCGAGTAGCCGCAGCGAGGACGTGTCGAAGCCGCAGGTGTCGCGCCTGAGCTCCTCTAGCAACGGGCGCCCGCTCGCATCTCCGACGAGCGTCAGCATCGTCACGCGCTCGCGCTCGACGAGATCGAGCACCAGGCCCATATCCATGCTGCGCGCGGGGTAAAGGACGGCCCTGCCGCCCGCGAGCAGTGACCCCAGTGCAGACCATTGCCCGCTTGCATGCACGAGCGGGCCGAGGGCCATGGAGACGAACTCGTCCGGCCCCGGATCGCCGGGGGGCAAGAAGGGCGTCACCCGATGGGCACGGTTCGACCGAACGGCGTGCCGGATCTCCTCTGGCTTCGCGAACGGGCGGTCCGCCGGGATTGCCGCCTCCGAGGGTCGCGAAGAATATGTCCTCGTGACGCCACACCACGCCACGAGGAAGCCCAGTGGTGCCACCGGTGTAGAGGATGTACAGATCGTCGGCGGAACGGGGCCCGAAATCGCGCTCCGATGAGCCGGCGTCGACAAGAGCTTCGTAGTCGATGCAGTCGAGCGACGCGGTGTCGGTTCCGCTCCCGTCTTCGCGAACTACGAGCGACCGCAATTTCGGGGGGCGTCTCCGAAGCGACCCGACATGCTGCGCAAGGAAGCGGTCGAACACGAGGGCCCTGACGTCCCCGTTGTCGAGGAGATAACCAAGCTCGTCGCCGACATAGCGGAAATTGATGTTGAGGGGAACAGCGCGGATCTTGAAGCACGCCAACATGGATTCGAGGAACTCGACGCTGTTGAAGCCGAAGATGCCCACGTGATCGCCGGGGGCCACGCCGATCTGCTGCATCCCGTGTGCCAGGCGGTTGGCGCGCTGATCGAGCCCGGCGAACGTGCATCGGATCGGTCCACATGACAGTGCCTCGCGAAGCGGTACTTCGTCCGCTATGCACTCGAACGTGTCGGCCAGGTTGAACTCCGTGTGAGCCACCCCCCGGCCGCTCCGTGGCCGACCGTACCTCGTTCGTCGTGCCCGGACGGTAGATTCGGACCCCGTCAGCGTCGGAGACGAGTCTTCCACAAGGGACGGGGCCGCTGTGGGTGAAACGGTGCTCGAGGAGTTGCTCGTAGGCGATGACGGGCTCGTGTCCAAGGAGCGCTATGTCTCTCGTGAGTTCGCGGATCTAGAGATGGAGCGGCTGTGGCCGCGGGTATGGCAGGTCGCCTGCCGGGAAGAGGAGATCGCTCAGGTTGGCGACTACGTCGAGTACCTGATCGGCGACCAGTCGATCCTCGTTGTCAGGTCGGATTCCGACACGGTCCAGGCCTTCTACAACACGTGCCTGCATCGCGGGACGCGCTTGGCCGATGGGTGCGGGGCGTTCGCCGATTGCGAGATCCGCTGCCGTTATCACGCCTGGCGCTACCACCTCGACGGTCGGCTCAAAGAGATCGTGGACGAGCAAGAGTTCGACTCTGTTCCCACGAACCTTCGCCTGCGCGAGGTCCGTGTCGAGTCGTGGGGTGGGTTCGTGTTCGTCAACATGGATGTCGACGCGCCGTCGTTGCTCGACTTCCTCCGCCCGATCCCCGATTGGCTCGGCGCCTACCACCTGGAAGATATGCGGTTCTACTCCCACAAGACGACGATCCTGCCGGCAAATTGGAAAGTGGTGGTCGACGCGTTCAACGAGGGCTACCACGTTCAGGGGACGCATCCCCAGATCCTGGCCTGGACCGACGACGTCAACATGGTCTACGAGCAGTTCGACACCCATGCCCATTACGGTCGGCTGGCGAGCGCCCGAAGGCAGCTGCGCCCGAGCCCGCGCTTGGGCGTCGCCGACGACGAGGTCGACGAATGGGAGATTCTGGCGGCCCTGGTGGGTGGTCTCGGCGGCCTGTTCTACCGTGACGAGCGGCGGATAGTCGACGAGCTCAAAGATGCCCCACTGCTCCCCGGTACGACGCTGCTCGAGCAGTACCAGGTCCGCCGACGCGATCTTCTCGGGGCTCGCGGGCTCGATGTGTCGCATTTCACCTTGGACCAGATGACGAGCGCGGATGATTTCTACTGGTTCCCCAATGTCGTAGGTCCGATCTACCCGGGCACCGCGATCATGTTCCGCGTCCGGCCGAACGGGATCGATCCAGACAGCGCAATCATGGACCTATGGACGTTGCAATGGCCGGGTGACGGTTGGAGGCCCTGCGAGCACAAGACCTATCCGGATTGGACGAGCAAGGACTGGGGGCTCATCACCAATCAGGACTTTGCCAACATGGCTCACATCCAACAAGGGATGAAATCCCGCGCCTGTGTCGACCTTCGTTTGAATCCCAGGCAGGAATCGAACATCCTTCACATGCACCGGGTGATCGACCGCTACCTGACAACGTGACGGGTGAGGCCCGCTACTGCCTCGCCCACTTGAAAGACCTGCTCGGAGCCGCCACGACGGATAGCCCGGCGGTGGCGGCGAGGTCGGTCGCGTCGTGCAGCGTCCCCTCGCGATGCTCTTCGTCTCCGTCGGAGTAGGTGACCACGAACCATGTCAATTGGAGGTCGTCGCCCTCGGCGAGGCGCCCCGCGATGCTTTCGATCTGATCCGCCGCCACAACATGGACCCTAGTCCGAGGTGGGCACGAGCCATGCGAAGGGTGGGGATCCGGCCGCCGGTCCGAGCGGTATTGGGGGGATTGGGGCCAGGCACTCTCCCGGAAAGGTGCCCAGGACCTAGGTAGCGTACGTCCGGCAGCCAGCTTCACGAGACGCCTGGTTCGGGCAGGACGACCGCAGAGGTCTTGTCGCCCCGTACGGGCTCGACGCCTCCTCCGCCAGAGGAGAATCGCCGTGACCATAACCTGAGCACAGGGCCGGGTGACACGGACTTCGCCGAGCCACCGTGGTCACCATTGGGCCACATTGTTGGTCCTTTGTGTCGCGGCCTTGATCGTCAATGTGGACAACACCATCTTGAACGTGGCACTTCCGACCCTCGTACGTGTCCTTCACGCCACTTCGAGCCAACTTCAATGGATCGTTCGACTCCTATGCGATGGTGTTCGCCGGTCTGCTGTTCGTCGCAGGCAGCCTCGCAGACCGCTTCGGACGCAAGCGCTTCTTCCTCATCGGACTTACTGTCTTCGCAGCGGGGTCCACGGGCGCCGCGTTCTCGGGTTCCGTCCACCTGTTGATCGCATGGCGCGCCGTCATGGGTGCCGGCGCGGCTCTGACGATCCCGTCGTCGTTGTCCATCATCAAGGACATCTTTCGCGATCCCGCTGAGCGGGCTCGAGCCATTGGCGCCTGGGCCGGGACGGTGGGCTCGGCTTGGACGCGTACATGGCGGAGTCCGACCGCGAGATCAGGTCGTCAACCGTCGCGCCTGCACCACCACAAGCGACTCCCAAACTTGCCAGGACTCGGACCGTGGCCTCGGGGAGACAGAACTCCTCCTCGAGAGCTTCCTGTAGCCGGCGAGCGATCGCATTCACTGCCTTGAGCTTCGTGACGCCGGGACAGAAGATGAGGAACTCGTCACCGCCGAGCCGACCGATGCGGTCTCCCGGTCTGAGTGCCGCACTCAACCTGGCGGCCACCTGCGCGAGGAGCCGATCTCCGACCTGGTGACCATACTGGTCGTTTATCTGCTTGAAGCCGTCCAGGTCTGCGAATATCACGCTCACGTTGCCGGACCGACGTGCGAGCTCCACCTCCAGTAGCCCCACGATCGATCGGCGATTCTGGAGCCCCGTCAAGACGTCCGTATCTGCCAGGGTCTTGAGCTCGGTGACGTCGACGACACATCCGAGAACCCCTAACACCCGGCCGTCGTCGGTCACGGCGCGGAGCGTGACCATGGCCGATCGTCCGGCCTTTCCGGCCAGTACGAGCCCTAGATCGGCATCTGCGCCCTTAGCCATGACGTCGTCGATCGCACTAACGAGCCGAGCCCCCTCGGGGGACATGGCACCGGCCAGGTCGCGGTACGACGGAAAGGACACGTCTCCGACGAGCTCCCTGAGGACGGGGTTCACGAAAGCCACGCTGTCGTCGGATGCAACGTGGAAAAGGCCCACCGGCACGGTGTCGGTCACCTCGCGGAGGAATCGCTCACTTTGACGCAGCGCATCGACCGCCGACATCTCTTCTGAGACGTCTATCAGCTGGGATTCGACGACCGTTGAGCCGTCCTCGCGAGTTTGGAAATCGTTGGAGGTCTCGATCCAGAGCCATGTGCCGTCCATGCAGAGATAGCGAAGACGCACTGAATGGACACCTTGACCGCGCTCACCGGCGAAGCGGCTCATCCAATTGTCAATGGCGCGGACGTGGTCGTCCGGATGGAGGAAGTCGAGCGTTGAGTGACCGAGCATATCCTCGGGTGCCCAGCCGAGCATGAGGGTCGTTGCCTTGTCGATGGCGACGATGGTTGCAACCTCGCTCTTGTGTATTACGCACAAGCGGGGTCGCGCCGACGTCAGGTCGCTCGGGCGAGTCCGATTGCCCTGATCGTCGTCCAGATCGTCTCCGCGCACGACCATTCGCAAGATCACGCCGTGGCGCTCGCGCAGGTCGAGGTATTGGAGCAGGTGCGGCTGGTCGGGGTCGCTGCACAGGCGGATCTTTGCGATCCCGACTCCCCGTGTGAGGGCGCTTACGAATGCGTCCGTGACGGCTCGCGAATCCTCGGGTATCACCAACTCCAGCAACGAGCGCGATTCGGTCCTGTGTTCGCGGCCGAGTGGGATCGAGGCCGGCATCTCCACCGCCTCACCGTTCGGGTTGACAGCTCCCACCAGAGCATCGTCGTGGGCGTTCAGCCACGATACGAGCGTCTCCTCCGTGTCGGTCGCCGGAAGCTCGGAACCGCCGCGAGCGTCTTTCGAGCCCTGTCGATCCGGGTTCGTTCGATCTGCTCGGTCATCTCCGCGCTGGGGACCTGGTCCCACATTCACTCCAGTCGGTGAGAGTTCCGAGGAGTATCGGTCCTCATCCGCCTGGTATTGAGATCAAAGTCCTTGCTATTTGGGGATGCCGATGATCGCGCGCGTGCGGAGCAGGACGTCCACGACGGTTGGATCTCCTTCCACACGAAGGCGGCGTTGCTCGCTCGGGGGCATGTTGTTCGTGAGCAGTCGCCACGCATCGCTCGAGGACATTTCCGCGCGGGCGATGACACGCTTCCCAGCCTCTTGTACGAAACTCCAGGCTGCATCGTTGTACGCGAGGAGCCACCGCCGTTCCACCTGGCCGGCGACTGCGATGTCGACCGTGTCACCGTCGTGTGCCGAAAGCGCCGAAAGTCGATGAGGATATGCCCACCGGAGAGCGTCGAGAACAGCGGCCGCGGTCGGGTCGCCGAGGCCGGTCGGGCGCCCGAGGGCGGCCTCGATCTGTTGTCTGTGGATCCACTGCTCGCTCAGCTCCCTGGCGTGGTCCAGCCAGCGCGGCACGAGGCCCGAGCTGGCCCAACTCACCGTGGCCGCCCTTTCGGCGGGATCCTGGAGCCGCAACATCTCGACGACCTGTGGCCCGGTCCAGCTGAGCAAGTCGACCACCAGGTGAGGGCTCAGGCGTCGGGCTGCACTCACCCACGCATCTTGGACGTCGTCTAGCCAGGTCGCGAACGCCCTATCGCCGTTCACGTCGTCGGGGGGAAGCATTCCGGGGTGACCGTCTCTTTGGCGTGCCAACAAGCCCAGATCGTCTCCAACGAGATGGCACGTCAAGTCGAGCAGTGACCAACCTGGACATGATGTCGGCCGCGTCCAGTCGTCGTTGCGCAGGTCACGAAGAAGAGCTACGAGGGTGCGCCGTTCCAGGGCGAAAAGGTCCCCGTAATCCACGTTGCTTCGAGCAGGGATCGTCGACATACCTGAACTCTCGCACCATCGGAGGGATCTCTAGACGGGGACCCACTCCCCCTTGGCTCGAAGCCTTTCACGGAACTCGGGCGTCCATCGCATCCGCATCACAGGAGTGTCGAAGCACTCCGCAGGGCTGACCTCCGGGAGCACGTCCTCGCCGACACCTGACTGGACGAAGAAGGCGTTGAAGCCCCATCTCTGGCAGCCGACGAGTCGGTAACCCTTCTCGCGGGCCAACTTCGCGTACGCAGCCAGAGAGGCGCCAAAATACTGTTTGTCGATCCTGAACGCCGGGTCGTACGGCACTGTGACCGATTCGTCCGGTCCCCACCCCCAGTTGAATTCGGTCACGACCACGCGGGGACTTACGACGTCAAGTGCTTTCCATATCCAGTAGTCGATGCCATCGAGGTCGAGTGACAAAAGGTCCACTTGTCCGGTGAACCCACGTTTCTTGAGCAGGTCGTTCACGTTCTCAGCGGTGACCCAGGCCAACTTGATCGCCGGGGGGAACCAAAGGGTGGAGCGATCAGCGCCGTAAAACTCCTTTGCGGTCTGAATGTTCGACTCTCGACCGTCGATCAAGAAGCCACGCCATCCGTGGTTGACGATGAGATTGGCGGTGTTGCACTCGATGCCGTCTCCCGCGCAGATCTCGACGCACCGCTTGGTCGGGTTGCCGAGAAGTGCGAAAATATACAGAAGGATCCCGTCCTCCCCGTTCTGGGAGTGGACCCTGAACTCCACCTCGTCGAACGTCGGCAAGGGCCCGCCTCGCTCGACGCGGTCCTTGTAGAGCATCGTGAGCATCACCTGTGTGCTCTGCGAAGCGTTGACCTTCGCCGCCAGACGATCCAGGCGGCTGGTGAGCCCTGCGCCCCTTGCCAGGCTTTCGAGGAGAATCCGGGTGCGTTCTTTCAAAAAGGGCCGCACCTGCTCCATGACACGAGGATAGCCAAACCATCGATACCGGGCGGACAGCGATATGCCGCCGAACCTCCGGTCAGGGGGGCTCATCCGTCCGTCTTCTGGTATCTGGCTCTGTCGGTCACCCGGTGAATTCGTATCGGTTGTCGCACGGAACTTGGCTGTCTAGCGAAGCTGCTCGGAAAGAATCTCCCCGCAGAGCCCGAGGCATTCATCGCAGATAGCTTGCGGGTCGCGCTCGCCGATAGCCGGCGCTGATACGAGGGATTTGAGCTGAATCCTTGCCTTGCCACAGAACGAGCAGAAAATCCCGCTACTGACGGGGACAGGCTGCAGTTTCGGATCCTTCGCCGGTCGCCCGGAAGCGGTGACACCTACGGCGGCCAAGATGCAAGGGTCACAGATGTACACGCCCGGCCCCGCGACGAGCTTCCGGACCTGTCGTTGCTCGCGGCCGCAGAAGGAACAGAGCCGCTGGGCGGTGGATTCTTGCGGCCGTCGTCGTCGCCACCGGCGAACGCCGCCTTCATCGATGATCTGGTGAATGCGTTGGTGGCTCACGCCGAGCGCGTCGGCAACGTCGCGGATCGATGCGCCTGCCAGGTGCAGGCGTCGGACAGCTCGACGGTATTCCACCTTCGCTGCGTCGAGCTCGTCCTCGAGCTCGCTGACCCGTCCCGCGGCGGCAGAGGCGTCGGACAACAGGCTCTGATCGACCCGCATCTGTCTATTATACATAGACAGAATGCTGTCTGTTTTACATAGACAGAATGCTGTTTGTTTTACATAGACAGACTCTGTTCATTGGATATAGAGAGATGGGGCAACCGCATGTTGTCGGCGTCCTCGGCTTGTCACCCAGACATCTGGCCGACGTAGTGTCGCCTGGTGGGCGACCCCGTAGACCCTGAGATCGGGGGAACTCAGGACCTGTTCTTTGCTCGTTCGGAGCGAAGTGACCTGCCGACGATCGTCGGTGGCGATGGCATCTACCTCGTCGACGATCGAGGACGTCGACTCCTCGACGTGTGCTCCGGGCCGTTCCTCGCCCTCCTGGGCCAAGGAAACGAGCGGGTGCTTGACGCCATGCAGGCTCAAGGCCGCCGGCTCACGTACACCTATTCCCGCACCACACGGCATGAGGCGAACGCGGAACTGTCGGCCCGCCTTTCGTCGCTGGCCGGCCCCGGCCTCGAGCGCGTGCACCTCACCTCCGGCGGATCCGAGGCCGTTGAGATGGCAGTGAAGTTCCTGAGGGCGCACGCTGTGGCAACCGGCCGAACCTCACGTCACCGGGTGATCACGCTCATGCCTGGGTATCACGGCGCTACGTTGGCGACGATCGCGTTGAACGGCGATCACAGCGTCGCGTCCCTGTGGGGACCGATGGCGATCGCTTCAGAGAAGATCCCGGCACCGCTCACCTTCCGCGCCTCGAGCCCCAAGGCCGCCGCGGACGCCAGCATCGCCGCCTTACGCGCCGTCGTCGAGCGGTGGGGATCGCAAGAGGTGCTCGCCGTGGTGCTCGAACCCATAGGCGGGCAGGCCGCGGGGGTCAACGTTCCCGATCCGTCGTTCCTCCCTCGGGTCCGAGAACTGTGCAGTGACTTCGGCATCCACCTGGTCTACGACGAGATAGTCACCGCCTTTCGCACGGGTGAATTCCTCGTTGCGCACCACGACGCGGCTGCCGTCCCCGACGTGGTCGTCCTCGCCAAGGGTCTGGGCGCAGGATACGCACCGCTCGGGGCGGTGCTGGTTTCCTCGTCGCTCGTGGACGAGGTGGCCGATACCACCGGATTTGTCATCTCGCATTCCTATGACGCGAACCCGCTTGCCTGCGCAGCCGGCAGTGCCGTGCTCGATGAGGTCGTCCAGCGAGATCTGATCGCGAGATCCCGCACCCTCGGGGCGCGCCTGCGAGCCGGGCTCGAGACCTTGCACTCCGAGTCACCGATCATCGGTGACATCCGCGGCCGCGGGCTGCTCCTAGCCCTCGAGCTCGTAACCGACCGCGAAACCGACGGACGGTTCCCCGAAGCAGTCAACCCCGCAGCAATTCTCCGCCGCCACGGGCTCGACCACGGCCTGTTGCTATATAGCCGACGGCAGAATCGCGGTCGCTATGGGGACTGGCTTCTCGTCGCCCCACCGCTAATCGTCGACGAGACGAGCTGCGACGAACTCGTCGGGCGGATCACCGAGACCTTCGCGACGGCGACCGCCGAGATACTCCGAGCCCACCGAGACGGCAGAGCCTGAAGGAACGGATGACTGCCACTACCCAGGTGACGGTTCGGGTAGTGGCTGCCATCCGAGTGCCAACCGTCAAAAGCTGGCAGCAAAAGGGCGGGACGATGACCCCCCTGCCCTGCGACCCCCCTGCACAGTGACCCGCACCTGACTCTGGGGTGCTATTACCACGGCGACCCCGCGGTAAACCCTGCAACCACAATGCGACCGGATTCTGGTTGTCGGGAGTGGACGAGCAGTCACTTCACGCCGTTCGCAACTTCTCGGGCTGGTCGGCAATGGCCTCGGGGTAGTTGACAACCGCGGCACCGCAGCCGTCGGGCCAAAAGGTCCCAAAGTCGAGAACTCGATTCAGGTTCGAAGATTTCCCACCCGGGGTCGTGTGAAGTGGTTCCTCGGTGGTCGTACTCAGTAGGAGAATGGTTTTGGCAGGTAACGAGACAAAAGGGGTCGGTTGCAGGGCGCTCCGGACTACGCCGAAGAGTTCACCTCGTTCGTCCGTGACGTCGAGCCTCGTCTTCGACGCGCCCTCATCGCCGCGTACGGTCGAGAGCGTGGCCGGGAGGCGACTGCAGAGGCACTGGCATGGGCGTGGGAGCACTGGAGTCGCGTAGAGGAGACACAGAATCCCGTTGCCTTCCTTTACCGAGTTGGACAGAGCAGAAGCAGGAGACGCAGGTTGCGAGTCGCCTATGAACGGCCAGCCTCAGACGATGTGCTCGTCGAACCTGGACTCGCCAGGGCGCTCGCGTCGCTGTCACAGCGCCAACGGACGGTCGTCCTTTTGGTACATGGTGCTGGATGGACCCAGGCGGAAGTCGGATCCGTTCTCGGCCTCAGGCTCTCCACGGTACAAAAGCACACGGAGAGGGCGATGAATCACCTTCGTCAACTACTCCAGGTCGAACCTTCGAAAGGGGGAGACAAATGAACGCGAACAAAGCAACTGGTCCGCTTGGTGAGCGCCTGCTCGCCTTCCTCGACGACGGGGTGTCTCCCGTCACCGCGGAAGAAGCGCGTGCCCGCTCGGGGTCCGAACCGAGGCGACACACCGATGTCCGTCGGCAACCACGGCGTAGCAGGCTCTTGTTGACGATAGGGTTCGCAGCCCTTGTCATCGTCGGTGTCTTCGCTGTCGTCTCTGTGTCTCGCCGGGGCCACAGCGCCAGCCCGATCACTCATCCACCGCCCAACAGAGGCAGGCAAGTATTTGTCGCTCGTCTCGTACCCGAGGGTCATGCTTCCACAGAGCAGCTCGACAGCGCTTCGGGTGTCCTTCTCCGGAGATTGCAGTTGCTCGGGGACCAAGGGGCTGAAGCCGAAGTGTCGGGTGGATCAATCCTCTTGACGACAAGCGGCGAAGTGCAGAAGTTGCGCTCGGGACTTTCTCTCTTGGTTTCACCCGGAGAACTGCTGTTCAGACCCGTTCTGTGTGCGGTACCGGCCTACAGCCCGCGGGTGATCGGAGGGAAAAGCGCCACTGCACCTGGTCCTTTGCCAACCGCTTGTCCTCCCCAATACCAGTTGACCGCCGCGAACCTCAACGTAAACACGGACACCGGGCAGCCGCAGAACAGCGTGGCGCCGTGGCCTGCACTCGCCAACTTCCCCTCGACGCCGTTGGCCAACGACGACCCCGCGCATACGGTGTTGCTTCGCACGGCTGCGGACAGTGGGTTCGCTGGTGAGCGGCTTCTTCTCGGGCCTGCTCAGGTGGATGACGCGGCAGATCAGCTCGGCGCAGGCGACATTCGACAGCCCCGATTGGTTGGTGAACCTGAACCTGGACTCCACGGGCTCGCGTCAGTGGGATGCGCTGGCAACGCAACAGTTCCACGCCTATGTCGGCATCGACCTCGACGCGTATGTGGTGTCCGCACCATTGACGCTGCCAGGTCAGTCAACGTTCACAAGCTTTGGGGGCAAGGTTCAAATATCAGGAAACTTCACAAGAGCGACGGCCGATGACCTGGCTAACGAGCTCGAGTCGGGGCCGCTGCCGGTGGTGCTGCGCGCTGAGCCTGCCGCTTGACCTCGAAGGCCTTCGCCCATGTCCTGCCTTCTAGGCCCTACGCGCTTAGAGGACCGGGGCGGGCGGATGGGACCGCGAGCGCTATTTGGGAACGGTGCTCGAGCGGACCCCCGCCCCGGTGGGCTCCCCCTGAGCCCGGCAGCGATCGTAGGACCGGGTCATTGCTGATGGCAAGCGTCAAAGCGATGGATCCGATGTTCCCCGGCCCTCGTCGCCTTGTGATGGGGTCGGCCCCCGATGCAGAGACTCCCTAGTGCCGCAGCATCGGGGACCGTCGTCCGTCCCACATGCCCCCCAAGCGCCCACGGCGAATAGGTGCTTTGCACGATCCAGGCTCGAATCCCCGACGATGCCAACGAGGACGTCACCGGGGTCTCGGGCGACTGGAAGAGCACCTGTTAGCCGTGCACCTGCTCACTGGCTTATCAGACGCCTGGTCCTTGTGCAATGGGCGGGTGCGTGGCCGGCAAGGTCGTCGCCGATGAGGTCGACAGCGCAGTGCTGGGTGTCGTCGTCGGGATGGTCGTGGGTTCGTCAACACACACCCCGAGTGGACTTCCCGATGCTCCGTGGGTCTGTCAGGAGGCCCCGGGGTGTACCTGGCTACATCCTCTAGGGTCTAGAGAGATGAGTGATCTTCCCGTGCCCGACGACAGGCACCTGTTGCGAGTCTCCGACGCCGACCGCGAACAGGTGACCGAAAAGCTCCGCGAAGCGGCTGGGGAAGGCCGGATAACTTTCGACGAACTGGATACGCGACTCGACGCGACCCATGCGGCCAAGACCTACGCCGAACTAGAGGTAATTACGCGTGACCTTCCCGGCGAGGGGCCGGCGATGCTGGCGAGGAGCAGCTCGGGCGCGTTCCCCGTCGAGCGCATTGGCGGTACACCTAAACGGAAGCTGAGTCTCGCGATCCTGAGCGGTGCGCGGCGAAAGGGTGCGTGGGTGGTCCCTCCCGTCTACACAGCTGTCGCATTCCTCGGTGGCGTCGAAATGGACCTACGAGAAGCCCGATTTAGCGAACGCGACGTCACAATCCGGGCGTTTGCGGTGTTAGGCGGCGTCGACATCGTCGTGTCGGATGACATCGAGGTCGACGTCACTGGAATTGGGGTCATGGGGGGATTCGATCATAAGGAAAGCAACGCCGGTGCGCCCGGGTCACCGCGCTTGCGCGTTACAGGTTTGGCACTGTTGGGCGGGGTAAACGTCAAGCGAAAGTCGAAGAAGAAGCGCTCCGAGATGGGCGGCGGCACAGTACGGGCTTGAGTTGTAATCGAGCTGGAGCACGTGTGGTGCAAGAACCGCCGCAGATAACTGGTACCCGAACCGGCCACGGCGAGGTTCGGTGTCGCGAAAGATGCGCAACGTGGATCTCCGTCGCGGCCTTCCACGAAGACACCCCCGGCCAGTGATGGCCGGGGGTGTCTTCTATACGTGTGTCATTGTCGTACTCGCAACAGCCCGGCTGTTGATCGCATGACTGCGACCGACGCAGGCCGCCGCGTTAGGGCTTTCGGCTCAGATCTTGGCCTTCTTGCCGGGAGGCAAGCTGACGTTGCCGGCGCTGTCGATGCAAACCTCGATCTTCGCCTTGCCCCCGACCGTGGCCGAACCAGTGGTGTCCGCCGTGACCTTGGCCTTTGCGACCACATCGGTGTCACCTGTCGGACAGTGCGTCCCTGCACTGATCGCGGGTGTCGAAATGGTGGTGCTCTGGCCGTTCGTCCATGTGATGGCTCCTCCGCCAGCGAGCGTGGCGACGGGAAGCGGCATGGAGCTCCCACCGGTGTTGCCGTTGCATCCGGTCAACATGACCGTGCTAGAGGTGTTACCCGTCAATCCAGTGCACTTGATCTTCAGGACCTGCGGCTGCGACGCCGACGCCGGACCGGTCAGGCCCACTACGAGAGCCACCGGCGTGGCTAGGACCAGCCCCGCAGTGGCGAATCGGACAATCCTGGAACGCAACATCCACTTACCCCCGTTGGTAGTTGTAACGATGACCAAAACTGGCCCCTGCTTCGTGGCCCTGCGACCGCCGCTACAGGCGTCACCAGTCTTGCATATCCCTGCCCGCCGCGCCTTGCCGACCCCGAGCCCGAGCCCGAGGATGGTCGCCGTAGCCCGTTGACCGGCAGATCAAGAACGCTCCGAGCCATCTTGGTAGAGCCGCCAGTATGAGGTCCGGTCGGTACCTATCAGGGGATGGCAGTCGTCGCGGTCGTGGTGGCAGATGACGGAGCCGTCGTAGGAGTAGTCGTAGGTACGGTCGTCGGGCTGCTGGTCGGTACGGTCGTCGGGCTGCTGGTCGGTACGGTCGTTTGGGTGCTGTTCGGCGTGGTCGTCCCCGTGGTCCCGAGCACACATGAGGCAACGGCAGCTCCATAGGCTTCCTCGCCGCTAGCGGAGGGGGTGGTCATGTCCGCTGCGGCTTGTGATGCTGAGACGCCGTGGTTCAACATGTAGCTCACTTCGCACTGACATACAGAGGTTCTCTGTCCCTGTGACTCGTCAGGGTTGCCATTACCCGAGAGGTCATGGGACAGACAGAGGCTGACTAACGAAGCACTAGCGCCTCCTCCGGAGGCACTTCCACTTCCACCGCACGCAGACAGACACACGGCAGCAACGAACAACGTTGCCAGCGTGGCGGCAGTGACCTTCGGAGTCGCAGCCGCAAATGAGCTCAGGAACTGGAAGCCTCGTCGTTTTAGACCCTCTCGCGCCCGAGGCGAGTGATGCATTGGTTGGTCGCCGCCTTCCCATCCAATCATTAGCTATAGCTAGTCCAGGTAAGTTACCGCCCTTCGAACTGCCATGCTCGGCGAAAGGCCACAATCCGCCGGTGGTACGCGCCCGGGTTCTCTATGGCTAACCGTAAGTGGGATGCTGCGGCCAACCCGGCGGTGAATCCTCCCAGTCCTCCTGACGTCCATATACCGTCAGGTCGGAGATGTTGTTGGCGAACAGGAGTCGGTCACAACCCCTGGCGGTTGTGCAATACGTTCGGTAGACGTCGTCGCCGTCGCGCAGGAACGCGCTCAGCATGAAGCCATTGTGTGCCCCGCAATCGTCGGCGAAAGGCGTGCCGTGTGACGAGACGAATGACATCGTCCAGCCCTTCTTCGCCTTGTACCTGTTGATCTGATCGAGCGGCATATTGGAAACGGTCACCCAGGTGATGCCAAGGGCCTCGAGATCGGTCAGACAGACGACGTTGTTCGTGAAGTAGGTGCAGCCGGGACAGTACTTGTCTGGCCCGTTGTCCATGAATTGGTAGAGCACGAGCTGTTGGCGTCCGGAAAACAAATCGACCAAGGACTTCGGGCCGTCGGGTGTATCGAACACATACTTGCTGGTGTCAAATTTGACCATCGGCAGACGCCGCCGACGTGCCGCCAGCGCATCGAGCGTGCGGGTGGCCTCCTTCTCGAGCTTGAGCAGTTCGTTACGATCCCTCTGCCACTCCTCGGCTGTGACCACGTCGGGCATGCTGGGCACCATTCGCTCCTTTACAGTCATCGGCGATCGTGCGATCGAAGCACCTGAACCAGCTGCTCCGTGCAGAGCAGAGTCTTCCAACACGGTATGACGGGCGGGAGCCGTGAAACTCATCGGCCGCATCCCAGGTGCTGTAAGACTTCCGACGTGTCCTCGAGTCGGTGGCTGGCGGTTGTGATCGTGGGCGTGATCTGCGCCGCATGTGGCTCGAGTGGCGCACCGCGGACTTCGCCCACCTTGCGGACTTCAACCACTGTGCGGCTTGCCTCATCTGGACCGATTGGGTGCCTCGATCCAAGGGCCCCTGCGAAGCTACCCGCTGGTGGTTGGCTCCCAGACACAACCGGCGTTTCTGACTATGAGCCCGAGAACGCCGGGGTGGAGCAGTCGCCGTCGGCGCAGGCCTCTCTGTTGGCCACGAGGGTTAGGAGCGATCTCGGCCACGGCTTCAGCATCTCGAGCGTTAGTGAGTTCGCTACAGCGGGCTGTGTCGTCGACCGCGATGTGGTGTTGGATGACCGAGCCGACGACGTGGCGTTTGTTCGCGTGCTTCAACTCCGCCAGCCGCTCAACGATGGGAGCTTCCCACTTGTCGGCGACAGTTTGACTCGCCAACAGCTCACCAATGGATCGGCGCTCCTCACCGATCAGGCCGAGGACCGCAGCCTTGTCATCGCAGTGCTAGTGCGCACCGATGGACTTCTCGTTGAGCTTCAGGCGCGCAGTCGAACCGGGCAAGACACCTCCGGCTGGCCGACAACGATGGGAACGAGACCGCCTACGCAGACCCCCGTACCCTCGCCGGTCACAGTCTCCCAAGCCTCCGCGGTGATCCAGGACATCGCCGATTTCAGCGCAACCGGGCCCTAGTCAGTGCCGCTCCTCGCAATGCTCGGCTCGGTCGATCCCGCCTCGATGGGCGAGCGTCACTCGACCGTATCACGGGTGATACAGTTGCATCCATGACAAACGTCTCGATACGCGACCTGCGGAACCATGGAGGCGAGATCGTTGAGCGGGTGGAGCACGGCGAAGCTGTTCAAATCACGCGCGACGGGCGACCTGTAGCTGAGCTCCGGTCCTTAGGAGCTCAGCGGCTCACCCTCCCAGCCATCCTCGAGCGGTTCCAGTCCTTGCCATCCATGGACCCCGCCACGCTTCGTAGAGACATCGATTCCGTTGTCGAGGCGAGCTTCTGATGCGCCCCGGTCGCGGGGTTCTGGACACGTCTGTGGTGATCTTGCTTGATCAGCTCGACGCGGACTCGGATCTTCCTGAAGAGCCATTCATTACTACGGTCACTCTCGCCGAACTCTCGGTCGGTCCTCTCGTCACAGACGACGAATCCGAGCGCGCTGTCCGTCTGGCACGGCTCCAGCTGACCGAGGCAACCTTCGACCCGATTCCATTCGATGCCCCCGCTGCCCGGGCATTTGGTCGAGTGGCCGCCCAACTGCGAAGCAGCGGACGTCGAACAAAGGCCCGTTCGTTCGACGCGATTATTGCAGCAACGGCGTTGTCCAGAAGTCTGCCTGTATTCACCGCGAACCCAGAGGACTTCACAGGAATTCCGGAGCTCGAAGTCGTCGTGGTTAGGCCGACCTGACGGAGTCCAAGCCTCAGCATTGTTTGTACTTGTCTGGCACGTCATTGGCGGACCCACCACCTGACGAACCGGCGCACATCCAGTTATCGACGTCGTCGAGCCTGCCTTGATCGGAGACTGTCTCGAAGAGACTTCCCTGCGAGCGGCCGAGGAACGGGCACGTGCGGGTCTTCGAAACGGATATCCATTGCATTACGTAATCTCTCTGTCTCGGAGGGGGGCTCGAACCCCCACCCCTTGCGGGCACGTAGCCCCTCAATCTGGCCCAGGCGTGGTGCGGACCTACGACAACGTGTTCAGAGGTGCCCTGACCTAGGCGTTGTTGAGCGGGACAGGGGCGCTCTCCGCCGGTCGACAGATCCGAGAGCAGTGGCCCCCGCCGCTAGCGCTTGAAGGCGCTTGAAGAGTGTCTCGTCGGGCGCTGGCGGCACCTGGTCTCCGGGGTTAGACATTTGGTGTCCTATGGAGTCCGTAGCCCAGATGGTCTTCGACCCTTTCACTATCTACGAGGAGCCGGATCCGTATGCGACGTATCGTGTCCTTCGCGACACCGCCCCGGTGCACTACATCGAAGACTCCGACCTTTGGGTCGTGACTCGCTACTCAGACTGCACCGAGGTGCTCCGGGACGCGGAGACCTTCTCGTCCAAGCTTGGAATGCGCGCCGCCATGACCCAATCCCGGCGAAAGCTTCACGACGAGGAAGTATCCGCCGACCCCTTCGGCATGGAAGAGGTCGACGACCTTCGGATCCTGATCGCCATCGACCCGCCCGACCACGTTCGCTTGCGGCGATTGCTCAGTCGGCCCTTCACACCCAGGGTGATCGGCCTTCACGAGGACTGGATGCGCCCACTGTGTGAGGAGTGCTTCGCTCAGCTCCTTGTCGCCGACGAACATGGGGATGCGGACTGGGTGCAGAACTTCACATGGCCATTTCCCGTGCTCGTGATCGGGGAGTTAATGGGGATCCCGGCGTCGAGGCGCGTAGAGTTCAAGCGCTGGTCGGATGACCTCATTGGGACCTTTGTCGGTGGGACCGACGCGAGCGAGAACCGGATGGACAGCCTGTTGGAGATGGCGACCTTCTTCGGAGAGACCATCAGGAGACGCCGTCTCGAACCCGGTGACGATTTGATCAGCATGCTGATTCACCGAACCGAGGCCGACGAAGACCCACTCACTGCCGACGAGCTGGTGATGTTCTGCGTGCTCCTCCTGGTAGCCGGCAATGAGACGACCACCAACTTGCTTTCAAACGTGCTGAAGGTCGTGGCCAAAGATGCTGGGCTGCTGCGGAGCCTGCGAGAAGCGCCGGACCTCATCCCAGGTGCAGTCGAGGAGGCCCTGCGCTTCGACAGCCCGGTCCAGGCCATTCCGAGGGGAACAACTCGATCGACCGTGCTCGGTGGCACGCGCTTGCCCGAGGAAGCCATCGTGCTCGCCTACATGGGTGCGGCCAACAGGGACGAGCGCCACTACGACGACCCCAACCGGTTCGACGTCCATCGCAATCCGGCGGACCATCTCGGGTTCGGCAGCGGCATTCACCTGTGCCTAGGAGCCCCGCTTGCCCGGTTGGAGGCCCGCATCGCCATGGAGACCCTCACTCGTCACGTCCAGAGCATCGAGATGACGGCACCGCTTGTGCCCACTGGCGGGCTGCTACTTCGTGGAGCGTCGTCCATGCGCGTCCGTCTCGAACTGACTTTAATTTAGACGTTCAGAGTTCCGCTGGCTTCGTCGCTCGTTTTATGAGAGAAGCTTTTCCGACGGAACCCTCTCCAACTACAAGAAGTTTCGCCTGGTTCAGTCGCCGCGATTAACCTTCGATTGAAGGGAAGCGCAATATCGATTCGGGATTGTCAGCATTGGTAAGGATCTCTGGTGGAATGGAAAATTGGTTCTCGACAAGCGCCAACCATGTTAGGTGTTCTAGTGAGCGAAGAGTGATTGGCAGCGTAGCAATATTATTTCCACTTAGGTCTAGTTTCCGGAGTTGTGTGAGCTTGGCTATGTCCCGGGGGATAGCAGCAATCTGGTTATTTTGGAGGAATAATGTTCGAAGCTCTGATAGTCCGAAAAGGACTTGTGGCATTTCCTCCAGATTGTTTCCGCCAAGGTGTAGCTCTCGTAGCATCGGACAAGCTTCAGATAGCCATGACGGTATCGAGGAGATCTGGCCCAGTGTTCCGCCGGAACCGACAAATAGCGACGAACCGACAAGTAGCGACATGGTGTCGCCCACATAGCGCTCTGGTGTGAATTCGAATCTGTTATGGGAGTTACGCTCCTTAAACGTCTCAAGGTTGGCGAGTTCGTAGATGCCAGAACGGCTTAGGTCCAACACTTCCAGACTTGTGAGTGACCTGACTGCTTCTGGGATCTCGGTAAGGGAGTTTCCCCACGCAGAGAGATGCGTGAGAGACACGGGGAGGTTGCGCGGCAGGGCGGTGAGGGCGTTGCAGGATAGGTCCAGCGAACGGAGGTTGACAAGGTCTCCTATATGATCGGAGACGCAAGTGAGTTCGTTTCCTGATAGAACTAAAACCTTCTAATTTCGACATCGTGAATAGTGAGTCTGAAATATTCGAAATATTATTCTCGGAACAACCTAGTTGAGTGAGATTATGTAGTTCCGAGAGAGATTCGGGAATGTCCGCTAGTTCATTGTCGGTGAGGTCCAGTGCCTCGAGTTGGGTTAATTCAAAAATCCACTTCGGAATCGTATTTAGTCTTTGGTTCGTAAGCCGTAACTCCGTGATGTTATGAAGATCGCGAGCATATGATGCTAAAGTGTCGACCACTTCAGTAGCGTGTACCGTACGGAAGTTAATAACTAATGTTCCGGTAGATTTCGCAGCATCGACAAGCTGTAGAACTTCATTTGGAACCTCACTGGCCTGTGAACGCCTATTATCCACCATATTGACCCCCATCCTCTACCCGGATGACTATGTTTTGGAGATAGTAGTCACTTTATAGCTTGGCCTTGGTCGAAGGTTATTTCTATGGTACGCAGCTCGCGGAGATGACGGTGTGAACTCTGTAACAAAGCACCCGCAAACTGCAACACTTCAGTTGGTCGCTTGCTTCAGATCGTCTGGAGTCGGTCCGTTGTCCGATCTCATTGGCGGTAGGTGCCAGCCCTTGGAAACTGGCGTTGCCATCGCCGAGCTGACTGCGCACCACGCCTACCGCGCTGATGAGAGGTCAACCGCGCCGAACGGGGGCGGCAGCCTCTCTTCGGCGTTGACCCAGGTCAACGGAATGATTTCCGCGTTCTTACAGCCAGTTGCAAAGATGCGACCGTGGTTCAACCGGACTACCGGAGCAAGAAAAGCGAGTCGGTCGAGGGTCAAGGTCGTGCGCAGTGTCGCTGGGAGGCGTACCTCAACACCATGGAGCCGAGTGTCGTCGACGCCGCCTTCATGGGCCGGCATAACGCCATCGTTCCGGGCTGGGCCAAGGAGAGGTCTGGGTCGCTTGGCACATCGCCGGCGGATTCGAGGCGCTGGAGATCGCCGGATGGAACAGGGCGACGATCTTTCGCAAGATCCGCCGCTTCCGGGCCGTCTTCGGGTCTCACCCCGACGAGTATCAGTTTCCCTGGCTGTCGATCGACACGAGACGGTATTGGAACCGCCAAGTCGCGGGTTTCCTCATCGGGGACTACGACGGCTCGAGGGAGTACGACTTCACGAACCCCGACCTGATGCCCCTCGACGGCGACCAATCCGAGTCCGATCCGGAGCACTGAGCAAGCCAATGAAGGAGTCGCCGCACCCGTCTTGGCAGGTAGTCGCAGATTTCGGACAAACAGACGAGGCGTCAGGGATGGTCGAGCTCGCATCCGGCATCGACGCCCTGTACCTGTCTGGCAGAGCCGCCATTCCGGACGATCTCTTCGAGGTCCTCGAGCTGGCTCGGACGAGGGCCCAGTCATCCGGTCCCCCATGCCCCTCGAGATTGGCAA
The DNA here is from genome assembly GCA_963801315.1 of uncultured Acidimicrobiales bacterium. Lineage (GTDB taxonomy): Bacteria > Actinomycetota > Acidimicrobiia > Acidimicrobiales > CAVXTF01 > CAVXTF01. Next base: position 522,440 of record CAWDEI010000007.1, on the reverse strand, counting down.
CAGACCGGTCCTGGTCGCCCCGCACAGCTTCGGCCGCTACCGATTCTGCCTGCTCCACGAGCATGGACGGGTCGGCATCACCCCGAGCGGCCACCTGCCGGCGATCCGAGTCCAGCCACGCTCCCAGTTCCTGCATTCGGTCGGTCCCCTGCAAGCAGTCGAGCACTTTCACGAGTTGCTTGAGTCTGCGGTCGGCCCGATCCGCTTCACCGTCGCACGGCTCGACCTGTATGCGGACTTCCAGGGTTGGAAGCTCACCGGCGACGACCGGCAACTATTCGTCGTGCGAGGTCGGGGACGAGATACCTACGAGGACGGCCACGAGCTAACCGGATTCGTCTTCGGACGCCGCAAGACGAACAACAGGACCTCACCGAGGTAGATCCGGGATTCTAGGATCGCACCCACGGTGGAGTACTTGATACCGGTGTGGTCCTCGATCTGCTGACTGCTCAGCCTTGATCGAGGGCGAGCTCGTGCCGAATGGGGATGCTCCTGCGATTCGGAAGATCTTCCGCCTAAGTGCTCACCTCGAAGTAACGATCGCCGGCGCACCGCGGCTGAACGTCACCTTCTCTGAAGTGGGTCTTTCCGGCGGCCAGTCGCAGAATTTGAGTGTCGGAGGGGGTGTCTGGATTCAGGACATAGGCGACAGTCCAGGTCGGGGATGTGGCAAGACATAGGAGACACCTAAGTGGAGGTCTCCGATGGACTTGGGCCCGTTTCTGATCGAGACGCATCTGAAGACAGGACGTCGAACGCCGAGCTTGCGGCGAGTCACGACGTTCATCGCAGCTGGCTCTACAAGCTGCTGAAGCGCTACCGCCTGGAAGGCCCTGCTGGGCTTCAGGCTCGCTCTAGACGGCCGCATCGTTCGCCGTCACGGATCGTCGACCGATACGAAGACGAGATCGTCGCTTTGAGGAAAGAGCTTCTGGATCTCGGTGTCGATGCGGGAGCAGAGACGATCCGCTACCACCTCCAGAAGCGCCACGAAGAAGTCGTCCCGTCTGTCTCTTCGATCTGGCGGGTGTTAAAGGCACGTGGCTTTGTCACCCCCCAGCCGCAGAAGAGACCGAAGAGCTCGTATCGGACCTTCTGTGCGGACCTGCCGAACGAGATGTGGCAGTCGGACATGACCCACTTCACCATCGCAACCGGCGAGGTGTTCGAGATACTGAACATGCTCGATGACCATTCGAGGCTGTGTGTGGCGTCACGGGCGTTCGTCATCACGAGGGCACCCGACGTGGTGAGGACGTTCTACAAAGCCGCAGAAACACGGGGCTTTCCCCAGTCCGTCCTCACCGACAACGGTCTCATATTCACCAATCAATCAGTACACGGGTTTGCCGGGGCTTTCGAGATGGAACTCGCCGGGCTCGGCATCCTCGCCAAGCACTCACGTCCCTACCATCCGCAGACCTGCGGGAAGGTAGAGAGGTTCCACCAGACCTTGAAGAAGTTCCTCTCTGAGCAGGACCCGATCTATACGAAGAAGCAGCTGCAACACCAGCTCGATCGCTTCGTCAAGTACTACAACGAGGTCCGTCCTCACCGCGCCATCGGGAGGAGAACCCCTGCAGAGGCCTACGCGGCAAGAGAGAAGGCTAGGCCTAAAGCCGAACCGCTCGACCTGAGCGGTGGTCGCAAGATCCGCCACGACAAGCTCGATGCCAAGGGCACGGTGACGTTACGGATCAACGGCCGGATGCACCACATCCCCTGTGGGCGCTCCTACGCCGGCTGAGGGTCCGTCTCCTGGTCGACGGCCTAGACATCCGGGTCATCGGTGTCGACGGGTCGCCTTTGAGGCATCTCAAACTCGACCCGAGCAGGAATTATCAACCGCTCGGATCCCTCTGACTCAGATTGTCTACGATGTCGCGCGACATCTGTCTCCGATGTCTTGCTACATCACAAGAGTGTCGGAGGGGGGACTTGAACCCCCACGCCCTTGCGGGCACCAGCCCCTCAAGCTGGCGCGTCTGCCTATTCCGCCACTCCGACAAGTGACCGCTGCCGCCCTGGGGACGGCGCACGGGTGACTCTACTAGCGCGCCCTGTCGGTCGGAACCCGATCCGGCCGGGTACGTATGTATGTCTGCGTCAGAGGTACGCTCGCGGGGAATGCCCTCACGAAAATCTACGAGGCCTGCCGCCTCATCGAGCGCTGTAGCCGAACAGCTCCTCGCGGCCATTGCCGTCATTAGGCGAAGGAGCGTCTACATCGCACGAGCCGACAGTGACGAGCCGCATCTGACCACGGCCCAGATAGAGCTCCTTCGGCTGGTCGACAGGCATCCGAAGCTCACCGTGGCGACGGCCGCGGCCGAGCTTCACCTTGCACCGAACACAGTCAGCACCCTCGTCGGCCAACTGAGCCGGCTAGGGCTCTTGGACCGCGCATACGACACGACGGACAGAAGGGTCATCCACCTGGACGTGACCGAGGCCTCCAAGCGACGCCTCGCCGGCTGGCGTCGACGTCGCCTGAATGCGGTCACCAAGGCGATGAGCTCGCTCGACCCGGCAGATCGCGATCGCATCGCCGCTGCGCTAGCGGCGCTCGAGAATCTGGGCGAGGGCCTCGAACCGAAGTAGCCGCGGGTCGAGGCAGCCTCTGCGCCGCTTGGTTGCCCTAGCGCCGTCTCGGTCCCGGCACGAGGCTCGTCCATCCCGCCGCATCCCAAAGCGGCCCCTCCACCCAGGAGTCGGACTGAACTCCCTTCAGGTACGCGCTCGACACGAGGAGCGTCGGCTCAGCGAACAAGGGGATGGCCGGCATCGCCTGCCACAGCAGTCGGTCGGCATCCTGGTAGAGAGCGGCCTCCCGGGCCGGGTCTAGGTCCGCCGATGCCGCCTCGAACAGGGCGTCCACTTGCGGGGCGTCGAAGCCCGACAGGTCGAAGGACACGCCTTCCCCGGCGACCGCCGCGGTCGTGGAGTACATAGGCGCCATCTGCCCTGGAAAAGGGCTCGCCGTAACCGGCACGAGGGCGAGGTCCCAGCCCGTGTCGGTGAGCTCGGACGCGTCGAGCTCGCGCGCGGTCGATCGGGTTCGCCCGGACCTCGAAACCGGCCTGGACCAGCTCGGCGTCGATAGCAGGGGCGACGAGCTCCGACCAGGGGTCGCCGGACGCCCATCGCAAGTTCAGGATGACGGGCGTTCCCCCCGACGTCCATGACCCGTTCGAGTCTCGCCTCATTCCCGCCGATTCGAGCAACGTCGCAGCCTGAGCCGGGTTCGGCACGTCGAATTCCCGTCCGTCAGGCGTGTAGGACTGCTGCGAGCCGGTCGCCAGGAAATCGTCGTCGACGTCCACAGAAGGATCGAGCGGGTCCACCTGGTCCTGGACGATCGCTTGCCTGTCGAGCTCGAAGGCGATCCCCTGGCGGACCGCGGCCGACTGGTCGTCCGGCTTGTGAATGTCGAACAGGAGCTGGAGCATCGTCGTGCCCAGGTCCTCCTGGCTTTCCAAGCCGGGCGACGACGACACTGCCTGAAGCAGCGACGAATCGAACGTCGAGCTGTAGACGACCTGGGCCCCGTTCTTGGAGATCACGGCGGCGGCGTCCTGAGTGGCGTCGTCCGCTTCGATGACGATCGTGGCGACCTGCGCTGGCGCCCCCCACCACCTCGGGTTGCGCCTGAGCACGATCCGAGAGCCGGGCACCCATGAGACCACCTGGTAGGGACCTCCCGAGACGTACATAGCTTCTCCCGGGCGGCTGAAGCCATCGTCCCACCCGAGCGCGCTTGCAACGTGCGCAGGAATGAGGTCGTTGAACAGGTCGTCCCAATCGGCATAGGGGTGAGCGAACACGACCCGCACGCTGTCACCGGTACTACCTGCGGTGATCGTCTGTATGTCGTTGTAGCCGAGAGTCGATGCCGCGTCGAAGGGCTCGGTCCCCTCTGGCTGGGCTCCCGGCGGCACATTTCCTCCGGAGCTCGCCTGCTCCACCCAGTTGAAGACGAAGTCCTGAACGCCGATGGGCACGCCGTCCGACCAGGTGGCCAGCGGGTTGAGGTTGTAGACCACGGTCTGCGGGTTAACGCTCTCTACCTCGGCGCTCTGGACGAAGTCTGAGTCGAGCACGGGGGTCAGTCCGGGATCGACCTCGAACACCTGTGGGTCCGTGAGAGCAGTGACCATCTGGGTAGCAGCGCTGTCGCCGGCGGGGATGTGAGGGTTCAGGTTCGTCGCGACCGACGGCACGAGCACGGTAACGGTCGCGTCTGGCTGCGCAACGAGAACGTTCCCACCCGCAACTGTTGACGGAGTCGTCGGAGTCGCACCACGAGTTCCGCCACACGAGCCGAGCAAAGAGCAAAAAACCGTCACTACCGCGACGAAGATTGTCCCGAGCCTCCGTGAGCGTGGCACGCGGGCCGGCCCGAACCGGGCCGCCCGGCGAGTCACTGCAGGCGCAGGGTCAGGACGAGCGTCGAGAAGGCGAATATCAGAGCGACGGTGATCGTGATGCGGTCTAGGTTCTTCTCGACCACAGTCGAGCCGGCTGCCGCTTGCCCCACCGAACCTCCGAACATGTCGGAAAGTCCGCCGCCCTTCCCGGAATGCATGAGGATCAGGAAGACGAGCGAGAGAGAAGCAAGGAGGTCGATCACCAGGATCGCGATGGTCAACACGGGCCGAACCTCCGTCGAGCAACAGGAACCCCTCGACGCTACCAGAGCGCCGCGCCGAGCTGTCTTCAGCCGGGTCCCTTGCTGACCCTCGAGGGTGCCGCTCCACGCACGATCGCAACGAATTCAGGGGCCCTCAGACTCGCCCCTCCGACGAGGAAGCCGTCAACGTCCCCTCCGGATATGAGCTCCGGAGCCGTATCCGGGGTCACCGAGCCCCCGTAGAGAACTCTGATCGAGGCGGCGGCCTTGTCGCCTGCGACCTCGCCCACGACCTTGCGCACGTGGGCGCAGCCCGACTGGGCGTCGCCGGCACTCGCGGTCTGCCCGGTGCCTATCGCCCAGACCGGTTCGTATGCGACCACGAGAGCCCCGACCTGTGCAGGAGGAAGGCCTTTGAGCGCGGCGGTTACCTGGCCGGTCAGGATCTCCTCGGTCTCGCCCCGCTCGCGCTCGTCTCCGTCTTCTCCGACGCAGACGACCGGTGTCATGGAGTGCCTGATGACCGCCGGCACTATCGCCCTCACCTGCTCGTCGGTCTGGCCGAACAGCCGCCTCCGCTCCGAGTGCCCCACGATCACATAGGTCACTCCGAGCCGTTCGAGCATCGCCGGGCTCACCTCGCCGGTGAATGCACCCTCGTCCTCGAAATGGCAGTGCTGTGCGCCGAGGGCCACCGGTATCCCGCGGTCCTCGAGGACCGTCTGTACGGACCGCAGATCGACGAACGGGGGGTGCACCGACACGTCGACCGAAGCGACGTCCCCGGCATCGAGGCGCATTCCGAGGTCTTGAACCGTCCTTATCGCGGCGAGATGATCGTGGTGCATCTTCCAGTTGCCGCTCACGAGGGGTCGTCGTGCGGTCGGCGTCACTGCCCTCGTCTGTCTGCCACCGCCACCCGTGGCGCGTTCGAGGCGGCCCTGAGCGCTTCGAGTCCCGGCAGGTCACCGTGCTCGATCAACTCGAGCGTTGCGCCTCCACCGGTCGAGACGAAGCTCACCTTGGACGTGAGCTCGAGCTCGTCGAGCGCCGCAACCGAATCTCCACCACCGACGACAGTCAGGCCCGGACACGCTGCTACCGCCCGCGCGACGGCCGTCGTCCCCGAAATGAACCTGTGATCTTCGAACGCCCCCATCGGCCCGTTCCAAAGGATCGTGCCGGCCCCCCGGATCGCTGCCGCGAACACCTCTTCGGTCTTCGGCCCGATGTCGAGACCTCGCCATCCGATCGGGATGTCCACGCCCAGCAGTTGCACGTCTCCCTTGCCAGGCGAGCCGCAACCGATCTCGCCGTCAGGTGCGAGAGCCACGACGTCGACGGGCAGGATCAGCCGGTCTCCGGCCTTGCGGAGAAGCTCCTTGCACTCCTCGACCTTGCTCACGTCCATGAGAGACGAGCCGGTCTTGTGACCGAGCGCCCGTAGGAACGTGAAGGCCATGGCACCACCGACCACAAGGATGTCCACGCGGTCGAGAAGCGACCGCAGAACGCCCAGCTTGTCGGACAGCTTTGCGCCACCGACTATGGCCACGAAGGGCCTCGCCGGCTCGAGCAGCAGCTGGCCGAGCACCTCGACCTCTCGCTCCAAGAGGCGACCCGCCGCAGAAGGCAGGCGCGCCGGCGGCCCGACCACAGAAGCGTGCGCACGGTGAGAGGCCCCGAAGGCGTCGTTCACGTAGACGTCGAACCCGGCCACCAGCCGGTCGACGAACGCGGGGTCGTTCGCGGTCTCACCTGGATCGAACCGCAGGTTCTCCTCGAGCTCCACGGCTGGGGCGAGGTTGGAAAGCACGCGTCGCAAGGGCTCGACGGAGAATGCGGGATCGGGTGAGCCCTTCGGCCTGCCCAGGTGGGTGCACGCCGTGACGTGAGCTCCGCGCTCCAAGAGCCACGAGATGGTCGGTATCGCCGCCCTTATCCGGAAATCGTCCTCGACGATCGGCAAGCCGTCGTCGTCGGGCGGTCCGAGCGGGACGTTGAAATCCACGCGCAGAAGGACGCGGGCACCATAAAGCGGGGGTAGGTCCTCGAGCAGAGGCAGCCCGGCCAGGGGACCTGAGACGGCTCGCTTGAGATGGGGCTCTCCCCCCGACGAGGACCCCTCCGTCATGACGTTCTAATCCCGTCCTACCAGACAGACGAGGTCCACCAACCTGTTGGCGTAGCCCCACTCGTTGTCGTACCAGCCCGACGCCTTCACCATCGTGGTGGTCGCAGACGTCGCCACAGTCATCGTCAGGCCAGAGTCGAATATGCACGACGCCGGGTTGCCGACTATGTCCGACGACACGATCGGGTCCTCGGTGTAGTCGAGGTAGGGCGCGAGCGGGCTCGACTCAGAAGCAGCGCGGAATGCCGCGTTCACGTCCTCGCGCTCCACGCTGGTCCGGACGAGCGCCGTCAGGTCGGTGATGGAGCCGTCGCCGACCGGCACACGAAGAGCCATCCCGTCGAGGTGCCCTGCCATCGCCGGGAGAACCAGTCCTGTCGCTCGAGCAGCGCCGGTCGAGGCCGGAACGATGTTGAGCGGCGCAGCTCTCGCGCGCCTGAGATCGCGGTGCGCGAGATCGAGCAGGTTCTGGTCGTTCGTCATCGCGTGGACGGTCGTCATCAGTCCTGCCTCGATACCGAAGGCATCCTCGATCACTTTCACCATCGGGACCAGGCAGTTGGTCGTGCACGACGCGTTCGACACGACGAAGTGGAATTCCGGGTCGTACTCGCCGTCGTTCACGCCCATCACGAACGTCGCGTCGACCCCTTTGGCCGGTGCCGAGATCACGACCCGCTTTGCGCCTGCCGCAAGATGAGCCGCCGCGCCCTCGCGGTCGGTGAACCTTCCCGTCGACTCGACGACCACCGTGACGCCGAGCTCCGCCCACGGCAGCTGTTCGGGCTCCCTCTCGGAGAGGACCAGGATCTTGCGACCGTCGACCAGCAGATGGCCGTCCTCGGCCTGAACGTCCCCAGGGAATCGACCGTGCGTGGAGTCGAACCGGAGCAACACGGCGTTCGTCGCGGCGTCCGTCAGGTCGTTCACGGCGACGACCTCGATGTCGGCGTCGCGGGTCCGGACCGCCCGAAGAAAGTGGCGGCCTATCCTGCCGAACCCGTTGATCCCCACCCGAACCGTCATGTCCCCCACCCCGTCATGTCCGGCGCCCAATCATCGCCCACGCCCGCGGCACTCCGCCATCCGGTAGGCGGTCGCCCTCGAGCGCACTTGTGCGCGGTCGCCCTCGAGCGCACTTGTCCGCGGTCGCCCTCGAGCGCACTTGTCCGCGGTCGCCCTCGAGCCTCTGTGCCCACCATGCCCACCAATGCCCATTCCCTATCTCAAGACGTTCCTGGCCGTCTTCTATGGGACCAGATCGGCCAGTACGTCCGCCAGTCTGCCAGGATCGTGCGCCAAGCCGTTTGCTTTGGCCAGCTCGGCCGTCACGACCTGGACGCCGAGCCCGTCCAAGGCTCCGAGCCGCATGCCTGAGGTATCGGCAACCACGACGTCGATCTCCACCCCGTGGTCCTGCAGAGCGGCCAGGTGGGCCGCGACGTCGTATCCAGCCGTTTCGGAACGCTGGGGGCGGAGGTTCGCCACGTAGACCCGCAGTGCCGTGCAGCTCGCCAAGCTCTTCGTCAGCTCGGGGACTGCCAGAGCAGCGAGCACGCTCGTGTACAGAGAACCCGGCCCGATGATCACCTGGTCCGCTTCGGCCAGGGCGGACACGGCTTCTTTAGGCGCTGCAACGTCGGACGGGTCGAGCGAGACCCGACGGATCCCGGTTGTGCGCTGGACAGCCGTCTGACCTCGGATCTCGCCGTTGTCGGACTCCGCGACGAGAACCACGGGCTCGGTGGCAGCAGGGATCACGCGCCCGACCGAACCGAGGAGCGCTGCAGCGTCGTCGAGCGCCTTCAGAAGGTCCCCTGTCGAGGCCAGGAGAGCCGCGATCACGAGATTCCCGAGGGCGTGCCCCGAGGGATCCTCCGAGTCGAAGCGGTACTCGAACGCCGTGGCGAGCGTCCGCCCTCTCTCGGAGGTCTCATCTGCAAGCGCCACGAGACATTTCCGCAGGTCCCCGGGGGGAACGATCCCGAGCTCGCTGCGCAACCTGCCCGACGAGCCACCGTCGTCGGCCACCGAGACGATCCCCGTCAGCTTCCCGGCGTACCGTCTGGCTGCCCGCAGCGTCACGGCAAGGCCGTGGCCGCCGCCGATCGCCACCACGTGGGGCGCGCCCGAGAAACCCTTGCGCGCCGTCACCGGTCCACGTCCCTGTGGAACACCGTCGGCTCGGTTCCGATCTTCGAGAGCCTGCGGGCAACCTCTTCTGCCACGACCACCGACCTGTGCCTTCCCCCGGTGCATCCGAAGGCGATGGTCAGGTAGGACTTCCCCTCCGCCTCATAGCCCGGAAGCACGAGCTCCCACAGTGAGTCGAGGCGATCCAGCAGTTCCGCGGTCTCCGGCTGGGCGAGCACGTAGTCGCGCACCGGCGCATCGAGGCCGGAAAGCGGTCGAAGGTCGTCCTGCCAGTGCGGGTTCGGCAGGAAGCGGCAGTCGAACACCACGTCGGCATCCAAGGGCACGCCGTGCTTGAAGCCGAATGAGACCACGGAAGTCTGCATGCGGTGCTCCGTGGTGTCGCCGAACAGCGCAGTGACCCGGGCGCGCAACTGGTTGACGTTGAGCTCTCCCGTGTCGAGCACCATGTCAGCCCTGTCGCGCAGCGATCTGAGGCGCTCCCTCTCGTCGGAGATGGCTTCTTCCACGTTGCTGCCGCCGAACGGGTGGCGGCGGCGCGTCCCCTCGAACCTGCGCACGAGCACGTGGTCCGGGGCATCCAGATAGATGATCCGGACCTCGTGACCCGAGGCGCGCAGGTGGTCGACCGCGGGGAGCGCCTGCTCGACCTGTGCACCGCCGCTTCTCCCGATGACGAGCGCCACACGGTCCTGGCCCGAGCCCGGAGCACCTACGACATCGACAACCTCGGTGAGGAGCGACGGAGGCATGTTGTCGATCACGTACCAACCGGCGTCCTCCAAAGCGTCGGCCGTCGTGGAACGACCTGCCCCTGACATCCCGGTTATTAGGAGGTAGTCGCTCACCTCGCAGCCTCCTTTTCGGCTGATGATCCGATGTCGGATGTGCCCGCGCGATCGTCGGGGACGGGGCGCGGCCTTGCGGTCGGCACGGGCAGCGGCGTGCGGGCCGATCGCTTGGGGAACGGGTCGTGGAGCTGGCGATACAGCGCGCGAGCAGCCGGTTCGGGGAGCCAGGCGAGAGCGAGAAGGTCCTCGATCGACGCTCGGCGGATCGCCGCCACGCTCCCGAGCTCTCGCAGCAGCCGTGCTCTGCGAGCCGGGCCCAGTCCCGGCACCCCGTCGAGCGCGCTACGCGTCATGCGCCGGCCGCGCAGCTTTCGGTGGTAGCCGATGGCGAACCGGTGGGCCTCATCGCGGACCCGCTGCAGGAGGAACAAGGCGTCCGATCCGCGAGGGATCCTGACCGGATCGGGACTTCCCGGCCTGAACACCTCCTCGAAGCTCTTGGCGAGCGCTGCGACCGGGATCTCGTCGGAGAGCCCCAGGCTCTCGAGGACGCGCACCCCGACACCGAGCTGGCCCTTGCCACCGTCGAGGAGCAAGAGCTGTGGAGGGTAAGCGAACTTGCGCGGCGTCTTCGAGTCGTCAGGCGGCTCTGCTGCAGCGCGCTCCCTCGCTTGGAGCAGCGCGGTGAACCTCCTCGTGAGGACCTCGTGCATCGCCGCATAATCGTCGTTCCCGGCGACGTCTCGCACCTTGAACCTCCTGTACTCGGACGGCCTGGGAAGTCCGTCTTCGAGCACGACCATCGAACCGACATAGTCGGTCCCCTGCAGGTGGCTCATGTCGAAGCACTCGATGCGGAGCGGGGCGAGCTCGAGACCGAGGGCTTGCTGGAGTGCCTCGAGGGCACGTGCTCTCGAGTTGTGATCTTGCGCCCGCCTCAAACGGTGCCGTGTGAGCTCCTCGGACGCGTTCCTCGCCACAGTCTCGAGCAGCGCCTTGCGCCCTCCGCGCATCGGCACGGCGAGCGCCACGGGGCCACCTCGAAGGGTCGAGAGAAACTCCTCGTATACGGGCGGATCCTCCGGGAGCTCGGGCACGAGCACGCGGCGAGGCACCCCCGGCTCCTCGGTGCCCTCGAGCCCCCACTGCCCGGGGTCGCTCGCCCCGGAGGCCCAGCCCTCGTTGTCCGAGGGGTCGTTGCGTCTGGCCCTGCGCCCCGGCGTCCGCAACTTGCCGGCGCCCCACGCCTCTGCGGGCACCGAGTCCCCGTAGACCTGCTCGAGGACACGCCCGATCAGCCGAGGGCGCGATAGGTCCTCCACCTTGTCGACGATGAACGCGCGCCGACCGACGACCCTGCCCCTTCGTACGTGGAACACGCATACCGCCGCCTCGAGCTCGTCGTCGGCGAGACCGATCACGTCGAGGTTCTCCTGGGTCATCGACACGACCTGCTGCCGCTCGATAGCGAGGCGAACAGCGGCGAGACGGTCGCGTAGGCGCGCGGCGCGCTCGAAGTCGAGATCGGTCGCGGCCTGGCGCATCTCGGTCTCGATGCGGCGCACCACTGGATCGGTGTCGCCCGACAGGAACGCCATCAGGTCGGCGAGCATCCCGCTGTACGTCTCGTGGTCCACGGCGCCGATGCACGGACCGCTGCACTTCTCGATGTGATAGAGCAGGCAGGGGCGACCGAGCCTGACGTGGCGCTGCAGCTTCGTGTCTGAGCACGTCCTCACACCGAAGGACCTCAAGAGAAGGTCGAGGGTCCCACGGATCGCACCTGCGTGGGCGTAGGGCCCGAAATACCGGTTTCCGGGCCTGCGCTTGCCGCGAACGACCGCTGCCCGCGGCCATTCGTCTCCGAGCGTGATCGCAAGCCACGGATAGCTCTTGTCGTCGACCAGCCTGATGTTGAACCGGGGCCGGTGCTGCTTTATGAGCGAGTACTCGAGCATCACCGCCTCTACGTCGTTGGACACCTGGATCCACTCGACGTGGTCGGCGGCAGCGACCATCTGCGCGGTGCGAAGCGGAAGGGTCGCGGGATCTGCGAAGTAGTTGGACAGGCGGGCACGCAGGCTCTTCGCCTTGCCGACGTAGAGCACCCGGCCGCCGGAGTCCACGAACTGGTAGGAGCCCGGCGTGTCGGGGATGGAGCTCGCAGGTGGCCGGGTGATCACAGCTCCACTGTGCCGCATCCGGGCCCCCGACCGTGCACCCCCCGATGGTGCCGCTCACCCGGGCCCTTCTCCCGAACAGGCGCCTGCCGGTGGCGTTCACGCCATAGGATGGGACGTAGCGCCGGCCTGGTATCCCGGCGTGCATACCGTTCCGAGGCCGACAACCCCGCGGATGGGCGACCAGGCTGTCCCCGCCGGCCACGATCGGAGCGCTCCCCGAAGGGGGTCAGATCAACATGCTCCGCTTGCAGAAGGCGCTCCCCGAGCGCTACGGGTCGGCAACGCCCGAGGAACTCGCCGACAGGATCAGATTGGCCAAGGAGGCGCTCGGGCCCCGCCTCGTGATCCTCGGCCATCATTACCAACGCGACGAGGTTATGAGGTGGGCCGACGCCAGAGGCGACTCGTTCGGCCTTTCTCGGATCGCGGCGGAGAGACGCGATGCCGACTTCGTCGTGTTCTGCGGAGTCCATTTCATGGCCGAATCGGCCGACGTGCTCACCTCCGAGAACCAGCAGGTGCTTCTCCCGGACCTCAACGCTGGGTGCTCGATGGCCGACATGGCCGACCTCGACTCGGTCGAGGAGGCATGGGAGTCCCTCGCCGAGGTGACCGACATCGACCGTGTGCTCCCGATCACCTACATGAACTCCTCGGCCGCGCTGAAGGCCTTCGTCGGACGTCACGGAGGCGCCGTGTGCACCTCTTCCAATTGCCGCGCAGTGCTCAGGTGGGCACTCGACCCCGATGGCACCGCCGACGGAGGCCGTCGCGCAGACAAGGTCCTCTTCTTCCCCGACCAGCATCTCGGACGCAACACCGGGTTCGAGCTCGGTTGGTCGGAGTCCGACATGGTCACATGGGACCCTCGCCGCGACCTCGGCGGCCATGACGAACGGACCCTCAAGGAGGCGACCCTGATCCTGTGGAAGGGACACTGCTCGGTCCATCAGCGCTTCAGGCCTGAGCACGTCGCGGCTTTCCGGGCGGAGCATCCGGACGGAATCGTCCTCGTGCATCCGGAGTGTGCCCACGAGGTCGTCGAGCTTGGCGACATGGTGGGTTCCACCGACGCGATCATCCGGGCCGTGGACGCCGCGGCTCCCGGCACCGCGATCGGGGTAGCCACCGAGATCCATCTCGTCAACCGGCTGGCCGCAGAGCATCCCTCTCTGCAGGTCGAGTCGCTCGACCCGATCGTCTGTCCATGCTCGACCATGTCGCGCATAGACGCTGCCCACCTGTGCTGGGTGCTCGAGGGGTTGGTCGAAGGCGAGGTGCGCAACAGGATCACGGTCGACACCGAGACAGCGTCATGGGCGCGGGTTGCGCTCGAGCGCATGCTCGAGATCACCTGAGTCGGAGGACTCGTCTCAGCCACCCACCGCGGCGCGGCGCGGTGTCGTCCGGTTCTTCGGGACTTGCGCGCCGTTCGTCTGCTTTGCCGCCACCTTGCGGGGCTTCGTCGCAGCAGCCGACTTCGCTTCAGCCGCCTTGGACCGCGAGGTCGCCGGAACCCGGACCGCACGCTTGCGGGCGCCGGTGCTCGGAGCTGCTCGCCTGCTCGTCGATCGCTTGGCGGCGGGACGTACCCCGCTTTTGGCGAGAACCTTCGCGATCTCTGCTCCGGTGGCGCTCTCACCGGGCACTCCCGCCAGATCCTCGGGTGTGCCCTCTGCGATCACCGCGCCCCCGCGTTCTCCGCCTTCGGGGCCGAGGTCGATGATCCAGTCGGCGGTCTTGATCACATCGAGGTTGTGCTCGATCACGATGACGGTGTTGCCCTGGTCCACCAGGCGGCTCAGAACGTCGAGGAGCTTACGCACGTCGTCGAAGTGCAGACCCGTGGTCGGCTCGTCGAGCACGTAGAGGGTGTGACCGGTCGAGCGGCGGGAGAGCTCCGAGGAGAGCTTGACCCTCTGCGCCTCGCCTCCTGAAAGCGTGGGAGCGGGTTGACCCAGCCGGATGTAACCGAGCCCGACGTCGACGAGGGTCTGGAGATGGCGAGCGATCGTCGGCTGGTTCGCGAAGAAGGCGAGCCCTTCCTCGCACGACATGTCGAGGACGTCTGAGATCGTCTTGCCCTTGAACGTGACCTCGAGCGTCTCGCGGTTGTAGCGGGCTCCCCCGCAGACCTCGCACGGTACGTACACGTCGGGGAGGAAGTGCATCTCGATCTTGATGGTGCCGTCGCCGGCGCACGCCTCGCACCGACCACCCTTCACGTTGAACGAGAAGCGTCCAGGGAGGTAGCCGCGAACCTTGGCCTCCGGCGCCTGGCTGAAGAGCCTCCGCACGTGGTCGAAAAGACCGGTGTAGGTCGCCGCGTTCGAGCGCGGGGTCCGCCCGATGGGCGACTGGTCGATCGCCACCACCTTGTCGACGCTCTTCGTGCCCTCGATGCGCCTGTGCAACCCCGGGCTGGTCTTCGCCCGGTGGACAGTGGCGAGCATGGACCGGAGCAATATGTCGTTGACGAGTGTGGATTTGCCCGACCCGGACACACCGGTCACCCCGACGAGGCAACCCAGAGGGAAGGCGACGTCTATGTCGCGCAGGTTGTGCTCGCGTGCTCCCCGCACGACGAGGTACTCCCCCGATCCCGCTCTGCGCTTGTCGGGAACCGGGATCGAACGCTGCCCTGTCAGGTACATACCCGTGAGTGAATCCTTCGAGGCCAACAGGCCCGGGACCTCGCCGGAGTAGACGACCGCGCCACCGTGCTCTCCGGCTCCCGGGCCGATGTCGACGACGTGGTCCGCCTCGCGGATGGTCTCTTCGTCGTGCTCCACGACAATCACCGTGTTGCCCAGGTTCCTCAACCGCACGAGGGTGTCGAGCAGCCTGCGGTTGTCGCGCTGGTGCAGCCCGATGGACGGCTCGTCGAGAACGTAGAGCACTCCTACGAGCCCAGAACCGATCTGGCTCGCGAGCCTGATCCGCTGGGCCTCCCCACCGGAAAGGGTCGCGGTGCCGCGAGCGAGCGACAGGTAGTCGAGGCCGACGTCGAGGAGGAATTGCATCCTCGCCTTCACCTCGCGAAGCACCCGGTCGGCGATCAGGTGCTCGCGCTCTGAGAGCTCGATCTCGTCGACGGCTACAGATGCCGCGAGCGATCGAAAGGCTGCACAGCTCGAAGATGTTTCGCGATCCCACCGTGACAGCGAGGGATTCCGGCTTCAGCCTGGCGCCTCCGCACGCCGGACATGGAACCTCGCGCATGTACGCCTCTATCGACTCTCGAAACGAGTCGGACTCCGCTTCTGAGTGCCGGCGCTGGAGCCAGGGGACCACCCCCTCGTAACGGCTCTGGAACGATCGTTGCCGACCGTACCTGTTCTTGTAGCGGAGCTGCACCTGCCTGCCGCCCGCCCCGTAGAGAAGAACCTTTCGGTCGTTCTTACGGAGCTTCTCCCAGGGAGTCGCGACGTCGAAACCGAACGTATCGGCGACCGCTTCGAGAAGACGGTTGAAGTACATGCCCCTCGGGCCCGACCACGCGACGATCGCTCCGTCGGCGATGCTGCGCGATCCGTCGGGCACCACGAGCTCGGGGTCCACCTCGTATCGCGTACCGAGCCCGTCACACGTCGGACACGCTCCGTAGGGCGAGTTGAACGAGAAGTTGCGGGGCGCGGGCTCGTCGAACGAGAGGCCGCAGTGCGTGCAGGCGAGATGCTCCGAGAAGGTGACGGGTTCCTCTTCGCCGCTCTCGCCCACGATGCCGATCTCGGCGATTCCGTCTGCAAGGCGCAGCGCCGTCTCCATCGATTCGGTCAACCGCTGTCGGATGCCGTCGCGGCGGATCAGGCGGTCCACGACCACCTCGATCGTGTGCTGCTCGTATCGGCCGAGATCGAGAGCCGATCGTTCCGCCAGCTCCATGGCTTCTCCGTCGACCCTCACCCGGGCGAAGCCTTGCTTGGCCAGGTCCTCGAGCAGTCCCTCGTATTGCCCCTTGCGGCCCCTGACTACGGGTGCGAGAACACTGAATCGCGTTCCTTCGGGAAGATCGAGCACCCGGTCGACGATCTGCTGGGGAGTCTGTCGCTCGACCGGACGGCCGCAATTGGGGCAATGGGGCCGCCCTATGCGGGCGTAGAGAAGTCTCAGGTAGTCGTAGATCTCGGTGACCGTGCCGACCGTCGACCGCGGGTTGCGGCTTGCCGACTTCTGGTCGATGGAGATCGCAGGCGAAAGTCCTTCGATGAAATCGACGTCGGGCTTGTCCATCTGCCCGAGGAATTGCCTCGCGTACGACGAGAGCGACTCGACGTAACGGCGCTGTCCTTCTGCGTAGATCGTGTCGAACGCGAGTGAGGACTTGCCGGAGCCCGACAACCCGGTGAACACGATGAGACGGTCGCGCGGCAGGTCAAGCGAGACATCTCGCAGGTTGTGCTCGCGTGCACCGCGTATGACGAGGCGGTCGGCCATCGTGGCGAGGATACCGGGGGCCTGGGCGGGGACCGTCGGAGATCGAGGGGCCGAAAGCGGGGTCCGGGGCGGGCTCAGGTCGGCACCGGCGCGCCGTCGGTGTCCGCCACTATCGCCAGGCGGAGCTCGGCGATCTCGTCGCGCAGCAGGGCCGCCTCCTCGTAACGCATTTCAGCGGCTGCCTCGTTCATCGCCTCCTCCATCCTCTCGACCAGATGGCGAAGGTCATTTGACTCCATCCCGGCGAGCTCGCCCCCCTCGTCGTCTACCGCGTCGGCAGCGCCGATGGTCGGCCGGCCGCCTCGCCGGTCGCGCATTCCACGCGCGCTCTGCGCGTATCCCTCCTCAGCCGTAAGGATGGGACGCCGACCGCCCGCGCGGCCGGGCCCCGAGGTCATGCGGCCCCTCCCCCCCTTTGCCTTGCGCCCCTTTGCGCCCTCGCTGCCGGCTGGACGGATGCGGTCGAGTATGTCGGTCACGGCCTTCCGGACCGTCGACGGATCGATCCCGTGCTCGGCGTTGTACGCCTGCTGCTTCGCGCGGCGGCGCTGGGTCTCGGAGATGGCGGAGCGCATTGCGTCCGTGATGGTGTCGGCGTAGAGCACGACCTGACCGTCGACGTTTCGCGCTGCCCTACCCATTGTCTGGACGAGCGAGGACGCGGACCTGAGGAAGCCCTCTTTGTCGGCATCGAGGATCGCGACGAGTGAGACCTCGGGAAGGTCGAGGCCTTCGCGGAGCAGGTTGATGCCCACGAGAACGTCTATCGACCCGAGTCGCAGGTCGCGCAGGAGCTCTATACGCGTGATCGTGTCGATGTCGGAGTGCAGGTACTGGACGCGGACTCCGAGCTCCAGCAGGTAGTCGGTCAAGTCCTCTGCCATCTTCTTCGTGAGAGTGGTGACGAGAACCCGGCCGCCGCGTTCGGTCGCAGCGCGGATGCGAGACAACAGGTCGTCTATCTGGCCAGTGGTGGGTTGGATGATCACGTCGGGATCCACCAGGCCCGTCGGGCGGATCACCTGCTCGGCGACCCTGCCGGAGACCCGCAACTCGTACGCCGCCGGGGTCGCGGAAAGGAACAGGACCTGGCCCAGCCGGTCCTGGCACTCCTCGAAGGTGAGCGGCCTGTTGTCGAGAGCGGAAGGGAGCCTGAAGCCGTGCTCGACCAGGACCCTCTTGCGGGACTGGTCGCCCTCGTACTGCCCGTGCAACTGCGGGACCGAGACATGGCTCTCGTCGAGGACGGTGAGGAAGTCGTCGGGGAAGAAGTCGAGAAGTGTGTGGGGCGGCTCCCCGGCCTTCCTTCCGTCGAGATGCCGGCTGTAGTTCTCGATCCCGCTGCAGACACCCACCTCGGCGAGCATCTCGAGGTCATGGCGGGTCCTCATCCGGAGGCGTTGGGCCTCCAGAAGCTTGTTCTCCGACTGCAGCTCCTTCAGGCGGCCTTCGAGCTCGCCCTCTATCGACTCGATTGCCCGTTTCATGGTCTCGTCGCCGGCCACGTAGTGGGTGGAGGCGAACACGATCAGCTCCTCGAGCTCCTCACCCAGGTCACCCGTCAGCGCGTCGTAACGGCGGATCCGTTCCACCTCGTCGCCGAACAGCTCGATGCGGACCCCGAGCTCCTCGTAAGCAGGGTGCAGCTCGACGGTGTCGCCCCGCGCTCTGAAGCGCCCCCGGGCGAGGACGTGGTCGTTGCGGGTGTAGTGGAGATCGACCAGCCGGCGGAGCAGCTCTCGCTGGTCGATCACGTCCCCGGGACGCACCACGAGGATCCGGTTCTTGTACTCCTCGGGCGACCCGAGGCCGTAGATGCACGACACCGAGGCCACGACGATCACGTCTCGCCTGAGAAGCAGGCTCGAGGTCGTCGAGTGCCGGAGTCGGTCGATCTCGTCGTTGATCGACGAGTCCTTCTCTATGTAGGTGTCGGTGGTCGGAAGATAAGCCTCGGGCTGGTAGTAGTCGTAGTACGACACGAAGTACTCGACCCTGTTCTTCGGGAAGAGCTCCTTCAGCTCCGAGGCCAGCTGAGCAGCGAGGGATTTGTTGGGCTCGATGACGAGTGTCGGGCGCTGGACCGCTTCGATCGTCCAAGCGACCGTGGCGGTCTTGCCGCTCCCGGTGATGCCGAGCAGCGTCTGGTACCGCTCGCCGGCCAGGACGCCGTCCGCCAGGGCGCGGATCGCAGCCGGCTGGTCGCCAGCCGGCTTGAAAGGCGAGATCACCTCGAAGGGCGCCACTGGAACCAGGGTAGCGACGCGGTGTAACAGCTCCGCCCGGCCCGGCCGCCTCCCAGGGGCAACGCGACCCCTCCAGTAGCATCCGCGAGCATGTGGGACGGGCCCGAGGGGTGCTTGTGAAGACCCTTATCCTCTGCGGGGGGAAGGGAACGAGGGCTTACCCCCACAGCCTCGAGATGCCGAAGCCCCTCATGGCGGTGGGAGACGAGCCCATCCTCCGTCACCTGATGGGCATCTACGCCAGGCAGGGTTTCACCGAGTTCGTGCTCGCGGGCGGTTACCGGGCCGACCTGCTGGTCAGCTTCGCCGAGGACCTGCCCGCCGGTTGGAGCACGCAGGTGATCGATACCGGAGAGGACACCGGGACCGCCGGCCGCATCGCCGGGTGCCGGCGCCGCGCTCGGCAGCACCTTCTTCGCCACGTACGGGGACGGCCTCGCCTCCATAGACCTCCGGTCGCTACTCGACTTCCACCGGTCCCATCCAGGTTCGGTGACCGTCACGGCCGTCCCGCTCCCCTCTCCTTACGGAACTCTGTTGTGGGACGAGACCGGGCGCGTCTCTCGTTTCGTGGAGAAGCCGAGCCTGCCCGACCACTGGATCAACGCCGGCTTCTTCGTCATGGACGAGCGGGCTCTCGACGACTTGACCGGAGACGACCTGGAACGAGATGTTCTCCCGTCGCTCGCAGAGGCGGGAGAGCTCTACGTGTACAGGCACGTCGGGTTCTGGCGATCGATGGATACCTACAAAGACGCACTGGAGCTGAGCGCCCTTTGCCGGGAAGGAGAAGGCCCGTGGACGACCTTGCCGGCGTCCGAGTCCTCGTCACAGGTGCCACTGGATTCATCGGATCGCATCTGACCCGGCGCCTCGTCGACGACGGGGCCGAGGTCCATGCCCTGACGAGCACCGTCTCGTCGGTGTACCCGGTGCGACTGGTCGACCTGAGGGACCGGATCACGCTGCACGGAGGAAACCTGAACGACAGCGGAGCCATGGAGTCCGTCGTCGGCCGCGCCAGGCCGGAGATCGTCTTCCATCTCGGTGCGTACACCCATGTCGGCAAGTCGTGGGACCGGGTAGACGAGTGCATCCAGACGAATATTCACGGAACCGTGAACCTGCTCCAGGCCCTCGCTCGAAACGACTATGACCGGTTCGTCTACACGAGCACGAGCGAGGTCTACGGCGACGTTGCTGTTCCGTTTGCGGAGGAAGTCCTCGTAGACCCGCTTTCGCCCTACGCCGTGAGCAAGTACGCCGGAGAGCGCTTCTGCCGCATGCTTCACAGGGGCCGGTCCTGGCCGATAGTCGTGGTGAGGCCGTTCAACGCCTACGGTCCCGCCCAGAGCCCGGACCGGGTGGTCCCCGAGATCATCGTGAAGGCCCTCCGAAACGAGCGCCTCGCCATGACCGAGGGCCTCCAGACTCGGGAGTTCAACTACGTCGAGGACCTGACCGACGGGTTCGTCCGAGCGGCGACCGTGCCCGGCATCGAGGGAGAGGTGTTCAACATAGGTGGGGGCGAGGAGATCTCGATGCGCGATCTCGCCACGTTGATTCTCGACCTGATGGGCGATCCGATAACCCCTGAGTTCGGTGCGCTCGCAAACCGCCCGACCGAGATCTGGTCGATGCGGAGCGACGTCACCAAGGCTCGCGGCGTTCTCGGGCTTGCGCCCGCCCGACCACTTCGGGAGGGTCTCGAGCTCACGATCGCCTGGTACCGGCGAGAGCTGGAGAAGTCCGGCTCGCTGTTCTCGGCCTGAGGGCCGGTCGACCCGTGTGGATGGGTGGCCGGGGCGTGGCCGCGTGGCCCAGACGCTCCGAACGTCGCCGACCGCATCGGCAACCACCGTCGCATCCGATCCGTCGCCCGGCCCCGACGATGATGCCGGCCGGCCAGGTCTCCGGCTGAGCCCGGCGAACAGTGCGGGCAGGCGTCGGTCCGCCCGGCGGGTCCTGCTTGCGTTCGCCTGTTACCTGGCCATGGCTGTCGGCCTCTGGTGGAACGTCTGGTCGACGCACCCGACGAACGTCACGAGCTGCGCGTGCGGCGACGCATCGCTTTTCATCTGGTTCATGGAATGGCCCGCGTACGCCATCACCCACGGCCACAACCCGTTTTATTCCGCCGCGCTGTTCCATCCCGGGGGGATAAACCTTCTCTCGAACACGAGCGTTCTTGCCGTCGGTACCCTGCTCGCTCCTGTCACATGGTTGTTCGGCCCCGTGGCCACCATGAACGTGGCGTCGACACTCGGCCCGGCGCTCTCTGCCCTGGCAATGTTCTGGCTGCTGCGACGCTGGGTTAGCTGGACTCCTGCCGCATTCGTCGGCGGCCTCGTGTTCGGCTTCTCGCCGTTCGTCTTCGTCAACGTCGCCGGTGGCCATCTCATGACGACGTTCCTCGCGGTCGTGCCTCTCTTCGTCGGTTTTCTCGACGAACTGTTCGTACGCCAAACGAGGAGCGCCCTGTCAGTTGGCGTAGGCCTCGGGTTGCTCGTGACGCTCCAGTTCTTCCTGAGCACCGAGGTGCTGGCCATAGTCGCGATCTGCGCGTTGGCGGCTGTGGTCCTTCTCGTGGCACACGCGACGATGAGCGACCCGGGCGGGGTCGCCGCAAGGACCACGTACGCGCTGCGCGGGCTCGCCGTCGCGGCTGGCGTGTCGATCGTCCTGCTCGCCTACCCGCTTTGGTTCGCCTTCGACGGTCCCGCACACCTGTCGGGCCTCGTTTGGCCGACCCTGGAACCCGGAGCAGGCGGGATCTCGATCGGCAACCTGTGGCACGTCAGCTTCCAGACCGCTCTGCGGAATCTCATGCAGATAGTCGGAGGTTACGAAGGACCGGCGTTGCCCCAGGCGGAGTACCTGGGACTCGGGCTCCTGATCGTCGTCGCTTCAGGGATCTTCGTGTGGCGACGGGATCGCCGCCTCTGGTTCTTCTGCGCGTTGGGGATCGTCACCACCGCTCTGTCTCTCGGCGTCAACTCGCACTACTGGGTTCCGTGGAACGTTCTCGCGCACATCCCGCTCGTGAGGAGCATCATCCCCTCGCGGTTCATGCTCGCGACCACCCTTTGCGCTGCGATCGCAGTCGCGGTCGTCGTCGACCGCACACGCGACGGTGCGGGCGATCTCGCCCGCAGGATCCTCGCACGGGTCTCGCAGCGACGTTGGACGGCTCTGTTCGCGCCGTCGGCAGCAGCAGCGAGCGCCCTCGCTGTCGCCTGCGTTGCGGTCGTTCCGCAGGCGACGGCGATCGCCACCAACGTGCCGCTCACGACCCGGGAGGTGACTATCCCTCCGTGGTTCGCCGAAGCAGGCCCACGCCTTGCCGGCGACCAGGTGGTCCTCGCCTATCCGGCGCCGTTCGCCCTTGTTCAGTCAGCTATGGCCTGGCAGGCGGTCGACTCGCTCCACTTCGCAATGGTCGGAGGCGGGGGCCCCGGCGGAGTCCCGACGCGGGCCGGCAAGGAGCGAGCCGGCTTCGAGGTGATCAGCGCCGTGTCGTTCTCGCTCGTGGGGCCCCCGGCGCCGAGTCCCGCCAACATCGAGGCGGTCAGGCAGGCGCTCGCCGGATGGGGTGTCACGATCGTCGTCGTACCGGATCCCGCGCGACTGCCTCGCTACGACCAGGGCACCGGACCGGCTTCGGCTCTCGGCTTCTTCACCCTCGCCATCGGCCGCCCGCCTCACTTCACAGACGACGCCTGGGTCTGGACGGGAGTGCAGACCCCGAGTCCGCTCCTAGTGGTGTCCGGGACAAATTTCGTCGGGTGCACAGCCGTGCCGTCGCTCGACGCGGCGTCGGGCCACGCTGTGATCTCGTGCGTATTGGCCAATTCGAGGCCTGGCCCGTGAGCGCGTCATGACCGATCAGGACACGCTCGTCTCACCCCCCGAGTCTGCGCCGGCGCCGGGTGGCGAGCGGACTTCCTCGCTCGTTTCGCCCCGCGTGGCGCACAGGGTTCTCAGGTCGGCTGCCGCCTTGGGAGTGGCGTTCGCGTTCTATCTGGGGCTGTCGGTGGTCTTCTGGTGGAGTGCCTGGTCCAGCCACCCCACCACTGTCACGACGTGTGCATGCAACGACCCTTCTCTGTTTGTCTGGTTCCTCGAATGGCCCGCGTACACGATCGCGCACGGACACAACCTGTTCTATTCGACGTCCCTCTTCCACCCGCAAGGGATAAACCTGCTGTCGAATACCGGCGTCCTCGCTCTCGGAGTGCCTCTGGCACCAGTCACGTGGTTGTTCGGTCCCGTCGCTACGTTGAACGTCGCTTCGACGCTCGGTCCCGCTCTGTCGGCTCTCTCCATGTTCTGGCTCCTTCGACGCTTCGTCAGCTGGGCACCTGCCGCGTTCGCGGGTGGGCTCGTGTTCGGTTTCTCGCCATTCGCCATCGACAACGTGGCGGTAGCTCACTTGAACACCGAGATCCTTGCTCTGGTACCCCTGATGATCGGCTGTCTTCACGAGTTGTGCCTGCGACAGTCGAGACGTTGGCCCGTCGTCGGAGCAGCCCTCGGACTGCTGGTGACGGTTCAATTCTTCTTGAGCACCGAGATGCTCGTGATCATGGGGTTCTGCACAATCGCAGGTCTCGCGATCCTTGTTCTATACGCAGCGGCTTTCAGTCGGACAGAGCTCCTGGCCAAGGCGCCTCGTGCGCTCGGCGGCCTGGCGGTTGCGACCCTTGTGGCGATGCTCCTGCTTGTCTATCCCGTTTGGTTCGCTCTCGACGGTCCCGCGCATCTGTCGGGTCTCGTGTGGCCCATCGTCAAACCCGGTAGTGGAGGGATCAACCTCGGCAACATCTGGCACCTGCGGTTCCTGAGTGCACAAGGACTGCACCTCTTCGCTGGGTACGAAGGCCCGGCGCTACCCCAAGCCGAATATCTGGGTATCGGCCTTCTCGGCGTAGTCGGGGCGGGACTCGTTTTGTACCGTCGCGAGATCGAGCTTTGGTTCTTCGGCGCGGTCGGCCTGGTTAGCGTCGCGCTCTCCCTCAGCGCTACGAGCAGCTACTGGGTGCCGTGGCGGGTGCTCGAGCACGTTCCTCTCGTTCAGAATGTCGAGCCCGGGCGCTTTTTCGGAATGACCACTGCGTGTCTCGCCATCATGCTCGGAGTGGTCGTCGACCGCTTCCATTCGACCGTGCGCGGCGTCATCACCAGCGTCTTCACCCGGTTCCGGGTCACCAGCACGGCGAATTCGGATTCGAGGTCGGGTGGAGATCCGGGTGGCTCTCGACGCCGACTTACCGGTGTTAACGGTCTCGCCGCCGGTGGCGGCGCGGCGCTGGTTGCCCTCGCTGTCGCCGCAGTGGCGATCGTTCCCATCGGATCTGCGGTCGCCCACAATATCCCGCTCACCACGCAAGGCGTGGCCCTCCCGAAGTGGTTCGCCGACGACGGAGCCCATCTCTCGGCAGGACAAGTCGTCCTTACGTACCCTCCCCCCGTTACCGGGGGGTCGGCGATGACATGGCAGGCGATCGACCTTCTCCGCTTCGCAATGGCGACCGGGGCAGGACCAGAGAGCATCCCGGCGCGGGCAGGAAAAGAGCGTGCGGGCCTCGACGTCATCACACAGGCTTCTTTGGTCCTGTCTCCTCCACCTCCGGCGACGACGTCCAACATCGAGGCCGTGCGACAGGCATTGTCGGGATGGGGCGTGACGATCGTCGTCGTGCCGGACCCCGCCGGGCTCGAGCCTCGCTATTCCCGCGTTGCGAGCACCGCGTGGGCGCTCGGGATGTTCACGCTGGCGATCGGGCGGCGGCCAGCGTTCGAAGACGATGCTTGGGTCTGGACACGGGTGCGGCACTTGAGTCCCAGCTTGGCCATAACCGCTCGGGCTTTCACAGCCTGCACGAGCGCAGTCCTTTCGGTCACGGCGGACCCGCAGGGTGTGCCGGACTGCGTAAGCCGGCCGCCCGCCTGACATGAGCACCGCTTCGCGTGCGCGCCTCAGGACCCGGCGTTCCCGAGTTGTCCGATCTCTTCCGTCGAGATCGCGTGGCGCGTCGGCGGCGGAGGACGACGACGAGCACCGACCCCGCTACGGCTGCGGTGGCGACGAGGCTCAGGATCCAGCCTTCGGTGAAGCTCTTTGGGTCATAGGTGAACACGATCAGGTCGTTACCGGAAGGGACGTGGACACCGCGCAGCAGGTAGTCAACCTCGTCGATCCGCGCCGGCCGGCCGTTGACCGTCACCGTCCAGCCCGGGTAGTAGGTGTCGGACAGGACGAGCTCCGACGACCGGTCGGGGTGCGCGTCGATGGTCACCTGCTCGGCTCCGTAATCGGTGATGCGAGCGGAACCTGGTGACGGGGATGGCGCGCCGGATTGTGCAAGCCACGAAAGTGGCTGACCGGCGATCAGCACCCGCCTCGGGTCGAACCCGGATGCGCCGATGGCCGTCAGTTGCGCCTGGTCGCCCTTCACCACGTCCTCGCTGCCGACCAACCACGTGCGCGGCAGCGCGTTGTCGTTCGCGTAGACGGTGGCGTCGGGACCGTTGTAGGCGACATGAACGCCCGGCATCTCGAGCGGGATCTCACCCTTCTGCTCGAGAAGGTCCGTGACCCCGAGCAGGGACAGGATCCGGAGGGCCACGGGCTTCAGCACGAGTTGGAGCACCGGCACCGCAGCGGTGTCCAAGGGCAGCAGCGGGGTCGGCGGCCCCACGTACTTGCTCCACATCTCACCGAAACGCTCGATGACGGGAAGGTCGTAGCCGCGTGCGTCGTACAGGCCGTAGTCGATGTTGACGTCCGGAGGGAGTGCATTGGCGCCCACGTACGGCGCTACCGCGACGTAACGAGCGGGACGCTGCTGTTGGAGATACCTGATGGCCGGCGTCGCGGGCTGCACGGCGTGAGAATCGGGGATCGCGGGGTTCTCCCCCATGCCCGCCTGGAAGAGGTCACCGACGACGAGAAGGATTGCGAGGACGGCAAAGATGCCCGGTCGCATCTTGCGCCCGAGGCGCAGATACACGAGAGCACACGCGGCGCCGGCGATCGTGACCCAGATCACGACAGCGGTCATATGGACGATTGGCCCGTCGTGAGCCGTACCGGCCAACGGCCGGCGCGCGAACGCCCAAGCGATGTCAACCGCCCGGCCGAGGTAGCGCCACGAGGTCGCTCGGGTCGCGGCGACGACGATGACCGGCAGCACCAGGAGCGAGCCCGGTATCGCGGCCGCCGCGACGGCGCTGTGCCGCTCGGGAATCCGTTCCATCAGATCGTCGAGCCCCCAACCTGCGAGCAACGCCACACAGAGCACATAGAGGATCGTCATGCGGCTCAGGTATGTGGCGTCGAACCCAGGCAACCGGCCGACGAAACCGAAGAGGGGCTGGATCCCGAGGACGAGGATTATGCAGAACAGGCCGAACAGCGCGACGAAGATCCGTTCGACTCGAGCGCGCAACAGCGCGATCAACGCGAGCATCAAGGGCAGGGCGCCCGCGTAGAAGGCGGTCTCGATCTCGAAGCTGTTGGGAACGTCGTTGAAGTAGGTCGGCAGCAATGAGGCAAAGAAGAACCTCGGCTGGACGTAGACGATGCTGCGGGGGCGCGACGTAAGGTCCGACGAATTCCTCAGCAGCTCGACGAACGGGAGGATCGCGACGCCCGCGAGCGCGGTGCCGACGACGATGGCGAGCACGAAGCAGATGACCGCCCCGCGACAAGATCTGAACAGAGCTCCAACCCTCGAGCTCCTCCGTCGCGCGGCCTCGCGCATCGCGCGTACTCCACCGCCCGGCTCCTGTAGAACACGCAGCACGAAGTAGCAGGCGACCGCGAACAACGCCTGAAAGCTCGATTCGGGATGGCCGCCGAAGAACTGAAGAGCTACGACGACTCCGAGGCCGGCGACGGAAAGAACACCTGGACGACGGATCAACCTCTCGGTCGCGAGCAGCATCCAAGGGATGAGAGGGAACACATTGGCAAGAGGCCACGGGAGCCACGCGATCAGGAACAAGCCGAACCCGTAGACGGTGCCGCACAAGAAGGCTCCCGCGAACCTCATCTTCAACGCCCTCGCCAACAAGAAGGCGCCCATGGCGGCTACGACCACCTTCATCACTGCGATGACGCTCAACGACCACCAGAACGGCAGCACGTACGCGGGCAAGCTGAACGGCGAGAAGATCGCTGACTGCATGTCGCCGAGGTACGGCGTTCCGCCCATGATGTAGGGGTCCCAGAGAGGGATGTGCGGCAGCTGGGACCTTGTGTACTGCAAGAACGGCTCGAAGACGGTTGTCGGATCGACCAGCTGAGTGTTGGACCCGACCAGCAGCGGGTGACTGCTCCAGACGAAAAGGCCGCTCGGAATCGAGGTGTTCCACGGGGCGGCACTCCACAGGTAGTCGGAGGCTGACGTCGTGTGTCCCGGTAGCAACCCGGGCCCGAAGAAGATCACGCCGAGCAGCGTGTAGAGCGCAAACGCCACGAGGACCGGATGGGCTCGAGCCCATCTCAGCAGGCCAGCAGGGACCTTCCGGCGCATAAGTCGCGCAAGGCTAGCGACGCGTCAACAGTCAAGTACATTCACCAGCCTGTGGAGCAAGGCGCGTACTCGGAGATGTACAGGCTCGAGGATCGCCACTGGTGGTTCCGCGGACGCCGCCACGTCATCCGGGCGCTCCTTCACCATGCCGAGCTCCCGCCCAAGCCCCGCCTGCTCGACGCAGGCTGCGGTACGGGCCGGAATCTCGTCGAGTTCGGCATGCTCGGTCCGACAGCCGGTGTGGATCCCTCTGCCGACGCCGTCGCGTTCTGCCGCCAGCGCGGTCTCGACAACGTCGAGTGCGCTGACCTCGAAGCCCTGCCCTACTCGGCCGGTGAGTTCGACCTGCTGCTTGCTTGCGACGTTCTCGAGCACGTGCACCATGACGATGTCGCCCTGAAGGAGTTGCTCAGGGTCGCAGATGTGGGGGCCACCCTCATAATTACGGCACCTGCGTACCAATGGCTGTGGACCGAGCACGATGTCCAGCTACATCATTACCGTCGCTACTCACTGACCACGATTGGAGCGGTCGTGAGAGCCGCGGGCTGGAGCATCGCATATTCGACTTACTTCAATTCGATCCTTCTTCCGCTCGTCGCTGCAGCGCGCGTGGTAAACCGGGGATCGTCGCGGAGCGGTCACACAGACCTCGATCGCACCCCGCCGGGCCTGAACGGCGTGCTCGAGCAACCCATGAGGCTCGAGGCCCTTCTCATACGGCACGGCGCCCGGCTTCCGGCGGGCGTCTCGCTCGGGTTGGTCTGCACAAAATAATGATCAGACCTGGTAGATGAGCGGCCCGCAGAGACCCGCGACGGACGACCGCGCCTACACTGCCCGGATCCCACCTTCTGTTCCGCCACCGTCACTTTCGATAGTGATCCCGGTCCTCAACGAGGAGAACGAGATCGCCCGCATCCTCGCCGGAGCCGAGGAGTATCTCGAGCAGCGTGGCGGGGAGTGGGAGATCATCGTCGTCGACAACGCAAGCACGGACCGCACCCTCAAACGTGCGGAGCCCTTCCTCGAAGACGAGCGGGTCCGATTCCTTCGCAACGAGGTCAACCGCGGCAAGGGCTTCTCGATCCGCAGAGGGATGCTCGAAGCCAGCGGTGACCTGCGTCTCATGTGCGATGCCGACTGTGTCACGTCGCTCCAGTCGCTCCCCCTCCTCGAGAAGGCGACCGAAGAGGTGGACGTGGCGGTGGGATCGCGTCTCAGCGCCGGAGCCCGCGTATCGCGACAACAACCCATTCGCAGAAGGATCGTCGGCTTCGGCTTCATAACGTTGACCCGCCTGGTCATGGGGCGCTTGCCCCACGACGTCTACTGCGGATTCAAGCTATGGCGCGCCGAAGCCGCACAGCAGGTGTTCGAACGGGTGCACCTCGACGGTTGGGCCTTCGACGCAGAAGCCCTTGCCATGGCCGGTCGTCTCGGCTACGAGGTGCGCGAGGTCGGCATCGAATGGACCAATCGTCCCGACTCGCGGCTTTCGATCCGCAACGTCCTGCTCCCGGTCACGCGTGAGCTGCTGGCCGCGCGCTCGAACGTCCGCCGTGCAGCTCCTGCCGGAGGCAAGGCGCGGAACCGCTGAGCGCCGCCGGGTCGAGCTTGGTGAAGCGGACCATGCCCGGGTTTCCGCGAGACGGGAGCCTCAGCTCGAACAGGAGCTGATAGCCGAAGAGGGTCGGCCAGAAGCGGATTGCTGCCGCACTGACGCCGGCAAGAGCCTTCGAGACGAAACGAAGGACGGCCTCCGAGCTCTGCCCGGTCGGCCTCATTCCCCGCGACAACACGTTCACGAGGGGAGTACTTGTCGCGCCGAACCGCGTGATCTCGAGTTGCTCGACGGCCACGATCCGTTGGAAGTTCACCCGGGTGAAGAAGCGGAGATGGCCCGAATCGAACAGTCCTCGGCGGTCGTACGAGAACAAGCCGAGTCCGACCTTGAGCCGGCCGTACCAGTGCCCGATGTTCGGAATGCTCACGAAGATGCTTCCGCCAGGCTTCACGAGGTCTCGCGCCCCTCTGAGCAAGTCGCCGGGCGACCGTACGTGCTCGAGCACGTCGGCCAGGACGACGATGTCGAAGGATGCATCTTCGAAATGCCCGGCGAGGCCCTCTTCGATGTTCGCCCTCACAAAATGAGAGATCCGCTCCTCCACGCCAGGTGTCGCCTGTATGTCGACACCGGTGACGGTGTGGCCCATCTGCTCGAGGAGTTGCCCGAAATGACCGTCCGAGCAGCCCACGTCCAGCACCCGGCCCGGTGGGAACTCGTTCAACCAACGCACCAGACTCTCGTGTGAAGAGTTCTCCTCCGTCTTGAACTCGTAGGCGAGGCTGTTGAACGCCGTCGACCCAGTTCCGAACCCCATCTTGTGGATCCGGTACCGCAGGGCGGCGACCACGGAGTCCCTTGCCAGCCTGATGCAGTCAGAAAGGCTGAATGCCCGGTCGGGTGATACCGGAACCTGAATTTCCTCGAGCTGCTCGTGAAGCTCCACGCATCCGACGAGCATCTCGAGGGCGAACACGTTCCCGTCGGAGTTGTTCAAGAAAGGTATAGAGCGCAACAGCGTCGTCGAGTAGGCGCGAAAGGGACAGAGCCACTCGCGCGCCGTGTGCCCCACGATCCGATTCAGCACAGAGCACAGGTACCGGTTTCCCACCACCTTCCACCACGAGATCCGTTTCGGGAGCACTGCCGCACCCTTGCTCCGGCGTACGAAGACTGCCGCGGCGTCCTTACGCGCTACGGGACCGATCATCTGGTCGAGCTCTCGCATCGGGAAGTGTCCGGAAGCGTGAACAACGGCCGCGATGTCGTATTGCTCTTCGATAGCCCAAGCGAACGCGATCTTCTGGATCGCGCCGTATTCGGCTTCAGCCTCGGGAAGGGTGACGACGGTGACCGGGATGTCGAACTGCTCAGCCAATCGCTGAAGATCCGCCATGTCGCTGGTCCTCGCGTAACCGTCGTGCCGACGTGCCGGCGCCGGTCCGTCCACGACAGGGATCAGCAAGCCCTGTATCTGCGGCCTCACTGCCGCCGGGATCTCAGACAGTGACTCACGAAGAAGCCCGTAATCGTACGATCCGACCGCAATCAAGCCCATTGTCGGCTGCGCGGACGAGCGCAGCGGACCTGGATCGCTCATGCCCGGAGTCTAGAGACGCCGCGCCGGCCGAGCGCCAGGAGTGTCAGCCGACGACCTTGACGGGGATGCGGCGGCGAGCGCCGTGCTCGGCTCTCAACGGCTGGATCACGTTGATCTCGTGGAGCTGGCGAGTGTCGGCCGGGGCAGGCGTGTGGATGCCGTCGCGAACGTTCTTCTGGCGGATCTCGCGGAAGATGTCGTCCCAACCCTCGAAGAACCGTTCCTCGTCAGCCCTTGACATCCAGCCGCGCCGGAGTTTGCACTTGGCGGTCTCTATGCCGCTCACGACTCCGTTGCGGAAAGCTGTCTGGAACTTCGACTCGTCGCCACCGTCGCGCCGTAGCTGGGACACGGAACGCCACATCGAAGAGCCCAGGCTCCGCGATTCGCCCCCGGCCTGACGCCGCCGGTAGAAGCGCCGGAACAGCCGGAACTTCCATACCGTGAGCTCGAGAGTGGAGAGATGCTCGTTGTAGGTCGATGTCGACCAGAGCGAGGTAGCGGCCAGGATGTGGCGGAAATATCTCCGGTTGATGACGATCTTCCCGTTGTCGTACAGGCTGTCGAACATCTGCGTCCCGGGCAGCGCCATGTAGAAGCCGACCGCGACGTCGGTGATCCCTATATCTGCGATTGCATCGAGGAATTCGAAGTTCTCGCGCAGGTGGTCTCTGGTGTCGTGCGGAAACCCGATCACCAGGAAGACCATGACGTTGAGCCCTTCCGCGTGGGCAGCCCGCATGCTCTGGAAGAGCCGATCGGTCTTCATCTTCTTCTTGATCAGGCGACGGGTCTCCTCGGATCCGGACTCCGGTGCGTACGCCATGCTGATCATGCCGGTGCGCCGGAGCAGACTGGCGACCTCGGCGTCGATCGCCTCGGATCGCGTACCCGTCGGCATCTGCCATGTGATCTTCAGGCCGCGTTCGAGCAGCCGGTTACAGAAGTCGACGATCCAGTCACGTCGGATGATCGCTGTGAGGTCCTGGAAGGGAAAGTTCCGGGCGCCGAAGTGCTCGACGTAGTACTCGATCTCGTCGACGACCTTCGCCGGATCGCGGGGGATCCACCGCGGCGTCCACATGTTCGGTGCGGAGCAGTAGGTGCACTGATAGGGGCAACCTCGCGTGGCGAGGATGGGCACCGACTTGGTGGACGAGTACATGCCTCCCATCCACCGGTGTTCGTGATAGGTGTCCAGTGCGAACAGGTGCCAGGCGGGCCAGGTGATGTCATCGATCTCGGTGACTCGTTGACGACGTGGGTTCACGACGACATCGTCGCCGGAGCGATAGGCGATGCCGCAGATCTCGTCGAGCGGTCGCTTGTCGCGGAGCGTGTGTAGCAACTCGATGACGGTCTCCTCACCCTCGCCGAGCACCAGCGCGTCAGCGATGGAGGTGCGAAGGCAGAACTCGGGCATCGAACTGATGTGCTCGCCTCCCAGGATCACCGGCACGTCGGGGTGGGCTCGCTTGATTGCTTCGATGAGGCAAACCACGGCCGGCCACTCATGGGTGAAGACCACCGAGATCCCGATGAAGTCGACACCGGTCGGGATCCGTGCGGCGACCTCGTCGAACGACAGACCGATCAGATAGCCCTTGAAGTACCGGCGGAGGCTGTCGGGTGCAGAGGCGACGGCATCGACAACCGCAACTCGCTCTCCTTCGGCCTCGAGAGCAGCAGCGATGTACGCCAAGCCCAGGGGCGGCGTGAGCGACGTCGAGGCGAACCGGAAGGTCTCCACCGCGGGAGGTCGAACAAGGCAGATCGTCGAAGCGCCGGACGGCGAGTCGGAGGCTCCGTTTGTGTGAGACCTCGCGACCATTCGTTCGTCGACCGGACTCGACATAGCTCAATCCCTCTCGCTGACCCTACGACATCCTTCTCGGTGACCCTAGGGCGCAATATAGACGCACGTCACAGGCAGACAGACGATCGAGGAAGCTGAGCTTGGCGTCTAGGAGCTGATCCAGGCCGGCGCGTGCCTGGAAACAGCTCCGAACCCCCCCGTGAGGCTCGACCGCGACAATGATTGCGCCCGTGCCAGGCTCGCCGTCGCTGCTCGAAGCGAACACGGGCTCCCCACTCGAGGCCTCCGACACCCAACGTAAGCCGCACCCCCGGTTCGGCCTCTGGCTGGGGCTGACGACCGTGGGGGCGCTCGCGCTTCGGGTGTTCTACGTACTCGTGGTGACGCGCAACGAGCCATTCAAGCTATATGACGCCGCGTACTACGAGCTGCAGGCCCTCGTTCTTTCTACGGGCCATTTCTTCCCGATTCTCTTCGGGCACGGCGCCGACGCTGCGCACCCGCCGATGACCTCGTTCGTGATCACACCGGTGACCTATTTCTTCGGCTTGCCCCCAGGTGAGACTCCCCAGCGCCTGACGATGGCGGTCTTGGGGTCGGCGGTCGTGCTCTGTGTTGGATTGCTGGGACGCCGGCTGGCGGGGCCACGTGTCGGGATCGTCGCGGCAGCCGTAGCCGCTATTTACCCGAACATGTGGATCCCGAACGGGATCGTCATGTCCGAGACCGTCACCATGCTGTTCATGGTCTTGATCCTGCTCGCGGCGTACCGCTTCTTGGGCTCGCCGGGGATCGTCAACGGCGTTCTCCTCGGCATCGCGTGCGGGCTCGAGATACTCACCCGGGCAGAGCTCGTCCTGCTCCTACCTCTTCTCCTGGTACCTGCCACGCTCTGCATGAGGAGACTTCCATGGAGCCGACGGCTCGTGCTCACAGCCACGAGCCTCCTGGCGGCCCTGATCGTCGTGTCGCCCTGGGTCGGGCGGAACCTGGCCTCCTTTCGCGACCCGACGTTCGTCTCGACCGGTGAAGGGCCGGTGCTCCTGGGGGCGAATTGCCCGCAGGCCTACTCCGGGCCGGGGCTGGGTAGCTGGAGCCTCCCGTGCTCGCTTTCGGTCCCCCCCGCCAAGGATCAGTCGGTCGAGTCTGCAAGACAGACCGACGCCGGCCTTCACTATCTCGAACGGCACGCGAGCAGGCTGCCGATCGTTGCCGCGGCGCGGGTGGGCAGGGTCTGGGACCTGTACGAGCCCCTTCAGATGGTGGACATCGACGTGAACGAGGGACGGCCTGTCCCCGCCTCCTTCGCCGGTCTGCTCTCCTATTACCTGCTGCTTCCGTTCGCAGTGGCCGGCGTCTTCGTCCTGAGAAGGCGGTCGGCGAAGGTCTGGCCGTTGCTCGTAGTGGCCGTGGCGGTGACGGTGATCGCGGCGCTGAGTTACGGCCAGGTGCGCTTCCGTGCGGAGTTCGAGGTGGCGCTCGTCGTGCTAGCGGGCGCCGGGATCGTTGCAGCGGCTGAAGGCCTGGCAGGGTGGTGCAGAAAGAGGCTCAGGCGCCTTCGACCGTCACGTTCGTGAACAACTCAGGACACTAGTGTCGCTCCGTGCAGAGCGAGGGTGGTGCACGCGCCGCAACCCGGTTCGCGCGTAGCTGCGCCGTCGCAATCGCCATCTGCGGCGCCGCGTTCGCATGGCTCGTGACCGACGGGACATTCAACTTTCTGCAATCCGCCCCTTTCTCGAACTTCTACGACGTGCAGGCGCGCTCGCTGCTGCACGGAACATGGAGCATGCCCGCAAGCGTGCTGACCATAGAGGGCATACAGGTAGGCGGCCGGACCTACATGTACTACGGCCCAGTGCCGGCAATTCTCCGGATCCCGATCCTGCTCTTCACCCACCGGCTCGACGGTCGCCTCACCCAACCATCTCTGTTGATCGGCTTCGTCGTGGCACTGATATTCGCCAGCCTGCTCTGCTGGCGTATTCGCGGGCTGGTGCGCGGCCCGGTGGATCTCGGCAGGATCGAATGCTGGCTGACTGCGGGCCTTATCGTCGTCGTCGGCGTGGGGTCGGTTCTGTTCTTCCTCGGCTCCACGGCGCAGGTATACGAGGAGGCCGAGATGTGGGGTGCGGCGTTCACCCTCGGTGCCTTCTACTCGCTGATCGGCTTCTTGGAACGGCCCGTTGCGGGCCGACTCGTCTCGAGCGGGAGCCTCGCCACGTTGGCCATGCTCACACGAGGCTCGGTCGGCGCCGCGCCGCTGGTCGCCATCGGGCTGGTCGCACTCGTCTACCTGTTGTCGATGCTCGCGCGTCACGTGGCGCGCCATGAGCGCCGTGCAGAGCGCATCGCCGACGTGCTCGGGCTCCGGGTGCCCGAGAGACCGGGGTGGTTCCTCGCCGGTCTAACGGCTGCCCTGGGTGTGCCGCTCGTCCTGTACGCGTGGGTCAACGAGGCCAAATTCGGTTCGCTCTTCAGCATCCCGGTCGGCCGGCAGGTCTTCTCGTTGGAGAACGCCCACCGCCAAGCGGTGCTAGCAGCAAACGGGGGAAGCCTCTTCGGCCTGAAGTTCCTGCCTACGAACCTCTTGCAGTTCGTGCGGCCCGATGCGCTCTCTGTGACCCGGCTCTTTCCCTTTCTCTTCTTTCCGGGAAAGGCTCTGGTGCTCGGTCACCTTCTGTATGACACGAGGGATTGGTCGTCGAGCATCCCGACATGCATGCCGATCCTGTTCGTCCTGGCGCTCGTCGGCATCGTCGTGGTCTACAAACGCCGCCCACCTCCGGCGTCGCCTCGTCGTACCGAGGCAGGGCTCGCGACATTGCGGGTCCCCCTCGTCGGGGCGGCGGCCGGCACCTACGGCATCCTCACGATTGCTTTCATAGCGCAGCGGTACCTGGCTGACGCCATACCGTTTCTCGTGCTCGCTGCACTGGCTGGCTGGCATTTTCTGGCGAATCGTGTGGCGACCATCGCTTCGGTGACGCGATTGGCGGGTGCGGCGCTACTCGCATTGCTCGCGCTGTTCGGGTTGTGGGCGAGCTTCTCGCTCAGCCTCTTCTACCAACGCGAGCTCGGCCCCCTCGTCTCGATCCCACAGCGCGCAGGAATGGTGGCGTTCCAGCAGCAGGTCGACAGGTCACTGTTCGGCGGGCCGGCAAGAGACGTGCGGTTCGTGTCCCAGTTGCCGGCAAGCGGCGAGGCCCTCGAGCTCGCAGTCGTAGGGAGCTGCGCGGCGGTGTACCAGTTCGACGGGAATCTCTGGCAACCCGTGGAGCTCGGTGCCGGGGGCGGTGCCGTGCGGCTCGAGGTGACGTTCGCGCCCACCGACCTGGGCCGTCGCCAGCCCCTGCTCGTGACGGGCGGTGCCTCGCCCCAGGACGTGGTGGCCGTCACCTGGGAGGGCGGTGACCGCTACAGCTTCTCCTACATCTTCGAGGGGTCGCTTTTGAGCGCTTCTGACCGGGCCTGGTACGAGGAGCAGGCCGTGGCCGTCGGGCCCGGCCCGCACGAGGTACAGATAGACCTCGTCACTCAGCTCGGCATGGTCTTCATCACATTGGACCGGAATCCAGTCTTCTCGCTGCTCTACCCGGTGGCTCCTCCGACGGTCGTAAGGCTCGGCTCGGCGCCGTCATCGGTCCCCACGACACCGCGGTTCTCCGGTTCGGTCCGCTCGGTTCTGGTGCCAACTCCGATATGCGACGAGCTCGAGCAGCGCAGGTCTGCGATCGAACCTGTCTCTCACCCAGCTCCTCGCCGTTGACCCTCCACTAGCTCTTCGCAGTCAACCCTTCACGTTCGCCTGAAGCCCGAGCCTCGCCACTTCGGGGAGTATCCGTGGGCGGAGCCACTCGCCGCCTTGAACGGTCACGTGGATGCCGTCGTCGGGAAACCTCACCTCGACGCCGTCGATGGTGGTCGCGTAGTGGCCCGAGGGATCGAGGATGTGATTGAGGTCGATCAGCGTCGTCGTGGTCGGATGCACGGCGGCAACCTGCCTCAACAGGCTGTTCCACTCGTTCACCCGCGACGGCACGTCCTCCGGCCACGGGTCGCCGTCGGGCTGCTCCGACGGCGGGTCGACATAGGGGAAGGTGAAGATGACCACGTGCGCCCCACCGGCGGAAAGGATCGTCACCGCCCGGTCGAGATCGTCCAAGAGATGTGCGTCCCACGCCGGGTCCCCCACGTGCACCCATGTCCCGTCGTAGAGATGGTCCGCGATCTCGAAACGTCCGAGGAGCAGGCCGACCACCATGGGATGGACCGTCGCCACCTTCTTGGCCCAGGACTTCGGCCAGTTCCCGCATTCCGGGCTCCCGTATGCGACTCCGTAGGTGCGGACCGCGAATGGATCCAGATCGCACCCGAGAGTTCCGTCGTTCATCACGTCGACCCCGTAGTCCTCGATCGAGTTCCAGCTGAGCCCCACCGCGGTCGTCAACGCGACCGAATCGCCGACCATCAAGAAACGAATCGGGTCGGACGAAAACGCGTGAGCGGCGGCCAGGGCTTCGTGCTCGGTGACCGGAACCCCTACGGAGCCTCTCAACAGGCCGGCGGGAACAGACGCAAATGCAAGCGGTACCGTCGCGACGACCACCACGGCCGCCGTTGCCAGTGCACCGCCTGCAGCGATCGGAAGTCCCCGCCAGCTGCGTGCGACGTAGCCGCGTCTTATCGGCTGCTCGACGAGATGGAACGACGCCACGGCGGCAACGAAGGTCACGCCGAGCCGGACCGCCAGAAGCGCAGATCCTTGCAGGCCGGTGTGGGCATGATCGAGGGCGAGAAACAGTGGCCAGTGGTAGAGGTACAGGCCGTAGGAGATCCGCCCTACGTACGCGATGGGAGCAAGCGACAAGACACGGACGACCACTGAGCCGCGCCAGCTCGTGACGCTCGTGATCACCGCTCCCGCGGCAAGGGCCACCAACAGGAATCCGCCCTCGTACAAGAACGCGTCCTGACCCCCCACGGCATGCCAGCACCACAACAGAGCACCCGCACCTGAAACTCCGAGGACGGCCCCGACCGCACGACCTCGGCCGGTCTCGGCCCATCCGGCGGGAACGACCCTCCAATCGCGACGCGATGCGAGCGCGCCGAGCACCGATCCGACGAGCAGCGCCTGCGCCCTCGTGTCGGTCCCGTAGTACAACCGGTCGGGCGAGAACCCGGCAAGGTACATGGTCGCCATGAGCAGGGCAGACGCCGCAGCCCCGGTCCCCGCCACCCAGGCCAGCAGGCGCGGTCCCTTCCATCGCAGGATCAAGAAGGCCACCAACGGCCATACGACGTAGTACTGCTCCTCCACCGACAAAGACCACATGTGCAGCAGCGGTGAAGGCGCCAGGGACTGTGCGAAATACCCTTGATTCGAGAATATGAAGTGCCAGTTGGCGAAGTAGAGCAGGGTCGAGATCGCGTCAGCCCTGATGGCGGTCACGTCGACGGAGTCCCTGAAGACCCAGGCGTAGACAGCGACCCCGATCAGCAGCAGCAGCAACGCGGGTAGGAGCCTGCGGGCCCTTCCCGCCCAGAACCTGCCCAGGCGGATGGTGCCGGACACCAAGTGCTCTCCGCAGAGCAGGCTCGTGATGAGGAACCCTGACAGCACGAAGAACACGTCGACGCCGAGCAGTCCCCCGCCCACCCCCGCAACGCCCGCGTGGTACAGGAGCACGGCGCAGACCGCGAAAGCCCGGATCCCGTCGAGGGATCCCAGGCGCTCCTCGGCCCCCCGGACGAGTTTCCGTACCGGCGCCGTTTCCGTCACGCGGTCGATTTCAAAAGCTATCTCAGGTCCCAGGCTGGGCCCGCGCCAGCAGATCCCGCCAGAGCCGGTCCACCTGGGCCTGAAGCGAATCAACGTCCCCACTGTTGTCGAGTACAACGTCCGCGAGTGCGCGGCGTTCCTCCCTGCTGATCTGTGCCGCCAAGCGTGCTTCTGCATCTGCGCGATCGAAGCCGCGTTGTCCGACCAATCTCGTCACGGCCACGTCGACGGGGGCGTCGACGACCACAACCACGTCGAACCCGAGCTGCTGGCGGTGCGTCGCTTTCAAAAGCGGTATGTCCATGACCACGACGGCTCCCGCCGCCTCGGCAGCCGCGCGTCTTTCGACCATCAGTTGCCCGATGACGGGATGAGTGGCTGCGTTCAGGTCGGCGAGAGCCTCCGGATCGTGAAAGACGATCTCCGCAAGGGCCTTGCGGTCGATCGTCCCGTCAGGAGCGACGACTGCGCCCCCGAATCGTTCGACCACAGCGCCGTACGCCGGCCCCCCGGGCTCCACGACCTCGCGCGCTATCGCGTCCGCGTCCACGAGGACGGCACCCTTGGACTCGAGCATCCTGGCGGCCGTCGACTTGCCCGAGCCGATCCCGCCGGTGAGCCCGACCGTTACCGCACTCAACGTCGCGGACTGCCGGCCGTCGCGAACAGCACGAGGGTCGTGTCGTCGATGTCGTCGGTCACGAAGAAGTCGTCAGCCGTGATGCCGCTCGCGCCCCCTGTGTCGCGTCGCGCCATGACCCTGTACGCGAACGGCAGCGCTCGGGTGTAGCCGGCCACGTACCAAGATCGCGGCATCCGGTGGCGCAGGTCGAACACGTCGAGCGAGAGGACCTTCGCTGCGCGCTCGCGCCGCGCCCTGAAGTCCGCCTTGACCGCGTCGGTGGCGTCGAGCCCGCCGACCCAGACGTCTCCAAAGGAAATTGACAGCATCGACCGCAGCTCGTCCGCGTCGAATAGGTGTATGTGGAAAGGATTCTCGAAGTCCGCGGGCGCATTGGGGGTGAGTATCAGCGCCCGACCACCGGGTTTCAGGACCCGGGCCATCTCCTCGACATGGCGTTCAGGGTGCTCGAAATGCTCGATCAGATGGGAGGAGCAAACGTAATCGAACGAACCCCCACCGATGCATAGTCGCAATGCGTCGGTCCGCGCGACCGAAAGCCCTGAGCCTGCGTGGATCCTGGCTGCGTGCTCCACTGCGTCGAGGCTGTAGTCGACCCCGACGACGCGTCTTCGGGGCCCGATCAACCTGACTGACTCGAAACCCTGCCCGCACCCGAGATCGAGGAGCTTGCCGTCGCCGACCGATGCTGCGACGGCGCGGTAGCCCGCATCGTGGAGAGCGAGCAACGAGTCGGGAGTCACCCCCTCGACAGGGCGCTCTCCGGTCAGCCTGGCCAACTCACCTCCTAGAAGTGGGGCCCAATATCCCCCCGACGGCGCCCCGCATCCGGCGGTGCGTACACTACCGGGCCGGACAGGGCCGGGACCGACCCGGGCCGGGCACACCCCACCCGCGCGCAGGAGAGGACCGTACCGATACCCGTGGCGCGAGAAGCGGCAGCGACCACGCCACAGGACCCGGGCGGCACGTCCCGTCGGGCGCATCGCTCCCGCCCTGTGCGCCAGACCCGTGCGGCTCGGATGTCGGCGGTCACGTGGCTCGAGTACATCGTCGTAGCGCTCTTCGCCTTCGTCCCTCAGCTCGCGTCACAACCGGGTGTCGTCGACTCCGACACGAAGTCGTATCTCTTCATCGACCCCGCCCGGTTCCTCGCCCAATCGGCGTCGATGTGGGATCCGGACATCGCTCTCGGGACCGTCACCCACCAGCAGCTCGGGTACCTGTTCCCGATGGGCCCGTTCTTCCTTGCGACTCATTCCCTCGGCATCCCGGTGTGGGCGGCGGAACGGCTCTGGGTAGGAGCAACTCTCTTCGCTGCCGGCGCGGGCGTCATCTACCTGGCGCACACCCTCACCATGCGCGGTCCCGGCGCGCTGGCTGCGGGAATCGCGTACATGCTCTCGCCTTACTTCTTGCAATACGTGGGCCGGATCTCGGTGATCCTCCTGTCGTGGGCTGCGTTGCCCTGGCTCGTCGCTCTGGTGGCGCGAGCGATGCGACAGGGCGGGTGGCGATATCCGGCCCTGTTCGCGCTGGTGGCTCTCACCGCGGGCGGGGTGAACGCGAGCTCTCTCATCTACGTGGGCGTAGGCCCCCTTCTGTGGCTCCCTTACGCGGTGCTCGTCAGCCGCGAGCAGACGTGGCGCAGGGCGTGGGGTGTGCTCTGGCGCACCGGGTTGCTCACCCTCGCTGTCTCGCTTTGGTGGATCGTCGGCCTGGAGATCGAGGGCGGGTACGGGCTCGACATCCTCAAGTACACAGAGACGGTCCAAGCGGTGAGCCAGACGTCGTACGCATCGGAGGTCCTGAGAGGTCTCGGCTACTGGTACTTCTACGGCTCTGACCGAATCGGGCAGTGGGTCGCCACTTCCTCCCAGTTCACGCAAGAGATATGGCTGATCGCCACCAGCTTCGCAGTGCCGGTGGCCGCGTTCGTGTCCGCCGTCGTCGTGCGTTGGCGGCATCGCGCGTACTTCGTGCTTCTCGTTGTCGTCGGGCTCGTGCTCTCGGTCGGGGCGAACCCGTTCGGGAACCCGTCGCCGCTGGGCGCGCTGCTCAAATGGGTGATGACCGACACCACCGCCGGCCTGGCCATGCGATCGACGGACAGGGCTTCACCTCTTTTGCTTCTCGGCACCTCCATGCTGCTCGGGGCCGGGGTGAGCGCGCTCAGCGCGCAGTGTGCGGCTCGCAGGTCTCGTGTCGGCCGGCGCGGCGATCGGTCTCGTGTGCGCGGCGAACCCTGCGGTGTTCAACGGGACGACGGTCGCCGACAATTTCACGCAGCCGGCGACGCTTCCGACGTTCCTCACCGACGCGACGAACGCGTTGAACACGCAACCGGGAGGGACGGGGCCGGCCGCGACGCGGGTTCTCGCCATACCCGGTCAGAACTTCGCCGCCTACAGGTTCGGCGACACGATCGACACGGTGTACCCGGCACTGCTCTCGCGGCCTTTCGTGCAGCGAGAGCAACAGGAGTACGGGTCGCTCGCCACTCAGGACGTTCTCTACGCGATGGACGACCCCATCCAGGAGGGTTATTTCGTGCCGAGCGGGCTCGCACCGATGGCGAGCCTCATGAGCGCCGGCGACGTCCTCGTACAGAACGATCTCGCGTACGAGCGCTACAACGAGCCCACACCGCTTCAGGTCGAGCAGGACCTCACCCCGAGCCCGGCAGGCCTCGGGAAACCGACCGACTACGGGACCCCTCAGCCGAACGACTCGCTCATCGCCGAGATCGACGAGGTCACCGAGGCCGAGTCTCCTGACGCGCCGCAGCCGTCGCCGCTCGAGGTCTACCCCGTCGACGACCCGAGGCAGATCGTGCGCGCCGAGCCGCAATCCGCCCCGCTCATAGTCGACGGAGACGCCGAGGGCATCTCGGCAGCGGCAGACGTAGGCCTCCTCGCCGGGAACCCCACGATTCTCTATGCGACGACGTTGGACAGCCAACCAGGCGCGATCCAACAAGCTGCTGGGAGCGGCGCGACGCTCGTCGTCACCGACAGCGACCGCAAGCGGGAGTTCCGCTGGAATTCCGTGGCTCAGAACGCCGGGTACACCGAGACTGCAACAGAGACACCGTCTGACGACCCTACGGCCGAGCCGATCGACAGCTTCTTGCCTGACACCCCGGGCTCGCAGTCGGTGACCGTCTTCAGCGGGATCAAATCAGTGGTTGCGTCCGACTACGGAAACGACGTGCAGTACCTGCCCGAGGACCGAGCGGCGATGGCACTGGACGGCGACACTCAGACGTCGTGGCAGACCTCGGCATTCTCCAACCCGGTCGGGCAGTGGTGGCAGGTGGCCCTCGACCATCCGACCACCACCGACCACATCAACCTGCTTCAGGTCATCACCGGTTCACTCACGCGCTGGATCACGAGCGCGACCCTCACCTTCGACGGGAGAAAGACGGTGCACGTGTCCCTGGGCCCGGCGTCGCGCTCCTTGTCGGGCGAGGGCCAGACGCTGACCTTCCCTTCCACGACCTTCCAGACCCTTCGCATCACCATCGACGGCACCAACCTCAGCCAGGCCGGGAACACCGCAAGCCTGCCCGGGGTCGGGTTCGCCGAGGTCCGGATCCCCGGCGTGAAGATGCAGGAATTCGTCTCGCTGCCACAAGACATGCTGCGCGCTCTCGGCGCCGCTTCGGCGAACGACCGCCTCGCCGTCATCCTCACGCGTCTGCGGGTTGCCCCCGAGCCGCCGAGAACCGACCCCGAGATCAGCATGTCGCGGATCTTCTGGCTGCCCACGGCGCGTACTTTCACACTCACCGGCGAGGCATCGATCGACTCGCTCATTCCCGACGACGCCATCGACCGCCTGGTCGGCAGGGCGGGGTCGAACGGGACCGGCATCGTCGCCTACTCGTCGGGCCGCCTGCCGGGCGACCTGCGCGACGGGGCCGAGGCGGCGCTCGACGGCAACCCCGCCACGATGTGGTCGCCGGGGTTCGGCCGCGCAGGTCGATCCCTGGATCGAGGTGAACCTGCCGAGCCCCGTGACGGTGAGCCACCTCGACCTGCAAGTGGTCGCCGACGGCCACCACTCCGTACCGACGAGCGTCCGCGTCACGGCTTGCGACACGCTGCCTGTCAGCTCACGGTGCGTTCCGGACGCGTCCAACTCCGTCGAACTCAACCTGCCTCCCGTCGCAGACGGACGGCGCCAGGGGAACACCGTTACCGTGCCGCTCGATTTCCGCCCGTTGACGGGTCGTTTTCTCACCTTCACGTTCACCGGTGTGAGGACCGAGACGTCCGTCAACTACTACTCGGAGTCCCCGCTCGCCATGCCGATCGGCATCGCGGAGCTCGGCATCCCGGGAGTGGACGAGCCCGCCCCGCCCGCCACCATCCCGGCCGTGTGCACCGACAAGCTGCTCACGGTCGACTCCAAGCCCGTCTGGGTGACGATCAGCGGACCGAGCGCCACGGCGCTCGACGGCGACGAGCTCCCTCTGGCGCTCTGCGGGCCCGACGCCGGGGGGCTGAAGCTCGGTCCCGGTGCCCACACGGTCGTCGCGACCTACGGCCACGCGAACGGTGCGCACTCGACCGGATGGGACCTCGACCAGCTCACGCTCGACTCTGCGCCCGGAGGGGGCGCCGAGCCCGACAGCCCCGGCGATCCGGTGGTCGCTCCTCACATCGCGGGCGGTGCCCCGAGTGTGAAAGTCATCTCGACGACCGCAACGAGCTGGAAGCTCCAGGTGACGGGCGCTACGACACCCTTCTGGCTGGTGCTCGGCGAGACGCAGAACCGCGGCTGGCAGGCGACCGTGGACGGCGGCGGATCGCTCGGCGGCTCCACGTTGATCGACGGCTTCGCGAACGGTTGGAAGGTGGACCCCTCCGCCCTCGGTGCCGCGGGGAAATCGGGGACGTTCGAGGTGAGCCTCGACTGGACACCGCAGAATCGCGTCTTCGAGGCGCTCTTCGTCTCCGGCGCCGCCGCTGTCCTTTGCCTGGTCCTCGTCCTGCTGCCGCGCCGGAGGCCCAGGAGGACCGGATGGGAATCCTGGCGTTCGCGAAACAGCCGGGTCCGGGAGGACCTGGACGCGGCCGTCGAGACTGTGTCTGCGAGCGCCGGTACCGCGTCCGTGGACGTGGATGCTCGTACTGCGTCCGTGGACGGGGATGCGATCAGTCGCGATGACGCAAGCCCGGTCCTGTGCTCGCCGCTTCGCCTTCGACGAGCGCAACGTCGGCCTCTTTGGATCGCGGCCCTGACCGCAGCCGGAGCCGGGCTCGCCGCCGCCGCGCTCTCCACACCGTGGTCTCCGTGGGCGGGCCTCGTAGTCGGTCCAGCGACCGGCCTCGTGGTGATCGTCCGTTGGACGAGGATCGTGGTCACCTTGTCAGCCGTGGGACTGGTGGTTGCAGCCGCCGTATACGTGACAGTCGGGCAGGCGCAGCACCACTACCCCGTCGGCGCTACGTGGCCGGGTCAGTTCGAGCCCGCAGCGATCATGACGTCGCTCGCAGTCTTGCTTCTCGGTGCGGACGCCCTCGCTGAACGCATCCGCAACCCACCGGGTGTCACCGAGGCGGGGGCGACCGAGCCGGGGTGACCGAGCCGGGGGTCACCGAGCCAGGTGACGCCTCCGGGCCTCGTCGACGAGCGCGCCGAGCGTCCCGGCCGCCGTCGCCTCCCACGTGAACCTTCCGGCGTGCCGGACGGCTCCCTTAGCGAGCTTCTCCAGACGGGCCGGATCTGCGATGAGCGAAGAGACCGCCGGCGCGATCCCGGCGGGATCGTCCACGAGCAACCCGCTCACCCCGTGGTCGACCGAGTCCTCGTGCCCGGCGATGCGGGTGACGACCGCAGGGGTCCCGCAGGCGCCGGCCTCGGTGACCGTCATCCCCCACCCCTCGCGCAACGAGGAGCTGACCAGGATCCAGGCCCGCCTGTAGACGTCGATCAGCTCGGCGTCCGAGAGCTTCCCGGGCATCTCGACCCAGTCGTCCGCGCCGACCTCGCGCCGGCGCGCTTCGAGGCGCTCTCGCTCGTATCCCTCTCCGACGATGACCGCCCGCAGGCCAGG
Source organism: uncultured Acidimicrobiales bacterium (assembly GCA_963801315.1). Lineage (GTDB taxonomy): Bacteria > Actinomycetota > Acidimicrobiia > Acidimicrobiales > CAVXTF01 > CAVXTF01. The sequence goes on along the minus strand of CAWDEI010000007.1, from coordinate 477,844 downwards.
ATGGTCGACACGTACCTTGGCGAGCGCGTCCAACAGGGCGTCGAAGCGCTTCACCGGCACGAGCCTGCCGACGGCGACCACCAGAGGAGACTCAGAGCGCTTTGCACCGGGGCTGAAACGCCTCTCGACACCGGGCGGTACGACGCTCACGCGTTCTGGCCGCATCTTCAGCATCGACACGATCTCGTCGCGAGAGGACCCGGACAGGGTGACCACTCTCGTGCGCCTGTATAGAGGTGGCGCGAGCCTCTGTTCCACGAACCTGCCGATCCGGGCGAGGTTCGGCGGAAGCGTCATCTGCCACATCTCGGCGTGGACGTGATGGAGGAACACGATCCTCGGGCCGGTCGCCCAGAGAGGCGAGAAGAAGGGCATGCCGTTCCAGATCTCGACCCATCCGTCATTACGGCCGTGCCGCCTGAATGCCCCGCTCAGCGCGCTCCTCGCGAACACGGCGTAGCGGCCCGATTTCCTGACAACCCGGTAGCCGTCGCGCTCTGTGAACATCGGGAGACCCTCGGCCCTCGATGCCCGCATGGTCACCTCGAGGCCTGCGCCGGCCCACAGAGAGGCGATGCGGTGAGCGTGGAGCTCCGATCCCCCGGCTTCGGGGTCGTCGAGGTCGCGCCAGGCCAGGATGTGGACCCGACCCATGTCGAGACGGCGGGCCTCTTCTACCAGCTCGCCGAGTTGGCCGCCCTCGATGGGGCGGGGATTGGGCTCCTCGGCAGCGGTCGTCGACACCAGTGCAGCGCTCCTGTGGCCACTTTCGGCCCGTGCGGCCGCGGTAGTGCTCTTCTGCCTCAAGGCCGTCCCTCGGGCCCCCCGTTCCAGCGGTCCGGAAGATCCGGGCGGGCATCACTGTAGCCCCGGACGCCTCCTGGCGACCTTGTGGACCCTGAGGAAGCCGACACCGACTACGGCCGCCAGCAGGGCCTGGACCACAAGGTCCGAACGTGCGGTGCGCGAAGGATCGCCATGAGCCTGGTAGAAGGTCACCGCCGCGGCCGCGGTCCCGGCTCCGAGGACGGCGACGATCCATCGCCTCCCGGCCCCCAGGAGGTAGTTGGTCAGGAGAACGGTCAAGGACAGGAAGACCATCGCAGCGACGAGCGTCGAGAACGATCCCGACGCTGCCCACGAGGCGCGAACCGAAGGCGAGACGGATGAGAAGCTTGGGTGCGGCGAGCGAGACGGTTAGGAGCCCCAACGCCGGGACGGCGAGGATGACGGCGGTCGTGGCGAGCTGCCGCAGAGCGTGTTCGCCCCTGTGCCACCTGATCGTCGCCTCCGGGAGGAGGTAGCTGCCCAGGGCGATCGCGCCGAAGACGATCGCTTTCGAGGCAACGGAGATGGCCGCGTACGTGCCGGAATGCCTGGGGGCTTCCCGTCCTAGCAGGATCACGTCGAGGTTCTGGAGCAGCGCCAGGAAGGCGAGGCTCCCGAACGCGGTCGCGACGTCAGAGGCAAGGTGCCTTCGCGAGGTCACCGCCCGATGTGCCCCCGGCTCCGACTGCTCGGGCTCTGCAGCCCACCGGCGCGTCGATTCGAACCGGGCATGTGCCGCGGCCGCGGCCTCGCCGAGGAGCACCCCGACACAGGCACCAGTCACGCCGAAGCCGGCTCCTGTCAACACGAGCACGAACGCCATGCGCATGCCGCCCTCCACGAGCAGGTTCGCTGCGAGCGGCCGGTAGGCGCGACGCGCCTGTAGAAGACCCCTGTCGACCGAGAGCGCGAGCCAGATCCCCCCGGCAGCGACGATCGGCACTATGCCGCCCGGGTTGTCGAGCGACAGGGCGTGCGCGACGGCGTCCTGGAGAAGCAGGGCGAGCAGGGTGAGCAGCGCCACGCCGGCGAGAGTCAGCCGGTGGAGGCGAATTGCGAACGAACGGACGCTTTTTCCGAGCCCCGCAGTGCGCAGAGCCGTCGCGCGTCTCACCACGCCCACCAGCAAGGCCGATCCGGGCATCGACAGGAACAGGAAGATCCCGTTCAACTGGGCGAGCTCCCCGTAGCCCCTCGTGGTGAGCAGCCTCGCCACCACCACGGTCACCACGACGTTCGCCCCGTTGGCCACGAGGCCCGCTATGGCGATGGGCCCCGCATGTCGGATCCCCGCTACGACGCCGGAATCTCCGAGGTCGCTCTCTGCGAGGTCCTCGGCCGCTCCAATGGGGACCATCCCGCTCGGCCTCACCGCGACATCGTCACTCGTCTCTTCGGCCTTCTCAGCTGATCATCGCCGGGTGGCAGCGGTGGCCACGCGCCTGGGCACGACAGGCGCCGCCCTGCCGGTGCCCTCGCCCGCGTTCGCGTGCCTTCTCCTCGTGGTACTCCTCTTCGACGTTCACGACCCAGATGTCGTGGTGAGCTCCCTCGACGATGTTCTCCACGGTGAGCATGGCCGTGTACATCGAGTGGTCCTGATTGTTGTACTTGTGCATCCCGTTGCGGCCTACGGCATGCACGTTCGGCACCTCTTTGGCGAGCCATGCCCTGATCGTCTCGACAGCCTGGAGGTACCCCTCGTCGTAGACGGGGTAGGCCTTGGGCATCCGCACCACGAAGCCGCGCTCCACGTCGGAGCTTTCGACGAGGCCGAGGGTGGCGAGCTCGCCGGTCGCCATCTCGATGAGGGTCTCGTCGTCGGACTTCCACAGCTCGTCACCCTCGAAGACGAAATACTCGAGTCCGAGGCAGGTGCGACCGTCCTTGACCATGAACGGGGACCACGAGCCGAAGTTCTGGATGCGTCCCACGTTCACCCCTGGGTAGTGGACGTAGATCCAGTTATCGGGGAACCCGGCATCTTGAGGCACGACGAGCGCGACGGTGAGGAAGTCCCGGTAATGGAGATCCGCGGCAGCCCGAAGCACCTCGGAGGGCGCGGGCGGGTCCATGGATCGCACGAGCGCCGAGTACGGCATCGACGAGATGACGTGGCTCGCGCCGGTGACCGACTCCTTCGTCCCGTCGGTGTATCCGACCGCGTAAGCGCCGCCCTCGCGCCGGTAGACCTTGGTCGCCGGGCTCGTCATCCTGACTTCGCCGCCTGCCTGCTCGACGAGCTCCCTGCAGCGCTCCCACATCATGCCGGGGCCGAACTTCGGATACTGGAACTCCTCTATGAGGCTCGTCACGTCGGTTCCGTGCTTCTTCGGCAGCAGGGCGTTGCCGATCGCCTTTCCGAGCGACAAGGTCTTGATCCTCTGCGCGGCGAAGTCGGCCTTGAGCTCGGTGCCGGGAACGCCCCAGACCTTCTCGGTATACGTCTTGAAGAAAGTGCGGTATAGGCGCCAACCGAAGCGTGAAGCCGTCCATCCCTCGTACGAGTCCAAGTCCTTCGGGGGCCTGACCCGCACCCACGCGTAGGACAGCACGCACAACGACGCCTCCACGACGCCCAGATTCTTCAAGGCGTTGAAGGCCCTGAGGGGATAGTCGAAGAACTTGCCGTCGTAGTAGATGCGGCTCATCCTCGGACGGAGGAGAAAATCCTCGTCGGGGAGGATCTCGTGCCACAGATCGTCGACTGCCTGGACCTTGGTGAAGAAGCGGTGTCCTCCTATGTCGAACCGCCATCCGTCGCGCTCGACCGTGCGGCTGATCCCTCCGACCACGTCGTCTGCTTCGAGCACCACCACGGGCCGGGATGCCCTGGTGAGCTGGTATGCAGCCGTCAAGCCGGCCGGACCCGCACCGATCACGACGACGGGAGAGTCGTCGGAAGCGCCCTCGACGCGCGCGTCGGGATCTCCTCCGGTTCCCCCGAGGGAGGCGCCGACTTGCCGTTCGCCTCTGCTGTCGATCGCACCACTGCCAAAACTCCCAGTCGTTCGCCGGACACCCGCGAGCGGACACCGCGGTCCACGCCCGGACCGCACCAGGCGTGATTCAGAGCACGGACGGGGGCACAACGACCTGCCCCCGCCACGTCTGTTCGAACATCGCCCGGCGGACCCCCGGGGGAGGATACCGGTTCCGGGCTGACCGGCCCAGGACGGTGGGCGGACCTACGGCACGTACAGGCCGGTGAACGCCAGGACCGAGTAGCACGCAAGACCAGCCGCGGCGAGCACCAATACCGCCGTCTCGGCGCGTGGAGAGCGGTACAAAGTTGCGCCGGCGATCACGAGAGGGAATGCCGACAGCGCGTAGCGCTCGAACGAATCGAGGTTCGATGCCGTGAGAGCCACCGCAAGGATGCAGAAGGCGAACGCAGCGTAAGACGCCGGCAACCTCGCCGATGCGACGACCGCGAGCAGCACGGCGAGCAGGACCCACGGTAGGTGCATCGCCGTACCGAGATGGCTTCCGTGAACGAGGAGCGAGGCGTCGTGAGCGAGTGTCCGCAGCGGATCGGCGAGGGCTCCGCGATGTCCAGCTTCCTGCTGGATCCGCAGTGGGGCGAACGCGTCGCCGTAACGCCAGCCGCACCATGCCAGGAAGGCACCGCATCCGACCGGGCCTGCCGCGACCGTCACCAGGGCGGCCCCCCGGCTCGAGCGGCTCGTGGGGGCCGACATCGTGGACCTGACCGGGTGGGTCTGGCGCCATGCCCTCGCGCATTCGATGACCGCGGGAACGACGAGGAGGGCCCCGAGCGGCCGGGCAAGCCCGGCCAGGAGCGAAAGCGCGGCTGCCGACCACCAACGGCGCCGGCGCATGCAGAAGAAGGCCCCGACGCAGAGCAGCACGAACGTCGCTTCGGCGTAGCCCATGACGAAGACGAACGCCGGCGGGGCGAGACAGAGCAGCCATGTGGCCCTGCGCGCCAGTTGGGCGTCCCCGGTCTCGAGCCGCACCAGGCAGGCGAGCAGAGCAGCGGCGCCCAGTGCCGACACGTTGGCCACGACGACGAGCGCGGCCCCTACCGATATCCCCGGGAGCTCGGCCAGACCGCGGGCGACGGCGGGCACGAGCGGGAAGAAGCGCAAAGACGCCGATCCCGCCCCCGCGTACCCGTGACTGGCGATCGCCTCGTACCACCCGGCATCCCAACCGAGCAGTCCCTGGTGGACCCGCGACGCGGACTGCGCTGACAGAGTCCCGTCGCTAGCGAGCTCCCGGGTGACCGCCAGGGCCGCGAGCACGACAGCTCGCGCGAGCAGCCATGGCGCCGCCGCCGTCCGCACGCCCCAGCGCGCCCCGAGCATGGGGCATCGTAACCACGTGCACCCGCGATCCCCTGGGACTCGGCGCGGACCGCGGACTCGCGGCCGTACTGGACCCCGCGCTCCCCGTTTTTTGCAGGTGCAGGTCTACGATGTCCGGCGCGCCGCCGACAATGGCGCTACCGTCACGCCGGGAACCGGCACGACGATCCAGGGGGATGCCCGTGCATCAGATGACGGCGGCAGGCGTTGAGCCGGGTCGGTCACGACCCCGGCGCGATCCGATGACGCCCGCGGTGCCGGACGCGGAGCTACTGGGCCCGAAGCCCTACAGCGCCTGACGCCGCGGAGGACGACCGGTGCGCCGCTACCTGCTTACCCGGCTGGTCCAGCTGGTCGTGATCGTCTTCGTCATCTCGATCCTGACCTTCCTGCTCGTCCACCTACTGCCCGGCACCCCCGTCGACACGATCCTCGGGCCGAACCAGACCCCGCAGAACCGCGCCGCACTGCTCAAACAGCTGGGCTTGAACAAACCCCTTCTCGACCAGTACTGGATCTGGTTCAAGAACGTCCTCCACGGGAATCTCGGCGAGTCCTTCCTCAACCATCAGAACGTGACGACGACCATCGGCGAACGCCTTCCCGTTCGACCTCGAGCTGATCCTGTACTCCCAGATCATCTCGTTCGCTATCGCCATTCCTCTCGCGCTCGTCGCGTCGCGACGCCCGAACCGGTTGTTCGACCGTCTCGCCGGCATGTCCACTTTCGGCATGCTCGCGATGCCCGCGTTCGTGATCGGCCCGATCCTCGCGCTCGTGTTCGCGGTGAAGATCCATCTCTTCCCCGCCACCGGAGCGCCCTCTTTCAGCTCCGCGCCACTGACGAACATCCACGACATGACCCTGCCGTCGATCGCCCTCGCGCTCGGGTCCATAGCGGTCTACTTCCGCCTGCTTCGTGGCGACCTCATAAGCACCCTTCAGGAGGACTTCATCACCATGGCGAAGTCGAAGGGCCTGTCGACGCGCTACATAATGGTCAGACACACGCTCTCGGCCTTCTTCGTTCTCGATGCTCGCGTCGGCGGGCCTCAACATCGGCACGCTCATAACCGGCGCATTCGTCGTCGAGTACCTCTTCGGCCTAAACGGGATCGGATATCAGCTCGTCAACTCGATCAACCACGCGACTACCTGGCGGTCCAGGGCATGGCGCTCGTGGTCGCCCTCGTGTACGTCGTCGTGAACTTCTTCGTGAACTTCCTCTACACGGTCCTCGACCCGAGGATCGCCCGTGCCTGACCTCGCCGAATCGCGCTACTGCCAGCGAGACGGTCAGGAGCGCCGGCCTCCTTCTGCCCGGCGGGTCGCCCATGACGGTCCTCGAGACGTCGAGACGGAGTTCCGGGCGCACAAGAAGCTCGGTGTCTTCTTCTGGATCTGCGTGGGCTGGGTCGCTTCATCATCCTGCTCGCCATCTTCGCGAGCGTGCTCCCGTTGCAGTCGCCGACCTCACATCGGATCGCCCTGCCGTTCCTCGGCCCGAGCTCGGCCACCTGTTGGGCACCGACGACCTGGGCCGCGACCTGCTCTCGCGGATCATCTACGGGTCACAGCCGACGCTCATGATCTGCTTCGCCTCGATCGCCATCGGGCTCATCATCGGCGGGACGGCCGGCATGCTCGCCGCGTACACCGGCAAGATCGTCGACAACGTCGCCAACGCGATCGCGTTCATCATCATCTCGTTCCCACCGCTGCTCGCCATCCTCGTGATCATCGCCTTCTGGGAGCCCCCGACCGTCTTGAAGCTCACGCTCATCTTCGCGGTCGCATCGGTCCCGCAGCTCTTCGTCGTGCTCCGGGCCACATCGCTCGCCTACGTGAACCGTGACTTCGTGACCGCGGCGCGGACGATGGGGGCGAAGACCCCCCGGATCCTGGTGAGGGAGATCCTTCCCGAACATCGCTCCTGCAGGATTGTCGTACGGCCTCATCGGGGTGGCCTCGGTGGCGATCATCGAGGGTTCTCTCGCATTCCTCGGGCTTTCCATCCCCGAGCCGCATCCCTCGGTCGGGAACATCATCTCGGAGGGCATTCCTTACCTTCAGAACAACAGCGACATCTGGATCACCGCTGTTCCCCTGTCTGTACCTGTTCTTCCTGCTCGTCTCGATCAGCTACATAGGAGACCGTCTCCGTTCCCGGTTCGACATCCGCCAAGGAAACGTGTGATCGGCTCGCGGAGGAGCCGGCTGTCCTTCCCCTCCGTACAGGAGCTCGAGGGCCCTATCCTGCAGGTCGAGGACCTGCACACGTCGTTCGTCACCGACAGGGGGCTCGTGCGAGCCGTAGACGGCGTGTCGTTCGAGCTCGAACGGGGCCGGACCCTCGGCGTCGTGGGCGAATCGGGCTCGGGCAAGACTGTCCTGTCGAGGTCGGTCATGGGACTGCTGCCCCCGACCGCGTGTCCAGCACTCGGGGACGGTCCGGTTCGCAGGCCACGAGATCTCGAGCCTGCCGCCGACGCGACGCTGCGCAGACGTCTGGGGCACGCAGATCGCGATGGTCTTCCAGGACCCGATGACGGCCCTCAACCCGGTCCTCAGGGTGGAGAGGCAGATGACAGAAGGATTGCGCAAGAGGCTCGGGCTCGACCGCAAGGCCGCTCACGACACCGCCGTCGCGCTGCTCGATTCGGTCGGGATCCCCGACCCGATCAGGCGGCTGCGCGTCTACCCGCACGAGCTGTCGGGCGGGATGCGCCAGCGCGTCATGATCGCGATCGCACTGGCCTGCGGTCCGAAGCTGCTCATGGCAGACGAGCCCACGACCGGGCTCGACGTCACGGTTCAGGCGCAGATCCTCGACCTGCTCTCGGACCAGCAACGCGAGCGCTCGATGGCGATGGTGCTCGTGACTCACGACCTCGGGGTCGTCGCGAACCGGACCGACGAGATCGTCGTCATGTACGCGGGTCGCGTCGTGGAGCAGGCACCCACGCGAGAGCTGTTCGAGCACACCCGCATGCCGTACACAGAGGCTCTGCTCCTGTCGATCCCCAGGCTCACGGACGCGAGCCATTCCAGACTCCGGTCGATACCCGGCCGGCCGCCCGACCTTGCGAACACCCCCAAGGGATGCAAGTTCGCCCCGCGCTGCCCTTACGCCCAACCTCGTTGCGAGCGAGGAAGAGCCGCCTCTGCGGAACGCCGGACCCGGGCCACCTGTTCAGGTGCTGGTTCCCCGTCGGCTCCCCCGAAGGCGAGCAGGCGCTACGCGAGCAACCTGCGCGCCGGACTGCCGGCGGCCGTGGTCTTCAGCGCCGGCAACGGGTCGGAGCGTGTGCCCGAAGCCGCTCACGCCGTCGGCTCCAGTGTGGCCGTCTCGGCTTCGGAGGCCGGGACGTTGCCGCAGGTCGGCGAACGGGCCCTCGACGACCAGGGGCCCGAAGGAACTCGGGAGATCTACGACGCGTCGGGAGGTGCGTGATGGCCGGCAGCGGGACCGCCCACCTTCGCGGCCCCGACACGCTGCTGCGGGTCGAGAACCTGGTTGTCGAGTTCGGCCACGGAAGGCGGCGCGTCCATGCCGTCTCGGACGTGAGCCTCGATGTCGCCGCCGGGGAGACCCTCGGGCTCGTCGGCGAATCCGGGTGCGGCAAGTCGACGACCGGGCGGGCGATTGCGATGGTGCACCCGCCCACGTCCGGGTCGCATCCGCCTCGAGGGCACGGACCTGACGACGCTCAATCACGGCGACCTGCGGCGACTGCGCACGAAGGTCCAGCTCATCTTCCAGGACCCGATCTCCTCGCTCAACCCCAGGCGCAAGATTCGCGACGTCGTCGCAGAGCCGCTCAGCATCTGGGGCATCGGCACCCGAGCCGAGCGCCGGCAGAAGGTCGCGGCGATGCTCGAAGCCGTCGGCATCGACCCCGACGCAGCGGGCGGCCGGCATTCGGTCGAGTTCTCGGGCGGCCAGTGCCAACGGGTGAGCATCGCCCGCGCGCTCATGCTCGAGCCCAAGCTGCTCGTCTGCGACGAACCGGTCTCGGCGCTAGACGTCTCGGTCCAGGCTCAGATCCTCAACCTCCTCGAGGACCTGAAGGTCCGTATGGGCCTGACGATGATCTTCATCGCGCACGACCTCGCGGTCGTGAAGCACGTGAGCGACCGGGTCGCGGTCATGTACCTGGGGAAGCTCTGCGAGCTCGCACCGCCCGACGTGCTGTACGACCGGCCGGCGCATCCATACACCGAGGCGTTGCTCGCCTCGATCCCCGAGCCGGATCCGACCGTCGGCGCCCACGAGATGCCCAAGCGCCTCGAAGGCGACCTGCCTTCGCCGATCGACCCGCCGTCGGGCTGCAGGTTCCGCACTCGCTGCCCCTATGCACAGTCCCGCTGTGCCGAGGAAGAGCCCCAGATCAGAGAGCTGACCCCTGGACAGTTCGTCGCCTGCCACTTCCCGGTGGCGGCACCGTCGAGAGCGGACGCTGGACCTGCCGCCTCGGCAGACCCGATGCCCGTCGGGTAGCTGGCTCGCCCGCCTTGGCTCACCGGCTCTGCTTCTTGGGCCGCTTCTTGGGCCGGATTTGCTTGCATATGCGCGCTAAAAGCGGCAGGTTTGCTTCGAGCACACGGGTCGACCGTCCCCCGGGCCGACGAGCATCCGCACCAAGGAGCCATGCGCAGTGCGAACCATGTCACTCCGACGCGGCGCGGGCACGACCGGTCGCCCACGCCGGGCCGTCTGGCTCGCCTCGGCCACCGCGTCGATGGCCCTGCTCCTCGGGAGCCTCGGCTCATCGATCGCACCCGTTCCCGCTGCCGCGGCGGTCACCGATCTACAAGTCGTTGACACATGAGTTCGTCGTCGACACCACGGCCGACGCGGATGACGCGCACCCGGGGGACGGGATCTGCGCAGACGGATCGGGCATGTGCACGTTGCGAAGCGCCGTCGAAGAGGCCGATGCCCTCGCGGAGCCGGTGACGGTCATCCTCCCGGCTGGGACGTACCGTCTTTCGCTCGGTCCGCTCGTCGTGACCGATCCTGCCGGCATCGAATTCGAGGGTGAAGGGACCACGAGGACCACGGTCACCGCAGACGATTCGTCGCGCGACCTGACCGTGAGGGAGTCGGGGTCGGGCAAGAGCCCCTTCAGCGGTGCCGTCGCCTCGGTGTCCAAGATGACGCTCACAGGAGGAAGTGCGACGGCGGGCGGTGACGTCGACGTCATGGATGCGAACGACACGCTCGTGCTCGATAACGCCGCGGTGTCGGGTGGCCGCGCGACCGACGGCGGCGGGATCGCGACTTCGGGACAGATCTGGATGTCGGGATCGTCGGTGAGCGACGATTCGGCGACCGACGACGGGGGCGGCATAGCTGCGTCGAACGCGTCGCTGCGCATCGTCGATTCCTCGCTCGACGACGACTCCGCTGCATTCGGCGGTGCGATGTTCCTGCAGGACTGCGCGACATGGCTCCAGCAGACGAGCCTCGACTCGGACACCGCTTCGTCCTCCTCGGTCGACAGCTCGGGCGGCGCCATATTCGACTCGGGTCCCCTGTACGTCTCGTCAGACGTCTTCGACTCGGACTCGGCACAGGGCCTGTCGACAAGGAGCTCCTTCGGGGGCGCGCTCTACGAGAAGAGCGGCGGCGTGACCGTGACGGCGACGAGCTTCTCGCAGGACCGTTCGACAGCCTCGCAGAAAGGCGACGCGTCAGGCGGGGCCGTATTCGCGAACGGGCCTCTCACGGTGAGCTCCTCGTGGTTCCGTGCCGATTCGGTGTCGGGACATGGATCCGACATCGGCGGAGCGATCTACGACGTCTCGTTCCTAGGCGTCAGCTCTTCGACGTTCACCGCAGACCAGGCCGTTGGGTCGACCAAGGCGAGCTTCGGCGGGGCCATCTACGACGGGGGCGCCGGCGCCGACATCGAGAGCAGTTCCTTCGAGGAGGACGTCGCCTCCGACGGCAACGGTGGCGCCGTAGCCGATTCAGGCCAAGGGGAGCTCTTGGTCGGCGACACCTTCTCCCGGAACCAGGCAACGGGGGCGGACAACGGTGAGGGAGGAGCCCTGTGGGCCGAGTCAGGCTTCACGTCGCAGGACTGCACGTTCCTCGATAACCACGCGCAGGTGCTCGGCGGAGCGATCTGGGAGGACGACTCCGCCTCGCTCGTCGGCACCACGGTCGAGCAGAACTCGGCCAACCAGGGAGGCGGGATCTACTTGGTCTGGGTCCTTCAGGCAACGGAGTCGGCCTTCTTGGACAACTCGGCGACCGGTCCCGACAGCACAGGAGGAGCGATCGCGATCTCGGGCACCCACGGCTCGAGGGTGCATCACGTGGACCTCGAGTACGTGACGATCTCCGGAAACTCGGCCGACATCGGGCCCGGCATCGCGGACCAGGCTGGCAAGGCGCAGTCGGCCGGAGGGACCATCGGCGACTCGGTGATCGCCGGCAACACGACACCGGCTGGCCACGAGGAGGACTGCAGCATCGGAGCCGGCTCTCCCTCGCCTCTTGCATGGAGCTCCGCAGGGGGCAATGTCGTCGGCGACTCGACCTGTGACCTAGATCAGGCGACAGACCGCGAGGGCGAGACGGAGCAGGGCTACGCGGAGTCGGGCGCCGACGGCGGCGTGTTCAACTTCGGCACCGAGTACCTGGGGTCCATGGGAGGCAGGCGGCTGAACGCTCCGGTCGTGGGTGCCGCGATGCGTCCAGGGAACCAGGGTTACTGGGAGGTGGCTGACGACGGCGGCGTGTTCGGCTTCGGGGCCGCGCGGTACCTCGGCTCGATGGGAGGCAGGCGGCTTGACGCCCCGATCGTCGGAATGGCCCCAACACCCGATGGAATGGGTTACTGGCTCGTCGCCTCGGACGGCGGGGTCTTCTCGTTCGGGGACGCGTCCTACTACGGCTCGATGGGCGGAAGGCACCTGAACGCCCCGGTCGTGGCGATCGCGCGCACACCCGACGGCCGGGGCTACTGGCTCGTCGCGTCGGACGGCGGGATCTTCTCTTTCGGCGACGCCCGGTTCTTCGGATCGGCAGGCGGCACGCACCTGAACCAGCCCGTGGTCACGTTGGTCCCCGCACCCGACGGGAGCGGGTACACGCTGTTTGCCGCCGACGGAGGGGAATTCAATTACGGGACACGTTACGAGACGAACAGGATCGTCTCTTCGTCTCCGATCGTCTCCGCCGAGGCGACTCCCGACGGCCTCGGCTACTGGGAGATGGCAGCCGACGGCTCGGTGTACGCGCTCGGCGACGCTGTGTTCGAAGGCCCGTTCGTCCGGCCCCGCCATGTGGCTCGTGTGGTTTGCGGGTTCGCCACCTGACGCGGAGGGGTCGTCTCCCGGGAATCACTAGTGTTGGGCGGTGAGCTCTCACACGGCACTGCGGCCGCTGACCCGCGGTTCGCATTCTTTCGCCAAGTTCCGCCTCCGTATGACCCGGACGGCACGCGAGCGGTGGCGCATCTCGAGCGCACAGCTGCGGGCGACGCCGTCGTTCGTGATAATCGGTGCTCAGCGCGCCGGCACGACCTCGGTCTACAACTGGCTCACCTCCCATCCGGATGTCCGGGCCGCATACCAGAAGGAGCTTCACTTCTTCGACGGCAAGAATTACGACCGCGGAGTGCGGTGGTACCGGAGCAGGTTCCCAATACTCCGCAGCGGCGAGATAACGGGGGAATCGACGCCACACATGCTCTACAACCCTCTATCGGCGCCGCGTGCGGCTTCGGACCTCCCTCCGAGCACGCATTTCATCGTCCTGCTGCGCGATCCGGTCGAGCGGGCGATCTCCCACTACTGGCTGTCGCGCCGCAGCGGTGCAGAGACCGAAGACCTGAGAACGGCTCTCTCACTCGAAGCACAGCGGCTGAGACCCGAAGAGAGCGTCTTCCTCGACGGCAGGTACAGCTATGCCCACCACAAGTTCTCTTACGTTGCCCGAGGTGACTACGCGAAGCAACTGCAACACTGGTTCCGTCATGTGGACCGCTCGCGGATCCTCGTTCTCGAGAGCGAGCTGCTGTTCAACGCTCACGAGCTCCACAAGCTCACGGACCGGATCGGCCTGAAGCCGCTCGCGCGTCCGCTGCCGGCGCTCAATGCAGCCGAACGGACCGACACCGATCCTGATGTCGTCGCGTGTCTGAGCGAGTATTTTCAACCCTTGAACGAGAATTTGTTCGAGCTTCTGGAGCGAAGGCTGTGGGCGAGTTGAGCCAGGACAGTCACCTGAACGGGGGCTCGGGAGCGAACGAGCGCATCGCCGTGGTCACGACCGTCCTGGCTTCGCCGCCGCCGGTTCATCCGCGTGCGGGCAAGGCCCAGGTTTGGAACACCCAAAGGTCGTGCTACGAGTTCATGGCCCGCCACGTCTCGGAAGGATCCCGGACCCTCGAGACCGGCGCCGGCGTGTCGACTGTGCTCTTCGCCGCATGGGGATGCGAACACCTCTGCGTCGTCCCCGGACCGAATCAACGCGAGGCGGTCCTGAAATACTGTGCCGAATCAGGTTTCGGCACCGATGCGCTCGACTTCGACCTGCGAGGCTCAGAGGTCGCCCTGCCCGAGATCCCGCCTGAAAGAGTGTTCGACCTCTTCCTCATAGACGGGAACCACGGGTTCCCCACGCCGATCATCGACTGGTTCTACGGTGCAGGCCATCTGCGCGAGGGCGGCATCGTCGTATTCGACGATCTCGAGATCCCGCAGGTCGGCCACTGGCTCGAATGGTTCCTGGACAAGGACTCACGTTGGGAACGCATCGAGTCGACCAGCAAGTGGGCCGCTTACAGGCGGCACTCGAGCGGGCCGCTCGGTGAGGTGCACGACCGTCAACCATTCCTGACGCCGGCACCCACCTCTCGAGCGCTGAAGCACCTCCGTAGGATCGCGGCACGGGGGAAGGCCGAGCTTCGAGCTCGCGCAAGGCCGTCCGGCCACGACGCTCAATCGTCGTAGTCATGCGCGGAGGATTCTCAGGTACACCGACGTGGTGATCCTCGTCGTCGCCGACGACTTCTGCTGGCCTCCGACCTACGGAGGCGCGCTCCGGCTGGCTCACGCCATCGAAGCCCTCGGTCGCGTCGGCGAAATCGACTTGTTCGCTCTCACCTACCCCTTGAGACAAGACGGGCTCGAACTGCCCGAAGGTCTGCCTGTAAGGAGGTGGACCACGGTGACCAACTCGGCGCCCGATTATTCGATTGCAAGGCGGGTGCGATGGCTCACGTCGCGGCTACCGCTCGAGCTCGTGGCGGCAACTGACATATCGCTCGCGGCGGAGTTCTCCGCATGGGTGGACGGCCGATACGACCTTGTCTTCTTCAGCCGTCCCGAAGTCTTCGTCCGGACCGGGTCACCGCGCCTCGGGCCGACGATCATCGACTACGTCGACCTCGAAGACCACAAGATCGCCTCCAGGCTCGCCGCGGAGAAGGCACAGGGCGTAGCAGTAACGAGGAGCCCGCTGCGGCGGCTGGCCGGAAACGCTCAGGCCCGGCTCAACATCTCGCGCTGGAAGCGCCTGGAGCAGTCGGCCGGCAGGGCTGCAGATCGCGTCACCTGCTGCAGCGACCAGGACTGCGCGCGCCTGGAACTGATCACCGCCGTGGTGATCCCGAACTGTTACGACGCACCAGAACGGCCTTTGGGCAGAGACGATGTCGGCGATCCCCCGACGATCCTCCTCCAGGGCTCTCTTCGTTACGCGCCGAACACCGATGCCGCGAGGCGCCTCGTTTACGAAGTCCTTCCGTTGGTCAAGGCCGAAGTGCCGAATGTGCAGGTCCGCCTCGTCGGGGAGGAAGACCCCGGGGTCGCCCGGCTCCACGATCCTCCGACCGTTTCGGTTGTCGGCAGGGTGCCCGCAATGGGACCGGAGCTCGCGAGAGCAGATCTCGTCGCCGCGCCCGTTCGCTACGGGAGCGGGACCCGCGTCAAGATCCTGGAGGCGATGGCACACCGCATCCCCGTCGTCTCCACCCGGATCGGGGCGGAGGGGCTGGGTCTCGAGCACGGCCGCGACGCCCTTTTGTGTGACGACATGGATGAATTCGCAGCCGCATGCACGAGCCTGCTTCGAGACGTCGACCTGAGGCGGAAGCTCGTTGGCGCGGCGCAGTCCCGCTTCCTGGAGAATTTTCAATGGACCGACGCGCAGGACCGGCTCGAAGATCTCGCAATACAGACCGCGACCGGAGCTGCACACAACCCGCGTAGCAAAGGCCTTCCGAAAGGGTGATCCGACAGTGGGACGAGTGAGCGACTTCTTGCGGGACGTGGAACTATCAGTAGCACGGAGCCCGTCGTTTCAGCGTGCGGTGAAGGCCGCCGGACTGGGAAAGGCGTTTCGCCGCTTCCATTCTCGGGTGCGCAGGCATAGCGCCAACCTCGAACACGCCAACCTGGGCCTGCTGATGAACATCAGCCTGACCTCGGACTCCAATTGTGTCGACGTCGGAGCTTCACACGGATTGGTTCTCGCCGACATGGTTCGCCTCTCGCCGACGGGCAAACACATAGCGTTCGAGCCGATACCCGACTTGTACGAAAACCTGGTCGCCCGCTACCCCACCGTCGATGTCCGCTGCGTCGCCCTTTCGGACGAGCAGGGAGAGGCCGCCTTCAATTGGCTGCCTCACGAGGACGGCTACAGCGGGCTCGTGAAGACGAAATACGGCCCAACCCCCGAGGGGCAGCGCATCTCGGTCCGGACCGAACGACTGGACGAGCAGCTGCCTGCCGGATACGAGCCGACATTCATCAAGATCGACGTGGAAGGTGGCGAGCTCGGTGTCCTTCAAGGTGCGTACGAGACGCTCGCCAAGCACAGACCAATGGTGGTCATCGAGTACCCGGCGCGTCCTGAGCCCGGGATCACACGTGATGACCTCTTCCACCTGTTGGTGGGGCGTCTCGGCTACCGCGCGTTCGATCTGGTCGGCAACGGCCCGTTCTCCCGTCAGCAGTTCGCCAAATCGAGCTCGCTCAATTTCGTCTTCCACGACTGATCGGGTTTGTCTTCCACGACTGATCGGTTCGTATTCCACGACTGGACGGCGAACGCCTGTTCGCCTCGAAAGCGTGTGATCCGAGCCGTCGAACCGGCGCCGCGAGGACGAAAGCGGAGCCGGCGAGTCGCAGCCCATGAAGCTTCGACGGTAAGCTTGTCTCGTGCCTGACCTGGTCGTAACTCCGTTCTTCTTTGCACCGTCGGAGCTCATGCCGATCGCCGAGGCCAAGCATGAAGAGTTTGCGACGGCCACGCCCTTTCCGCACATCGTGCTCGATCAGTTCCTGCCCGACGAGCTGCTCTCACAGGTGTTGGCCGAGTTTCCGGAGCCGAGCGACGAACGCTGGTTCCGGTTCGACCACGCCAAGTCGCACAAATTGGGGATGAACGAGGACTGGCTGTTCGGACCGAGCACCCGCCAGCTGTTGAACCAATTGAACACTGCGGTGTTCGTCCAATTCCTCGAGACACTGACCGGCATCCAGGGCCTGATACCGGATCCCCACTTCGAAGGCGGGGGGCTGCACCAGATCGAACCCGGCGGGTTCCTCAAGGTCCACGTCGATTTCAACTTCCACGCGGCTTGGCAATTGGACCGCCGGGTCAACGTGTTGATCTACCTGAACCGCGATTGGGACGACGCGTGGGGCGGCCAACTCGAACTTTGGGACGTGGGAATGACCCAGCACCGGCTCGTCTCGCCGGCGTTCAATCGCATGGTCATCTTCGAGACGAGCGACAACTCGAAGCACGGTCATCCCGATCCGTTGCGGTGCCCGGAAGGGACCTCGCGACGTTCGCTCGCCTTGTACTACTACTCCAACGGCCGTCCCGAGTCTGAGCAGTCGGACGCCCATCTGACCACGCACTTCGAGCGTCCGGGTGAGGTGTTCTCCGAGAGCTCTTCCAGCAAGGCGCGAGCGAAGGCGCTGGCCCGGGAATTCGCACCGCCGATCTTGCTCCGCTCCGCTTCGAAGCTGCGTTCTCAATATCGATCTCGGCGGGCTCAACACTCCGGATAGTCCGGCGCAAAGACCGATAGGACTTAGAGCGCCTGTAGCGGACCGCCCGGCTTGAAGTACCTGTACAGCCCGTCCACGCCCGAGCCGTGAAGCGTCATTCCCCCGTCCACGACGATGTTCTGCCCGGTAACGAACCTGGACAGGTCGGAGCAGAGGAACACCACGACGTCGGCGATGTCCTCAGGAGTGCCGACCCGCCCGGCCGGTGTCTTGTCCACCATGCGCTGGACCAGGTCGGGAAAGCCGTCGATGAGCGGGGCCGTGAGCGCAGTCGCGATCATTCCGGGAGAGACGGCGTTGCACCGCAGCGTCGGTCCGTACTCGAGCGCAACGCTCGCGCAGAAGGCGGCCACACCGGCCTTTGATGCCGCGTAAGCCGCTTCGCCCTCCGCGGGACGAACTCCGCTGATCGACGCGGTGCACACCACGCTTCCGCTGCCGCTCGCGACCAGATGGGGAAGGCACTCGCGCACTGCGTGGAAGACGCCTGTCAGGTTCACGTCGATGACCTTGCGCCACTCGGAGGGGTCCATCTCGTCGACGGCACCGAAGCTCCCGATCCCTGCGTTGGCGAAGACGACCGACAATCCGCCGAGCTCACGTGCAGCGTCTGCGACCGCCTGCCTGACCTGCTCGTGATCGCTCACGTCGGCGGCAAACGCGCACCCGCCGATTTCCGCCGCGACCGCATTCGCCGACCCCGCGTCGCGGTCCACTACCGCCACGGCCGCTCCCTCGCTCGCCATCCGGCGGCACGTCGCGGCACCTATACCAGAACCGCCCCCCGTTACGAGGGCTCTCTGCCCATCGAGCAGACCCATCGCGATCTGATCCCTCGTCCGAGTGGATCTCGGGATCTCAGCCGACGACGGGCGACTCGGGCTGCGCTTCGGGGGTGTCGGTGTCCGGGGCAGAAGCCGTCGCCGGAGTACCTGAAGGCTCGCCGGCACTTGCGGGCTCGCCGGCGACCGGGCCACTCTCCTCTAGCGAGGGCTCTGCGACCGGAGCGTCAGACACCTCGGCGGCAGACACCGGAGCGAGCGCGGTTTCGGGGTGCTCCACGAGATCCGCCCACGCCGCTTGAGCTTCTGTCTCCGGCGTGAACTCCGCGTCGCCATAGTCGAAACCGATGTAGTTGCCCTGATCGTCATAAGCGTGTTCGCCGAAGGCCTCGCGATATTCCTCCGACACCTCGCCACCTTCGGCCGCCTGCTTGATCGACAAGCTGATGCGGCGACGCTGCAGGTCGATGTCGATGATCTTGACCCACAGCTCCTCGCCCGTGTTGACCACCTGCTCGGGCAGGTCCACGTGGTGGACCGCCATCTCGGAGATGTGGACCAGACCTTCGATGCCGTCACCCACCTGTACGAACGCACCGAAGGGCACGAGCTTGGTGATCCGGCCGTAGACGAGCTCCCCGACCTGGTGAGTGTTCGCGAAGTCCTGCCACGGATCGGTCTGGGTTGCCTTCAGTGAAAGGCTGATGCGTTCCTTGCTCAGGTCGACGTCGAGGACCTCGACATCGACCTCGTCTCCGACCGCAACGACCGATGACGGATGGTCGACGTGCTTCCACGACAGCTCGGACACGTGGATGAGGCCGTCCATACCGCCGAGGTCGACGAAGGCGCCGAAGTTCACGACGGACGACACAACGCCGTGGCGCCGCTCACCGGGCTTCAGGTTGGCGAGGAAGTCGCCGCGCTGCTCGCGCTCGAGTTTCCTCCAGCCATGCGCGGCGTGACAGGACGACGTTGTTGCGATTGCGGTCGAGCTCGATGATCTTCGCCTCGATGCTGCGGCCTACGTAGGGCTGAAGCTCCCGGACCCGGCGCAGCTCCACGAGCGAGGCCGGGAGGAACCCGCGAAGGCCGATGTCGACAATGAGGCCGCCCTTCACCACTTCGATGACCGGGCCCTTCACGACGCCTTCCGATTCCTTGATCTTCTCGATGGTGCCCCAAGCTCGTTCGTACTGCGCGCGCTTCTTCGAAAGGATCAGCCGGCCTTCTTTGTCCTCCTTCTGGAGAACGAGTGCTTCGACGTGCTCTCCGAGAGAGACGATCTGGTCCGGGTCGACGTCGTTGCGGATCGACAACTCGCGCACCGGGATCACGCCCTCGGACTTGAAGCCGATGTCCAGCAGGACTTCGTCCTTGTCGATCTTCACGACCGTTCCTTCGACGATGTCGCCGTCGTCGAACTCGACGATGGTCGAAGCGATCGCGTCGTCGAGTGACGTGCCCGTAAGGTCGTCTTCGGTCACCGCACGCGGTAGGTAGTTGCCTTCAGCGTCGAAGGTGCCCATCGGCATCTCCGGCAGCAGGGCGACTCCACCAGAAGTAACGGCGTTGTTTCTGCTCTCGGGAGCGCCGGCGGAGCCGGCGTCGTGGTCGGACATAAGTAGTAGGAGCTCGCTTTCAGGACACGACCCGTCCGGCAAGATTCGTCCCGACCGGTTTGGGGCCTCGGATTACGGTCAGCCTGTGGGCGACCGGTTGACAATGCTAGCCGTTAGGTCGTGGTCCGCCACCTCCTGACCTGCGGACACGTGATCCTTAGCTTCCGCCCACGACGAACCCCACGAGACCGACACCTCGAGAGGGACCGAAAGTCCGACCTCGTCGGCCACACCGGCAAGCACTGCTCGGGTCAGATCCTCGACGGAGTGCTCTTCTGATTGCTCTCCCGTTGGGACTTCCAAGAGGACCTCGTCGTGAACTTGGAGCACGAGTCGCGACCGGAAGCCACCCTCTTCGAGCGCACCGTCGAGACGTACGAGAGCCACCTTGAAAAGGTCGGCGGCGAGCCCCTGTATGCCCGCGTTCATCGCCTGGCGCTCTGCCGCCATCCGCAGTCCCCTGTTCGGAGAATGCAGATCGGGCAGCGGTCTTCTCCGCCCGAGCAGAGTGACGGTGTAACCCCGCGCTCGCGCGTCGGCCACCGAGCGATCCATGAGGTCCCGCACGAGCGGGAACGCCGCGAAATAAGAATTGAGAATCTCCGCGGCCTCCGCCGTCTCGATTCCGAGCCGCTGCGCGAGCCCGTACGACTCCATGCCGTAGGCGAGCCCGTAGGAGACCATCTTCGCCCGGCTCCTCTGGGTGAAGGTGACGTCCTCGGGCGCCACTGCGAACACCTTGGCAGCAGTCGCCCGGTGAATGTCGCGATGCTCCTCGAACGCCTGGACGAGACCGGGGTCACCCGACAGATGGGCGATCACGCGGAGCTCGATCTGGTCGTAATCGGCGACGAGCAGCAAATGCCCCGGCGAAGGGACGAAGGCGCGCCTCAACCGACGGCCCTCTTCTGTGCGCACAGGGATGTTGTGGAGGTTCGGCCGGTCCGACGAGAGCCTGCCGGTGCGCGCGACGGTCTGGTTGAAAGAGGCGTGGATCCGTCCGTCTCCCGCGACCTCGGCCAGCAGGGACTCCCCGTAGGTGGAACGAAGCTTCTCCACCTCGCGGTAGCGCAGGATCGTGTCGATTATCGGATGCGTGCCGCGCAGCTTCTCGAGCGTCGCCGCGTTGGTGGAGAAACCGGTCTTCGTGCGACGGCCCGTGGCCAGCCCGAGTTGGTCGAACAACACTGCGCGCAGCTGGGGTGTCGAGTTGACGTTGAACGTCTCGCCGGCATGTCGGTGGATCTCCGCTTCGAGGCTCTTGCACTGAGCCGAGAGCTCCGCCGCAGTGGCCCTGAGCTCCGCCGCGTCCACGGCGATGCCCGTCACCTCCATTCGCGCCAACACGCGCGACAACGGCCTTTCGACCTGGTCGTGCAGCCGCTCCATACCGTCTGTGGCGAGCCTGTCGCGAAGGACGCGAGCCATGAGCCCGACCGCAACTGCCCGCCTGCCCCTCGTCACGACGACGCCGTCGTGTTCGGGATCGTTGTGTTCGGGGTCGTTCTGTTCGGGCTGCATGTCGAGCTCGAGCTGGCCGGCGGCGACGGGTGTAACGCCCGAATCGATCCCAAGGCCGAGGTAGGTCTCTGCGATCGACTCCAGGCTGTCCCGGCCGCTCGAAGGGTCGAGGAGGTACGCGGCCACGCCCACGTCGAGGCGGAGGCCCGTCATGTCGAGACCGAGTCCGAGCAGCGAGCGCTCGAGCTCCTTGGCCTGGTATGCGACCACCCCGGGGCCGTCACCTCCGAGCACGAGCTCCAACTCCGCCGACGCGTGCGTGTCCGAGAGCGCCGGGCCTGAGATCCACAGAACCCGGTGCCGCGGTCCGTCCGGCGACGCCTCGCCCCCGTCAGCTGCGTCGCCGGCCATGTCGTCAGAACCGGTGAGCGCGATCCCCTCCAGGTCGGACCGCCCGGGGTCGCCCGACCAGAACGGCACCACGGCGACGGGCAGGCTCGTCGAGCCCAGCTGCCGGACGGCCTCGGCCAGGTCCTCGACCCGGGGGGAGGACACTTCGACGGAACCGAGGTCGAGTGCCGGAGCTTTCGCGACCGGCTTTGCCGGCGGCTCGACCCAGTCGCCTGTGATCTCGCCGCTCGAGAGCATCGGCTCGAGGCGTCCCCAGGCAGTCCGGAGCTCGAGCTTCTCGAACACTGCCTGGACCTCGGCCGTGCTCCATCCACCCATCTTCAGATCGTGCGGTTGCTCGGCGAGCGGCGCATCGCGAACCAGCGGGATCACCGTCAGGTTCCGCCGGACCATCTCTTCTGAGGCGGCGAGGTTCTTCTTGAGGCTCGGGGTCATCTCGTCCAGATGAGAGAAGACGCCGTCGAGGTCCTTGTACTTGTTGACGAGCTTTGCGGCGGTCTTCTCCCCCACTCCGGGCACCCCGGCGAGGTTGTCGGAGGGGTCTCCCCTGAGCGCTGCGAGTACGGGGTAGTCCACCGGCCTGACACCGGTTCGGGCCTCTATCCCCGCCTCGTCGTACAGGGTCGTGTCCGAGGTCCCTCGCCTCGTGTAGAGAACCAGTACGTGGGGGTCCTCGACGAGCTGGAAGGCGTCGCGGTCTCCAGTCACCACCACGACGTCCTGTCCCGAGTCGCGTGCTCTCGTCGCCAAGGTCGCGAGCACGTCGTCGGCCTCGTAACCCTCGAGGTCGAGGGAAGCTACGCAGAGGGCGTCCAGGACCTCGCGGACCATGCCGAACTGCGGCGCGAGCAGGTCCGGCAACTGCGCCCTGTTGGCCTTGTAGTCGGGAACCACGGCATCGCGGAACGTCGGCTCAGGGCGGTCCCAGGCCACCGCCATCCCGCTCGGGTGACGCGTCTGGAGCAGGTAGATCAACATGCTCACGAACCCGTGGACGGCGTTGGTGGTGATCCCGTCGGTGGTCCGCAGGTCGGCCGGAACGGCGAAGAAGGCGCGGAACACGAGGGAGTTGCCGTCGAGCACGTAGAGGGCGCCGTCTCCCCGCGCCGGGGAACCGGCGCCGCCAGGAGCAATTTCTGCCCCGGCTGCAGGCGAGGAGCTGCCCGGATCCCTACGGAGTGAGGGTGCCGTCAAGTACCTCGCGGGCGACATGCTGCATGCGGACCCTGCGGTCCATCGCAGTGCGCTGGATGAAGTTGAACGCATCCAGCTCGGAGAGCTCGTGGCGATCCATCAGGACCGCCTTTGCCCGGTCCACCACCCGACGGGTCTCGAGCTTGTCCTCCAGACTTGCCGGGCCGTCGCCGGAGGACGAGGCCTCGTCCTCGATGGCGCAGTGCTCGGTGAACCGCGCGAGTGCCACTTCGATCGCCGGGACGATGTCGGCGCTCTGGAAGGGCTTGACGAGATAGGCGGCCACGCCCGCGTCACGGGCTTCTTCTATCAGGTTCCTCTGGCTGAACGCCGTGAGGATCAGGACGGGGACCCTCAGCTCGGCGACCACGCGGCGCGCAACTTCGATCCCGTCGAGCCCGGGCATCTTTATGTCGAGGATCGCAAGGTCCGGGTGGGTCTGCTTGACGAGCTCGAGGGCGTCGTCACCGCGAGCGGCCTCACCGACCACGTCATAGCCCTCCGACTCGAGGATCTCCTTGAGGTCGAGACGGATGATCGCCTCGTCCTCGGCGATCACAACTCGCTTCGGCATGCGGCCAGCCCTTCTTTCTGTCACATGGTCGGTCGATCGGCGTTGCGGTCTGAGCCATGTATGCGGCTCAGAGTCCTGGCACCTTGCCCGGTCGCCCTGCCCTGCCGAGGCTAGAGAGCGGGGCGCTTCCACAAAGGCGTATCGGGACGCGGAGCCTAGTATCTCGAGCACCCGGTGCGGGCCTGGCCGACCATGCGGGCATGACAGGCCCAGGTGCTGGGTATGGCCGGTCCCAGCCGAATCTGGAGGTCCGATGTACTCGAGCATCGTGGTTGGAACTGACGGGTCCGCTACGGCGAGCAAGGCCGTGGGCAAGGCGGCCGACCTGGCAGCCTTGGCGTCGGCGACCCTCGTGGTCGTCTCCGCCTACCGGCCCGTGCCAGAAGAGAGGCTCAGAAGCGAACGGGCGGGGGCCCCCGAAGACATCGCTTACAGGGTCAACCGCGAGGAGGACGTCGGTCGGATCCTCGAAGATGCGAAGAAGCTCGCCGAGTCCAGAGGGGTCAACAAGATCCAGATGGAGTCAGCCGACTCCGGGCCCTCCGAGGCCATCCTCGACATCGCAGAGAGAGTCGGTGCCGACCTCATCGTCGTGGGCAGCCAGGGGATGACCGGCACCAAGCGGTTCCTGCTCGGAAGTGTCCCGAACCGCATAGCCCATCACACCCCATGTGACGTGCTCATCGTGAAGACCGACATCGAGCCCTCCGAAGGTGCCTGAGGCAGGTACCCGAAGCAGGTAACTGCCTCAGGTAACTGGCGCAGCTAACTGGCGCCGGCTCAGAACGTAAGACGGCTCAGCAGCTCGTCCTGGCGTTTCTCGAGCTCCGCAACCGTCTCGACGAGCGCAGAACGCGCTCTCATCGCGGCGTCGAGATGGCGCTGCGCGTCACTGTGCTCGTGGGCGGCGAGTGGGGTCTCCGAAACCAGGGATCGCAATCTGAGGTCGTCTGCGATGTCGTTTATGACCACAAGTTGCTCGTCCAGCACCGCCAGCTCCTGACGCGCCTTGGTCAGGCGTCCGTGGACGTCGCTTAGGGATCGTTCGACCAAGGAGCGCCGCATGGTGGTTTCAATCGTACTCTGCGCGCGCAAACCGGTTCTCTACAGCACGTTCTCTAGCACCGGTTCTCTACAGCACATGTTCTCTACAGGCGGCACGGTACCTACGGGTCGTAACCAGGTCGAGTGCTGCTTGATCGGGCGCCGGGCCCACGCCGGGACCGCGGTGCACGGCGACGACCGGCCCGGGCTCTCGCGGCACATCCGGCCCCGCCCCCGCCAGGAACGGATCGGCCTCCACGAACCGCTCGCCTCCGGTGAGGTCACCCGGAAGCACGAAGCCCGGCAGGGTTGCGATCGCCGCATTGGCTGACCGTGCCAGGGACGTTTCGAGCATCCCGCCACACCAGAGCGGGATCGCCGAGGCCGTGCAGATGTCGTGCGCGGCGACGGCCTGGAGGATTCCTCCGAGGCGCGCTGGTTTCACGCAGACCATGTCGCACGCCCGGAGCTCTATGGCGTCTCTAAGCAGACCTAGAGAGCTGACCGACTCGTCCAGGCACACGGGAGTCTCGATTTCGCGTGCAAGGCGCGCGTGGCCCAACAGGTCGTCCGGATCGAGCGGCTGCTCCACGCAGAGAAGCTCGAGATCGTCCAGGGCCTCGAGCGACTTCAGATGCTCGGGGTCGTCGAGCCGGTAGGCGCCGTTCGCGTCAGCTTGCAGGCCTAGGCCCGGAAACGAGCGACGGAGCGCGCCGAGCACGATCAGGTCGTCCCCAGGGGCGATCTTGACCTTGACCCTCGTGAACCCGAGCGCCGCGAGCTGTTCCGCCTCGTCGAGCAACGTGACGAGCTGAGTCGGGTCGTCGCGATCGGTGAGCCCGACCACCGCCCCGGCCTGTACATCGTCGCGACGAGCGGCCAGGCGGTCAGCGAGCGAGCGCCGAGCGCCCCGGAGCTCGGCGTCGAGCACGGCCATCTCGAGGCACGCCTTCGCCATGGCGTGTCCCCGTACCGATGAGAGCAGACCGGACATCCGGTCGGCGTCCGGCAACAGGCCGCCGTCGTTGCGAGTGGCCTGGAGCAGGAGCGGCACCAAATGATCCTTGAGCACCGACCAGGCGCCCTCGGCATACTCCTCGCTGTAGGTCGGAGCAGCGAGCGCGGCACACTCGCCCCAACCGTCCGCTCCGTCGGTGTCGACCTGTGCCACGACGACGGGGCGTTCGAGCGTCGAGTCGATAGAGCTCGCATGAGGTGCGCGCAAGTGCAGTGTCAGCCAGCGCAGCTCCACTCCGCGAAGTCGCAGAGCGGGCCGTGGCACCTGAAGAGACTACGACGGGGACCAGCAGCGCCACCACGCCAGTAGGCTCGCCGAACGCCCGCCCGGATGGCGGAATGGCAGACGCGGAGGACTCAAAATCCTCTGCCCGCAAGGGCATGCGGGTTCGAGTCCCGCTCCGGGCACCGGTCGACTACGTTCTGGCCGTGCACGGGGAAGGCGCGCAATCCCCCGAAGTGCCGTTGGCGAGCCGTTACCTGCCCGGGCTCGACGGAGTCCGTGCGCTCGCCATCACGGGCGTGATCGCATACCACCTCGGCTACGGCTGGGCCTCCGGCGGCTACCTAGGCGTCGACCTGTTCTTCGTGCTGTCCGGCTTCCTGATCACGACCCTGCTCGTCGAGGAGTGGTTGGGCGCAGGCGCCATCAAGCTCACCCGCTTCTGGGGGAGGCGCGCCAGGCGGCTCCTGCCCGCCCTGCTCCTCATGGTCGTCGTGGTCGTGGCGTTCGTCGCGACTCAGAGCGGGGGTCTCCCCATCGACTGGTCGGGCCTGCGCGGACAGGCTCTGGCGACGGTCGGGTACGTGGCGAACTGGCAATTGCTGTTCACCCACCAGTCCTACTTCGTCCAGTTCACGGTGCCGTCGCCGCTCAGGCACACGTGGTCGCTCGCGATCGAGGAGCAGTTCTACCTGGTGTGGCCGCTCGTGATCGTGGCGATGATGAGCCTCGTCCGCAAGATGAGGCGGCCCGGGTCGTGGCGCACGGCGGGTCTCGCTCTCACCGTGGGCGGGGGCGTCGCGTCTGCGGGCTGGATGGCCTTTTTGTGGTTGCACGGCGCCTCGGTCGACCGCGTCTACTACGGCACCGACACCCGGGCGTTCGACCTGTTGGCGGGCGCGGCGCTCGCGATGTTGACCGTCGCCAGGCCGGAGCCCTCTCCGGGAGCGCTGCGCAAGCTGCACGTGGCGGCGCTCGGTGCGGTC
This sequence comes from uncultured Acidimicrobiales bacterium, assembly GCA_963801315.1. Classification (GTDB taxonomy): domain Bacteria; phylum Actinomycetota; class Acidimicrobiia; order Acidimicrobiales; family CAVXTF01; genus CAVXTF01. The sequence continues at coordinate 451,326 of CAWDEI010000007.1, read as the reverse complement.
GGCGTTCTAGCGGCCTGCTGGGTGACCGCAGGGGTCCCGGGGGGGCCGGACAACGGGTCTCCGCGCGCGTGGATGTTCGAAGGTGGCTTCGCGTTGTGCGCACTCGCCGGGGCGGTCGTGATCGCCGACGTCCGTTGCACCCAGCCAGGCCTCCTTGGCTCGTTGCTGTCGCTTCGCCCTGTCCGGTACATCGGGAAGATCTCTTACGGGCTCTACCTCTGGCACTGGCCCGTCATCGTCGAGCTCACCTCTGCGCGGGCCCATGCAAGCGGGCTCGCTCTGTCGGCTCTCCGTGTCGCCGTGACGTTCGCTCTTACCGTCACGAGCTATTACCTCGTCGAGCAGCCCATCCGACACGGATGGCCACAGATACGCGTGAGCTGGCCGCGGTTGGCGATGGCACCCGTCGCGATGGCGGCGACGGCGGTCGTGATACTCGTCGGGACGGTGCCTCCTGCCGTCGCGACGGCCACGGCCGGTCAGGTGGTGCGAACCGCCGCCTCGGTCCCAGGTTCGGGCGGAGTCGTCGGCCAGCCCATCCGGCTCGGGCGCAGGCTGTCGAGCGCCCATCCGCTGCGGATCCTGCTCGTAGGTGACTCCGTGTTGATGACCGAGGCGCCGGCGCTCGAGGCGCTGTTCGACTCGACCCACGACGCCGTCGTCGTGAACGAGTCCAATTGGGGCTACGGGCTCACGACGTGGCGCACCTGGGCGACCCAGCTCGACCAATGGCTGGCGAAGGCCCGCCCCGACGTGGTGGTGGCCATGTGGAGCTGGGACAACACGGCCCTGGCGGCCGACCCTGCCGCGTACCGCACCCAGATCGACCGCTTCGTGCGGATCGTCCTCAATCCGACCGACGGCGCAAAGGGAATCGTCTTCCAGCAATTCCCGGACCCCGGACCGACGGCCGCCCTCACCACGAGCTCGCCCGACTACGAAGCCAGAGTCACCGCACTCATCGGGGGGTTCGACGCACTCGCCCGTTCGCTCACCGCTCAGTTCCCCGGCAGGATCGTCTACGCACCGATCGGCAGCTCGGTGCTGTTGGACGGCCACTTTGCAACGTGGCTGCCGCCAGAGGGGCGGCCCAACGCTCCGAAGAGCGAATGGCTCCGCGTGAGGCAGGACGACAACGTCCACTTCTGCCCCGCGGGAGCCGCCCGTTACGCTGCAGCCCTGATGGCGGACCTGACGCCGATGTTCGGGATCGGCCCGCCGAGCGCAGGCTGGCTAAAGGGCTCTTGGACGACCAACTTCCTGGCATACCGCTTTCCGACGGCCGCCGCCTGTCCGGACGACCACCCGTAAGCAGGGTCGTACCCGTTATCATCCGGGCGTGCACGCTCCGCCTCGCCGGTCCGTTCGGCCGGGCACATGAGGGGGAGCTGATTGCTGGCATTCACGTTCTCAGGGCAGGGATCCCAGCGTCCCGGCATGGGCGAGAGCTGGACCGTCCACCCCTCGTGGGAGGTGGTCGACGAGGCAAGCGCCCTCTCCGGGCGCGATGTGGCTCATCTCCTCCTGAGCGCCGGCGAGGAGGAGCTGCGCCAGACGGCGAACGCTCAGCTCGCCACCTTCGTGCTCAGCCTGGTCGCCCTCGACGCGATAGAGCGTGTCGGCCTTGCGCCGACGGTCTGCGCGGGCCACAGCCTCGGTGAGTACTCCGCCCTCACCGCGAGCGGGGCAATGACGTTCGAGGACGCCGTGAGGCTCGTCTGCGAACGGGGCGAGGCGATGCACGACGCGGGCGACGAGAATCCAGGGACGATGGCCGCAATCCTCGGTCTAGAAGATGCAGAGGCCGAGGCCGCCTGCTCCACCGTCGACGACGTATGGATCGCCAACTACAACGCCGCCGGACAAGTCGTGATAGCCGGCACCAACGAAGGAGTCGCTGCAGCCTCCGACGCTGCACGCGCGAGAGGCGCCCGGAAGGTCACACCCCTGAAGGTGGCCGGCGCGTTCCACACCCCGCTCATGGCCCCGGCCGCGAGCCGGCTGAGGAAGGCTCTGTCCGCGACCCGGTTCCTCCTGCCCGAGGTGCCGGTGGTCGCCAACCTCGACGCTCGCGCTCACAGGGGAGCCGGCGAGTGGCGCAGCCTTCTGGCCGGCCAGCTCTGCAGCCCGGTCCGGTGGCGCCAGAGCCTCCAGACGCTCGGCGGTCTCGGAACCACGTGCGTGGTCGAGGTCGGTCCGGGCGGTGTGCTCGCCGCGCTCACCAAGAGGGCGTTGCCGGGTGTCACCACCCTCGCAGTCTCTGCTCCCGACGACATCGATGTGCTGGTCCAGCAGCTCGCCGGATCGGACCATGTGCCACCCGACCTTTCTTCCCACCAGGGTGAGCACCTGTTCAGCTCCGAACGGGTGGTGGTATCGCCGAACGTGGGGGTCTTCTCGCCCGACCCTCGCCTCGAGGCACCTCACCCCGGTCGCCAGGGGACTCTCGCCCCCGAGACAGGCGAGGTGTCCGGTGACCCCGCCAGGTACCCGGTCTCGGTCGGCGACCTGCTCGGTACCGTCGGCAGCGACGAGGTCCGCACTCCTTTCGCCGGTCAGCTCGTAGCATTCATCGCTCACCCCGGCGAACGAGTGGTCAAAGGACAGCCCGTGGCGTGGCTGCACGTCCCACCCGAGGAAGGTCCGGTCAGTTGAGCATGCCTCCGGCTTCGGACAAGAAGGTCGTCCTCGTCACGGGTGGCGCGCGCGGCATCGGCCTGTGCTGCGCCCGACGCTTCGAAGAAGACGGCCACCGCGTGGCGATCACCTACAACGAGTCCGCTCCTCCGAAGGGCGGGCTGATGGCGGTGCGCTGCGACGTCCGGTCGACCAAGCAGGTCGACGAAGCCTTCGACGCCATCGAGTCCGAGCTCGGCAGCGTCGAAGTCGTCGTCGCGAGTGCCGGCATCGTGCGCGACTCGCTGTTGCTGAGGATGACAGAGGAGGCGTGGACCGAAGTGCTGGACACCGATCTGACCGGTGTCTACCGGGTCGTTCGCCGAGCGCTCGGTCCGATGGTCAGATCCCACCGCGGACGTGTCGTGCTCGTCTCCTCCGTCGTCGCCTATTCCGGATCCGTCGGTCAGGTGAACTACGGGGCCGCCAAGGCGGGGCTGGTAGGCATGGCAAGGTCCCTCGCCCGCGAGGTCGGGAGCAGGGGAATCACCGTCAACGTCGTCGCTCCTGGGATTGTGGACACAGATATGATCTCCGGCCTGGGCGCGAAGCGGGTAGACCAGCTCGTGTCCATGGTCCCGCTCGGACGCGCAGCCCGACCCGACGAGGTCGCCTCGGTGATCGCATTCCTGGCGTCCGATGAAGCGTCGTACGTGAACGGCGCCGTCCTCGCGGTGGACGGCGGCTTGGCGATGGGTCTATGACCGCCCATGGATCTTCTACCCATGGATTTATTGGATCTTCCAACAGAGGAGGCAGACAAGTGAGCGACGATGTCACCTTCGACAGGTTTCGCGCCTGTGCGGTCGAGGTGCTGCAGGTTCCGGCCGAGAAGGTCGTACCCGACGCCCGTTTCGGAGACGACCTCGACGCCGACAGCCTCGACCTGGTCGAGCTCGTCATGGCGCTCGAAGAGGTCTTCGAGATAACCGTCCAGGAGACGGAGCTCGAGGGTATCGAGACGATCGGCCAGGCATACGAGCTCGTGACCTCGAAGCTCTGATGCTTCTCGGGGTCGGGCCCGCCGGACCGGTACGAGGCAGGCGGGTCGCGATCACCGGCATGGGAGTGCTGGCCGGATGCGGCACCGGCCTGGCCGATTTCTGGACGGGTCTGCTCGCCCCGGCGCCCGACGGCATGAGGCGGGTCCAGAACTTCGACCCCGCCGTCTACTTCGGGCCGAAAGAGGCAAGGCGCGTCGACCGCTTCTGCCAGTTCTCTGTGGCCGCTGCAGAGATGGCGATCGAGGACGCCGGAGACCTTGCCGTCGACCCGAACAGGGCGGGCGTGATCTTCGGTACAGGGGTGGGCGGGTTCGAGACACTCCAAGAGCAGGTTCACGTCTTCTACGAGAAGGGCGCGAGGCGCGTCTCGCCATTCCTCGTCCCGATGATGATGGCTAACGCCGGTGCGGCCAACATCTCGATGCGCGCTCGCTACAACGGCCCGTGCGAGTCGATCGTGACCGCTTGCGCCGCCGCGACCCATGCGATCGGTGCCGCCGCGCGCCTCGTCGCGGCAGGCCGTTGCGACGTCGCTATCGGGGGCGGCTCGGAAGCCGCAATCACGGGCGTAGGCGTCGCCGCGTTCACGAACATGACAGCGACCTCGACGAGCGGGATGTCGCGGCCGTTCGACGTGCGTCGCGACGGTTTCGTGATCGGAGAAGGAGCAGGCGCGCTCGTGCTCGAGGAGCTCGAGCGCGCACGCGAGCGCGGTGCCCACATCTACGCGGAGATCGCGGGTGCAGCATCCACCGCCGACGCCTTCCATATCACCGCGCCGGCGCCGGGGGGAGCCGGCGCGGCCGCCTGCATGGAGCTCGCCATGGAAGACGCCTGCATCGAGCCGAGCCAGGTCGGCCACATAAACGCCCACGGGACCTCCACCGAGCTGAACGACCTGGCCGAAGCAGAGGCGATCACGAAGGTGTTCGGGTCCCCGGGGCCGCCGGTGACCTCCACCAAGGGAATCACCGGACACGTGCTCGGGGGGGCAGGTGCGGTCGAGGCGGTCGCCGTGGCCCTTGCGATCGAGCACCGCCTCATCCCTCCGACGGCCGGCCACGAGCAGCCGGACCCGCAGATCGCACTCGACATCGTGCACGGTGAGGCTCGACCCTGGGAACCGGCTCCCAGCCTGTCGAACTCGTTCGGCTTCGGCGGGCACAACGGCTGCCTCGTGATCTCCCCCGTCACCGGCTGAACGCCCCGTGGTGCAGCGCCCGGTGAAGCGGGAACCGGGCGATTCCGACGTCGGGGCCTTCTCGGCGGAGGAGCCCTGGACCGTGCATCCCGACGAGCTCGTCTGGCGCAACGGGCTCGACGCTGTCAGAGAAGCGACGCGCGCCGAGGTCCCGAAGATGCTGTCGCGGCGCCGGATCCCTCCCGTCGGCCGAGTTCTCACCGTGGGAGCGAGGCTCGGCACCGCTATCGGCGGATGGTGGATCACCGATAGGCGCAAGGACCAGCGGACGTCGCGGGCGGGACTGTCGAGAAGGCTGCGCGTCGAGTTCGAGGAGCTCGGCCCCACCTTCATCAAACTCGGTCAGATCATCTCCTCGGGGGAAGGGGTGTTCCCGCCCGAGCTCGTGTCCGAATTCAGGCTCTGCAGGGACCAGGTACCGCCCGAGCCGTTCCCTGAGGTCCGTCGCACGGTGGAGCAAGACCTCCGAAGGCCGCTTGCCAGCGTCTTCAGCGCGTTCGACCCGGTCCCAATCGCGGCTGCTTCGATCGCTCAGGTCCACGCCGCGACGCTGCGAAGCGGAGAGCAGGTGGTCGTGAAGGTCCAACGCACGACCGTCGCCTCGCTCGTACGGAGGGACCTCGCCGCGATGAGCTTCATCGCTCCCCTCCTCGTAGGCCGGATCCCCGTCACTGCTCTCGCCAACCCGCCTGCCTTAGTCGAGCTGTTCGCGGAGACCATCTCCGAAGAGCTCGACTTCCGCCTCGAGGCCGAGAACATGCTCGACGTTGCCGGGGTGCTCACCCGCTCCGGGCAGCACGCCATAGTCGTGCCCCGGCCCCACCCCGAGCTCGTGACGCGCCGCGTGCTCGTGATGGAGCGGCTCGACGGATATTCGTGGGGCGACGCACAGAAGATGCGGGAAGCGGGGATCGACACAGCGGAGGTGCTGCATTCGAGCCTCATCGCCTTCCTCGAAGGGGTCATGCTCTATGGCGTGTTCCACGGCGATCTGCACGGCGGAAACATGTTCGTGCGCGAGGACGGACGAGTCGCGCTTCTCGACTACGGCATAACCGGCCGCCTCGACGAGCCCGAACGGCTTGCATTCCTGAGGCTCGTCGTCGGCGCCACCGGGAACGACGTGCCCGGCCAGATAGAGGCCCTTCGCGATCTGGGAGCGTTCCCCCGCGACGTGGACGTTGCCACGCTCATCGTGGACCTCGGGCTGGACCGCCCGCCGCTCGACCCCATGCAGATGAGCGTCGAGCAATTGACCGCCGAGATGCGTGAGCTCACCAAACGACTCCTCGGGTACGGCGCCCGGATGCCGAAGGAGCTGATGCTCTTCGTGAAGGACCTGCTGTTCCTGGACGGAGCGATGGCGACGATGGCACCCGACGTCGACCTCATCGCCGAGATCATGAAGGTGGTGATGTATTTCCACGTGCGCCACGGCGAGCAGATCGCGCGCGACATCGGCGTTCCCCTCGAGGAGCAACCGACCGTGGACGTAGACGCAATCCGCGCCTCGTTCGGGTTCGCAGAGACGCCCGGCCCGGTGACGCATCGGGAGCTCGCTCGGCGCCGCCAGGTCATAAGGGACCGGTTCGAGCAATCGCGCAACGAGCGGGCGGGCCGCAAACCCGAGGGAACCCAGAGCGAAATGCCGAACACGGATTCGGATTAAGGGAGCATCCGTGCTTACTCGTCCCGAAAAAAATGCCCGGCCGAGATTCAGGCCCCTTCGTCTATCCCTTCGCGTAGCTCGGTCACGAAAGCACCGGCATCGTCAGGCCCTGCGCCTTCGAGAAGCCGGCGGACCAGAGCCGAGGCGACCACCACCCCGTCCGCATACGCGCAGATCTCCGCAGCCTGGTCAGGCGTCGACACGCCGATTCCCATGACCACCGGCGTGTCTGTTCCCTCCTTGAGGCGGGTGGCCAGTTCCGTTGCAGATGTGGCAAGCCGCTCCCTCACTCCGGTCACGCCCATGGTCGCTATTCCGTAGACGAACCCTCGGGACCTGGCGCAGATCCTTTTCGTCCTCTCCTCGGAGGTCGTCGGAGCGACGAGGAGCACCGTCGCGATCCCGACGTCATCGGCCTCGGCGCACCACTCCCCGGCCTCTTCGAGAGGAAGGTCGGCGATGATCGCCCCGGACACGCCCGCGTCGCCGAGGCGCCGGGCGAAGCGGCGAAGGCCTGCCCGGAAGACCAGGTTGTAGTACGTCATCACCACGAGCGGTACACCGACGTCGGCGCGCGACAGCTCGGACAGGATGCTCTCGGGGGTCGTGCCGCGCTCGAGAGCGAGTTTGCCTGCCTGCTGGATGACCGGCCCGTCGATCATCGGGTCGGAAAACGGTATGCCGACCTCGACGGCATCTGCGCCCGCTGCTGCGACACAGCCCAGGACGTCGAGCCAGTCGTCTGACATCCCCCCCATCACATAGGAAACGAGCAGCTTGCGGCCTTTGTCTCGTGCCGATCGCAGAGTGGGCTCGAGAGCGGACGTCGACCGGGTTTGCCCGGGGTCGGGCACGGCGGCCGTCAACTGCCTGATGCGCGCAGCAGATCGCGCACCTGCGCCACATCCTTGTCGCCTCGCCCCGACAACGTCACCAGCACCGTCGAACCTGTCGGTATCCGACGGCCCGCCTCGCGCACCACCCACGCCAGCGCATGAGACGGCTCCAGCGCCGGGATGATCCCTTCATTCCGCGAGAGCAGCTGAAATGCTCTCAGCACCTCGTCGTCGTCGGCCCGCTCGTACGTGGCACGCCCGATCGAGGCGAGGTGGGCATGCTCGGGCCCGATGCCCGGATAGTCGAGCCCCGCCGATATCGATTCCGCCTCGGTTATCTGACCGGCCTCGTCCTGCAGCAGATACGACATCATCCCGTGGAGCACCCCTGGGACGCCGTGGCCCATGGCCGACCCGCCCGAAGCCTCGACACCGACGAGCTGAGCGTCACTGTCCGCGAACCCGGCGAACGTCCCTGCGGCGTTCGACCCCCCGCCGACGCAGGCGACCACGAAGTCGGGATCAGCTCCTGCGAGGATCTCGCGGCACTGCGGGCGCGCCTCTTCACCGACGACGCGTTGCAACTCGCGCACCATCCACGGGTACGGGTGCGGCCCCATCACCGAACCGAGGCAGTAATGCGTGTGATCCACCGTCGCCACCCAGTCGCGCAGCGCTTCGTTGACAGCGTCCTTGAGCGTCCGGCTCCCGGAGCTCACCGCTCTCACCTCGGCGCCGAGCAACTCCATCCGGAAGACGTTGAGGGCTTGACGCTCCATGTCGACCTCGCCCATGTAAACGGTGCATTCGAGGCCGAGCAGCGCCGCGGCCGTCGCCGACGCCACGCCGTGCTGGCCGGCTCCTGTCTCAGCGACGAGGCGCCGTTTGCCCATCCTTCCGGCGAGCAGGGCCTGCCCTATCACGTTGTTTAGCTTGTGAGAGCCCGTGTGCGCGAGGTCTTCACGCTTCAGAAGAACGCGGATCCCGAGCTCGGCGGAAAGGCGCTCGCAGGTCGTCACAGGAGTGGGGCGTCCGCCGTAATCACGCAGGATCTCCGAGAGCCGGCGCCTGAACTCGGGATCGCTCCAGGCTTGACGGAACGCCTCTTCGAGCTCAACACACGCCTGTACGAGGGACTCGGGCACGAAGCGCCCGCCGAACTCGCCGAAGCGGCCCTCCGAGGAGGGCTCTCCGGTGAGCACGAGCGGCTCAGTCTGCGCGCCAGTCATAAGGTCCTTCCCGGCTCTCGGAAGACCCGTCCTCGGGGCCTGCCGCCGCGACGCCGCGGTTCAGGTCTGTACGTGCCTCTGCTCGCCGGGCGGCGGCCACGAATTCCCGCACCTTGGCGGGATCCTTGCAGCCGGGCGACGACTCGACTCCGGACGAAACGTCGACGCCCATCGGTCTCAGGTGCGAGATGGCGTCCCCGACGTTTCCAGGATTTAGCCCTCCTGAGACGATGAGGCGCGACGGGTCCACGACCCCCTCGACGAGCCTCCATTCGAACACCTCACCCGAGCCGGGAGACGCCCCGTCGACGAGCACCGTGGTTATGCCGAAATCGTCCGGACGGGCGATGTCGGGATGACCTGCAGGAAACGCCTTGATCGTGAGCTGGACCCGCTCGGCGACGTACCTGGTGTCGGAGGCCGACTCGGAACCGTGGAGCTGGGCTGCCTTGAGCCCAATTCCGTTAGTGATCTCCACCACCCGCTTGGGTGCCTCGTCGCGGAACACCCCCACCGTGAGGATCTCGCGCGGAAGCCTGTGGACGATGCGGTCGACCGCCTGGGGGGTCACCTGGCGGGGCGACGGGGCGAAGACGAATCCGACCGCGTCCGCTCCCAGGGCCACTGCAAGCAGGGCGTCGGCCTCCGAGGTGATGCCGCAGATCTTTACGATCACTCAGCCGCTCGCCATCGTTCGTGCCGGCGGGCGCGGTCCCACGCGGTGCCCGGTGAGAGCCCTCAGCTCCGTGGCGGGGTCCTTCGACGTCACGAGCAGCTCCCCGACGAGCACCGCCTGGAACCCGCAGCCCGCCAGACGCGACACGTCGTGTGGACCGCGTATCCCGGACTCGGCTACTGCGATCACGCCTCCCGGGATCATCGCCGCCAGCCGGCGGGCGAGCTCGGTGTCCACCTCGAAGGTGCGCAGGTCTCGCTGGTTGACTCCGACGAGACCGGCACCGCAAGCCAGGGCGGTTTCGAGCTCGCGTTCGTCGTGAACCTCGACCAGGGAGTCGATCCCAATCCTCGACGCCGTGGCCAATACTGTCTCCAACTCTTCTTCCGACAACGCGGCGACTATGACCAGGACCGCGTCGGCTCCCATCAGGCGGGCGTCGGCAACGTCGTTGGCGCACACCGTGAAGTCCTTTCGGAGAACCGGGAGAGCGCACGCCGCTCTGGCCGACTGCAGGTCCGAGACCGACCCCCCGAAGAACTCCGAGTCCGTGAGCACCGAGAGGCAGGCGGCTCCGCCGTCCTGGTAGTCGGCCGCCAGGGCCGCAGGGTCGAGACCCGGAGCAAGGTCGCCCGCCGACGGTGACCGCCGCTTGATCTCGGCCACCACCGCCGCCCCGTTGCGCTCGGCCATCTTCGACAAGGCGGCCGCGAAACCGCGGGGCTCCGGACACTGTTGCGCCTGCTGCTCGAGGAGGCCCGGATCGCGCCTGTCGCTCGATGCGCTCGCCCGGTGAGCAGCGATGATGCCGGACAGGTACGTCGCACCCGGCGAGCGCCCCGTGGTCATCTGCAAACACTAGGGCACGGCACCCTGGCTCAGGGGCAGAACACCCGGTTCTCCAGCGACCCGATGATCCTTCCCGTCCGGACACCCGCCACGCGCAGCCATCTCCTTCTGTGCGCGGGGTCGAAGAGCCGGGGAATCTGCATCACGAGCCATCCCCAGGACTTGAACGCTCCTCGCAGGTCGCGCCCGATTCGCTCTCTGCGGTGCTTGCGGTAGAGGCGAGGCACGCTGCGGCCGTGGGAGATTCCCTGGCGGAAGAGCTCTGCGCCCGTCTGGCGTTCGCGTTTCGCAACGACGGCGCTCTGCTCGGTCGCGAACGTGAATCCGGCGAGCTGGAGCCTCCAGCAGAGATCGATGTCCTCCCCGACCATCAGGTCTTCGTCGAAGCCTCCCACGGCGTCGAAGGCGCTTCGGCGCACGCCGAGGTTGGCCGCGAGCCCCGCCGGCAGTCGCCCTATCTGGCTCGTCACGGCGGGACGAGCGATCCCGCGATCGCGGCCGTTCAGAGATCCCATCTCGAACGCGCCCGCCACCACGTCGGCTCGCGAGAGCGAGGACGACAGCGCCTGCAGCCATCCCGGCTCCACGACGTCGTCCGCGTCGCAGAACGCGAGCAAGTCACCTCGAGCCTGGCCGGCGCCGATGTTGCGGGCCGCGGCGGGACCCCTCCGCGCCGATGCGTCGACCAGGCGGATCGCGCCATTGCGATCTCCCCACGCCCGTACGGTGGTTGCGCTCTCGTCGGTCGAGCCGTTGTCGGCGACGACGACCTCCCATTCCGAGGCGCACTCTTGGGCCGCCAGGGCTGCGAGCTGGTCGTCCAGCCAGGGGAGGCCGTCGAGCACGGCCACCACGACGCTGATCACCCGGTTGATGCTGGCATACCGGGTGATGTCCCGGTGACAGACTGTCAGCGGTGAGCGAGGACCGGGACACCATCGTGGTGATCGAAGACGACCACAACATCTCGGACCTCGTCGCGATGTACCTCCAGAAGCAGGGCTTCCGGGTCCTGCAAGCCGAGGACGCCGAAAGCGGGCTCGTCTACATAGCCCGGGAGCGGCCGCGGCTGGCGATCGTCGACGTGGGACTTCCGGGCGAGCTGGACGGCCTCGACGTGTGCCGCAAGCTGAGGGCGGAACGGGGTCCTCCCGTCGTGCTGCTCACCGCTCGCGACGACGAGGTCGATCGAGTCATCGGACTCGAGCTCGGAGCCGACGACTACGTTGCGAAGCCCTTCTCACCGCGCGAGCTGGTCGCGCGAGTGCGGGCAGTTCTCAGGCGGACCGACTCCCGCGAGCAGGCGCCGCCCGGTGCGGCAATGGAGATAGGGCGCGTGACGGTGGACCCCGCCCGGCGCGAGGTGCGTGTCGACCGGCAAGTGGTCGCGTTCACGACCCGCGAGTTCGACCTGCTCGCTTACCTGTTCTCCAATCGCGGCCTTGCGCTCAGCCGCCGCCAGCTCCTCGACGGCGTGTGGGGCGAGGGCTGGTACGGCGACGAGCGAACCGTCGACGTGCACGTGCGTCAACTTCGCAAGAAACTCGGTGCCGACCTGCCTCTTACCACGGTGTGGGGCGTCGGCTACCGGCTGGCCTAGGCGCTCGATCGTGCGCCGGCGGCTCACGATCGCCATCCTCGCCGTCGTGATCGGCACGCTCGTGCTCACGGTCGGAGCGAGCGTCCTGTTGGTTCAGAGGGCCGCCATCTCCACCAGCGAGAACGAGCTGACCCCGGAAGCTCAAGCCTTGGGCGAGCTCGTCACGGTGTACACCACCCAAGACCGCAAGGTTGCGCGGGTGCTCGAACGGGCCGGAGGGTTCGACAACGTGAGCATCGTGGGCGTCTCGCAGCAGGGCACCCTGAGCTCGTTGCCCTCCCCTCTCGATCCCGCGGTCGTCGACGCCGGCGCGCTGTTGGCCGGCAACACGGTGTCGGGCAACGTGGGTCACGAGGTGTTCGCGGCAGTGCCCATCACGCTGATCCCGGCAAGGAAGCTGGCGAACGGGTTCGCGGCTACTGACGCGGCCGTGCTCGTGATCACACGGCACGTGAAGAGCCCCGTGAACGGGGTCGGGTACTTCCTGCTCGTGGCGGGGGTCGTGCTCGTGATCGGAGCCGCCGTGGCCGCACTTCTCGCCCGCCGCATCAGTGCACCGCTCGAGGAGGCGGTAGGCGCCACCGGGAAGATCGCGGGAGGTGACCTGTCGGCCAGAGTGCCGACGAATCCCCACGACTACCCGGAGCTGAGAGAGCTCGCCGAGTCCATAAACACGATGAGCGAGAGCCTGGTGCGTTCGGAGGGATTGGGACGCCAATTCCTTCTCTCCGTTTCGCACGACCTGCGCACGCCGCTGACGTCAATCAGGGGCTACGCCGACGCCGTCACCGACGGGGCGACCCAAGACGTGCTGGGTGCGGTCGGGATCATCGGGGGTGAAGCGAGACGCCTCGAGCGATTGGTCCAGGACCTGCTCGACCTGGCACGGCTGGACGCCAGACAATTCTCGCTTCACATCGAGCGTGTCGAGTGCGCCGAGATCGTCGATGCCGTCGCAATCGGGTTCCGACCCGAGGCCGTCGCGAACGCCATCGAGTTGCAGACCGTCCTGCCCGGTGAGACCGAGATGTGGGTTGACGCAGATCCCGACCGGCTCGGTCAGGTCGTGGCCAATCTCGTCGAGAACGCATTCAAGTTCGCGAGCTCCAAGGTGCTGGTCGGCGTCGGGACGGCAGGCCCGGAGACCGTCATCTGGGTGACAGACGACGGGCCCGGTATCGCCGGCGAGGACCTGCCGCATGTGTTCGAACGGCACTTCAGCTCGGACCGGGCGCCGGCCCGCAAGCTCGGGACGGGACTCGGGCTCGCCATCGTCGCCGAGCTCGCAGAGGCGATGGGATCGAAGTGCACAGCGGAGTCCCCCGTCGCGGACGGACGCGGCACCCGGATGACGATCTGGATGCAACCGAGAGCGGCGCCCGGAGGTTTGCCCGGGGACCGGGCACCCGCCCCCTCCTCCTCAGTTCCCGACCGGTAGGATGCCGGGCCATGTGGAGCGAGCTTTCTACCTGGAAGAAGGTATTGACCGTCCTGTTCTTGATCGTGGGGCTTCTCGCGCTCGCTGTGGGATTCCTGTACCTCGCGCTACCCGCGCACTCCTTGCCGAGCTTCTTCCCGGCCTATTCGGCGCACGGGAACAAGCACGGTACCAAGCACGGCATCGCCGCATTGGTGATCGGCGTCGTCGTGCTCGCAGTCGCCGTGCTCATTCCCATCACGGCGAGGCGCCGCCCGGACTACTGAGGGTGCAGGCTACCGACGGTCCGAACTCGACGCGGGTATCCAAACGAGCGGCCGAACTCGACCAGCGGAGTTCAAGTAGAGGACCGACACGTCGAGCAGCTGACAGAAATCAGAGTTGGTTAACCGGCACCTGAGTGGTTCACGGACATCTGAGTGGTTCGCGGACATCGAGAAGGCCGGGCCCGAGGGCCCGGCCTTCTCGTTAGTTATTCGGGCGAAGCAGCTATCCGGATTCCGGCGTAGCTTCGCTCGCCATGTTCGGTATGTTACGGAGTCACCGCGAGCGGGGTTGGCCCGGCAATGGGTGCCTCGGTGTTGATGTTGGCCAGAACGACGGCGCAGACTTGGCCGCCATCACAGGTGCCGTCCCCGACGGCGCCCGTCTGGAACGAGATTACAGCCGACCCGTTGGAGGTCTGCTCACTCGGGATCCAGGGTCCACCCGGCTGGTCGAGGTTGTCAGGGTCCTCGTTGCAAGCTGTCTCGTCGCCTGTGTACACGTTGTAGTTGCACTCGACGATAACCAGGCTGCCTGCGTTCGTGTGGTGAGCGTGCGCCCAAGTGACCGTTACGTTGCAACCACCCGTGCAGCCTGCCCCCGAAACTGCGTACGGGGACACCGATAGCGTCGTCGTCTGGTTTGCCGCTGCGATCGACGCGGTGCCTAGAACGAGAACTCCGGCCAGGCCGACAGCCGACAGAGTTGCCATACCCATCATGCGAAGACTGCGATTACGGATCAATGTTCCCCCTGCTAATTGGTCGACCGACGCCTGCCGCCGGTTGCTTCGCCCAGTATGTGCCACGAAGCTGTCATCCGGCATCACCATAAGTGGGTATATTGACGAATTGGGGCTAACACCTGCAAGCATTTCTTTATCAGTCGCGAACGTTTCGTAGGCACAAACGCCTATTCTGTGGCTATTCTGTGGCTATTCTGTGGCCCCCGCGTCGAGACGTCGGTAGAACGACGGGTCCCCCAGGATCTCCCCGAACACCCTGTCGGACTTCTTCTCGGCCTGCTTGACCGTCCACCGGGTGCGAGTCTGGACGAGCGTGCGGCTGAGGGCCTGGCTGACGGTTCTCACGTGACGGGGCCGTGCCTCGAGCACGAGCGACGGCCGCCTCCTGAGCGCTGTGACGAGCATCCCCATGCTCTGCTGCTCCATCGGCCTCCAGGGCCCCGAGTACACCTTGTCGATGTCGGCCCGGCTGATCGGAGGACGGAACCCGGCTCCGTGGTGGTACACGCGATGGCCGTAGACGGCGAACCAGACCGGATGCACCTGCCTGGTGTTCGTGCGCAGCAACGGTTGCCATTCGATCCCGCGCCCTTCGAGCTCGATCATCAGCTTGGATCCCGCGTCATCGTGGACCCGGCCGTCGGGCGCCACCCATTTCGCTCGTCCCCAGTCACCGGCGATCTCCTGCCAGAACCCGATGGTCGTCGCGGAGAAGCACGGATGAGGCCTGCGATCGTCGAGGATCTCGCGTCGCTGAACCGCCACCAGGGGATGCCGGGCTAGTGCGTCGGTGAGCCAGGGCAAGAGCTTCTGGACCGGGAATGCGTCTCCGTCAAGGAAGATCAGCACGTCGGACGGGTCCGACTTCGCCGATATGACCTCCGCCAAGGCGTTCAGCTTCTCGGGATGGCTGCCTTCCATGTCCTCGGCGAAGTCGAACCGGTCCCAGAGAGCGCCGTCGTCTATTCCGTTCAGCGCTCCGTAGACCCTGAAGGGGGCATCGATGCTCCGCTCGAGGTAGTCGAGTTGGACTCGTATCCACTTCGGGGAGCGCCAATGCACAGTGGCGATGTTGATCATGTCCTGTCCGCGCTCTTACGAGCTCGCCGGATTCGGGTTCGTCGACCGGTCGGAGACGCCGTTATGACCCCCACGATAGGCTCGCTTTCCGCTCGACGACGCCAGGGAGCGACGTGGCACCACACCCGACCTCGATTCTGTTCATCACCATCGACTCCTGCCGCTTCGACACGTTCGAGGCCGCGGACGCCCCGAACCTGAAGAAAGTAGGCCACCTCTACAAGGCCCAGGCCCCCGGATCCTTCACGTTCAGCTCGCACTCGGCCATGTTCGTGGGCTTCACACCTGGCATCAACGAGCCCGAGCCCTTCGCGAACCCGCACTATGCCCGCATATTCCGGCTTGCAGGCGCGGGCGGTGCCGCCGAGTCATGGGTCCGGCTGTCCGGACGCAACATCATCGACGGCTTGCGACGCCTCGGATATCTCACGATCGGCACGGGCGCCGCGGGTTGGTTCAACCCCGCCCTCATGACCTCGAGACCGCTCATCCGCCCGTTCGACAGGTATATGTACGCCGGCGAGACCTACCACATCGACAAGCAGGTCGACTTCGTGATGAACGAGACGAGCGGCGTCGATCAACCGATGTTCGTCTTCATGAACATCGGCGAGACGCATGTGCCCTACTGGCACCAGGGCGCTGCATGGGAGCTGGACGACGGGCCTTGCCGGGCGTTCCGAGACGGGAACGATCCCGATTTGTGCCGCCAGAGGCAGCGCGCATGCCTCGAATTCGTAGACACCCAGCTCGCCCCGATTCTCGACAGGTTCGGTGGTGCCAACACGATCGTCTGCGCCGACCACGGCGACGCCTGGGGCGAAGACGGCCAGTGGGGCCACGGTTTCCAACACCCCAAGGTGATAGAGGTACCTCTGCTCTACCGTCTGCAGTCTCCACCGGTGATCGGCGGCACACCGACGGGGCCTCGGCCGCAGCGGGCGGACCGCCTGCTCGACAACACGACGGACAGGATCGTCGATCTCGCGAGGGCGCTCAAGCGCAGCGTGAGGAGCCGTCAGCGGACCTCAGGTTGAGGGCTCGGAAGCCTCAGCTACGCGGGGTCTCGACTGCAGAGCCTGGCACTCTCGGCCAGCGCGGCCAACACCCGCTCGACCGCCTCGCCAAGATCCACCTCGGCGCTGAGCTCGAGCTCGGGATCCTCCGGAGGCTCGTACGGGTCGTCGAGACCCGTGAACTCATGTATCTCGCCCGTCGAGGCGAGCGCGTAGAGCCCCTTCGGGTCGCGCTTCGCGCAAACGTCGAAGGGCGCTGCCATATGGACTTCCACGAAAGGAAGGCCGCATCTGGCATGTTCCTGTCTCGCCCGGGCGCGCGCTTCGCGGTACGGGCTGATGAGTGCGACTAGAGCCACGGCTCCCGCGTCGGCGAACAGGCACGCCACCTCGGTCACGCGCCTTATGTTCTCCTCACGCCCTGCGCGACTGAAGTCCAGATCCGCGTTCAGACCCGACCGCAGGTTGTCCCCGTCGAGCCTGTATGCAGACCGACCGTCGTTTACCAGCCTCGCTTCGACCGCGGCGGCGAGCGTCGACTTCCCCGAGCCCGACAGCCCCGTGAACCACACGGTCCCACCCGACGCACCGAGCGCGCTCCAGCGCTCTGACCGGCTTATGCGGCCTGCGTGCCAGGTCACGTTCGCCGGTGCGCGGCTCTCCACGGTCATCAGTCCTGTCCGAGGATCATGCCGGCCCCACAGGTCACGTTCGTGTCCTCCGCGGCGAGCACGAACGATCCGGTCTGGCGGTTGCGCCGGTAGCTGTCGTAATAGATGGGTTGCGTGACTCTCAGGGTCACCCTTCCCACCTCGTTCAGGCTCAACGAGGTCGCACCCTCGTCCCGGTGAAGTGTGTTCACGTCGAGGCGGTAATGGATGTCGCGCACGACCGCACGGACCCAGCGTGTCGTGTGCTTGAGTGCGAGGAAGTCACCGGGTTTCACAGGCCGGTCGATCATCCAGCACAGCATCGCCTCGATGTCCTGGCCGACGGTCGGCTTGTTGTGAGGCCGGCAGATGACGTCGCCGCGCGAGATGTCCAGATCCTCTTCGAGGCGGATCACTACGGCCATCGGCGGGAAAGCCTCTGCGAGCGGACCGTCGAACGTGTCGATCGCGCTGATGCGGGTCGTGAGCCCCGACGGGATCACGGTGACCTCGTCGCCCGCACGGAACACGCCGCCTGCGACCGTGCCGGCGTATCCCCTGTAGTCGTGGTAGGCCGAGGACTTGGGCCGAACCACCCATTGGACGGGCAGTCGGGGATCGATCAGATTGCGATCCGAGGCGATGTACACCTGCTCGAGGTGGTGGAGCAGCGAGGAGCCCTCGTACCAGGTCATGTTGGGCGAGCGCTGAACCACGTTGTCCCCGTCGAGAGCCGATATGGGGACGAAAGACAGGTCGGAGACCTCGAGCTTGCTCGCGAACGAGGAGAACTCCTCGCGGATCGCCTCGAACACACCCTGGTCGTAGTCGACCAGGTCCATCTTGTTCACGCATACGAGCAGGTGGGGAACCCGTAGCAACGATGCGAGAAAGGCGTGACGACGGGTCTGCTCGACGATTCCCTTACGAGCATCCACGAGCACGAGCGTCAGGTCCGCCGTCGAGTTCCCGGTGACCATGTTGCGCGTGTACTGAACGTGGCCCGGGGTGTCGGCGATTATGAACTTCCGCAAGGGTGTGGCGAAGTACCGGTAGGCGACGTCGATGGTGATGCCCTGCTCGCGCTCGGCTCTCAGTCCATCGGTCAGCAATGCGAGATCTGTGTACTCGTCGCCACGCTCGCGACTCACGCGCTCGACGGCCTCGAGCTGATCCTCGAATATGGCTTTCGAGTCGTACAGGAGCCGCCCGATCAATGTGCTCTTTCCATCATCGACAGAGCCGGCCGTGGCAAAGCGAAGCAGCTCCACCTCAGAAATAGCCTTCCCGCTTGCGGTCTTCCATTGCGGCCTCGCTGAATTTGTCGTCGGCCCGGGTCGCCCCGCGCTCGGTGATCCGCGATACCGAGATCTCCTCGATGATCTCGACCAGGGTCACAGCGGTGGACTCGACCGCGCCCGTGCAGGTCATGTCTCCCACCGTCCTGTAGCGGATCGATACCTCGAGCATCTCCTCGTGATCGGCGGGCGTGACGAAAGGCCCCGTGGAGATCAGCATCCCGTCGCGGCGGAAGACCTGCCGGCGGTGGGCGAAGTAGATGGACGGTATCTCTATGTCCTCCTGCGCGATGTACTGCCAGATGTCGAGCTCGGTCCAGTCCGACAGCGGGAACACCCTGATGTGCTCGCCGGGGTGGTGCCGCCCGTTGTAGAGGCCCCAGAGCTCGGGCCGCTGGTTCTTCGGGTCCCACTGACCGAACTCGTCTCGGAACGAGTAGACCCTCTCCTTGGCGCGTGCTTTCTCCTCGTCGCGCCTCGCTCCGCCGAACACTGCGTCGAACTTGTTCAGGGCGATGGCGTCGAGGAGGGTCCGCGTCTGGAGCCGGTTCCGTGAAGGGTTGCCGGGCTGCTCGGCGACCCTGCCGGCGTCGATCGATTCCTGCACCGAGGCCACGACCAGTCGGGCTCCGAGGTCCTCGAGCCGCCGGTCGCGGAACTCGAGCACCTCCGGGAAGTTGTGACCGGTGTCGACGTGCATGACGGGAAAGGGAATCCTTGCAGGCCAGAAGGCCTTCTCCGCCAGGCGCAGCATCACGATCGAGTCCTTGCCCCCGGAGAAAAGCAGCACCGGGCGCTCGAACTCGGCCGCCACCTCACGCATGACGTGGATGGACTGCGCCTCGAGGCTCTGCAGGTGCGACAGCTGGTACTGCCTAAGGGCTCCGGCCCCCCCCGTAGTCATGGAGACTCAGCTTACCGGGCGCAGCCAGACAGGCCCGAAGCTGGCCCGTAGCAGTCGTCTGGTTTACGTTACGTCGGCTTACGGCTCGGCTTTCGACCAGGGGGCGACAGCGGTGGAATCAGACGACGAACTTGCATTGCGGCTGGCGACCGAGTCCGGCCGCCTGCTCGTCGAGCTTCGATCCGGGTTCGAGGGGGACCAGAAGAGCCTCGCCGCGGCGGGGGACCGCCTGTCCCACGAGCACATCGTGTCCGAGTTGCTGGCCCTCCGGCCTGACGACGGCATCGTGTCCGAAGAGGACGATCCGGCCCATCGCGCCTGGCCGCGGCCATCGCGTCAATGGGTGATCGATCCCCTGGACGGGACTCGCGAGTACTCAGAGAGCCGTCCCGACTTCGCCGTGCACGTCGCTTTGGTGGTGGACGGGATCGCAGCCGTCGGCGCCGTGTCGCTGCCGGCCGAGGAGGAAGTCTTGTCGACGGCCTCGCCGCGGGACCTCGCACCACCGGTGGGCGGGCCGATCCGGATGCTCGTGAGCCGCACCCGACCACCGGCGGAGGCGAAGGCCCTCGCAGAGCTTCTGTCCGCCGAGCTGGTACCCATGGGATCCGCGGGGGCGAAGTCCATGGCGGTGCTCCGCGGAACCGGTGACGTGTACCTTCACTCGGGCGGCCAGTACGAATGGGATTCGGCGGCGCCCGTCGCAGTCGTGCACGCTTGCGGCGCGCACGCCTCGCGCATCGACGGCTCGCCCATCCGGTACGGACGTCGTGATTCATGGCTTCCCGACCTTCTCATCTGCAGGCCGGAGCTCGTGAGCACGATCCTCGAGGGCCTCGGCTCCGTCGGGTAGCGGCGGGTCGGCGCGTACACTCGTCGCGTTCGTGGGGAGCGTGGAAGCCACACCGGGCCGAGACGAGGTTATCGTCCGTCCCGGCACCGTCAGAGACGCAGCGACGGCTGCACGCCTTCATGCCGGTCAGATCGACGAGGGATTCCTGGCGAGCCTCGGGCCCCGGTTCCTCGGCCATCTCTACCGGCGGATCGCACGGTCGCCGAGCTCCTTCTTGCTCATAGCTGAGTGCAGCGGCACGACCGCAGGCTTCCTCGCCGGAGCCACCGACGTCGGCGCGCTCTACAGGCAGTTCCTGATTCGCGACGGCCTGGTGGCTTGCGCCACGAGTGCGCCGCAGCTCCTCGGGGCCTGGCGGCGAGCACTGGAAACCCTGAGGCACGGTTCGGGAGCCGGAAAAGAAACTCGAGACGTCGCCGAGTTGCTGGCGATCGCGGTCGAACCCGAGTTCCGCGGGTGCGGCGTCGGGGACGCGCTCGTCGACGCCTTCAAGCGGGTCACCCGCCGTCGAGGCGCGGACGTGGCGCAGGTGGTGGTGGGACGCGACAACCGGCGCGCGGTGGCGCTCTACGAACGTGCGGGATTCACTCTCCTCGAGTATTTCGAGATGCACCCGGGCACGACGTCGATGCTCATGGAGTGGTCGGCCGGGCGCCGAGGGACGCCGTGACACAGCGCCGAGGTCGTCACGACCATCGCCTTTGCGGTCTCGCTTGCGGCCACCCCGGCGGCCGCCGCAGCTGCTACGCGGCTTGGGGTCGTGGACAAGCCCGGCCCGTTGAAGCCGCAGTCCGACCCGGTGCCCTATCTCGGCGGTCTCGGGGTGCTCGCCGGACTGCTCGTCGGCGCTTCTTTGGGTCACCCCGTCCTCGTCGTTCCGCTCGTGGCCGCCGCCGCTCTCGGCACGGCCGACGACGTGGCCGACCTGCCGCCTTGGATCCGGTTCGCCGCTCAGATCGGAATCGGAGTGGTCGTCGCAGCAGTGGTGCCGACCCGGCTCGACCGGCCACTCGGGTTTGCTCTCGTCACCATCGCGACGGTCGTGCTTATCAACGGCACCAACCTGATCGACGGGCTCGACGCCCTGGCGGCCGGAGTCTCTGCCGCCGCAGGCGGTGCATTGGCTCTCATGCTGCATGGGAACTCCCGGATGTTCGCCGCCTGCGTGGGCGTGTCAGCTCTCGGCTTCCTCTTCTACAACCGCCCCCCTGCGCGCGTCTATCTGGGAGACGGCGGTGCCTACCTGATCGGAACTGCGCTCGCAATCTGCTTGGCTTCCGCATGGGCACGAGGAGTGCGTCCGGAGGTCGGCGTATCGTGCCTGCTCGTCGTCGTAGTGCCGGCAGCCGAAGTCTTGCTTGCAGTCGCTCGAAGAACGCGTTCACGAGCTCCGATGGCGACGGGAGACCGAGACCATCCCTACGATCGCCTGGTACGTCGAGGCTGGCCCAAGCCCGCTGCGACGGCGACATACGTGGTCGCCGAGCTGTTGCTCGCACTGGTCGCCTTCTTGGTGTCGAGGACGGCCACGGTCTCGACCCCCGCGATCGCCGTCGCGACGGTAGCTTGCGCCCTGGCGGTGGTCGCTGTCGGAACCTTGTTGTGGACCCCTCGCCCGACCAACCCAGACTCATGACTGCAGACTCATGACTGCCGCCGTCGACAGGAGCCCTCACCGATGACACGCGTCTACCTATCGCCGCCCGACGTCGGTGAAGAAGAACGGAGGCTCCTGCTCGACGCTTTCGACTCGAATTGGATCGCTCCACTCGGCCCCCATGTCGACGCGTTCGAGGAGGAGCTAGCCCGCCGTGTCGGCGTCGGCCATGCGGTCGCGCTCTCGAGCGGGACGGCCGCTCTTCATCTGGCGCTCCTCCTGCTCGACGTCGGGCCCGGCGACGAGGTCCTGGTCCCGACCTTCACCTTCGTCGCCACCGCGAACGTCGTCACCTATGTGGGCGCAAAGCCGGTCCTCGTCGACAGCGAGCCTTCCACCTGGAACATCGACCCACAGCTGCTCGCCGACGAGTTGAAGCGCAGAGCACAGATCGGCCGTCTGCCCGCGGCGGTCATCACGGTCGACCTCTACGGGCAATGCGCCGACTACTCCCCGATCACCGACCTGTGCGACGAGTACGAAGTGCCGCTCATCGAAGACGCAGCAGAGGCACTGGGCGCCTCGTACAGAGAGAGACCGGCCGGGTCCTTCGGGGACTTCGCAGCGTTTTCCTTCAACGGCAACAAGATCATCACCACGAGCGGCGGGGGCATGCTCGTTTCGCGCTCGTCGCAACTGAGTGCCCGGGCCCGCCATCTGTCGACTCAAGCGCGCGAGCCGGTGGCGCACTACGAGCACCTCGAGATCGGTTTCAACTACAGGCTCAGCAACCTCCTCGCCGCAGTCGGGCGGGCCCAGCTCGCGAACCTCGACGAGCGGATCCACAAGCGCAAGCTCATAAACGAGAGATACCGCGCCGCTCTGTCAGAACTGCCGGGGATCGAGTTCATGCCGATCGCGGCCTACGGAGAGCCCAACTACTGGCTGACGTGTGTCACCATCGACCCGTCGGAGTTCGGCGCGGACCGCGAGGCGGTCCGCCTCGCGCTCGAGGCGGAGGACATCGAAGCCCGGCCGACCTGGAAGCCCCTGCACCTGCAACCGGTGTTCTCGGACCTGGAAATCGTAGGAGGATCCGTCTCCTCAGACGTGTTCGATCACGGCCTCTGCCTGCCGAGTGGTTCCAGTCTCACTGAGGCCGATCAGGCCCGCGTAATCACGATAATCAATGGAGCCTGTGCCTGAGACCTTGAGGCCCTAGGGCCGAAAGTCCCTTCTTCGCAGGCCTTCGTGTGGGTTGAGCTGGGAGTTTGTCTTAAGGAGGTTTCCTATTGGCCACTTCTTGTGGCTGTGAGACTTCAGACGCTCACCCAACGTGTCGACCGTTTGTACATGACACATGTAGACACTAAAGATCAATCACAACAACTTTGGCACTCCGACTGGACCCGGCTGATGATGGTCCTGGGTGCCGCTGCGGCGCTCTTCTTCGCTCTCGTCTTCGCCGTCTCCCCGCAGAACACTGGCCAGGCGGCCGGGCACAAGACTGCCGGGGGCGGCTCCGTTATCGTTGCACCCACCTACTACGCGGTTCCTTCGACCATCGCGGCCAACTGCTCTGTCGACGTGAGCAAGACGCTCCGCAAGTGGCTTCAGGGACTGCCGCCCGGCGCAGTCGTCACTTCACCGTCCACGGCGTGCTACCTCATCAACGAGGGCATCAACGTCTACAACCCCGACGGGCTCACCATCAACGGCGGAACATTCGTCGAGAAGACATGGGGCAAGCTCTCGCGTATCGGGATCAACATCCAGGGCGGCGAGAACGTGACTCTCGAGAACCTCACGATCCAGGGCCCTGCGATGAACCATCACGTCTACAACAAGCTCGTGGAGTTCCAGGGGGGCATCGAGCTCCAGGGGACCACGAACGCCGTGATCCAGCACGTGAAGATCCTCGACGTCCGTGGTGACGGCATCACTCTCGTCCCGTTGAGGGCGCTCAGGTGGAGGAACCTGGGAGGGAGCGGCATTATGGTGCGTCCTGTCCAGAACCTGACGATCTCGAGCGTTTACATAAACGGCACGGGTCGTATGGGCATCAGCCTCGCCGGAGTAGCCGGGGCGACGCTCACCAACGTCGACATCCGCAACGTCGCCACTGACGACTTCGACCTCGAGTCCGACCAGTCCACCGAGGGCGTCACGAATCTGACGATCGACGGCTGCACGGTGGGTGGAGCCGGTGCGTTGTTCTTCTCCAACCAGGGTCTCGGCGCCGGCCCGTACACGAACAACATCACGGTCGAGAATTGCACGATGCTCAACCGCCAGGCAGGAACCGCCGTGCTCGTCGAGAACATCCCCCAGTCCCACAAGCAGCGCGGACCGTTCTACTTCGTCAACGACTCGATATGGTGCGGCAACAGTGACTTCGTTTCCTGCCTCATGCTCAAGAACGCCAACCTCTCCATGACCGATTCCACTCTCGTCTTCAAGGACGAGCCGCAGGAGCCGGTCTACAACGTGACCGACGTGTCCACGGTCTCGTTCACAGGCGTGAATGCTTCCAACTACTACTGGAAGGGTCTGGTGGGCGGGCGGAGCACGGTGACGATCACCGGTGGCTCTTGGATCGCCCACAGCGACCTGCCTTCCGGGGGCTCGTCGTAGAGGTCCGGCCTCAGGAGGATCCGGCTTCGAACTGGCCGACGGTCCTCTCGTACCTGGGATCCTTGCCGAGCTTCCCGGCGAAGCCGTCCCGCAGACCCCGCACTATCGCCATCCTCTCGGCCCGGCTGCCTGCTAGCTGCATGCGCCGGGCCGAGTAGGCGAGGTGCGCGACGCTCCACATCGGCGTTCCGTGACGGCGTGCTAGCGAGAAGTAGTTACGCGCCAGGTAGTACGCCCTCCACGGCTCCTCGGCATCGGTGGGTCTGTGGGCCCGTAGCGCCTCGTCACGCCCCGCAAGTGTCTGGCGCTCGGCTGCCGCCCGGGCCGCGACCGAGTCGACGAGCAGGGAGAACCCGCCGGCGCGCAGCCGGCAGAAGAAATCGAAGTCCTCGAACGCGAAGAACCAGTCGGGATCGGGGAGGATACCGGCATCCGCCACCCGCCGGGACAGGAGCGTCGACCCCCACGCAGCGACATCCACCCGGTCGAGGTCCCCGGGCGCGCCGGGTTCGGGGACCAAGTTGACCGTGTGGCCGTAACGGCCCGAGAACACCCGCCCGTACGCCACGACCGCCCCGACCGGCGCACCGGGGTTCGGTAGCCCCTCTATCCGTTCGAGCAGGCTGGCGATCCGGGGCGTCGGAAGCGACATGAGCCCGACGTCGTCCTCGCACAGGTACGCCCAGTCGGTGGTCCGATCCGCGAAAGCCTCCAAGATCCCCGCGCGAAATCCGCCCGCCGGCCCGAGGTTCTCGGCCAACCTCACCATCCGGACCTCTGACTCGAGGTTTCGGTCGTCGAGACCTCCGGAGCCGTTGACCACCACGACCACACGTCCCGGCGAGAGCCCTTCTGTCTCCACCAAGGACCGAACGACCTGTCCCGCTAGACCGGGCCGGAGATGCGTCAGCACCACCGCGGTCACACCAGCCGGCGCCCGCTCGGCCGAGCTCCCGTTGCTCATAGGTTCCCGGCACTCTAAGACCTTCGAGGTGCTAAGTACGATCCCCCCGATGCCACAGCACCAACCGGACACGGACCGAACACGGCGGTGGCGTGTACTGCACGTGATCAAGGGCTTGGGCCTCGGCGGCGCCGAACGCCTTCTCGTCGACATGCTCTCGGCCGGCGATCGCGAATCGTTCGAGTACGAGGTGGCGTACGTGCTCCGGCGCTACGACGACCTGGCTCCGGCCATGAGGTCTTCGAACACCCCTGTCCACGATCTCGGAGCACGTGGCGACTGGGACGTCGCATGGATGGCGGCGCTTCGACGTCTCGTCACAGAGCGCGGGTACGACATCGTCCACTTCCACCTGCCTTATACGGCCGCTCTCGGCAGATTCGTGCTGCGCACCGTGCCACACCGCGCACGGCCCCGGATCGTCTACACCGAACACAGCATGTGGTACGAGGTATCGCTGCCCGTGAGGATCCTCAACCGCGCCGGGATCGCATCCGACGACGCTCTCATCGTCGTATCGCAGGCGTCGCGACGGGCACTCCCCCGGTCGCTCGAGCGTCGGGCCCGGGTGATCGTGCACGGGATCGACCTGTCTCAATCCCCGAAGCTCGTTCACGAAAGGACGAGGATCGCCCTGGAGGTACGCGAAGAGCTCGGGGTGCCGCCGGGTGACGTGCTCGTGCTCACAGTGGCCAACCTACGGACCGAGAAGGGTTACGACGTGCTCCTCGAGGCCGCCAGCATCTTGTCCGCTCGGGAAGTCCCTGCAAGGTTCGTGTCGGTGGGCCACGGTCCTCTGGCCGACGACCTGTCGGCCAGGCATCGGGATCTCGCCCTCGGGGAGCGGTTCCTGTTCATCGGCCTGCGGACCGACGTGCTGCGCCTGATGGCCGGTTCGGACGTTTTCGCTCTTCCTTCGCACTTCGAGGGCTTGCCCGTCACCCTCATGGAAGCCACGAGCGTCGGGCTGCCGATCGTCGCGACACGGGTGGGCGAGATCCCGAACATCTTCACCGACCGGTCAACGGCGTTGCTCGTCCCGCCGGGAGAAAGTGAGCTGCTCGCGGATGCGGTCGAGACGCTAGTGCGCAACGAGGCGCTTCGGGAGCAGCTGGGTGCCGCCTCGCTCGGGCTCAGCTCGCAGTTCGACGTGTCCACCGCGTCGCGCCGGGTCGAAGGGATCTACCGGGAATTGCTCGAGGCCGCGAAGTAGCCCCCTGCCGCTCAACGCGAGGACTGCGCCGCCACGACCGCGCGTCTGCGCTCTTTTCGGCTGAGGACGCGCTTCTCCCACGGGAATTTCGGTGGCGCGTCCTTCTGCGACACCGGGATGGCGAGCAGCACAAGCAGGAATGGCAGCAACAGGGTCCGTTCCCTGTAGATGAGCCCGAGGTTTCCCAGAGCCGCGAAGGCGTACATGAAGAGCGCCGAGTAGACGATGCACAGAAGAACGTAAGGGCGGAGCCTGCTTACACGGACCGCGCACCTCAGCTGGCGGAGCGACGCCAGGATGAGCACCAGGATGACCGTGTTCTCCAGTCCGGCCAACAGCTCGCTCTTGCCGTGCGCCGTTATGGGCAATGGATCGAACATGACGGTGTAGACGTCCTTCGGGTAGTAGAGCGGGTTCGACGAGTACGACACCGAGCTGCTTCCCTGCAACAGAGCACGACTCGGAGGAATTGCCGCTGTGGAGCTGCTGAAGGATTGCCGTGGGCGATCCTGACTCGTGGAATATCTTCTCGTAGAGGACAACAGCGACGGCGAGACCTCCCACGACGGTCACGAAGGTCAACACCTTTCTCGTCCCTCGCAGGCGCTTCTTCACGTCAGTCGTGCGGAACAGCATCGCGAGCGCGAGTCCCGCGAGGAACAGGACCACCTCGTTCGGCCGGAGGATTATCCCGATCGCGACCCCCACGAACAACAGCCGGTACCCGCCCTTCACGCGCATGAGGACCCGCGCAGCTCCGTAAGCCGCAATGCCCAGAGCCAGGGTCATTATCGTCTCTTTGCTTATGTCGGCGGTCCAGAAGAGAAGAGACGGCAAGAAGAATATGAGGAACGCGTACCGTCTCGGATTCACCTCCGGGAACGTCGTCGAGAACGCGTGCAGGAAACAAACCTCACCGAGGAAGGCGACGCCGGAGAAGAAGAAGAACTCTCCGAGCTTGTTCGGCCCGATCACGGTCTGCACGACGCCTGACGCTATGTACACGATGTTGTCACCGGTAAAGC
Source organism: uncultured Acidimicrobiales bacterium (assembly GCA_963801315.1). GTDB lineage: Bacteria > Actinomycetota > Acidimicrobiia > Acidimicrobiales > CAVXTF01 > CAVXTF01. Next base: position 423,905 of record CAWDEI010000007.1, on the reverse strand, counting down.
CGGTTATCCTCGTGTTGCTGAAAGTGAACATCCCTGACCTGAGGTTGTGCGCGAGAGCCGCCCCCCTGTTGACGTAGGCGCTGTAGTCGGCCACACCGTTGTACAAGTGGTCCACTATGAAGATCTGTGCCGGGGCGCACAGCAGGTGGACAACGAGGCTCCACATCAGGATCTTTACGAAGCGTGTGTCCCCCTGCACCCGGGCAATGCGACGGGAGACCCGCAACCCGACTATCAGCACGACCGCGGCAACCAGGACCGCGACGAACGGATCAGAGCCGACCGGAGCTTGGGTGGAAGCGATCATCAAACTCGGAGTCCGGCGAAATTCGGCCAGAGCGACAAGTCTACCTGCGGGTAGAGCTCTGCCACGACAGCCACGTCACGGGCGTAGAGGTCGAAGAGGCGTGAGCGAACCTCGTCGTCGATGGGGATCGAGGCACTCGTCTCGTTCACGCGTCGATGGAGGTTCTCCGGCCGGAAGCCATCGTCGAGGCCGAGGTGCCGGTACGTACGGACGATCTGTTCCTCCGGCTCACGGACGCACTTCTCGTATTGGAGGACCATCAGCTGCCCGCTGTCGGAGAACGACTTCCAAGACGAGAGCTGCCGACCGTAGAAACCGCGCTCCACAGCTTCTGCGACGGTTGCTCCGGTGCGCTTGGCACCGTTGCGAAACTGGTGGGCTACACCCGAACGAAAGCGCTCGACGGGATCCCTCAGAACGACGAGGAGCCTCGCCTCGGGCGCTGCCCTCTGGAGCAGGACCGGTACCCACGGAAACCACAGATAGTCGGGAGTCCACTCCCCCGCAAGGGTCCCCGGCACCCGAGGGAACCACCCGTGGTAGCGATCGATGTCCGTCTCGGCGAACGGCTCGGACCCGAAGCGGGACAGGAAATGACGTTCCTTGTGGATGTCGGGCCTGTCGCTCACACCGGGATGAGCCACGATCAGCGAATACCACCAACTGGTCCCCGCTTTTTGGACCCCGATTCCCACGAAATCAGGAGGCCCCGTACGCTCGCCGAGATTGACAGGCGGCGGTGTGAAGTCGAATTCCTCTTCCCAGGGCGCGTAGCGGTGGAGGCCGTGGAGCACTGCCAGCCTCACCGGCAGCGGCAACCTGCTGAACAAGGCCGCTGCGCTACGGGATCTCACTTCGCGCTCCTCAGGGTCGCAGACGTAAGGTGACAGGATACGTTGACCATGACAACGAGCGATCATCGGGAGGACGATGAACGGCTTCGGGGTCTGAGCCCGAGCGCGCTCCTCCGACGTCGCGACGAATCCGATCGATGACACCCCGATCGATGACACCCCGATCGATGACACCCCGATCGATGACACACGCGCGTTCCATCTGATCGCGTCGACGGACAGACGAGGAGCCGAGACATTCGCCGTTGATCTCGTCAGGCTCCTCGAGCGATCGGGCACGCCACAGACCCTTGCGGCGCTCGCGCCAGGCCGTAGCACCGCCCCCCTCGATGTGCCTGTCGTCGGCCCGCGACGATGGTCGGTTGGAGGATTCGCCGAGGTCAGGAGGCGCTGCACCCGGGCGTCTGTGGCTGTCGGACATGGATCCGACACCCTGCTCGCGTCTGGCGGTCGCGGGGATCGGGACGAGAACCCCGTTCGTGTACAGGAACATCGGCGACCCGCTCGCCTGGGCGGGCACCCGAGCCAGGCGGGCGAGGGTGTCGGCGTTCCTCAAGCGGGCGCGCGTGGTGGTCACCCTGTGGCCGGCGTCCGCCGAGACGCTGTCGGAGCACTTCGGCGTCCGCACCGACGGATAGCGGTGATACCGAACGGGTGCGTCGGCGATCGGTTCCCCGAGGTGACTGCGGCCAGTCGAACCGACGCCAGGTCGCATGGTCGAGGCGACGCAGGACCAACGTGTGGCCGTCTACGTAGGTGCTCTGTCGCCCGAGAAGGCCGTCGGCACAGCCATCCGCGCCGTCGGGCGGCTCCCGGAGTGGGTCCTCGTGGTGGTGGGCGGCGGACCGGAGCTCGACGTCGCTCAGATCCCTTGCCGCGTCGACCGCCCCGGGCAGGGTCCGCTTCCTGCCGCAGCGCGAGGACCCGGCATCGGTATTCGCGGCTGCGGATGTAGTCGTGCTCCCGAGTCTGACCGAAGGCATGCCGGCAACCGCGATCGAAGCAGGCATGAGCGGGCTGCCGATCGTTGCGTCGTCGGTCGGTGGGATCCCGGAGATCGTCGTCGACGGGACGACAGGCATTCTCGTGCCCCCGGGGGAACCGGACTCGTTCGCCCGTGCGATCGAGGCCGCATACTCGAAGAGAGAACAGATGGGACCGGCCGCCAGGCGCCACTGTCTCGATCGTTTCGAGATGGGAGTCGTTGCCTCCGCCTGGGCCGACCTGCTGAACAGCCTGACGTGACTCAGGCGGGACGGCCCGTCAGGCCCCGCGATCAGGTGAGCGTGGCGTCGAATTCCCGGTAGAAGGTGGGATCGCGACTCGATCCTGTCGAAGACGTCATCCGACTCGGCATCAGCCTTGTTTATGAAATAGCGCTGGAACCTGCGTAGAAAGCTCCTCCTGATCGCTCTTGCGAGCTCGACGACATGGCGCGGCCTCAAGCGCTTGAGCGCTGAGGGTCCTTCGCGTACGACCATCGACAGCTGGCCCACGCTCGGCCCCTCCCAAGAGAAGTTCACGGTGTAGAGGGAGCGCCTCTTTACCTGGTCCACCTTGCTCACCCGTTCTCTGAAGCCTGCTCCGTGGTGGTAGACGTGATGGCCGTAGACGGCGTACCACAGCGGGTGCAGGTCGTGGGTGTTCGTGCGCAACAGAGGCAACCACTCGACGCCTTGGGCCTCGAGTAGCTGGGCAAGCCTTCCGCCTGCGTCGCTGAAGTGGTGCCCTGTCGGCGTGAACCAGTCGATCGGCGTCCAGTCACAACCGAGCTCTTTCCAAAAGCCGACGGTCGTCGCACAGAAGCTCGGATGGGGACGCATGTCCTCGCAGTTCTCGCGCCGCTGCACGGCGATCAAGGGGTACCGCTCGAGCGTGTCGTCGAGCCAAGGCTGAAGTGGCTGGATCGGGAACGCATCGCCGTCCAGGAACAACAGCAGGTCCTCGGGTCTCGATTGCTCGACAGCCACCTCCGACAGGATGTTCAGCTTTTCGGGGTGCTCCTCGATCTCCACGTCCTGGACGTAGTCGAACCTCCGGCGCATCTCGGGGTCGTCTATCCCGTTGAGCGACGCGAGGACGCGGTACGGAACGTCGATATTGCGCTCGAGGTAGGCGAGCTGGAGCGGAATCCATTTCGCAGACAACCAGTGGACCGTTATTACGTTGATCATGTGAATTTCACGCTGGTCTTGCGATGAGGACCATGCCGTCTCGACCGTGCAGCCACCCCCACCCCCATCCGCGCGAAGCTACCCCGGTTCTCGCGAGCATCGCACATGCTGTCTTTCAACCGGTACGAGCGATCAACGGGATCATGACAGGTCCGATCGCTCCTGGCAGGAGGCAAGGTTACCTGATGCAACCTAGACTCGGGACGATCGCGATGGCCTCGCCGTCCTCAGTCCCGACGCAGGATCGTTGCTTTGCCTGACACCCCTGCCGTAGCTGATCAGCCGGGTTCGACGACCGCAGGAGCCACTCGTCACGCAGCCGGGGATACCTGCGTATACGTGGTCGGCATGCACAGAAGCGGGACATCTGCGACGTGCGGCCTGCTTTGCCACCTGGGGCTCGGAGCCCCACGCGAAGCGGACCAGCTCAGGGCCACCAACACCAACGAGCGCGGCTTCTGGGAGAGCAAGAGCCTCAACCGCTTCGACGAGAGGCTCCTTGCACATCTCGGCGGGAGCTGGCTCGCGCCGCCGGCGCTCGAACCCGGATGGGAGGAAGCTGCCGGCCTCGACCCGATGAAGGCCGAAGCCGCAGGGTTGTTTGCGGCGGCCTTCGGAGCACGCCCCATCGCCTGGAAAGACCCGAGAGCGAGCATCGTGCTGCCGTTTTGGAACTCGGTCGTAAGGCCGCCCCTCGCAGCAGTCCTGGTCTTCCGCGACGCGTACGAGGTCGCTTCCTCCCTTCAATCGCGCAACCAGTTGCGGATCACCCATGGCTTCGCTCTGTGGGAGCGGTACATCAGGTCGTCGGTCGCCAATCTGAGCGGCATCCCGACCTTCGTCATGAGCTACGCGTCGCTTCTCGAATTCCCAGAAAGGCGGGTCGAAGAGCTCATCGCATTCTTGGACGATGTCTCGGTGACAGTCGACCGGTCACTGAGCGAACAAGCGGTGAGGTTCCTCGACACTGACCTGCGCCACGAACGCAGCCCGCAGTCGGCGCACAATGACATTCCGGAGGGCGTCCGCGAACTGCAGGTGACACTTGAGTCACTGCAGGGACCGCATCATCCGTGGACCGCGCCTGACCTGGGCGAGGAATCACCTTTGGTCGAAGACACGCTCGCGACATGGCTCGAGCTTGACGCCCTAAAGGCTCGGAACGCCGCTCTGTACTCGTCGCGTCCTATGAGGTTGGCTCGAAAGCTGCACGGCCTCGGCCGCGTGTCCGACCGTTGGCGGCGATACCCGCAGTAGGCCCGATCATGAGTCGCCAGATCAGGAGTCGCCAGATCAGGAGTCGCCAGATCAAGAGTCGCCAGATCAAGAGTCGCCAGATCAAGAGTCGAACGTATACCCGGCCAGAACCGGGTGCCTGGCGATTATCTCCGCAACCATCTCGCGGTCCTCGTCGGTCCACTCGACAATGCCGCGGGCCTTGCTGGCCGTCGACTCGACGATCGAAGCGCAGTCCTGGAGGTACCCCGGCTCGGCGTCGACGCCGAGGAAGTTGCAGATCGACGCGAGCGACGAAGGAACAGAGCTCACGAAGTCCTCGTAGCGAATGTCGATCAACTCGTCTGGAGACAACCGATCTCTGATGGCGCTGACGCCGTCGCACAAACCCGCGTACCGTTCGATGGTGTTGCGCAGCTCGAATCTGCTCTTCGAGGTCATTCTCGCGATGTTGTCGAACGGATTCCTGGTCACATGGAGTACACGGATCGGCACCCGGACAACGTGCCTTAGGCGCTCGATCAACCCAAGGTCGTCTCGAAGCCGCCTCGTCGAGCCACCACCCTGCTTGTCACCGATCACCCTGAGGCGGGTGAACCTGCCTTGGAACTGGTTGGGAACCGAATAGTCGTACCCGGTCCAGAGCCGGCCCATGTCGCCGAACATCGCGTCCCGGGCGAGTATCAGGGCAAAGAGCTGGTTCCGGCGCAAACCGTGCTGCACGAAGCGCAGGGCATTCAGTTCGTTGGACACCACCATCTCGCGATGGGCGTTGAGCAGCGAGCCGATGAGCGAGTGGCCGCTTCGGGCATAGCCGACGAAGAAGCAGTAGCGCTCCACCTGAGAGAAGTCAGCGCGGTGCCGCAGTCCCGACGCGGTGGAGTGCAACAGAACTTGGGCCCATTCCCGCCGCGAATGCGGGTTGAACGGGATCGGAGGGCTCATCGAAGGATCCCTGGCGTCCGCAGAGCCCGCTGCATCCGCATTCACCGGACGAACGCTACCAGCGCCGAATTCGTGCTCGAGCCCTTGGCATTGTGCTATTTATCGTGCTCGTATGCTGGTTAACCCACCCGAGAGCCAGCCGCAACCGTGGCACTACGCTCTGCGGGCCGACCGATTCTTGGACTCCGTCGCGGGCTACGCGCGCAGCCTCACGCGAGGCCTGCGGCGCGTGGCGTCCAAGTAGCCAGCCGAGCTCCGCTGTTCGAAGTGGCGCCTGAGCGCGAATGGGACCTGAACAGACACCGGCTGACACACCTGCCGGAAGCGTCGGCTTCCTGATCGTCGGGAGCGCTCGCTCCGGGACGACCCTGGTCCAACGGCTCGCGTGCGAGATCCCAGGTGTCGCGATGCCACCCGAGACGCACTTCTTCTCTTCGTTCGCCTCCGACCTCGTCTACCGCCGGGAGTTCCCCCTTGCCGGGTCTGATCTTCGTGACGAGCTCCTACTCTTCAGCGGTCTCGACACCTCCAAGGGCCTAGCGATCGACCGGGAACGGATCATCGACGACCTCTCCGGCGTCGCAACCTCTGCCTTCGCGCTTTTCGAGGCGATCGTGCGCTCACTTGCGGGCCCGGCCGAGGTCTTGGGCGAGAAGACGCCAGGTCACCTGCTGTGGTGGACAGCAATTGCGAAGCGAGCGCCATGGGTCCGCTTCGTGGTCGTGGTGCGCGACCCTCGTGCGGTGGTCGCCTCCAACCTGTCGATGCCGTGGGCCGCCAGCGAGGAGCTATCCCGATTTGCCGGCCGAGCTCATCTGCCCTTGGCCGCGCGCTGGGAAATCGATCAGGAGCGTGCTCACGGGATGCTTGCGACGCTCGGTGCGCGCCGTTGCATGCTGCTGCGGTACGAGGACGTCGTGGCCGATCCCGAGGCGACCCGCAAGAGGGTTGCAACGTTTCTCGGCCGCGACGCCACGGTCCCAGCAAAGACCGCCCCGGCCGGGATCGTCCTTTCGTCCGAGCCCTGGAAGCAAGCGGCGCTCGACCACGTCACGGCCGACCGCCTGACAGCGTGGGAGGAGGACCTCGGCGCTCGGGAGGCGAAGCAGGTGACCGCGATCTGCCGGAGGGGCATGCGGCAATTCGGCTACACCGACAGGCGCACATCGGCTCTCCGGGCGGCCAAGGTCCGGGCCGGACTCGGGATGGAGGTGTCCCGCGAGCTGCGGCACTACGTGGAGGCATACCGCGAGTACCAGAGGTACATCTCGGCTGTGGACCTCTGACAGACGGCTCCTGTCACTGGACCGCTCCTGTGACGAATCAGAGCCGAACTAGCGTATGGCGATCCCAGAAAGCGGCAACTAGTCTTGCGTCGCGGGCCCGCGATCACGGGGGGTAGAGACGCGACCCATGAGGACCAACCATGCTCTTGAAAGCTGACGATCCGACTCAGGGCGCGGCCGGCGAACGGGACCAATGAAGAATCCTTTTTCAAGGACCCGGGCGTCCAGAACCGTGAAGACGTCGACCGTCTCCGCGATCCCGGTCATCCGTTCGCTCAACCTGAGCAAATTGCGTCTGAAGCTCGTCGCCCTGACCGTCATCTCGCTCATCGGCGCTCTGAGCCAAGCCGTCCTGTTGTTGGTCGTCTCGGAGGTCGTGCTTGCCGGGATCGAGGGCAAGCACAAAATCGAGCTCAAAATTGGTCCCAGCTTGTCATCGAAGGCCGCCATCGTCATCTTGTTGGTGGCATTGGGGATTTACTTCTTCGGCAATATCATGGGCACCCTAATCAGCACGTCCATCCAAGAACAGGCGCTGACAGCGACCCGCGCACACGTCGTGACCGCGTTCTTCAGGTCCAGCTGGTCTCTCCAATCCACCGTGCGGCTCGGGCACGTCCAGCAGCTCCTCGGTATGAACAGTGGGGCCGTCACCTCTGTCATCGGGAGCCTTACAAGCGGCATCCAATCGATACTGATGGTGTTGGCGCTATTGGGTGTCGCCATGGCCGTCGATCCGATCGCGGCCATCGCTGTCCTCGTCCTCGGCGTTCTGCTCTTGCAGGTTCTCAGGCCACTCAACCTGCGCAGCAGGCAGGCAAACCGCGAGCTCTCCAAGGCCACGAGAGCCATGTCCACACAGGTGACCGAGTACACCCGTCTGAGCCGCGACTTCCGATTGTTCGGTGTGGAGACCCGGGTCATAGACAGACTCCGCGTTGTGATTCAGGACACCGGTGCCAAGTACCGCTTTACCTCGCGGCTCGGCAGCATCGCGCCCATCCTGTACCAGTCCTTCGCACTCGGAATCATCATCGTCGGAATCATCTTTCTGGCCCATGCCGGGCGCTCGTCGCTCGAGAAGGAAGGAATCGTCCTCATCCTCCTGCTGCGGGGAATCAGCTACGGCGCGGGCGTCCAGGGCTCGATCCAGGGATACCGCTTCGCTCAGGGATTGCTGGAGGACCTCGTACTCAACTTGGATCTCTTCGACGACGCTCAAGTCAGTTCCGGAAAGAGCGTGCCCGAGTCCTTCGAAGTCGACTTCAATTCCGTGGATTACTCCTACGACGGGGTGACGCTCGCCCTCCGCGGCATCACCATGCACATTCCGGAGGGGAAGATCGTCGGCCTGATGGGACCCACGGGCAGCGGCAAGACCACCATCAGCCAGATCCTGTTGGGCCTACGCGAGCCCACGAGCGGTCGGGCCACGATTGGCGGTGTGGACGCGGGGGCGATCTCCAAGAACGCTGCGTACAACACAGTGGCGCTCGTGCCCCAGGAACCGGTGCTCCTGCAGTGCTCGATCAGCGACAACATCAAATTCTTCCGGGACTTCGAGGACTGGGAGGTCATCGAGGCCGCCAAGTCGGCACACCTGCACGAGGACGTCCTCCGGATGCCCGCCGGTTACGAGACTTCGGTGGGTGTGGGTGGCGGCGACCTGTCGGGCGGGCAGAAGCAGCGCCTCGCCATCGCACGTGCCCTGATCGGCTCCCCGAAGCTCATCGTCTTGGACGAGCCGACCAGCGCGTTGGACTCAGGCACCGAGAAGCTCGTCCGGCAGACCCTCTCCCAGCTGAGAGGGCACGTCACAGTCGTGATCATCTCGCATCGCATCGAGACGACGGCACAGTGCGACCTGCTCCTGGTCCTGGCTAACGGCAAGATCGTGGACTACGGCGAGCGGGACGCGATCCTTGCCGGACCGGCATACCGGGACATCGTGTTGAACCGGACCGAGTTCGACGGGGACGACACGTCAGGGACCGTTCAACAGATACCACAGGTGGTTCGTCCGCTCTCAGGGACTCGAGCCCGGACCGATTGAGCTCAGCGGCGAAACCCCGTCAGGCGGACCGTTTGACGCTTGCGCCGACCGTCTTCAGCTCTTTTCGGGACATCTCCACCTCGGTGAGGACGACACCCAGTGTCGGGGCAGCAACCCGCCTCAATAGTTCGCCTGACCGACGGGCCTGACTCACGGTCGTGCAATAAGACTCTGCGACCACGATCACCGCGTCGACGCTTCGCACGAGGGCCTCGGCATCGGGCGTCCCGAGCACAGCCGGGGCCTCGACGATCACGACATCGGCTATCTGGCGCGCAGCCGAGATGATCTCGTTGCCGCGGGTGGCGAGCTCTCCTGGCCCCCGGAGCAGGTCGCCGAGCTGGAGCCTCGAGACTCCGGAGACCCGCTGAGGAACGCACCTGGTCACCACCTCTTCGACCGTGACCGCATCGCGACCGCCGTGAGATCTGAACGACGCCGCCGGGCTCACTGCAGGTACGGGCTCAGTCGGAGGGTCCGACATGATCCGAGGAACTCCAGAGGTAACCACCGGCAGCTGCTGGGTCGGGCTCTCTGGGACCCCGCCTGCCGGCACCTGGACCGCAGGAGCGTGAACCGCCTGGACGGGCGCTCTGACCGGCACGCCTGCCTGCGCGGGCCCCCCGTTGGAACGCAGGTCGGTGGTGCTCACCACCAGCACACGCTCCCCTGCCTCCGCGTATGCGGCGGCGAGGTTGAGGACGACTTGGGACTCTGTGGGCTCGGTGGAAGGAGAGGTGACGAGGATCACGTCGCGAGAGCCCGAAGATTCGGACTGGCCCGCCGTATCCGGAGCTCCCGGCGCCCCCCCGTTCGCAGCGCTCTCGCGGTTGACGGCGTCAGCACCCGTGGGCCGGTAACCGTTGGCGCGTTCTGACGCGACCGGTGCAGCACCGTCGGTCTCCTCAGCGGTAGCAGGAGAGAACATCACCGAGATGCGCAGTCGCCTGTAGGCCTCCGCCACGAGCGACGCCGGAGTGTCCACGACGGCTATCGGAAACGCGACCGCCACGGGGTCGAGCACGGGTATTGCATCCTTACGGCCGCGCTTGTGTTTGGGCTTCGACCCGGCGGCCGGGCGTCCCGCACCCGTGCTGCGCCGGCGCGCGCTACGCCGGGGGATCTCCGCTATGACCGGGAGCCCGAAGACGATGCTCGTGCGCGCCGCCTGGCGGAGCCTCCTGTCGAAGCCGTCGATGAGCAGCGCGATGACGATACCGAGCACCACCCCGACCAGGAGCCCGAGGCCCCCCCGGACCGATCGGTGAGCCAGCAGATTGCTCGAGGCAGGCACGAACTTGGCTGACCCGGGCAGAGCGGCCTGAAGCAACATGAAGCCCGATTGTGGGGCCCCCTGTGCCGTCAGCTGCTGCAGGTGGGACTGCGCAGCTGTGTACTCGGCCTTCAGTGCCGTCTCCTGGGCCTCGAGCACCTCGAGACGGCTCGCGGTAGTGGGAGTGCTGGTCGAAGTGGTCTTCGAGGTCGTGGATGTGGACTTGCCCTTCGACATGAGGACGATGATCCCCGCAGTGGTCGGGGTCGCGTCGGTGGTCGGCGGGGATGGGATCGTCGTGGTGGTCCTGATGGGCGACGTTCTCGTGGTCGTCGACGTCGTGGACGCAGGCCGTCGTCGTGGTCGTGGTGGTGGGTGCGTCGTGGTCGTCGTAGTGGGAGCGGTGGTCGTCGTGGTCGGCGGAGCCGTCGTGGTCGTGGTCGGCGGAGCCGTCGTCGTCGTGGTCGGCGGGGTGGTCTTCTTCCCGGGACTCGTCTTCTTGGAGGGCTTCCTCGTCAATTTGCGCGATCTGCGCCTCCACGTTGGCCAGCTGTGCCGCGAGGCTCGTGACATTGGCTTGAGCCTGCGTCAGCGACGCTTTGTACTGGCTGGCGAGCTGCTGGTCGGCGTAGAGGGCGAGCTCCTTCACGAAGGTGTTGGCCAGCTTGGCGGCCGCCTGCTTGGTCGGCTGCTTCGCCAAGACGTCGATGGAGCCGGAAGGCAGGCCCTTCTTGGCCTTGAGGCTGATGTCCTTTCTCAAGGCCCCGCCGGAGCCTTTCTTCAGATGCAGCACCTTGGCCGTGTCGACGTAGACCTGCTCTTGTTCTGCGAAGAACTTGAGCTGGTCCAACGACGTGGAGGTTGTACTGGTGGTCCCCTTGGAGGGCGGGACACCGGCAAGCGCTGTGGCCTGGTACGCGGCTTGCGTGGGCCCTGACGACTTGATCGGGACGAGTACCGCGACAACCGCACAGATCACCGCTGATGCCAGGATCAGCGGCCAGCGACGCAGGATCGCCCGTCTGTAGTTGATCGGTTCCACTGGGCCCTGGCCTCCTGTGGTGCGGCTCCGCCCGTCGCCGCGGATCGTGGTGGCCTCATCACAAAAGAGGTCCGAGTCGAGCTACTAATGGTACCCCGGCCCGGAGGTGAGTTGGGGCGCGGCACACCCCGATGTCGCCGAGGGATCGCAGGCGAGGGCAACGTCAATATTAGCCGACCACCGAGGGCGAGCTCGGTGTCTCCGGCACCCCAAATGACGCCTAGGATGTGGCGGTGGACGCGTAGACGAGCCAGGATCGTCAATCCTGACGATTGCACCTGAGCGGGTGACCCCGTACGGTGTCGTGCAGGTGACTCAGCGGTGCAACCAGGGTTGCCCCTTTGGTCTCCGCCTGCTTGGTGGAGTCGCTGGGAACGGGGGGCGCATCTAGCCACGGGGGGCCAGAAGGCATGCTTTGGAGTCGAGGATGGGGCCGACCCCAACAGGGGAGGCTTCCGGGCGCTGCGGCCCAACCGAGCAGCTCGCGCGTTGCTGTCGCCGCCTCGCATATCCGCTCCGGCTTGCTTTTCGTCTTCCTCGACGCTCTGATCGTCATCGCGGCCTACTCCACCGCCGAGGTCGTCTACTTCCGGGACCGGGCCCCGTCTTACTACTGGCAGCACTTCGCCCTCTTCCTCGCCACGGCCCTCGTGGTCCAGCTCTCGGCAAACCGCCTACTCGGGCTCTACGGCCGGATGTGGCGTCACGCGGGCATCGAGGAGGCCCGCCAGATCCTGATGTCGGTTCTCTGCTCGATGGCGGTGCTGATTGCGCTGCACCCGGTCGGCAAGTCGCTCCGGATCGAGCTGGTGCCCTTCAACGTCGTGGTCATCGGAGGCGTGTTCGTCACGATGGGCATGGGAGCTCTCAGGTTCCACTCCCGACTGTTCGCCTGGCAGCGGGGCTCGAAGCGCATGGGCCTGCGCGTAGGGGTGATCGGAACCCGCGACGCCGCCGCCTCTCTCGTTCGAGACATGCTCCGCAGCCCGAAGGCCGGGCTGGTGCCTGTCGCTCTGTTCGAGGAGGACCGAAGCGCCCACGGCCTGTCGCTGCTCGGCGTGCCGGTCGTCGGGGGTGTCGAGGACATACCAGCCGCGGCAGAGAGGTATTCGATCCAGCAGGTGATCCTGGCCGTGTCGTCCGCGCCCGCCGAGCTCGTCGACCGGGCCCTCAAGGCCTCCGAGGAAGCGGGCGTGGCGATGAAAGTCATGCCGAGCGTTCGCGAGGTCGTGGGCGCGGTCGGCCACCCCGCCACGGTCCGCCAGGCCCGTGAGCCGCGCATCGAAGACCTTCTCGGTCGCCAGCAGGTCGCAACGGACCTTGCGGCGGTTCATCGCGCTCTTGCAGACCGGCGGATCCTGATCACGGGGGCCGGAGGGTCGATCGGCTCGGAGATCGCTCTTCAGGTGGCGGCATTCGGCCCTGCTTCGATAATTCTTCTCGACCACGACGAGACACATCTTCACGACGCTGCCGGGATGCTCACTTGCTCCCACGAGATAGCGCTCGTAGACGTCGCGAACCGGTCGGCGGTGTTCGAGGCGTTCGAGAGGTACCAGCCCGACGCCGTGTTCCACGCCGCTGCGCACAAGCACGTCCCGGTGCTCGAAGCCCACCCGGTCGAGGCATCGGCCACCAACGTGTTCGGAACCAAGAACGTCGTAGACGCGGCAGTGGCGACCGGCGTGGAGCGCTTCGTCTTCATCTCGACCGACAAGGCCGTGAGGCCCTCGAGCGTGATGGGCGCCTCGAAATGGCTCGCTGAGCAGATCACGTTGTCCCTCGCACCGAAGAACGCTCCTTACTGCGCCGTGCGCTTCGGCAACGTCCTCGGCAGCCGCGGAAGCGTGATCCCGACGTTCGCGCGGCAGATCTCGATGGGTGGGCCGCTCACCGTCACCGATCCCCGGATGACCCGTTACTTCATGAGCGTTCGCGAAGCCGTGCAGCTGGTCCTGCAGGCTTCGGTGCTGTCGGCGGGCGGCGAGATCTTCATGCTCGAGATGGGAGAGCCCGTACGGATCCTCGATCTCGCTCAACGCATGATCCGCTTGTCGGGGCTGAGCCCCGGCACCGACATACCGATCCGGATAACAGGTGTCCGGCCGGGCGAGAAGATCGAAGAAGAGCTCCGCACCCCTGAAGAGGAGATCCACCCGACGTCTCACGCGTCGGTCCACCGTCTGGTCCCGATATCGATCGGTCACGAAACGCTCGCGGACACCCTGCTCGAGCTCGACGAGGCAACCGAGAAGAGAGAGAGCACGTCGGTCAGAGCGATCCTGTTCTCGCTATTGGGCACGAGGTCGCGAAGCGTCCGAGCATGACGGACACGAGCACGTGGGCGACCGCTGTCGCCGCCTACGGCTTGGGACCACCGCAAGGTGTCCTTACGGAGGACCCCGTCGACGATTCCACGTGGCCCAGGCTCCTCGAGATGGCGCGCGGTCAACGTCTGGTAGGTCTCGTGCGTGCCGCCGCACAAGACGGAGTCCTGGCACTGCGAGGCGAGCAATGGTCGGCACTCGACAAGGCGTTCTCAGAGGTCGCGGCGGCCTCTGCTGAAGCCGAACGCTCGGTTGCGGAGCTTGTGACGACGCTCGAGGACTGCGAGATCGAGTGCAGGATCTTGAAGGGCCCGGCGCTCGCCCACCTCGACTACCCGTCACCCGATCTCCGGCCGTTCATCCACTCGAACGTCCTAGTGCGAGCCTCGCGTTTCACCGAGGCCATCAGCGCGCTCGGTCAACTGGGCTACAAGCGCGCGCACGCCGAACCTGCTGCGGGATTCGACGCCCGATTTCGTAAGGGAACGGTGCTCGTCTCGGACACCGGACCGAGCGTCGAAGTCCACCGGACGATCGCCGACGGTCCGTACGCGATGATCGTCGAGCATGGCGAGCTGTTCCGGGCCTCGTCGGATGTCGAGGTCTCCGGACAGCATTTCGCGGCACTGGGGCCCGAAGAGCGGCTTCTGCATGCGTGCTTCGAAGCACGTGTCGGGGACACCAAGCCGCTCCTCATAAGGCTGCGCGACATCGTGCAACTCGTGCTCTCTCACGACCTCGATCTCGGCCGCGTCGAGCAGCTGAGCGGGGCGTGGGGAGCCCAATCGCTCGTGGCAGAGGCCGTACGGCGCGCGTGGACGCTTCTCGGAGTCACCGACATGATGCCGCTCTCCTCATGGGCGGCGATGCACCCGACCAGCCGGAGAGAGCGCCGACGCCTTCTCGCGTACCACACCGCTCGCAGCCGAACCCTTGTCTCGGTCCAGACTCTCGGGGCGATCAAACCGAGAAGAGCCGTCCCCGGGTACCTGCGAGCTGTCGCCTTCCCCGATCGCGGATATCTCGAAGGTCATTACCGCGGGCACGTCCACCGGTGGTGGTCAGCGACCAGGTCCCTCGTCTCGATCGGACCTAGACCCCGGCCCACGCGTGACAGACTGACCTCCCGTGCAGCCGACGACGAGCTCCTCGAGCTGTCGTGGGCACGCACTGCTCCTTATCCCGCATAGTCGTCGAGGCGACTCATGACAGAGTCGTCGAGGCGACCCATGACTGAAGAGGGAACGCAGGCGACCCATGACTGAAGAGGGAACGCAGGCGACCAAGCTCGTCGTCGTGGGCCAGGGCTACGTCGGGCTCCCCCTTGCGATGCGCGCCGTTGAAATGGGCTTCTCGGTCGTCGGGTTCGACACGGATGCCGAGAGGATCAAGCGCCTGTCCGCGGACGACTCCTATGTGGAGGACGTGCCCTCAGAGCTGCTGGCCCGAGCGAACGCGTCGGGCCGCTACGAGCCGACGGCGGAGCCGAAGCGCTGCGCCGGCTTCGACTTCGCGGTCATCGACGTACCCACACCGCTCGACGACGGCATCCCCAACCTGTCGTACGTGACCGGCGCCGCCGAGATGCTCTCGCGCTACCTCCGCCCGGGCGCAACGGTGATCGTGGAGTCGACGACGTACCCGGGGACCACCGAAGAGCTCGTCGGTCCCCTGCTCGAGAACGGCTCGGGACTCTCAGCTGGCACTGACTTCCACCTCGGTTACAGCCCCGAACGGATCGATCCCGGCAACGGCAAGTGGCGGCTCGAGAACATCCCGAAGGTCGTGTCCGGGATCGACGAACCCTCGCTCGAGGCCGTGAAGGGCTTCTTCGACCGCCTCGTCGAGCGCACGATCACAGTGAGCGGAACCCGCGAAGCAGAATTGACGAAGCTGCTGGAGAACACATTCAGGCACGTCAACATCGCGCTGGTCAACGAGCTCGCCATCTTCGCTGGGGAGCTCGGCATCGACGTATGGGAGGCGATAGAAGCAGCATCGTCGAAGCCTTTCGGTTACATGCCGTTCACCCCCGGACCGGGCGTTGGAGGGCACTGCCTTCCGATCGACCCGAGCTATCTCTCATGGAAGGTCAGACGCACGCTCGGCCGGTCGTTCCGGTTCGTCGAGCTTGCGAACGACGTCAACGAGCACATGCCCGACTACGTCGTGCAACGCCTATTGCTCGCCCTGAACCGGCTGCGTCTGCCCATGAACGGTTCCACGGTGCTGCTGCTCGGCCTGGCCTACAAGAAGAACACCGGGGATGCTCGCGAGGCTCCGGGAACCATCATCGCCCGCCGGCTCGCGGACCTGGGCGCGCACGTGCACGTGGCGGATCCGTACGTTTCGGTCGACCCCGGCCCGCACGTGACGCTCGTCGAGGCCACCCCCGAGGAGGTAGCGAAGGCAGACGCAGCAGTCGTCGTCACAGACCACGACTGCTTCGACTACGACATGATCGCCGCCCACGCCCGGTTCGTGCTCGACACGCGGAACCGGATGCACGGGTCGAACGTGGAGCGGCTCTGAGCCGTCGAGCTCGGAGCAAAAGCACCTGACGCCGACGATGGACGTCCTCGTAACCGGCGGCGCCGGCTTCATAGGAGCAAACCTGTGCAGGGCGCTACGCGAAGCGCCCGGAATCGGCCGCGTCGTGGTGCTCGACGACCTTTCTAGCGGCAAGATCGAGAACCTCGAGGGCATCAACGACGTCGAGTTGGTCACCGGGTCCATCCTCGATACGGAAAGCCTGGCAAAGGCGTCCGACGGCGTCCACGCGATCGTGCACCTCGCGGCGAGGCCGTCGGTGCCGAGATCGTTGGAGGACCCCCTCGCCACCCACCACGCCAATGCAACCGGCACTCTCACGGTCTTGGAGGCCGCTCGGCTCGGTACGCGCCCTCACGTCATCGTGGCTTCTTCATCTTCTGTCTACGGGGCGAACCCCGAGCTTCCGAAGCGCGAGGACATGGCGACGCTTCCGATGAGCCCGTACGGTGTGCGCTCGCCCCAGCCGTCGTTCCGCCCCACGTTGACGTAAAACTCTAAGTTAGTCGCCATGTTGGTGGCAATTTGGAGTGCCGCCATAGCGGATACGGTCGGGTCCCGAGGCCCGCAGCGCACCGAAGGCGCCGATGCGGAGCGTCCCTCCTCTCCACTTGTTTCGGTTCTCTCGTGCCGTACCGTCGATATAGTACAGGTTGGGCAGATACGCGGCGGGCGCTTCCCATGCGGCCTCGACGGCAGCTGTGAATTCGT
This sequence comes from uncultured Acidimicrobiales bacterium, assembly GCA_963801315.1. GTDB lineage: Bacteria > Actinomycetota > Acidimicrobiia > Acidimicrobiales > CAVXTF01 > CAVXTF01. The sequence continues at coordinate 407,147 of CAWDEI010000007.1, read as the reverse complement.
GAGAGTTTCCCGACAGATGGAAATTAACGTTAGTCTGCTCCAGGTCGATCAGTTGCCGCGCCATTGCTAAACCGTTCGGTTCAGCCTGAAGAAACGCAACATTCGAGTGACAATTGACCGCAAACTTCACATACGGATACTTACTCAGGAGCACCTGAAGCTGTGGGTGGGGTATCCCAAACGCGCATGTGACAATATCCGTCGGGTTGTATTTCTCGATCAGAGCTTCCAGCTGGGCGGCTCCAGTGATCGGTAAGATAACAACGTCTAGGCCAGCATTTCTCAAAACCTTTGCGGTGTTCAGGCTTGAAATGTGCAGGCCGGAATGCGAGACTCCGGGGTGACCGGAGTAGTTGTACGGCGTGATTATGAGTCTCAATGCTCAAATCCTCCAAGGTAGATTTGTGCGGGGGGATTTCTCCCACGGCTCCCCCTGCCCGTCTTTGGCCGTCTTGGTTGCGCGTACGGAGGCAAGCTACGCACAATCGGAGCTTGCGGTGCTAATTTCTGTGTCCGTCTTCGTCTTCGTCTTCCGCCGCTGGTGTCCAAACGCGAGAACGCCGGCGATAAAGGTACTGAGTCTGGCCTCAGCGTTCGGGATCGCGAAAAAATAAGCGGCCAAACCTTCGGGTTATTCCGCGCGATTTCCATGATGGCCTCGGCTGCTGGCTTTCCGCTCCATGGCATAGGCGGATTCTCGCTGCCGATCTGGCGGAGTTCGGTTAGCGCGGTCGGGTAGCCGGCGTTTAGCCAGTCGGCGAAGTCTGCTGCGTCGGCGCCGCGGAAGCACCACTCTAGTGCGACGGCGAAATGCTGTTGTAAAACCTGCGGTTCTTGCACGATTAAAACCTCTTCTTTCGGTTGGGCGGTCTCTGGGCTGCCCTGCCTGGATCTGAGTGGCTGTGCTGGTGCCGGAGTCGGCTTCGGCTGCTGGTTCTGCTGCTGCCCTGCTGGCGGCGGTGCGCTCTGGACCTTCTGGGTCAGCGCCTGGAAAAGAAAATTCAGGCCGGGGCCGATGGCACTGATGCCCGTCTCCAGTATCCGCCAGCCTGGTGCTCTGGATCGGGGCCGTGGCCTCCTCCGCTTCTGGGGGGCCTCACTTTATCGACGACTTCAACCAGCTTGCCAAAAAGCTCTCGGCCTGTTCTGCGATTCCTGCTGGGCCGCTGTTATCGCTCGTCCTGGCGCGTTCGGTGAGCATGTTTAGCACGCGGTCTGCGAGCTTGGAATTGTCGGCGCGGAGGTCCTTAATTTCGTCGCGCAGCATTCCGATTAGCTGATTCTCTCCAGCCGGCGCCGCTGCCTTTACCGCGCTTATTCCGGTGTTGAATGCTTCGATCAGGCTGGAGTCTTTTGGGCCTAGTTCAACGCCGTCTAGTTCCTGCCCCACGAGTGCGATGGTGTCCTGTACCGTCATGGTTTGCGGAGGGTTTACCCGCTTCCGTCCCTTTTTTACGGCCGCGTCGTAGTGCGCTTTAGCGAATGCCCATCTCCGGTTCCGTGGTCTTCCAGCCAGTCGCCGGGTTCGATGCGCGGCGGAAAGTCTTTGTTCTCGATTTCCAGTCGCTCGTATTTGGCGTGGTGCACCAGCGGCCCTCCGCCGGCTGGTCGTTGCTTCCAGAGGAGCGAGTAGACTCCGCTGCCCTCGGCGAACATGATTTTGTTTTCGTCGCACGCCTCGGCCCAGATGCGGATGAATTTCGCTTTTCCTTGGCCGAGGCGGTCTGTGATCGGCTCCACCCGGTAAACCCACAGTTGGTTGTCTTCCCAATTCGTGACGGCCGCGAGCTTGTCAAAAAATCCTTCTCCCGGCAGTGCGGGGATTCCGGCCTCGGGTTCCCGCGTCTTCGCGGGGGGATCTGCCGCGCCTCGGCCGGCTGTTGTCTTCTTCCTCTTGCTCTGGCAATTCCGGCTCCTCTGGTGGCTCTGGGGCTTCTTCTGGAGGGTCTGGCCTTCTGGTGGCGGCATCTGTTCCACTTTCGGACGCCTCGAGCGACTTTTTTTTATGGTTTGCGGCCCTTCGGTTGTGGTCGGCACGGTGGTTATGCGGGTAATATTATACCCGTTAAGGCCCATTTGCGCAAGCCTGCGCGAAATTCCGGTACGCAACCGAACCATACGGTCAAGGCCGTTGACGTTGTCCTCCGTGACATTGTACAGTGTGGTCTGATGCTGGCCTTCGGGCCGCTCATTAGGGTGCTGTCGCTCCTCCGCTGGATGGCCCCCCTCAAACTGCATATGATGGGATCGCCGCATCTCCGGTCGGAAGCTCCACGAGCGCAGATCCTTGTGGAACAGATGCCGTACTGGGATTCGGACTTGTCCACGCCCATCACGATCAGGCGCATGTGCGAGTCGATCCACAAGAGCGCGCACTATCCGAGATTCGCGGGGGCAGCTGCGTGCAGCGCCGTACCGGCGGGGCCGTATGCAGTCTCCCGTTTTGCAGTTTCAGCGTCTTCCGGATGCCTCGCGCAAAATGGCGGCGGTGGCCATTGCCGATTGGTTCTTCACCAAGCACTTCATTAAATTTGCACAGGATCAGGATTTGACGCGGCGGCTGCTGGGCTATCCCGATGCACTTGAAGCGCTCATGGCGCCCGAGGTGATGATCGAGATCGCCTGGCCGGATTGGCCCGCGGGTCACCGCGATTGCTTCACGATGTTCATCTGCGCGCTGCTCGAATGCCAAGGAAGGATTGACTGGGAAATTGTCACCCTGGCGTGTTCCCGGCGTCAACCTGGCCACTGGTTGACGTTTATCCGCGAGCGGTGATCGGAGGGATGCGGCTACCGCTGGACGCTTCGCACGGGCACTATCCGGGCTGGTCGGTGCCAGCATCGGACATAACGCGCATGGCCGTGTACGATTCGCGCGGTAATCTCGTTTCGCCTGGCGGCCTCGCCGAAGATGAGGAGATTATGTAATGTCTTACGTTCTTGTGCCTGGCGCGCGGAACACGATGGTGCCTGGTGCGGTGTTGCGGGCTGTCCTGCGGGCCGGTGGCGCCGGGGGCTCTTGCGGGCGGGGGGAGGTCTGCGAGACTTGACGATGACGACACGGGCGAGTGCACGTCCGACGCGACCGATTCATCGGGCGTGTATCTGGAAGCCGCGCCCGTAAGCTGCCCTGCGGGCTACACGCAGAATCCGGACGGCAGTTGTTCGCCGGCTTCACTGGCGGTCGTCGCTTCCGGTCCCGCACTCCCGCCCGGTAGCGTCTCGACGTCAACAGGTACGGTGGTTAACAACCCGAGCGCGATTGGCACTTCGGCCGGCTGCCCGTCCGGTTACGTGGTCGGAAGTGCTTACGGCGGCTGGCGTTCCATCGGCCACGCTGGCGTCTACCCTCTCCAGTTCAGCCGGGGTGAGGCCCGCTTGGTCTGACGGCGGCGCAAGCTCAGGCTGTCGTTGCGGCGTTGAATGCCGGGACCACGATAGCGAAGATTGCCACAGGGGAGCCTGTGGGCACCGTCCCCGTTGCGGCGGCGAGCGCGAACCCGTTTGCAAATCTCAGCAGCTCCACGCCGCCTGCTCGGCGGCGCGGCGGTGTTCGCCCTGCTGCTGATTGTGATGTCCAAAAAGCGGTAACCCATGTACGCGATTGCAGACACATCGGCGCTCGAGATTCGGCCCTGGGCGGACGAGCCTCGCGTGTCTGTGCGCTACGTGCAGGGCACAACGGACGGCGGCGCGCTTCCGGCATGGGGCAAAATCCTGACGCAGCAAATCACGCAGGCAGCGAGCGTGGGTGCCGGTGCCCTCGTTACTTCGCTCGTGGCTGCGGGCGCAATCGCGGGGCCAGTCGGCGCCATCATCGGCGCGGGTGTCGGGCTCGGTCGCCACATTGGCTCAACACGCTGTTCGCGCCGAACTACAATAAGATCGCGGCAGCCAACGATGTGAACCAGATCGAGCCGTACCTCAAGCAGAATCTTGCCAACTGGCTCTCGCTCCCTCCCGGCCAGAAGTTCGACTCTGTACAGGCCGCGGCGGTCGCGACGGCGAACGGGTGGATCGCCAAGATGCAGCAGTTATGCTCTCAGGTGCCTGGGACGGCAGGGCAGAACTGCATCAGCCAGCGGACACCGGGCGGCTGCGGGTTTCACGTCGCGCAGCCCTACGGATGGATCAACGGTCAGTTTGTGCCTAGCGGTCCGAATGACCCGACCGGGCAAAGACTGCTGGGATTGGGGCTACTACGTCGATTCGATTTCCCAGGACCCGAACGCCATACCCGAGAATTTCTCCGATGTTCCTACGGCGACCACTCAGGCGGTGATCGGCGGGACTGTTCAGCCGTCTGCGGCCGGTTCTGCGAGTGTAGCAGCTTCCGGCTTTTCTCTCGGGTGTTCCGTGGTGGGGCTTGGTTTTGCGCCGCGGCGCTCGGCGTGTGGGCGGTGGCCTCATGATCGTTGCACAGCGCACTTCGTACCGGCCTCGGTTCCTTTCGCCCGTGCGCCGTGGATTCCGCGGTCTCGGCGCGGTCAGCCAGTCGCAACTATCGAATCCGACACCGGGAAAGCAGCCATCCTTTATCCAGGGCAGCGAAGGGGACCGGGGCAGGGCCGCCCACGTGGTCAGACCTCAACGTCTTGCCAGGCTACAGTTTGTACAATCCGTATTCGCAGAGTCAGATCAATGGGAATCTGTTAAGGGCGGGTCCATGATCGCGAAGAACCAGTGCGTGCTCGATCAGTATTCGCGGCTTTACGCGGGCCTGTTTCCGGAGATTTATGGTCAGCCCTCCGGCTCGGCAATGGACTCTAATTGCGGCTTCTCGCTCCCGACGCATGCGCCAGTGAGCTATCCCATGTCGGGTTCCGCGGCCACGTGTAGAAATGCGAGCGGCGCCGTAGTCCCGTGTACGAATAATGCGCCTTTGGCTGCGCCGTTGCCGGTCTCGGTCCCGATTCAGGTTGGGAAGCCCAGCCGGTCTTAACTGGCATCGCTCCAGTTCAGGCCACGGTGCCGGTGGTTCCGACTGCGGCGCCTATGACCGGTGCTGAACCTGCTTACTTTACAAGCGGCGGAAGCACGGCGGCGGCTGCGTCTTCGTTTTCGCTATCTGGCATCCCGTGGTGGGGCTGGGGCTGCTGGCCTGGCGGCGATTTGGGCCTTGAGTTCGAAATGAGCAGATCATCGAGTGACGGCGGCATGGTGACACTGCTTCTCCTGGGCGGGCCGGGCGGCGGCTTACTACGCCTACGCGCAAGGGTGGCTGTCCTCGCTGTTCGGCGGTACCGCCACAACAACTCTCCGGTGATCGCGCCTTCGCCCGCTCCCACCGTTGCTGCGCTCGTGGTCCCGGCTGGCGAGAATACCAGTTACTACGGCGGCAACGTTCCCACCAATCCGGCGACGCCAGTAATCGCGCTGCCCGTGATCCCGGCCACGTTTCCCGTCGGGAGCGTCGGAGCAAAGATGGTCGCGCAACTAGTCGCGCAAGGTCAGACGCAAGCGCAAGCCACGGCCACGGTCCAGGCGGCACTCGCAAGCACGGGCGCGCAGCCATCAATTCACTGGCGGGCGTCGGGCGCGTGGTGATCCGCGGGCCGGCACTTATTCGCATAGTGTTTCCGCGACGCGGGGCGGTAATCAATCTGCCTTCCAACTACCATCGGAGGACGGCGTGAGTAGCTTCAGCTTGCAGGAAATCGCTCTCGGCATGCTGGGTTATGCTGTGCGCACCCATCTCGAACCGCGGATGCGAAATCTCCCGCTCTGGGATAACGGATGGGGCGCGTTGGCTCACGGAATTGTACAAAACACGATCCCAAATCTGACAGGCGATCAGATTGCGCAGAACCTGCCGATGGCCATGGGCATGAAACCGCCGTCCGGACGCAGCCCCATACGGTACAGCGCGGTGGCCGCCTGGTCAACGATCAAGGGCAGCATGTAGACTACAGAGGGCGCGTGATCGACGTAACCGGAGGGCCTGGCCTGACGCCCACATCGTCGCTCCATCCTGGCGCGGTCAAGTTCTCCCAGCGGGTGCGCCCGGTTATCCTCGGTCTCATCCGAACGTGTACAGCTATGCGCGCCCCGTGCGGGAGCTGGCCGCGGGCTGGTGATCTGCCGGGAATGGGGAGGTGGACGGGCCGCGGCGTGGGGCAGGTGCTACCAAACACGATTGGGGCTGGGAGTGTGCGCCCGTCCTCTTTCCGGCTTGTGGCTGGTGGGACATGATCGCGAACACGTTTGGCTTCGCGGTCAGTGCGGGTTGCTACGGGGCAGTGACTTCGTGCATGGCCGGTCAGTCCGGCTCGAAAGGATCGCTGAATCTGACTCCGGGGGGAGCACTTCCGCCGTCCGCTGGGTCGATTGCGACTACGGAGCTACAACAGCAGACCGCAAATCCGACAGGCTCGAATGTTGCGGGCGATGCGGCGGCGGCTCTGGCTGCGTATCAAGCGGCGGTGGCTGCTGCGAATGCCTGTCCAGCCGGAACAATCGCGCAAGGCGATGGCACCTGTCAGTGCTCCGGATATCCGTTCATAGCTACGCAGGATGACGGCACATGCGGCCCGGCTACGTGGGTGCTTTTGGTAGGTGGCGGGCTGGCTGTGTTCCTGCTCTTATCGGTGGCGATCAAATGAAAAGGGCGGCTATTGTATTTGCGGTTTCTCTGATGTTCGCAGCGGGGCTGTCTGGTCGGGGGCTGCATCGTCCTAAGTGCGCGAATGGTCCCACGTTTCCACCAAACCCGTGCTGCCAATGCACCATACATGCCCTCTGCGGGAACCCGAATTGTGACTGGTGCGCCTGTAAGAGTGGATGCGCCGACAAGAACGGGAAGCGAAAGGCGGCGATGTAATGTACCGGGTACTTACTCCTGCCGGTATGGGCTGCGGCTGGGGCCGAACTGTAACTGCGGTGTGGGACAGGCGCAGTCACTCTCTCAGGTCGGGAGTGACTTCACGACGTTGTCGGGGGACGTGTACCTGAATTCGGACGGCTCGGTGAACGTGCTCGCGGTCGGGCTCACCGCGGTAGTTGGCATTCTAGTGTTCAGGAATTGGTGCCACACCACGCGGAGAAAAGGACGTTGAAGGGGTTTATGAGCAAACTGGCGCAGATTCTCTCGAAATCGGCTCCATCGTCAAGGGTCCTGAGCGGTTGAGGAGGAAGATAATCCCGATCTTCGTGCATGATCCGGTCTCGGGGAGTATTCGCGGCAGTGATCGTTACCATTGAGTCCGAAGTGGGGAACGTGCTTACGGCGCTGGGCGCGGCCTCGGCTTCTTCCGCGAGCGCGGCCGTGCCGGTTTCCGGGTAAAGGGCGATGGCGAAGGCAAAGAAAAACGGTCGCTGAGCGAAAAGGCGGACGCACTTCTCGGGTTCACGCCTGAGTACCGCCGCTCTCTCGGTTTTCGGAATCCGGCGTTGAAGCGGAGGGCCTATCGCCTGGGCGATGAGTCCGCGCGGCGGAATCCCGGCGATGCGGGCGCGGCGTTAGTGGCGGCTGAGCGTACGGTGATTTTCAGAGAGGCGGCGGTCGCGGATTTAGCGGGTGCGCGGGAAGTTTCCCTTGCTGGCCATGCGGACGGTTTAAGCGTAATGCTCCAACCGAAGAGCTCAATCCGCATTTGACCGGTGTGTGGCGGAAGTCTCGAAAAAAGGGGCGGTGCATACGATCCTCGGGCTGTGTGCGCGGCGATTGGACGAAAGAAGTACGGCCAGGCTGAGATGACGCGGCGTGCGGTGGCGGGAAAGAAACGGGCGGCACGTAACCCCCGCAACCCGCTCGACACATCTCAAGCGGCCTATGAGGGCTTTCACGGCGAGCCGTCCAAAGGCGGAACGACGGTACAGGAGAAGTCACACTACCACACGCACGTGTGGCAGCTGGCAAGCTTACGCTGATGCGGATCGCGCTGCCCAGGATTGCCGGGAGCCCGGCTTGAAAAACACGGTCGATCTGGAATTCGATTACGAGGGCAAATTCGGCGCGGCTCACTGGGAACGAAGAGCGCAATCAGCTTTTCATCGATGGTGGCGATCAGGCCGTAGACGTTGAGGTGTTCGGGATCGACAAAGATTCGCTCACGAAAAAGAGTTTCTGGGCTGGCTCAAAGAGGTCTGGTACTTCACGGACAAAAAGCACCTGGGGAAAGACGGGGGCAATTGGCCGTGTACAAACACAAGCTGGGCCTAAGAGGCCGGCGAGCTGCCCGGCGTGGTGTACCGGGTGATCGACAAGCGACTTGAAATAGCGGGCGGTTCGGGCACCACTACCCACGAAGGGGTAAGAAACTGATGGCACAGCTGCAGAGCCAGATCCCCGGTTTCCATCGCGACCTTGACGGACACCTGTACTTCGTGGACTGCAACCAGGTGGAACACCATCTTGACAGCGACGGCGCGCCTATGAAAGAAGCGCGGCAATACCTTCGGCTGGCGGTGGAAGCGCTGGATAAACGAATCCTCAACGGGGACAAATCCGGGTCCGATTAGCCTTGGGAATCGGAACGCGCTTATGAAATGCGGTCTTTGGCTCTACAAGCTCTGGGCGCTGGAGCGGGAGAAACTGAACGATGGCAACAGAAGCGTACAGCGGCTCAGCTACTCTCCCCGCGCAACGATTAAAAGTCTGGTAGCGATGAACAAAGAAAACGCGCGCCAGGGGGAGTGGGGTGTGCGTTTCTTGGGAGATGCCAGACAGGCGGAACCGACGCCACAAGATAACAGCCCGCAACCCGGAGCGGAAGAGCGGTCCCACGCTCACGCTCGCCCAAGGCAGGAAACTGTACGAACTGGGCAAGCGCGCGCCCGAAACTCCGGTAGCCATCAGGCCGAACGGTCCCGCAGTCACCATCGTAACTGGAAAGGCTGTTCGCAAGCTGAAAAGAAGGTAAACGGAGATGCTGTTTTTAGTCCTCATTATTTTTCTGGTGCCGTCTACGTTCGGTGGAAACCGGGGCTACACGCGCTGGGTCCGCAGGGGGGAATCGGCATCGGCGGCCTGTTGGTTCTGATTTTGTTGCTGTGGCTACTTTTTGGGGGCGTAGTCGCGCCTGCGGGCCACTGGAGGTACTGACGCATGACGCCCGAAAAACCGAAAGAGCCTACGGTGTACGAGAAGCTGGCAAAGCTGGTTAACGACCACGAGGCGCTATTCACTTTGGCGCTTTCTCGTATACTTCCACCGGATCTTTCCTGATCGCGGTGGTAGTCCACTGACGAAGCTTCCAAGCATCCGGCCGAAGCGTCTCCTGGCTGAGGAGAGATTTTCGGAACGCAACGCGCCCGTGGTAATTATCGTGGTAAAGGCCACCCCAGGAGCGCATGAGAACGTGGCGGCGCTTCTCGCGCGGTACCGGGGCCACGATCCCAAGGCGAGCGCACCGGAAGGACCCAGGAAGCACCGGTTTTGGTAAAAGGAAAAGCGGCAACCCCGCTCAAAGGAGAAACGAGAGTATGAACATCATCGCAGTGTAGGCGCAAGGCGGGGTCCACTGCTGTTGGCGCTGCACATCTCAGTCAGCAACGCGTTCTACGATTTGAGAGAAGCGCTGGGCATCAAACCCAAACCCCGTGAGCACGGGGCGTTCCGGCCAATCAAGGGGGTCCCGGATACGCCCGCCAAGCAGTGCATGGCAGGCGCGGGGCACTCGGCGGCCGCGCTCGCGTGCCTCGTGTGCCTGGTCGTAATGCATGGTGCGGGAATCGCGCACGCTATGGCGTATCTGACGCTGGCTTTCGGCGCGGCCTGCGCGTTTCTCACTGAAGAACCAGGCGGACAAGCCTTTGCCGCAGTACACCTTCCTTGGCGTGTACACGGGTGGGTCTTCCGACACGTCTCCGCTAGACATCCCGTTTGCCAGCTACAACGCGGCGTTTGCGTCGCGGTGCAACGGAGTCGCGCCGATTCCGTACCTGTATCTGGTACAGACCATCGGCAACGTCGAAACTATGGCCGTGACTTGCACGGCGACTAACTTGGTGCTCACGTTCACCACGAGCGGCTCGGGGTTATCCAGCTTCGTGGCCACGCTGGGAGCTACGATCCCAAACACCGTAACCCAGCCGTAGGAGGATGAACGCTATGGCATGGGCGACAAGAGAAAAAGTGGTGGTCAACCCGCCACACAAGTTTGGCCGGAAGGCCAAAACTCGCCGGAATGTCGGCGAGCAATTCAGTTGGGTGCTTAATCCCGGCCGCCGGTCGGGGGGAGGAAAAATGGCAGGACATCGTAAGAGGAAAAATAAGTCTTGGTCTGCCAGCCATCACCGGAAGGCCAAGAAAAGCAACCCGTCGCACCGCAGGCGCGGCGGTTACACGTCACGCATGAATCGGCATCGCCGCAGCAGCCGAAATCCGGCAGGCTTCAGTTTCACGCAACTGATCGAGACAGGCGTGTTCGCCACGGTCGGGGCGGTTGGATCAAAAGTGCTCACGCAGCTAGTTCTGGGCGGGAGCAACACCGGCATCATGGGCTACCTCGGCAATGTCGTCGCCGGGGGTCTGATCGGCTTCGCAGCGGACAAAGGGCTGAAGAACAAAACAGCCGCTTTCGCCGTGTATGTCGGCACCGCGGTCCAGTTGGTGCTACGCGCCATCGCGGACTTTACGCCGTACGGCCAGGCCGTCGCGTTGACCGGAGTGGGGGACTATCAGGTTTCCAACTTCGTGACTCCGCAACGGTATGTGGATGCGCTCCACGGAGCGATGGTAGAGATCCCGCAGGGATGGGGAGCAGGCACGCCGGCTGTAGCAATCCAGTCGGCGGGCGTGCCGCCTAGCCATGCGGGTAGCACGGGCGTCTCCGGTCTGTACGACGGGGAGTCGAACCTGTACTACTAGGGGCGAAGGGGCGGCGCTCAGTGACCGCCTCACAACTTGAAATCCAAAAAAGCGGCACTCGCCGCATAAGGGAGATAGAAACGCATGAGCACATCGGCACAATCGCGCTACAGCTGCGCAAACCGCGCAGATGGCGCAGCAGCTTAACTCGCAGTATTTTTCCCAGCGGCAGGCCCCGCCCGGCAATCGCGTCTACGATATCAACTCGCTAATCGGCGGGATGGTGGACCGCGGCGCCTGGAAGTATTGGGACACCATCAACATCACGCAGGGGACCACGCTTCCCCAATCACTCTCGCTGTTCGCTGTCCAGATCGGCGCGACGGACGCCTACAACGCGACGCGCAAAACCTACCTGCAGACCAACATGCAGCTGGCCGGCCAGTTTCCGCCTCCGCGCTGCCTGGTCTTGGAGCAGCTCGGCGTCTTCTTTTCAGACATGCTCCTGGCGGATATCCAGGCGATCTGCCAGAACTACTACATGCAGTTCGTGATCGATAACAAGGTCTTTTTCGAGGGCCGAATCGAGTTTTTCCCCGCCGGTTACGGCATCTTCGGAAACTCCACGAACGCGGGAGAAGCGACGTGGGGTCTCGGGTTCCCGGCGCCGCAAGCCACCGTCCGCTACGGGCGCTACAGCAAGTACATCGCGCCCCAGCAGATCTTCTCGTGGACACTGATCTGTCCCGGCACTCCCCCCACGCTGGCAAGCACGGCAGCGGGCGGAACCAACCTGTCCATGGTTGGATTTATGGACGGGGTAACTGATCGCAGCGTCCAGTAGCCAGCCCGGGCCTTGCGTTTCAGTTTGCTTGTGTAGTACCTTGCGTGGTCGGAACTGCTGGACGTTTCTCCAGTCGGTTCCGATCCGCCCTTCAATCGGGCGGGGAGTTCCAGCGGTTCCGAGCACGCAACAGTTTGTACAAAAGGCACCATGTACACGACTTCAGACGATCAACTGCCAACAAGCACCACGCCACCAACGAGCTGGCTGGTAGGCCAGTCGGCTAAGCGCGCGGCGGCGGATGCGTCGGAAGGCAACGCCCTCGCCACGTTCAACGGCTTGCTGTGCCGGAATCCGGCTGACTTCGCGAGCTTCGGCTTGAATGTAGCGAAAGACGTGGCTGTCGTGAACCAGGCGACCGGCTGTCAGTTCCAAACTGGAACGCCCTCGAGTAGCGCTGTTTCAAACGCGGGTGATTCGGTGGCCGCCTCCATTTTGTCAGCCCTCGGCATCACGCCGAATCCCACGAGCGGGCCCGCGCAGTCTGGACCTGGTGGCATCGCGCCTTCGAGCGTGTATCGATCGCGCATCGGGGGAAAGCGCGCGGCTGGCCAGCGATGCAGCAACGATGTTGTGAGCGATGCTGCAGGCGCCTCGAATGCGGCGCCGCTCAATTCGGGCGGCAGTCTTCCGGCAGTCTCGGCGGCTCCTGCTACTCTCAGCGCGCCAACTCCGGGGCTGTCCCGGCATCTCGCCAACTTCGCGTCAGGCATGGGGCGTTACACGCGGCGCGGCATGGGCGATTGCTGTTCCGGTCTACCGTGGGGCGATGCGTATCCGAACGGCGGGCCGTCTGCATCGTCTGCCAGTAGCTTCTGGTCCTGGGTGCAGTCGAATCCATGGCTTGCTGCTGGCGGGCTGGCTGCGGGCCTGTGGGCGCTGTCTGCGGCGGGCAAGAAGAGCGGAGGGCGGCGTGGATAAAATTTCCTGCGGGGTAGACGGCGTGGCTCATAACCACGCGGCAGAGAGTTCGATTCTCTCCCCCGCTACCTATATACACTCGAACAGGCAGCAGCGTGTGATAACGGGCGGGCACGGTGATCCGTTGAACGGTGACTCACCGGCCCGCTCGCCGGTCTTTCCGGTTTCGCCGGGAGATTTGTACAGCCTTGGCTTGGCGCCGTATCCAGGGGGCGCGCGTGGCTGATCTGTCCTTGATCCGCCAAGAGGATCGCACGCTATCCAAGTGCGGGCGGCCGCTCATGCCGCAAGGCGTTACCTGCGTCCCGCGCCCCAAGCTGTACTACTACCAGAAGTATTTTACGAACCCGGACGGATGTTCCGCCTTACCCGCCCGACACGAACGAAGCGCTCGAAATCGCAGCCGACACCAGGTTCGCGCTCAAGTCGCTCTCGGGCATGGTGTATGGTGGCGTCACAACTGGTTCGGCCTTGACTTCCTGGGGCGCGATTTACCTTCAAATCCAGTTACCCTCGGGTCGCATGCTGCAAAACCTTCTGACGGGCGCGGAGCCGTATACAGGCTTTGGATCGAGCAAGATGATCTGGAATGATCCTGTTCCTTGTCCCGCCGGCTCAAAGATCTTCGTAACAATTGACGATTCGATTTCCGGCTTCTCGGGAAGCCTCGGCAACTTCACAATCATGCTGTGCTTTTCGGGGGCGCTGTACTACTACCTGAAGGAGGACGCCTCTAGTCCACCGAAGATGGTGGCGCCTGCGGACTCCGCAAAAACCCAGAGCCGCTACTTTTTCAGTTCGCCGAACCAAAACATTCTGGCTCCGGAATGGATGGTCTCCGAGCTCGACGGCGAACAGTGCCACCCGGAAACGCCTGCCGGCTTCGCAGACGAATCCTTTACCTACTCCCAGTTCACGGACACGAACGGGAACACGCCTATTACGTTCTCCGAGGCGCATCCGCAAGCTACAACGATCCGGCTTCAGGTCAGTTCCGACGCGGACTTTCTAACCGGGCGCATTATGTTCCAGACCATCGCGGGAGATATCGCCCCTATGTTTTTCGGGCGGGTCCGCACCTCGCTGGGCTCGGTGCTCTCGCTGTGCGATGACTACATTCCGCTCAACAATATCCGATTGCACACGGACTGGAAACTCAAGGCGGGTATGCAGGTCTATATCGACGTGTACGCGATCACGGCCGGCGGTACCTCCACTACGACTTTGAATGTTTACCTCGAGGGCGCGAAACGAAGGCGGGCGGCCTGATGGCGTGGCGTCCGCACTTTGCGTATCCTACTCCTCCCGGCTTCGTGGATGAGCTCGCGGATTTTCCTTTTGATTACCGGCAGTCCGCGCCCGCTTTGGGTGCGGGCGGGAATTATAACCTGGCGCTTCCTTTGGACTCCGACGCCGTGTTTATGTGGCGGGGTCTCGAATGGTGCGATCCGGTTCCGTATTTCTTCCTTGCTGGCACCTTGGCGGCGCGCATCAAAGGGCCGATGGGCGATTACCTGATGGACAACTTTGTTCCGCTGATGATCCTGGGCCAACCTTACTACGTGGCGCAGCCGTGGATCGATGTTGACGCGGCTCAGCCTCCCTCGGGTCCGTTTTTGGGCGCGCCCATGAGCCTGGGGATGGGGGTGGCGCTCGTGGAGGAAATCAAGTGTCCAGCTTCATCGGTGCTCACGGTGGACCTGCTTCTCCTGAACCCTGCCTTTGATGGCACACCGCAGGAGCCTGGCCGGTTGCTGGCGCGTGGGGTGAAGCGGCGTCCGTTGTCCGAGTGCGGAAAGGAGTACCGGTCGTGAACGGTCTCAAGTGGGTTGAGCGGTTCCATATCTATGTCCTGAACGTGGGCAACCTTGCGGCGGGTGACTCGTTGATCGACATACCGCTCCCGCTTGACAATGACGCGCCCTTCGAGCTACGGGGCCGCGGAGGGCGCTGTCAGAATGACCCGCGTTTTTTCCAAGCGGGCATGAATTCGCTACTGACTCAGTACCGGGACGCTAACGGTGTGCATGCCTCGGATGCCCCAATCCCTTGGTACCTGGACGTCCCGAACGGCGGGCTGGGTGGCAGTTGGAAGCCGGTAAGCCGGGGCAAGTTCTACCCGATTCGGTCATCGCTCGAAACTTCGATCTACAACACCGGGCCGAATGCCGTGGATCTCACGAACGTGCAGCTTTACTATGCGGGCGTGAAAAAATATCCGCCTGGTCACAAATGGGTGTCGTTCCCCAAAAACTGCTACACCCTTCCGTTTACTTACACCTGGTGGTCCGTGTCGCCGGCTGGAACGATTGCCACGCAAGGTGCGCTCCTACCCCCTGCCACGCTGAACAGTTGGAACAATAACTCCATTCTTATTCAGAACGACGCGGACTTTGCCCTGATGTCCGGTCAGTGCGGAATCTTCGGCGTGTTGGGCCTTCCGTATTTCTACATGGAGTTGTTCATTAATCTGAAGGACGCGGACACTCAACAGCCGTACATGAGTTCGCCGGTTCATGTGGACTGGCTCTTCGGTTCGCCACATCAGTCAGTGGTCGCCACCGAGGGCGATTATTACGTTCCGAACGGGTCACAGAGCAACTACCAGTCACTCCCGGCTCTCAGTGCGGGGCTGGTTCCGGGTCAGACGCCTTTGGTGGGCGCATGGCATCCCGGTCTGTTTTACCCTCAGATCTACCTGCCGGCGAATCAACGGCTGTTGTTCGATCTGATCCGGACTGACTCAGGTTACACGACGGCTTATGACCAGAGCGGAACGGGCACGCCGATTACCCCTCCCTCCGTCAATTTTATGATGGCCTTCCAGGGGCTGAAGGTGTTCCACAGATGATAAACACCCTCAAGCTCGACCCCTTCACCCGCGCCGTGTGGGGCGAATTCGACGCGCTTGCCATCGCCCAGATAGAGCCGATGCTCCATGACCCGTGTTACACGCCGCGGCTCTATGTCACTCCCGATTCCACGAGTAACAACCTGTTCGCCGCCACGCCGGGGATCGCGGCGAGCGGCTACGCGGAGTACGGGCTACAGATCACGCCGGGGTCGGTCATCGTCGGCAATTTCCTTGGTGGGCCATCATGGTCCTACCCGATACTGACCACAGATGGCGTTACGGTGACTTACAACCCGTACAGCTTCCTGTGGCGGATGACGGCGCTCGATGGGCCAAACGGGAAACCGTACGCGATCTGGGACGATCCCGTTCCTGCCTGGTTTTTCGCCAATGCGAAAGGCGATTTCCCAAACCTTTGGGACTCGCCGTATCCCGTCGTAGGAAACGGCCTGTTCAACTGCGAATTCTGGAACACGGCCACGAATTCAAGCGGCGTTTACATCCCGCAGATTATCCAAGTTATCCTGTGTGTGTTGGAGCCCTGCGACCCGTCATGAGCACACGAAACGATAACCCGACGCTCGGCCCCACATTCACGGCGCACGCGCGCCAGCTTTTAAACCGTCAGAATGCTAAGAGCGCATGGCCGTATCCGTGGATCTACCCGCCTGCGGCTGCGGTGCCCGTGACTCTCTACGGCGGTGTGGCGATGCCCGCGGATTCTGACCCGCAAGCCATTATCCCCTTTGCAAACGGTACCCTTTCGGACGGCGGGTATCTGGTCCCAAACGGGTTTAGCTTCAACCTGGCCGCCCTGATTTTGCAGGCCAGCGTCGCCGGCGCGCTAAACTCGGCACTCGCGCCTGGGGATGGTTCGCTGATCTGGACTCTGGATGTCGATCAGCCATTGGGGCAGACTTTCCCCAGCGGGGCGGCGCTCAAGGACTTCTCGGCCGTCACAGTCCCCATGGGGTCGTGGGAATTCGGGTGGTTCCGGCTTTTCATGCCGTATACCGTTGAGGCTCGGCACGAAATCAGAGCCAAAATTCTGAATGTCTCCAACACGACTTCGGACGTCTACGTTTCTGCCGGTCTCTTTGGGTATCTGCTAGCGGAGGAATGATAATGCGCTGGGGCCTGGGACAAGCCTGCGGCGATCTGGTCTCCTCTCTGGCGTCATCCATACAGAGCATGGAGGGCTGGTATCCGGGCTCTCTCTCCTACCGCAATAACAATCCTGGCAATTTGCGGCCTGGCTCCCTCGCGGTCGGGGCCACGGGAACCAACGGTGGCTACGCGGTGTTCCCGGACTACCAGACGGGCTACAACGCCTTGGTGGGGCTTATCCAGTCACCGGGCTACTGGAACCTCACTTTGGCGCAATTCTTTGCGAAGTACGCCCCTTCAGCCGATAACAATAATCCATCCGCGTATGCGGCGAACGTGGCGGCGCAGCTTGGCGTTGATGCGAATACGCCGCTTTCACAGCTGGCCTCGGGCGGCGGCGCGAATATCGGGAGCGGCGGGGTATGTGATCCGACAGACCCAAGTTACGATCCGACGCAATGCACGGCGTCAAGCGGGCCTTCCATCTCAGATTCGATAGCCGACGCCTTCTCGGGCGTTCCTGGCTGGCTGCTGGCGGCGGCTGCGGGTTTGCTTGTTCTGGCGGCTGTGTTATAGTGCGCGTGAGGTGTAAATATAATGCCGCGAGAGCTGAAGGTGGGCGGTACTGCCCGCCGTGTTTCTGCGAGACATACCGAGGTCACGATGAATCTTCCACCCGGTCTGTTCGGTGGGGATAAGTTTAATCCGCCAGAAGTCCATCCGGAAAAGCCTTTTCGTACAGCGGACCTGCAAGCGCACGATTCGCTTGTGGTGTCGATCCGCTACGCGATCGAGGGGCAAACCTGCAAAGATGCGGTGCGCGCGCTGTCTCAGGTGCTGGAGGAGGTCGTACGCGCGTCAAATATGAGGGCCGGTTTTAACGGCGGGCTTGGTCCTGTGGCACCGCTGCCGTGAAAGATGTGGCCGTAAAATGTGCAGGATGTGATCGGTTGTTTTTCTGGTGGGAGTCTCACGAGTTTGCGGAATGCGTGAAGCGGGCAATATGGGAGCGCGAGGTGCAGTCTTTTTATGTTGATGCCGCTCCGGTCGGCCCGCCCGTCGCTGGTAACTCCCGCTTGCTTTTCCAGCCATCCGGCGCGGCGGCGACGGTGGCGGCAACAAAATAAAAAGGGGCTTGGAGCGATGATTGATGCTTTGGCACATCTCACACAGAGCTGATCCGGTCGCGTGCCGAATTGCAGACAGGCACTATAACCGGCAGAAGCCGGGTACGCCGCAATTCGTTCCGCCCGGTCGATGCGTGGTCTTGCTCAACGAGGGAGCTACCGCGCTGTGGGTGACCTCGTGGCCGTTCGCCGAGTGGGTCAGGCACCGCTGGCCAGGCGCATGGATCAATTCATGCTTTCGGCGCGAGGGCGGGGCGCGGGCATCGGATTTGATCCGCGACGCAGTGGCGGCCACCCGCTGGGTCTACGGAGATCCCCCGGCACTCGGCATGGTGACATTCATTGATCGCGACAAGGTGAGGCCGCGCCGCGCGGGATTTGGGAAATGCTATCTGGCGGCGGGGTTTGAAGAGGACGGCGAGACCAAAGGCGGCCTATTGGCGGTCCGGCTGAAACCGGAAAACATGCCGGAAGCGGCGAAACCATGTGGCGCATCGTAAAAATCGGCTGCATCTGTCCTCGACCATGGCAGGTACAGAATACTCAATCCGGTGTGCCGGTAGCTTCTTTCGCCACGCGCTCTCAGGCTGAAGGCTATCTGCTGCTGCTTCTCAGCGGCGCAAGGGTGAGTCCAGGACGAATGAGTGATTCATGCTGACGACAGCCAACTATGACCACAGACCGCGCTAAACGCTACGCCGCAAACCGAACTATCGGGGAATCTCCGAAGCTCGGGTGTCTCTACTGTGGCTCAAAGAAAAACCTGACGGTAGACCATATCAGCGGGGATGAGTCCGATCCGGACCCGCGTAACTTGGCGTGGGCTTGCAAGTCCTGCAACACGCGAAAAGGGTCGGCGTTTAAGAAGGCGGGAATCGGCCGGCCGACTGAGCAATACAATGCAGGATCGCGTTTTCGGAGCGGAGGAGATCGGAGCGGAGGGGCCTACGCTGCCGAGCAAGTTCATGGGCTGGAGTCCGCAATTCACGCGGCGACGCGGCTGCACATTCGGCCCTGGGAAAAGCTCGAAGAGGCGGGTGCTATTTGGGCGCGGGATCCGCTGGGGCTACCAAATGGCGAGTGGCATCACATCAGCACGCGCAAAGGCGTAGTTCAGGTTTGGTATCGCAGACCGGAAGACTGGACGGTTATAGCGAAGCACTTGAAAAAGCATGGTCCAGATCCAGACTACTCGGATTATTACAAAGGCAATCCTGACCTTCGCTTATCCCCAGAGGAGCGACGCAATTTCAGCCAACTTGGATTCGACTTCCCGCCACGGGCCGAGTACGATCAAGCGCGGGCGGAAGAGAGAAAACGGCGGCAAGAGGAGCATCGCGAGAAGCTGCGCGGGCGAAGGGAGGCGCGGAGGGCGAAGGCTAAAACGGCCTCAGCGGAAGAGAAGCGGCGGAAAGCTGCTCGCCTCGATGCTTTGCATGAGCGGGAGCGATCTCGGCGGATCGCCGATGCGCAAAAGCTGTATGATTCCGGCATGCGTATGAATCCCGCGCCGATCAGCACGCCTGGCCAGTGGAGCGCGGCGGTGCGTGCGGTCATGGGTCAGCCGTCCGAGATGAGCACGCGGGATGCAGCCTCACGGATTCGCGCGACTCCACCAGGTCAGAGGCGCAAGCTGGCCGGGGCGATGCGTCCGAATCCCGGCAATGTTCCAAGCTATGCGCAGTACGCCTTCGCCGTGTCGGGCTACAATCACGGGCGGGGCGAAGTTTCCTTGGGTGAGCTTATCCACCGCACTCCGAAATACAAGCGCTCTGAGTACGCCTCGCGGATCGCGGCGGTGAAGCGGGCTCACGGTACTGATCTCAACGAACAGGCCGATATCGGCAAACTGTTTTGCCATTGCTGAACTTAGGGACAATGAGCACAGAATGGATTTCTATCCTGGGGTGGGGGCCGGATACCTGTTAGTCTTCTGACAGATCCTTCTGTGGTGGAGGCAGGAACTGGGTGGAGCGCAAGCAGTTTTCAATCTGGGCTAAAGGCTTAAGCGAAAGACGGTGGTAAACCCCCAAAACGCAGCAGAACTGCGTGAGACCGCAAAGGTGCTCCAGACGCTTGCTGTTCAGGTGACAGGCATCGATTCAGTCCCAGGGCATTGTCAACCTGACCGCCGCCGAGGCCCTCGACGCGATCGTTTTCCAGCTATTTGATGGCCCACACCCGCCAGATAGCGAAAGTTCAGCGGGCGCAACGCTGGGTCTGATGCGGGAGTTTAGAGCGCAGGTTCATGGCCCGCCGGGCCCGAAGCGGATCAGCTAAGGAAGGGCGCGGGAGCCAGTTTTGCTTTGTTTCAGCTGAATACAGGCGACTTAGAGGACAGTCAATTCAGAAGGGTGGCTCCCGCTGATTGACGATTAGGATACCACACCCGCCAGCAACCTGCGCCACGCCGTACCAGCCCAGGGAGGGATTGAATTGGCCGAACTGGATGAAACGAGCTTTTTAGAAAGCGGCTGGGGATGACAAAAAACAGGGGGCGGAAACCCAGAATTATTTTGCAAAACTGAGCACTTGCGCCAGCTTGCGCCGACGAAGAACCAATGACTTAAGCGGGGAAGAACACCAGGTCATCCTGGATGCCGCCAGCCGGCAAAGCCCTGCCCCATGGGAATCGGCAGGCGCCAAGAACCTGCCAGGGCAGCCGATCGAGGGACCTTCGAACACCACCAGGTCCACCGTTCCGTGATCAGCCACCCATCTGCACGCTAATGTTAACCCCTCGGATTGCGTCCCCGACTCCGGTGTAGACGTTAGCGGCGCTTTGCTTCTTTTAGGTCTTTTTGTTTCATGATTGGCGAGCACTCCAATTAGACCTTCCTTTTCGAGTTCGTTGCACAGTTCCACAACAAGTTCCAGATCAAGGCTCAAGCGTTCCGATACGTCGCTATAAAACAGGGTCTTATCAGTCTTAAAAAACTGTTGTATAGACCGAAGACCTCGGCGCTGTGCTGGTATACCAATTTAATCGAAGACGAGCGGATTCTGGTATACCGTAATCTGCTGGGACCGGATCCTACGGATTCGCAAATAACAAAATGAACCGGATAAATCTACTTGTAACTTGGCTCCCCTGTCCTGGCGCTAGACTGCTGTGCATAGACTTTACCTCAATCCGGTACGCTCGGACCCCAAGGATACCTTGGCTTTATTCGTAGTCGACACCTGCACGGAAACACGGGACGTTAGTTTCGTCGGCCTGTGGACTTGACTGAGGCCGATTGGACCATAGGACGCCTCCGCATCGATCAGCAGGCATCAGGTGGATCTTGCCACCGCCGTAGAGCAGGTAATGGCGGCGTCTCGTTGACCTGGGGAGAAACGGTACCCAGTGGCGACGCCTTACTGCGCTCCGCTGGCAGCGACGGGCAGTTACGGGCAGCCCATATCCGTTCGTGCCGCTCGCGCACGGCAAACGGGGGCCTCAACCGGGGTGGGCAACTGGCGGGTTTCGGCGCCCTCGGTAAACGTCGTGGTCAAGCTGTGCACGCCGAGCTTCTGAGCCCGTAACCCCACGCGGCCGAAAACCTCGCTGAAGCTCTCAGGCTGCTCCAGACTGCTACAGGCTCAGATCGGCTGATGACCCAGGCCACCATACACTGTCCTGCTGGCGTAGTGCGGGCTGTAGTGGCCTGTACGGCGGCGGAACGTAGGCGCGGGCTATCGCGCAGTCCTGGGCTGCTTTTTGGTACGGGGACGCTGCTGGCTTTCCGGTACCCAGGCTTCCGCGTGGTCGCCGATCCGGGGCGTTAAATTTCCACTCGATGCTGTCGTGTCGATCAACCCTTTCAGCCTCGCGTCATTTCCGCTCGATGTCGTATAGCCTGGAACTTGGAGTTTTCGCATTGGCAAAAAGCCAGGCAGGAATGAAGGGGAAACCGTGCTGTACGTAGCACATAAGGCCCTACCGGGAGAGGCTCGGGTGGTGGCAGAACAGGTTGGTTCAACCGGACGGCCTTTCTCTCCGCGACTTACGTCCTGGAAGTGGGCGCGGGCGCGGCTAAGGAGCTGGGGCTGCGTCGTGGCTGTAGCTAAGTGGAGTTGTTTGTTGACGAAAGAACGCCTGCTTGAAAAGCTCGATGCCGAAGTTGGGCGGTCGAAGCATGGTGGCCCGATAGGCACGCGTGTTGAATTCGGCGGCCTGGTGACAACCACGGGGAGTGCGGCGTTCATCGACGGCGGCCGTTCCTGCGTCATTATTCCCGGGCCCGCTGAGATGGTGGCGGATCTGTCCGAAGTTTGGCCCTGTAGTTCTGCGCGCTATACTGGCGCGTATGAAGCCACACCGTATCCTGTTTCTTTTTTTTTTCCTTCTTTTTTTTTTTTCTTCCTTGCTCCTGCTCTCCGAGGTTCGCCCCCAACCACGACCGTAACCATAGCCGCTGTGCGCCTCAGCCTCCCCAGGTGAGCGCGTTTTACCGGGGGGCTTCGGGCGTGGCGCCGATCTATCACTACGTGTGCGCGGTCTTTCCCTCGGGTCGGTGTGCCAGTTTCAGTCCGCAATCGCTACGAAACCCAGGGCATCGCAGCCTCGGCGAACAACACGGTTACGGTCACATGGACGCCGATAGCGGGGCCACCGGCTATTCTATTCGTTTGAGTTCCACGTTTTCCGGCTCGTGTACAAGCTGCGTCGTTGCCGCGCTTTCGTCGGGGATGTCCTACGTGGATTCTTCGCCGTCCACGCCCGCCGGTAGTTTAGCGTCCCTGCGGTGCGCGCTGCGTCTGGTCAGATCTCGCTGGACAACAGGGATTATCCGACGCCTGGGCTGCTGTGGAATCTCTCTGGGCTGCCTACCCGGTTGCCCTTATGCCTCTGGGCGCGGTCCCGGACTGCTACTTTCCTCGCCGTCCCACCGTTCGTTCAGGACAAGCCTTGTGGCTCGGGAGCCGGGGGAATTGATCAGCTGACGGGCGATGTGACGGCGGGGCCGGCGTTGTATCGCGGTGGCGACGGTGGTAAACCTGTCGCACGTCACGAATGCGTCGCTCCGAATCCCGGCCTGGCGCATCCGGCTACCACCGTCAACGGGCAAACCTTACGCTCGGATCAACCTGTTCCATCACGGCTACCCCTGGAGGGGTCGCGGGCGGCGATCTCGGCCTGAACTACCCTGATCCTTCGGTCATGGGGCTTGAGCAAGTGCCGTTCTGTAGCGGGTACACGCCCACGGACGGGGAAGCTGTCACGTACACCACTGGGCTCTCGCCCAACCCGTGCTATACCGCGGTCATCCCCTCCGGCGGATCTATTACCGGCTCTGGAACGGTGGGACATCCCGCTTTGGACAAGCACCAGTACAAACCTGGGGGATTCTGGCCTGACGGACGACGGGACCACGGTCACAACGGCTGAAAATGTGGACACCGGCGCGCTGGCTGTGACAGGAAACGGAACGGCTACCGGCACATTCACCACGGGGCAAGGCTGCACGGGGTCAGCGTGCATTTCGGCGTATGGGTTCTTCGATTCCGGGGCGGCGCATGAAGGCGTGCTCACGGGTCAGACGACGCTCGGCACTGGTCGGCGGCAATCTGGTCAGGGCTCGGATCGAACGACGGCACGCAGTTCCTAACCGTCAACAGCGGTGTCTTGAGCTTTGCTTCCCCGGCCACGTCCGGAACTGTGACTAGCGTGGCGACTAATAACGGGCTCAGGGGGGCACGATTACCACAACAGGCACGGTCGGCCTGGCAGCCATCTCGAATAACGGAGCGCTGTGCAATAACAGCGGCGGTTCCGCGGTTCCGACATCGGCAAACTGCGCGGTCACTGGAACGGGGAACCTGGTCCTCGCCGCGGGGCCGACGCTTTCCGGAGTTCCCGCGGCGCCTGCGGCCTCACCGGGGACAAGCACGACGCAGCTTGCGACCACTGCCTTTGTGCAGGCCGCGGTAACCGCGAAGACGGTTCACCTGGCGGGGGCCATGTTCTCGGGCGGCGGCACCCAATCTACCCAGGTCTTCTGCTGCATCGTGGCGGCGAATGCGGGTACTATTATCGGCTGGGATATCACCGTGGATGACGGAACCGGCTCGGGCACCTGCGCGAGCTGCACGGCCACCGTGAAATTTTGGAAGGTGGCCACCGGAACCAGCACGCCCACGAGCGGGAATTCGATCAACACGAGCAGAGTTTCGCTCTCCACAGGCACGTCCGTATCGTCCGCCACGCTTACCGATTTCACCAGCACCGCAGTTTCGAAGGGCGATAGGATCGCCGTGGATCTTTCCGCCGTCGCTAACGCGGTGGTGGTCAATGCAGATTTCCAGTACCAGTAAGGAGCCTCCAATGAACGTTCGAAGCCGGGTAGCCCTCTGTTTTTTCCTTGCGCTTTTGCCTCCGTGCGCCGTCGGCGCGAATTTCAACGGGACGGTGATCTGGTACATCTCGACCACCGGCAGCGACTCAAACGGCGGCGGGTTTGATCCGGGTGTAGGCAGTCCTGGAACAAATATGGCAACCGGCTCCGCTGTGGCGTTCACGGATCTGGTTCTGGCGACGAGCACCACGGCGGCCAGTGTGACGCTCGGCTTCGCCTCGGCTTCGGTGGGCAACACTGTTCACATCACCGGCGGATCGGGCTGCACTGTGGGCGTGTATGAGATTCTCTCCCAGGCGGCGGGTACGGCTACATTCAATGCCTCAATGGGCACGGCCACCGATACATGCTCGGGCAACGCATATGGCTCGTTCGCGACCGTCTGTTCGGCGGCTTCCGCGAGCAAGTGCTCGGCGGGTGCGTTCGCATGGCCGGTCGGGTCGGCTACGATATACATTCAGACCGGTACCTACGGGCCATGCTCCGCGCTGATCTCAAATAATTGCTATGAAAACGCCAACGCTGTCAACACCTTTTCTTTTTGCCTGATCGGCTACTACCAGACTCCCGGCGATATTAGCCCGTCAGCGAACCTGGCCGGCGGCCCGTTCTCACCATCACGGCTTCCGACAATATGTTCCAGGACCAGCAACAAGCGTGTTATTGGAACCTGGTGCTTCAAACCACCGGCAGCGCCGCATCTCCGCTGATAGTCGAAAGCGAGAACCACATCTGGCTGTTCAACGATAAACTTGACGGGAGCGGCGCGAGCGGCACGGGCGGCTATGGGCTGCTCTATCTGGACGCAACGTACGGGGCGACCATCCAAGACACGGAATTCGTCTGTTACAGCGGCGCTTCGTCCTACGCGATCCGCGACGATGGCGGGGGGGCTTTTTCTTCGGCGGTGGTGACCTTGGGGCCCGGAACCTACATCCATGGTTGCACGGCAGGGCTGTGGGATGACGCTACGTCTAACGCGCACCACTGGGTAGTGACCGGAGCCACAATGGCAAACAACACCATCCACGTGGATCAGGCTTACACTGGCGCGGCTCAGGATTTTCTTTTGATCCGGCATTCGAGTTTCTATAACTCGAGCACCAGCAACCCCGCGGTGTCCGTTAACACCAGCTTTGCAGATGCCAACGTCTCGATGGATAACAGTATCGTGGACGGCGCGAGTTATGGGCTGTATGTAGCCAGCGGCACCGTAGGTCCGGCGTCCACGATTGCCGCGCGAAACGCTTTCCACAACATCGGCACCGCTGACTATAACGTGGTCCAAACCCTCGTACCGCCATACAATTCAGGCGGCACCGGGCCTTTGCCGGATATCGCGCTGGGATCGTGCTCGCCGTTCAATAATCCGTCCTCGAACGATTTCAGCTTGTCCTCGTGCGGTAAGACGGCATTATCCGGCGTCGGATTTCCTGGTGTGTCGCCAGGTGGAACCGGCTATGCGACTCCCGGCGCAATGCAACCACAAGCCACCAGCAGCGGCGGGGCAGCTCCGCACGCCATCGTGCAGTGATACAATCTCCGCAATGGCCTTCCTAATCGTCATCCTGAGCGCGTTCTTTGGCTTGGAGCGCGCTTTCGGAATCCACGGGCACCGGTTGACCTGGCCGGGAACGTTTGAAGCCTTCGCGCATATCTGGATCGGCTTTTTGTTGGCCCTGTGGATCTTCCGTCGCGATTACCGGCGGGTGGCGTGGATCTCGTTCGCAGCGATTACGGCGGTGGAAACGGTCATGTTCTTTTGGCAGAATCCTTCGTACCGTTTTTGGTGACAAACTATGATCCGCTGGTGGCTGCTGGTGGCTCTGCTCTCCCCGGTGATTGTCGCGGGCCTGTTCCTGATGGGCCTCGCGGTGGCGGTCAACTGGGTGCTCTGGCACGGCTCACGGTTATACTGGCCGTGAAACCACTCTGTATTGATCTGTATTGCGGCCTTGGCGGATGGGCGCAAGGTGCCCTGGCCGAAGGCTACGAAGCGAGATGGGACGGAGACAGTGTTCTGGATCCCGGCTTACGGTCAAGAGCAAGCGGCAGAAAGCCCTCTAGAAGATGGCGATGGCTGCTTCCGGCCGGCACAACTAAATCGAGCTGCGTGATGAGTCCATTGCCGGCCAGACTATCCAGACGGCACATCTACGGCGCAGAGATTTCGCCTAATGTGATCGCGCGGTATTACCCGGCGCAGGTCCTGCAAGACTGCGCAGGCTCGCAGTTCGGACGCCAGTGACGTCGCTTCTCCTCCCTGCAGCGGAACTACATGGCGATGGGGTCGAGCGAAGGCGATGGCGGCGCAATACCGCGAGAACATGATTTGAACGACCTATTCAACGCCTGCCGCGCATCAGCTGGAAGCATCGCCAGGTCCCGGTGAGGATCACGAGCGATTCCCGAAGGCGCATCAGCGATGATAGCCAAGATCCCTTTCACCTGGCGCGATTCATTGCGGCGGCGTACAGACCTTCGCAAGCGAACCGGCCTAACTGACACGCGCTATACTGGCGCGTATGAAATCGTCGTTCCTGCTCTTGGTTTTTCTGCTTCCCGCTTGCAGCCTCGCGCAACCTGGCGTGTGCTGGGTCGGCAACTGCGGTGGCGCTGATTCCGTCTCTTCCGGCTGCGCGCCCACGGGCGGGCCTCCCACACTCCAGACTTACATCGCCGGCATGATCTCCTCCCAGCAGACCATGTGCTCATCAATCGCGCTGAGTCCGCAGCCTCAGATTGCGGCCTCGGGGGAAGTGCCCTGGGCCTCTCCGTCATTTCGGTCCACGGATGCGGACGGCTGCTACACGCCCACGAATAGCTGCGTCTTCTCCACGGCGGCGGCTTCCAGTGCATCGGTCGGGCTGATTACGGCTTACGATCAGAGCGTCCTGGCGGCCTCGGATCAGTTTGTCGATTACAACTACAACACCCTATTCGCCGCGGCGGGGCCATCGTACGCGGCATACTGCGCGGTGACCACGGTCTGCGCCACGCCCGCGGCGCCCAATCAAAACAAATGGAACTTGTGCGTGGATGCCTATAACGCTGCGCTGTGCTCGGCCCTGGCGAATGTAAGCACAACCGGCTGGCTGCAGCACGTGGTCTCATCCGGCGTTCAGGTGCGGCTCTCGACGGCTCCGCTGGCGAGTACGTTCACGGGCTGCGGCCTGACCATCGGATCGATCACGGTCACGCAAGCGGAAAACTGTATCAATCCGCTGATCCAAGCAGAGATCACGTACTTGGTCGCCAACGGAGTCACTCCCTACGAAATCCTGGCGTGGCACGAACCGACCGGGTATACGCCTCTGATCACCGGCGTGACTTTCTCAGAAGCGCAATTCACTGCGTTGGTGAATTCGGGCTGCGCGGCCGTCCACGCGGCGACAGGCGGTAGCGGTGTTCGGTGCGGCGGGGGGTTCACCGCCTCGAACCCGACGTACATTTCCAATTTTACAAATAATGCCACGGCGGACTCTCAAGTGCTCGGCCTGGAGACTTACGGCGGCGGCGTGTCGTCGGGTTACGCGGTCATCATGGCGGGGCTTGCGTCTTTCTGTCAGAGCTGGCTCTCGACGGGTCCGGCTGGCGGAACCTGCGAGAATACGGAGGGCAACCCCACTGTGTGGGTGCCGACAGGCGACGGTGGTTCCGAACAGTTTGCGATCAACGGGTGCGCGTGGCAGGGCTGGCAGACTCACCAACGTTAACGACTCGTGGGGTTACTCCAATTCCCGGTTCCTTGCTGCCTCTGGTTTCGCTTCCGTGTGCCGGTTTGGCGTGCAGCCGTTCAAATTGTTTGACCCGACACCCACAGCTAACTGTTTCGATAACTCGACGGCCGGCGCCACGTTCTACACGATCACGACGGCGGGCGGGCCTACGCGGGAAGCCGCGGGTTGGGCTTTTGGCATTGCGCGGGGGGCCTCAGTGACAGGCGGGCAGACGGTCACGGGCGGGGAAACAGCGCACTGAAGGGGCAGTGAAAACAATGAGTTTTCGTTTCAGGGGGACGGGATTTCTCTGGCGGGCTCAGCGTCCCATAGACATCTGGATCATTGGTATAACCCCTGCCGATTGGCGATTTTTACGCCCCGTTTGCGGAGGATATGGCGCAGTTGCCATATCGTTTTGATTGAGCGGTTGAAGCTACGCGCTACCGCAAGGAGCGGCGCGGTTTCGGACGTTAGAAGTGCCAGCGCATCCGGCTGGAGATACCACGCGTCAGGATGCTCCAGCGGCGGCAAATCCAACCGCTTGCGCCACGCCGAGACGCTGTTATCGGACACGCTATGTTTTGCGGCAAAATCGACATTGGAGAACGTGAGGAGATCGTCCATCCGCTCAGCCCACCACGCCTCTGCCGCGCCGGATCGGTCGATGCCCAACTCGCGCCGGAGGCGCTGCATGGCCGTTTTGCCGATTGGGACCTGGGCCAGAGTGTCGCGGGATACCGCGTTGCGGGGATGGGCCTCTACCCACGCCTTGACATCGGGCGTGATGATGATGGTAGCCCCGCGCCGCTTGCTCCACTCCGCTGGCCAACCCCGTAACCAATCGATGCCGTCGCCAGCGTCGGAGCGGCCAACATCCCAGATGCCGCCCCACGCGTCCTCAACGGTCAGGTACTTACGCGGTCGCCGTGGCATTAGTGACCAGGTTGCCCGCCGCAATCCACTCGCCGATCTCGCGGTCCCATCCCGCGATCAGATCGTCGGCAGCCTCGTCGGCGTTATCCGCGCACTCCTCGATTTCCATCTCACTCAGATCCGAGTAATCGCGGGTGGATTTGGCGATCTCAAGGCTCAGCGTGTGAGGCACGCGCTTGTAATATTCGTCCGGCGAGCAGCACCAGTTGGTTTCCTCACTCACGTCCACGTCGCCGGTCGGGCGCAGGCGCAGGTACAATTTCTGGGCGCTATTGCCGGTGCGCAGGATCTCGACTACTTCAGCTTTGATGTTTTCGATTACCGCTTCTTTAGTCATTGTTTTCCTCGTAACTCCCGCGCAGATGTGGGACCACATGTCCAGGTGTTCTTCACGGCCGTCCGGGCTGCGACTCCGCGCGCTGTCTCTTCCGCTCGCCTGACGGCCTCAGCTTCCCGCTCACCGGCCTGTTGGCTTTCCACTGGCGTGATCTCGCTCTGCATCTCCCGCGGTTCATTGGCGAGTGCTTGGCGGGTGAGTGCACGCTCGATGCGTTTGGAGTCTCGGTTAGGCACGGGGCGGGAACCTCCGGTAGTATTTCGCAATTTCTTCATCCGCCGTGCTGGAGTCCGCGGCCGCCATGAAACGGCGCAGGGCTTCCGCCTTATTCCAGCATGAGCGACATACCGGCGTGTCCGAGATTTCCAGGACGGCGGGCTGGAGATGGCAGACTCCGCAAAAGTGCCGACGGCGGTGCCACCAAGCGAGTAGGCGGGTCATAGCCGCTGCTCACTGGCGGCCTGACTCCTGCGCTGCTTGTCCCAATCCTCGATGTACGCGAAGTGTCGCTTGTAATCGGCTATCTGGGCATCGGTGTAGCCTTCTCTGCGGCCCAGCGCTTCGCCTTCTGCGTGCCACCAGTCGATCATGTGATGCTGGCAGCCGCTACGGACTTCCAGCCCGTCTGGCGTGGAGAGCGCCACAAGGTATCCCCTAGAACCGGCGACTTGCAAGATGGCAAGGCCACTAGGTAACGTCGCCCCGCTGAGGTTCGCCCCGCTGAGGTTCGCCCCGCTGAGGTTCGCCCCGCTGAGGTTCGCCCCGCTGAGGTTCGCCCCGCTGAGGTTCGCCCCGCTGAGGTCCGCCCCGCTGAGGTTCGCCCCGCTGAGGTTCGCCCCGCTGAGGTACGCCCCGCTGAGGTTCGCCCCGCTGAGGTCCGCCCCGCTGAGGTCCGCCCCGCTGAGGTTCGCCCCGCTGAGGTTCGCCCCGCTGAGGTTCGCCCCGCTGAGGTTCGCCCCGCCGAGGTTCGCCCCGCGGAGGTCCGCCCGCTGAGGTTCGCCCCGCTGAGGTTCGCCTCCGCAACCGCTTGCTCGGCTGTCTCGGCGTGTTCGCTTCGATATTGCACGACTCGAGTGTCGCGGTTGAGGATTTCGATCATGGAAGTTCCCCTTCGATCTCGCGAAAGGCGCCGATCATCACCGGGAAGGATTTGGCGCTGGGTGCCGTTTTAAGAGGCTGGGGCGGGTTTCCGCCAGTAAGGGGCGGCGCGGGCGGGAAAATGGCAGGACGGGCTGGTTCCGCCGCAGGAGCGGGGCGATTTATCGGTGTGGGCGTCCGAGGTGCCGCTGGCACCGCTGGGGGGATCATTCCAAGGGGGCAGCCACCTTTTTGGCTGGCGGCTATCAGCATCGTGCAGACTGCGGCTTGTTCGGCCTGATCGCTCCACCGGATGCCATGCCGGTCAAGTTCGGATCGGACGTGAAAGGCGCAGTCGCCGAATGCCCATCGTCGGGATGCGGGCTGGTCTGAGTCTGCATAGCAGGGGCGCTCATCTCAGCCTCCGTAACTGTTCCATCCGGCTCTCCAGCCAGATCTCCTCATTTCCCGGCCAGTTCCGGCGCTCGGCGGCGTATTCGTAGCGCTCATCAGCGCTAAATTCGTCCATTGGTTCCTCTGCTTCGGCTGGGGGTTCTTTTTGAAATCTTCCAACATTGGCTTGCATCATCGCTTCATCCTCCTACTCCGTTATACGGCTTGCAGAGCGGAAGTGAAGTACCGATAAATGCTCTCTTTGGTTATGAAACTGGGCCGCCGAAAAGGTCTGCGCAGGATGAGCGGCGCGCTCCTCAGCCCTCTCCGCCCTACGGGACACCCTCATCACAGGCGATCAGATCGCGCAAAACCTGCTGATGGCCATGTATGCCGGTGTCCGTACGGGCGGTTCCGGTAAACCCTCTTCAATTCGGATTTCGCCGTGAAACCCCTCTTGGCGGATGCGGCGCTCGGCGGACTGTCTCGCTATGAGCGGGTTGGGTGCTTTTGGCGAGAGGTTCGGGCCCAGAGTGTGATGTTGCAGCACCCGGCTTTCGTAGGGTGCGCTTTCATGTCGCCGAAAAATTACAACTGTGATATGGTCCATCATTCTGATCGCTCCTTTCGGTTCTGCTCCTGCCGCTGCTTGATGGCTTCGATTTCTTGCTGGGTGGGGCGGAACGCGTCGGCGCTTCCTGTGTTGCCTCCCGCTGGTTGCATAGGCTCAGGTAGTTTGGCACGTTTATCTGAAGCCAAATCGCCTGATCGCAGGTGCACCAGAATATTTTTCGGCGCACGCCCACGGACCCGTCAACCACGCCGGTATCGTTGCACATCTCGCACTTAACGGGCGGTTTCGGTGGCGCGGCCTCGAACAACTTAAAGTCCGGCCGGAATTTCGCGTTGAAGATCCGGCGTAATCCCGCGGGCCCAGGCCATACTTGACACTCACGGCGGGCTTCGGCCTCGAGCCATCTGGCCTGCATTGCCGGTGTCCACCGTAACGGCTCTCCGTATGTTGCTGCGGTCGTGCCTTCGCACCAATCCTGGAGGTCGCGGACCGTGGCTTTAAGAGCACCGGAGAATCGCGGTGCATCCGGTATGGCGTGCAGCGATTCCGCTATTTCGATGGCGAGTTCTCGTGACAGTCGCTCAACTGGCTTTTCGTTCATCCTCTAATCCTTCCGCCCATTTCGGTAGGGCTTGCTTCTTCGCCTCAGGTTTCGCGGGTTTCGGCGCAAGCGCGGCTGCTGCGCAGTCTTCCGCGAGTTTCGGGACCATTCCGTAGCTCGTGATCGAGTCGAACCGCAATCGAATACGCTCCTGAAGGGATTGTACGCTCGCAGTTCCGAGGTTCGCGAGTACCAAGGTCACTATGCGGCTGTAGAGCTTCAGGTTTTCGTGGAGCTTACCCGCGAGTTCCGCGTTCAGCGTCTCGCACACTTCGCGGCGCGCCCCCGGCCGCAGGCCGGGCGCTCCGGTCGGTCGGTCGGTCCTACTGACATACCTACAGTGTTGGATTGTATGTCTGTGTCTGCTTCCTTTATATGCGCCGCGATTTTGCGTTGTACATTCCCGGTTTCTGGCTTTGTACAATCTCCACTTTGTACAGAGTGTAGAAGTCTGGCACTGCGGGGAGTTCCACCCTGGCGTCGGTGGCTTTGACCCGGCGCTTCACTTCCCTTTTTCTTTCCATTGCAAACGCGCGAAATATGCTATCCTCTACCTGTTCAGCTAATGCTCGCCACTCAGCCACCACGTCTTTCATTCCTTTCTTCGCCCACTCGCTGTATGCCTCGTAGCTTAAATCGAACTGTTTGCGCTCAATTTCAGATAGCGAATCAATCTTTTCTTGTAGATACGGTGGCATTGACTTTGTACAAAGTGAGTTAAGTTTGCTTTTTCTTCGCCTTGATTTAGGAACGTATGCGCACAGTCCAATCCGTCCAGGTGCCTTCTTCGCGTCCTTCTCAATTCGGATCAGACCCTCGGACTCCACCAATAAAAACCGGTTTAGCGTAGTACTGTAGTTCCATCCCAGATCCACAGATGCGTGCTTGATCGTAAGTAGCCTGCCGTCACGCATCGCCCAAGCTGACAGACTGCTCCTGGTTGTGTGCCACTTCACCCAGGCAACTACCTGAGAGGCCCAGTGACCCAGGTTCATGGCGTACCGGATATGGTCTGTGGGTTCCGGCTCCCACTGGTAGGGCGGCTTCGCTCCCATTTCCTGCATCAGTTTTGAGTTTTTATCGGTTGGTTCTTTCGGTTTCAGCACGTCAGTTCCTCGTTTTTTGGCTCGCCCACGAGGAAAGCGGCCTTGGTATGCCATTTTTATTTGACTTTCAGGGAAGGACTGTGAAAAACTGAAGTTGTCACTGGTCCGTCCGTTCAAATATACCCGGTGTAACCGCTTGGCCTCGTGAAAAACCGAAGCGGTTCACCGGGTTTCGTTGTTTCTATTCCCAAAATTGCGGCATTACAGAAGCGTAACGCCGCACGCTGTCGCGGTCAAGGCTTTTGCGTGGGCTCTTGCGGGTGCCCTTCCTCGTATCGGGCGGCCAGAGCGGTAAACGCGTTGCGGATCATCTCAATCGGGTCTTTCTGCGTACCGTCGTCAAGGGCAAACCACAGCGCGCAGGCCAGCTGGTGAGTCATCTCTGGCGTGAGTTTGAATCGGCTCGTCATGGCGTTAATGCTCGAGCGTACCTGCTCCTGGAATCCGCGGGCGGCGCTTGGCAGCTGAAAGTGTCTCCACAGGAACGCCTGGAGCACGCTTCCGCTGAGACCTTGGGCTGCCGCCATCGCGGAGAAGTGCGGATCGTTGACCATAATGGGCTGGTGTGAGTTTGGCGCACCGGCTGGCCGTACTTTCGGCGCGGCGGTTTCGATCGCTTGCTGAATGCGGTGCTGCATGTGCGCGGTGATGGCTTGAGCCATCTTGGCGAATTCCGCCTGGTTGAAGCTCGCCGCGGGTCCTTCGGGATCTGGCCACACGAGAGCGAAGTGTCCGATCACCGCGCCACAGATTAAGCACTTTGCGGGCTGCGAAATGGCACTCCCGCCCGGTCCGCCTCCTGGTTGGGGCGTCGCCCGCCTCTTTTTTCTCGCGCCGGAGGCGTTCTTCGCGAACAGCCCGAGGCAACGGCGTAGCATCTGGCGTCGTTGGAACTCTTCTTGGAGTTTCTTTTGCTCGGGGGTAAACTTCTCGGGGTTCATGTGGAAACCTCGGATTCTCACTTCGTCTCCTCTGCGTCGGATTCTCACTTCAGCTCCTTCTTTGGGGCGGCGCTGCCCCACGGTTCGGGGTTATCGGATTCGATATTGCGCAGGCCCGTCTTCTGTGGGCATCACGTGAAGCGAGAAACGCGGTGAGGTTAACGGCAGCAGTTCGGCCTGAATAAGGGAAACCGGATATCTGTCGTTAAGCTCCTGAACCAATGTTGCGGCCTCAACAAGGCCATTAGGGCACCACTTGGAAATCACAGCTACCGATAGCGCGCGGTGCTTGTGGCTCGTGGGATGCTCCGTCATCGGGTTGCAGCGAGTCCATGACGTGGATGTCCGCGCCTGCGGTAATTTGATCTGGCAGCGTTGCGCCGTGGTCCGCTATCTGGCGGGTGTAATCATCGAGCCGGGAAATGAGATTCTGCGCGTGGAAGAAAGCGTCGGGACAGTACGCCGTGAACGTCGCCACCACGTAGGTATTGCCTCGATGCGAGCGGGAAACGAACGGTGGCCGGATACTCCAGAGTAAGCAGCGTTCCCAGCCGGACGTGTCGATCACTTGGGGGAAACCTTGGCCGGTGGGGTCTTGGACTTGGTAACGTTTCATCAGTTTACCCCCAGGTAGTGTTTCCACGCTGCGATTCCTGACACGTTGTTCCGCTGCAACGCGTGGATGCCGTCGCGCGGGCTATTTGAATCGTTTAGCAGGCACAGGCCGCGCCGCGCAACGTCCGTCGTCTGGTCTGGATTTGCCTTCCACCAGTCAGGCGCCCACTCGATGACGCTGGACACTACGCTTGCGATTCCCTCGGCCGCGCCGTCCGCAGTCACCAGGTTGAAGGTCTCGGAAAAGCTCGGCTGCAGCATCAGGTGCATAAAGCGCACCAGGCGGCGGTGTGCAGGCCAACTTTGCCATGGAACCTCAATCAGCTTCGCATAAGGGAGGCCGCCCATGATTGCGAGCAAGCTTTGCCACCGAGGCTTTACGCGCTGGCACACGGCCGCTCGTTCGGTATGGAGGTGCTCGCCTTCAGGTTCTTCAACGTCTTCGGCCCTCTTCAGGCCGCCGACCACGCTTACGCAGCAGTGATTCCAGCCTTCCTCGCAGCGGCCCTGAGAGGCGACCCCCTAGTCGTCCACGGCGACGGCCGACAGACCCGTGACTTCACCTACGTTGGGAGCGTCTGCGCTGTGCTCGTCGACGCGGTCACGCGCAAGGTGACGTCGGAACACGCCGTCAACCTTGCGTTCGGATCGCGGGTATCTCTCCTCGAGCTCATAGACACACTCGAGGAGGTGCTCGGCCACCCCGTCGACCGCACCCACACGGAACCTCGGGCCGGCGACGTGAGGGACTCCCAGGCCGACCAGAACCGGCTCCACGTGCTCTTCCCAGATGCTCGTCCGGTAGCGCTCGCAGAGGGCCTGCGCACCACAGTCGCCTGGTTCCGCGAGCAGTCCTAGCGTCCCGAGTTGCGATTAGTGCTCAGTAACCAAACCTCCGAACAAGGTCTCGGGCCCGCAGGTGCACATAGAGAAGGGGACGGAGCGAGTCGATAGAGCGTCCACGACCGATTGACCGGGTATGGACTACCTTCTTTTTTTGTTCGGGCGTCTTGAGCTTCGGCGGATAGAAGTGAGTTCGCTCTCCGAACCGCAAGACATCGTCGCTCCACGGTTCGCCCAGCCAGTCGATCAGCTCTTTCATCACCGTTTCAGGGTCGGCGACGAGATCCTCGTACCGGATCGTGCGGAACCTGTCACTGCCGAGTCGGGCGCCATCCACCTCTGCGCTTCGTACGTGCTCAACCCACCTGCCCCCGTAGAAGGACCCCTTCGCCTTGCCGTACATCACCCGGTTGGACGCGATCACGTCGCGCGGGTTTCGCACGATATGGACGACCTGGCAATCCGGGTACAGCTTGTCCAAGAAACCGATGATCTTCGCGTTCGAGGGGAACTTCTCTGCCCACCGCGTCTTGCCCAGACTCTCGGCGTAACGGGAGTGGAGTTCCTCGACCAGACCTCTCACTCTCTCGAGCCACTCGTCCTCGGAAAAGCCATACCGTCCAAGCATTTTGCGCCAGTCGTCGTTTTCGAGTCCTGAGAGGCAATAGAGGAAAGGATCCTCGGCCCCGGCACTTATGCGCGGATGGGAGTCAAGCAGCATCTGCAGCAGCGTGGTTCCCGATCTGTGGCATCCGACGACGAAGATCGGGCTCGCGATCTCCGATGGTTCTCCCCGCAGACCGGCGCTGGTAGATGCTTCTGAGGCGGTCACGGATTTCGCAGTTTCAGACACGGAACCCCCACGAAGGACACTAGACGAGCGATGCAAATGAAACGCCGCCCCTCTCGACTGAGAGGAGCGGCGCTTCGTCAGACTGTTTCGTTCGATCGGGCCACCAAAGCCGCCGGCCCAACAGCGTTTAGCTCCTGCGCCTCAACACCCGGCTACTCGTGTGCGCCACTCTTGCGAACACGACTCGCGGTCCTGCGAGAAGCAGCATCGAGCGCGCCGAGGAGCATCATGAGCAGTCCGACCAGTCCGAGCCACCACACGCCGGGCCCGGTGCCCGTGAAGGCCAGCGACCCCGAGGTTGCCGAGGTGGCCGACGAAGCCGTCGTTGCGCTCGTGGCACCGGTCTTCGACGTCGTCGCAGACGAGGCCGTGGTCGGCGTGGTGGACGGCGACGTTGCCCCCTTGGCCGTGTTGAACGAGATCGGCACGGGAACTTCGTCACCGGCGAGGTCACCGACCGCTATCACACAGGTATCGCCCTTGGATGTCTGAGCAGCGGTCGGCGGGCACGGGTAGAGCGCCGCGTCGGTGGCGCCAGCGTGGCCTGAGGAGTCGTTGCCCGTGCCCGGAGGACCCGTGATGCCCTCCACCACCGTGAAAGTGGTGCTGTAACTGCCCGAGCCCGTCGAGAAGAGCTTCGCCAGGGCCCCCGTACAACTGACCGGGATCTGGGCGCCCAGGACGGTCATAGTGGGCTGGCTCTTGTCGCCGCTGCACTCGAGCACGGAGCCAGTGCTGCCCGTGGTGAGGCCGGTCGCCTTGATGCTTACGACCGTGCCGTTGACCAAGCACGTCGCAGGGTCGACGGTCACAGTTCCCTTGCCGGCGGTGGCACTGGCGGTATGAGAGACCGCCTTGCAAGGTTGGGTCGTCGTGGTGGTGGAGCTCGTGGTCGTGGTCGTCGCGCCCGGCGTGTCGAATGTGAACATCAAGGGGGTGCTTCCCTGGTCCGCCGGGGTGTCCCCGAACGTCGCGTACACCTCGACTGATCCGTGCTCGTCGGCATACGGGGGTACCGGGTAGTTCTGGGCATCGGTGTTAGCGAGATGACCCGCGCTGTCCATCGTGGTCGCGCCCCATGAGGCGACCACCTTGCCCCCGACGAAGGCGAAGCTCGTGGTCTTCAGATCGCCGTTGGTCTTGGACTGCAGAAGGTATGTCTCGCAGCCGACCGGCCAGCTGCCGTTTGAACCCAGGACCACGGTCGGCTCGCCTGCGACGATCGGGCAGATCAGCCCGTCGCCGTTCGCCTTCCCCGGGTAACCCGACCCGGTCGGGACGATTCCCACGATGTTGGTGTTCATGATCGTGTCGGGCGTCACAGAGAGCGTCGGTCCTGCGGCCGAGGCGGCTATCGAGGTCGCGAGAAGAGCCCCACCGACGACCACGCCGGCAAGCCCTGCCATTCCGACTCTGGTCGCGGTCAGCCTGAACCGCTTCGTGTGTGTTCCCCTTCGTACCACTGATGTCCCCCTTGTCGTCCGGGCCGGAGCCTTTGGCCCCGAATCAGGTAGCCGTCTCGAACTTGAGTTGCCTCAGCCCAACGTTGCCGTGAAAAACATTAGTTGGGCTGACGTTTTGACCACATGAGTTTCCACCGCGCTGAGTAGGAATGTCAAGCCTGACGACCGCTCCGAGCAGGAATTTCACCGAAGTGCCCGGTCACGAAGCAGGGCGGTAAATGGATCAGGGGCGGGCCTTTTGGCCCGCCCCTGATCGCACTTCACTCCGTTTCGGATGTCCTCACCAGACGCCGCCCAAGCCAGGCAGACGGTGGGTCGGGCACCCGCTCCTTAATGTCAGCCTACGAAAGCCGCCCCGAAGGAGAAGTTGGCAGTCGCCAGACCGCCCGCAGACGCACAGTCATTGCTCAGCTGTGTGGCCGTCAGGTTGAGGTATGCCACTGCCGTCGAGCTGCCTCCGGTGTCAGTCCCGAGGAAGGACCCGGTCCCGCTGACGGTTCCGCCCCCACCCGAGCCATTGCCCGGCAGCTGGAAGCCCTCGTCGTTGGCGGTCGCCCAGGGCGGGTTGGTGCTCGACACGATGTTGTAGCCCGAGAACGAGAGTGTCGTCGAAGTGACGTTGGCCAGGGCCACGCCAGCGCTGTTCTTCCAGCTCCACTTCACCGTCAGCGTCTCAGGCGCCGACGTGGTGAGACCGGTGCAGCTGTTGGTCGATGTCCCGCTCGAGATGGACTGCTTGACCTTGCCCTTGAGGATTCCGGCCCCCGGCAGGTTGGTCGCCGTGGTCGTGCAGGGCTTCTCCTTGATCTTCACGCTGGTCACCTCTGGCGACGTCCCGCCGAGCTTGAGGGGCGGGGTGAAGGTGATCGTGCCCTTGAGGCCCGAGGCGCCCGTCGTCGCGTTCCCGCAGCTGGCCGTGCCGTTTGCGGTGACCGTCGGGATGGGGTTTCTCACGGATGCCGAAGCGCTCCCCGCGAAGCCCACGATGAGCGAGCCCGTAGCGAGTGCCAACGCGGCGGCACCGAACATGTAATTGCGCAAGCGCACTAGTTGTTCCTCCTGATTTGTGGGTTGTGTTTGGACCGGCACCGACGACCTGGGTGTTCCGCCGGGCACGGCCCCGTGCTGTGCTGCTGGTTACTGGTGCTGGATAGCTGACCTCGTCCCGGCAGCCGGGACGGGGTACTCCCCCTTTTCCATTACTCAACGTACGTTACGAAACCCCGCTCGGCCGCGCATCGTCACGATTGACCAATTCGACTGTGAGAAGCGGCCAGCGGCCCCCCTGGGGAGGCTGCCCAGATCCGCCGTCGAGACCATTCGCCCATGAGTCAAGACCATTCACCAATGTTGTGCTCCCAGAGGCCTAGAGTTGTGCCCGCAGAGTGTGTAGCATCTCACTGGGAGGGGTCGGATGAACAACGGGGTTAGGTTCGGAGGAGCAGGCGTACAGCCGGCGGGTTTGGGGCGTGGCTTCAGGCACGGTGCCAGGCTGCTCGTTCTGGTGGGCGTGGCTCTCATCGCCACAGGCGTGTTCGCCGAGATGGCTTCGGCCTCCCCGACCGAACCCACTCTGTCTAGGACGAAGGCCACTTTTACGATCAATGCCAACAACCCACCCAACCGCGACTGGGTGCTCACGTTGTGGACCGTGACTCCCCAGAAGCTGCTCGGCAAGGACGCGGGCACCTCGGGCATGTTGATCGTCTCGGTGCCGGCCGTCTCCGGCTGCTACTTCCAGGTGGACGTCACCCGCAACGGAGTGTGGTACTCGGGATTCAGGCAGACGGTCCCCGGATGCGGCGGGTCGTCGAGCTCAACCAGTTCGAGCAGCTCGTCTAGCTCGTCCAGCTCTTCGAGCTCCTCCTCCTCCTCTTCGAGTTCCTCCAGCTCATCGTCCACCTTCGCGCCCGGCACCACCTCCACGACCGCCAAGCAGAAGACCTCGGGAGCCCACGGGGGAACGAAGCCCACGACCGGCTCCTCGGGCGGAGGGGGCGGCTCCGGGCCTGCGACGAAACCTGCCACCTCGGTCCCCTCGAGCAAGCTGGCGTTCACCGGAGTCGGGATCGCAATGTGGGTCGTAGCGCTCCTCGGACTTTTCCTGGCGTTGACCGGTTCGATGCTGCTCGCATACGCGCGCCGGTACCCGAGAAGGTCTTAGCCCTTTCCGGTAGCGCCCGGCCGGTCAGGATTCGATGTCGACGGGCGTCCCAGCGTCGACCTGAGTGGCGAGCGTCGTGATGTCCGGGTTGTCCAGCCTGACGCACCCGTGACTCGCATACTGGCCGATCACCCACGGCTGATTGGTCCCGTGGATCGCGATCTGCCCAGGTCCACCGTCGAACGAGTAGTAGGTGTTCGAGAAGCCTGAGAGACCGAGTGCGTAAGGGCCGTAGGCGTCGCCCGGATCGGTCAGCTTGAGGACCTCGGTCACGTAGAAGAATCCCGTCGGAGTGGGCGATTCGGGGCTTCCCACGGCCACCGTCGTCTGGAAGACGACGTGGGAGTAGCGAACCAGCTCCAAGTGACCGCGCGCTCAGGCTCACGACTATCCGGTCGGGGTCCCATCCCATCGTCAGGTCACTCGCAGGCGTCCAGCCGAGCGACTCGTTCGGGCGTTCCGGCAGGTACACCTGGACCCAGGTGCCACGGACCTGGTTCACCAACACCACGAGCGGTGCGCCGAGGTTGTTGGGGTTGGCGATGCTCTGCGAGGGCCTGTCGCCGGGGGCAGCGAAAATCGGGAGCGAGGCCACCTTCGCCGAGCCCACGAGCACTCCGAAAGGATGAGAAGGCTTCCGCTCGGGCTTGGTGGTGTGGAGGGGCGGGAGACGCACCGAGAAATTCACCGCGGTGGCGGATTGGGTCCTGGTGGACCACCGGCTATCAGCAGGACCGCAACGAGCACGGCCGCCGCCACGTACGGCACCAGATGCTTGGCGGACGGCCGGCGCGGTCCACGAGAAGGCCTCCCACGACGGGAATTCTACGCCGGGCAAACCGGCGACCTGGTCGCGCCCGTGACGGTTGGACCGGTGGGCGACGCGCTGTCAAGATGACGAAATGCGCAACCGGCTCCGTTCCAGACAGCTACGACGCGGCCCGCTCACGGTCTTGCCGTGCGCCGCACTGGCTGCGTCACTGGGCCTCGGCGCATGCGGGAGCTCGGGTTCTGGCTCCGGATCCTCGACTAGCACCACCGTCAAGCAGACGATCGCGGCGAGCGCAGACGACACCCCTGCGGTGACGGTGACGACTACCTCGGCGCGCTCTCGCGCCACGACTTCGGTCTCGCGAAGATGTTCCTGCACCCTAAGGCTCAAAAGGGCATCGTTGCGGCGGCAGGAAGCGGCTTCGTCCATCTGGTTTCCTTCGACGCCGTCAAGATCGCCTCGATCCGGACCGGAGTGCAGTACCGCCCCGTCGTGGACGGCTTCAACTTTGCGAAGGACTCGCACTTCGCTCAGGTCACGGTCTCCTACACGGCGACCTTCAGTTCGGGTCCGGGCAGTGGACCGCAGACGAGGGTGGTCACCCTTGGCGAGAACAGCCACTCCAGGTGGCTGATCCTCGTGATCCGCCGAGCTGAACCGGCTGGCAGCCGGCGAGGCGCCGATGACCGCTTCGTCGCCCTGCTCGTCGACGCCCAAGGCGAAAGGACGATCCCCTTCTTGGCGCTGATCGCGAGGTTGATTCCTTCGAGCTCGGCTATGTAGTTCACTTCCGCCTTGTACTTCTTCCCGGGATGTGAGGAATGACGGGACCGTGAAGGTCCCCGATATCGCAGGAGGAGTGAAGGTCGAACCGTTGTAGCTCGCCGGAGCCACGGTGATGTTGTTCACCGCCGCCCCGACCTGATACTTGAAGTCGACCACACAGAAGGCGGCGGCGGCGGGGTGCCGCCGAGGTCGCCCTCGAGCGAGGCAAGTGTCGCGAGCCACCAGTAAGTCGTCGCGCCCGGCTTGTCGCTCACCGTGACCGCTGGCCGACGCTCGCGTCCTTCGGGGATACGGCGAGGGTCGGGTTGGGCGGGAAGAACGGGAATCCCGAGTACTCGAGCAATGCGCTACCGGCGGGCACCTCGGTCGCCGTCGTCAGGTCGACCAGCGCGAGCGCGCACCCGATGAGGCCCGAGTTGAATTCCTCTTGGCTCGGAGGGCAACTCGCGTTCGGGTCAAGAGCCTGATTGGTGGGCGTCTTGTAGGAGTAGCTGAGGTTTCCCGAGCCATCAGAGGCAGTCAGGGCGAGCGCGGACGGGTTTATCTGAGGCAGGCCGAGAGAACCGACAACAGCAGGCTCGGGCGAGACGGTCCCCGAGAGCAGCGCGGACGTGCTCGGGTCGATGGCGATGACGAGGCTGATCTCCAACAAAGGTACGGGTGACGTTGCCGGAAGGCCGGTGCAGTCGAATTGCACCGTGCTACCCGGCGTCACCCCGGTGACGATGGGAAATCGACTCCCGTTGAAGGTGCAGGCAGGGCCACTCGAGGCGGCGGCCGCACCGGCCGTGGCGGCAGAGGCGGCGATGCCGCCCATCGAGATCACAAACGCCACCGAGACGGCACAAAGCGTCCGCCACTTACGTAGACCGGTCATTCCCCGCTCCTTCCGGTTGTCCCCCTGAGTTACTTTCCTTGCTTCGCAACCAGGTCCCTGGTTTGAAGGTAAACCACCCAACCTGTTGCGTCCAGACACAATTGCCGTCCACATGGGAAATCAGTGGACCTGCGCCTGCTGCCTTACCCTGTAGATGCAGCCTTAAACTCCGTTCGTGATGCGATCCAGGATCTGGTGGAGGTTGGGGACGATCCTGCTCGGTGCCGGAGCTCTCCTGGTCGCATTCGTGGCATTCCAGCTCTGGGGCACGGCCCTGTATACGGACCACGCCCAGAGCAACCTGCGCAACCAGCTCGGAAACGAGGAGGTGCGCACGTCGCTACCGCTTCACGATCTCGGGTCTGCTCGCCCGGGAGTCGACCCGAAGGGCTCCGGTCTGCCCCCGGTGGCAACGTCTGTCGCTCCGACGACTGCCCCGCCGGCCGTAGGCAAACCCATCGGCCTGATTGCGATCCCGAAGCTCGGTCTGGACGACGCCCTCGTCGAGGGCACAGGCGAGGCCCAGCTGCAGGGGGGGCCAGGTCACTACATAGGCACCTCGCTTCCCGGACAGGCGGGAAACGCCGCGATCGCAGGCCACCGCACCACGTTCGCCGCCCCCTTCTACAACCTGAACGAGCTCGTCGCCGGAGACCCGATCTTCGTACTCACCTCTCAGGGCCTGTTCCGCTATGACGTGATCAGCTCGGAGATCGTGTCCCCGAACGACAATGCCGTGCTCGACTCGGCGCGTAACCCCCGAGCTCACCCTCACGACCTGCAATCCCCGATACAGCGCATCGCAACGCCTGGTCGTCGTCGCCGTCCTCGACACGACCGTCAAGCCCGGGAACCCCACCCACTACCCCGGTTTCGCCCCCCCGGCTGACACCGGTCCAAGCCGCCGCGGAGGTGGCGAGCGGCGGCCGGGGCGGCGACGTCCTGCCGGCCGTGCTGTGGGGTATCGGCACGCTGCTCGGATGCGATCGTGCTTGCGTATCCTCGCTCGACGGCTCCCGCGGGGTGTTCCGGTGGGTTTCGTACGCAGTCGGCGTGCCCCTGCTGCTGCTCGCTCTGTTCGTGTGCTTCGAGCACGTGAGCCTGGCTCTGCCAGCGAGTTTCTGACCGCAGCCGTCCGCCGCCGTTTGGCGGGGGTCGCTCGAGGGGCTATCGTTCGCTAGGGCACAGGCGGACCGGCGGAGCCGTAACCGGCGCCGTGCCCCGCAGGCAACGGGGGGCACCGTGGTCGTGCTAGTGAGCAGGGAGAGCGAAGAACAGCGCACTTCACCGGAGAGCGCCGCGCTCACGGTCGAGACGAATGGTCACGACCGCCCAGCGCACCGCACCCGTCACGGATCGGGCGTCGGCAACGAACAGATCGCTGTTGCGCCACCGTCCCGCGGCCGAACGCGGCAGGAACATAGTCGCCTGCGTCGCAATCTCGGCAGCACCCTCGTCGTCGCTCGCGGCCGTGTCGGGCTCCCTTGCCCAGCATCTAGCCGCCTTGGTGCGCCAGGACGACCGAATTTGCATGATCGGCGGAGGCCGCGTGGTGGTGATGTTCCAGGACGTCGACCCGAGCCTGAACGCTCATGTCCTGGGCGCGCGCCTTGCGCGGTCGGCGGCTCAAGCCTCGACCTGACGACCGGCCGGGGAACCTGCGTCGCGGTCGGGCTCGCCGACGGAGACGCAGGTTCTGATGCCTTCTCGTTGACCTGCGCGGCCATCAACTCCGTCGATCAGGCGATACCCGATGCTTCCGCCCCGTCACCGGCGATCGTCGTCATGGGCAACACTGCCGTGGCTGTGGCCCCCGTCGGTGGCTCCTCGAACGGGCATCCGGCGTGGCTCGACCGCAGAGTCGCCAGGCCGGTCGGCGATGGGCCTGTTCCGGCCGCCCGGCTCGAACGGCCTCGCCAGGCAACTAGTGCCGACGATGCTCTCCGGGGCCGTGCTCGTGGTGGACACCGCCCCCCCGTCGCCCGGCGTTCCGGGCCCCGCTGCGGCAGCCGTCAGGTCCCTGGTGGAGGGAATCGGGCTGACGGTCGCCGCGACCCTTGCACCCGCCTTGTCCGTCGACCCGAGCCTCGCCTCTCTGGCAGGCTCCGTGATACGTGACTCGATCGCCCTGCTCGTGGTCCACCCCGGCAACGCGACGGAATCCGAGCTCGACACAGTCGGAACCCCTCGAGCGACCGGCTGCTCTCGCGCAGCTGTTCCGACGGACAGGCATGCGCGTCCTCGCAGTGGGTGTGGGCGCGAGCGACATCGCACTCGCCGAATGCGTGTTGCAAGGCGCCGAGAGCGCCTTCGCGATCGGCGACCTGCCCGACGAGATATGGCACGCGCTCTCCCAGACGAACGGTGAGGCGGCGACGGGCCGAGAACGGTGTCGGTCAGTGCCGACCACAACGGTCAGCGCCCGGACCGGCTCGGGAGGCTCCTGCTGCTCACCCGCAGCGAGCGGAGGGTCCTGTATCCACCTGACGACCGGTGCGACCGCCATCGAGATAGCCGAGAAGCTCGTGCTCTCGCTTGCGACGGTTCGATCCCACATCAGGTCGATCCTTCGCAAGCTCGAGGT
This sequence comes from uncultured Acidimicrobiales bacterium, assembly GCA_963801315.1. Classification (GTDB taxonomy): domain Bacteria; phylum Actinomycetota; class Acidimicrobiia; order Acidimicrobiales; family CAVXTF01; genus CAVXTF01. Next base: position 362,562 of record CAWDEI010000007.1, on the reverse strand, counting down.
GAGCTCCCAGCTCGCCGCCGTCGCCATCGCCCAGGGCCACCCCGTGAGACCGACTGAGGCCGAGCACGACAGGAGCCTCAGGCTCAGCCAACAAGCGGCAGCTGGCGCACCTCAGCGCTGAATCCCCCCGCGACGACCGTGGAGCCCACGTCGACGCTTCTGTGGACGTAGGCGAGCGCGACAGTGCAGCCCGATCCCGGGCGACCAAGCCGCCGACGTGACCCGGCCGACCGTCTTGCCGCTCTGCGAGGAGCTCGGTGCCTGCGCCGGGGCCGCGATCCCGGCCTGTCGCCTGCGACCGCGAGCCCGCGCAGCCGCCGAGCGACGTTGCTCCCGCGAGCGTCGAGCCGCGCGACCAGCTCCTGACCTGTGAAGCAACCCTTGGTGAAGCTCACGCAGCGCTCCGACCAGACCGGCCTCCTCGGGGATCGTCCTTTCGTCGATCTCCGAGCCCATCATCGGGATACCAGCCTCGATCCGGGCCGCCTCCCAAGCCTGAGCGCCGCACTCGCTCCACGCCTTGCGGCACGACGGGATCCTCGCCGAGCAGGTCGAACCCGCCGAGACCGGGCCAGTCGACGGCGATCCGCAGGATCCCCGACGGTGAACCGACCGAGTCGGCCGCAGGCCCGCGGACCGCGACACAGCTCCATGCGACGACGCGAGATCTCGACCTTCACGCGCAGCTTGAATCGCTCCAGGCGCGCGACAACGACATCGCCCCACCCCGCGTCGGTGTCCACGATCAGCTCGTCTTCGCCGGTACGAGTCACCCGCACGAATGCGTCGACGCGACCCTGGGGCTCCAAGAGCAATGCGTCCGCAGAGTTCCCCGGCTCGAGAGCCGCCACGTCCTGGCTGCACTGTCCCTGCATGTAGTCGACGGCGTCGGGACCGATCACGCGGATCACGTCGCGCCCGACCGGGGCGGCCGCCTTGTCCTGCCTGAGCCGTCGGTATCCGTCCGGGACATCGAGACCCCGTGATTCCGGGGACATTTCGGCCCCTATCGCATCGGGGTTCATCTCATTGGGGCTCATCTCATTGGACCCATTTTATTAGGCCCGCGCAAGATGCTCATTGCGTTTCGACGTTATCCGCCTTGCTGCGCGCACCGCGCTCAGGATCGTCGCCGCCTTGTTCTCGCACTCGGCCTGCTCTTCTGCCGGATCGCTGTCGGCGACGATCCCTGCTCCCGCCTGAACCGAAGCGCGACCGTCCGGGGTGACGACCATGGTCCGGATCGCGATCGCCGTGTCGAGGTTCCCGGACAGATCCAGATATCCGACAACCCCTCCGTAGACACCGCGCTTGGTCGGCTCGAGCTCGTCGATCAGTTGCATGGCCCGGACCTTCGGGGCGCCCGAGAGCGTTCCCGCCGGCATCGTCGCGCGCAGCACGTCGATCGGGCCCTTGTCGTCGGCGAGCTCACCCGACACCTGTGACGTGAGGTGCATCACATGGCTGTAGCGCTCCAGGGTCATCAGCTCTTCGACTCGCTCGGTGCCGAAACGCACGACCCGCCCGACGTCGTTCCGCGCGAGGTCCACGAGCATTATGTGCTCTGCCGTCTCCTTCGGATGCTCGACGAGCTGCGCGCCGAGTTGCAGATCCTCCTCGTCGGTCGCTCCCCTCGGCCGCGTCCCTGCGATCGGGCGCGACGTGACGACTCCGTCGCGCAATCTCACCATCGGCTCCGGAGACGTGCCGACCACGGTGCACGCGTCACTTCTCACGAAGTACAGGTAGGGGCTCGGGTTCACCTGGCGCAGCACCCTGTAGACGTCGAACGGATCGGCTTCGAGGTCGAGGTCGAAACGCTGCGACAGCACCACCTGGAAGACGTCCCCGGCGACGATGTGCTCTTTCGCCACGACGACGGCCTCCTCGAAGGTCTCCGGAGTCATCGTGCGGGTCACGTCGCGGCCATTCCTCGCGCCTGGCCGGCACCGCAAGAGCCGGCTGCGACATCGGCCTGAACAGGTCCGATGCCAGCTCGTCGAGCCGTCCAGAAGCGCCGTCGTATGCCGCATCGAGCTCCTCGGTGCTCGAGCCCGGGCGCAACCGGGACGTTCTCTACGAGCACGACGCGCTGGCGCCAGTGGTCGAAAGCGCACAACTGTCCGATGAGGAACATTGAAGCGTCGGGAAGCCCGAGGTCGTCGTGCGCGACGTCGGGGAGGCGTTCGATCTCGCGAACGACGTCGTACCCGAGATAGCCGACGAAGCCGCTGTGAAGCGGCGGAAGATCCCTCGACGAGCGGGGCGCCGAGCGCGTCGAGCAGCTTCTCCAAGGCGTGCGAGGACACCCTGGCGGAGCAGCTCCTGTCACGCTGTCCGGCAGCGGCAGGCCACCGTCCAACTCGACGTTCAGACCCCGGCTGACTATCGACATGAGGGGACGTCGGCCTACGAACGAGTACCTGCCCCAACGGTCACCGCCCTCGACGGACTCGAGCAGGAAACCGGGCTCGTCGCCGACCACCTGGCTGAAGGCACCGACCGGCGTGATCGTGTCGGCCATCAGCTCGCGCCAGACCGGCACCACGAGGCGTTCAGAGGCCAGCTCGTGGAATTTCCGGCGCCCTCCGGAGTCCAACTTCTCGCTCACCGCCCGGCGTCTGAGCCGAGCGACAGAAAACGACCGGAAGAAGCACGAGCGCTCACCTGTTGGCACGCGCCTCGACCCTTCTTGGTCGACGACCAACGAGCAACGCGTCACCGTCGCAGTCGTATCTCACCTCGCGAACGAACTGGCGGTTCCCCGAAGTCTCCCCCTTGCACCAGTACTCCTTGCGGCTGCGGCTCCAGAACCATGTGCGTCCGCTAGCGAGCGTCCTGCGGAGAGCTTCGCGGTCCATGTAGCCGAGCATGAGCACGGTGCCGTCGTGGCGTCCTGCACGATCGCCGGGACCAGCCCGTCCGGCCCGAACGCCACCTCGGCAGATGGCATCGACCGCCGACGGGCTTCAGGTCCTCGCTCACAGATAGAGCCCGGTGCCCGAGTCCAGCCGCTCGGTGGCGACCGCGTGCACGTCACGCTCGCGAAGGATCACGAACTCGTCTCCTTGGACCTCGACCTCGAGCCGGTCCTCGGGGTTGAAAAGGACCTTGTCGCCGACCTTGATGCTGCGCACGTGAGGCCCGACGGCCACGACCTCCGCCCACGCGAGGCGCCGCGACACCTGGGCGGTCGCGGGGATCAGGATGCCCGACCTGCGACCGACGCTCCCCCTCGGACTGAGGCTGCAGCACGAGGACGCGGTCCGACAGCATGGTGATCGGTTGCTTGCTCGGGACGTGCTGGCGGGGCGAGCTCTTCGCACTGGGCGGCACCGTGGCACGGTACCGCACGAGTGGTCGGTCCTCGCGCACCTGTCAACCCGCCCGTTGGCCTGACGGCAACCCCTGCCGCCTCGAGGTGGGCCTTGGCCTCCGCGATGGAGTGCTCTCCCAGATGGAAGATCGAGGCGGCGAGCAACGCGTCGGCACCCCCTCGCAAGGCGCCCTCCACCAGGTGGTCGAGCGTCCCGACGCCTCCGGACGCGATGACGGGTACCTCGAACCGCGTCGAGACGGCCCTGGTGAGGTCGAGGTCGTAGCCGAGCCTGGTCCCGTCGCGGTCCATCGAGGTGAGCAGGATCTCCCCTGCGCCCGATGCCTCGCAACGGCCGCCCACTCGAGCACGTCGAGCCCCGTCGGGCCGCCGCCCGCCGTGGGTGACGACCTCGTAGCAGCCTTCCCGGCCGGCCGGCCCGGTCGCTCCGGCCTGGCCCTCGCGTCGATCGCCACCACGACGCACTGGGTACCGAGCTCGGAGGCGAGCTCGCCGACGAGCTCTGCGCGCTCGACCGCGGCAGTGTTCACCGCAACCTTGTCCGCACCTGCGCGAAGCAGGCGCATCGCATCGGGGACGGTGCGCACCCCTCCCCCGACCGTGAGGGGGATGAACACCTGCTCTGCCGATCTGGCAACGACGTCGACCATGGTCGGGCGCTCCTCGGAGGAAGCAGTGATGTCCAGGAAGACGACCTCGTCGGCTCCCTCCTCGTCGTACCGGCGAGCGAGCTCCGCGGGGTCGCCGGCGTCGCGGAGCCCCTCGAACCGGACGCCCTTTACGACCCTGCCGCCCTCGACGTCGAGACACGGGATCACCCTCACCGTTCGCATGCGGCGATCGCCTCTCCGACGTCGAGCGAGCCGTCGGCCAGAGCCCTTCCGACGACCGACGCCCGCGAGCCGGCGAACCTCTCCGCCTGGCCGCTCGACCGACAGTGCGGCTAGCGCGGCAGGTCGGCGGCCGAACGCACGCCGCCTGATGCGACGACCGGATGAGGGCTGCGGGCGATAACGCCCGCCAGGCCCGTCATGTCGGGCCCCGACAGCATCCCGTCGCGCTCTATCGAGGTCACCACGATCGCGCCGAGAGGCACGTCGTCGAACCTGTCCAGGACCGCCTCGACCGGAACCTGACCGGGATGCTCCCAACCTCGCACCGCGACCATCTGGACCGGGCACTCGCCCGCGACGGTGTCCGTCGACGAACAGGCGATGGTCGATGCCGAGTGCCACCCGCCCGGGGTGACCGGTCCGCCAATTCCTCCACGACGCCCGGCTCCTCGATCGGCCAGCGTCGACACGACGACCCGCGCCGCCCCGGCTTCGAGCAGCCCAGTCACGTCGCCGACCTTGCGTGCGCCGCCGCCCACCTGCACGGGCACCCCTGACTCCTCGATGATCCGGAGCACCGCGGAGCGGTTGAACGGCTCTCCCGCCTTGCGGCGTCGAGATCGACGACGTGGAGCAAACGGGCCCCGGACCGCACGTATCGCAGAGCAAGAGCCACAGGGTCACCGTGCTCGGTACGGACCCCGAAGTCCCCTCTCGTGAGCCTTACCGCCCCACCCCCCAAGATGTCGACGGCGCAGTACAGGTCGAGCGGCCGTCCTCACGGGCACGCACGGCTCGCCGCGCTGGCACCTCACGAAATTCGCGAGAAGCGCCGAGCCCGGTGCGGGACGACTTCTCGGGGTGGAACTGCGTCCCCAAAGCGTGCCCCGCTCGACCGCCGCGACCACGGTCCCTCCGTACTCCAGGTCGCTACGACAGCTCCGGCACAGTCCGCCGACAGGCTCAGGCGCGTACGAGTGCACGAAATAGACCCAGGGCGAGTCCCCGAGGCCCGCGAGCATGCGCGACCGCTCTCCCGCCCCGTCGCACGCGCTCCAGCCGGTTCCACTGCATCTGCGGACGTTTCTCCTCCGGCGGAAGGCTCGCACGACGCCACCGAGCACGCCGAGACCCGCCGCCGACGGGTCCTCCTCTGAACCCTCGAAGAGCAGCTGGAACCCGATGCAGATCCCGAGGAACGGAACGCCGCGATCAAGGCGTCGCGACACCGCAGCGCCGAGGCCCGTGGAACGCAGCGCCTCGGCGCAGCGGCCGAAAGCGCCGACGCCCGGCAGCACGACGCCCGACGCCTCCGCCACCTCGTCCGGATCCGAGACCAGGCGCGCGTCCGCGCCGAGGTGCTCGAGCGCCTTCTGCGCCGATCGCAGGTTCCCTATCCCGTAGTCGACGACTGCGATCACTTCGGCGGTGGGTTCGTCCCGAGCGTTCCCTTGGTCGAGGGCACGCCTTCGCGCTCGATGCGTGACTGCGTCGTACAGGCAGCGGGCGACTCCCTTGAAGGTTGCTTCGAGCACGTGGTGAGCGTTTCGTCCCGGTCACCATGCGGACGTGAAGCGTCAGAGCCGCCCCGGCGGCGAACGCCCTGAAGAACTCCTCCGCGAGCTGCGGGTCGAAAGGCGGATTGCCGAGCGGCTGCGGTTCAGGCGCAAGATCGACCTCGTAGGCGAGGTAGGCGCGCCCGGACAGATCGAGCGCGACCTCGACGAGGGCCTCGTCGAGCGGCAGGCTCATCGACGCGAACCGCCTGACACCGGCCTTGTCGCCGAGCGCCTCTCGCGAGCGCCTCGCCGAGGACGATCCCGACGTCTTCGACGGTGTGGTGCGCGTCGACGTGAAGATCTCCCGTGGCGGACACCTCAGGTCCCAACCCGAATGGCGACCGAGCTGATCGAGCATGTGGTCGAAGAACGGGAGCCCCGTGTCGCGGTCACGAGGCCCTTGCCGTCCAGGCAGACGGACACCGCGACGGTCGGTCTCCTTGGTGCGCCTCTTGCGCTCGGACCGGCGGCTCATCCGGGTCTCACCTGTCTCGGCAAGGCTCTTGCGCAGCGCTGCTCGAGAACCGCGTGTTCTCTTCGGCCGTGCCGACCGTCACCCTCAGACATCCCGTCAGGCCCGGCCAACCCGAGCAGTCGCGTACGAGCACCTGCTCGTCCAACAGGTCCGACCAGACCTGACGTGCGTCGCGGCACTCGGGCGCAACAGGATGAAGTTGGCATCCGAGGGCCAGGTCTCCACATCGAGCATTCGCAGCTCGGCCTGCGAGTCGCCTCGCTCGGCGACGATCGCAGCGATCCGCTCGCGCATCTCGGATTCGTGGCGCAGCGCCAGCACGCCCGCCGCCTGAGCTACCGCGTCGAGGTGGTAAGGCAGCGAAACAGCCTCGCAGGCCGACACCACCTCGGGGTGCCCGATCATGTAGCCGAGCCGGCACGCGGCCATCGACCACGTCTTGGAGAATGTCCGCGCCACGACAAGTCGTCTCGGACCCCGGAACCTCGTCGCGCACGAGGTCGAGGGCGCTCCGCTCGGCGAATTGCCCGTAGGCCTCGTCGACCACGACGAGGCCGGGAGCGCCCTGCGAGCACGTGGGCGACGAGCTCGTCGGGCTCTGCCCGCCCGGTCGGGTTGTTCGGCGAGCAGAGGAAGGTCACCACAGGCGAGGCAGCGGCGAAGACCTCGTCGACGACCTCCGGGATCGAGGGAATGGTCCGGCGCGCGCCATCCCGTGCGGACCTCGGTGGCGGTGAGCATCGCAATGTGGCGGTGAAGCGCATACGTGGGCTCGAACACCGCCGCGTCCGGCCCGTGCCCTCCGTACGCGAGCAGCAGCGACTGGATCACCTCGTTCGACCCGTTGGCGCAGAAGACCTGATCCGTGTCCACACGCTCGTGGTGCGCGATCGCCTCGCGCAGCTCGCGGGCCTGCCGGTCCGGATAGCGGTTGAAGTCGATCCGACCGAGCTGTTGCGTCAGCTCTGCGAGCCAAGCGGCAGGCGGCGGGAACGGCGACTCGTTCGTGTTGAGCCGCACCTCGACCTCGACCTGGGGCGAGTGGTAGCCCTTCATCTCGACGAGATCGGGTCGCACCTGCGGCAGGCGCGACAACGTTGTTCGGCCGCCTCGTGGCGGCCTGATCAGCGCTCGCGAGTCCGGCGCTACTCGAAGCGCTCACGCACCGATCCTGCGTGGGCAGGAAGACCCTTCGGCCTCTGCGATCTCGACCACATGCGGGGCGAGGTCCCCGAGGCCCTCGCGACCGAGCGAGACGACCCCGATGTGCGTGCGGAAGTCGTCGACGCGCAGCGCCGAGGCGAACCTGGCGGTGCGCGCCGTCGGAAGCACATGGTTGGTCCCGGCCACATAGTCGCCGACGCTCGCGGGCGCCCAGGGCCCGACGAAGACGACGCCGGCGGAGCGCACCTCGTCTGCGAGGCGGTCGGCGTCCGACACCTGGAGCTCGAGGTGCTCGGGGGCGATGATGTTCGCTACTCGCCATCGCCTGGCGCGGGCCCGTCGACGAGCACGCGTAGCCACCTCGTGCGATGGTCTCCGACAGCTCGGACCTCCGCGGGTTCGCCTCGACCATCCGGTCGACCGCGTCGCTCACCTGGCCGACGAGCTGCTCGTCCCAGGTGACCAAGAAGGCCAACCCGTCAGGTCCGTGCTCGGCCTGGACGACGAGATCTATCGCAGCCCACTCGAACGGAGCGCTTCCGTCTGCGACCACCACGACCTCAGAGGGCCCGGCGAACGCGGCCGCGACACCGACGGTTCCGGCGACCTGGCGCTTCGCCTCGGCCACGTAGCGGTTCCCCGGCCCCACGACGACGTCGACGCGCGGGATGCTCTCGGTTCCGAATGCCATCGCTGCGATGGCCTGGGCACCCCCGACGGGGTGAACCTCGTCTATTCCGGCCACCGAGGCCGCCGCGAGGACCGGGGCCGCAGGATCCCGTCCTGGCCCGGGGGACGCACAGGACGAGCTCTCTCGACCCCCGCCACGGTCGCCGGAGCGGCGCACATGAGCACGCTCGACGGGTAGAGCGCCAGGCCTCCGGGCGCGTACAGACCCGCCCTGTCAACGGGACGCACGAGCTCGCGGATCCGCACCTTGCCGTCGTCGTACTCCTGGGCGGCGGGTGCGCCCTGATGGCGGTGGTACGACAGGAGCCGGTCCCATGCGACCTCGAGAGACTCGAGAAGCCCGGGGGAGATTCGTTCTGCGGCCTTTCGGATCTCGTCGGTGCCGACCGAGAGCGCAGGCCCGGTCACGTGGTCGAGCCGCTCTGTGAGCTCGATCAGTGCCTTGTCGCCTCCAGCCCGGACCAGGTCGAGGATCTCCGAGACCTGTGCGGTGAGATCTGCGCTGTCGGCCCCGGGCCCGGAATCGGTCGCGGCACAGCACGCTCGAGGCCTTCGCCTTGAAGAGCCGCGGACGTCTATGCGGGTCAGGGGCATGATTGGTCGAAGGATCGTACCCGGGAGTTGCGAAGGCCCTGCTGCAGAGCGCCGAGATCGCTCGGATGGCCCCGCGAAAGCTCCTGTCGCACAACGCCCGCCGATCCGCGATGATCACGGCCGTGGCTCTTCCAGTCGCCGAGCTCTCCTCGGTCGCATCAGCACTCGACGACCTGACCAAGCGGGTCACGGAGATCGCAAGGAGCGCGGCGGACGACGGCGACGATTCCGCCAGCGAGCTCTTCGCAGCCGAGCGCGCCCTGAGGGGAGCTCAACGCCGGCTGGCCAAGCTGGCGACCCCGTCGCGACGCGGGTAAGCCGCCTTCGCTCTACGACCTGTCAGGCCCTCCGGCTCAGGCCTGGGCGGCGAGCAACTGCCTGGCGAGAACGGGAGGCACCGCTCTCGCGAGCAGGGAGCGGTCGTGCTCGTAGGTCAGGACCCTGCCTGCGAGCGCGAACGAGACCCACTGCATGTCGTCGACTTCCTCTGTCGGCTCGAAGGCGCCTGCCAGCGGCTCCATCAGCCAGTAGTGGACGATCTTCGGCCTGTCACGCCGATCCACGTACTGGGTCTGGCCCACATAAGGACCGATGTTGCAGAGCAGGCCCGTCTCCTCTTCCACCTCGCGCCTGGCGCAGAACAACTCGCTCTCGCCCGCTTCGAGCTTTCCCTTCGGAAAGCCCCAGTCGCCGTGAGACGCACGGTAGACGAGCGCCACTTCCCACCCGTTGGCGACGATTCGGCGGACCACGATTCCCCCTGCCGCGCGCACAGGGAGGGCCGTCACCACAGGCCCCGGCTTTCCCACCCGATCGAACCTAGCGGCGAGCTCCGCACCGACTGGTGGATACCCGCGCCCGGACCCGTCTCCCCAAGCGTCCTGACGCGACGACGGCGCCCGAAAGGGCGCCGTCGTGCGAGCGGACCGGGCGGCGGATCCCGGCATCCGCTCTACTCGGAACCAGGTGGCGGGAACCGGTTCCGGTCCTAAAAGCAGATCACGCTTGGCGGGCAGATTCCAGTCATAATCGCCAAAACCGCAACAAATGTCCGCATAACCCACGCACGCTGGGACGACGCGTCTGGTTCACGATTCGCGCAGTCGCCCGGACGGCGCTCGGGCGCTCGAGAGACCCGCTGCGACCCCTCACTTCGCGATCTGTTTGCCGGCCGTGACGGCTCGCGACCGAGAAGGTCTGCCCGACGCAGGGCGAGCGAAAGTACCCGCCGAAGGGCACACCCCCGCGAGGGCGCAGACCTCACAACGCGGATCGCGCGCCGTGCAGACGCGCCGGCCGTGAAGGATCAACCTGATGCTGAACGCTCCCCACTCGGCCTCGGGCACGACCGCGTCGAGGTCGGACTCGACTTTGACGGGATCCTGCTCGGTGGTGAGCCCGAGGCGGCGCGACAGCCTTCCGACATGAGTGTCGACCGGCAGTCCCGGCAAGTCGAACGCGACGCTCCGCACGACGTTGGCGGTCTTCCTCCCGACGCCGGGCAACGTCGTCAGGTCGTTCATCTCCGTCGGAACCTCGCCGCCGTAGCGTTGCTCGAGTGCCGTCGCCATGCCCACGAGGTTGCGCGACTTCGCTCTGAAGAAACCGGTCGAGCGGATCAGCTCCTCCAGGTCGTCGAGAGAGGCTGCCGCGAGCTCCGAGGGAGTCGGGTACGCGGCGAACAGAGCGGGAGTGGTCATGTTCACCCGCTCGTCGGTGCACTGCGCCGACAGGATGGTGGCGACCAGCAGCTGGAACGGGTTGTCGTGGTGCAGTGCACAGAGCTCGGACGCGGTACCGGGATACTCGGCTGCAAGAAGCGACACGACTTGCGTGGCGCGGCGCTTTACTACGCGGGAACCCACCATCAGTTGCGAGGCTACCGGGGATCGATAGCCTCGCCCGAGTGGCACACGTCGAGGTGAAGCGCAGGATGGGCGAGAACGACATCGCCGAGGTGTCGCTGTTGCTCGACGCTGCGACGCGCGCGGATAAGCACCGTCCCCTCGGAGAGCACAAGTGGCTCGACCTCGTGTATGGCGGGCGCTCCGGGTTCGCTGGCTTCGTCGCGCGCGAGCGCCGTGGCGGCCCGCTCGTCGGTTACGCCCAGGTGAGCCGGGGGCACGGCACCTGGGGGGTCGAGATAGTCGTGCACCCGGACCGCCGGGCCGAGGTCTACCGGGTGGGCCATGACCTGCTCGAGGCGGCGCTCGAGGAGATCACCCGCCAAGGTGGTGGCCACGTCCACCTGTGGGTGCCGAAACCCGACGCGGTCTCGGACAAGGTCAGCGCGTCGTGCGGGCTCACCCGGGGCAGAGACCTTTACCAGATGCGCTGCCCGCTGCCGGTGCCAGGAGATCGTCAGCAGGTCGCGACAAGGCCGTTCGAGCCCGGGCGGGATGAAGCTGCTTGGCTCGAGGTCAACAACCGTGCATTCGCGTCCCACCCCGAACAGGGCGGCTGGGACCTCGACACGGTCCTCGAGCGAGAGCGCGAGCCATGGTTCGATCCGGCAGGTTTCCTCCTCCACGAGCGCGACGGGCGCCTGCTTGCGAGCTGCTGGACGAAGGTCCACGACGAAACAGATCCTCCGATGGGCGAGATCTACGTGATTTCGGTGGACCCGGACGCGCAGGGCCTTGGGCTCGGAAAGGCCCTGGTACTAGCGGGGCTCGATCACCTCGCCGGGCTCGGGCTCACCACCGGCATGCTCTACGTCGACGCAGACAACCTGGTCGCAGTCTCGTTGTACGAGAGTCTCGGATTTGTCGTCGACCACGTCGACCGGGCCTATGTGGGAGACGTCGCGGCGCGCTCGAGCGCGCACCGTCTCCCCGGCTTCAAAGACCGTTCGCGCCAACCAGCCGCCCTATCGAGTATGTGATCGCCGCCGCCACCGCCGAGATGACGAGTTGCCTGAGCGCGGACCACCACCACCGCTTCCCGGTGAACAGCGACAGAGCAGCCCCGACTCCCAGGGCCGCGATCCCCGTGACGATCACCGAGGCGAGGATCGCGGCGGTCCCCGAGGTGACGAGCCAAGGCACGAGCGGGACCAGAGCACCGATCGCGAAGGTGGTGAACGACGACACCGCCGCCTGAGTGGGCGACCCGAGAGTGCCGGGCGTGATACCGAGCTCCTCCCGAGCGTGGGTCTCCAAGGCCAGCTCCGGGGTGCGCATCATCTCGCCTGCGAGTTGCCGTGCGATCTCGGGCTCCACCCCGCGGTTCTCGTAGATCCGGACCAGTTCCCTGCGCTCACCCTCAGGGCGGTGGCGGATCTCGTGGCGTTCGAGCTCGAGCTCTCTTTCCAGAAGCTCGCGCTGGGCGCGCATGGAGACGTACTCCCCTGCGGACATCGAGAACGCTCCTCCGATGAGCCCCGCGAGACCGGCGAGCCGCACTAGACCCACGGCCGGATGGGCGCCGGCGATCCCGAGCACGAGCGACACGTTGGTCACGAGCCCGTCGCTCACGCCGAACACCGCAGCTCGCGCACCACCTCCCTGCAGGTTGCGGTGATGGTGCTCGTGCGCCTGCAGATCGGCTACAGAGCGGTGTCGTCGACGGCGTGTGGCTCTGCCCTCCACTTCGGGTGATCCTACAGGTCAGATCCGTCTGCGACCCTTAACGCGCCTGGCGCCTGGCAGACTGGGAAGATGGACAGGCGGAAATGGTTCGACCCGAGCCAGCCCCAGACCCTTCAGATCGCCGTCATCCTCCTTTACATCAATGCAGTTTTCGCCGTGATCTACGCTTTCGGCTCGCAGATCTTCCTCCTGCCGATGATCCTCGAGGGAGCAGCAGCGTACGGGATCGCTAACGAACGGCGAATCGGTTACATAGGAGCGATAATCCTGAGCGGGCTCTTCGCATTCGGAGCCATCGCGCTGTTCGTGCTCTACAGCGGGATCTACACGTTGATCGACGTCGTCTTCTCCGTCGCCCTCTTCGTCGCGCTCGTCCACCCGATGAGCCGCGACTACCAGCGAATCTGGTTCAAGTGACCGAATGCGCGTAACGTCGTCGCCATGACGACTGTCGTTGAAGGACCACAGGGACTGCGCGACCTGCAGGGCAAGCACCTCGGCTGGACTGACTGGCACCAGGTGGACCAGCACCAGGTCGATCTGTTCGCCGACGCAACGGGCGACCACCAGTGGATACACGTCGATCCCGAGCGGGCCGCCAACGGTCCGTTCGGCGGAGCGATCGCCCACGGATACCTCACCCTGTCGCTCGCACCGGTGATGCTCGGGCAGCTGCTGACCGTCGAGGGGATGGCGTTCGGGGTCAACTACGGATGCAACAAGGTGCGCTTTCCGTCCCCCGTCAAGGTGGGTTCCAAGCTCCGGTTGGGAGCCGAGGTGGCCTCGGTAGAGGATGTCGCAGGTGGAGTGCAGGCCACCTACCTACTGACACTCGAGACCGAGGGCTCGACCAAGCCCTCGTGCGTCGCAGAGGTGGTCTACCGGTACCTCGTCTGACCCGCGCTCACCCGCATCCGGCTCAGCATCCGGTGGGATGGCTCCCGCGGGCAATTCGGGTGGGTTGCGACGAACACGATCCCGATGATGTAGATCACCACCACGACGATCCCGACCACGATCCCCGCGATCGCCAGCCCCAGGCCCTTTGTCGCCCCGTTGCTCTTGTTGATCTGCGACCTCGCCGCGAATCCCAAGATGACTCCGACGATCGACGGAACCCCGATCAGGAAGAAGCCACCGATCGAGCAGACCAAAGAGGCGATCGCCAATCCGCTCGTCCGGGCAGGAGCGCCCCCGTACCCATAGCCCCCGCCGTACGGGGACGAAGACGAGGGCGGAGGCCCGTAGGAGGGCTGGCCGTAAGCAGGCGACTGGCCGTAAGCGGGCGGTTGGCCATAGCCCGGTGGTTGCCCGTAGGCGGGCTGCTGGCCGTAGGCCGGGGGCCCGTACCCCGGCTGTCCCGATCCGGGTGCCTGGCCGTACCCCGGCGGAGGAACAGAGCCAGGTCCAGGCTGCGCCGGTCCCCCGGCGCCCGGAGGTGACGCTTCACCTTCCCAAGCGTCTGGTCGCCCGCCGCTGTCATCGGTCATTTCGCACTCTCCTGGCCGCCTTGAGCCGGCCTCGAGGTTCAGATCCCCGCTCAACATATCCGCAGCGGTCCCGCTCGCCGCGCCAATGCGCGCCGGTCCCCGGTGCCGACAAGGCTCTACCGGACTCCGCACGACCCTTCGAGCAAACACTCCTAGAGTGGTCACGGTGGAGATGCGGGTCGAAGAACTTGCAAGGCGTGCCGGAGTGCGGGTCGACACGGTCCGTTACTACCAGTCACGCGGATTGCTCCCCCTGCCGCGCAGAAGCGGCCGGGTGGCGCTCTACGACGAGGACCACTTGAGATGCCTGGAGCGGGTGCGATCGCTCCAGGCAAAGGGCTTCACGCTCGCGACCATTGCGAGGGTGCTCGCCGGCGAGCTCGATGCGGCGGACCAGGCGCTCGTCGGCGCGCTCGCAGGAGAAGTTCTGAGCAGCGCGGGCGGCGAGCTCCTCGACCTCGAGACTCTCGCAGAGCGCACGGGAGTGCCTACGGGGATCCTCCGCGCTGTGGAGCACGAGGGCCTGCTCGTCCCGAGGCGGGTGGGAGACAAAGAGGGTTACACAGAAGACGACGTGGCGGTGGCCCGCGCCGGGCTGGTGCTGCTCGAATGGGGTCTGCCACTGTCCGAGCTCCTGGACCTCGCACGAGCGCACGATCAGGCGATGCGCGCCGTTGCGGAGCGCGCTATCGAGATGTTCGACACGTACGTCCGCACGAGGGGTGCAGGTTCCGAGGACGACCAGAGAGCTCGCAGACTCGTCGAGGCCTTCGAGGCATTGCTTCCCGCGACGGCGACTCTCGTGAGCCACCACTTCATACGGGTCCTGCTCTCGGTCGCGCTCGACCACATCGAGCATGTCGGGAGCCCGACCGAGCTCAGGGCCGTGAAGGGCTCGCTCGACCAGGAGGCGGTCAGATGACACGTCTCGAACCCGCTTCGGACCGGAGGTCAGCTGAGCTCGCCCTAGGCGACGAGAAGAGACAGATGGTCCGGGCGATGTTCGATTCGATCGCGCCGCGCTACGACCTGGTGAACCGGCTCATATCGTGCGGGCTCGACAACTCATGGCGGAAGCGGACCGCGGACGCGCTCGCGCTTGCGCCGGGATCCCGCGTGCTCGATCTGGCTTGCGGTACCGGCGACTTCTGCCGGCTGTTGGCCAAACGCGGATTGCGGCCCTTAGGGCTCGACTTGTCGGAGGGAATGCTTAGGCGCGCATCGGCCGACACCCCGATCGTCTTGGGAGACGCTTTGTCTCTCCCGCTTGGCGACGGCTCGGTCGACGGTGTGGTCTGTGGTTTCGGGCTTCGCAACTTCACCGAGATCCCTCCTATGGCTGCCGAGCTCGCCCGTGTCGTCCGACCGGGCGGACGCATCGCCCTGCTCGAGGTATCGAGACCGCCGGGGGCCATGTCGCGCGCCGGGTACCGGTTGTGGTTCGAGCACGCAGTGCCGACGATCGGGAGCCTGCTCTCCGATCCGGCCGCGTACCGGTACCTTCCCGACTCCGTCGCGTACCTGCCGTCGCCGGAACGTCTCCAGGCGATCCTCAGGTCGGTCGGGTTCGCCGGTGTGGGCCGCCGGACCTTCAGCGCCGGCGCCACCCAGCTCTACACCGCAACGCGGGCGGGCGTCCCGACACCTGCGACCGGATGCCTGGAGCCTGGGGAGTGACTCAGGGCCTCGACCTCGACCTCGACCTCGCCGGGGGTCCGCTCGACGGTCTCCGGGCGGTCACGATCCCGCTCACCGAACCGGACTCCTCGGAGCTCGGGGCTGCGGCCGTGTCGGCGTGCACGTCGATCGCGAACGGCGATCGCGCGACTTCTTCGGTCCCGACACTGGTACAGCAGGGAATGATGTTCGATTCGAACGAGCGTCTGGTCGTGGGCCTCGGAGCGGCGGCCCGCCTCCGGCTCGAGGGTGGTACCGCAGACACCGAATCCGTGAGGGCCGTGACCCGGCGCCTCGCCGAGATCCCGTGCGACGATCCGGTTGGCCGGCCCGGGTCATCGGTCGTCGCGCTCGGGGCGCTCCCGTTCGACCCGACGTCACCCGGAGAGCTCGTGATCCCCGAGGTGACCTTCGTCGCCGAGAAGGACGGATCCTCGTGGATCACGGTTGTCGGCCGCCGAACACTCGATCTGCCGGATCTCCGAGAACGCTCCCGGGGACCGATGCGCGACATCGGCGAAGCCGGCGAGACAGGTGCAGTCGTCGTCGAGTCGGGAGATGTCGCATTCGTCGACGCGGTACAGAAGGCGCTGCGCCACATCGAGGCGGGCCGCCTGCAAAAAGTGGTGCTCGCCCGCAAGGTGATCGTCGACTTCGGTACCCCGGTCGACGTCGACGCCACCGTCTCTGCTCTGCGCCGCCGCGAGCAGTCGGCCACGATCTTTGCCGTCACTTCCCCCGGGTGTGCCTTCGTCGGCGCGAGCCCCGAGCTCCTCGTCGCGCGCGAAGGCGGGCTGGTGAGCTCCGTTCCCCTTGCGGGCACGGTCCGGATGACCGGGGACCGGGCGTCCGACGAGGCGGCGGTCGCGCACTTGGTGGCCTCGACCAAAGAGAACCTCGAGCATCGGCTAGTAGTGGACGCCGTGGCCGCTCGAGTTGGACTCTTTTGCGTCGAGCTTCAGCTGCCGACCGATCCCGAGGTCCTGTGGTTGCGACAGATCGCGCACCTCGCGACCCCGATAGCGGGACGGCTCGGCTGCAGTCCCGCCGGGTGGCCGAGCGCTCTCGAGCTGGCGGCCGACCTCCACCCCACGCCCGCCGTCGGCGGATCTCCGGGTCCGGCCGGCTCGAGCTCATCGCCGAGCTCGAGCCCCATGGACGAGGTCTTTACGCCGGGCCGGTCGGTTGGGTGGATGCAAAGGGAAACGGCAACTTCGTCATCGGCATCAGGTCCTCCGAGGTGGCAGCGTCCTCGGCCTCGGTCTATGCGGGAGCGGGGATCGTCGCGGGTTCCGACCCTGCAGACGAGCTCGCCGAGACCACCTTCAAGCTGGACACGATGCTCGGGGCACTGCGGGCCTCCTGACCCGCTCCGCTCATTTGCCGGCCGGCGGACTCTGTTTCACGAGCCCCGCACTCAAGGCGGCCCTGCGCACGGCCAGCGCGAGGACACGGGGTGCGTCGCGGGTGAGGAAATGGCCCGTGCCGGGGACGAGCCAGAGCTCCGCGCCGGCAATCGAGGCCGCCGTGCTCGCTGCGACCAATGGCGGGACGACGATGTCCCAGGTCCCGGTCACCACCTCGACCGGCAGCCGGAGCGCGGGTATGGACGCCTCCACGTCCCCGATCTCAGCGAAGAGCGCTCTTTGCTCTGCGACGACCGAGCGCCACACTCCGCCCCCGCGGGTAGCGACTCTTGCAAACTTCGCGTCGGGAAGGTTCGCTGCCATCCAGCGGCCTATGCGCCCAGGCGCCAGACGCCCCGGCGCCCGAAGGAGCGGAAGGACTGTTCCCGCAGCGCCGAGTCCTCCGGCGACCAGCACCTCTCCGACGAGGGGGGCGGCGAGCAACCGATCGACGGTGCCCAGATGCTCAGCGGTGCCCACCGAAGCTGCCAGGACCAGTCCGGCGACGAGGTCCGGGCGTCTCGCGGCAAGCAGGACCGCGATGCCGCCTCCGTAGCTGTGACCGACGACTATCACCTTCCCGAGGCCCTGCTCTGCGATCACGGACGCGAAGAAGTCGACGTTCTCGTGCATCGAAGCAGAAGGTCGCCGGCTGTCTCCGTAGCCTGGCCGGTCGGGAGCGACCACCCTGTAAGGGGCATCGAGCAGTTCGGCAACCGGTTCGAAATCGCTCCCCGATCCCGGCTGGCCATGGACGAAGACGACCGGCACGGCGTCACGCCGAGCGGCCGCCGTGTCACCGGCCGACGCGGTGCCCCACACGCTCTTCTCCTGGAGCTCGTTGCGGCTCTGGGTGCTCGATGCCGTCGGGCGGGTCGGAGGAGTTCGTCTTCCCCGGAGTCTGTCGGCAGCTCGAAATAGAACGTCGAGCCGGCTCCCTTCTCGCTCTCGACCCAGGTACGGCCGCCATGGGCCTCTGCGATCGCAGCGACGATCGAAAGCCCGAGCCCCGTCCCCTGCCCCGTGCGCGAAGGATCGGCCTGGAAGAACCTGTCGAAGACGTGCTCGGCCTCGTGCGGATCGAGGCCCGGCCCTTCGTCGCTGACGCTCAGGCGGACCGCGCCACCGGCCACTTCCACCTTCACCTCGACGGGCGTCGCGGCCGGAGTGTGGACGGCGGCGTTCCGTAGCAAGTTGTCGACCGCCTGCCGAAGGCGACCTGCGTCACCTCTCACGAGCACCCCGTGTGGGCAGAGAAGCGAGATCGGACGCCCCGGATCGACGGCGGAGGCGGCAGCCACCGCATCGGCCACGAGCGGGCGCAGCTCGACAGGGTCGCGAGCGACCGGACGGCCCTGATCGAGACGCGCCAGCAACAGCAGGTCGTCTACGAGCACGGCCATTCGCTCGGCTTCGTGCTCTATGCGCCCGAGAGCGCGGCGTGCGCTCGGCTTCGTTCGTGAACGCACCCTTGCGCAGGAGCTCCGCGTATCCGCGGATCGAGGTGAGTGGCGTCCTCAGGTCGTGCGAGGCGTCCGCAACGAATCGGCGCAATCGCACCTCTGACTCCTCCCGTTGCCCGAACGCCGACTCGATCTGCACGAGCATCCCGTTCAGCGCGTCGCCCGAGCCTCCCGACTTCAGTCCGCTCCTCGGAGAATCGGACCCGTCGAGACAGGTCGCCTTTCGCGAATGCGCCGGCGGTCTCGGTCATGTCCTCGAGCGGGCCTCAAACCCAGGCGCACCGTCCACAGCACGAGAGCCGCGAGCACGAGCATCACCACCACCGACACGAGTATCTCGATGTGTGCCAGAGACGAGACTGTGTCGACTGCGTCGGGGCCGACGATGCTGCGACGACCAGAACGCCTCCGGGAACCGACGTCGCCTCGACCCTGTAATGGGTCGAGGGAGCCCCGACGGCACCCACGTCGAACGCCGGCAGGCTGTGGCCTGCCGACGACGCCGTCATGGCCCGTGAGATCAACCGGCAGATCGGGCGCGGGCGCGGGCGCGTCGATCGGGCCGATGGCGTGCTCGAACACGAGGGTCCCCTTCGTGTCGATCAGCTCGACGTACTCGGTCGGGGGGATGTGGTTCTCGAGATCGGTCGCCGAAAGGCCTCCTGAAGGAGTGGGCGGAATTGCCGGAAGGTGAGGCTGGTGGATCTGCGGCGCGGCGTCGAGCCTGTCGAGCCAGGCGGTCGGGTCGGTCTTCGCCCGCGAGTCGCCGGAACGGATCTCGGTGCGTCGTACACGCGGTCGATGTAGTCGACGAGCTGGTCCTGCGGACCCGCTGATCTGCTCGTCGAGGCGGACGAACAGGAACGAATGCACCTCGGAGGACGTCACCACGTCCAGCGCCGCGATGGCGACCGCCATCAGGACGAGCACCATGACGACGAGACGGTGCCTGAGTGACACCCTCGGTCAGCCTCGTTCGCGTGCCACGCGCATGCTGTACCCGACGCCGCGCACGGTGTGGATGAGAGGAGGCGAGAACCTGTCGATCTTCTTGCGTAGGTACGAGATGTACGTCTCGACGATGCTCGGGTCCCCTTCGAAGTCGTAGTCCCAGACGTTGTCGAGGATCTCCGACTTGGACACGACGCGCCTGGCGTTCGACAGCAGGTACCGGAGAAGGTTGAACTCGGTCGCTGTCAGTTCGACGAGCTCGCCCTGGCGCCATACCTCGTGAGCCTCCTCGTCGATCACCAGGTCCTCGAACGACATCTCGAGGTTGCCGTTGCGCTCTGCGCCCGCCGTGCGCCGGAGGATCGCGCGTATCCTCGCCACCAGCTCTTCGAGGCTGAACGGCTTCGTCACGTAGTCGTCACCGCCGGCCGTGAGCCCCGTGACCTTGTCCTCGGTCGCCTCTCTGGCTGTGAGGAAGACGATCGGCGTCTCCACTCCCAGCGCCCTCAGCCTGCCGGCAAACCTCGTTGCCGTCGAGATCCGGCAGCATCACGTCGAGCAGGAGCAGGTCGTGGCGGGCGGGCCGCGCCATGTCGAGGGCCTCCTGCCCCGCTTGAGGCGACGTCGACTGCGAAGCCCTCGAACCTGAGAGCCGCACCGAGCAGGTCGGTGATGTAGGGCTCGTCGTCGACGACCAGGATCCGCGGGTGCGCTCACCCCGATGCCGATAGTCGGTCACGCAGGCACCGGGCCCAGGTGGCGCAGCCTACCAGGCCTCAGGACGGGCTCAGGTCACGCAGCTCGAGCCTCCGCCAGAGCCGCATCGCGGCGCTCGGCCACCCGTTGCGATGCCCACCATGTGACGAGGACGAACGCCTCGACGACGATCGAGGTGGACATCTTGGAGAGGCCCTCCACCCGGTCGACGAAGCGGATCGGCACCTCCGCCACCCGCCCGCCGTGCTCGAGCACCTGGCGGACCATCTCGATCTGGAACCCGTACCCCTCGGCCCGCACAGCCGTCGAGGTCGATCTTGCGGAGGATCTCCGCCCGGTAGGCACGGAAGCCGGAGGTCGAGTCCTTCACCTTGAGGCCGAGGAGCACGTCCGCGTAGATGTTGCCGCCGCGCGATATGAACCGGCGGCCGAACGACCAGTTGGGTATCTCGCCCCCGGGCACGTAGCGGGACCCGACCGACAGATCGGTTCCCTCGTCGAGCGGAGCCACGAGCGCGGGTAGCGCGGCCGGGTCGTGCGAGAAGTCGCAGTCCATCTCGACGAGCGCCTCGAAACCCCGTTCGAGACCCCACTTGAAGCCGGCCCTGTAAGCGCTGCCGAGGCCCGACTTGGCACTCCTGCGCAGCACGTTCACGCCGCCGATCTCGCGGCGACCCGCTCGGCGAGGGCGGCCGTGCCGATCGGGGCTGCCGTCGTCCACGACGAGCACCCCGGCGTCCGGGGAGCGCTGCTCGCACGCTGCACAACATGCGCTCGATGTTCGCAGCCTCGTTGTAGGTCGGCAGGACCACGAGCACCCTCACTGAAGTCGGCCCGGTGACGTCGTCGGGCTCTCGCCTCGGGCGGCCTCTCGCCGCGAGCCGTCACGTCTGGTCACCGGGCGTTCCGCGAGTCGTGTTCGGCCGGGTGCCACCTGTCCGTTCCCGCCCTGCGGGACCCCGATGACCGGATGTGGATGGCCCTGCGCGGCATGCCGGGTCGGTCGACTTCCAGACCTCGCGCACGATCACCTGCAACGCACCTGCGACCGGGATAGCGAACAGCACCGCCACGAATCCCCCGAAGAAGCCGCCGAGGAGCCCACCGAGGTTCGCTCCGATCAGCACCGCGACCAGGACGAGCAACGGGTTTATCCGCACGGTCCGGCTCATGATGATCGGATTGAGCACGTGGTTCTCGATCTCCTGGTAGACGACGAAGACGATCACCGTCACGATGAACGCGACGAGACCCCGAGTCAAGCCGGCGATGATCGCCGTGGGTATTCCGGCGAGCGCGCCCCCGATCATCGGCAGGAAGTCGACGAGCGCCACCCAGAGCCCGAGCAGCAGGGCGTAGGGAACGCCGAGGATCGTGAGCGCCGACGAAGACGATCACGCCTGCGATCACCGAGGTTATGAAGTCGCCGAGCATGTAGCCCGTGATCGAACGTGAGACCTCCCCGGAGATCCGGCTGAGCGCGCAGAGCGCGTTCGGCGGGAAGCATGGCCATGAGCCCGACTCGGATCTTCGGAGCCTCGAGCATCAGCAGGATGACGAGCATGAAGATGATGACGACATCCAAGACCGCCGTGAACGTCGCCTTGCCGAACCGCAGCACCGGGCCCGAAAGGTTCTGCGCGTACTGGGTCAGCTTCGGCTCGTTCTTCTGAAGCCAGGACTGCAGGTGCAGTCTCTTCAGCTCGTGGCCGATCCATCCCTTTCCCTGCTCGGCCTTCTGAACGTAACCGGGAAGCTTGCTTATGAAATTGGTGAGCGCGGTGACGAGAGGCACGCCGAACAGGAATGCGATGCCCGCGAACACGCCCACACCCACGACGGTGACGATCGCGACCGCGTACCCCCTCCTCATGCGCGCCCTGCGCTGCAACAGGACGACGGGAGGGTTCAGGATGAGGGCCAGGAAAGCCGCGACCACGACGAGAAGGATCGTCTCGCGCAGCTTCGCCACGACGATGACGGCCACGATCGTGACCAGGATCACGGCGTCGATCGTCAGGATGGCGCGCAGAGGCACGCGCTTCGCCTCGGCGCGGTCGAACAGGCGCTCCCGGCGCGGTCTGCGCCGGTTCCGGCTGCATAACCCCAGCATGGCAGGTTCGGGCGTAGCGGTCGTGCAAGCATGAAGGGGTGAAGGCCGAGGGCCAAGCCCCGCCGCGCCACAAGCGCCGCCTGAGGCGGGACGTCAGATGGGGCATCACGGCGTTCGTGGTGGTCCATCGTGGTCGGAGTACCTGGTCGTCCCCGAGCTCGCCGGTGCCAGGAAGTCCCTTGCCGCCCTCAGGCGGGTGAACGTGGGCTTCCTGGTCGGCGGGGTGCTCCTCGAGGCGGCCGCGCTCGTCTCCTATGCCCTGCTCACCAGGGCGGTCCTCCCCCAGGGCGTCATCAGGCTCGGCCGGTCTCTTGAGGATCGACCTGTCGTCGTTCGCCATGAGCCACGTCGTGCCGGGCGGGAGCGCTCCTGCGACGGCGCTTTCGTACAGGCTGCTCACCGAGTCAGGGGTCGAGGGGCCAGACGCCGGTTTCGCGCTTGCCACCCAGGGCCTCGGATCCGCGGTCGTGCTGAACGCGATCTTCTGGGTCGTGCTCGTCATCTCCCTGTTCATCCACGGCTACAACCCGCTCTACCTCGTCGCGGCCGGGGTCGGAGTGGTGCTCATCGGTGCGTTCGCAGCGGTGGTGCTCCTCCTGCTCGAAGGCCGCGAACGCGCGGTCGAGGTGGTCCACCGGCTTGCCGACAAGCTCCCGTTCCTCGACGGCGACACGGACCGCCGCCCTGATCCGCGGGTGGCCGACCGGATGCGGACCCTCGTAGCCGATCGCGACCTCCTGCGCAGGGCCGTCGGTTGGGCGGCCGCCAACTGGCTCTCGACGCCGCTTCGCTTTGGGTGTTCATCGCGGCGTTCGGAAGGCTCATCTCGCCCATCGACCTCCTGGTCGCATACGGGCTCGCGAACATCCTCGCGGTCATCCCGATCACGCCCGGGAGGCCTCGGGGTGATCGAGGGCGTGCTCATCCCGACGCTTGAGCGGGTTCGGCCTGGACAAGGGGGTTGCGACCGTTGCGGTCCTCGCCTACCGGTTGGTCAATTTCTGGTTCCCGATCCCCGTCGGTGGTGGCTGCTACCTGTCTCTTCGCCTCGAGTCGGTCCACGGCTTCAGGCAGCGCATCCAAGAGGTCCGAAACGTCGCGTCCACGGCACCGAGACGCACAGCAGCGCTCCGGCAGCGGACCACGGCAACGTAGCCGGCGCCGGCCAAGAGCGGCAACGTGGAGCGACAGCCGAGCGATTCGCTGTCCGGGCAGAGACACTCAGGCGGCAGACGGCGATCGATCCTCACGACCCGTCCCAGGTGGCTCCCTCGTGACGCCCGAGGGCTCAGGAACCGGATCTGCTGTCGAGCTTCGGGCTGACAGGCCTGCAGGCTTGGGCCGAACCGGTGGCCAGAGACTCGGGATCCCGCCGTCGCCGCGCACGCTCCCTCGCGAGGTCCTGCAGCCGGCGCTGCACGCTCGTGTCCGTGCGGCACGGAACACGCCTCCAGGAACCGTCGGCGGAAAGCGACCCATGAGTTCGTGTCGTCGGCGAGGTTCAGGTCGAGGACCTCGATCGACGCGGGCCTGAAGCTCGGGATCGTCGACGGGGAACAGGGCCTCGATCCGGCGGTCGAGGTTGCGCTCCATCAGGTCGGCCGAACCGATGAGGATGCGGAGAGGCCGGCCGCTCGTACCGGCGAACCGGTAGATCCTCGAATGCTCCAGGTACCGGCCGACGATCGACCGGACCCTGATGTTCTCCGATAGGCTCCGGCACCCCGGGCCGCAGGCAGCACACGCCCGCGAACGACGAGGTCGATGGGCACGCCCGCCGACGATGCCCTGTAGAGGGCGTCGATCACCTCGGGGTCGGTCAGGCCGTTCACCTTTATGACGATCCGGCCCTCCGGGCCGACTGGCGGCCTCCGCGTCGATGAGATCGACGATCGCCGGCGAAAGGCGATCGGCGCCACGACGAGCTTGCGGTACTCGTCGTAACGGCTGAAACCGGTCAGGAAGTTGAACAGGTCGCCGACGTCGGCACCGAGGTCGTGGTCCGCGGAGAGCAGGCCGATGTCCTCGTACTGCCGGGCTGTCCGCGGGTTGTAGTTGCCCGGTCCCGAGATGGCAGTACCTGCGTATCCCGTCCACCTCTCTGCGCACGACCAGAGCGCGCCTTGGAGTGGGTCTTCAGCCCGACGATCCCGTAGACGACGTGGACGCCCGCCTCTTCGAGCGCGCGGGCCCACAAGATGTTGTTCTGCTCGTCGAAACGGGCCTTCAGCTCCACCACGGCGGCGACCTGCTTGCCGAGCTCGGCGGCCTGGATCAGCGAGGCGACGATCGGACTGTCGCCCGAGGTGCGGTAGAGGGTCTGCTTGATCGCGAGCACTTCGGGGTCCGCGGCCGCCTGCGCGATGAACGCCTCCACCGAGGTGGTGAACGAGTCGTAAGGATGGTGAACGAGAACGTCGCGCTCTCGCAGCACCGCGAACAGATCCGCCGGCTCGTTTCCCGCGTTGGCGAGCGGCCAGGGCGTCATCGGCGCCCATGCCTCCACACGCAGGTCGGGTCGATCCAGGTCCGCGACAGCGAACAGGCCCGACAGGTCGAGCGGAGCCTTCGTCGTGTAGAGGTCGGTCGCAGCCAGGTCGAGCTCGCGGAGCAACAGCTCACGGATCTCGGCGGAGGCGCCGCTTCGAGCTCGAGGCGCACCGAGCGACCGAACCGGCGCCTTCTCAGCTCGAGCTCGACCGCGGCGAGAAGGTCGTCCGCCTCGTCCTCCTCGAGAGTCAGGTCCGCATTCCTGCGTCACCCGGAACGCGTAGTGCGCTCCGATGGTCATGTCAGGGAACAGGGTGCCGAGGTGAGCCGCTATCACCTGCTCGAGCGGCACGAACCGCTCGTTGTCGGGCATGACGATGAACCGCGGAAGAAGCGGCGGGACCTTGACCCTCGCCACTCGCTCCTCACCGCTCACGGGATCGCCCACCCTGAGCAGCAGGTTGAGCGACAGGTTCGAGATGTAGGGGAACGGGTGACCCGGGGTCGACCGCCAGCGGGGTCAGCACCGGGAAGATCTGGCGCTGGAAGACCTCCACCAGGTACGTCGCGATCGTCGTCGTCGAGTGACGCCCAGTCCGACAGCCTCACGCCGGCATCCGCGAGGGTGGGCACGATCTGGTCGAGGAAGATCGCGCTCTGGCGCTCGACCAGGGCGTCGACTCGGACCTTGATGGCGCCAAGAGCCTCCGACGGCCTGAGCCCGTCCGATGACCGGGTCCTCAGCCCGGCGTCCACCTGGTCCTTCAGTCCCGCGACCCGGACCTGGAAGAACTCGTCGAGTGCCTCGGAGAAGATCGCGATGAACTTCACCCGCTCGAGCACCGGCATCGAGGAGTCCTCGGCGAGCTCGAGCAGCCGTTCGCCGAAATCGAGCCAGGAAAGCTCGCGGTTCGCGAACCGCGACGCTCCGAACTCGCTCAGATCCAGGCCGTGCTCGCCTAAGGGTTCCTCAACTGTCCTCGGCAGGACGTGCACGTGCGGCGACTGCACCGACCTGATCACCGTCTTACTTCTTTCCGGATTCGGCCACGAGTTTGGCGGGCTGACCGCCGTCGTGATGCCAAGCGTCGGGGCGCTTCTGCTCGGGCCCGCCTTCGGCTCGGAGCTCGGGCGACTCCCCCTTCTCGGCGGGATCGTCGAGCTCGGAGGCCCCGGCTGCTCCTCACCGGAAGACGGACCGTTCGCCTTCGTTGTGAGCCGAGTCGACAGCGGGAGGGACATATCGCGATCAGGCTACCTCGCGCAATGCGGCTTTCCGGACCGCCTCGCAGATAGGCTCCCGACGTGCCTCAACTGCTTCGGCGCCCCGCGGCCGCGGGTGCAGACGGGGGCCCGGACGCCGCCACGGTCGACGGCAACCGAGGCGCTTCGGGCCGAAGCCGAACCGGCGCACCGAGCTCGGGCTCATCATCTTCGGGTGTCTGCTCGTCGCTGCCGCGTATGTGCTCGCGACGGTTGGAACCACCGCAAAGATCCCGGGAAACCTCGGGATCTTCCTCGGGATCGTGCTCGGCCTCGCGCTGGTCGCCCACGTCGCGACGCGATCGGCTCGCACCGGACGCGAGCGGCGTCATGCTGCCGCTCGTCGTGTTGTTGAACGGCCTCGGCTACGTGATGGTCGCGCGTATCGACGCGCACTTCGCGAAGCTCCAAGCCGCGTGGACTGCAGCAGGCGTCGTCTTCTACGTGCTCACTCTCGTCATCGTGAAGCGCTCGCGCGACCTCGACCGCTACCGCTATCTGCTGCTGCTCGCGGGCGCGGGGCTGCTCTTGTTGCCGCTCGTACCCCACATCGGCGAGAACATAAACGGGGCTCGCCTCTGGGTGCACATCGGGCCGATCAACGGCCAGCCGGTCGAGGTGGCGAAAATCTTCCTCTGCATCTTCTTCGCCTCGTACTTCGTGGAGAAGCGCGAGATGCTCTCGGTCCCGACGATGCGCCTCGGCAACCGCCTGGTGATCGACCCGAGGCCCGCAGGCCCGATCATCGTCGCGTGGCTCTTCGCGATGGTGATCCTCGGGGCGGAGAACGACATCGGCTTCACCCTCATGGTCTTCGTCCTGTTCGTCGTGATGCTCTGGGTCGCCTCCGGGCGCCTCGCGTGGCTCGTCGTCGGGCTGCTCATGTTCGCCATCGGGGCATTCATCGCGAGCCATCTCTTCCCGCAGGTGAATTCGCGGATATCGGACTGGCTCGACCCCTGGAGCAACGCTCAACTACAACCGCATACAACGGCAGCTTCCAGATCGCCCAGAGCCAGTACTCGTTCGGTAACGGCGGCCTGCTCGGCACCGGCCTCGGCTACGGGTTCTTCGGGAGCCCGCCGCTCTTTCACCCCCGGCGAGCTGTCGACGGACTTCATCTTCATCGTCTTCGGCCAGGAGATGGGGCTCATCGGCACGAGCGTGATCGTTGCCGCGTTCCTCCTCGTCGTCGGCGCCGGCCTCCAGATCGCTCAAAAAGCGCGCTCGGAGTTCTCCAAGCTGGCAGCGACCGGGCCTCACGGCCATCCTCGGCCTCCAGGCCTTCATAATCATGGCCGGCCTCGTCCGCCTGCTACCTCTCACGGGCATCACGCTGCCGTTCATGGCGTACGGAGGTTCATCCCTCGTCGCCAATTACATAATCGTCGCGCTCCTGATGCGGATCTCCGACGAGGGGAACCGCAGCATCATCGCGGCCGAAGCGACCGCTACGCGGGTGGTCGCGACTCGACCTGATTCCTGCGTTCTGCGTCCTGCGTTCTGGGTTCTGCGGGCGCCGGTAGGGCCGGCTCATTCGCCTGCTCCGGGCTCCGGGTCGTCGAACACCCATGTCGCGACGACGATCGGGACCTCCATCCGCTGGCGGAGCAGAAGCGCCATGCCGTCAGAGGGACGGCACGGTACGACGGCGCGGCCTGCTGGGCCCATCGTCTCGAGCTCGGCGAAGAACACACCGTTGTGGCGCGCAGTGACCCGCAGTGCGGCCACCTCGACGCGATGGCGCTCGAGCAGCTCGGTCATCAGGTCGTGGGTCAGCGGCCTCGGCACCTCGATGCCGTGCAGCGCGTATGCGATCGAATTTCCCTCGGAGAACCCGACCGGAATGCGCAGCCTGCGCCACGGCGCGACCTTCTCGGCGAGCACGACCTCGGGGTGAGATCCCGGAAGCTCCATCTCGACCGATTCCACCTCGCACACCCGCCACACCTCGGCGTCACCGTCGAGGCGCGGCGTGATCGGCGTCGGAGCCGAGTCTCCGTCGTGCAACTGGGTCACCGGCGCCTGAGGTTCACCGACAGCGCAACGCCGACGGCGGCGAAGAACGCCACGATCGCCGACCCTCCGTAGCTGAAGAAAGGCAGCGGGATGCCGGCTATGGGCATGATCCCCATGCTCATACCGGCATTCTCGAAGATGCTGAACGCTAGAAGAGTGAAGATCCCTGCCGCGAGCAGGCGCCCGAACGAGTCACGTGCGGTCTGCGCGGCGCGGAGAACCCGGCCGGCAACGAGGCCCAGCAGAGCGAGCACGATCGCGGTGCCCACGAATCCCAGCTGCTCGCCCACCGCCGAGAAGATGAAGTCGGTCTTCTGCTCGGGCACGTACGACAGGTTTGTCTGAGCGCCGTGGAACAATCCCGTCCCCCAGAAACCGCCATTGGCAATGGCGAACTCCGATTGTCCGAGCGTGTAGGTGACCTGCGTCACCTTGCCCTTCTGGTCGATGAAGCCCGTCAGGCGCTGGACCTGGTAAGGCTTCAACAGGTGCAGGTGGATGATGCCGAGCACCCCGATGCCGCACAGAGCGAGCAGCAGCAGCAGGTACCGGCCGGGGATGCCCGCGACCACGAGCATCACGAGCAGCACGACCGACATGACGATCGCCGACCCGAGGTCCGGCTGCTTCGCGACGAGCACGATCGGCACGGCCACCAGAGCAAGGATCTTCAGAAGGTCGGTGAATGTGATCCCGTTGGGCCGCCGCGAGCAGTACGTCGCCACGATGATGATCATGCCGAGGGTCGCGAACGCAGACGGCTGTACCTGTACACCTCCCGGCAGCTGAAGCCAGCGGGTGGCGCCGAGCTCGGGGCTGCTCCCGATGACGAACATCGAGAGCAGGCCGAGGAGGACCACCACGTAGATGACGGCGCTCGCGTGCTCGAGCCAGTGGTAATCGAGGACGGCAACGACCCCCATGACCAGCGCACCGACCACGACGAAGAGGGCCTGCCGCTTCAGGTAGTACCGGGGGTCGTCCCCGGCGAGAGCAAGGTTGTCGCGGGTGGCCGAGTACACCATCGAGCGCGCCGAGCGCGGCAACGAACAATGTGCTCAGAAGGAGCACGTAGTCGAACCGCAGTGCCAGCTGGGCCTTCGTTACCGGACGGTGACGCCCGGGGGCCGGCCGGTGTTCCGAGAGGATGGTCACCTAGCGCTCCGCCGACAGGTTATCCGCCGGGCCCGACCGACCACATGCGCTCGACCGGGGCGCGTCGCCCGGTCCATTGCTCGATCGCGAGCGCCGCCTGATGTACGAGCATTCCTATGCCGCCGACCGTGGCGGCCCCCCGCTCGGCGGCGGCGGCGAGCAGAGGGGTCTGCGCAGGTACGTAGACGAGGTCCATGACGACCTGACCGGGGTGGAGGAATCGTGCGTAATCCGGAGCGCCCGCCAGCGTCCGCCCGTCACCGGCACCTGCCATGCCCGCCGGCGTCGCATGCACGACGACCTCCGCCGCCTCGAGCTCCTCGGGCTGCCCGACCCTGCCCACGGGCCCGGCGAGCGCGGCCGCGGACTCGGCCCGAGCCGGTGTGCGGTTGACCACCACCACGTCCGTTGCGCCCGCGTCCGCGAGCGCCACGACAGCAGCTCGCGCGGCTCCCCCCGCCCCGATCACAGCCGCACGACGCCCCGAAGGGTCCACTCCTGCGCCACGGCGCAGTGCCTCGAGGAGCCCGGCGCCGTCGGTCGAGTCACCTACGAGCCGTCCGTCACGGTTCGTCACGCAATTGACCGAGCCGAGCCGCTCGGCGAGAGGGGTCAGCTCGTCGAGGTGGGCGGCCACATCGGCTTTGTGCGGCATAGTCACCGAAAAGCCGGCGATCCCGAGCGCTCTCATGCCGCGGAGCGCCGCGTCCACGGCTCCCTGCGGCACCCGGAAAGCCACTGACACCCAGTCGAGCCCGAGCGCATCGAACGCGGCCTGATGAAGCAGAGGCGACATCGAGTGGGCGATCGGGTCCCCGATGGTTCCCACGACCGTCGAGCGAGCATCGGGCCAACTCGGGGAGCAGCGCGCGCGGCAAGACCGGATCCGCCATCCCGCTATGGGAGCCCGCGCTCTTGGGCCAGCTTCTCGTTGGCCTCCTGGCCGGCATAGGTGTCCGAGAACGCCTCGGTACCGTCCTCGGAGACGAGCGTGAAGTACAGCCACGCACCCGGTGCGGGGTGAAGTGCCGCTTCGAGCGATCCGGGGGACGGGAAGCAGATCGGTGTCGGGGTGAGACCGGTGTTCAGGTAGGTGTTGTACGGCGAGTGGATCTGGAGGTCGGCGGGGGTGACCGGGCCCCCGTCCTGCCCGAGGGAGTAGAGCACCGTCGAGTCCATCTGAAGTGGCATCCCCCGGGCCAGGCGGTTGTAGATGACCCGCGACACCTTCGCCAGGTTCTTCTGGATCACACCCTCCTTCTCCACGATCGATGCAACGGTCACGACCTGGTAAGCGTCGAGCCCCATCACCTCGTCGCCGGGGTGAAGCCCTGCCTTTGCAGCAGAATCGGCGAAATTGCCGATCATCGAATTGAGCAGGGTGGTCGCGCTCTCTACGGGGAGCACCTGGTAATTGCCGGCACCGAGCAAGCCGTCGAGGTTCTTGGAGCCGGCCGGCTGGAAAGGAGACCTGACGTTGCCGGAGGTCGCGAGCGCCGCAAACGCGGTCGCCAGGTTCGCGTATCCCGACTCTGCGAGCCGGTTCGACACTTCTGCAACGGTGAATCCCGGAGGGATCTGCAGGGCGAGCACGTTCGGAGGGTCTCCGAGCACGTTCAGGATGTCTGCGAAGGAGTCGTCCTTTCGGAGGTAGTACTGCCCGGGCACCACGGTCGGGGCCCCGCGGACATCGACGTAGAGCTCGAACGCCAGGTTGCTCGTGACGACGCCGGAATGCTCGAGCGCGGCCCGGACCGAAGAGAAGCTCTCTCCGACCGACACGGTGAGAACCACCCCGGCACCGGGCGAGCCCGACTCGGCGGAGCTGAACCACAGCCAGCCGCCGCCGGCGACGACGAGCACGACGACAGCGATCGATGCAGCGATGCTGCCGACGAGGTGACGGCTGAAGAAGTTCTTCCGCCTCCGGTGCGCGGGTGCTTGTGGCCGGGACGCCTCCGGCACCGGCTCCTGCACCGCCGCATCCTGTGCGCCCTCGCCGGGTTCCGCATGGTCGCTGCTCGCCGGTTCAGCGTGGACCAGGGGGCCCTCGGCCGTCGGCTCGTCAACCACGGGTGGTCGAGCCCTCCCGGCGCCTGGTGCTGAGCCACGCCTGGAGGATCACAGCTGCGGCCGTCTGGTCCACGACCCGCCGGCGGGCCTTCGCGCTCTTCCCGGCCGACGACAGGGCTCGATCGGCCTCGACGGTCGTGAGGCGCTCGTCGTGGGTGACCACGACCACTCCCGATCGGCCGAGCCGTCCGGAGAGGACCTCCGACTCGGCGCGGGCCGCGATCGCCGCCGGCCCCATCCGGCCGTTGAGCGCGAGGGGAAGACCCACCACCACCACGCCCACGTCACGCTCCATCACGATCCGCTCGATCTCGCCGTGATCCGCGGAGGTGTCCCTCGACCGATCGATCGTGCACAGCGGCAGGGCGAGCAGCCCTTCCGAATCGGAGATCGCCACGCCTATACGCCGCTCCCCGAGGTCGAGCCCGAGGGCCCGCACTCGTGCGCTCACAGGCGCGCGTCTCCGATGCCGAGCGCGCCGGCGGCCACCCCGAGCGCCTCGTCGATTCGCGCGACATCACGACCTCCGGCGGTGGCGATCTCTGATGTGCCCCCGCCCCCGCCGCCCACCGTGGACGCGACCTGCTTGACCAGAGCCGTCGCGTCCACACTGCCGTCTGTGGCCGCGGCGATCGCGACCTTCGCTCCGTCGGGGGACCCGCCGATCACGACCTTGCTCACGTTCGGACGACGGCGCACGGCCTGGGCGAGGTCGCGCAACTGCTCGGGGGTGAGCCCGTCGCGCCTCGCGACCACCACACCGTCCACCGCGCCCTCGGCGAGCTCGAGGGCGTCCCCCTCGAGCGACTTCGAGCGCAGGAGCGACAGCTCCTTGTCGGCCTGGCGCTGGCGTTCGGTCAGCTTGTCGAGCGCGGGCAACAGGCCCTCGGGGTCCACCCTGAGCAGGCGAGAGGCTTCGTCGAGTATCCGGCGGTGGTCGGTCGACAAGGCGAGCGCCCCGGGCCCCGTCAATGCCTCTATCCGGCGAGTGCCGGCACCGATCGAGCTCTCGGAGGTGATCGTGACGGGGCCGATCATCCCGAGGGCTCCCACGTGCGTCCCCCCGCACAGCTCGGTCGAATGTGCGCCTGCGCGCACCACCCGCACCCGGTCTCCGTACTTGTCGCCGAAGAAGGCGATGGCACCCGACTTGTCCGCCTCGGCGCGCGACATCTCGACCACCTGCACCCGGTCGTCGGTTATGACATCCGCGTTCGCGAGCTCCTCCACCGCTTCGATCTCCTCGCGAGCCACCTGGCCATGGTGGGAGAAGTCGAACCTGAGGCGGTCCGGAGCGACGCTCGACCCCTGCTGTCGGACGTGGTCGCCGAGCACCCGCCTGAGTGCTGAGTGGAGCAGATGCGTCCCGGTGTGGTTCCGCATCAGCGCTTCGCGTCGTTCGGGCGCGATGACAGCGAGCGCGTCCTGGCCGACGAACAGCTCCCCTTCGATTCGAGCCCGGTGAACGATCACCCCGGTGAGGGGGCTCTGGGTGTCGTGCACCAGCGCACGGCCGGTCTCGGTCGTGATCACTCCGGTGTCGCCGAGCTGTCCCCCGGACTCGGCATAGAACGGCGTCCTGTCGAGAACGACCTCGAACTCGCCCGGTGTCGCGGTCTCGAAGACGGCGACCACCACAGCCGGCTGCTCGAAGTGCTCGTACCCGGTGAACCGGGTCGGCCCCGACGCGTCGAGCAACTCCCGATAGGTCGACTCGTCGCCGGCAGCACGCTTGCGGCGCGCCGCGTCCGATCTTGCACGCTCGCGCTGAGCTTCCATCTCGTGGCGGAATCCCTCGAGGTCGACCGGCACCCCGCGCTCGGCGGCCATCTCGACGGTCAGGTCGATCGGGAACCCGTGGGTGTCG
The DNA here is from genome assembly GCA_963801315.1 of uncultured Acidimicrobiales bacterium. Taxonomy (GTDB): domain Bacteria; phylum Actinomycetota; class Acidimicrobiia; order Acidimicrobiales; family CAVXTF01; genus CAVXTF01. The sequence goes on along the minus strand of CAWDEI010000007.1, from coordinate 329,636 downwards.
TGCAACCGGAACGCGACGTCACCCGGGAGAATGCTCGGAGAGCGGTCGAGCTCATCTTCGAGGATCGAAGAACCCGAGTGCAACGTGCGCAGGAACTGGCCCTCTTCGCGCCCGACCGTCTGTTGCACCGTCTCGAGTTCTGACGCTACCGACGGGTAAGCGCCGCCCAGGACCGAGGCGACGGACTCCACGAGGCTCGGCGTGACGTCTCCTGTCACGCCGAGCCTCTGGGCACGGACGATCGCGCGGCGGATGACCCGGCGCAGGACGTACCCGCGGCCTTCGTTGGACGGAAGGACGCCGTCGGATACGAGCATCGTCATGGCTCGCGCGTGATCGGCCAGTATCCGCAGCGAGACGTCGGTCTGCTCGTCTCGGCCGTAGCGCGTGCCGGTGATCTGTTCCGCAGTAGCGATCACCGGCCGTATGAGGTCCGTCTCGTACGGAGAGGAGACGCCTTGCAGCACGGGGAGGATCCGCTCCAATCCCGCGCCGGTGTCGATGTTGCGCGACGGGAGATCCTCCAGCGTGCCGTCCGCCGTGCGGTTGTACTGCATGAACACGAGGTTGTACAGCTCGACGTACCGCTCCTCGTCCCCGCCGGCAGGACCCCCGCCGGAGCCGATGTCGTCAGCCCGGTCGTAGTAGAGCTCCGAGGACGGCCCGCACGGGCCTGTCACGTCCATCTTCCAGAAGTTGTCCTCCCCCATGCGCTGCACGCGCTCGGGAGGTACTCCGACCACCTTGGTCCACAATTCGGCGGCCTCGTCGTCGGATTCGTGCACCGTCACCCACAGGCGCCCGGCGTCGATCCCGAGCACCTCCGTGAACAGCTCCCAGGCGAACGGGATCGCCTCGCTCTTGAAATAGTCGCCGAAGCTGAAGTTCCCGAGCATCTCGAAGAACGTGAAGTGCCTGAGGGTCGTCCCGACCACTTCGATGTCGACAGTGCGGAAGCACTTCTGCACCGACGTCACCCTGCGAGACGGGGGAAGCTCCTCGCCGACGAAGTACGTCTTGAACGGAACCATGCCTGCGATCGTGAACAGCACCGTCGGATCGTGAGGGATCAGGCTCGCCGAAGGCAGCAGTGTGTGCCCGCGCGCGGCATAAAAGCCCGTGAATGCGGACCTCAACTCCTCGGCGTCCATCCGGGCGATCCTACCGGGCGGTCATCTCCAGCCCCGTAGACGGCTCGGCCCGCCGTTCGAGCTTCGTGCGGATCTCCTCCTCGCGTCGTTGCGCTTGCGCCCTTCCCGCCCCTACGGCGGCCCGGACACGCTCTCGAGTGGCGTCGGCAAGGTCGACTGCAACGCGAGCCGGCTCTAGCCTCTCCTGGAGCGTTCCGAGGCGACGTTTGGCCCAGATCGTCCCGCCTGCACCGATAGCGACACCCGTCGCAAGCCATCTTGCCCGGCGCATCATCTCGAACTCCTCCTCGGCGTCTTGCGCCCGCCGCTTGCGCGGCCCCCCGACGAACGAAGCGCAACGAGGCGGCGCATCGCTCCGCTCAGCCCCGAACCGAAGGCGACGGTCTTCACGACGGGATTGGAGAACGCCCGGTATGCGAGCCTCGACGCTGAGTCGACGGTTGCGGAGACCGCCTCTGCACTTCCGAGGACGTCGCCCACCCGTTCCATCTCGGTGGCCGCGTGGTCCACAACGGTCCTGGCGTCGCGCACGAGAGGAAGGGTCTCGGCCCGTAGCTCGGCGACGACCTCTGCCAGCTCACGGGTCCTGCGGCCGAGGCCGACGGCGACGACCACGGTGGCGGTCACTGCGAGCAATGCCACGCACGACGCGACGAGAGCGACGGTCGCAGCTGCTCCCATGAGTTGCAGATCCTACTGGTCGGAATCTTCCGCCCTGCGAGAGCGCACAGGCACCTCCGAGGTGCGTTTCACCGTTCTCGTCACGACGTGTTATAAACGCCCCGTTATACACACGAACGTTCCCTAACCCGCCAACCGTGCGTCACAGGTCGGCCCCTGCCGTCGGCGACGACTCGGCCCCGACCGCGGGCGACAAGCCGGCGACCTCATGTCGCGGCCGCGCCCACGACGCTCGCGACGAGGCGTATCGCACCCGCTGAACCCGAGAACTCGGCGGAGAACGCGAAGATCCCGCCGTCCGAGGCGACGAGCCAGTAACCGCCGCCGCCGGCACTTGCAGCCATCCCGACGATGGGATCGTTCAGGTGCCTGCCTCCCATGGAGCCGTGGAATGCGGCGTCGCCGAAGCTGAAGATCCCGCCGTCAGAGGCAACCATCCAGTAGCCGCCGCCGTCGGGGGTCGCCGCGATCCCGACGATGGGATCGTTCAGGTGCCTGCCTCCCATGGAGCCGTGATAGCCGGCGTCGCCGAATGCGAAGATCCCGCCGTCAGAGGCGACGATCCAGTAGCCGCCGCCGTCGGGCGTCGCCGCGATCCCGACGATGGGATCGTTCAGGTGCCTGCCTCCCATGGAGCCGTGATAGCCGGCGTCGCCGAAGCTGAAGATCCCGCCGTCAGAGGCGACCATCCAGTAGCCGCCGCCGTCGGGCGTCGCCGCGATCCCGACGATTGGATCGTTCAGGTGCCTGCCTCCCATGGAGCCGTGATAGCTCGCGCCACCGAAACAGAACACGCCGCCGTCTCTCGCGACGAGCCTGTATCCCTCGTCGTCGGCGAGGGCAGCGATCCCGACGATGGGCTCGTTCAGGACCTTTCCTCCCGTCGAGCCGTGAAAGCGAGCAGCGCCGTAACTGAAGATCCCCCCGTCCGCTGCTGCGAGCCAGTAGCCGGACGGGGGCACGACAAAGCGGAAGACAGCCGAGCCGGACGCAGGCGAAGACCCGTGCGCGTTCACGACGGTCACGCCCGCGACCTGCGCTCCGTGGCGCGATGCCGGCGTCGTCGCGACGATCGTGTCCGGGCCCGTGACCCGGAAATCGGCCGGAATTCCGCCGAATTCCACCGTCTTCGTCCCAGTGAAGTTCGCTCCCGTCAGGGTCACCGCCGTGCCGCCGCGAACCGTCCCCGAGGAAGGCGAGAGGTTGGTGACAAGCGGGTCGAACGTGAACTTGAAGTGGTCAGGAGCGAACCTCGGGCTGGTACCGACCGGCGTGGCGACCGTGACGTCCACAACCGCACCGTCAGGTCCGCGAGGCGATATCGCCATGATCTCGCTGCCGGAGACGACGGTGAAGTGCTCCGCCTCGGTGCTGCCGAAGTGCACGGCCGTCGCTCCGGTGAACCCGCCTCCGTCGATTCGGACGGTTGCGCCCCCGATAGGCGTGCCCGCAGGTGGGACGACGCCGGTGACCGAAGGCCCGATGTAGTCGAACTTGTCGAAACCCTCCGCCGCCGACGTCCCGTTCTCGGTCGTCACCGTCACGTCGACATCGCCCCGCGAGGCGGAAGCCGGAGCGGTCGCGTCGACCACCTGCAATCCCGCGTTGTAGGAGACCGATGTCGCAGCGTTGGCGCCGAAGTGGACGCTCCTCACCCCTGCCAGGTCGGACCCGCTGATCGCCACGACCGTTCCCCCCGAGGTCGGCCCGCTCGAAGGAGAGACCCCTGTGACAGAAGGGCAGCCGCCCGAGGGCTGGAGATCGGGCACGAGCAGGGAGGAGATCGGGGTGCCCCACCCCGTCGCCATGTCGTAGTGGGCCGTAGCGGGGTAAAGGCCGCCGCTCGTGTCGGTGAAGTCGTCGTTGCCGATCGTGACGTCATTGAACGGCGGGGTGCCCGACGACCCGAGCACGTAGAGCTTCGGGTCGGCGAAGCCGACCACGTGGCTGTGAACGAACGAGGCACCCGCAACGAGGCACCCCTGGTCTGCGAGAGCAGTGACGGCCGCCCACAGCGGCGCGGCGGCCGACGTGCCCCCGACGGCCAGCCAACCTCCCCCGAAGAACATGATGTAACCGTGGTACGGGTCGGCCGACGCCGAGACATCCGGCACCTCTCTGCAGAGATGACCGGGAGCTGCGTCGCACGGCGCGCCAGACGAGTCCGAGCTCGTCACCCCGGGACCTGTCTCCCAGGACTGGAGCGGCCAGTCCATCGAGACGCCACCTCCGCCTGCGCCGTTCGGCGATCCGCTCTCGGCACACCCGTCGCCTATGTCGCCGACGCAGTCGTTCCACACCGACTCGGCGGGTGAAGGCCCGAGCACCGTGAGGCTGGTACCCCCCGCGCTGGTCACCCAGGGCTGGCTGCCCGGATCGTCGACCTGCAGGCTCGTGTCTTCGTCCTCGGAAGCCTCGAAGCAATCCTCCGAACCGGAGTCGCCCGACGCGGCGAAGATGGACTGACCCTGGGCCGCCATCTGCTGGAAAACACCAGACTCGGTAGATGCAAATCCAGGCTCGAGCCCCGCCTCGCAGATCCCCCAACTGGTGGACACGACGGGCGCACTGTCGTCGTCGGCGATCCGCTCGTATACGTCGAGCACCTCGGCATCGGTGGCCGACTCGAAGTCAGGGCCCTGGTAGACGTGCACGGTCGAATCCGGCGCCAGGCCGATCACCTGCTCGATGTCGAGCGCCGACTCCCCCGTCCCGGCACCCGTACCCGGGCCACCGTCGACCGATGTCACCGAGACCGCAGCATGCGTTCGATAGCAGGACTGGTACGCCTGGATGTCCGAGGGGGCGAACGGCTCGAGCTCGTAGACAGCCACCGAGATCCCTGCACCTAACCGCCCTTGCGAGTAGACGGCGGGCATCGAGTACGCCGACGCGATCTGGTTCGCGGTCCAGGCGTTTTGGTCCGCTGCGGCGGTCGACGCCGCAGAGCACGCAGCCGGACCCGATATCGACGGCTTCACTCCGGAACCCCTCGCACGGACCGTTGAGTGTCCCGCCCGCGCGCCACTGTCGGGGACCAGCAGCGGCCGGGGGACCCCGACGTCGCTGAACCCGAGAACTCCCTCGACCTCGGGAGCGAGCCCGGCCGGCACGAGGGGCTCGGCGCTCGGCGCGAACCGCATCTCGCCGCCCGGCACGGCGTAGCGCTCCAGGCCGATGCCGAACGCCTCCTCGATCCGCGCTGCTGTCGCACGGAATCTCACAGAAAGATCGTCGCTGTCGGCGACCGCACCGCGGATCCCCCGACCGGCGAGCCAGCTGATGGTGGCGGCGATGGTGGATCCCGAGGCCCCGAACCGCGGCCCGAACTCACCGGGTGCCAGGTAGCGCTGATAGCTGGCTGACGCAGGATCCGATACGGCCGTCGCGAACGCATCCAGCGCACCGGGGTCGGCCGGCCGGAGAGACACCTCGCCGGAAACTACCGTTGAGCTCTCGAGCCGCCCGGCCCTCGCGCGCTCCCTCGGGAAGCGCCGCCAACCGGCCCGCAATACGCACGAGGGGTCCCGACACGACGCCCGAATCCACCAGTCCGGTGGCGCCGGCTCCGGTGGCGCCGGCAGTCCGGGCCGTGCCGGCGCTGGCGATGGCCGGCGATGTCACGAGCCCGACGAGCACGATCGTCGCCGTGGTGAAGATCGCCCTTCGTGGGCCGTGCTTCATTCAGTCCGTCCCCGTGATGTCGCCGATCTCAGATTCGCGAGTCGCCGTGCGACGCCGGCCTCCGATCCGTGGTCGCTCGGCTCGTAGTAGACGTGCCCGGCCACCTCGGGCGGGCGGTACTCCTGTTGCACCCAACCCCTCGGATCGTCGTGAGGGTACTCGTACCCCTCGCCGTGCCCTAGCGCCGCCGCGCCCCGGTAGTGCGAATCACGAAGATGCGTTGGCACGTCGGTGCGGGCGCCGCGGCGGACGTCTTCGAGCGCGCGTCCGAGCGCCGCGGTGATCCTGTTCGATTTCTCGGCCACGGCGAGGTGAACGACCGCCTGGGCGAGATTCAGCTGGGCCTCGGGAAGGCCTACGAACTCCACGGCTCTGGCAGCCGCGTCCGCGACCACCAGCGCGAACGGGTCCGCCATGCCGACGTCCTCGCTCGCGAGGATGACGAGCCTCCGCGCGACGAACCGCGGATCGGTCCCCGCCTCGAGCAAGCGCGCCAGCCAGTAGAGACCGGCGTCGGGATCCGATCCCCTCACCGATTTGATGAGCGCGCTCACCATGTCGTAATGGTCGTCGCGGCCGTGATGGACGAGACGGCCCGCACGAGCCTTTTCCACGTCGGTCGTGCTCACGGCACGACGCGCCCGCAACAGCCACCGCGACCTCGAGGGTCCCGAGCGCGGCGCGTGCGTCCCCGTCGGCCACGGAAACGAGCTCGTCGACGGCGGCGGGCTCCGCTTCGGCATCAAGTTCGGCGAGCCCCCTCGCCACGATCTGGCGGATGTCGTCGTCCCCGAGCGGGTACAGGCGCCAGAGAGTGGAACGGCTCAGCAGGGGCGAGTTGACACTGAAATAAGGATTCTCGGTCGTGGCACCGATCAGCACGACGAGGCCGGCCTCGACCGCCGGCAGGAGTGCGTCCTGCTGTGCGCGGTTGAACCGGTGGACCTCGTCGATGAAAAGGATCGTCCCCGTCCCGTGCTCGCCGAGGCGGGTCCGCGCTCGGGCGATGGCCTCGCGGACGTCGGCGACCCCCGCGCTCACCGCCTGCAGCGTCACGAATTCCTTCGCGCTCTGCGCCGCGACGGCGAGAGCGAGCGTGGTCTTTCCCGATCCCGGCGGGCCCCACAAGATGGCGGAGGAGACGCGGTCCTGCTCGACCAGCGATCGCAACGGCGCACCGGGCGCCACCAGATGTCGTTGGCCGATCACCTCGTCGAGCGTCCTCGGTCTCAACCTCGCCGCGAGCGGCCCGGTCGACTCGAGCGTGGCTGCGGCCGCAGCGCCGAAGAGGTCGCCGCCGTCCGAGAGCGGATGGCGCGCTCCCGCTCTCCGTACTCCGGCGCGCCGTCGCCACCTCAGGCGGGCCCAGGGCGTCGCGCCTGGAGGTGAAGGTCCCTCAACGCCTCTGCGGCGAGAGGGCGGGGCGCACCCGTCATCAGGTCCGCCCCCGACTGGGTCTTCGGGAAGGCGATCACCTCCCTGATGTTCTCCTCGCCAGCGAGCAGCGCCACGAAACGGTCCACCCCTACGGCGAACCCGGCATGCGGCGGGGCGCCGTAGCGGAACGCACCGAGCAAGAACCCGAACCGCGCCTCGGCCTCCTCGGGCGTGATCCCTAGCGCGTCGAACACGAGCCGCTGGATGTCCTCGCGGTGTATCCGGACCGACCCCGAACCGAGCTCCCAGCCGTTGAGCACGAGGTCATAGGCGGCAGAGCGCACCGCCAACGGGTCGCTCTGCATGAGATCGAGGTCGTCGGGGTGCGGCATCGTGAACGGGTGGTGCTGGGCGATCGGGCGACCCGAGTCGTCGAGGCCCTCGAACATCGGGAACTCCGTCACCCACAGGTAGCGCTTCGCGCCCTCGCCGGGCGGGGTCCTGCCGAGCTCGGCTCGCAATTGACCGAGCACCGAGCAGGCTGTCCGCCATTCGTCTGCGACGACTAGCAGGAGGTCGCCCGCCTCTGCTCGCATCGCGTTCACGAACGCAGCTCTCGTGGATGCGTCGAAGAGCCTGTCGAGGGGGGACGAGAGCTCCACCTCGGGCTCCAGGGCACTGACCTTGAACCACGCGAGACCCTTGGCACCGAGGGAGATCGCACGCTCGACCAGCGCGTCGAGGCGATTGCGCGCGAACGATGCCCCACCCGGAACCCTGATCCCTCGTCGAGTCGGCGCCTCGAAGGCTCTAATTCCCGACTTCTCGAGCACGTCGTCGAGGTCGACGAGCTCCATGCCGAACCGCATGTCGGGCTTGTCGCTCCCGAAGCGCTCCATCGCCTCTCGCCACGTCATGCCCTCGACCTCGCCTGGCCGCTCGCCGGTCGCCGCCTCGGTGGACTCGAGGACTGCGTCGTTGATCGCCGCCTGAACTTCTTCCGGCCCGACGAACGACATCTCGATGTCGAGCTGGCTGAACTCGAACTGCCTGTCCGCGCGCAGGTCCTCGTCGCGCATGCAGCGCGCTATCTGGAAGTAGCGGTCGAATCCCGACACCATCAGGAGCTGCTTGGCTATCTGCGGGCTCTGAGGCAGGACGTAGAAGTCCCCCGGGTGAAGGCGTGACGGAACGGCGAACTCCCGAGCTCCTTCTGGAGTCGGTGTCCACAGAAGCGGCGTCTCCACCTCGACGAACCCCTGGCGCACCATCGACCGGCGCATGGCGGCAAGGACCCGTCCGCGCAGGCGGAGGTTCGCCTGCATCCCCGGACGGCGCAGGTCCACGTAGCGGTACCGGAGGCGGACCGCCTCGTCGGTGTCCGAGCGGCCGTCGGTCGGGAACGGCGGGGGCTCGGCCTTCGCCAGGATCTCGACCGAGCAGTCGCCGAGCTCGATCTCGCCGGTCGATATCTTGTCGTTCTCGCTACCCTCAGGACGTCTCCTGACGGTTCCTTCGACCTGGAGAACCCACTCGGACCGGACGTCTGTCGATCCGTCCACCACGCACTGGGTGACGCCCGAGTAGTCGCGAAGGTCCACGAACGAAAGGTGCTCACCGTGCTCGCGCCTGCTCGCGACCCAGCCGCAGAGCCGGACGCGCTCACCCTCGTCGGAGAGCCTCAGCTCGCCGCACAGGTGGGTGCGCATCGACGTCGCGCTCACAACTTCGTCCCCTGGAGCGCGGCCACCAGCTCGGACCGGCCGATGCGCTTCTCGGGGCCGCCTGCCGCGCATCTCGCGGAACGTGACCTCTCCCGCGGCGAGCTCGTCGGGACCGACTATCACCGCGACGCGCGCACCCGAGCGGTCGGCGAGCCTCATCTGTGCCTTCGGAGACCTGCGATCGAACGCACGGTCCGCACCGAGTCCTGCGCGCCGGAGGTCTTCGCACAGATCACGCGCGGCCTCTCCCCCGGTCAGGTCCACAACGAAGGCGTCGAGCGGCGGGGGCGCGATCTCGAAGCAACCCTCCGCGTCGCACGCGAGCAGGAGCCGCTCTATACCGATGCCGAATCCGATCCCCGGCGCGGGCGGCCCGCCGAGCCGCTCCACCAGACCGTCGTAGCGGCCACCGCCGCCGACCGCGTTCTGTGCTGCGTCGAGGGCTTCGGCAGCGAACTCGAACGTGGTCCGCGTGTAGTAGTCGAATCCCCTCACGAGACGCGGCTCGATGTGGTGCTCTATGCCGAGCGCATCGAGACCCGCGGTGAACCTGGCGAAGTGCGCGGCGCACTCCTCGTCGAGCCAGTCGACGATCTTCGGTGCACCCTCGGTCACCCGGCGGCACTCGGGTGTCTTGCAGTCGAGGACCCGAAGCGGCCGGTCGAGCTTGTCGCGGTGCTCGTCGCAGAGCTCGTCGCGGTGCTCGAGCAGGTAGGCGCGCAGTGCCTCCACGTAAGCGGCCCGGCACTCGGCGCACCCCATCGAATTCACTGCGAGCGCGACACGCCGCAGGCCCAGCGTCCTGTAAAGCGACGCAGCGAGCGCGACCACCTCGACGTCGAGATCGGGGTCGTCGGTACCGATCGCCTCCACCCCCACCTGGTGGTGCTGGCGGAAGCGCCCCGCCTGCGGCTGCTCGTGACGGAAGGCGGGCGTCACGTACCACGCCTTCCAAGGGGTCACGGGGTGGTGCTCCATGAAGACCCGGACGACGGGCGCGGTGCCCTCGGGCCTCAACGCGAGGCGGCGGCGGTCCCGGTCGTCGAACTCGTACATCTCCTTGCCCACGACCTCGCTCTCGTCGCCGAAGCCCCGGTGGAACAGGCGCGCCTCTTCGAGCACCGGCGAGAGCACGAGCCCGTAGCCGGCCTGCTGGGCCAGGCCGGCGAACGTCGCGACCAGGACCTCCCAGCGGTAGGAGGCCGGCCACAGGACGTCCTTCATCCCCTTCAAGGCGCGAACAGGCGCCAGGTCCGTCACGGTCGCGCCGCCTACGCCGCGACGACCGGGAAGCGATCGGTAGGCGTCGAAGACGCTGTCCAGACGCTTCAGCGATCCGAGAAGCGATTCGAGATGCGCAAGGTCGGCAAGCTCGACGTCGAAGCGCATGCGGCTCACCCTGTCGGGGGTCGTCTGGCTCGACGACGACACGATGTTCAGGTGGTGCTCCGACACGGCGCGCGTCACGTCTGCGAGAAGGCTCGCTCGGTCGAACGCCATCACCTCGATGCTCGCGAGGAACGATGCCGTGCCGCCCCGGTCCCACTCGACCTCGATGAGCCTCTCGCGCTCGCCGGTCGCGAGTGCCAGTGCGTTCGCGCAGTCCGCTCGGTGGACGCTCACGCCCCGGCCGCGCGTCACGAACCCGACGATCTCGTCTCCCGCGACGGGCGTGCAGCATCGCGAGAGCCTGACCATCACGTCGTCGAGACCCTCCACGTAGACGCCGACCGCGGGCGTCACGGCGGGTCCTTACGTCCGTAGAGTTCGGGCGCACCGTCGTCGGTAGCTGCTCTTCGTTGTCGCCGCCGCGAAGCTCCCTTGCGACGCGCTGCGCGATGGAGCGCGCCGAGATGTGTCCCTCGCCGACCGCCGCGAACAGAGCGTCGGTGTCGGTGTAGCTCATTGTCGCGGCAAGGCGCTCGAGCGCCCCTGCCGTCACCTGCTTCTGGGTGGGTAGCCCCTCGCGGCGCAGGGCCTTGGTCAGCTCTTCGCGGCCGTTTTCGATCGCGTCCTCGCGCCGCTCACGGCTGAACCACTGGCGGATCTTGTTGCGCGCCCTCGGCGAGGCGACGATCTGCAGCCAGTCGCGCGACGGCCCCGCAGACGGGACCTTCGAAGTGATGATCTCCACGGTGTCGGCCGACGACAGCTGGGTGTCGAGCGGCACGAGCCTGCCGTTCACCTTGCCGCCGATGCAGTGGTGCCCGACCTCGGTGTGGATGGCGTAGGCGAAGTCGACGGGGGTCGAGCGCGCCGGGAGCGCGATCACCTTCCCCTTCGGGGTGAACACGTAGACCTCGTCCTGGTCGAGGTCGAGCTTCAGGGTCTCGAGGAATTCGAACGGGTCGACCGTGTCGGCCTGCCAGTCCACGATCCGCTGGAGCCATGCCATCTCGGTCGAGGCCGCCGCGCCGCCGTCCGTCGCCTGGGCCTTGTACCCCCAGTGGGCGGCGATGCCGTACTCGGCCCGGCGGTGCATCTCCTGGGTCCGGATCTGCACCTCGATCGGCTTTCCCTCCAGGCCCACCACCGTCGTGTGAAGCGATTGGTAGAGGTTGAACTTCGGGCTGTTTATGTAGTCCTTGAAACGGCCCTGAACGGGGCTCCAGATCGCGTGGATGGACCCGAGCGCCGCCCAGCAGTCCTTCTCGGAGCCGACGACGACACGGATCCCGACGAGGTCGTAGATGTCGGCGAACTCCTTGCCCCTCACGACCATCTTCTCGTAGATGCTCCAGTGGTGCTTCGGACGGCCGGTCACCTCGGCGCCGACGCCGGAGCTCGCGAGCCGGTCGCGCACGGCGACCAGCACCCGCGCCAGGTACTGGTCGCGCTCGGGGTCGCGCACCGCGACCATCTGCTCGATCTCCGCGTACTGCTTCGGGTGCAGGGTCGCGAACGCGAGGTCCTCGAGCTGCCACTTGAGATCCTGGATGCCGAGCCGGTGAGCCAGCGGCGCGTAGATGTCGAGGGTCTCCTGCGCGGTCCTGCGCTGCTTCCACTCGGGCATCACGGCGATCGTCCGCATGTTGTGGAGACGGTCGGCGAGCTTGATCACGAGGACGCGCCAGTCGCTCGCCATCGCGATGAGCATCTTGCGGACGGTGGCGGCCTGCTGGGCCTCCTTCGAGTCGAACTGGAGCCTGTCGAGCTTGGTGACACCGTCGACGATCGCCGACACCTCGGGCCCGAAGCGCTTCTCGACCTCGTCGAGCGACAGGCCCGTGTCCTCGACGGCGTCGTGGAGGATGGCCGCGGCGACCGACCGCGGGTCGAGGCCCAGGTGAGCGACGATGCTCGCGACTGCAAGCGGATGGGTGACGTAGGGCTCCCCCGAGCGCCTCACCTGGCCGCGGTGGACCTCGTCGGCGAGGTGGCCGGCACTCACCACCAGGTCGCGACCCTCGTCGTCGAGGCCTGCGGGACGCGCCTCGAGCCGCTCGATGACAGCCGCCAGCAGCGCCTCGAGCCCCGCCGCCCTGCGGGGCGAGGCGGCCGAGCGCTCGAGGGTTACCATCCCTTCAAGGTACCCGCCGTAGGGCCTGGTCAGGGCCGATGCCCCTCGTCCCGGACCGCTCGTCGGACGACAGGGCCTCTCAGCGCCGCTTTGCCGCCCTTGCCTTTGCCCTTTCGCGGGCGCGGAGGAGGACGCCTGTTCGCCGACGCTCCCTGCGGGCGGCCACCGCCGGTCCTCGAGGTTCCCGTGCCTGAACGGGCCTGTCCGCCCGTGGCCGGGGCGCCTCCGTTCGTCGCGACCGCGTCCGTAGCGCCGGCACCGTCACCTGCAGCGAGGTCGGCGGTCTGCTCGACCGGTTTGGCCACCGCTCGCCTTGCTGCTGGCTGGGCCGCCGCGCGCACCGGTTCGTGCAGCCGGGCGGATGGTGCCGGCCTGCTTCTTGGCCGACTGGCCGTGTCGGCGCCGCGCCTCGTCACGTCGGCCGCCCCTGACATGGCGGCCGCCGCAGCCGGGGTGAGCAGGCCTGACGCGCGTGTCGCGGTTCGCGAGCTTCAGGCGGATGTTCGGAGTAGCGGGGCTCGCGCTCTTTCAGCTGCGAGAGGATCGGCGAGGCGATGAAGATCGAGGAGTAGGCACCGGAGGTGAGTCCGATCACGAGAGCGAGACCGAAATACTGCAGCGTCGACGCGCCGAGGATCTCGGCGCCGATGACCAGCACCGACAGCACCGGCAAGATGGCGACGAGCGAGGTGTTGATCGACCGGGCGAGCACCTGGTTCATCGACAGGTTGACGACGTCCTCGTAGGTCATCCGCCCGGACGCGCCGAGCCCCCTCGTCGATTCCCTGATCCGGTCGAACACGACGACGGTGTCGTACAGCGAGTAACCGAGGATCGTGAGGATTGCGATCACGGTGTCAGGGGTCACCTGGAACCCGAACAGCGAATAGATGCCGGCCGTGACCAGCAGGTCGTGGATCACGGCGATGAGCGCGGCGAGAGCCATCTTCCACTCGAACCGGAACGAGATGTAGAGGACGACGACGATGAAGAAGACGATGACCGCGATGATCGCCTTCTTCGTGATCTCCGATCCCCAGGTCGGCCCGACGTCGCTGACGTTTCGCTGACGTTCTGACGTCGAGTGTGGGCGAGGCTCGCGAGGACGTCGATCACCTTGTTGGTCACCGCCGTGTGCTGTGCGGCCGACAGCTTGGACAGGTCGCCCTGCACCTGGATCGTGGCACCCCCCCCGGTGCCGAGCTCCTGAACCACGGGTTGGGGAACGCCTGCGGCCTGCACGGCGCTCGTCACCGTGTTGACGGACAAGCCGTTCGCGGGGATCACCCATTCCGTGCCGCCTTTGAAGTCGATCCCGAGGTTGAACCCCCGGGTCGTCAACGACACGAGCCCGGCGACGATGATCAGCGCCGACAGCGCTACCACCACCTGCGGCGGCCGACGAAGTCGAACGACGTCTCGCCCCGGTAGAGCCGGACGAACGCGTTCGGGCGCTTGGCGGCATCGGTGGAGCCGCGCCCGGCGGGCCGGTGACGGTCGTCACGCTACCGGCTCCGTCGGCATGGCGAGGCCCCTTGCGATTCCGATGAACCTCGCTTCTGTCACCTTGCGGTTACGACCGAGCCATATGACGAGAGGCCGGGTGAAGAAGAACGTGGTGAATATGTCGAGCAGCGTCGCCAACCCGAGGAAGAAGGCGAATCCCCTGACCGACCCGACCGACAGGATGTAGAGAGTGAGTGCTGCGATCAGGGAGACCAGGTCCGCGGCAAGCACGGTGCGGAACGCTCCCTGGAATGCACGGTCGACGGTGCTCCGCACGGATCTGCCCGCGCGCGCCTCGTCTTTTAATCGTTCGAAATAAACGATATAGGAGTCGACGGTTATACCTACCGAGACGATCAGCCCCGTCACACCTGACAGGTCGAGCGTCAGGTCCAGACCCGAATGGCTGAGGGCCGAGACGATCGCCCACAAGAGTGCGGCCGTCATCGCAAGACCCGTCAACACGACTATCCCGAGGGCCGCGGTAGTAGAAGATCGTGTAGAGGAGCACGAGGATCAGTCCTCCGATACCCGCTGCCAGGCCGGCGTTCAGCGAGGACTTGCCGAGCGTCGGCGAGACGCTCTGCTCGGTCAGCGGACCGACGCCGTGGGGCCCACCTCCGAGGGTCACCGGAAGTGCACCGAACTGAAGGTCGAGCGCGAGGCTCTTAGCCGTCGACTCGGTGAAGTTCCCCGAGATCTGGACCTTGCCTCCGAAGCTCGTGAAGATCGCCTGGCCCGGAAGCGTGAGTGGTGCGGAGATCACCTGTGCGTCGAGGTCGATCCCGATGTAGGCGTGGAACTGCTGTGTCGCCGAGCGTGTCCCAGTCGTGCGAACCGCTGGAGCTCAGATTCAGGTTCACCACCCAATCGGGGCTGTTGAACGTCGCCTGAGCCGAGGTGATCTGGTTGCCGGCCACCTGAGCCGGCCCGAGAACCAGACGGTCCCCGCCGAACCCGGTGTTCGCGGCAGTTTCGAGGAGCACGGTCTTGGACGCTGCGTCGCCGTGCGGGCTCGAAGGAGTGGCCGAGTCGGGTAGGCGGCGAGTGCCGGATCGGGACCGACGGTCCCCGTTGGTTGCTGAGTGCTGGTGTCGACGTTGAGGCTCGTCGCGGTGAGCAGGTACTGCGAGCCGCAGGTCGGCGTGCCGCTCGGCGGCTGCTTGCCCTTCGCGGGGGGCGTGTAAGGCGGTGCCTCGCAGAGCACGGGGCGGAACAGCATCTCGGCGGTCTGCTGGATCGTGTTCAGGAGCTGCTGTCGGTTGGCGAGACCGGGGACCTGGACGACGACGTTGCCACCCTGGCTGTTGATCGTCGCACCCGAGACGCCGAGCGCGTCGATGCGGTTCTGGAGGATCGAGATGATGGTCTGACATCTCGCCGGACGACACCGCGATGTCGGGCTTGTACGTCGCCTCGAACCCACCGGCGAGGTCGAGCCCGAGCTTCGGCGTCCATCCGGCAGCGATTGTCATGAAGAAGGCAATGATCGCGATCCCGACGGTCACGAGGAGCGTCACCTTGAGCGAGGTCTTCACCGGTCTTCGTCCTTCGTGTGGCTCTCTGAGGATGAGGCGTCACCGATATGGCCGTTCAGCTCCGGAGCGTCGGTGGTGCCCGTGGTCGTGCCCGTGGCGTCGGTGGGGTCGACGGAGCTCGTCGGTTGCGTCGGTTCGGTTGATTGTGTCGGCTGGGCTGGCTCTTCGCCTGCTACGAAGCCGGGCGCCACGTGATCGTCGGCATCGTCGCGATGCTCCTGGTGCGCCCGGTCGAGCTCGGCCGCGTCATCGTCGTCCCAGGTGTCGTGGTGATCCTGATCGTGTTCGTCCGCAGCGCCTTCTTCGGCGTCGTCCTCGTCGAGCTTCCTCGCGATCGTCCGCCTGAGCACCGTGATCGTGCTCCCGGTGCCCGTCCACAGGGTCACACGGTCGCCCTGTATGTGCTGGACGGTCCCGAAGATCCCTGCTCCGGTGAGGACCTCGTCGCCGGGCTCGAGCGTCATGAGGGTGTCGCGCTGCGCCTGGGCCGCACGCTGGCGGGGTCTCATGAAGAATCGGTAGATGAAAAAGAAGATGACGATGAGGACGAGGAAGAAGACGATGTTCCCGGAGCTGCTCGTCGTCGACGGCTTCGTCGCAGCGATCGACGAGTAAGCGTTAAGAATGGTGGCGTGAGCGGCACTCGGCATTTTGGTTGGTGGACTCTGCCGGGAGCTTCCGGGCACGAGGCCAGCGCGAACCTTAGTCCAGGCCAGGCCCCCCCTCCCGGACACCGCCGCCGGGGCGTGCCCGAGGAGCCACGATGACGTGCTCCGAAGTCCTATGGCGCGTCGTTACGGCGCATCATCCCGAGCCGCCCACCAGGTCGGCCCACCCGATCAGCTCCTGAACGCCGAGCGCCGCCGACGGAACCTGGGCGCCGGTCATTCCGAGGTGCGCGAAGGCCCGCGGCGTGGCGACGCGACCTTTGGGGGTGCGCTGAACGAGGCCCTGCTGGAGCAAGAAGGGCTCGTAGGCATCCTCGATCGTGTCGGTCTCCTCCCCGACGCACTGGGCCACGGTCGTGAGCCCGACCGGTCGTCCCCCGAAACGCCGGCAGAGGGTGTCGAGTATGGAACGGTCCACCTTGTCGAGCCCGAGATGATCGATTCCGAACAGGTCGAGCCCAACGGTGGCGAGCTCCTCTGTCACGATCCCGTTGGCGCGGACCTCGACGAAGTCGCGGACCCGCCTGAGCAGCCGGTTGGCGATCCGCGGAGTCCCCCGCGAGCGCTCTGCGATGCGCCGTGCACCTGCGTCGTCGATCGGCACCCCGAGTATCCCCGCAGAGCGCGAGACGATCGCCTGCAGCTCGTCCGCACCGTAGAGGTCGAGGCGCGCCACGAAGCCGAAGCGGTCGCGCAGAGGGCTCGTCAACAATCCGGTCCTTGTCGTCGCCCCGACGAGCGTGAACCGTGGCAGGTCCAGGCGGATGGAGCGCGCGGTAGGGCCCTTTCCCACAAGGATGTCGAGCTGAAAGTCCTCCATCGCCGGGTAGAGGACCTCCTCCACTGCACGGGGCAGCCTGTGGACCTCGTCGATGAAAAGGACGTCGCCCCCCTGCAGGTCGGTCAACAGGGCAGCGAGGTCCCCCGTGCGGACGAGGGCGGGGCCCGAGGTGATACGGAGACCTACTCCCATCTCGGCGGCGACGATGCCGGCCAAGGAGGTCTTCCCGAGACCGGGCGGCCCGACGAACAACAGGTGGTCCACGGCCTGCTTCCGCTTGCGCGCCGCTTCGATCACGATCTGCAGGTGCTCGGTCAGCTCGGCCTGACCCACGAATTCCGCGAGGCTCCTCGGGCGGAGCCGCGCCTCCTCTGCGTGCTCAGCGGGGTCGGCGAACGGGTCGACCGAGCGGTGGACCGCACCCTCGGGCTCGCCAGGCAGACTCGGACCCCCGACACCGGTGTCGGTGTCGGTCTCGGTGTCGGTGCTCACGACTTCGCGACGTGGGCTCATCTCCGGCCGCCCACCGCCGCGAGCTCGCGGAGAGCCCCGCGAAGCAGGTCCTCAACGGATCCTGCTTCGGGAATCGCTTCGAGGGCCCTTCGGATCTCTTCGGGCCCGTAGCCGAGCTCCTGGAGCGCGCCTCTAACCTCGGAGCGCTCCGAAGCTGGCGAGCCCGGTTGACCGACGACCGTTTCCGCACCCGGCAGGTCGAGCTTTGACTTGAGATCGAGCACGAGCCGGGCTGCGGTCTTTCGTCCCGACACCCGGCACCGAGCACAACATGTCGAGATCCCCGTCGATCACGGCGCGGACCAATGTCTCAGGTTGCAACGAGGACAGGACCGCCAGCGCCAGCGAAGGTCCGACGCCGTGGGCTGCGAGGAGAGCCTCGAAGCATCGTCTCTCGTTCGCTGTGGCGAACCCGTAGAGCACGATGGCGTCCTCGCGCACATGGGTGTGCACGAAAAGGCCGACCGTCTGGCCGAGCACGCCGACAGAGCTGAGCACCGTCGCAGGGACGAGAACGCGGTAGCCGACTCCGCCTACGTCGACGAGCAGCTCGCCGTCGGCTCCCCGACTCATCAGCTCGCCGCGCAACCAGCCGATCACGAGGCTGCCCCACCTGCGGTCGCACGGAGTGCGTCGTCGATGGCGCGTCGCAACGGCATCGTCGTCAGGTGGCACACCGCGAGCGCGAGCGCGTCGGCGACGTCTGGAGGACGCGGCGGGGAGTCGAGGCGCAGCGCGGAGGCCACCATCCGCTGCACCTGCAGCTTGGTGGCGGCGCCGTATCCGACGAGCGCCTGCTTCACCTCGTTGGAGGTGTAGCGGACCACCTCGCAGCCCGACTGGGCCGCGGCGACCATCGCCAGGCCGCTCGCCTGCCCGACGGACATGGCGGTCCTGGCGTTGTTCTGGAAGAACACGTGCTCGACCGCGACCACGTCGGGCTGCAACTCGACCACCAGGTCCTGCAGCTCCGCCATGAGCGACCTGAGCCTCTCCGGCAGGGGCATGTCGGCGGGAGTCGTCAGGACTCCGCCCGCCACGGCTCGGAGCGTCGCTCGGCCGTCACGCCTGACGGCCCCGTAGCCACAGCGCGACAGCCCGGGGTCGATTCCGAGCACGAACACGTGTTCGAAGATATCGCGAGGGTGGGACGAAGCGGTGGACCGCCGAGCTCAGCGACCGGACGGGTGAGCAGGCAGGTGGGCGAGAACGAACCATCCTGCCTCATCGCGCTTCGCGTCGACGATCATCCCCGCGGCGCGCGAACCACGGCTCGAGCTCGCTCCATACGTAACGGTGCTCCACCGGCGCGCTCAGGCGGTCGAACGTGTCGAGCTCGAGGCTACGGAAGGGCTTGCCACGGTAAGCGGACATGGGCAGGCCCGCTAGAACCGCGATCCCGCGCCTGGCGCCGAATTGCCCGGGACGTACCACGGCGAAGTCGAGCACCAAGGCCATGGCGGTGCTGAAGGGCTTGAGCACCCGGTGAGGCATCCGCACCGTCATCCGCCGGACCGCTGCGGAGAGCATCAGCGCGAGGCGGCGGACATTCATCTGCTTCGGCCTGCTGTACAGGTAGAGCAGCATTGTCCCCCCGGGCGCGAGCAGGCTCACCAATCGCTCGAACCCTGCGCGTGGATCGTCGAGATGATGCAGCACGCCGAGGCTGCTTACGAACCCGAAGGACTTCTCGGCAAAAGGAGCACTGCGCAGATCGGACTTGACCACTGCGACGTTGTCGAACTGATCGAGGTTCTTGACCGCGGCGACGACGGCGTCCGAACCGTCCAGCGCGGAGAGCGCGTCGAGGTGGGGCGCCAAGAAGCGTGTGTACCTTCCCTTGCCGCAACCCGCGTCGAGCCCGACCCTCCCGCGCAGCTCCCCGAAATCCAAATCCTTGAAATAGACGTCTGCGAATTCGGCGTCCTCGGGACGTACGTCGTCGAACGTGTTCCACTCGAAGCCGAAACTGGCGAACGTGCGACTCGTGGACTCGTCGGCCTGCTGTTCGCTCGACACGTCGAGGTACCCGCCGCGAAGACCGATGAGGTGACCCTCCGAGCACGTGTACCCGGCACCCGGGCCCTCCGGCTGGTCGGTGCGCTCGACCGGCCGCCCACATCGGGGACAGCGCAAGCGGCTTGCGATCTGCGCCGGAACAGGCCGAAAACCTTCTCCCACGGCCGAGTCCCTCCCCGTCGCCATAGAGCTCTTTCAGGTGCGTGTCAGATGTCTCTCAGATGCGCCAGCCGCCGTCTGTGTCCTCTGGCGGTCGCGGCGGCATCGTAGCGCCGCTATTCCGAGGCGGCAGCCAAGATGTCGTCGGGGATCTCGAAGTTAGACCAGACGTTCTGGACGTCGTCGTGCTCGTCCAGAGCCTCGAGCAGGCGGAGCACCTTTCGGGCGTCTCCGAGGTCGTGCACCGGGACGGTCTGACTCGGCACCATGGCAAGCTCGTCGGAGACCACCGTTATTCCTGCATCGCTCAGGGCACTGCGCACGGCCGCAAGATCCGTGGGAGCGCAAATGAGCTCCCACCTGTCGCCGTCGTCGGACAGGTCCTCCGCCCCCGCGTCGAGGGTCGCCTCCATGATCGCGTCCTCGTCCAGCTCGCGAGGCAGCTCGACGACGCCCTTTCGGGAGAACTGCCATGCAACTGCGCCCGGTTCGGCAGTGGAACCCCCGTTCTTCGAGAACAGGTTCCGCACTTCTGCTCCCGTCCTGTTGCGGTTGTCGGTCAGGCACTCGACGATGACGCCCACGCCCACCGGGCCGTAGCCTTCGTACGAGACGGCCTCGTACCTCACCCCTTCGAGCTCACCCGTGCCGCGCTTTATCGCGCGCTCGATCGTGTCCATGGGAACCGACGAGGCCCGCGCCTTGTCGAACATCGTCCTCAACGTCGGATTCGACTCGATGTCGGCGCCTCCCTCGCGCGCCGCGACCTCGAGTTGGCGGATGAGCTTCGCGAAGAGCTTGGCACGCGCCTTGTCCACCGCAGCTTTCCGGTGTTTCGTGGTTGCCCACTTCGAGTGCCCTGACATGTCGTTACCTTCCCTTCTTTCAGATCGTCTCGATGAGCTCGAGGAAGATGCGGTGCAGGCGGCGATCGGCAGTGAGCTCCGGGTGGAACGCCGCCGCCAGGACCTGGCCCTGGCGAACGAGAACGGGAGTAGACCCCGTCGGCGATGCCGAGTTGTCCACCGCGGACAGCACCTCTACGGCCGCGCCCACACGTTCTCGACGACCGGCGCCCTGATGAAGACCGCCGGCAGGCCGTTTTCGAGCCCGGTCACATCGAGCACGCATTCGAAGCTCTCGCGTTGGCGGCCGAAGCCGTTCCGCCTGACGGTTATGTCCAGGGTGCCGAACGTGTCCTGGTCCGGGCGGCCCCCGATCACCTCCGATGACAGAAGGATCATTCCTGCGCACGTTCCGAACGCGGGAATGCCGTCAGCGAGGAGCTTTCCGAGCGGATCTCTGAGCCCGGATGAGTCGAGCAGCATCGAGAGCGTCGTCGACTCCCCCCCGGGAAGCACGACGCCCGAGATGCCAGGCAGGTCAACGGGACGCCTGATGGGGCGGGGAACGGCTCCTAATTCACAAAGAGCGCGCGCGGTGCTCGGCGAAGTCCCCCTGCAGGGCGATCACGCCGACTTCCACCTGGGGGCACCCAGGTGCTTCGCGACCCGGAGGTCATCTGTCTGTCACCAACCCCTGTCACCAACCCCGCTCTGCGAGCTTGACGTCGAGTGCACTCTCTTCGATCCCCGGCATCGCAGATCCGAGACCGAAGCTCACCTTCGCGACGATCTCGGGGTCGTCGTGATGTGCGGTTGCCTCGACGATCGCCCTCGCCCGACGAGCGGGGTCCTCGCTCTTGAAGATCCCGGACCCGACGAACACCGCCTGCGCACCGAGCTGCATGACCAGTGCCGCGTCGGCAGGAGTCGCTATGCCACCGGCACAGAACAGCGGGACAGGCAGGTGGCCGGATTCCGCCACCTCCCCCACCAGGTCGACTGGCGCGGCGAGCTGCTTGGCCCAGGCGTATCGCTCTGCCGCGTCCGCCTGCGTGAGGGCGCGGAGGTCACCGAGGATGGAACGCAGGTGGCGCACGGCTTCGACGATGTTCCCTGTGCCCGCCTCACCTTTCGACCGGATGAGAGCCGCACCTTCGGAGATCCGCCTGAGCGCTTCTCCGAGGTTCGTCGCACCACACACGAAAGGCACCTCGAACGCCCACTTGTCGATGTGGTTCGCCTCGTCGGCCGGCGTCAGGACCTCGCTCTCGTCGACGTAGTCGACCTCGAGAGCCTGAAGAACCTGAGCCTCCGCGAAGTGGCCGATTCGAGCCTTCGCCATCACCGGCACGGTGACGGCCTGCTTGATCGCTTCGATCAGAGCGGGGTCACTCATTCGCGCAACACCGCCCTGCGCACGTATGTCGGCGGGAACGCGCTCTAGAGCCATGACCGCGACCGCTCCCGAGTCCTCGGCGATGCGCGCCTGCTCGGCGGTGACCACATCCATGATCACGCCGCCGCGAAGCATGTCGGCGAGACCACGCTTGACGGTGAAGGTACCGGTGCGCCTGCCGTCGCCGGGATTCGTCGAGGTCTGCTCCATGCTGCGAGTCTAACCGGACCCCCCCGCCGACCCCTCTGGCGCCGGGCCCGTTCACCTCGCCCACCGGTTCCAGGCCTCGCCAATCGGGTTCAGGCCTCGTCTAACGCAGCCACCCTGGTGGACGCAGCATCCAGGATCCCCTTGGTCGAGATCGGAGCAAGGAGCTCGGGAACCACCGTCCAGGCCCACCTGAGCACTCGACCCGTTCCGGCGCTCGCGAGCGCCGAGGGAGCAGCCGGTGGCGGGCCCGCCGCCATCTTCACCAGAGCGTCGCGAAGTCCCGGCGGGTAGCGCGTCACCGAGTACGGCGCGCTCGTCGGCCGCCAGCTCGCGGCCGGGCCCGGAGAGCTTGCGCACGAGCTCGGGTGAGCTCGAGAGCATCGGCGCGAGCGGGAGGACGGCCGCGGCCGCCATGGTGGCCGACGCCATGTCGCCGCACTTGACGTGCGACAGCTCGTGGGCGAGCACCCCTTCGAGCTCCACCGGGTCCAAGGCGCGCAGGAGGCCCGTGGTCAGAACCAAGGTGGCGGTTCGCTCGTTGCGCCCGATCACGAGGGCACCGCGGAACGGGTCGTCGATCAACATCATCTGCGGCAGCGGGAGGCCCATCGTCGCGCACAGGCCGTCGACCAGATTCGCCGCGCGCGGCACGTCCTGCTCCTCGACGAAGCGACCGCCGACCCGTCCGAGCAACAGGCGCGACGCGCCGACCCAGACGCCGGCCCATGCGCACGCGCCGAGAACGACTGCGACCACGAGCCCCACAAGCAGCTGTCCGACGGCGGCGCCCACGGCGATCACGAGGACCACGACGACAAGTGCCGGCATCGCCGCAACTGCAAGGGCGCGTGCGCGGCCGGGGATCGGGGCCCTGTCGTCGGAGCCGACGTTCGAAGCCTCCACGACCAATGGTGGTGGTGCCAGGTCCGTGGCTCTTGCCGGCGTCGTCCCCGCAGCCACTCCAACAGCGGGCCGTGCGGGACGGGACTGGCCAGCGCCGGAGCGCCCAGGTTGGCCACCCGAAGGTCTCTGGCCTGACGCTCTGCCACCGGCGTTGCCGGCGCCGCCTCGCGAACCACTGTTGCGGCCGCCTTGTTTGCGTTTGGCCCCGCCTCTGCCTGCGCCACCTCGCGACGTGCCACCCGACGGCTGAGAATTGCCTCTCTTGCTCCCTGACTGGCTGCTGTCCGCCCCTGCCACGAGCGAAGTGTACGGCAGCGTTCGTCCGCCCAAGGAGACTCTGGCTAGTTCCTCGTCCTTCGGCGCAGGAGAATCGCTCGTTCGATCGCGTCCTCGTAGACCGACACGTAGCGAGCGGCCACCGCCGACATCGACCGCGTCGAGGCGTAGCCGAATGCAGCGTCGAGGGCTTGTGAGGAGGACCTTCCTCGTCGCGATTCGGCATCGGATAGAGAGACCTCGAGCTGCCTGGCGAGCGCGCCCGGGTCGCCCGGGGCGACGAGCTCGGCATGGCCCTGTGCGGCGGCCCTGTACCCGGGGATGTCGCTCGCGACGACAGCCGAACGAGCCGCCATCGCCTCGAGCAGGACGACTCCGAACGACTCCCCGCCGAGCGAAGGGAAACAAGCCACGTGCGAGCCCTTCAACCGCCTCGCGAGCTCGTCGTCACTGATTCGACCGAGCCATACGAGCGAGCCGCTGGGGGGATGTTCCGCCTTCAGCCGCTCGGTCTCGGGGCCTTGTCCCGCTACCCAGCACACGGCGGGGGGCCCGGTCGTCCGGCTCAGGGCGTCGAGAAGCACTTCGAGGCCTTTGCGCTTCTCGTGGCGCCCCACGAACATGACCGTCGGCTCCTCGGTCGGCCAGGGTTCGACACAGCTGAAGCGCTCGACCTCGACACCGTTTCCGATCAGCTCGAAACTGCCTCCGAGTGCCCGCTGTGCGGTTGCGAGCGCCTCTTGCGAGACTGCACAACGAACTTGCAGCCTGCCTGCCAGCGCGCGCGCCAATGGTCCGAGAACGGAGTACAAGACGCTTCCGCCGCTCCTGTGGAACGTGCCGACCTTTGCAGGCCCACCGGCGCACAGGCACGCATATGAGGCTCCCGGCGCGAGCGGCTCGTGAAGGTGCAGAACGTCGAACTGCCCGACCCGCAGTGCCGCGAGCGCGCGCACGGACGCAGTCAGGCCGAGCGCAACAGGAGCTACGGATCCGTTGGCTCTGACGCGGACGGATCGACCGAGCCCGACGACGTGCTCCGAGGATGTGCCCGTGCCTTCCTGAGTGCCATCCGAGGTGATGCCGGCGTCCAACGGGGCAAGGACCGTTGCGTGGTGCCCGAGCACTCGAAGCTCGCGTGCGAGGGCGAGCACCTGGCCTTGGACCCCTCCGGGAACACTCAGGCTGTAGGGACAGTGAAGAGCGACCCGCAAGTTGCCGACCTGGCCCGTCAGGCCGCGCCCGCGCGGCGACCGGGACGACCCTCGATGTTCGCAACGGGTCGGTCGTCGTGTCCGGTCCGTATCGGCTCGGCGTCGCTCGGCCAATTCGGCTGGAAGAGATGCCATTGGTCGGGGGCCCGGCGCACGAATTTCTCGAACTCGTAAGCGATCGCCTGAGTGACCCTCGCCACGTCCTTTCTCAATGTCGTGGTGCGCTCGGTCGGAAGTGGCGGACGGATGACCGCGCTGTGATCACGTCCAGGCCCGCTGTAGACGACGGTCGGGAGCAGTGCCGCTCCGGTCCTTAGAGCAAGGGTCGCCGGCCCCGATGGAAACGTCGTCCGCTCACCGAAGAATTCGACCTCGACACCGTTGCCGACGATGTCG
This sequence comes from uncultured Acidimicrobiales bacterium, assembly GCA_963801315.1. Classification (GTDB taxonomy): domain Bacteria; phylum Actinomycetota; class Acidimicrobiia; order Acidimicrobiales; family CAVXTF01; genus CAVXTF01. Next base: position 305,075 of record CAWDEI010000007.1, on the reverse strand, counting down.
CGGTCGCAGAGCAACCCGACGAGGCGGCCGTCGCCGAGCGCCTTCAGAAGAGCAGGCCCGCTACCCGCACCGAGCTTCAAGATGTCCAGGCCCATCTGCTCGCGCTGTCGGACGAACCAGTCGTAGAGCTCGGGTGGCTCGACGGGCTCCGCGACGCTCACCATCGGGTAGCCCTGAAGCGCGAGCCACGCACCTCCCCATTCCCAGCTACCCACATGGGGAAGAGCCATGATCACGCCCTTGCCCGCCTCCATCCCCTCGACCAAGTGCTCCATCCCTTGCGGCCAGACCATGCGCGCGAGCACCTCGGACGCGGGGACCGCCGGCAACCTCGCACCCTCCATCCAGTAACGCGAATACGACAGGAAGGCGCGCCTCGTCCACGTACGCACCTCGTCGTCGGTGAGCTCGTCGCCTAGGACCCGGCGCAGGTGCCGCCCGTACATGGCGCGCGATTCCGCACGGGCCGCAGTGAGAACCAGGGTGACCAAGCGGCAGGCAACTGCGGCGACAGGCTCCGGCAACGCCTGCATGGCCTCGCCGAGACCCTTGTACGCGAGAAACGTCGCGCGCGGCGAGGGCAATTCGGGCTGCCGGTTCAGCGCTCAGGACGTGGGCGGCCGCCCGGGCGCGTTCTCGGGCGCCTGGCACGCGAGCGGCTCGCTGGAGCGATCCCGCCCGGCGCGTCATCGCGTCTCGGCCACCATTTGGCCGGTCCGTCCCCGGAGCGGCGCGTCCCCGCTGCGCGCGGGACCGCGATCTCGCGCTGCGCACGGGCCACGCGCCACGCTCGCCAGCGCGAATCGGTCCGGCCCTCGCGCCAGCGAGCAACGGCGCGTCGTGACACCTCTGCCAGGTGGCTCGAGTGAACGAGCTCGGGGTCGGCGGATCCGGGGTCGGCGGATCCGGCCTGCGGGGCTCGCGTGCGAGCGGTGCGTGGTCTGGCAAGAGGTTGAACGGGGCCCTCGGCGACCTGGACCACTCTTGCGAACCTGCCTAGGGCGGTGGCGAGCACGAGAGCCAGGAACACCCACAGGGACGGGACGAAAGCCGCGGACGAAACGGACCCGGCAATGAAGCACAGGCCGAGAAGGATGAAGCGTTCCGCGCGCTCCATCAGGCCGCCGCGAGCCGTCAGTCCGAGGAGCTCTGCCTTCGCTCTCTGGTACGAGATGAGAGAGGTGACCGCCAGGATCGAGAAGGGAAGCAGGACGGCCTCGCCACCGTGGTGAGCCGCCAGATACCAGGCCACCCCTCCGAGCAAGAATGCGTCCGACACCCGGTCTGCGACCGAGTCCAGGAAAGCGCCGCGAACCGACGCCGTTCCCGACACCTTGGCCACCGGGCCGTCGAACAGGTCGGGAAGGCCTGTCGGGAAGAGGAGCGCCACACCGATCAGAAGGTGACCGCTTCCGACCACCACGGCTGTCACCACGGACATGACCAAGCCGAACCCCGTGATCACGTCGGCGGTGATGTGCGCCCGAACCAAGACCCTGCCGACAGGCTGCGTGCCGCGGTCTACGGCATGCCGCCAACGGCCATCGAACATCAATTCTCCTTTGCGCCTCGTGCGATCGAGCGTACCATCGAGGCCGCTGGATACGGGCCATCGAACCTGCACACCACGCACACAGCCCAACTTCGGTGCAAAACGCGTGTCCACCCTCCTGACGATCGCTGCTCGTGCCGATAGGCTCCGGCGCCGGGCGGCCCGGGGAGTCGCCTATCGACCCAGGGAGGTGCAAGACCGTGCCTAGCCACCCACCGTCGCGGATCCGCAACGTGGCCCTCGTCGGCCACAACGGAGCGGGCAAGACGACTCTGGCCGATGCCCTCTTGGCTCAAACGGGCGCGATCCCCCGGCAGGGCAGGATCGAGGACGGCAACACCGTCTCGGACTTCGAGCCCGAAGAAGTAAAGAGGCACCTTTCGGTGTCGCTCGCGATGGCCCCCTTCACGGTCGGCGACGTGAAGGTCAACCTCATCGACACCCCCGGATACGCCGATTTCTTCGGAGAGGTGAGGGCCGCGTGCTCGGTGGTCGATCTCGTCGTGCTCGTCGTGAGCGCGGTCGAGGGCGTCGAGGCGCAAACCCTCGCAGCGTGGCGCCTCGCCGGCGAGCTGGGACTCAGCCGTCTCGTGTTCATGAACAAGCTGGACCGGGACCGTGCCTCTTTCGACCGTACGCTGGCGGATCTCCAGGAGACGTTCGGCGCAGGAATCGCGCCGCTCGAGCTGCCCATAGGCGAAGAGTCGGCGTTCCATGGCATCGCCGACCTTCTCACCGACTCCGCGATCCACTACAGCAGCGGAAAGCCGACCAACGGGACCCATCCCCGACGATCTCGCCGATGTGGAGCACCAGGTGCGCGAGCAGCTCGTGGAAGGGATCGTCGTCGGCGACGACGCGTTGATGGAGCGGTACCTCGACGGCGAGATGCCGTCGAGCGACGAGCTGGAGCACACTCTCGCAACGGGGGTCGCCGACGGGCTCGTCTTTCCCGTCGTCTGCGGGTCCGCCACGACCGGTGTCGGCATCGACAGGCTGGCGACCCTTCTCGCCGAGCTGGCGCCACCGCCCGGAAGGAGCCCCGTCGTCGTGAAGGCGGGTGACACCACCCGCGAGGTGGAGTGCGATCCCGGCGGGACAACCGCTCGCACGGGTCTTCAAGACGATCTCCGATCCCTATGTGGGCCACATCTCGCTTGCTTCGGGTCATCTCGGGGACGATCCGTCCCGACACGGTGCTCGCGAATCCCGCGCAGCCACACCGACGAGAAGCTCCACGTTCTGCAGGTGCTGAGGGGCAAGGAGGCCGAGACGGCTTCTGAGGCTCAGGCCGGAGACATCGTCGCCGTGCCCGAAGCTCGCCGACACGGCCGACGGGCGACACCCTTGCGCCCAAGGGCACCCCTGTGATCGTTCCCGGGCCCGAACCCGAGCCCGCCGTCCTGTCTGTCGCCATCCGGCCGCGTTCGAAAGGAGACGAAGACAAGCTGATGACCGGGCTCAACCGGCTGCGCGAGGAGGACCCGTCACTCGGGATCTCGCGTGTCGACGAGACGCATCAGACCCTTTTGTCCGGGACCGGAGAGACTCACCTCGCCGTCGCCTGCGAACGTCTGCACCGCAAGTTCGGCGTCGACGTCGACATCGAAGAGGTTCGCAGTCCCCTACAGGGAGACCATCACGAAGGAAGCCGACGCCGAAGGCAAGTACAAGAAGCAGACCGGTGGCCATGGCCAGTACGGAGTCGCGAACGTGCGCATCTCCCCGCTCGCCAGAGGGGAAGGATTCCGATTTCGTGGACCAGGTCGTCGGGGGGGCCATCCCGCGCCAGTACATGCCGGCTGTCGAAAAGGGCGTCGCTCGAGGCCATGAGCATGGGTGGCGTCTACGGGTACCCGGTCGTCGACGTGGAGGTCGTCTGCTACGACGGGAAGTTCCACAGCGTGGACTCCTCGGAGATGAGCTTCAAGATGGCCGGATCGCTCGCATTCAGAGAGGCGATGGCAAAGGCGGTTCCCGTGCTTCTCGAGCCCATCAGCCGGATCGCGATAACCGTGCCCCCGAGCATGCAGGGAGACGTGCTCGGAGACCTCAACTCGAGGCGTGGGCCGCGTGCAGGGAACCGACACCCTCGAAAACGGCGAGCAGCGGATCACCGCGCTGGTCCCGACCGCGGAGATCCAGCGCTACGCGATCGACCTGCGTTCCCTGACAGGCGGAAGGGGCCGATTCCACGCCGAGCACGACCACTACGACACGGTGCCCGCCAACCTGGTCGACCGGCTCGTGAAGGCCAAGGCCGATTGAAGCTGAAGCTCGATCTGCACGACATCTACAACAAGGGCCACGACATCGACCGAGCGCTCAGCAGACGTGATGGAAGAGGCCGCGCGCACGAAGGCGAGCCTCGTGGAGATCATCCCGGGCAAAGGATCGGGTCAGTTGAAGAAGCGGGTGCTCCGCTTCTTGGACCAGCCGGAGGTGAAGGTCCTCTACCACCGGGTCGAGAAGGACTCGAGGAACTTCGGCCGGATCTTCGTGCACTTCCGCTGGAAGTGAGACGGGACCGCTTCCTTCGCCGCTCCAACCTCGTTGACCACGAGCGTCCCAGAGCACCTGTCTCGAGGACCCCGACCTCGACATTCTAAATTTGGTTTTAAACAACGCGGACGTATACAAGTTCGCAATTTTTTAGCCGCAGGTCCGGACTGGCAGGTCCCAACCTCGGGATCCTTCAAGACGGCTGACTCGCCGTCCATGCTGCGTGGACCTTGGCCCAGGTCTCGATCAGCGATTCAGGCATGACCCTCACGCCGGCCACCGCGGTCATGAAGTTCGTGTCCCCGGACCAACGCGGAAGCACGTGCAGGTGGAGGTGGGCGGGTATGCCCGCTCCCGCAGCTCTTCCGAGGTTTGCACCGATGTTCGCGCCGTCGGGGTCGTAAGCGTCGGAGAGCACCTCCACCGCGGTCCTCGCCGTCTCCCACAGAGACGAGCTCTCCTGTCGGGTCAGCTCGTCCAGGCCGCTCAGGTGACGCACCGGCATGACGAGCAGATGCGCCGTCGTGTACGGGTAGGCGTTGAGCAGAGCGCAACGAATGCCGTCCCTCCACACGATGCCGTTCTCCGCGCTCGGCTCGCCGGATTCGAGGATCCGGCAGAAGACGCAACCGTCCGTCAGCAGACGGGTCGCCTCCGGGCCGGTTCGCGACCGACGCTGCGGCCACGTACTCGCTTCTCCATCCCGCCCACAGATGCTCGAGGGTCGTCACGGTGATCCGCGCTCGGACACTTCCTTCGCGACGTGCTCGATGAACGCGACCAGATCGACCCCGCGCTCTGGGTCCTTGATCCTCTGCGGTTCACCCCGACTGTCCCCGACTCCACGTCCTCGTCGCCCACCACCAGGATGTAAGGGATCTTCTCGAGTCTTCTTCTGCCTGATCCGTTTGCCGATCATTGTCCTCGGCCTCGACGAGCTCGACCCGCAAGCCGGCCTCGCGGCAGCGCGAAGTCCGACGAGCTCGGCGTACTCGTGATGCGCGGTCGCCACAGGTAGCACCGCGACCTGGACCGGCGAGAGCCACGTGGGCATCGCACCCGCGTAGTGCTCGAGCAGTATCGCGAAGAACCGCTCGACCGATCCGAACAGAGCGCGATGGATCATGACCGGGCACGTGCCGGGCGTTGTCCGCGTCCGACGAACTCGAGACCGAATCTCTGCGGAGTCTGGAAGTCGAGCTGGATCGTCGAGACCTGCCAGTTGCGGCCGATCGCGTCACGTGCCTGCACCGAGATCTTCGGGCCGTAGAACGCTCCACCGCCCTCGTCCATCACCAGGTCCAGGTTCATGGCCTCGGCGGCCTGAGCCGCAGAGCCTCTGTGGCGGCCTCCCACTCCTCGTCCTCGCCGACCGACTTCTCCTCCGGCCTTGTCGAAAGCTCCAGGTAGAAATCGGTGAGCCCGTAGTCGCGAAGCAGGTCCGAGCACGAATCCGAGCAGCGACTCAGCTCTGCGACCATCTGGTCCGGACGCGCAGAAGATGTGCGCGTCGTCCTGGGTCATCCCCCTAACGCGGCTCAGACCGTGGACCACTCCTGACTTCTCGTACCGGTAGACGCTGCCGAACTCGAACAGCCGCATCGGCAGCTCGCGGTACGACCGCTGCCGGCTCCGATAGATCAGTACGTGGAACGGGCAGTTCATCGGCTTCACGTAGTACCGATGTCCTTCGTCGAGCTCCATCGGCGGGTACATGCCGTCCGCGTACCACTCGAGGTGGCCCGGAGGTCTCGAACAGGTCCGACTTCGCGAGATGCGGCGTGTTCACGAACAGATAGCCCGCCTCGTCGTGGCGGCGCCTCGAATAGTCCTCCATCTCGCGCCGGATGATCCCGCCTTTCGGGTGGAACACCGCAAGTCCCGACCCGATCTCGGGCGGGAAGGAGAACAGGTCGAGCTCGGCACCAAGACGCCGGTGGTCGCGTCGCTCTGCTTCTTCGAGCCGTGGCAGGTGCTCCGCCAGCGCCTTGTCCGATTCCCATGCGGTCCCGTAGATGCGCTGCAGCTGCTGGCGGTGCTCGTCGCCACGCCAGTAGGCGCCGGCGACGCGTTGGAGCTTGAAGTGCCCGAGATAGCCGGTCGACGGGACGTGGGGGCCCCGGCACAGGTCGACGAACTCCTCGCGTGTTGCGGTAAGCGCTCACCACGCGTCCCGTCGCCGGCCTCGGCGCTCAGGTCCGGCTCCACGTCGCCACCGTCGCCGCTGCTCTCGGCCGCGACGGTCTCGATGATCTCGACCTTGAACGGCTGGTCCGCGAAGAGGCTGCAGCCCGGACGCCTCGTCGTGCTCCTCGCGATGGAACGGCTGGTTCTCCCGGATGATCGTGCGCATCTCCGCGTCGATCCTCGACAGGTCCTCGTCGGTGAAGTGAGCGCCGCCCGGAAGCTCGAAGTCGTAGTAGAAGCCGCCTTCGATCACCGGCCCGATCGCGAAGTGGGCGCCCGGCCACAGCCGGGTGACCGCCTGCGCCATCACGTGCGCCGTCGAGTGCCGAAGCACCGTCGCGGCCCCGGTCGCTCGACGCTCCGACCGGCTCGACCACCGCTCCGTCGTGGAGCGCGGTGTCCGAGGTCGACGAGCACGCCGTCGACGATCGCCGCGACGCTCCGGTCGTGCTTCTGTCTCTTGGGCTGACCCGCGAGAGCGGCGGCGACCGTGGCGCCCACGGGCAGCTCCTCGTGGCCCACTGCCTGCAACCTCGACGCTCAAGTCCCGCTCCACATCGCCGCCGTCGTCTTCGCCAGCCAATTCACCCAGTCCTTGCTCGAGTCCTAATCCGAGAGTGGCACACCGAGAAGGGCTGCCGCGACGACCACCTCGGCGGATCCCGCCGCGCCCTGTGACGAGCGGCCGCCTCGTCGATCACCCCGAGGGCACCCGGCACGTCGAGATCGTCGTCGAGCCGGTCGCGTACGGCGTTCACCAGGGCGGAGTCGACCTGCTGCGCCCGGCGAGAGCAGCCGAACCGGCGATAGCAGCCGAGCCGGCATCGCCCTCGGCCCCCTTCCAGGATTCGAGACGGTCGGCCGCAGTCGTCGATCTGCCCGTCGTCCCACTCCCAGTCTTCGCGGTAGTGGTGGGAGAGCAGCGCGAGGCGGGCAACGGCGGCGTCGGCGCGCTTCGAGCAGGTCCTCCACGAAGACGAGGTTGCCGAGCGACTTCGACATCTTCTCGCCGTCGAGGCCGACCATCCCGGCGTGCATCCAGTGACGCGCGCAAGCGGCTGCCCGGTGACCGCCTCGGACTGGGCCGCCTCGCATTCGTGGTGGGGAAACACGAGATCGCTCCCCCCGCCGTGGATGTCGACCGTCGCGCCCGATCTCGCGCAGAGCGCAGCGCCGAGCACTCGACGTGCCAACCGGGCCTTCCCGGTCCCCAACGCGACTCCCATGAAGGCTCGTCCGGAGCGGAAGGCTGCCAGAGCACGAAGTCGAGCGGGTCGTCCTTGTTCGGATCGTCGGGATTGCCCCCCCGCTCGCGTGCGAGGACGAGCATCTCGTCGCGGCCGAGGTGGCTCAACTGACCGAAGCTGCCGAAGCTCGACACGTCGAAGTAGACCGCCCCACCCGACCTGTAAGCATGGCCCCCTTCCAACACCGCGTCGACGAGAGACAGGATCTCGGCGATCGCGGACGTCGCACGCGGCTCGCTCGCTGCGGGAAGCAGCCCGAGCGCCGACATCGACGAGTCGAACCTCGCGAGCTCCTCGCCGGCGAGATCCAGGTAATGCACTCCGAGCTCGCGGGCCTTGCGCAGGATGTCGTCGTCGACGTCGGTCACGTTGCGCACGCACCGAGTCTCGTGACCCATGTCCCTGAGCCGTCGCTGCAGCACGTCGAAGGCCAGGTACGTCGCAGCATGCCCGAGGTGGGCAGCGTCGTACGGGGTGATACCGCACGTGTAGAGCGTGACGACCTCCCCGGGTTCGAACGGCACCACCTGCCTGCGCGCGGTGTCGTAGAGACGCATCATCGGCCGGCGCCCCCTTCGTCGTTCCTGCACGCCCGTCGGCGCGAACAGAGCCGCGGGCCTTGGCATCGTCGAGTCCCCCGATCTTCAAGGTGGTGTGTGCCTTGTACCGAATGTTCAGAGTGACGAGGACGGCGGTGAATGCCTCGATCGGTCGCAGCAGAGGCGAGGCTCCCCGCGTACAGTGGGCGCAGCCCCTCGACGGACGAGAGCATGCCGATCGCGGCGTCAGCCGCATCGGGGTCGTCCGAGCACACGAGGACGTCCGAGTCCAGCTCCGCATCGAGGTCCCTGAGCTCGCGGGCAGGTAGATGGTGGCAGGCCGCGACGACCTGCGATCTCGGGCAGGGCCGCCTGGAGCAGGCCGGCGACCGACCCGCGTGGAGGCGTGATCGCCTGGAACTCGCGGCCCTCTTTCATGAGGGCGTTGCCCACGGATATGACGAGCCCGCCCGCAGCTCCTCCGCTAAGGGCGCGAAGCCGTCTGCACGGCCGCCTCCCAAGGCGTTGCCATCACCACGACGTCGCACTTCGCCGCCTCGTGGTTCGCACGCTCCGGTCAGATCCAGTCGCGGTCCTTCCACGGGCGCCAGTGCCACCCGCGACCACCTCGTCGGCCCTGGCCGCGTCGCGCGAGCCGATCACGACAGACGACCCTGCGGCTGCGAGGCGAAGGCCCGAGCCCCAGCCCCGAGCGGCCCCGTGCCACCGACGATCCCGACGACCATCGGTCACAGATTGGCACAACGACTGCGGCCCGCTCGGCTACCCGGCCGATCACCCAGGCACACGCCGAGCCCGGTATCGTCCGGCCGACGTGGGCATCCTGGAAGGAAAACGCATCTTCGTCACCGGCGTCCTGACCGACGCCTCCTTGGCATTCGAGGTGGCCAAGTGTCGCCCAGGAGCAGGGGGCCGAGATCGTGCTCTCGGGCGCGGGGCGCGGACTGTCGCTCACGAGGCGCACGGCGCGGAAGCTGCCCGACGAGCCCGAGGTCCTCGAGCTCGACGTGACCCGGGCACGACCACCTCCAGGCCGCAGCGGCGCATCTCACCGAGCGCTTCGACCGCCTCGACGGGCTCCTGCACGCGATCGGCTTCGCCCCCGAGAACTGCCTGGGTGGCGACATGTTCCGCGCCGAGTGGGAAGACGTGTCGGTCGGCACTCCAGGTGTCGGCGTACTCCCTCAAGGCGCTGGTCCAGGCTTTCCGGCCGCTTGCTCGTCGCCGCGCAGGGCGCTTCCGTCGTCGGGCTCGACTTCGACGCCCGTCTCGCTTGGCCCGCCTACGACTGGATGGGCGTGGCGAAGGCGGCTCTCGAGTCACTTGACCAGGTACCTGGCGCGGGACCTGGGACCCGAGAAGATCCGGGTGAACCTCGTCGCCGCAGGCCCCGTGAGGACCGTCGCCGCCAAGATCGATAAGCGGGTTCTCGACGTTCGAGGACACCTGGGCGACCCGGGCCCCGCTCGGATGGGACGTGAGAGACGGGGTCCCCGTTGCTCGAGCCTGCGTAGCCCTCATGTCCGACTGGTTCCCGATGACCACGGGCGAGATTCTCCACGTGGACGGCGGAGCTCACGCTCTCGGAGCCTGAGACAGCCTGGGCCGAGCTCGAGCCCGTGGGAGTCGACCGCTACGGTCGGCCTAGTCCCGCCTGGCGAACAAGACCACCAATCCGGCCCGGCCGAGGGGCGACACCTGCTCCAGACCTGAGACCGCATTCCCTGGCGAGCGCGGCGAGGCGCTCCCGGGTGTAACCGTGGACATGACACCGTGGGCGCCGTAGCGAACCTTGCGCAACTCCAGGCGCAGTCCGGGAGCAGGGAAACGACGCGATCGACGGCCGTCGCTGCCTTTCCCATGCGGCCAAGGAGGTCACCGGGCATCCTCCACATAGTCGAACACCCCGAGCGCCACCGCCACGTCATACGAGTCGCTCTTCGTTGATCTGCTCCCACCCCGCTGCTCGACCACGACGAGGTCGGGGAATGCTTCCGCTCTTTGCCTGCGAGAGCGACCATGGCAGGAGCAGGGTCGATCCCTGTGACCTTGATGCCCCGCTCGGCGAGCGGCTCGAACAGCGGGCCGCTCCCGCAGCCGACGTCGAGCACCGACTTGGCGCCGAGCTTCGACACCATGTCGACTGCACCGCGGAGACGGTCGAATATCGGACCTCGCCCGATCAGGCGGAAACGGGCTCGCTGCGGTAGAAGGCGTCGAAACGCGAAGCCCGGCGGTGGAAGTAGGTGCGGAAGTCAGATGGCGACACGGCTACAGGTCTCGCTCCCGAATCGGCGGACAAGCCGCATGAACATAGGCGCGATACGCCCCCGGCCGAGAACTTGCCTCGCAACGGCCTGCGAGCGGATCGCGCTCAGACCCGGGGTCGTCCCGTCGAAGTCGTAGGAGTGGTAGTAGCAAACGGCGGTCCCGGGGCTCGATCGGACCGCCGCCGACACCGCCGCCGAACGGTAGGAGACGCTGATAGCTGCCCCCTCCGAGGCGCACCCCCCTCCACGACATGACGGGGGCCTCCCTTACCGGGGACCCGGCCCCGAGATGACGGGCGTCCGACACGTACTCGTACCCCGCCTCGGCGAGCTCATCGCGGTATCTGGCGAGATCGCCGTGCGGAGGCAGGTCGAATCGCGGCGACCTGAAGCCCGTGACCCTCACCTGGAGATCGTCTCGAGGATCTCCCGGCCCTTTCTGAGCCACGGCACGGCGTCTTCGGGAAGGCGCCCGTGGTCAGGGCCGTGGCTCGCGATCTCGTGGCCCGCCGCGGCGAACGTCGCCAGGGCGGGACGTATGCGCGCCACGTGGTTGCCGACGACGAAGAGGGTGACCTTCGGCTTGCCCGGAACGGCGTCGAGCGAGTCCACGAGCAGAGCCAGCTCCTCGACGAGGTCGGGGGGCCTCGGGACGTCGTGGCCGAGCACCGCCATCCCGTCGTAGAAGTCCTCCACGTCGATCGTCATGGAGAGCGTGCGGGGTCACCGTCGCCCCCCTGACGCAAGCTCACCTTCCGGCGAAAGCTCCCCGTAGAAGGCGCGAAGCCGCTCGATGACCCCGTCTTCGGAGAACCTCTCCACCACCCTTTCGCGGCACTGCCCGCCCAACTTCGTGCGGCGCTCGGGATCCGCCAGCAGGCCCGAGACGACCGAGACGAGGGCGGCGGTGTCCCCTCTCGGCACCAGCAGGCCGCTTTGCGGGTCGATCACCTCTCTCACCCCCCGGACGTCGTAAGCGACCACGGGACGGCCCGCGGCCGATGCTTCCATCGCCACGCGGGGTATCCCCTCGCGATAAGAGGGCAGCACGACGATGTCGGCGGCCGCGAGGTAAGGCCGGATGTCTTTCGCCGAGCCCATGAACAACACGTCCTTCTCGGCGCTTGCTTTGTCTCCTCGGTCGAGATCGCATCACTCTGGTCGGTCTCCGACGGTCCCACGTGCACGAACCTCGCACGTCCGGAAAGAGCCCGGGCCAGCGCGAAGAAGTCCGAGCAGCCCTTCTCCTTCACCAGCCTGCTGACCATCACCACGATCGGAAGCGCAGCGCCGAGCCCCGGCTCGACGGGCTCCAAGAAGTGTTCGAGCACGACCCCGTTGCCGATGTAGCGGATCTTGCGGCTGGAGCAGATCCCCGCCCTCGGCAGCACCAGCTCGTCTTCCCTGCTCTGCACGAGCACCTTGTTCGCCCATGTGCAGCACCACTTCTCGAACAGCCATCCGGCGACGTTGCCGAGCCGGCCGTTGTCCTTGAAATAGAGAGACCCGTGGATCGTGTACACCGCCTTGTGCCGGCGAGCCGGGCGGCGGGAAGACCGAGCAACGACGCCTTCGGCGTATGGGTCTGCACGAAGTCGAACCTCCGACTGCGGAAGAAGCCCCACATGGCTACGAGCGCCTTCACGTCGGAGGGCAGGCTCGAAGCCGACAGCTCACGCCGGACGGGCACGACCTCGACAGACAGGCCCTCTGGCGCGCTCGTCGAAATCGTCACCGCTCACGACGGTCCACGAGATGTCAGTGAGCGATCGCAGCTGGTTGGCGAGCAGCAGCCTGGCCGTCATCGAGGTGGTCACCACCCTGCACCCACGCAGGGAGGCTGCCCGTTCTTGTGCCCATCTCCGATTGCGTCCCCCCTACAGGCACGGCATCCATGACGACCGATCGCTCTGCGCACTCTATGCGCGTGCCGTGGTCGGGCCGTCCTTCCGAGATCGGCTCGTCTATTCTACCGAGCGTGGGCGTGCAACGACTGGGGCGCACGCCTGGGCACACGCCGTTCGGCCATGTGCGGGATAGCAGGTTTCTGGGACAGGCGAACCGGAGGCACCCGAAACCTCGAAGGGCCCCTGACCGCGATGACCGACGCGATCGCCCACCGGGGACCTGACGATTCGGGCGTCTTCGTCGACGGCGGAGCAGGAGTGGGTCTCGGCTCGCGCCGGCTCGCGATCGTCGACCTCTCCCCCAAGGGCCACCAGCCGATGGTCTCCGACGACGAGCGCTACGTCGTCGCCTACAACGGCGAGATCTACAACTTCGTCGCACTTCGCGAGGAGCTCGAGGGTCACGGTCAGGGCTTCAGGGGCTCGTCCGACACCGAGGTTCTGGTCGCCGGGATCAAGCGCTTCGGGCTGCGCGAGATGCTCCAGCGATGCAACGGCATGTTCGCCCTGGCGGTCTGGGACCGGGTGGACCACAGACTCCATCTCGCACGCGATCGTTTCGGGGAGAAGCCCCTGTACTACGGCTGGTCCGACGGGGTGTTCCTGTTCGGCTCGGAGCTCAAGGCCATCCTCGCCCACGGATCTCTTCGTCCCGAGGTCGACCGCGACGTGCTCGCCCTTTACTTCAGCCACAACTGCGTGCCCGCGCCCTACACGATCTACAAGGGCATCGCTCAGCTGGCCCCAGGCTCGATCGCCACGCTCGACACGGGGACCCGACCTGGCGTCATGCCGCGCCCGGAGGCCTACTGGACGTTGCGCGCCACGGTGGACGCCGGCCGCGAAGCTCGTAGAGAGTCGGCTGCGAGGCTCGCCGACGCAGATGACCATGGCGGTCTGATCCGCGAGGCCGTCGACGACCTCGACGCGGCGCTCGGGGAGGCCGTACGGATACGGATGCACGCCGACGTCCCGCTCGGTGCGTTCCTCTCGGGTGGTATCGACTCCTCGGTCGTCGTCGCACTCATGCAGGCGAGGCACACAGAGAAGGTGAAGACCTTCACGATCGCATTCGACGACGCCGGGTTCAACGAAGCCCCTGATGCGCGAAGGGTGGCGGAGCACCTCGGGACCGAACACACCGAGCTCGTCGTCACCGACAAGGACGCGCTCGAGACCATCCCGAAGCTCCCGAGGCTCTATGACGAACCGTTCGCCGACTCCTCTCAGATACCGACCGCACTGCTCTCGGGCCTGGCGCGCGCTCATGTCACCGTGGCGTCTGTCGGGGGATGGGGGCGACGAGCTGTTCGGCGGTTACAACCGGTACTCGTGGGCAGAGCGTTTCTGGCGGCGCGTCGAGCCGGTCCCTCGACCCGTGCGGCGCGTCGCAGCTGCCGCCCTCGACGCGGTCCCTCCACGATGGTGGGACCGTGGCTTCGAACGGGCGGGACCTGTTCTCCCCCGTGCTCTTCGCGTCCGGATGCCGGGGACGAAGATCCACAAGGTCGCGTCGGTTCTCCCGGCTGCGGACCTGAACGAGACCTACAGGCTGCTCGCCTCGCACTTCGACGATCCGACCGGCATCGTCCTCGGGGCTAAAGAACCCAAGACGATGCTCACCTCGCCTGAGCGCTGGCCCGACGTCGACGGCACGGAGCTGATGGTCTACCTGGACACGATGACCTACATGCCGGACGACATCTTGACGAAGGTCGACCGGGCGTCGATGGGGGTGAGCCTCGAGGACCGCGTGCCGTTCTTGGACCCGCGACGTTGCGGCCCTGGCGTGGCGGATGCCGTTCGAGCTCAAACTGCGCAATGGAACCGGCAAGTGGATCCTCCGCCAGGTGCTGTACCGCTACGTCCCTTCCGAGATCGTCGACCGGCCCAAGATGGGGTTCGGGATCCCACTCGGCACATGGCTGCGCGGGCCGCTCAGGGAGTGGGCGGAAGACCTGATCAGCCCCTCTCGCCTTGCGCGAGAAGGGTTTCTGGACCCTGAACCTGTGGGGCGGATCTGGGCGGACCACGTCTCCGGCAGGTCGGACCGCGAGTACGAGATGTGGGACATCTTGATGTTCCAGGCGTGGATGCAGGACCGGGGAGCGACCCGTTGAAGCGCGTCTACGACCAGGCACGCGACGTGACGCTCCACATCTGGCGTCATCCTTCCAACAGGGGGCACCGCTTCAGCCGGCTGGCGTACGCGTCGGCGTTCCAGCTCTGGGCGCGCTCAACTCGCCGTCCGATGAAGGTCGCCGTGGGGTCGCACTCTCAGATGCGGGCGCACCTCCACTTCTCGGCGTCGTCGGAGGTCGTGTACGCCAATCCTCCGTCCACCGAGTTGCTCACCTGGTCGCAACATCTGAAAACCGGCGACTGGTTCATCGACGTGGGCGCCAGCGTCGGCGTCTACACGATTTTCGCGATCGAACAGGGCGCCCGTGTGACGGCGTTCGAGCCGAACCTGGACGCGGCCAAGCTGTTCAGAGAGAACATGGAGCTGAACGGCTACTCGCCCGACTTCCACGAAGCGGCGGTGACGAACCACATAGGGACGATGGGCATGACCTTCGATCTCGACGTGGCGAACCACCTCATCTTGTCCCCCGACGAACGCAGTCACGACGTGAGACAGGTGCCGACCGTCACACTCGACAGCGTCATCGGCGACGAGACGGTCGCCGGCGTGAAGCTCGACACCGAAGGCACGGAGCGACTCGTCCTCGAGGGTGCCGAGAGGGCTCTCGGCGACAGGCGTATCGGCCTGCTCCAGTTGGAATGGAACTACGCCTCGGTGAAGGTCCTGGGCGAGGACCGCACCCCCGTCGCCCGGATGCTCCGCGATGCCGGCTACCGCCTGGTGCGACCCGACGCCAAGGGCAGGTTGACGCGAGCGGTGACCGACCTGTCGGTCACGCACGAGGACCTATTCGCAGTACCCGAGGACTGAGGACTGCGCCACTTCGTGGGTCACACCGTGAGGGATTTCTCCGACCATGTTGCGGTAGTGACGGGCGCCGCCTCGGGAATCGGGCGGCAGCTGGCCCAGGACCTCGTCGCGCGTGGAGCTGAGGTGGTGGGCATCGACGTTCACGATGCTCCGGATCTCAGAGGGGTCAGGCTCGTTCGTTGTGACCTGTCCGACCTTGATGCTTTTGCGTCGGCTCTTCAACAAATTGAGAAGGAGCACGACAGGATCGACCTCTTGGCCAACGTCGCAGGGATAGATCGGGGCGTATCGGCTGCCGGGAACGATCGCGCCGTCTTCGAGAGGATCCTCAGGGTCAATTTCGTCGCTCCACTGACGGGCACGTTGGCCGTCGTCCCCGGCATGGTCTCTCGCCGGCGCGGCTACATCCTCAACGTTTCGTCTGACTCGGTTCGTTCTCCGATTGCGGGTGCTTCTGCGTACATCGCATCGAAGGGAGCCTTGTCGGGGTTCACCGAAAGTGCCGCGCTCGAGCTGAAGCCAAAAGGTGTCCACCTTCACGTGCTCTATCCGGGCTTCCTCTACACCCCCATGGGGAAGGAGGCCATCAAGGCGGGTTTGAAACCTCCACCCCGGATCGCGGTAAGGACTCCCGCGCAGGTCAGCGCGCTCGTCCTGAAGAAGCTCGGAGGTCAACGGATCGAGATCAACGCCGCTCCCATCACTGTCCTCACCCCGATGCTCAAGAGCTTCGCTCCCGGGCTCTACCGTCGGATGATGGCCTCCCGGGCGATGCCCGTGCCCTGATGGCCGATTCGCCTCAATTATTCGCCTCCAATTAACAGGGAGGAACCCGCGTACCGTGGCCGCGAGCCCGTCCGCGGTCAGTGCCGTCGCCGGCACGAGCCGTGCCCCCATCTCGCGCGCCAACGTTGCCGCGAGGCCGAGGCGCAGATGCCCGTCCTCTGCGTCGACCACGACCGACGGCACCCGCATTCGCTTCACCCTTCCCGCAGCCTCGAGCGCCGCACGCAGTGGGTCGGCACCGTCGGGCCCCGACGTGGCCCGCCCGTCGGACACGAGCACAATGAGCGGCTTGTGCTCACCGCGCGCGGCAGCGAGCGCCACTCCGAGCCCGGTCTCGATGCCCGCGGCGAGCGGGGTGCGGCCCCCGGTCCGCAAATCGTCGAGCCGGGCCCTTGCCACCTCGACACTTCCGGTAGGGCGAAGCGCGACCTCGGCGGCGTCCTCGCGGAAGGTCACCATCGCGACACGGTCGCGTCTCTCGTAAGCGTCGACGAGCAAGGAGACGACGGCCCCCTTAGCTGCCGCGATCCTGCTGTCCGCGCCCATGGAACCCGAAGCGTCCACGACAAGGACGACCAGGTTCGCGGCCCTCTGCTCGCGGACCGCCTCGCGCAGGTCCCGCTCCTCGACGACGACTGCCCGCGCCGTGTCCGCTCCCCCGTCGGAGCTCAGGTCCGCCGTCCGTGTTGCGGCGGCGGCGACCGTCGCTATCCGTGTCGCGGCGGCGTCGACCGTCGCCATCGAGCGCGACCGATCGCGGCGGGCCCTCGGGCGATCGCGAGCCCACGAGCCGACCCCTGGCAGACTCCACGGCGCTGCGTCGGCCGGTGGCCTGCACGTCGGCCCCCGCTCGGCGGGACCGGGCATCAGACCCGCCGCGAGCGTCGAGAAACGGCGCCTTTGCGTGGGGAGCCGGGCGGGCTGGCGTCGGGTCCTCCAGCCCACCTTCGCTGCGCTCCGACGAAGATCCATCTCCTCCGACGCCGGGCGCCGACGAAGCGCCGCTCGCGTGTGACTCACCTTCACTCGACGGGTCCGGCAGCGACGGTTCCGGTCTCGGGGCCGATCGCGCGGGCCCGAGCTCGCGGTCGAGGACACCCTCGAGCTCCTCAGAGTCGAACACGGGGGAGTCGAACGGTCCGCGACGGGTGCGGTGCGCGAGCGCCAGGGGGGCGACCCTTCTCACGTGAACGGCATCTGCGACCGCCGCGCCACAGAAGCCGGCGAGCCGCGGCCGCCGCGCGGCAGCACACCAGATCAGCCCTGAGTCCCTCCGCCCCCGCAGCCGCACAGACCGCCGACACCGACTCGACCAGACCATCGGCGAGAGGAGCCGGACGTGCGCTCGCCAATCTGTAGCGCAGCTTCTCCTCTTCGGGTTCCCATCTCTGTGCGAAGCCGGCGGGATCGGCCTCGAACTCCAGACGCCGTCTGACCGCCTCGGCGCGGACGGCCGGATCGCTCGGGGCGACGACATGGACGGACAGGCCGAAGCGGTCCAGCAGCTGGGGTCGGAGCTCCCCCTCTTCGGGGTTCATCGACCCGACGAGCACGAAGCGGCTCGGGTGGCTGTGCGACACGCCGTCTCGCTCCACCCGGTTGACCCCGCTGGCGGCCGCGTCGAGCAGCACGTCGACCAGATGGTCGGCCAGGAGGTTCACCTCGTCCACGTAGAGCACGCCGCCGTCGGCGGCGGCGAGCAGACCCGGGCTGGAAGCGGTCGCTCGCCCTCCTCCAGCAGCGCCGCGAGGTCGACCGATCCCGACCACGCGGTCCTCGGTCGCCCCGAGCGGGATCTCGACGAACGGCGCGCCGCCGGGCAGCAGCGCCGCGAGCACCCGGGCCACCGTCGTCTTGGCGCTCCCCTTCTCGCCGCGAAGCAGCACGCCGCCGATCTGCGGGTCGATGGCGCCCAGCGACGAGGGCCAGCACCAGGTCGTCCTGGCCGACCACCGCCGACATCGGGAACAGGTCGCTCACTGGTCCGCCGTTGCTCACCGGCCCTCCTCCCAGCCTTCGGCCTCAAGCACGGCCGAGCGCAGCGTGCCAGCGCTCCCTCCGATGCGTCCCACAGCCCCCGCTCGGCCGCCTCGAGCAGCCGCTCGGCGATCGCCCGCAGCGCCCACGGGTTCGACTCGCCGAAGAACTTCCGCACGCCGGGTCCGCCACGTAGGCCTCGGTCACCCGCTCGTACATCCAGTCCTCGACCACCCCGGCGGTGGCGTCGTAGCCGAACAGGTAGTCGACGGTGGCCGCCATCTCGAAGGCGCCCTTGTAGCCGTGCCGCTGCATGGCCGTCCATCCACTTGGGGTTGACCACCCGGTCCGCACCACCCGGGCCGCCTCCTCGGCCAGAGAGCGCACCCGCGGCCGCGCCGGGTCGGCCGAGTCGCCGAACCACGCCTTGGGCTGGCGTCCCGTGAGCGCCCGGATGGCCGCCACCATCCCGCCATGGTCCTGGAGGTAGTCGTCGGAGTCGAAGATGTCGTGCTCCCGGTTGTCCTGGTTCTTGACCGCGATCTCGATCGCTGCCAACCGCCGGCGCAGCGCATCCCCGGCGGGCGCGCCCATGCGCCATGCGCCCGTAGGACCACCCGCCCCAGGCCAGGTACACGGCGGCCAGGTCGTCGTCGTCTCGCCAGTTGCCCGACTCGAGCACGTCGAGGATCCCCGATCCGTAGGCGCCGGGCTTGGGCCCGAAGACCCGGGGATCGGTCGGTGCCGGCCACCGCGACCGGGTTCGACTCGGGCGGCTCCTCAGGCCGCGGCCAGCGCGACCGCCTCGTCGAGCAGGTCGAGCACGTGCGGGAAGGCGTCCCGGAAGAACCCCGAGACCCGCAGCGTCACGTCGACCCGGGGGCGGCCCAGCTCCTCGAGCGCGATGAGCTCCAGGCCCTCGACCCGCCCGTTCGCCTCGGCCCACCGCGGCCGGACCCCCAGCAGGGCGAGGAGCTTGAGCCACGTCGTCGCCGCCGGTGCGCATCGCTGCGGTACCCCAGACGACCAGGCCCACCGATCTCGGCGGCCGGCCCTCCTCGGCGAGGTGGCGCTCGACCAGCCGTTCGGCCAGAGCCGGCCCACCTCCCAGGCCAGCGGCGAGGGGACGGCACGGGGGTCGACGGAGTAGAAGTTGCGCCCCGTCGGCAGCACGTGGGCCATGCCCCGCGACGGGGCGCCGCTCGGCCCCGGTGCGACGAACCGGCCGTCCAGGGCATGCAGCGACGGACGCGATCTCGTTGCCGGTGCGCGCGAAGCGCGGGCACGAGCCGGCCGCACACCCACGCAGCACCGACGCCACGTCGTCGGGCATCGCTAGGGCACCGCCCTTGCGGGCACCGCCCTCGAATTTCCATCCCGCGCTCTGGCACGCTCCGACGAGCCGCCGGCATTCCTCCTCGACTCGCTCGAGCGCCTGCCTACGGCCCGGGGCGCCGCTCTCGTCGAGCGCGACCCCGAGCGTGCGAGCCACGGCCCGGCGAAGCGACGGCACCTGACCCTGGTCGAGGCGCGGTGATGGCGAGCACCATGTCGAGCTCTGCTTCGGATTCGGGCGCGCGGCCCAAGATGTGCAGTCCGCCGCGGATCTGGGCGTCCTTCAGCTCGCACAGGTATCCGTCGACCTCGACGAGCAGATCGTCGAACGCCGGGTCGTCGAACGACCCGGCTCGTGGGTAGGTTCGAGACCCATGTCTCGGTGGATCTCGGCCTCCACGAGGCAGTCCCAGACCTGGCGCCGGATCGCAGGAAGCTTTGCAGGATCGAGCGACGAGACGCTGGGCGTGCTCGTCGAGCAGTCCCTCGAGCGTTGCCAGATCGTCGTATGTGTCGGCCCGGGTGAGCGGCGGCACCAGGTGGTCGACGATCACCGCGTGGGCCCGGCGCTTGGCCTGCGTCCCCTCGCCGGGGTCGTTCACGACGAAGGGGTAAACGAGCGGGATGCTCCCGAGCGCGGCGTCCGGCAAGCACGCCGCCGACAGCCCCACCCCCTTGCCGGGCAGCCACTCGAGAGTCCCGTGCTTGCCGACGTGGACGACCGCGTGCGCGCCCCACACCTCGTCGAGCCAGCGGTAGAAGGCGAGGTAGTGATGGGTCGGTGCCAGGTCGGGCGAGTGGTACACGGCGACGGGGTTCTCTCCGAAACCCCGCGGCGGCTGGACGCATACGAAGACCCCACCCAGATCGATCCCCGAGAACACAAGGTCCGTGCCCACTCGCCCGGACGTCCGTCGTTTCCGGCTGCAACGTCCCGACGTCTCCGGGAGCAGGGCCCCAGCGTTCTTCGACCGACACCCGGAGCGCCTCGGGCAACCCGGAGAACCAGGCGCGGTACGTGTCACCCGGGAGCCGGCACGGTTCGTCACCTGGACGGTTCGGCACCGGCGCCTCGCGATCGTGACCGAACGTGTCGGCCAGCTCGGCCATCAGCTCGTCGCCCGAAACGGGGATCCGGTCGACGCGATATCCGCTGCTGCGCAACGCTTCCAATAAAACGACGACCGAAGCCGGCGTGTCGAGGCCGACGGCGTTGCCAAGACGGCTGCGCTTGGTCGGGTACGCGGAGAGAACGACGGCGACCTTGCGTTCGGGCACGGGCACCGAACCGAGCTTGGCCAATCTGGCTGCCAGCTCGGCGACCCGTTCGACCCGGTCGGGGACCGTTCGATAGGCCGTGAGCGCCGCACCGACGAGATCGTCGTCCGTCGTCCACGGTCTCCTTGAACGAGAACGGGACCGAGATGATCCGCCCGTCGAACTCGGGTATGGCGATCGCCATCGCCACGTCGACCGGCGACAGCCCCATCTTCGACGCCTCCCACGCGGAACGTGGGGTGGTGGCACAGATCGCCTGGACAACCGGGACGTCGAGATCCGCGAGCGAACCCGGGTCCCACGACTCGCTCTGCTCGTCGAGCGTGCCGGCGGCGAGCGTCGTCGTCACGACCGCGTCGACACCCGCGGATGCGAGCAGCTCCACGGCGGGCGTCGCCGATCCGGCGTCTTGCGGCCCGGGGCGCAGCGAGTACGTGTACACGGCCACTGCGTCGACGCCCCTCGCCGCAAGTGCGTCACAGAGAACCGAGACGAATTCGGTGTTGCCTGCGAGGACGTGGGCCCGGTAACAGACGACCCCGACGACCGGACGGCGCTCGCCGTCGACAGCGCCCAGCGCGCGGCGGCGCAACAACACACCGTGCGCCGGCATCTCGACGGGAGGTTCGAACCCGTAACCCTCGAACAGCACGGTGTCAGCCACGAATCGCAGCAGGTTCTCCAGGTTGGCCACGCCCCCTTGCACGAGGTAGCCGAACGCCTCTGTGATCGTCGCGCTCGGTACCGTCGACCCGACGGTCAGATCGGCGTCGGGAACCGATTCTCCGCCGAATGCGAGAAGAGCGATGCCGTCTGCCGAACAGCGCTCGCGCAGGGATTCGAAATGACCGGGCCACGCCTGAGCCCCTCCGAGCAACCTCACGATGACGACTCGCACGCCGTCGAGCGAGGGGACCCGTCCGATCGTCGCCGGGTTGGCGGCACGCACGCGAGGAAAGCCCTCTGGCAGCCCTTCGACCGCCACCCTCAGGGCGAGCAGCTCGGTGTCGGCGTTGGAGAGAAAGAGGATCACGGTGCCGGCACCTTTGCGGCGCCCGGGTGGTCGCTCGCCGATTCGACGATGTGGTCGCTCGCCGATTCGACGATGTGGTCGCTCGCCGATTCGACGATGCGGAAGAGCTCGTCGATGTCCAGATGCTCCTCCAGCGCGTCGGCGAGCCGGTCGATTCGCGTCTGCCTCGCTCGGGCGAACGAGACGCCCGACGTGACGAAAGGCTTGCGCCGGCGACCGGCGACCAGTACGAAGAAGAGCCGTGCGCGCCTCGTCGCTCTCCAGCAGCCCGTGCAGCGAGGTGCCGAGCACCCCGGCGGCCATGTCCGCCGAGCCCTCGTCCGCGTTCGCTCCGCCGTCGTCGAGCCGTATCCAGGGTGCCGCCGAGCCGGGCTCCGCTCGGTCCCCGCCGCCTAGGGGACCGTCACGCCGTGGTGTATCTCGTAACCCTCGAACTGCACCGGCGAGCCATGCCCGGCTCCCGTCAGACGCAGCACGCCCCGACGGCGCGCCACCACCTTGCGGCGCCCGAAGACGGTCGTCACCGGCAGCCAGCCGAGCCCCGAGATCTCGGGGCCCCGGGTCTCCACGCCTTCTGGATCCGAGATCGACGTCCCGAGCATCTGGTACCCGCCGCAGATCCCGAGGACGACCGGCCCGTTCTCACTCCTCGCCAGCGACCCGACCGCCGCGGCGAGCCCGGTCCGGCGCATCCATTCGAGGTCCTCCACGGTGGTCTTCGTCCCAGGGAGCACTATCAGGTCGGGATCGCCGAGCCCACCGGGGCGATCGACCAATGCGCACCCGGACGCCCGGCTCCAAGACGAGGGGGTCCAAGTCGGTGAAGTTCGAGATGTGGGGGAAACGGACGACAGCGACGTCGAGGACCTCGCCTCGAGCACTCGGCGATCTCCGAGTGAACGCGAGTCCGCGAACGTCGCGAGGCCGAGCGAGTCCTCCGCGTCGAGACCCAACCCGGGGATCCACGGGATCACGCCGAGGGTGGGCACGCCGGTACGCCTCTCGAGCTCGACGAGGCCGGGCTCGAGCAGGGCAGGATCCCCCCTGAACTTGTTCACGACGAAACCCCGCACCGCTCGGCGAAGGTCTGTCGGGAGAAGCCCCACGGTGCCGTACAGAGCGGCGAGCACTCCGCCCCTGTCGATGTCGCCCACGATCACAGCAGGCATGCCTTCTCTGATCGCGAGCGACAGGTTCACGATGTCGTGGTCGAGCAGGTTGATCTCGGCCGGGCTCCCTGCCCCCTCGCACACGACGACGTCGAACCGGGAGCGCAGATCTGCGAGCGCTTCGTGGACCACCGGCTGAAGCTCGGCCTTGGCTGCGTGGTATCCGAGCCGGCGTCCATGAGAGCCCATGGCTCACCGAGGACCACCACCTGGCTGTGACGGTCGCCCGTCGGCTTCAGGAGTATCGGGTTCATCGCGGCCTCGGCTCGCGCTCCCGCCGCGACGGCCTGCACACCTTGCGCCCGCCCTATCTCGGCCCCGTCGTCGGTGACCCAGGAGTTGAGCGACATGTTCTGCGCCTTGAACGGCGCGACCTTGACCCCTCTTCGAGCGAGAAGCCGGCAGAGCCCGGTCACCACAGCGCTCTTCCCGACGTCGCTCCCCGTCCCGCACACCAGAAGCGCGCCGCGCAACGTGTCTCTGTTCCGTCGTGACGGGCCGATCGTGCGGCCGCCGAACGCTGCGAGGAGAGCCGACTCGACGCGTTCGAGACCGCACGCGTCGGGGACCGAGATCCTGAACACCCCTGACATCCCGAAGCTCGTGCAGTCGCGCACGACGACACCCAGCGGTGCGAGCAGTGTCCGGATGTCCGATGTCGTGTCGACGAGCACCCAGCTCGCGTCCGACGGTCGAACGCAGAGCCCGTGGGCTTCGAGCATCTTCGTAAGCTGCTCACGCGATGCGGCTATGGATCTTGCCCAGCCGGGCAGATCGACCTGCTCGAGCAGCTCCGGCAGGCAATCGGCCGCGATGGCGTTGAAGGACCACATCGGCCTTCGAGAGGACACCGCGTCGGCGGTCTGCTCGTCGGGACATAGCACGTACCCCGCTCGAAGTCCCGGACAGGCGAGGAGCTTCGTGAGAGACCCGACGACGATCGACGAAGTCGCCGTATCAGCGTCGCCCCGGGTCCAGCTTCCCGTGGCCAACGGGTAGAAGGCTTCGTCCCAGACGCCCGCGCTCGCGTCGGGTGGAGCGAGGATTCCCGAGGGGTTGTGAGGGTTGGAGCGGAACAGTAGGCCCTGCGGGTCGAGGACCGGGATCGCGCGTCGGTACAGCGAGAAGTCGGGTTCCTCCACCCAGCCCCGGCCGATGATTGAGGCCACGATCTCGATCGCCTCCGCACCGCCGTTGGTGAGCACCAGGCGCTCAGGAGCGATGCCGATCGCTCCGGCGAGCGCAACCCGTGCCGGCTCTTCGTCGGGATACGCGCGCCAGGCGCCGCGTTCCACCGCTCGGTGGAGCACCGGGCCAAGTTCGGGCGCGAAGGGATTCAAGCTCAACGACAGATCGAGCAGGTCCGTCTGCTGCACGCCGAGGGCGCGGGCGACGTCCGCGGCATCTCCACCGTGCTCGCCCGGCGGTGGCACGCGGCAGGTCATGGCTCGATTCCGAGCGCGCCCGTCATCGCGCGCTTCGGTCTCGTGGCAGCGAGAGCCGCCAGCGCGAGTGCGCCTGCGAGGAGCAGGCTCACGTCACGGCTCAACCTGACGGCGCGTTCGATGTCCGACGCTTCCGCCGGCCTGCCGTACCCGAGGAAGGGGCGTTGCTCGAGACGGCCTTCGTAGGTCGAATCCCCCCCGAGCCGGATGCCGAGCGCACCCGCGAATGCGGCTTCGACAACTCCCGCGTTCGGAGAGGGATGATGCTTCGCTCCGCTTCTCACCGCGCGCCAGGACAGAGCCGCTGCTCTGGGACGCGCAGCCATCACCAGGAGCGCGGTCAACCGGGACGGCAACCAGTTCGCCACGTCGTCTGCTCTTGCGCTCGCCCACCCGAAGCGCATGTACCGCTCGCTTTTGTGCCCGACCATCGCGTCGAGCGTGTTCACCGCCCGGTAGGCGAAGGCTCCGGGAACGCCGAACGCGGCGGTCCACACCACCGGGGCGATGATCGCGTCCACGGTGTTCTCTGCCACGGACTCGACCACCGCCCGGGCGATCTCCTTCTCGTCGAGCTTGGTCGTATCCCTTCCGACCAGAGCACGAAGCGCCGTTCGAGACCGCTCCAGGTCCCCGGACTCGAGCAGGACCCTGACACCTATTGCCTCAGCCGCCAGAGCGCGTCCGGCAGTCGTGACGGTTCCCGCCATCGCGCAGCCGAGAGCGATCCCGAACCAGGACGACCTGCGCGACGTAATCGCGGCGACGGTGCCCCCGGAGGCAACGGCGAGCGCCACGCCGGCGAGTGCGAACTGCAACCCTGCGGCGTAGGAGTCACGCCAGAACCGCGCCTCGAGCTTCTCCATTCCCGACCCGAACAACGCCACAGGGTGGACGCGGGTCGGTGGCTCACCGAGCAGCAGGTCGGCCACGATTGCTGCAGCCGCGCCCGCGGCACGCTCGGCCCTCACCACCGCGCCGCCGCTACGACGAGGGCAACGGTCTCTGCGATGATCCCCATCGCGCCGAGCACGTCTCCGGTGAACCCGCCGATACGCCGCCTGGCGAACCACAGGACACCGAGGGCCGCCACGAGCTCGGCACCGAGAACGGCCGCGCCGGGTGCCGGACGCCACGCGACAAGGCACGCGATCCCGGCAGCCATTCCGACCACGCCGGCGGTCGCCGCGGCCGGGACGGCCGATCCGCCCGACAAGAACGCGGTGGCGATCCCTCCACCCGTCGCCCGGCGCGCGTAGGGCATCACGCAAGCTGCGACGGCCATGGCCGCGCGTGAGACCGCCCATATGCCGGCGAGCAACAGCACCGAAGGTCGGGTCACGGAAAGGGCCGACCAACGCAGCAGAAGCACGGCGCCACCCGCGGCCATGCCGAAGGCTCCGACCGAATGGTCCCTCATCACCTCGAGGCGACGTTCGCGCTCCAGATGAGGCAGCAAGCCGTCGGCGCTGTCGAGCAGGCCGTCCAGGTGGAGCATTCCTGTGAGAGCAAGGTCGGCCGCAACGACTATGGCCGCGGCGACCGCCGCCGGCCAGGCCTTCTCCGATCCCCACCACACGAGCCCGAGCAGAGCCCCGATGCCTGCCCCCACGACGGGGAACCAAGCGAGCGCCCTCGGGCTCGGTGACCGCGCTCCACCGAGAGGGGTGAGGAAGGCGAGGGCGCTACGCATCGAGCCAACGCTCCAGAGGGTGCGCGTCCGCCAGGTCGACGACACGCCCCGCCACCACCAGAAGGGCACGGTCGGCTGCTCGGGCGACGGTGCGGTTGACATCGCCGAGCGCGTCTCGAAATCGCATGCCTGAAGCCGTGGACGGGTGCACCCCGAGGCCGACCTCCTCGGAGACGACGACCGTCACCTCGCCGCGCGCGGCGCGGGCCTCGAGCGCAGACGCGAGCCCCGCGGCGTCGACCGACATTCCGGGAGCCGCGGCGACCCACGTTCCGAGCGAGTCGACGAGAACGGTGCCGGTCAGGCCGCCCAGAAGCACGTCGAGGTCGGCCCGTCCCCCCGTCTCGACCGTCTGCCAGTGCGACGGGCGTCGAGCCCGGTGGGCGGCGACCCGCGCCGCCCACTCCTCGTCGCCTGCGACAGCCGCAGCCGTGGCCACGTAGGTGACCGTTCCACCTGCGTCGGGCCCGCGGGCCGCTGCCCGTGCGGCAATCAACTCGCCAAGCTCCGACTTGCCCGAGCGGGCTCCTCCGAGCACCAGCAGTGTTCCCAGGGCCATGTGCCCTCACGTCCTCGCGTCGTCGGTCGCCCCGGAGGGCGTGCGGTCGGGTCTCCTGGCTCTCGGATCCTTGCTCCCCCCGGCCTTCCAACCCGTTCGGGCCGTGGCCATCTTTGGAGGTCGCTCCCCGATCACAGTTGCGGGACAGCCCCGGATTCTCACCGGGTTCCCCGCGCCGCAACGCGGAGCCTACGTCAAAGAGGTTCCGGCGAGAAGCCCCGGCGGCCGGCGCCATCGGATCGCGGGTCTCTCACCGCGGGTCTCGCATTGCGGCTCTCGGATCGCGGCCGGGCTCGGGACCTGACTACCATCGGCGCGAGTGCCACGCGCGGAGTCGATCGTGCTCGTCAACACGGGCCATGGCAAGGGCAAGTCGTCCGCAGCCTTCGGCGTCATGGGCCGCGGATGGGCCCGGGGATGGCGCGTAGGAGTGGTCCAGTTCGTGAAGGGCGGAAAGTGGAAGGTCGGTGAGAGGAAGCTCGCCGACCATCTCGGAATCGACTGGCAGACCCTCGGCGACGGGTTCACATGGGAGTCGACGGACCTCGACGAGACCGCAGCCAGAGGACGCCACGCCTGGGAAGTCGCAAGCCAGAAGCTCGCTTCGGGCGACTACGACCTGCTCATCCTCGACGAGCTGACTTATGCGGTCACGTACGGATGGGTGCCGGTCGAGGACGTCGTGGCGGGAATACGCGACCGCTCGCCTCACACCAACGTCGTGATAACCGGACGCGACGCCGCACCGGAGCTGGTGGAGATCGCGGACACCGTCACCGAGATGCGAAAGGTCAAGCACGCCTACGACCACGGGATCAAGGCGAAGAAAGGAATCGAGTACTGAGCGGGCTCGCCCAGTCACTTCCTCTCGGTCCGCGCCTGGTGGTCGCGGGTACCCACTCCGGGGTCGGGAAGACAACCGTCGCGACCGGGATCATGGCTGCTCTGGCTCGGGCGGGCACAGCGGTGGCTTCGGCCAAGGTCGGGCCCGACTTCATAGACCCCGGCTACCACTCCCTGGCGACTGGACGACCGGGCCGGAACCTCGACGCGTGGATCTGCGGCGAGGAGGCGATGGCTCCCCTCGCTGCTCGCGCGTGCGAAGGCGCCGATCTGCTCGTGGTCGAAGGGGTGATGGGTCTGTTCGACGGAGTGTCGGACCCCGCCGCGCTCGAGTTGCCGGGCGAGGTCCCGTGCGGAACCGCGCCGACCGTTGCCTCTCGCGCACCCCGCGATCCGATAGGGCTCGCGAGCACCGCCGCCGTGGCGATCGCGATCGATGCCCCGGTCGTGCTCGTGATCGACGCTTCCGCCATGAGCGGCTCGGTCGCAGCGCTGGTACACGGCTTCGACACCGTGAGCGAGGTCATCGGGCTGCGAGGGGTGATCCTCAACCGCGTAGGGAGTGAAGCCCACATGAGCGCGCTCGCACGCGCGCTCGAGTCGGTCGAGGTACCGCTTCTCGGAGCGCTGCGGCGCGACGACTCCCTGGAATGGCGCGACCGACATCTCGGCCTCGTTCCTGTCGTCGAGCACGCCGACGAGGTGAGACGGTCGCTTTCGAGACTGGGGGAGGCGATCTCGGCCGGGGTGGACCTGCGGACGATCGAAGCGCTCGCCCGCAGCGCGCCTGTGCTCCACCCTGAGCCTCTGGCGACCGGAGCCGTTCAGGGACGTGCCCGGATCGCGGTCGCGTCCGGGCCCGCTTTCAGCTTCATGTACCGCGACAACATCGAGAGGCTCGAACAGGCCGGTGCCGAGATCGTCGAGTTCGACCCCATCTCGGACGTCGCGATCCCCGAGAACGCGCGCGGCCTGGTCGCCGGTGGTGGCTTTCCCGAGACGTTCGCCGAGGCACTCGCAGAGAACCGCCCGCTTCTCGGAGACGTCCGGAGAAAGGTCGGCGAAGGCCTCGTCACCTGGGCCGAGTGCGGCGGCCTTCTCTGGCTGGCGAAGAGCCTCGACGGCCATCGGCTCTGCGGGGCGATCGATGCCGAGGGCTCGATGTCGACCAGGCTCACGCTCGGCTACAGACGGGCCCGCGCCATCACCGACAATCCCGTCGTGGCTCCCGGCGAGCCCGTGCGGGGTCACGAGTTCCATTACTCCCGGACCGATCCTGCGGGTGACGGGCTCGAGCTCGCCGGGCGCGAGGGGCTGACACGCGGTGGCCACCTCACCCCGCAGATGTTCGCCTCGTACCTGCACCTGCATCTCGGGGCCGACCCCTCCCCTGCGGAGAGATTCGTAGAGCGGGCGTGCAGAGGCGGAGAGCCCACAGCGGAGCTGCCGGGCGCCAAACGGGCCCGGAGGGACCCGTCGGTAGTATCGCCGGGTGCCTGAGGCATCCCCCACCAGGAGAGCTCCCGAGCTAGTAGGCGTGGGCGTGGGCCCCGGGGACCCGGAGCTCCTCACCCTTCAGGCCGTCCGGGTGCTCCGCGAAGCCGACCGGGTGGTGGCGCCCACCACTGCTGGCGACGAGCCGGGGCGGGCGGAATCGGTCGTGCGCGCCGTGCTCCCCGATCTGAGGATCGACCGCCTCCCGTTCTCGATGGCACCGGACTCCGAACCGGGCGGTCGCGAGGCGCGATCCGAGTCGCACCGTCGGGCAGCGTCGGCGATCTTCGAGATGCTCGGCGCAGGCGAGTCGGTGGCATTCGTCACGATCGGCGACCCGAACGTGTATTCCACCTTCCCTTCGGTGGCGGCCGCCGTCGCCAAGATGAGCCCCTCCGTCCGGATCAGCACGGTGGCCGGGATATGTGCCTTCCAGTCGCTCGCCGCAAGATCCGGGACCGTGCTTCTCGACGGGACCGAATCGCTCGCGCTCGTGACCGCCCTCGACGGAACGGACCACGTGCGTGAGGCGCTCGAGGACAGCTCGCGCGCGGTGGTCGTCTACAAGGGGGGACGGTACCTCCCCGCCATCGCTCGAATGCTCGAGGGCGCAGGCCGCATCGACGGCGCCGTGATGGGCGAGCGGCTCGGCCTCGAAGGAGAGCGTGTCGCCGCCGTCAAGGACGTGGCTCACGAGGAGGTCTCGTACCTCGCCACGGTGATAGTGCCGCCGGCGCTCCACTCGCCTGATGCTCCGGAGCGAGGGCCGGGCCACAGATCCGTCCGCCAGTCCCCAGATGCCGGCCGCGACCCGTCGTGACTACGACTTCGTCGTCTGGTCGTGAACAAGCCGCCGGCTCCGGTCCTCGAATCAGCTTCGTAGGGGCCGGCCCGGGGGCTCCGGACCTGATAACCCTCAGAGGCGCCGATCGCCTCGCGCACGCGGACGTGGTGGTGTGGGCCTCCTCGCTCGTGCCCGAAGCCGTGCTTTCGCATGCAGGCACCGGAGCGGAGTTGCACGACTCCGCGACGATGACGCTCGAAGACGTGCTCGAGGTGTACGCCCGCCACCCGGAGGCATCGATCGTTCGCCTGCACTCCGGCGACCCCTCGCTTTACGGCGCGGTCCAGGAGCAGATCGATTGGTGCGTAGCCAACGGCAGGAGCTTCGAGATCGTCCCTGGCGTCTCTTCGGTGTCCGCCGCCGCCGCCGTCTTGGGCAGGGAGCTCACAGTTCCCGGAGTCTCGCAGTCGGTCGTCCTCACGAGGCTCGCTTCGCGGACGGTGGGATCGGTACCGGAGGGAGACAACATCTCGGCTTTCGCCGCCACACCGTGCACCCTCGCCGTGTTCTTGTCCGCAGCGCGCCCCGAAGCTCTCCAGCAACAGCTGCTCGCACCGCCGAGCAGCCTCAGTGCCGACACCCCGGCTGCGGTGGTGATCCGGGCCACCTGGCCCGACGAGCAGGTCTTGGAGACGACCGTCGGGAATCTCGCAGAAGACATTCGCCGAACGGGCGCGACGAGGACGGTCCTCGTCCTCGTTGGCGACGCGCTCGCCGCCACCGCGGCTACGCGCAGCCACCTCTACTCCCCCGAGTTCGCCCATGAGTTCCGGCGCCGGTCCACACCCGGCACCACCACGGGGAGACCGGCGGCGACCCGGCGGTCGACTGCCGAGCGGCGTGCCACCGGTGGATGAGCCGTCCCCCGACGAATCCGGCGCACCGGGCCTCCGCCGGGGATGGACGACGGGGACATGCGCGTCGGCCGCCGCCAAGGCCGCGGCCATCGGACTCGTGACAGGCGTGGTCCCCTCGAAGGTCGACGTCGCGCTTCCTGGCGGCCGCCGCGTGCAATTCGACGTCGAGGGCGCAGGATCGCTTCCCGTCCGCGAGGGACCGGGTGTCGCAATCGTGGTCAAGGACGCCGGCGACGACCCCGACTGCACCGACGGGGCGAGGATGACCGCAGAGGTGTCGTGGGCGCATCCTGCGGGCGCGGACCGTGGCGTGGCCTCCTCGGAGCTCCGGGCCGGCACTGGGGTCGGGACCATAACGAAGCCCGGTCTCGGCCTCGACGTTGGAGCGCCCGCGATCAACCCCGTCCCCCGCCGCATGATCCTCGATGCGCTCGCCGAGGTAACCGACAGGCCCGTGGTCGTCACGTTCTCCGTCCCCGGCGGAGAGAGGATGGCCGAACGCACCACCAACGCCAGGCTCGGCATAGTGGGCGGGATATCGATACTCGGCACGACCGGCATCGTGAAGCCATTCTCGACCGCCGCCTACAGAGCGAGCGTCGTGCAGCAGATCGACGTCGCGGCGGCTCAGGGCTTCCGGCGCATCATCCTGTGTACCGGCAGCCGGTCCGAACAGGCCGCGGTCGCGATGATGCCGGGACTCGACCAGGTGTGCTTCGTCGAGGTGGGCGACTTCACCGGCATCGCTCTGCGGCGGTGTGCGTCGAAGGAGGTGAAGCGAGGTCGTGCTCGTCGCGATGGCCGGGAAGATCGCAAAGCTCGCGGCAGGCGTGATGATGACCCACTTCCACAGGTCGAAGGTCGACACAGAGCTTCTCGAGTCGGTCGCACGCGAGACGGGCGCGCCGGACGAAGTGATCGCGGCGGCAAGGGCGACCGCCACCGCCCGGCATTTCGCCGAGACCTGCGTCGCCTCGGGATTCGGCGACGCGCTGCGCCGCCTGTGCGAGCTCGCCAGGGATAACTGCGTTCAGCATGCCGGCGGGGCAATCGAATGTGAGGTCGTGATGGTCGACTTCGAGGGTCGAGCGGAGTTGGCCCGTGCCTGATACCAACGACCGGAGCGGTCGCGTCACCGTCGTCGGAGTTCTCGGAGACACGCTCGACTCCCTTTCCGAGCAGGCTCTGGCGGCCCTGCGCGAAGCGACAACGGTCGCAGGCGGCCAGCGGCACATGTCGGCTTGGCGCGATTGGCATGGCCGCGTACAGCCGACCGCTGCCTCTGCTGGCTCTGCTGGCTCTGGCACCTCGCGCCAAGTGACCGAGATCCTCATCTCCGACGACGCCGCCGCATTCGCGCGTGCCGTCGCCGGCGCGGCCACGGCTGGCGGCTCGGAACCCGCGCACGTGGTGGTGCTCGCATCGGGAGATCCCGGATTCTTCGGCGTCGTGCGCTCCCTCTCCGAGGTCATCGACCGCGACCAGCTGCTCGTGCTGCCGTCGCCGTCTTCGGTGTCGGTGGCCTTCGCCAGGCTCGGCATTCCGTGGGACGACGCAGTGGTCGTCTCGGCGCACGGCAGGCCACTTGCCGACGCGGTAACCGTGCTCCGCCATGCACGAAAGGCCGCCGTGCTGACTGCTCCCGACCAACCTCCAGAAGCTGTCGGCACGGCACTGGTTGCCTGCGGCGCCCACCCCGATCTGGTGGCGGTCTGCTCGAGGCTCGGATGCAGCGACGAGTCGGTGACCGAGCTCGACCTCGACTCGCTGGCTTGCGGGACGTTCGACCCACTGTCCGTCGTCGTGATCCTCGGGCCTGGCGGGTTGCCCGGGATCGGGTACCAATCGGCGGGAGACCCGGCTCGAGCTACAGGTGCTCTACGAGCC
This sequence comes from uncultured Acidimicrobiales bacterium, assembly GCA_963801315.1. Taxonomy (GTDB): domain Bacteria; phylum Actinomycetota; class Acidimicrobiia; order Acidimicrobiales; family CAVXTF01; genus CAVXTF01. The sequence goes on along the minus strand of CAWDEI010000007.1, from coordinate 272,694 downwards.
GGGGACCGGGTCCTGGCGTGGGGACTGCCCGAGAGCGCCTTCTCGCACCGGGGCGAGATGGTCACCAAGGCCGAAGTCCGTGCGGTCGCGCTCGGCAAGCTCGAGCTTCCTGCGGCGGGGGTCCTCTGGGACATCGGCGCGGGCAGCGCCAGCGTCGCGGTGGAATGCGCCCTCCTCGCGCCGGGACTGACCGTGTTCGCCGTCGAGTCGGAGCCCGACGACGCCTCGCGCGCGGCGGAGAACGCATCTGCTCACGGCGTCGCGGTGCACGTGATCGAGGGACGCGCACCCGCTGTCCTCGATCAACTGCCCGATCCTGATCGCGTATTCGTGGGCGGTGGCGGCATCGAGGTCCTCGACGCCGCCTTGGCGAGACTGCGGCCCGGCGGAAGGGTGGTCGCCACCTTCGCGGCGCTCGAGCGCGCAGCTGCCGCCGCCGACCGGCTGGGCTCGCTCGTACAGGTGAGCGCGGCTCGCGGCTCGCTACTTCCGAGCGGCGGATGGCGGCTTTCGGGAGCGAACCCCGTCTTCGTGGTTTGGGGGCCCGAAGCTTGAGGGTTCTCGCAGTCTCCGTGACGGCTTCGGGGGCCGGCCTTGCGGCACGGCTCCCGTACGAGCACGTGCACGGGGACGCCGGAGAGACGGTCAGGTCCCGATGGCGTGACTACGACGCCTTCGTACTGATACTCGCGACGGGTGCGGCGGTACGAATCGTGGCGCCACTGCTCGAGTCCAAGGCGACCGACCCCGCCATCGTGTGCATAGACGACTCCGGTCGGTTCGCGATCGCATTGTCGGGCGGCCACAGCGCGGGCGGGAACGAGCTCGCGACAGACGTGGCCGCGCTCCTTGGAGCCGAACCGGTGATAACCACAGCCTCCGATCGGAGCGGGGTGGTCGCGATCGACGCCGCGCCGGGCTTCAGCGCGTTCGGCGACGTCGCGGCCGTAAGTCGCGCAATCCTCGACGGCGTCCCGGTGGAGATACAGAACCCCCTCGCCTGGCCCCTACCGGATTCCTGGGAGCGCGCGGGGGCGGATCGTCCCGGCAGCGGAGAAAGACCTCTCCTCGTCGTGACAGACGAGACGGTCGACGCGCTGGTGCTTCCGAGGCCCGCTGCGGTCGTCCACCCACCTTCTCTCGTCGCTGGCGTCGGCACGTCCACAGGGGCACCACCGAAGGAGGTCGCGAGGCTGCTCGCCGACGTTCTCGAACGCGCCGGTCTCTCCGAGGAATCGGTGACGGAGGTGGCGACGATCGACCGCCGCGCGAACGAGCCCGCCGTGCTCGCCCTCGGACGACCGGTGCGCTCATACTCGGCGTCGACCCTGGCTCAGGTCGAGGTGCCGTCGCCGAGCTCCGTCGTCGAGGCCGCCGTCGGCACGCCAAGTGTGTCGGAGGCTGCAGCTCTTCTCGCCGCAGGGCGCGGGAGCGTGCTCGTTGCACCGAAGCAGGCATCGCGCCACGCGACCGTGGCGGTGGCACGCCGCGCGCGGCCACGTGGGTCGGTAGCAGTCGTCGGCCTCGGTCCCGGGTCCTCGGATCATCGCACTCCCGCTGCCGCGAGAGCTGTACGTCACGCCGAGGTCGTGATCGGCTACAGCGCCTATATCGCGCTCGCCCACGACCTCGTCGGTCAGCACCAGCAGGTCGTGAATTCCGATCTCGGCGCCGAGATGGACCGGGCGCGAGCGGCTCTCTCGCACGCCGCGGCGGGAAGGCGGGTGGCCCTCGTTTGCTCCGGGGACGCCGGCGTTTACGCAATGGCGTCGCCGGTGCTCGACATCGCGTCGGAACCCGAGTTCAGCGACTTGGAGGTGGAGATCGTCCCCGGTGTGACCGCTTCGCTGGCGGCCGCTGCATTGCTCGGAGCACCTCTCGGTCACGACTTCGCGACCGTGAGCCTGTCGGACCTGCTTACTCCCTGGGAAGAGGTCGAAGCGCGACTCGAGGCTGCTGCTGCCGGCGACTTCGCGGTGGTCTTGTACAACCCCCGGTCCGCCCGTCGCGACTGGCAACTCGAGCGTGCACGCCAGATTCTCCTCACCCACAGGGCGTCCGACACTCCCGTGGGCGTAGTCACCGACGCGGGCAGGCCTGCACAATCGGTGCAACTGACGACACTCGGCGACCTCGACGCCGGAACGGTGACCATGACATCCTGCGTGATCGTGGGCTCCTCCTCGACGCGTGTGGTCGCCGGCCGGATGGTAACCCCGCGCGGGTACAGACGATGATCGAGCGATGATCGGGCGATGATCAGGCGATGATCGGGGCCTCGCCTGCATGGACGACCGTGGCCGTCGACAACCGGTGCACCGCGTGTGGCGCGTGCATCGCGACGTGTCCAGAACGCGCACTCGTGCCCGCTGCCAGAAAGCCCTTGGTGATCGATTCGCTCTGCACCGCATGCGGCGCCTGCATAGAGGTCTGCCCCGTAGGGGCCGTGAACGAGGTGATCACGTGACAAGCGCAGACGAATTCGGGCCTGGCCGCCGCGTGCGGCACCGGATCGAGACCGAGAGCCGCGCGATCGTGGAGTCGAGGCTGAAGCTCGACGGTTGGCCACCAGGCGCACGCGAGGTGGTGACCAGGGTCGTCCACGCGACGGGCGACCCCGACCTCGGCCGGACGATGGTCGTGCCCGAGGACGCAGTCGAAGCGGGGATCGCGGCCATCGCGTCCGGAGCGCCGGTCGTCTGCGACGTGGAAATGGTCGTCTCCGGCGTACGGGCCGAGCTCGGGCCCGAGTGCCGGTTGAGCGACGTACCGCGGCTCCCGAGTGGTCAGACGACCCGGACCGCGGCGGCAGCGGTCCTTGCCGCAGCGGCCCACCCGCGGGGCGCCGTCTTCGTCGTCGGGTGCGCACCCACTGCGCTCGAGGCGCTCTGCGACCTGATCGAAGAAGGCGATCTGCGCCCGGCGCTCGTCATCGGGACCCCGGTCGGGTTCGTGGGAGCCGCAGAATCCAAGGCGCGGCTGCGCCAGGTCAGCGACCGAGCAGGTGTCGCGTCGATCACGAACGTCGGAGAGCGTGGGGGGTCCGCCATGGCGGCGGCAGTGGCGAACGCCCTAGCAGACCTCGTCGCCGCACGATCGAACGGTGGGCGCCCGCGCGATGCCCAGTCCTCTCCGGTATATGCCCGTTCCGCCGGCGCCTCCGGCGCCCCTGTCGGGGCCGCCGCCGGCCCAGCCTTGTTCCTCATAGGCCACGGCACGCGCTCGGATGCCGGGTTGGCGCAATTCAACGCGCTGGTCGACGAGGTTCGGCGTCCGCGGCCTGGCACCCTCGTCGGCTCCGGGCTGATCGAGCTCGCGGAGCCGGATATCGACGCGGGCATCGATGCGGTCGTGGCACAGGGAGCAACGAAGGTCGTCGCCGTGCCGGTCGTGCTTCTCGGTGCCGGGCACATGAAGAACGACGGGCCCGACGCGCTGCGACGGGCGAGGGACCGACATCCCGCGGTCGAGTTCTCGTACGCACGCGACCTCGGCGTGCATCCCCTCGCCTTGGAGGTCGCCGAGGAGAGGGCACGTGAGGCCGGCGCCGGTACGGCTGATGCGCTTGTGGTCGTGGGTCGGGGATCGTCGGATCCCGACGCGAACTCCGACCTCGCCAAGGTCTCGCGGCTTCTAGCCGACCGGCGCGGCCTCGCAACGGGAGGCGAGGCGTCGCGACCGCTCGGGATGGTGGAGCCCGCCTTCATCTCGCTCGCACCTCCCAGTGTCACCGCCGCACTCGACCGTTGCCTCGTGCTCGGCGCGAGGAAGATCACCGTCGCCCTGTACTTCCTGTTCACCGGCGTTCTTCCCGAGCGTTCTGCCGATGAGGCGCTCGCTTGGGCGGGCCGGCACCCGGACGTGAGCCTCGAGGTCGCGCGGGTATTCGGGCCTGACGAGCGAATCGCAGAGCTGGTCTGGCACAGGTACGACGAGGCTCGTGAAGAAGCGGCCTCGATGAACTGCGACCTCTGCATCCACCGGGTGGCTCTCCCCGGTTACGAGAGCCGTGTGGGAGAGCCAATCACCTTGTCGTGAGGACCGGCACACCGAGCTCTCTGTACCTGCTCGATAGTTAGCTAGCCAGATCCCGCGGACAGACATTCCCACTGTTATCCACTGCCGCACAGAACGTCGCCGATGCACACGACACGGCAGTTACGAACGTGCTTCCGTCGATATTTGTAGGTCGGGACCACGTCCCATTGCTGTAGGAGAGTGCATTGCCACTGCTATCCACGGCCATGCAGAATGTCGCCGACGGACAGGACACTGCACTGACAGAATGATTCTGGTTCGGGTCGATGTCGTTAGGTTCGGACCACCTCCCGTTGGTGTAAGAGAGGGCGGCATTGCCGTTGTATTCCACAGCCATGCAGAACGTGGCCGACGGACAAGACACCCCGTCCAAAATGTTCCCGAGGACTGATCGGTGCCACGTCCCGTTGGTGTAGGAGAGTGCATTGCCACTGCTATCTACGGCCATGCAGAATGTCGCCGACGGACAGGACACTGCAAAGAAACCAATGACACCGGCGCTGCCGTCGATGTGCTTCGGTTGGGACCACGTCCCGTTGCTGTAGGAGAGTGCATTGCCTTCGTTCACAAAATTTTCATTGCTACCCAAGGCCATGCAGAATGTCACCGACGGACAGGACACAGCGTCGAGAACGAAATTTTTGTCAATGTTTGTAGGTCGGGACCACTTCCCGTTGCTGTAGGAGATGGCATTGCCCTGCTCGTCTACGACCATGCAGAACGTCGCCGACGCACAGGACACGTCGGACGGATTATTACCTGCGTCGATTCTTATGGGTTCGAACCAAGACCCAAGGCTGCCGACGAGTGCATTGCCAACATTATCGACAGCCACGCAGAATGTCGCCAATGGACATGACACAGCTCGGAGCACATGGCTATCGATAGCTTTGGGCCGGGACCATGTAAGTGCCTCCGCTGAGGGTGAAGTCGTTGAATTCGAGCTAATGACGGCTGCTGACACCCCTGCCGCTGCCAGGACCGCGACGACCCCTCCTGTTAGGAGCAACCTCCGTCGACTGCGCTTGGAAGGCGGCGGGGTGGGTGGAGTCGCGCCAATAATGCCGAAAAGCTCGGGCGGTGATTGAGCATTCTCGGTGCTGTCTACGACGGTAATACCGACAACGTCATCCTCCGGAGCAACGGGCGTTAGTACCGGGTCGATCACCGTCCCAGCAAGATCAGCCTTTTCGAACGGAGGAGGATCGGGCTCCATCGCAACCTTTGGCGAATCCGTCGCAAAGGGTTCTTCAACGCCCGCGTGCTCGGCCTTCTCGGGAGCAAGATGGCCCGCGGGCCCTGCGGCTTTCTCGGTTACTCGCAACGGCGCCACGTGTGGGACCGTCAGCGGGGGCTTGTCAGCGATCACGGGGTCGTTCAATCGCAGAGCGAGGGCAAATGCATCTGTGGCCCACGCGCATCCCGAGGGGTCGAGGGCTTCTCGCTCGTTCAGCCTTTCGGTTGTGAGCCGCACGGCCGCGTCGACGCCGATGCCCTGTGACATGTGCTCTTCTAGCTCCATGGCGACACCGCGCCTCGAAGCGGCGAGCAGGAGGCTCTGTTCTCTTGCGAGCATGTCTTCGGGCAAGCGGTCGCTCAGCCGGTTAGCCAGAGTCTTTTCGTCCGCCAGGGCCTCTCGGCCGTAAGCCGCCACGACCGACGCGAGCGCTTCCGCAGCGAACCCTTCGGGATCCCAGGGAGCGATGGCCGCCGCTTTCTTGCTCTCCTTGCCTGGCTCTGTCTCAAGGGTCGCCTCGGGTCTGGGCAACCAACCCCTCTCGATAGCGTCGAGCAAGTCCTCTGTGTCTGACCGCCATCGCCTATCACTCAGGTCAACTGCATGGCGGCCGGTGAGCTTCGAGATCGACTCCGGCACCTCGTTTTCAAGTGGCATGTCGGCGCCTGCCACTAGAACCGGGATCACCCTGTGATTGCCCGACAGGGCTGCTTCGACCTCGAGGCGGACAAAGTCGTTCGGGATTTCCAGGCGTCGTCGACCTTCTCGGTCCGCGGCAGAGAGCCAGCCGCGTCCGATCATGACGAGTACGATGTCGCACCGACTCAACGTTTGTTCGATGGCGTCCAAGAATGCGACGCCCGGTGCGAGCGAGGCGATGTCCATGAACACATTCGCCTGTCCGAAGCGCTCGACGAGCCGTTCGTTGAGGGAGACCGCATATCCCGACGAGTCCTCTCGCCGGTAGCTGAGAAACACCTGCGGACCCGTCAGCGCTTCCGCTCCAGTCCCCTCGCCGCCAACCATGCAACTCCCCTCCGACCAACCGCCTGCGAACAATATCGCCCGCTGCACGCGCCCTGCTCGGCGACGATAAGCGCTCTTTGAGAACGAGCTTCTCGATGGGGAGGGAGACCGGGCAATTTTGAATGCAGGCAGACGCCTCCCCGCCGGCCGCCCAACGTGACCACCCAGCGTGTGGGGAAGCGACGTGAGGCAATAGCCTTGACCGAACACCCTTCCCTACAAGGTCACCGTCGAGTCGTCACGAAGTACAGGTCCAAGTCTCCGAGGCTCTGACTGGCGCTTGACCGGAAGTCTGAAGGTTCGTAAATGACGCCGATCCGGAACCGTCAGCATTCACCGTTATCGACAGCACACTTGAACTACTGGGCAACCAATTAGTGTCCGGCAGAGCTGAGTTCGGCAATCCATTCGTGGGCGCGGTCGACATGGCCGAAACATCCACGACGTATTGGCTGCCAGTGTAAGTACCGGGCCCTTTGTAGGATTGGATCATCGCATTTATTTCGGCCTGGGGGTTCTGATTAGAGCCGCCATATGATGGAAGTTGCCACAGACCCGGTCCTGCGGTTCCGTTTCCCGACTTGGCTCCGGCCGAACAGGAACCACCTCCGTAACCGCCAGAGGTGGAAGTGAAGGCCAGGGTGTTCTCGCCAACAGTGGCAGTCCCGTTGTAAGTGGGGCCTGATGGGGTCGAGGTAGTGGTGGTCCCAGACCCGCCCTTCGAAGAACTGCAGGCTGAGAGCGAGACTACGCAGCCGAGCGCAGCGAAAAGAAGGCATCGCCGTTGCCAAGAGGATCCTTCATGACGCATTGCCGTCCTCCGTCGTGTCTCACTATCCACCCGTGTCGCGAGACTCGTAAATCGCTCACCTCGTCGAACGCCTTCATAACCCCTATACAAATCGTCTGCAAACGCGACTCTGCCAGGCCACGTTAGAGGAACCTTCCGACGGGACCCATGTGAACCCAACGGGGATTTGACAGCCAAAGGGCTGGGCGACGAGGCATGATGGCGGACCAATTGAAGAAACGAGAGGAGCACCCATGACGGTGGCCGACGATAACGTAAAGCTGACTGAGCGCCTCTGGGGAGCTGTCGCTAGCCAGGATTCCGAGATGCTGTCCTCGCTCTTTCACGACGACGCCGAGTACACGGACGCGGCGACTCCCGAAGACGACGTCGCGAAGGGTGGCGCGGAGGTGGCGAAGCGGCTCGGACTGGCGTTCGATGGCGTCGAGATATCGAGCAAGTCGCGAAATGTCGTCGCCAACGATGAGGCCGTGATGGTCGAGAGGGTCGAACGCTGGACCTGGCGAACCGGGGAGCAGCTCGACCTGCCGATCGCTTCGATCGTGGAGATCTCGGGAGGGAAGGTCTCGCGGTGGGTCGACTACTGGGACATGCAGACTCTTCTCGGCGTGGCGCCGGGCTGGTGGGTCGAACAGGTCATGAAGGGATGGAAGGACTGAGCAAGCGATTACCCTCGTTGCTCTCTCCTCATGTTCGGTGGTTAACCAGGTCGCCCTGACAGAGCATTGCCATTGTCATCCACGGCCATGCAGAACGACTCCGACGGACAAGACACAGCCCAAATAAAGCGAGTTCCATCGATGTGTTCCGGTTGGGACCACGTCCCGTTGCTGTAAACAAGGGCGTTGCCATTCGTATCCACGGCCACGCAGTACGACGCCGACGGACAAGACACGTCCACGATCAGCCTTTTTCCGTCAATGTCTTTGGGAAGGGACCACGTCCCGTTGCTGTAGAAGAACGCAAGCCCATCGACACCCACGGCCATGCAGAACGACGCGGACGGACATGAGATTCCGGACGTTTCGAGATTCTTCCCGAGGTCGTAAGGTTGGGACCACGTCCCGTCGCTGTAGGAGAGGACATTGCCTATCGCATCCCCGGCAATACAGAACGACGCCGACGGACAAGACACGTCGACCAAAGAGGAGAGGTACCTGTCGATCTCCTTAGGTTGGGACCACGTCCCGTTCTCGTAGAAAAGCGCAAAGCCATTGACTCCCACGGCCATGCAGAACGACGCCGACGGACAGGACACGGCATTGAGATTCGTATCACCGTCGATGTCTTCAGGTTGGGACCACGTCCCGTTGCTGTAGGACAACGCATCATTAGCCGTAGCCATGCAGAACGACGCCGACGGACAGGACACCGAATCGCCGGTGCGAGTTCCATCGACGTCTTTCGGTTGGGACCACGTCCCATCGCTGTAGGAGAGTGCGTTTCCATAGCCATCCAGGGCCATGCAGAACGACGCGGACGGACAAGATATCTCCAAACTATGATCGTAGCGAGCTCGATCTCGAGCATCGATGTGTTTGGGCGTGGACCAAACGAGTTGTTCTTGCGCCAAAGCTCTTGCTGGAGTCGTCGTCTTGGTTGTAGCCGCCGTAGTGCCGGAGCCAGTCTTAGAAGAACCGCAGGCTGAGAGAGACACCACGCAGCTGAGCACGACGAAGAGGAGATATCGCATTGGCCAAGCTGAATCCCGGCTGCGCATGGTCCACTTCCGTTGTCTTCTGACGATCCGCCCGGTGTGCAGAGACTGGACAATCCATCACTTCGTCGAACGCTTCTTTCTTAACCCGTTACCACCTGTGTTTGCAAGCGTCGATAACGCCTTGACGCCAACCCACATGCCCGGTGTGGATTGCCTCGGATTCGAAGAACGTCAGTCGTCCGCCGGCATGTCGGCCCTGTAGCCAGGCACCGACTCGAGTTGCGACTCGACGAGGCGGCGCTCCTCGGGATCGTCCACATTGTCAAGAAGTCTCCGGGCCGTCCGGAGGTGCCGGTCGCGCTCGGGTTCGTCACCTGAGCACGCATGCGCCCTCGCCATACCCTCGTGGCAGGAGGCAAGTCGCCAGCCTTCGAAGCCCTGCTCGACCGCCCTATCGAGAGCCGCTCTCGCGAAGCGCAGCGCGAGCGGTGCATAGCCGAGGATCGCAGCGACATGAGCGACCTGCCAGTCCCCAACGACGCGGTTCTCGTCGGTGCCGACAGTCTCCCAGTGGTGACGCGAGGCGAAGGTCGCCAGGAGCATGGCGGAATCCTCCTCGCTCGAGCGATCAGGCTTCTCGATCAGGTCCCATGCCTGGTTGAACGCCGAGGCGGCGAAGATCTTGTGCCACGTGGTGGCCTCGTCCGCTTGCGGCATCGATTGCACACCCCTTTCTTCGGGGTGCCGACCTCGAACCTGAAGCGCTCCGCGCTCAATATTCGGGCAGTGCTTATTCGAGCTCGCGAAGAACCCACGAGGATCTGTGAAGCGCCTTGGCCTCGTACATCGCCTGATCGGCCTCTGCGAGCAGACGATCCGCTCCCATGCGCCCCGTCGAGCTGAACGCGATCCCGATGCTCATCCCGAGCAGCACCGAGCCCGAGCCGACCCGAACGGGCACTTCGAGCGCGTCGAGCACCCGCTCTGCTGCAGAGACGACGCTCCCGGGCTCGCTCGGAGCTGAAAGAGCGATCACGAATTCGTCGCCTGCAAATCGCGCTACGAGATCGTCTCCCCTGAAAGTTGCCTTCAGCCGGCGAGAGACCTCCGTCAAGGCCCTGTCCCCGGCCTCGTGCCCGAAGCAATCGTTCACGTCCTTGAAGCCGAGCATGTCGCAGAACATGACGGCAACCGGTCGTTCGTTTCGATTCGGCCCGGTCACGAGACCCTGGAGCTTCGTAGCCAGAGCGGACCGGTTGAGCAGACCGGTCAAAGGATCGTGAGACGCCGCGAACGTGAGCTCGCGCTCCGCCACTTCCTTTCCTGTCGTCAGCTGACTGATCTGGAACCACACGAAGAGAACCGCGAACACGTCGACGACCGCCAGACCATTGGCGGTCTTGTGAGAGATGAGAAGCGGGACGACGCCGAGGTCGGCCGCAAGCTGCCCGGCTCCGAGACAGACGACGGGCCAAAGAGCGAGTGCCCACTTGCCCCGCCGACCCACGAAATAGCTGGTGTTGAGAAGAGGGAATGCGTAGCCGATCGCGAGAGCAGGGCCCCACCCGACGAGATAGATGATCACGGTGACGCTGATCGTCTGACACGCGACCCGCAGGTGAAGCGACTTCGTCGACGGGTGAGTGCGGTAGACCATGTCCCCCACCCAGCCGAAGCCCGCGGCTCCCGCGAGCACGGCGAGGAGTAACCACAACGGACGCTCCGCCACGACATGAGTCCGCCCGAGCACCCACAGCTCGAGGATCCCGATAACCCCCGACGTGTACGTGAGGATCTCCGTGCGTTTGCGTACCGGGCCCCGGGCGTTACTCGGTTCCCAGTCGCTTTCCAGGTTGGTCCGGGGCTGTTCTTCTAGCGCCCGCTGGTCGGGATCGGGCCGCAGGCGTGGCAGGCGCATCAATGTGCGAACCGATCCGGGTTCAGTCCGCCCCTGCTCGTCGGTCATCACAACCCCCGCACCCGACCCGGTACGTCCCCTGGTGTCGCCGAGCACCACTGCCCTCGCATACCCCTTCGCATCGGCAATTTTCGCGACGAACCTGAGAGGGGGAGTTTCCGGCCAATAGCGCCGCACGTGGCAACCGCAAACGCCCTTCCAAAACCGCCAGTTGTTCCCCAATTGTTTGCGGATTGATGGTTCGGGTCCCGAATCAGCTTAGTGAGCGTAGGAGTGCAGCTCGATGGAGGCATAGGTGAGAAGGGCAAGCATTGCGAGACTCGTCGCGGCGATCGGCGTCACCCTGACCCTCGGAGCTTGCAGCAGCCTGCAAGCTTCACACTCCTCGACGACGGTCGTGCACGGTTCGTCGGTGCCCCGACCGGCTTCGTCAACGACCCGTGTTTCGTCTCCGAGCGCAGCTTCGTCTACGACCGCGCCTCGCTCGACATCAGCAACGACCGCTACAACCCGGACAAGCGGCACCGGCTATCCGGTCGACGCCAACCAAACCAGTCAGATCGCTGACGAGCTTGCTCAGCTGCAATCCCTTCTCGGTGACACCGACACCGACTTCGCAGCCGGCAAGAAGGAGAGCTGAGGACGGTGCGCCGCCGGACCTCTGTCCTGGTTTGCGTCGTCACAGCGGTCCTGGTGACGGTGAGCGCGATCGTCGGGGAGCCTGAACGAGCTTCGGCCGGCGCACTTCCCCCTGCGACCACGACGACGTCTGCCAACGCATCGGGTAGTCCGGGTAGTGGGTCCACGACACCCGTTGCATGCAAGCCGTCCACATTGAAGGTGGCGCGGACGGTTGTCGGAAACCAGCTCTCTGATCGCGTCGCCGAACTCGAGCTCCTCGCTGCAAGGGTGTCCGCCACGAAGGACATCCCCTCAACGGACGTACCAGTGCTCAACGGAATCCTCATGCGGGAGCTGGCGACCATCGCAGGCGGCGGAATCAAGGGCCTGGAGACTGCGGTCGCAAAGGCTCCGACCTGCGCTTCGCTGCTCGGCGACGCCCGAACGATGCTCAAGGACTTCTGGGTTTACGCGCTCGTCTCTCCCCAGGTCGACCTGACCGCAGTTGCGAGTGTCGAGAGCGCGATCGAATCTCAGCTGATCGCCATCGAACCCAAGATCAACACCGCGATCAGTGATGCCGCCGCGAAAAGGGCAGGACGAAAGCGATGCCCAGTCGGCATTCAACTCTCTCGAATCGAGCCTCGCCGCCGCCGTGAGCGCAGTCAAGGCCGTCTCGATCCCGACCCTGCTCTCTCAGCGCCCGTCCGACTTCCCAGGGGACCTCTCTTTGATCGTCGGGTACCACGAGGACGTGGTTGCCGCGGGCTCAGACCTGGGCGACGTGTCCGCTGATCTGCGTTCCATACTCGGCAATCTCGATTGAGGATCCGGCCTCGGCGCCCGCGTCCAGCCCGGGCCGGTAGTGAAAGCATTTCCATCTTCGTCCACGGCGACACAGGACTGCGAAGTCGAGCACGAGACTGAAGTCAGGTTGCTCGAGCCGTCGATGTCGTCGGGCTGAGCCCATTTCCCTTTGTCGAACGAGAGCGCATTGCCGTCCTGGTCGACAGCCATGCAAGACGTCGACGTCGCGCACGAGATCGAACTGATCGTGTTTCCGCCGTCGATGTCGTCGGGCTGACCCCACGTTGCGCCGTCGTAGTTGAGCACGTTCCCCTCGTTGTCGACGGCCATACAGGAGTCGGACGAGGCACACGAGACCCAGTCGAGACCGTTGCTCGAGTCCACGTCGTCCGCCTGAGCCCAAGTGCCGTTGTCGAAGGAGAGGGCATCGCCGCTGTTGTCCACGGCCATGCAGAAGGCGGACGTTGGGCACGAGATCCCGTCGAGCGTGTTGGACCCGTCGATGTCGTCCGGTTGCGACCAGGTGCCGTCGTCGAAGGAGAGCACGTTCCCCTCGTTGTCGACGGCCATGCAGATGCCGGACGTTGGGCACGCGATGTCGTCGAGCGTGTTGGACCCGTCGATGTCGTCCGGTTGCGACCAGGTGCCGTCGTCGGACGAGAGCACGTCCCCGCCGTTGTCGACGGCCATGCAGGAGGCAGGGGTCGGACACGAGACGGCGTCGAGGGTGTCGCCGTCGTCGATGCTTTTCGGCGAGGACCAGGTGCCGTTGTCGAACGACAGGACGTTCCCGTCGACATCGATGGCGACGCAGGATGCCGGAGAGACACACCCGACACCGGCCAATCCTCCATCCGACTCGCTGCCAGGGTCGATATCCTGCGCCGACGACCACACCGGCGACCCCGCAGGCGACGACGTCGAAGTCGTACCCGAGGTTACGGTCGTAGACGGGCCCTTGCCCGAAGAGCTGGCGAGGACCCCGATCGTCGTCCCGACCGCTACGAGGACCACGACGATCGCCGACGCGAGAACCACGTTCTTCCGGCGGCCGCTGGAAGAGGCCGACGTGGGCCCGACACGAGGAGAGACACGCGGAGTCGCCGAGACCGGCGCCCCCGAGTCACTGGGCCTAGCGGACCCCGACTCCGCGGGAAGAAGCGGAGCATCCGGCGGCGTATAGGGCGTGAACGGCAAGTCGGCTGGTTGCGATCCGGGAACGGGGCTCGAGTCCGGAGCAGGTAGCCAGTCGGGAGCAGGGAGCGGCTCGGTTGTGGGGCCCGGGTCGGGAACGGAGATCGAATTCGGACTGGCGAGTGAGTCGGGGTTGGCGACCGAGTCCGTAGCGGGACGGGAGCCGCCTGGTTGGTCCCCGCGGTACCCGAGCACGCTGCGCATAGGCGCTCGTGACCCATTCGCATCCAGACGAGTCGAAGGGCTCCTGCTCGTACAGGGCTGCGGATGCAAGTCGGATGGCGGCGTCTATGCCGATGCCTTGAGAAACGTGCTCTTCGATGGTCGCCGGGACTTTGCGCTTCGCAGCCGCGACGAGGAGCCTCTGCTCGCGGATCAGGGCGTCAGCGGATATGAGGTCGCTGAGCCGGTTGGACAAGCTCCGCTCGTCGGATAGTGCTTGTGCACCGAAGGTGGACACGACCTCACCGAGCGCTGCCAACGGCCAGACCGTCGGGGTCCCAGGTATGAGATCCACCACCCGAGTCGGCGGCAAGCGGTTCAGATGCCGTCTCCGGCTCCGGGGGTGTATCCGGCATCGCCTCAGATACCGCCCGAGCGGTCTATAGCTGCAGCCCCTTCAGCTCGAGGAACTCCTCGATCCCGTACTTGCCGAGCTCGCGGCCGATGCCGGACTGCTTGAACCCGCCGAACGGCGAGAAGACGTTGAAGCCGCCGCCGTTGACGTCGACCTGGCCGGTGCGCATGCGGCGTGGCGACGGCGATTGCGTGGTCCTTGTCCCCGGCCCAACACTGCACCGGCGAGCCCGTAGACCGTGTCGTTGGCGATCCGAACGGCGTCGTCCTCGTCGTCTGCCGGCACTGATCGACAGCACGGGGCCGAAGATCTCCTCCTGGGCGATCGTCATGCTTCTGCGACACGTTCGAGAAGACGGTCGGACGGACGAAGTAACCCTTGTCGAGACCGTCGGGAGCTTCGGCGCCTCCGGTGAGCAGCGTGGCTCCCTCGTCCTCACCCTTGTGGATGTAACCGCGGACCCGCTCACGCTGGGTTGCGGAGACGAGCGGCCCGAGGCGGGTCGACGGGTCGAACGGGTCACCGGTGGTCAAGGTCTCGGCGGTCTGCGCGGCGATCTCCTCCACTTCGGCAAGCCGCGAGCGGGGCACGATCATCCGGGTGTGCGCAGAGCAGGTCTGGCCCGAGTTCATGTAGGCCATCGTGACCCCGGTCGTCACCGCGGTCTGCAGGTCGGCGTCCTCGAGGATGATGTTGGCCGACTTGCCGCCGAGCTCGAGGGCGACGCGCTTGATCGTTTCGCTCGCGAGCTGCATCACTCGCTTGCCGGCGCGAGTGGATCCGGTGAACGACACCATGTCGACGAGCGGGTGAGAGGCGATCGCCTCGCCGACGACCGGGCCGGTGCCCGACACCAGGTTCACGACGCCAGGAGGAAGCTCCACCTCCTGGAGGATCTCCATGAGAACGAACGCGTTCAGCGGAGCCACCTCGCTCGGCTTCAGCACGACGGTGCATCCGGCACCGAGCGCCGCCGCGACCTTCGCCGCGATCTGGTGCAGCGGGTAATTCCAAGGCGTGATCGCTCCGACGACCCCGACGGGCTCACGCACGACGAGCGAGTTGCCGATCGTCTCTTCCCACTCGACCTCCGACAGAAGCGACGCCGTGTTCGAGAAGCTCATCATCGGCAAGCCGACCTGGATCATGCTCGAGAGCATGAGCGGCATCCCGACCTCGTGGGCGATGAGCGCTGCGATCTCTTCGGTTCGGGCGGCGATCGCCTCCGAGATCCGCGAAAGCGTCTTCGCCCGCTCCTCGACCGAGGTGGTCGACCAGCCGTAGAAGGCGTCCGCAGCCGCACGAGCCGCAAGGTCGACGTCCTCGGGAGAACCGTTCGGGGATGGTCCCCATCACCTCTTCGGTCGCCGAGTTGATGACCTCGATCGTCCCCGAGCCCTTCGACGGTACCCATTCGCCGCCAATGAAGATCTTGTCTCGGACGTCCATGGGTCCCTCCTGTTCCTGGCTCGTGGGTAGTGGCTCGTGCGCCGTGCCCACTCGTGGCAGCTGCTGTGTCAGCCCAGGCTACGCGCCCGGACACCGGTGTGACGATCAGACGCCTTCGTCGCCGGTTGGCATGTCACCCGTGGGCTCAGGCTCGCCGGTCACCTCTGGCTCCGGCGAGATTCCTTCAGGTGGGTCGTCCGGCTTCTCGAACTTGGCGAGCAGCTCGTAGGGATTGCCGAGCAGATTCCTCGCGCTCTCGAACAGCGAGGCGCCGTCTGCGTCCTCGCTCGTGACCTCGCCCCCGAACAGCTTCCTGTCGCGCTGCATGATCTGGTCGTAGACGGAGTCCACGAATCGGTTGCCGATCCCCTCGTTCCGGACATGGCTCTGGCCTTCCGGCACCCAGAGCCAGCACATGATCATCGCCTGGAGGATTCCTGCAGCCGCAGGAAAGAGCCAGATGGTCCGGTAGTTCCCGGTCTCGTTCACGACGACGGCGGCGAGAAGCGAGAAGGCGATACCGGCGAGGCTGAAAGGCGCGACGAACTTGCCGAGCAGCTCCCCGAACCCGCCGGAACGCGGCAGCAGCTGAAGAAGCATCGGCGCGAGCGAGATCACGAACGCAGACAGCAACGGCGCGCTCACGAAGCCGAGGACGACCGACTGCCATATTGCGTGCACGAAGTACTGGCAGATCGCGAGCAGACCTCCGATCGCCGGCATCACGATGGCGACCTGCTTGCGGGTGAGCGATCTGGCGATCAGGTAGCCCACGGGCACCCCGATCAAGAGCGCAGGCAGGCCGGTCGCCCACCCGAGGATGGTCTGGGTGACCGCGCCGGCATGAAGGATCTTCTGGAAGTAGACGATCGTCAGGCTGCCGGTCGCGGTCACGCCCGCCCAGAACAGGAACACGCCCCCGAGGAGCACCTTTCCGTTCGGGCTCGAAAGAAGCTCTCGCAACTCGGCGTGCCACGACTTCTCGATCGCCCTGTCGCGGTCCGCCATCTTCCGCGCGCGGCCGGCACCTCGCGGACGAGCAGCAAGACGGCGACCGCCACCGCCATCATCACGATCCCGGCCATGCGGAACGGGAGGTTCCACGTCGAGGGGATCCGACTGCTTCCAAGTGGCGATCACCGTCACCTTGATGACGAGCCCGAGAGCCGTGCCGAGCACACCGATGATCGCTGCAGCCTTGAGGGTCCGGCTCTTGCCGAACACCTCGGGCACGACCGCGATGTTCGTCAGGCCGCCGACGACGCTCGCGAGCCGGACCAGCCCGATCAGACCGACGATCGGCCAGTAGCCCCCCACGAGCGTGTACGAGTACGTGCACGCCCCCATCACGAACAGGCCTGCCGCCATGTAAGGCGCCCGACGCCCGACGGCGCTGCGCGTCCTGTCGCTCGCCCTCCCGAACACCGGATAGGCGAGCCAGCCGATCAGCTGGTTCGAGCTCAGCGCGAAGGCGACCGCGAGAGCGTTTGCCCCGGTGCGGTGGCTGACGAGCAAGCGTGAGCAGGATGCCCGACACAGCCAGGTTCGCCCGCGGACCGACCAGCCCCAGAACGAGGCCCACGAAGCTTCGCAGCCTGAGGCTGTCGACCTCGTGAGATCCGGCAGCGACCCCGTCCACCAGGCCTTCCACCGGTGTGTCGATCTCGCTCATATGCATCCCGCCCGCAAGCCAACCTCCTAGGACCGGCGCAGGGCGCCCGTCGAGCGAATCCCCGTCTCAGCGGCACATGGCCCTGATCGACGCTACGTCAATCATCGGCAGGCCGGGCAACGGGCTATATGGCACTCGGCGATTTGCCGCGGATCCACCCGGGAGGCCGAGCCCGATCTCAGGGCAACAGGCGCAACTGTTCGGGCTGCAGGGACGTGTCGGGGCCCGGTTCGCCAGAGCCCTTCGCCGGTTCACCAGAGGCCGTAACCGGTCCGGTCCTCCGCGGCACTAGCTCTGCAGTCGAAGGGGCGATCTCGCGGCCGAGAGCGCGCAGCACCGGAGCCACCACCCGACGACGTTCGGGCTCGGGCAGGTAGGACCTGGTGTAGCGACGGCGCAGGTCTCGGCCGAGATCCGGCCTGGCCGTTTCGAGGAACCCCAAGAAGTGCTCCTTCGTGCCGGGACGGAGGTGAAGGGCCACCGGGCTCACGGAGACCGCACCCGCATCGAGGCATGCCTCGGCCAGCTCCTCGAGCTCCGCCGGGTCGTCAGACCAGCCCGGGATGATCGGGGCGACCAGGACCCCGGTCGGGATGCCGGCATCGTTCAACCGCCGCACCGCCTCCACCCTCCGGCGCGGATGAGGAGTCTTCGGCTCGGTCGCCTTCCACACCTCCTCGTTCAGCGTCCCGATCGACAGGTTGCAGCGCACGTCCGTCCGCGACGCCGCGTGAACGAGAAGGTCGAGGTCACGCAGGACCAGCGTCGATTTCGTGAGGATCGAAAAAGGGTTCCGTGCTTCGGCGAGCACCTCGATGACACCGCGTGTCAGGTGGTACTTGCCTTCGGCATGCTGGTAAGGATCGGTATTGGTACCCATCGCGATCGTCTCGCGTCGCCAGCGCGGGGAACGGACCTCTGCGCGGGCCCGCTCCACGGCGTTCACCTTCACGACGAGCTTTCGCTCGAAGTCCTCGCCGATCCCGAGACCCAGATACTCGTGAGTCGGCCTGGCGAAGCAGTACTGACAGGCGTGGCTGCAGCCTCTGTAGGAGTTGATCGGTGAACCGGAACGGCATCCGCGAAGAGGCGGGCACCTCGTTGATGATCCGTCTTGCGTTCACGTGGAGGAACTCGAGCCCCCGGTACTCGCCGATCCCGACGTGCCTCTCGACGAGATCCTCCTCGGCGAACAGCATCGGCTGGCCGCCGTCGTCGTCGCTCAGCCTCCAGCGGAGCTCGCACTTGCTCTGCCATACAGTTCCGGACGTTATCGAACATATGTTCGATGATCCAGAGGGGCGCCCCTCCGAATCTGCATAACGATCGCTATGTATCTTCGGCTCCGAAGCGGATACAGTCCGCTCTCGTGGCAGACCGAGAGACGCCCGACCCAGACAGAGCGCCGGGCCGCGACCCGGGCAAGGCTCCTTGCCGCCGCGACGGACCTCTTCGCCCGAGCACGGCATCGACGGAGTGTCCGTCGATGCCGTGGCGGCCGCCGCAGGCCGCACGTCGGGGGCCGTCTACGACCACTTCGGGTCCAAGCACGGGCTCCTGCTCGCCCTTCTCGACGACTGGAGCGGTGCTCTCGTGGCCGTGATGACCGCACAGTTCGAGATCTCGACGGACATGAGCGAAAGGCTCGGCGCCGTCTGGGACAACGTCTGCGCCGACCCGAGCGAGGGCGTCCGGCGGCTGTTCCTCCTCGAGCACGAGCTCTGGCTGCGGGCCGCGCGCGACCCACGGCTCGCTTCCGCTCTCAAGCAACGGACGCGTGCATCCAACGAGCGCATCGCGCGAGGGCCTGGCCAGATGGCAGAGCGAGGGACGGCTCGAGCACGGCTCCTCCCCCGAGGAGATCTCGGTGCTGCTGAAGGCGCTGGTTCTCGGGCTGCACATGCAGTTGCAGGCGGATCCCGATTCGGTCGACCGGGACGCGGCGATTTCAGCTCCTCGTCGCCGATCGTCGGCGCACCAAAGACCGCGTCGCGGCTCGACGGTAATGCCACGAGTGGATACCGCATAGGCAAGCCACCAGCAACATCGGAACCGGACACGGGGCCCGAGCTCATAAGCGCAGCCCCGGAAGACAGACACTGAACACCGACAGCAAGGGAGACACCACAGTGCACACCGAGATCTGCGACAGGCTCGACATCGAGTTCCCGATCTTCGCGTTCACCCACTGCCGCGACGTCGTCGCGGCGGTCTCCAATGCCGGGGGCTTCGGGGTTCTCGGCGCGATCGGCTTCTCGCCGGAGGAGCTGCAGATCGAGCTCGACTGGCTCGACGAGCACGTCGGCGAGCACGGCTACGGCGTCGACATCGTCATCCCCGGCAAGTACGAGGGCATGGGCGAGCTCGATCCCGTGAAGCTCGAGGCCCAGTTCCAGTCGATGGTGCCCGAGGACCACCGCCGGTTCGCCACGCCGCCTGCTGGACGAGCACGGCGTGCCCGCCTCCGCCCGAGGACGAGCGCCGCAGCGGGATGATGGGTTGGACCGAGGCGACCGCGAAGCCCCTGCTCGAGTGCGCACTCAAGCATCCGAAGGTGAAGCTGATCGCCAACGCCCTCGGCACACCGCCCGCCGACGTGATCGACCAGGTCCACGAGCACGGACTCCTCTTCGCGGCCCTCGCAGGCTCGGTGAAGCACGCCCGGCACCACGCGGACGCGGGAATCGACGTCGTGATCTGCCAGGGAACAGAAGGCGGAGGGCACACCGGCGAGATCGGGAGCCTCGTGCTGTGGCCCGAGGTCATCGACGCCATCGCACCGACGCCGGTGCTCGCCGCGGGAGGGATCGGTGACGGGCGGCAGATCGCTGCCGCTATCGCGATGGGCGCCCAGGGTGTCTGGAGCGGGACGCTCTGGCTGACCGTCGAGGAGGCCGACACCGCCCCCGGTCAGATGAAGAGCTACCTGGCGGCATCGAGCGCGGACACCATCCGGTCACGCTCCTACACGGGAAAGCCGTGCCGGATGCTTCAGAAACGACTGGACCGAGGCCTGGGAACGCGACGACACGCCCGACCCTCTGCCCGATGCCGATGCAGATGCTCGTGGCGATCGAGGCGGTCGGCGCGGCGAGGCGCTACCCAGAGCAGTCGGCAGGAATCGCGTTCAACCCGTGCGGACAGATCATCGGGCGGGCGACCCAGGTCCGCAAGGCACGCGACGTCGTGCGCGAGCTGGTCGAGCAGTACGTCGAGGCGGTCGACCGGCTGACTGACCTGGCGAAGGTCTGAGCCAGGAGCGACCCGTCAGATGCGACCCGTCAGGTATCGACCATCGCTCGGTCTCGAACAACGCCTGCTCGGCCAGCCCGAGCGGCATGGAGCCGGTGCGCGCAGATCGAGTCGTGGAACTCTTCGAGGTCACCAGGCCTCGGGCCATGTACTTGCTCGCGGATGCGCTCGATCTCGAGGGATCCGGTCAGGTACGAGGGCGCCTGAGTCGGCCACGCGCAGTACCTGCCGACCTCGGCCCTCGCAACCGGCTCGGGAAGGCTCGCTCGCGTCCGCATGATCTCGACCGCGCCCTCGAAGTCGAGGTCGCCGATGTGCAGACCCGTGTCGACGATGATGCGCGCAGCGCGGAAGATCCTCGCGTCCAGATGGCACAGCTCCGCTCTGGGATCTTCGAAGAAGCCCTGCTCGCGCATCATCTTCTCCGCGTAAAGAGCCCAACCCTCGGCGTAGTACGACGACCACACGAGCTGCCTGACGCGTCGCGGGTTCGACTTCATCCACGTGAGGTGCCAGTGGTGGCCCGGGTACGCCTCGTGCACCGAGACCGTCGGGATGCTGTGGAAGCTGTTCGAGGCAAGCCTCTTCTGAACCTCCTCGGGCGACGTGCCGTCCGGCGGGAACGGCACGAAGAAGTGGCCTGTGAGCCCGGGCCTGAACGCCGGCGGCTGAGAATAAGAAGCGACTGCGAGAACCGGACGCTGGAAAGGGGGCGACGGCTCGACGAGGCACTTCTCTCCGTCCGGAAGCGTCACGAGCCCGTTGTCTGAGCGAGAAGCGTCCTCGCTCTTTCGGTCCAGTCCGTATACGCCTCGAGCATCTGCTCGGGACTGGTCGGGATGGTCGTCGTTGAGCGACTCGATCACCGATCGCCAGCCGTCCGCCGACGGGTCGACCGGCCGGGCGAGGCCCTGCATCTGCTCGTCGATCTCCGCCCATGCCGCCTCGCCCCGCGGCGCAGCTCGGCGGCACCGTACCCGAGCAACTCCTTCTTCCTGAGAAGAGTCGTGTACCGCTCCTCTCCGAGCGCGTACTCGCCCTGGCCGTCGCGAACCAGGCTCTCGAGGTCCCCGGTGAACGACTCCATCGCGGTCTGCCGCCACCTCGCCGGCTTCGGCCAGCTCGGCGCGGATGCCACGTCATCGCACCTCTGCGGGAAGCAGGCGCCGGAAATACGTGACCGCCGCGTTGGCCTGGCCGAGGCCCTCTCGCAGATCAACGGGCTCGCGAGCGCGACATCGAGGTTCGCTTCCGGCGTCGGCGAGCACCTGCGGGACCTGGCGGAGCCTGCTCGCGGCATACGAGACCAGCTCCGCTTCGGGGAAGATGCGATTCAGGAACAGGGCGAACACCCCGTAGAGGCATGGATCAAGGTAGGTGGCCGGATCGCGCCGCCAGTGCTCCCAGCTGCTGTAGACCTCCCTGCCCTTGAGCTCGGAGAGGAGCAGCCCGAGGTCGACCCGGCGCTCGCTGTCGAGCTCTGCGGTGTCGAGCTTCTCGAGGCGACGGAGCCAGCGCCCGTCGGATCTCTCCCTGTCCTCGATCGCAACGGCCGACCAGTCGCCGAGCGAACCGTGGTCACCTTCGGCGCCGAGGGCCGTCGCTTGGACAGGCGACGAGGCGAGCTCTTCTGCTATCCAGGACTCGACCAGCGAGTCGAAGCTCGAAGCAGCTTCCTCGGCCGATTCGCCCCCGTGGCCACCCGTCACTTGATCGGTCATGCTCGCGACACTACGCCCGGCGGCTCGCGTTCGAGCGGGCGCAGTTGAGGGAAGATTGACCGCATATGGCCGGCGACGAGAGGGAACGCGCGAAGCGAGGCCCCACGGTCGACAATGTAGAAGCCGCCGAGCTCAGATCGGCATTGGTCGACCGGTTGGTGAGAAGCGGAACCATAACGACCACCCCGGTGCAAAGAGCGCTTCGGTTGGTACCTCGGCATTTCTTCCTGCCCGGCATCGATCTGCAGACCGCTTACGCCGACGAGGCGGTTGCACTGAAATGGGCCCACGGCACGGCCCTGTCCTCGGTCTCGCAGCCGACGATGGTCGCGAGCATGCTCGAGATGCTCGACGTGCAGCGGGGAGGCGCGCGTCCTCGAGATAGGTACGGGCAGCGGTTACAACGCAGCGCTGCTGGCGGAGCTCGTCGGCGGCGACGGGATCGTCGTGAGCGTCGAGATCGATGGTCAGCTCGCCGAGATCGCAGAGTCACAACTCGAGTCGGCCGGCTACCGAGCTGTCGGGTGCACACGGCAGACGGGCGTGCCGGTTGGCCGGAGGACGCCCCGTACGACAGGATCATCGTCACGGCATCTGCTCCCCGATCCCGAGCCCAGCTGGGTGGAGCAGCTCGCGCGACCGCGGCCGCTCGTCGTGCCGCTCGCCCGCGAGCGCGAGGCCGTGATGTTCGACAAGGCCGGTGCCACGTCCTCGCTGCGCGACGGCTCCTGCCCCGCCCTGTTCATCCCGATGCGGTGAGGGGCCGGGCCCTCTGTCAGTCCGGGACTGCGCCTAGTCCGGCACTGCACCTTCCGGCACTGCACCTAGTCCGGCACTGCGCCGTCGGTCCCGTCGCGACCGAGCCATGTCTCGAGGCAGCTCTCCGAGCAGAGCAGCACAGGCGCGCCGAACTTGTCGGTCCTGGTCTCGACGCGCGAGCTCGCGGACGAGCGGAATGCCGCACACCGGGTCCGGCACGTGGCCCTCGTCGGGCACGCCGAGGCCCACGCGGACGACTTCGACGGGATGCTCGAGACCCCGCACCGCTAGTTCCCCGGCCGAGAGCACCGCAGCCCACGGGGGAAATGGGGAACGAGGTCAGGGATGGCGAGCACCTCGTTGGCGCCGGCCACGTCGCACAGGCGTGCCGCGACGTTCACCGAGTGCCCGATGTAGTCGTCCCCCTCGAGCAGGATGACGCGGCCTGTGGTGATCCCGCATCGCACGGCAACGGGGTTCGCGGCCGATCGTTGGAGCAGCTCCAGGGCGGCGGCGATCACGGGTGTGGTCTCGACGCTGACGAGCATCGCCCCGTCGCCCAGCCATTTGGCTATCCGCACCCCGCGGCGCGAACAGGTGTCGCGGACGGTGGCCCGGAAACGACTGTAGGACGGACACCGCCTCTTCGTCTCCCGAGGACTCGGTCATCGCCGTGAAGCCCGACAGGTCGACGAAGCAGAAGGACCGCCGTACTCGCACAGTGCGATCGTCGCACAGCGGATCGGCTGCGAGCTAAGCCGAGTCCACCGCGTGCCTGTAGACCTCTACGAGGCGGGGGCCGACGAACGACCAGTCGAAGAGGTGTGCGCGAGCGCGACACCCCTCCACGACCCCGTCCGACCCCGCCCGCTCGATCACGGTCACCAAGCTGCTCGCACACCCGTCGACGTCGCCGGAGGCGAACCTGACACCTACCGCGGCGGCGACTGCGTCCTCGTCGATCACCTCGGCGGCCGCGCCCCCGTCCGCACAGGCCACCGGAGTGCCGATCGCAAGGGACTCGACCACCGACCTGCTCGACGTGGCCGTCGCTGAAGGAACGCAGGCCACCGACGCCCGGCCGAGCATGGTCAGCACCCGCTTGCGGTCCGCCTTGTCGAGCACAAGCAACCTGCCGCGGAGGTGCTCTGGCATCCTCTCGAGAAGCTCGCCGTGAGTCCTCGCGC
This sequence comes from uncultured Acidimicrobiales bacterium, assembly GCA_963801315.1. Taxonomy (GTDB): domain Bacteria; phylum Actinomycetota; class Acidimicrobiia; order Acidimicrobiales; family CAVXTF01; genus CAVXTF01. The sequence continues at coordinate 248,765 of CAWDEI010000007.1, read as the reverse complement.
GGATCTGCCCCGTGATCGCGAGCTGTGCGTCTTTCACCGAGGCCGCGACCTGGACGAAGGAGTCGACGAGCATCAACAGATCCTCGTCGTCGACCTCGAACGTGGGGCAAACGACGAGCGGCCTCGTCCGCCTGGCGGGGACCGCGCGCAGGCGCTCAGTGTCCACCCCGTCAGGCACAATTGCCGACTCCACCCCGAAGCTCTCGAGGAGGTTCGTTGCGGCGGCCCGGCTCTGCGCTATCACCCGGCGAGCATTCGAGAGACCCTCTTCGGCCTCGCGCCGGGAGTCGAACCCCGAAGACACGTCGTCATATGTGGCCGGCTTTCGCACCGAGAGCACGTAGGGCGCGCCCGCCATGCGAGCAGCGGAGGCTTCAGGTGGCGCGAAGGCGTGGACTAGCCACGGAGCGAAGCGTCTCAGCCTGTAGCTCAATCCGAGGAGCTCAGGATTCCTCGCGCTCGCCCCGGCAAGACGCGACGAGCCAGCCGAGGGTCCGTTCGCCGCGACGATCTCGACCGGCCGGCCGCAACTATGGAGCCACGCCGCGAGCTCACTGACGATGTCGTGACAAGGTCCGCCCGACGGTTCGAGCGCGGTCGGAGGTGTCAGGCAGACGAGACCTCGCGCCGCCTCCGCCGCGCGCGTCCGGCGATCCGAGCGGCGTGCCGCGCTCGACCACCGTGAGGTGCCGGCATGCGAGCTGGGATCGGAGAATGGTCGTGACACGTTGGACGGGCGGCGACGAGCTCCGGACCCAGCCGTGCTGCTGGAGGGAGACAGCTTCTCCATACCCGCTAAACGTGGATCTGACCCGAACCTTGCGCCCGGGACATTTCGCCCAGGAAATTTTGCCGGAAATTTTCGCTCGGAAATTTCGCTCAGGAGATTCTCGGCTCAGGGGCCGAGCATCGCCGGGGTGACCCGGCTGTCGGGCAGCACTGCTTGGAAGCCCTCGCCGGGTACGACAGAGAACTTGATCCCGTGCGATCTGAGCCATGACTCGAGGCTCTGTGCCGTCACGCCCTGCGGGTCCACCGAGACGTGACCGAGCAACTTCTCGCAATGCGACGAGCTGTACGGAGCGCACACGATCCACGCGGGCCTCGCCGACGCGTCGGCAGCGCGAAGGTACGCCTCGTTCCTCACGACACCCGATGGCGTCGGCGTGAACTCGAGCGCGCCCCGGCCCTCGAAGTCGAGGTCGTATGCGACCCAGTAGCCGGCATAGCCGATGGTCACGTCACGGCGTTCGAGGTCTTGTGCCAGGACGGCGAGCGACGCACGGGAGCCAGAGAAAGGGTGGGCTAGGCCCCCCGCGGTGAATCCCGGAATCACCTGGGGCAGCTCGTACACAGTGGTGCCTGCCGCGATCAGCACCACCGCCCCGGCTGCAGCTATGCGCAGCACCGGGGATCGGATCAGCCAAGAGACGAATCCCGCAGAGATGACCGCCACGTAAGGCAGGTAGACGACGTAACGACCATCGTTCCAAAAGACCGTCGGGTCGAACAACACGTAGAACAGCGGGTAGAGCACCACGAAGCTCGCGAGCGGGACGATCACGTGTGCCGCCTCGGGGCGAATCCTGAGCGCGAGCACGAAACCGCACGCGGTCGCGGCCAGAACCGCGACCAGCAGCGCCCGGCCGGCCACCGCACCGCCGAGCCAAGTACCGGTGACCGGTCTTTGTATCCCTGTGGCAATGGGGCCCGAGTGCCCGAAGAATGCGGAGATTCGCGACCGGGGGGTGCTCCCCGGATACGTCGCGCCCGTCGGGTGCACCACGACGCCGAGCCCGCTTCTCACCGCGACCCACTCGAGCGGAAGAGCACCGACGACAACGCCGGCGAGAAACGCTCCGATCCTGCCCAGGAAATCTCCGGCCGTTGGGCGAGGGACTAGCGCGGGTACGACGAGAAGAGCGCACGGCACGACGAAATAGACGGACTCCGGGCTCGACCATACGCAGGCACCGATCGACAAGCCGAGCCCGAGCCATCTCGCCGGCGTGGAGCTCCTGCACCGGATCTGGGCTGCGAACAGGATTGCCGCGAGGCCCAATGTGAGCGTCGCATAGCGAAAGCCACTCTCCTGGGTGCTGTACACCACGACGGCCGCAGGCCATACCCACGTGACGAGACCCACGAGCGCAGCCACCCACTCCGAGAGCGCGTACCTGGCGATCCGCCACACGAGGATCGACGCCGCTCCCGACAGCACAGCGGGTGCGAGGTTCAACGTGACGTCGTTCTGACCGAACACGCCGAACAACCCGGCCGTCACGTAGGGCTCGACTCCCCCGTAGTCCTGGCCCCAGTAGAACGCCGAGAAGTGGCCGTGCAGTATGTCGCGTGCCATCAGGCCCACGACCGCCTCGTCCGAGTCGATGCTCCTGTGCCACAGCAGCCAGAGCCTCTCCAGCAGGCCCAGAGCACCGAGCCCGGCGATCACGACCCAAAGACCGGATCGGGCCCACGGGGAAACCGAGAGCGCGCCCTCCGGTTCTTCTCGGGGCGCGCTACGGGCCAGCGTGTGGCGACCCGCCGTCCGTTGCGGCACCGGCGAACCATAACGGTCGCCCGCCCCGCCCCTCGGGTTTCTGTCCGCTCGTCAATCGGCCCGGGCCGCGATACCTTCGGTCGCTTGACACAGCCATCGGATTCCACGCCCGCACGCACCCAGCGAAGGCGGAGGCTCGGCGCCTCGGGACTGCCGGTCTCGGTCGTCGGCCTCGGGTGCAACAATTTCGGGGCTCGCATCGACGCAGAACAGACGCGGTCTGGTCGTCCATGCAGCGCTCGATGCTGGCATCACCTTGTTCGACACCGCCGACATCTACGGCCAGGGACACTCCGAGGCGTTCCTCGGCCAGGCTCTCGGCAAGCGCCGCGACGAGGTGGTGCTCGCGACGAAGTTCGGGATGGACATGCAGGGCGCGAACGGGCCTGACTGGGGGGCCCGAGGCTCGCGCCGTTACGTCCGCCGCGCCGTCGAGTCGTCCCTGCGTCGACTAGGCACCGACTGGATCGATCTGTACCAATTGCACGTGCCCGATCCGCGGACTCCGATCGCCGAGACGCTCGGAGCCATGACCGAGCTCGTCCACGAAGGCAAGGTCAGGTACATCGGTTGCTCGAACTTCACCTCATGGCAGGTGGCCGACGCCGAGTGGACGGCACGGACGAACAGGACCGAGCGCTTCATAAGCGCGGAGAACCACTACAACCTGCTGAACAGGGCCGTCGAAACCGAGCTGTCCCCGGCCTGCGAGCATTTCGAACTGGGCATCCTGCCGTACTTCCCCTTGGCGAGCGGGCTGCTGTCCGGGAAGTACCGCAAGGGTGAGAAGGCCCCCGACGGCTCCCGCCTCGCCGGGCGCGAGGACTCGCTGAGCGACGAACGCTTCGACGCCGTCGAGAAGCTCGAGGCCTTCGCCGCCGAGCGGGGCCTGACATTGCTCCAGGTCGCGATCGGCGGGCTCGCTGCACAGAAAGCCGTCGCATCGGTGATCGCCGGCGCAACGAGACCCGAACAAGTGACAGCGAACGTGGACGCCGGCGCCTGGCGCCCGACGCCCGAGGATCTCGCCCTTATCGACCAGATGGTGACCCCGGGAAGCAATTTGCCGTAGAAGCTCGTGCCCTTGGAGCTCGTGCCCTTGGAGCTCGTGCCCTAGAGGCTTGCCCTGGGATCACAAGTGCCCGGCGGTAGGGTCGGACGAGTGCCCCGCCAGATCTTTTCTGCGCCCTGGACGCGTGCTCCGCTGCTCGCAGCCAGGCAGCCGGCGGTGGCGGTGGCGGTAGCGGTGACCGTTGCACTTCTCGGCCTCGCGACTGCGAGCTACCCGCTTTACCTCGCGTCGTCGGCGTCCGGCGCGCTCGCGCTGCAGGTCGCGGAGCGTTGCCCGGACGGGCTCGACGCATCGGTTGTCGGCTCCGGACCTGTGCGCGGCGTCGAGGGTGCGACCGACGCGCTCGACGCCCGCTCGGACTCCGATCTCGCGTCTGCGGGTGCGAGCCCGAATGACCTCCAGCCCGCGGTGGTGACCCTCGACGCGACCGGGATCGGGGCGCGCGTGGCCGGCAGCCGGTCGATGCAACAGAACCTCGTGCAGATCGCGAGCAGGACGGGAGCACTGGGCAACATCACCGTCCTGTCGTCGGCCGGCGGCACCGGGGTCTGGCTCCCCGACGACCTCGCGAGCACCATCGGTGCGAGGGCGGGCAGCGAGATCTCGTTGGCGCAGGACGTCCAGGCCGCCGAACCTGTCGTTCGTCCAGGCTCACCCGTTGCCGAGATCCGTGTCGCCGGCATCTACAGGTCGCTCGTAGGAACCGTCCTTCCGCGGTACTGGTGCACGCAGACCGCGATCTTCGGGAGCTTCGACTCCAACTTCCCGCCACCTCCGGTCGTGATCGCGCCGTCGAGCACGTTGACCTCGCTCCTCGGCACCTTGAAGGTGTCCGATCTGACGTCGTACCAGTGGGAACGGACCCTCGCTCCCGGCATCAACCTCCCCGAGTCGGAGAAGGTCCTCACTGCTCTCCAACACCTGAGCGCTTCTGTAGGGATCGCACCGAACTTCCGCAGTGGCTTCACCGCGCCTCCGATCGGCGGCGGCCTGAGCGGTGTCTCGATGGTCGTGAGCCAGCTCGCGTTCGTCGTTGCGCACGCCCAGGCGATAGAGCGTGCGCTCCGTGGCGGGATCCTGCCCGTGTCTCTGGCCGGGCTCGCTGTTTCTGCACTGTTGGTCGCCGCCGCCGGGAGCTACTGGGTCGACCGCAGGCGGACAGAGGTCGCTCTTTTGTCTTCGCGGGGCGCGGGCCCTGGAGCGCTCGGTGCAAAGGCGGCACTCGAGAACCTCATCCCCGTCGCCTTCGGAGCGCTGGCGGGCTGGGCTGCAGCGTCGGGCCTGGTTGTCGCGATCGGTCCGAGCGGGTCACTCCCGGCGAGCTCGCGGCTCGACGGGCTCTGGGCCTCGCTCGCCGGCGGTGCGCTCGCATTGCTTCTCGTGTGGGTCGTCGCAGGCCTGCGCGTTCGCAGTGGCGCCGTCGAACGAGTCGGCCGCAGCCGCATCGCCCGGGTGCCCTTCGAGCTCGTCCCACTCGGCCTGTCGATATGGGCCTGGACCACCCTCGGCGAGCCCGCTCTGCAGGCGAACGGCACGAGCGCGCCGGGCGTGGGCCCCTCTTTCTTGGCCTTCCCGATCTTGTTCCTGCTCAGCCTCGCCGTCCTCGGTGCCCGGATCCTCGTGATGATCTTGTCGGCGCGACGGTTCAGGAGAGCAACCGCCAAGCTCGGCAAACCCAGCTGGCTGGCGTCGAGGCGCCTGTCGGGCGCGCCACGCATCGCGGCGCTGTCTCTTGCGTCGACCGCGGCCGCCGTGGGGGTCCTGCTCTACGGTTCTGCTCTCACGAGCTCGCAGAACTCGACGCTCCACGCGAAGGCCGCTGTCTTCGTCGGCTCGACTACCTCTGTCCAGCTGATCTCGCCTGGGCCCGTCCCCGCCGAGCTGGCATCGACCACGACGGAGGTGCTGAGCCTGCCCAACGCCGAGCTCGGGGGTCAGGACGTCGACGTGATCGGCATCGATCCCGCGACGTTCGCCCGCGCGGCGTTCTGGGACTCCTCGTTCGCCGACGAACCGCTCCGGGCGCTTCTCGATCGGATCTCCGGACCGGGAGAAGCGGCCTCACCGTTGCCGGTCATCGTCGCGGGAGCCGGTGCGAGCTCGGTCACCGGGCCCCTCCGTCTGTCTAACTTCGGTCTGATCACGCCTCCCATCGCGGTGAACGTCGTGGACACCGCCAGGGAGTTTCCCGGGGAGAACGGGACGAATCCACTCGTGATAGCAAACAGGTCGTCGCTCCTGAAGTTCGGCGTCCCGGGTGAGGACCTGTTCTGGTCCACGCAATCCGACCAACAGGTGCTCGCGGCGCTCGAGCGCGCGGGCGAGACGCCTGCGATTCTGGTGACAGTTCCCGACGTGCTCGACGAGACGACGTTCGCAGCCATCGCGTGGACTTTCGAGTACCTGCAGGCGCTCGGCGTGCTCTCCGGCGCGGTGATAGTCGGAGGATTGCTGCTCTTCGTGTCCACACGCGGCGCGCTCCCGCGCTCTCGCATACGTGCTTTCGCGCAGGATGGGGCTCAGGCGCTCGACCCATTTCCTGTCGCTCGCGATCGAGCTCGCCGTATTGATCGGTCCCGGCGTGGTGATCGGAGGTGCGGTCGGGTGGTTCGCGGTGGAGTTGGCACAGCCCCACCTGAACCCGCTCCCGGCTCTCAGCCCTCCCCCGCTCCTCGAGGTTCCGACGCCCACGATCGCCGCCGCGGCGGTGGCAGCCGTCGTGGTGTGGGCCTCGATCTCGGGCTGGGCCCAGCACGTGGCGGACCGGAGCCGCGCGTCCGAACTGCTCCGCGCCGATGACTGAAGTCCTCGCGAGCGGCCTCGCTGCGCAGTGCCGTGACGTGGTGAAGCTCTACCGCACCAACTCCTCGGTCGTGCGCGCATTGGAGAGAGTGGACCTGGACGTGCCGCGCGGCAAGATCGTGGCGGTCTTCGGGCCTTCCGGCTCGGGGAAGTCGTCGCTCGCGCGGATACTCGCTGCGATAGACCTGCCCGACGGGGGCGAGGTGACCGTGAGCGGTCAGGAGATCACGGGCCTACGCCCCCGTGCGCTCAGGCGGCTCAGGCGGTCCGACATCGGCTACGTCTTCGCGGACCCGGCTCACAACCTGCTGCCATATCTCGACGCGGCCGACCACATAGAGCTGGCCCTCAAGATCCGCGGGCGCCGCAGGCCTGTGTCCTCCGGTGCGTCCTCTGGTGCGATCACCGACATCCTCGACTCGCTCGGGCTCGGACACCGCCTACACCACCGGCCCGCGCAACTTTCCGGCGGGGAGCAGCAGCGTCTGGCGGTCGCGTCCGCGATCACGGGCGGACCATCTCTTGTCGTGCTCGACGAGCCGACCGCCGAGCTCGACCAGACCTCGGGAAGCGTCCTTCTGCGCCACATAACCGACCTGCGCACAGCGGGAACCACGTTCGTCATCAGCTCACACGACCCTGCGGTCGCCGACGCCGCCGACGAGGTCGTACAGCTACGCCGAGGTTCGCGTGTCGGATGACCAGATCTGGGACAGGCCCGCCGATCCCGCCCCCGTGGCCGCCTCGGGGGCCATGGGGGTCGGTACCCGTCAGGTGGTGTTGCGCACGTCGGGTGTCACACGGACCTTCACTCGGGGATCGGAGCCCGTCGTCGCTCTCGACGGGGTCGACCTCGAGCTCGTTCGCGGCGAGCTCGTCGCTCTCGTCGGCCGGTCCGGGTCCGGCAAGACCACCCTGCTCAACGTTTTGTGCGGATGGGAGCTGCCCGACGACGGAACGGTGCAGTGGTGTGGATCATCCGGAGAGTCTGCTGTCTCGGTCGCAGACGTGGGGTGGGAAGGCATCTCGCTCGTTCCCCAGACCCCGGGACTCCTCGAGGACCTGACGGTCGCCGAGAACGTCGGCCTGCCCGGCCGGCTGAGAGGTGACTCGCCGGGCGTCACAGACCCCGCCGTCGACGCGATGCTCGAATCCCTCGGGCTCTACGAACTGTCCGAACGGTTCCCCGACGAGATCTCCCTCGGAGAGCAGCAACGAACGTCGGTTGCACGCGCGCTACTTCTCTCACCTGACCTGCTCCTCGCGGACGAGCCGACGGCACATCAAGACGCAGTGTCCATGGCGAAGGTGCTCGACGCGATCAGATCTGTCGTGGGCTCGGGAAAGGCATGCATGGTGGCAAGCCACAGCGCAGAGGTCCTCCGAGTGGCGGACCGAGTGCTCGAGATGCGAGACGGGTCGCTCGGTACGCTTCGAACATGAAAGGGTGTTGTTGTGCAACGGGTCGCGGAATAGGAACGGGACCTTGACGCCGATTCGACGCCGGAAGAGACACGTCCGGGACGATCACGTCGACGTGGACGTTGCGCGCGTCGCCGGTGTTGAAGGTGACACTGCTGTTACGGACGTCGTCATTGTTACGGACGTAGCAGCTGTTGCCGACGTCGCCGATGTTGGGGGCGTCGCCGATGTTGGGGGCGTCGCCATTGGGGCGTCGCCGATGTTGCGAGTGTCGCTGATGTTGCGGACGTCGCCGATGTCGAAAGTGGATCTGATGTCGCGAGCGGCTCTGAGGACGAGCCGGATGACATAGAGAGCGTCTCGCTGACAGAGATCCTTGCGGACGGCACCGCCGACGAGCCGGCGGGAGCAGCCACTCCCGCTGACGCCGACAGCGGCTCGCCGGTCGGGCCGACGACGGTGGTCGTCGTAGGAGCAGGAAGCCCCGAGGGGGTGGCTCTCGTGATCGCGTTGTCCAACGCAGGTCACCGGGTCGTCGCCGTCGACCGGAGCCCTTACGCCGCAGGCCTTCGCATTGCTCCGCTAGGTGCGGTCATACCGGCCACGGAGGACCCCGAGTTCGACAGAGCCGTCGCATCGGTATCCAGGCAAAGCGAGGCCCGAGTCGTTCTCGCGCCTCTGGTAGAAGACCTGTCGCAGATCTCGCAGGCCCGAGAAATGCTTGTAGAACAAGGCGTATCTGTGTGGACCCCGGACCCGGGCGTGTTCGCTTTGTGCCGGGACCTCGCGGCACTCGACCACGTGCTCGCCTCGAGCGGCCTTCCTGAAGACAAGACAGGCCTCGGGCCTGCGACGGAACCTCCCGCGACGCGCCGTGACTTCAGTGTCGACGTGCTGGTCGACCGTGATCACGAACTGATAACCGCCGTGAGCTGCTGGCGTCTGCTCGTGGCGGGTGACACGACTACCGCTGCGGAAACGTTCTTCGACACCCGACTCCTCGAGCTGCTCCGCGCGGTGTGCGCAGCGATACGCATCGAGGGACCCGTTGTGGTCGAGGGCTACGAAGCCGACTACAAGATCAGGCTGACGGGGATTCGTCCGGGCTTCTCCCAGTTCGCGCCGCTCGCGCGCGGCCGGAGTGGACGTCGTATCCCTCGCGGTTGCCGGGACGCTCGGTCGCCCGTTGCCCCCGCCCCTGCTCACGCATCGTTCTGGTGTGCGAATGCTCCAATATCTGGACCAGGTCTTCGAAGGCTGATAAACCGTCTTTCATCAGATCCTTCGAGGGGGGCTCGAGGTGACCGTCGTCGGAGCTGCTCTCGTCGTGACCGGAGTGGCGTGCATAGTTCTCGGCTTCGTCTGGTATCTCGTAACCCGACACCGCACCCACCACGCCGAGTTACCGGCCTGGACGTCCGCTTTCGCGGACAGAGACGGTGCCGTCACCCTGACGGGCGGGCGTCGCGGCTCACGAGGGATCGAGATCTCCCTCACAGCTCCGCGGAACTCCGAGCCCTCACCTGGTCCGAGCTCGGTGCCGGTCCTGGTCACCGGCACGTCGTCACCGAGCGGCGTGGCGGTGGTCCGCGCCCTCGTCTCCGCAGGGTTCGAGGTCGTTGCCCTCGATCACGACCGGCTGGCCGCGGGACTCCGGCTTGCGCAGCTGGGGGCGGTCATTCCCCCCGCATCGGATGGGGACTTCGGCACCACGATCGCGAAGATCGCCCAGAGAACGGGGGCTCGCACGCTCGTCCCCGGCGACAGCACCGAGCTCAGAGCCCTCGTGGCGTCAGCTGACATGCTCGGCGAGGCGGGCGTCACCACCTGGTTCCCGAGCTCGGACCTGATAGACGCATGCTCCGACGGGCGAAGTTTGTCGAGCGCGCTGTCGAAATTCGCTCCGTCCGTGCACGATGACCACCTGGGCGAAGCCGAGTCCACGTGCCGGCCCTTCGAGGCCGACCTCCTCGCGCACTTGCGCGGATCGGTGGTCGCGGCGGTTCCTCGCTGGCGGCTCGCAACCTGTGGGCGATTCACGACGGCCGCCGAGACGTTCCAGCGCGACGACATATCCTCGCTGCTCGACGAGATATGCCGCGACATGCAGATCGAAGGCCCGGCGACCGTCAGCGGGTTCGCCGGAGACGAGGATGCAGTGATAACAGACGTCAGTCTGGGTTTCTCCTCGTGCGTCGCATTGAACGCGGCGGCGGGAGCTGACATGGTCGTCGCGTACACAAAAAAGTTGCAAGGTGAGTGCCTCCCGCCCGCCCCGATGCCGTACCGTTCGGGCGTGCGAATGGTGCGCCATCTCGACGAGGTGTTCGAAACGTGAGACCCCGGGTCCGAGTGAAAGGAAGCACAATGAGCAGCTCGAGCGAGTACGCGGCGGGACCGGGTGCGCCGGCCGCGTCCGACGACAGCGACGGTGACGAACCGGAAACCTCTGAGCACAGCGCGGGAGCGGGCGATCTCCGCCGCGAGACCGCAGCAATGTTGCAGACGCTCGCCGACAGGTACGACACCGAGTCCGAGGATTCCCGGGCCAGATCGGCACGGCTGCTGGCGGAGTCCGAATCCGCCGGGGCAATGGCCGTCAAGCTCGCCGAGGAGTCGGTGCGGATCCGGGCAGAAGCCGACAGGCTGTCGTCGGAACCGACCTGGATGAAGGGTGGTACGGAAACGGCTACCGCGGTGACCGCACCCGAGTCGACCGAACCGCCACCTGCGGAAACCTCCTCCACCTCCACCTCAGACCCCACCACCTCTGCCTCCACTGCCTCCGCTGCCTCCCCACCTCCGGGACCAGGGCCGGCCCGAGGCTTCGAGGCAAGCACCGGCGGCTCGGGGTCGCAGGCGTCGTCGACGAGCGAGTCCGACGACTGGGCTCCGAGGCCGTTCGAATCCTGGCGCAACCCGGCGGGCCAGGTGACCCCTCGAGTGCTCGAGCTTTGAGCCGGGCAAGCTTCTTTTCCGAAGGCGGTCCCGGAGGGCTAGCGGAGACTTGACGGCAGGACGGAACAACTTCGTCCCGGTCGTCGTAATAGTTGCCGCCGCGGTAGTGAGTTGCTTCGCGGTCGGGATCTCACGGGCCGCCGCGGTGCAGGCACAGCCCGACACCGGCTGTCCCGACTCCTCCACCACTCTGCCCACACCAGGCGGCGGGAACCTCACGATCCGGTGCAAGTGGGAGGTCTTCGTCGACGGCCACGTGGACCAGTCGTCTCCCGAGATCGCGACCCTCGACGGCGACGTCCCGAGCATCCTCGTCGGGACCCGTGACACCGGTCTCGTCTACGCGGTCCAGCTGAGCGACGGCCAAACCGTGAGCGGGTGGCCCGTAGCGACAGGCTCGGCGGTCGACTCGTCGCCGACCGCCGATCCCCGTCTCGGGAGGCGGCCGGACGACGTGGTGGTCGACTCGGGTGACGTGGTGACCGTGCCCCCCGGTATCGCTCGACGCCGACCACGGAGCGATTCACGGAGCTCGCACCTGACGGGCGAACCATCTGGAAGCGCGGGCTCGCGGACGAGTTCGACCCGACCTTCGGCGCCGATCCTGCGGTCTACGCGTCGCCCACCGTCGCCGACGTGACGGGCTCGGGAGACCCTTCGATCGTGACCGCCGGCGTGAGCCTCTCCCAGTACGCGCTCGAGGCGTCGATCGGGTGACGACCGACGTCGGGTGGCCGCAGAAGACCGCCGACAGCACATTCTCGACTGCCGCGGTGTCCGACCTGTTCGGAGGCAGGGACCCGGTCATCGTCGCCGGAAGCGACTCGATCGGCCGGGCCCGGGCGCCCTGTACGACTGGAACGGCGGGGTGGTCCGGGCCGAGACAGGCACGGGGCAGGTTCTGTGGGTCTACAGGAGCAACGAGGTCGTGACCTCCTCTCCTGCGGTCGGGGACCTCGACGGAACCGGGCGACAAGGTCGTCTTCGGGCACGGTCGCTACTGGTCGGACCGCGGGCCATGCACCCGACGCGACCGCGGTGACCGCGCTCAACTCGAACGGGACGCTCGACTGGCAGGACCAGCTGTCCGGATACACCCCTGCTTCACCCGCCCTCGCCGACCTGACCGGAAACGGCCAGCTCGACGTCGTCGAGCCGACGTGGACCGCTTACGGTCCGTCGAACCGGTGGCTCGGTCTACGCGATCGCACCCGATGGTCACGTCCTGTGGGGTCCCGCCGGGCTGTGGACAGGAGACAGCGCAGCGGACGAGCGCCGAGGTGATCTACGGAGGAGTTGCCACCGCGGACTTCGGCGCAGGGCTACCAGGACGTCGTAGCGGCGTCGGGCACCGGCTGGAACATCCTCGACGGCCGGACGGGCGAATCGATCCTGCCCTTACGGCCCGCTGTCGGGAGTCGACGTGGACTGGGACGGCCACCAGGCCACCTCGTCGATGCAGAACACTCCTCTCGTCACTCCCGACCCGTCCGGGGATGGGCTCGACATCGTGCTCGCAGGCACCTACGCGGGCGGCGACGACAGCCGCGGGTTCGTCGCCGTCTACCAGGTCACGAGCGCACCGATCCTCGGTCGGGACGGGCGCGTGGCCGATGTTCCACCACGACCCGCAGCACACCGGCTCGGCGTCGCAGCCTGCCGTCTCGCTGTCGCGGGTTGCGTGCCCGACAATGCGCCGACGGGCTACTGGCTGGCTGGATCCGACGGCGGCGTCTTCTCCTACGGCGATGCCCGTTCCACGGGCTCGATGGGCGGCAAGCACCTGGACGCCCCGATAGTCGGGATGGCGTCGACCCCGGACGGTCGCGGCTACTGGCTCGTCGCCTCAGACGGCGGGATCTTCGCTTCGGCGACGCCGGCTTCTACGGATCCATGGGAGGCAAGCGCCTGAACGCACCCGTCGTCGGCATGGCCCCGACCCCTGACGGTCAGCGGGCTACTGGCTCGTCGCGTCCGACGGCGGGATCTTCAGCTTCGGCGACGCCGGCTTCTACGGATCCATGGGGGGCCGAGTCCTTGGCCAAGACCGGTCGTCGGGATGGCTCCGGCCCCGACGGCCACGGCTACTGGCTGGTCGCGTCCGACGGTGGCGTGTTCAGCTTCGGCGACGTCCTGTTCCACGGTTCGATGGGCGGCCGGCCCCTCGACCGCCCGATCGTCGCGATCGAGACGATCCCCGGTGCCGGCGGTTACTGGGAGATCGCGTCCGACGGCGGGATCTTCGCGTTCGACGCGCCGTACTACGGATCGATGGGAGGCAGGCGCCTGGTTGCACCCGTGGTCGGCGGAGGCGTGCCGGACCCGCGGCGACGGCGGCGGCTACTGGGAGGCGGCGTCCGATGGCGGGGTGTTCGCCTTCGGGCGGGCCCCGTTCCGCGGGTCGGCGGGGGCATCTGAGGCTCGCGGCTCCCGTCGTGGCGATCACCGAGCCCCGAGGCGCTGAGCCCACCTGGAGATGCTCGTGCACCTGTGATCTGCATCAAGATGCTCGAGTACGTCCAAGGTTCTCATGCGTTCAGCCGTTCGAGCAGGAGGTAGTCGTAGTGGGATCTGCCCGACGTTATGCCGGCCGCCGTCTACCAGGGGCCCGGCAGCGTTGAGGTCGACCACATTCCCGTCCCGCGCCCTGGGCCAGGCCAGGTGCTGGTCGAGGTTGCCCACTGCGGAGTCTGCGGATCCGACCTGCACATGATGGTCGAAGGCTGGGGCAAGCCCGGCTTCGTCGGCGGCCACGAGTCTTCCGGCGTGGTGGCGGCGCTGGGCGAGGCGGTCACGAGCTGGCAGCTCGGAGACCGCGTGATCGTCGGCCCGTCCCCGCGCTGCGGGACTTGCAGGCGATGCCGGGAGGGAAAGCCCTCGCAGTGCGAGAACCGCGTCCGATGGGATCCGGAGGGACGGCCATACAGGCGCCTTCGCCGGATACGTGATCGCGAACGCCGAGGTCCTCTGATCGCCATGCCCGACGGCATGTCCGAGCGCGCGCGGCCCTCGCCGAGCCCCTTGCCGTGGCGTCTCCACGGGATCACCCGCTCGGGAGCCGCACCCGGCGACACCGCGATGGTCTTCGGCGCCGGGCCCATCGGGGCGCTCACGATCGCGGCGCTGGTCGGCCAGAGGCATCGGCCCGGTCACCGTCGTCGAGCCCGGGCACGCCGCAGGAGCTGGCGCTGCGGGTCGGTGCCACGGAGGCCCTCGACCCCGACGACCTCGAGCACTTCCAGCCCTGGGAGCCCGACAGGATCTCGGCCCGCGGCCGTGGACGTGGTCCTCGAGTGCTCGGGGAAGAAAGCCGCGATGGAGGCGGGCTGTCCCAGCTGCGCAGGGGTGGACGGCTCGTCCTCGTCGGGCGCGGGCATGGAGCCCCCGACCTTCGACCCGAACCGCGTCCTTGTTGAACGAGCTCGAGATCTGCGGATCGTTCGTCTACGACGCCGACGGGTTCGACAGGGCGATCGAGCTGCTCGCGTCGGGCGCGATGCCTGTCGACGACCTCGTCGACCCGACCGACGTCCCTCTCGACCGGCTCGGACAAGCACTCTTGGGGCTCGCCGACGGGAGCATCCCGGGAAAGGTGATGGTCGTCCCGCGAGTTTCGGCGATGCAGCCGCAGCGACAACCGAGCTCAGGAGCAGCCAAGTGAGCCATCCCTTCTACACGTCGGGTAATCCCGCGGTTCAACCATGTGGCGATGAGCCTGCCCGCCGACGCTGCTCGACGAGGACGAACCGCAGCGATCTGTGCCGGTACTTCACCGAGGTGCTCGGCTTCGACGAGATGCCGACGATGACCATCGACCGCAGCAGGCTCATCTTGAGCTGCGTCCACTGGGACCAGTTCATCTTCTTGATCGCAGAAGACGAGCCGATGAAGTGCCCCCGGATGGACCACTACGGATTCGCCGTGTCGAGCCTGGAAGACCTCGTCGGGGTACGCGACCGGGCCGTCGAGTTCAAGAAGACCGACGACAGGCTCGACCTCATCGACCTCCACATGGACGACCAGGGCCCCGTGAAGATCCACTCCATCTACCTGAAGTACCTGCTCCCGATGATGTGCGAGCTGCAGTGGTGGGAGTTCGCGGCATGAGCCCTCGACACCGGTTCTGTATTGCGTTTCGGGGTGTTCGTGCCCCAGGGATGGAAGCTCGAGTACACCGGTTGGGCGTCCGGCCGACGCCTGGGAGCGCTCGGTCGAGATCGCGATGCTCGCCGAGGAGCTCGGCTACGACCACATCTGGGTCTACGACCACGTCGAGACGGTGCCGAGACGCGAGCCGACTCATGTGCTTCGAGCCGTACACGATGCTGTCGGCGCTCTCCCAGCGCACGACCGGGTGAAGCTCGGCCAGCTCGTGACGTGCGCGGCGTACCGCAATGCCGGGCTGCTCGCGAAGCAGGCGGCGTGCCTCGACGTCATGTCGGGCGGCAGGCTCATCCTCGGGACTCGGGGCGGGCTGGTACGAACGAGGAGTACGCGTCGTACGGCTACAGGTTCCCTCCGGCGTCCGAACGCCTGGCGATCCTCGACGAGACGTCTCCAGGCGATCCGCCGTCTTTGGACCGAACAGACGGTCACGTTCGAGGGCGACCACGTGCATCTCGACGGCGCGTATTGCGACCCGAAGCCGATTCAGCAGCTTCCGGCGGTATGGGTCGGGGGCGGAGGCGAGCGCAAGACGCTACGCATCGCCGGCGCGTCACGCGGACGCCACCAACTGGCAGGTCGGCATCGAGGTCGTTCGTGCGGAAGTCCGAGCTCCTCGAGCGGCACTGCGAGGAGGCCGGGAGGCCCTTCGAGCGCGGTAACACGGACCCACGGGCCCGACTGCCGGATATTCGACACGGACGGCGAAGCTCGAGAATGGTGCGGCGAGCCGGGCGGCGGAAGCCTCTGGGGCGGCACCCCGACCGACGAATACCTTGAAGGACAATCTCGTGGGTACCGTCGAACAGGTGGCCGAGAAGACCCAGGCATTCGTCGACGCCGGCTGCCGCGAGTTCGTCCTGTGGATGAGGGACTACCCCTCGGACGAGTACGTTGCGGCGCTTCATCGGTGAAGTGGTCCCCAGGCTGCGAGGTTGCCCGTTTCATGACGAGGTACGACGCCATCCTGGCCGAGACGGTCCGGATCACCGGTCACGGCGGAACGAGATCGCTGCCTATCTCGCCCGGCCGCTCTCACCGGGGCCGTTGCCCGGAGTACTGGTCATCCATCACATGCCGGGGTGGGACGAGGGCTCCAAGGAGATCACCCGCAAGTTCGCCGCGCACGGCTACTCGGCGATCTGCCCGCACCTTCACTACCGCGAGGGCCCGGACGCGAGCCCGGACGACGCCGCTGCAGCGGCGCGCGCGGCGGGCGGAGTCCCCGACGAGCGGTTCCTCGGTGACGCCGACGGCGCGATCCGAGCTCTGCGGGCCCTCACCTCCTCGAACGGAAAGGTCGGGGTGATCGGTTACTGCTCGGGCGGTCGCCAGTCCTTCCTCGCCGCTTGCAGCCTTCCGTTGGACGCTGCGGTCGACTGTTACGGGGCGTTCGTGGTATCCGCCCCTCCCGAAGGGCGCGCCGCTCAAGGTGAGCCCGTCATCGGCCTGGCAGGCGACCTCCGTTGCCCGTTGCTCGGGCTCTTCGGAGCAGAAGACACCTTCCCGTCCCCCGACGAGGTCTCGCAGATGGAAAAGGTCTTGAAGGACCTGGGCAAGGAGCACGAGTTCCACACCTACGAAGGCGCCGGCCACGCGTTCTTCTCCACCGACAGGACGAGCTACAGACCCGAGGCTGCGAACGACGGGTGGCAGCGCGTGTTCGATTGGTTCGGCCGCCACCTCGCAGGCTGAGGCCCGATACGAGCGGGAGGAACCCGATGTGCTCCTACGTGACAGAGAGAGCAGCCGTCGCCGGCAAGCGCGAAAGGCCCGTCGGGGTGGTTCGCGCCTCACGCACGCAACGGTTTACTTCGACCACCCGTACCACTCCCCCTACGAGCACACGCTGAACATCGACTTCTCCAACGCCGACCAGGGCCCTTCGAGCCGGGTAGCCGTGGAGCTGACCTCGAGCGCCGCACGCGAGCTCATCGCTCGAATCGAAGCAGCGCTCGCGGCTGCAGGACCTGCGGCACTTTGAGCCACGCCGATCACCGAGACCGCTGATGGGAAGCGGTTCTCGCCGTAGGTCGGTGCTCCGGAACGCCTGCGCAATGCCGGTCGTGGCGGCCTGTCTCGTTCTCGGGGCGTGCGGGGCTCCGCGTGCCGCGTCGCCCTCTTCCACCGCGCACCGCACCCCGGCGGACGCTCTCAGGAGTCCGGCGACCACGGCAGCACGTACACCGACGACGACCAAGCCCGCGTGTGACGCACCCCACTCACCCGGCTCCTTCGCGACCCTCTCCCTCCTCCACTGCTCCTCCGGCGACAACTGCTCCACCCCCGACCGTCGCGACAACGGCAGCTCCGACGACCACCACAGCGCCGCCGCCGCCACCGACGACCGCCGACTCGTTCGTCGACCGCCTCATCGGAGTGGACGGCGCCCGACAGGTTGTCGCCGTCGTGGCCGACGGTTACGGGGACAGCACCGCCACGTTGACCGCATACCAAGAAGGCCCGGGCGGCTGGACCCAGGTGTTCGGTCCTTTGACCGCCCAGATCGGCGAGGGCGGGTTCGCCCCACCCGGCGAGAAGCAGGAGGGCGATCTCAGGACGCCTTCAGGCTCGTACGGTTTCGGGTTCTTCTTCGGCGTCGACTCCGAACCCTCCGGGATCACGTTCCCCTGGCGGGCGATCAGCTCGAGCGACGTCTGGAACGACGATCCGTCGAGCCCGTACTACAACCAGTGGATCGACGAGGCGACTCAGGGCGTAGCTGCCGCAGGCGCGGACCCCGAGCCGATGTACGACGTGCCCGACTACGACTACGGCGCGGTGATCGACTACAACACGAACCCCGTCTCGCACACACCGCCCGACGGGAGCGCCATCTTCTTCCACTACTCGACGGTGCCGACGGTCGGCTGCGTCGCCCTGCCCTATCTGAGCGAGCTGGTTCAAGTTCTCCAGTGGCTCAATCCCGCCGACGATCCCCGCATCATCATGGGCACGGAGTCGGCGGTCGTCTCCTGAGGGGGCGGCTGGGTGGCTGGGCCGCTCGGTGGCTGGGCCGCTGGGAGACTTGGGCGGCGCAGCTCGAGGTATGTCGGCTTCGTGTTATCCACAGGATGTCGACCTTGGATTTTCAAATTGAAGATTAAGGGACACTTGCGTGTACTTAGGGGGCACCCCTCCCGGCACCGACCCACCCTGGTCGTAGGCTTGGAGCGTGAAGGGCGACAGGGTCGAGGTGCTGGTCGACGTGGGTGAGGGTGTCGAACGCTTCGAGGTGGTCGCCACCCGAGCGGGCCGGAGGGTCGAGGTATCCGCCGCCCGGGGTCAGTTCGAGGTGACCGAGGTGACCCGAACCGGGACCCCGGTCCGCACCGCCCGGTTCATGACGTCTCGAGTCGTCGCCATAGTCGAGCACCCTGCGGAGGACCGTAGAGAAGCCTGACCCCGAGCTCGAGCCTGAGCCCGAGCCCTCTCGGCCGCCTCTTCGTCAGCGTTGCGCGAGCGACGCCGTGCGTCTTGCGAGGGTGTCGGCACCGAGCTGACCGCAGACATCGCCGAAGGCGTCCGTGGGACCACTCCACTCCAATTCGTCGACATCGCCCAGAAGGTCGGCGTCCACGCGCAGTGTCGCGAGATCCAAGAACAGCTCTGCGAGCTCGCGCTCGGCCGCCAGCACCGAGGCCAGCTTCGGCGCGCTTCGCACCGAGCCGCGGAGGCGCTCGTCCCACGCAGTGACATCGTCTGGGATGTCGGCCAGATGGCCGTAATGCGCGAGCACCGACGAAGCAGACTTCTTGCCCCAACCGGACAGGCCGGGGAACCCGTCGGCATTGTCACCCACGAGGGCGAGCCAGTCAGGGATGGAGCCTGGCGCGACTCCGAACTTCGACCACACTCCTTCCTCGTCGCTCACCACACCGGTCCTCCGGTCGAGCTGCACGACCCGGCGTCCCTCGACGCACTGCGCCAAGTCCTTGTCAGGAGTGCACAAAAGAACCTGCTCCACCCGAGCATCCGAGCTCGCAATGTGTGCGGCCGAGGCCATCGCGTCGTCCGCTTCCAGCTCGACCATCGGCCACAGAGTCACACCGAGCGCCTCGACGAGAATCTCGAGGACGCCGAATTGCGCCAGCAGCGCCTCGGGCACGCCCGCACCTGTCTTGTAAGCCGGCCACAGGTCATTCCTGAACGACTCGATCACGTGATCGGTCGCGACCCCGATGTGAGTCGCGCCGGCGGAGAGCATCGAGACGATCGAGGTGACCACGCCGAGCGCAGCACCGACCTCCGCACCTCCCGGTGAGCTTCGCGGAGGTTGCCCGAAGTAGTGGCGGAACAACTCGTACGTGCCGTCGACCAGATGCACCTGCAGACGGTCTCGACTCACGTCAGGTCATCTCAGCAAGCTACGACGCACCAGACCGTCTTTCCCTCCGGCTCGGGATCCACACCCCAGGCAAGGGCCTGCCTGTTCATGATCATCATCCCGTGCCCACTAGGTGAATCCGCGGGAACCGGTTGCATCACCGGGATCCTCGGGTTCGAGTCCGAGACCTCGATTCGACACGTGGTCTCGTCTCGTATGAGACGCACCTCGAACGGCGTCCTTGCATGAAGGATCGCATTCGTGGCGAGCTCGTTGGCGAGGAATCCCACGAGCTCGTCCTCCACGTGCCACTCGGCAAGCGTGGAGTGAACGAATCGACGGACATCGACGGCTGAGGTGACGAGTGGCTCGAACCTTCGCGACGTGTGCACTCGGGCCTTTCGGGTACTAGGTGCTTGAACCGGTCAGTACCCACCGGTCGTTATCCGGACACTTGCACCGCTATGCAATCATTCTCCATGGGCGATTGGACGGATCCGGCGGAAGGTGCGTCCGGATCGACGAACCCGGGCGGGGTGTTCCACATTGAAAGTACAACAAAGATATTGATACGGCACAATGCTGGTCGGCTCCTGGTCGGAATGTCACTCGTCGCAGCGGCGGGACTGACGGCGCTCGCTGCCGCCACTCCCCCGGCGTCTGCGAGCCCGGGACAGACACTTCTGGTTTCGACCACGGGTAGCGACTCGGGTGATTGCGTGACCGCGCCCTGCCGGACCCTCGGGTTTGCGCTGTCCCAGGCGGTCGCCGACGACACGATCCTCCTCGAGCCCGGCCTGTACGTGGAGTCGCAGAATCCCCCGGGCGCTCAGAACGTGGTCGGCCCCTCGCTGTCATCGATCAAGATCGCGTCACAGAGCGGCGAGGCCTCGAACACGATCATCGAAGCAACCGGCGAGCACAACGGAATAGTCGTGAACGCCGACGACGTCACGATCCAGGATCTGACGATTCAAGGTGCCTGGGCCGAGGGGATCCTCGTGAGCCCGCCTTTGTCTGTAACCACCCCGTCGAGTGTGACCGGCGAGACGATCAAGGACAACATCGTCGACCATAACGACGAGTGCGTCTCGGCTCCGCACATTTCGTTCTGCACAGTTCCCTCGCCCGCGGCCATCGGCGAGTCGATCCACCTCCAGAGCGTCACCGACTCGACGGTCACCGGGAACACCGTCGAGCACAACGTGGGAGGAATCCTGCTCACCGACAAGTTCGGCCCGAACGACGACAACGTCATCAGCGGCAACGACGTTTCGGACAACGCCGATGACAGCGGGATCACGCTGTCGGGCACCAGCTCCTTAGCCGTGGCACTGACCGGGCCCGACGTCGGAAGACCCCAACCTTCACTGGCGGGCGTCTTCGGCAACAGGGTCAACGACAACATCGCAGATCGCAACGGAGCTGCCGGGCTTCTCGACGCCGCAACGGTTGAGGGGGCCGGAGCGTACGACAACAGCTTCAAAGACAACACCGCGATCAGCGACGCGCTCCCAGGAGTGGCGATCCAAGGTCAAAGCGCCATCGAGGATGTGAGCGGGAACGTCATCGAGAACAACCTCTTGAGCGACGATGCCATTCACGGCGGGATCGGCGGAAGCCCGGGAGACGCCGAGGGACCCCCCGAGTCGGCCAACATGAACCAGACGACGGGCGTGGAGGTACTTACATCTCTCGGCTCGGTGACAGGAACGGTCGTGTCGGGAAACACGATCTCGAACGTGTTCTACGGAGTCTGGATCTCGGCACTCGCTCACGGCACAGTGACTTCCCGCAACAAGATCTCCATTCGCCTGGGCGGCCTGGGAGTGTTCGAAGAGCCCGCTCCGTACGGCGGTTACTGGATGGCCGGAGCCGACGGGGGTGTCTTCTCGTTCGGTTCGGCGCCGTTCGAAGGGTCCGTGCCCGGGTCGGTGCTAGGTGCCCCCGTGGTGGGCATTGCGCCCACTCCTGACGGCGGCGGCTACTGGATCGCTGCCGCCAACGGCAAGGTGGTGGGCGAGGGCGATGCCACGGTCTACGGGACCATCAAGGCGAAGAAGCTCGATTCACCGATCGTCGGGATCGCGTCCACGCAGGACGGCGGCGGCTACTGGCTCGTCGCCTCGGACGGCGGGGTGTTCAGCTTCGGGGACGCAAGGTTCTACGGGTCGGTTCCAGAAGTGTTGGCGCCCGGTCGACATGTGCGAGCTCCTGTGGTCGGGGTCGCACCCACACCCGACGGAGGGGGTTACTGGCTGGTCGGTTCGGACGGCGGTGTGTTCAGCTTCGGGGACGCAAAGTTCTTCGGATCGGTGCCCGGCGCATTGAAGCCGGGCCAGCACCTGGGCGCCTCGATCGTGGGCATCGCGGCGAGCCCGGGAGCGTTCGATCAGGAAACCGGCGCTTTCTCGGGCGACGGCTATTGGCTCGTCGGCTCGGACGGCGGGGTGTTCAGCTTCGGGAACGCGAAGTTCTTCGGATCGGTGCCGGGCGCGTTGAGGCCTGGCGCACATCTGAGCGCTCTTGTCGTGGGCATCGCGGTGAGCCCGGGAGTGCTCGACTTGCAGACTTCCGACTTCGACAGCGACGGCTACTGGCTCGTCGGCGCCGACGGCGGAGTGTTCGCCTTCGGACGGTCGCCGTATCGCGGTTCGGTCCCCTGGGCGTTGAAGCCGGGTCAGCACCTGGCGGCCCCCGTGGTGAGCGCGTCGGGTGAATAGCCTTGACATTCTCGATAGTCGCCCGTTCTGACGACGGAGAGAGCTGGGGCGTCGCCGTCGCCTCCAAGTTCCTCGCTGTCGGGGCTTACGTCCCTGCTGCGCAAGCAGGAACAGGAGCAATCGCCACCCAGTCGTACGCCAACCTTGCGTACCGCCTTGGAGGGCTCGCGCTGCTGAGTGCCGGAAGCGATGCTCAGCAGACCCTGGACGCGCTCGTCTCGGGGGACGACAGGCGCGACGAGCGCCAGGTCGGCCTCGTCGACGCACTGGGCAGGGCCGCGACGTTCACCGGCGGTGGGTGCAAGCCATGGGCCGGCGGGGTCGCCGGCGACGGGTACGCCATACAAGGGAACATCCTCACCGGGCCCGAGGTGGTCGAGTCGATGCAGCGGGCGTGGCTCGAATCGAACGACGAGCCGATGCTCGCGAGGAGGCTCTACGCAGCGCTCGCTGCCGGAGATTCGGCAGGCGGCGACCGACGAGGTCGCCAGAGCGCGGCGTTGCTCGTCGTGAGCCCGGGAGCTGGCTACGGCGGAGGCAACGACGTGCTCGCCGACCTGCGGGTCGACGATCACCATGCTCCACTCACCGAGCTCGCGAGGCTCCTGGATCTCCACGACCTGTACTTGGGATCGTCTCCGCCCGAGGAGCTTCTCGCATTGCAAGAGCCGCTCGTCTCAGAGGTTGCGCGGCTCCTTGCCGCCGTCGGCTGCCCGCCGACCGGAGACCGGCCGGCCGATGTCCGAGAAGCACTCTGGGACTGGGCCGCGGTCGAGAACCTCGAAGAGCGGGTCCCCGAAGCAGAGGTGATCGATCCGGTGGTCCTGCGGGTGTTGCGCGAGCGCGTCGGAGCCTGAGACCGTCACCTGGGTCGTGTCGATCACTCTGTCGTTCACTTCTTCGTCGTTCACTTCTTCGTCGTTCACTTCTTCCAGAGTGTGGTGATGTCCACGTAGCGCAGGAAGCCGTTGTACGTCGCGCCCTGCACATCGGGACCCACGAACTGCGGGAGAGCCATGTAGATGAGCGGGATCCATGCGGGGTCCCGGGTCATCACGTACTTGTCGAGCACCGCCCAGTCATCTGCGGCGACCGGCACCGTTCGCGCCAGCAAGGCGCTCGCGACGTCCTTGTCGACGTTCGAGTCGTCATAGTCGCCGTAGTCGGTGGACCCAGTGGTGTAAAGGCTCCCGTCGAGCAGCTGGGTGAAGATCGACTGCGCCCCGTTGCCGTCCCAGTCGGGGAACCAGATGCCGAACGCGAGGTCCCAGTCCGGTTTGTTCGAGGGCGTCTCGATGTAATGGAAGTACCCGGACTGAGTCGGCTTCTCGAGGAGCTTCAGCGTGACGCCGCCCTGCGAGAACTCGGACCTGAGCGCCGCCGCCTGAGCCGGCATCGGCGGGTAGTCGGCGTAGACGAGCGTGAGCGTCAACCCATGGGGGTACCCGGCCGCAGCGAGCATCGACCTGCACCTGGCGGGATCGCCCTCCGAGCTCGGAGAAGGGTAAGGGTCGATCGGCCGATATCCGGTGATCTGCGGAGGGAGGATCTGATTGGCCGGCACGTCGATCGCCGTACCACCGCTCACCTGGGCAATCTGACGCTTGTCCGCGCAGTACTGGAGCGCCTCACGGACAGCCGGCTCGCGAAGGGCGCGATTGTCGGTGGTGCTCGTCATGTTGAACGCGAGGTAGGTCATGCCCCCGACGTAGCCGGCAACGAACTCGGGTGAGCTCACGAGCGACGCGACATCGGCGGCAGGAACCGTCGTGTCCCACTCGAGGTCCGCCGTCCCCGCCTCGAGCTGCTGCTGGACGGTCTGCGGGCTCTCGCCCTCCCTGATGTCGATCGCATCGAAGTACTGGTGGCGCAGCGAGTCCGTGCTCTGCTTCCAGTACGGGTTCCGAACGAGCTCGTAGCTCACGTTCGGCGTGTACGAGGCGATCCGGTAAGGGCCGTCCGAGATGAAGTGCTCAGCCTCGGGCGTCGAACCGGGAAGGTACTGGAGCATCTCGACGGGTACCGGAGAGCTCATCGGCAACGCCATGATGTCTATGAAGCTGCTCGCAGGGTGAGTGAGGCTGATGTCGAGGGTCGAGGAATTCGGGGTCGAGAGCCCGCTTATGTGATCGCTCTCGATGTAATCCCTGAGCGCCGCGATCCGACCGGACGTGCTGCCAGGGAGCTTGATCGCCGCAAACCCGGAACAGAACGACTCCATGCCGACGATGTCGTCCTCCCAGTAGCCGAGAGCCGGCGAGGGCGCGACGGGGTTGCAGAGCCTCTTCAAACCGAGGACCTCGTCCTGGGACGTCACCTGCCGGGGGCCGCTCGGAGCGTCCCACAAGACGCCCTGTTTGAAGTCGAAGGTGTACGTGAGCCCGTCCGAGCTGACCGAATAGGTGGCTATGTCCGCAACGGGCGTGGAGGGGGTGGGGTCATCGCGCGTCGAGGGGTAGGAGACGAGCTGCCTGCTCACCGCCCTCAACAGTTCGTAGGTGGTGCTGTAGTAGGCACAGCAGGTGTCGAGGTGGTCGACGTCGCCGCTGCCTACGATCTCGAGCGTGCCGCCGGAGACGGGACTGCCCGAGGGCGCCGGGGGAAGGATGTCCCTCTCGCCGATCTGGGCGCCCGGGTTGACTACCGTGCTCGTGCCGGCCGGCTTCGGGCTCGAGTTGCCGCCGCAGGATGCCGTCACCACCGCGACGACAGCCACGACGCACGCAACCCTGACCAGTTGGGCCTTCGCTCGCATCTCGGCCTCCACGTTCCCAGGAAAATTTCAGGTGACACCCAGACTTGCCCGCTAGGAGCTGACTGTGCCAGGCGTTCAGATTTCGATCCTCGACCTCGCCCCGATCCGCAAGGGCGAGACCCCGAGCGACAGCTTTGCCGCAAGCGTCGTCATGGCCAGGCGGGCCGAGGAACTGGGCTACCGGCGTGTCTGGTACGCAGAACACCACAACATGGCCACGATCGCCTCGTCGGCGACGAGCGTGTTGATCGCGCACGTCGCGGCCCACACCGAAAAGATCCGCCTCGGTGCCGGGGGGATCATGCTCCCGAACCACGCGCCGCTCACGATTGCCGAGCAGTTCGGCACCCTCGAAGCCATGTACCCCGGGAGGATCGACCTCGGGCTCGGACGTGCGCCGGGCTCGGACCAAAAGACGATGGTCGCGTTACGGCGTGGCCCATCGTCTGCAGACCGGTTCCCCGAAGACGTGCTCGAGCTCCAGGGCTACCTCACCGGCGAGACCCGCGTTCCCGGTGTGCACGCGACACCGGGGTCCGGTGCGAACGTTCCGCTCTACATCCTCGGCTCGTCGATGTTCGGTGCCGTGCTGGCGGCCCAATTGGGGCTCCCGTATGCATTCGCCTCTCACTTCGCCCCCAATTCGCTGAAAGACGCCGTCAGCGCTTACCGGGCGCGGTTCAGCCCCTCCGCTCAGCTCGACCGCCCTTACGTGATCGCCGGCGTGAACGTCGTCGCGGCCGATTCTGCCGCCCGGGCGGAGCAGGATTTTCGCGCCGCCAAACGGGCGAGAGCGCTCGCGCTGTTCGGACGAGGGGGAGCCTTCTCGGACGAGCAGGCGGACGCGATCCTGGCATCACCGGCCGGACGTCAGGTCGAGAACATGGCGACGTACACCGCAGTCGGGACCGCCGTCGAGGTGCACGAGTACATAACGGCCTTCGCCAGGCACGCGGACGCCGACGAGCTGATGGTGGTCCACCATTCCCCGACCACCGAGGCCCGGCTGCGTTCGGTCGAGCTGCTCGCCGGCTCGGTAGCGCCCTCAGGCTGATTGTGCTCCCGTTGTCAGAAGCGCGCCCGCTTCGTCAAGCTCGCCCCTCGAGCGACCGATATTGCCGAGGTGAACTCGGGCCAACCCGACCGGCAGGGCACCGTCGCACCGGCGAATTTCTTCACGCGCCTGCGCGGGAACACGGTCGATCGCTCTCTGATCGCGAACCCCCCCGTCGCCGCCCTGTTCTGCCTCTTCCGCTGGCTCCACCTGATCGCCCCCGAGCCATATTGGGTCTACGTGGCGATCGTGGTAGGTGGCGGTGTCACGAGCGTCGTCTGCTCCACCCTGTGGGAGGACCCTAAACGGCCATGGCACCTGAACGCATATGTCGCGTCGAACTTGGCGGTCATCACCGTCGTGGCGTACAGCACCGGGTGGGGACCGATCCTTTCCATCGGGTTCCTCTTCGGAGCAGCAGCAGCGTTCCAGCTCTTCGGGTCGAAAGCGACATGGGCGTGCGTGATCTGGACCGCCGTCGACATCGGCCTCGGGCAGCTGGCGATCACAGTGCACCTCGCACCCAGCTTCATCCACGAACCGTTGATGTTCGGCGTATCGACGCTCGGCCTCGTCGGCGCGGTACTCGTGATCGAGCTGCTCGGGCGCGCAACCGCCGAGCGTGAAGCTGTGGAGTCCGAGTCGCGGCAATCCGAACGCCGCTTCAAGGCGCTCGTCTCGAATGCCGCCGACATCATCGTCGTGGTCGACCAGGCAGGAAACGTCCAGTACGTGAGCCCCGCCTTCGAGCGGATCCTCGGGCAGTCGATGACGGCCTACCACGACGAGTCCCTCGCAACCTTGATCCATCCAGACGACCTGAAACGTCTGGCAGAGGGAATTCCCCCCGCTACTGGCCGATCCCGGGATCGTGCTCAGGACGGACCTGAGGAGCCAGGATGCAGAGGGGCATTGGAGGCATTTCGAGGCGACAGTCACCAACCACCTCGACGACCCTGACGTACGCGGGATCGTGGGCAACCTTCACGACATCACAGAGCTCCGCGAGGCGCACGAGCGGTTCAGGTCGGCTTTCGAGAACGCCCCGATCGGAATGGTGATAGCCGATCTGGAAGGCCGGATAATCCGGGCCAATCCAGCTCTCGGCGACATCGTGGGAAGGAGCGCCACCGACCTTGTCGGGACGAGTGCGTCCGACCTCACCCACCCCGACGATCGTGAATCGACAGCGAACGAGCTCCAAAGGCTGATTACTACCGGCTCGGTCGGTTACCAGCTCGAGAAGCGTTACCTGCATCACGACGGCTACGAGGTCTGGGTATCGGTGAGCGTGTCGTGCGTGCGCGACGGACAGGACAGACCCCTCTACCTGATCGGGCAGATCGAGGACATCACAGAGAGACGCGCTCTTCGCGAGCGCCTTGCGTACGCGGCGATCCACGACCCGCTCACCTCCCTACCCAACCGCGAGCTGTTCATGGACCGTCTCGAAGTCGCCCTTCGCCGGGCTGAACGAGCGGGGCACGAGGTGACTGTCATGTTCCTCGACCTCGATCGGTTCAAGCTGATCAACGACAGCCTCGGCCACGACGTCGGCGATCAGGTGCTGCAGGCGGTCGCGGGGAGGTTGAGCAGCGCAATGCGCTCGAGTGACACGCTGGCGCGATTCGGCGGCGACGAGTTCACAATTCTGTGCGAGGACGTCAACGACGACAACGACGCCCTCGAGGTCGCACAGAGGTTGGTCGCCGCTATGGGCCAGCCATTGTCCCTGCCGGGCGGAGAGGTCTTCGTTTCCCTGAGCGTCGGCATAGCCCTCTCACGTGCCGCTGAGACCGCGACTCTGGTGCTCCGAAACGCCGACATAGCCATGTACCGTGCAAAGGCACGCGGGCCCTCGCGTATCGAGATCTACAGGGACGACGACGAGCGCAACGTCCTCAGCCGGCTCCGGACCTCGAACGAGCTCCACCGAGCCATCGAACGCGACGAGCTCGAGCTCCACTACCAGCCGTTCGTCGACCTGCACAGCGAAACCCTGGTCGGGATGGAGGCACTCGTGAGATGGCAGCATCCCACTCGCGGCCTGCTGCTGCCCGTGGAATTCATCCCGCTCGCCGAAGACAGCGGGATGATCGTCGCTCTCGGCGAGTGGGTCCTGAACGAGGCGTGCCGCCAGACGGCGGAGTGGCACGAAAACCGAAAGGGATCCGGCTTGGACAACGCCCGCCTCAACATCTCGGTCAACGTGTCGGCACTCCAACTCGCCGACCCCCGCTTCCCGACGCAGGTCGCCGACGCCATCGAGTCTTCGGGCATCGATCCTGACAGGTTGTGGCTCGAGATCACCGAGAGCGCTCTCATGAGCGAGGCGGACGAAGCCGTGCTGGTTCTCCAGGAGTTGCGCACACTGGGAATACACATAGAGATCGACGACTTCGGGACCGGGTACTCCTCGCTCAGCTACCTCCAGCGCTTCCCGGTCGAGTGCCTGAAGATCGACCGGAGCTTCGTGGACGACCTCGACAACAGATCCGACAACGCTGCGATCGTAAGAGCCATCATCGGCCTCGGGAACTCTCTCGGCCTGTCGATCATCGCCGAAGGCGTCGAGCGGCCCGCGCAGACAGAGAAGTTGAAAACCCTCGGGTGCAGCCTCGCCCAGGGCTACCTGTTCGGTAGGCCACTCCCCGCGCGCCTGCTCGATCCGTTCCCGACCGACGATCTGGGCTGCTGGAGCCAGCTCCGGGCAGTTGCGGCGTCGTGAACCCCCCACGCCACAGCCAGCACCTCAGGACGAGCAGCTGACTCCGCCCAGCTGGACGGCCGCGCACAGAGTCGCATAGCTAACGCTGCCAACCTCCGTCCACGGATACCGCTGTGCCGATCATGTCGAACGTGAGGGTCGGGTCGTCGTGGAACCTGATCGTGTAACTGACGTCCGCCTGAGTGGGGTCCACGAACACGATCTGATTGACCGTCGCGTACACCGATTCGACGAGGTTCGTGTACGACCCCAGGTAGAGCTGTTCGAGCGGGTTCGCGAACATGCCGTTGTCCTGGATGTCGTCGGACCGCACGACGGGCGAGTTGGCACAGGAGAACACCGTCTCGAACACCCCGACGATGTCGGCCCTAGCGGATGCCGGGTCGGGCGGAGGAGTCCCGGGGGGAGGAAGTGACGACGGCAAGCTCGACGCCGGTGCCGGTTCGCTCGCGTCCACCACGAGCGGGACACTCGACAGGTTCGCGCCCGAAGCTCCGAGCACTGCAAGGCTTCCCCCTGACGGCCCGATCGCAGAAGAGGGAGCTCCGGCGAGGACCGCGTCCACGACACCGTCCACCGGTACGAACGAATCCGTCCGGCCGTGAGCCGTGAGCTCGACCGTCGTCGCCGCCGGACCCACTTCTGCGCCCACGACCGTTCCGGGTGCGCCTTCCGGCTCGCCGACGATGCTCAAACCGACGGCGATGAGCGAAGTGGCGTAGTTGGCGAAGAGGGGTCCCGACTCGATGCCGACTGCGCCGGGAGTCGTGATCTCCTCGACCGTGCCGCCGGTGGGCACGCACTCCTGCGCCGGGTTGCCGCTGCAGTTCTGGGCGCCGCACCCGTTCCCGCTCGAACGGACCGCTCTGTAGACCGCGATCGCCACTCCCCCGGCACCTCGGTGGACGAACAGCGGGCCACCGGGAGCCACCGCCACGTCGCCGTCCTGGTTGGCCGGCGCAACCTGAAGATCCGGCGCCACCGAACCGAGCGACAGCAGCCACACCCCGCGGACGAGGGTCGCATCCGCGTAGAGGGTCTGGGGGGTGACCGAGCCAGATGAATCGACGCGGTAGCTCGCGACCGCCCTGGTTCGGCTCTTGAAGGTGATGCTCTCGACGGCGATCCGGTCACCTGTCGCCAACCCCGAGCTCCCGGCTCCGCCAAGCTCCTCGTAGGCACCGCCTCCATAGACGGCCTGTGCCTGGGCCACGGGCGGCTCACTGCAAGACAGCGCCGTGCCGAGAGCCTGACTGACCGCGCCGCGGGCGGCGCCGGGCGACGCTGGCTGCGAGGCACCCGGCACCGGAACAGCCGGTGCCGTCGACCCGGGGGACCCGACAGAAGATGACGGGGCTCCGACCCCGATGGAGTACTTGGCGAGCACGGTGCCTCCCGCCCCTAGGACCTCGAGGTATGCGCGGGACCCGTCCCCGAGCGTCGTGGAGGCGTCACCCAGGTGGGCGAGGACGGCAACTCCCTTGGAGGGGGACACCGAGTCCGTGGCGCCGTCGGCGAACTGGACGAGCACGTCGACAGCTCGCGGCCCGACCTGGGCCTCCACCCAGGTGGCCGGCCGCTCTTCAGTGACACCGAACTCGCCTATCTCCACGTCGACGAGCGGCTCGGTGAATCCCCCGTAGAACGGCTCGGTGAACGTTGCGACGGCCTGCGTGTCTGACATCTCGAGGGTCAGCTCCCCCGTCGGCGAGCACGAGTCCGGTGCCGGTGCCGGTGCCGGTGCCGGGCTCGGTACAGGTGCCGGGCTCGGTACAGGTGCCGGGCTCGGTACAGGGGCCGTACCCTTCCCGGGAGGTGGAGAGGAAGTCGAGCCGGAACCTGCCGCGCCCGATCCGGAAGAACCCGACACCGAGCCGCGCACTGTCGGGTTGACGACGGTCGGCGGTGATCCCGCCACCGCAACAGGACCCACCACCGGCGGTTCCGTGCCACCCGGGTATACCGAAGGGCTCGGGGCGTAGAAGGTCGAGACGATCACGCCGTCCGGGGAAATGTGCGTGGACAACCGGTCGAGGGTCTGCGAGGTTCCAGGAGGAACGTCGACGGACTGATCGCCGGACGCTCCCCCGTTCGGGGTCGTCCCGACAGCGGCGGGGGCGTCCGATCCGGTGCCACCCCCCGAACTACCTCCTCCACCCGGATCGGCCGAGAAATTGGTCCCACCGCCGATGCTCCCTTTCTGGAGCTCGAGCCCGTTCGCCTGGACCGTGCCGGTGAGGGGCAGGACGAGCGAGCCGGTCACCGGGCCGCCCTTCGCTGCCGGAGGAGGGATCGCGTCGTGCGAGATCGGCGTGCGATCGGAAGGGCCACCGACGAACACGAGAGCCAGCGCCACGACGAGCGCCGTCGAAGCCAGGGCCGCACCTTGGGTGACTCGTCGCCGGCGGTGCCTCGCCGCACGAGACCCGACCCCTGCGAGGTCGGGGTTGTCCCGGACTGAATCGGCATGGCGGCGAAGTCCGGAACGAAGAAGTTCCTCCAAGCCGTCGTCAGGCAAATCGCTCATCGTTCTGCTCCTTGGTGTGCTGCTCGTCCTTGCGGTCCTCGACGGGTGACGCCGGTGATCCGCCCGGCTTCGAAGAGGCGCCGTCAGTCATCTGCTCGCGCATTCGCTCGAATGCCCGGTGCACGAGCGACGCCACGGTCCCGGTACGACAGCCGAGAACGGAGGCAACCTCGGCGTCGGTCAGACCCTCGTAGAACCGCAGCACGACTGCAGAGCGTTGGCGGGCGGGCAATTGCGCCAACACGTCGAAGAGCTCGTCGGCGTGAAAGGATGCCGATTCCTCGACTCTCTCCGAACGCAGACGCTCCAGACGCAGGCGTCGGCGCCAAGAGTTGGCTGCGTTGACGACGCTTCGCCGCAGGTAGGGGGCCGGGTCGTCGAGACGGTGCCATCGCGGCATGACGCGGGCGAACACATCCTGCACCAGGTCGTCCGCCGTCTCGGCAGACTGGGTGAGCAGGTACGCGAGTTGTACGAGCTTGCGGTAATTGGCCCGGTAGAGATCCTCGAAGCCGTCTGGCACCACGGATGCGGTCACCAAAGGCTCGGATGCGGCACTCAGGTCATCCATGGCCGCGGTGGCTCCCATGCTCCCTTCACGCACGAGCGGCTCGGAACCTTGCACCGGATCCCGCAATGTGCGTCTCGAAGGGCCGATCCCCGCCGATTGCCCCGCTCCAAGAACCTCGTCCCACAGCATCCAAGACGCACGAGCGACAAGATCGGTTCGCTCGAGGCCGTGATTCGAGGCGCTAGGACGTGCCGTGCCTCAGGCGGGACCTCGAGCAATGCCCGCCGCCCGCTCGTCGGAGGTTCTCAAACTCGTTCCCCGACCACGGTGAACATCGACATGTCGATGGGCGGCTCGTCCAGCCGGTGGCCGAGGTGGTGTCGTTGGGTGTGATACGAGATCCGCGTGTTGCCGAAACCCAGGCGCGTGAGCATCTCGACGATCGCACCGGGTGACATGGTCCACCAGTTCGTGATCGCATCGCGACCGGCAGATGCGAAACGCATCACGTTGGCCTCGGGGTTCTCGGCATCCTCGAGGACGTCGGTGACGATGATCCGTTGCTTCGTGCGGCGCGCGGTCTCCGAGATCGCTCCCCATGGTTCGCGGAGGTGGAGGAGGATCGCTCCGAAGACCGACACGTCGAACGTACCCAGGTCTGTCGGTTGCCGGTAGATGTTGCCGTGGACCAGCTTTGCGTTCGAGCCGAGGTCCTCGTGCATGAACCACCACGAGTTGTGGACGCGGTCGACCACGTCCATGATGATCGCCTTCTCGACACGCATGTCCCGCCCCTCGAACGGGATGAGATCCACCGGCACGTCGAAACCTGCCTCGAGCCCGACGACCTCGGCGCCCGATCGCTCCATCCAAAAGCTGAGGTAGCCCGATGCCGGCCCGAGCTCCAAGACCCGCGTTCCACGGAAATCGGTTCCACCGAGATAGTCGGCTTCCCCGCCCCGTAGATCCCATGCACCCTGAACGATCTCGCCACTTCTCAACACCGAGGTGTGGTACCACTCACAGTCTTCGCGTCCCACGTCGGCGCGTTGCGCCTTGAGCCAATCCTGAAAGCCAGGATCGAGCTGGCCGAGATAGTCGGTCGGGGGGAACGACGGCCAACGCGCCACGCTGCTCACACCTCATGGATCGAGTGAAGGGGTCCGGTTCAGAAGCGAGCCGAGCGTAGCCCGTCCCCTTCGGACCCAAATGGTGCTTCTCAGCCGATCTTCAGGAGGTCCACGACGAAGACAAGGGTGTCGTTCGGAGCGATGCCGGCCCCCGGAGACTGTGCGCCGTAGCCAAGGCTGGGCGGGATGATGAGCTCGCGCCGGCCGCCCACCTTCATGCCCACCACCCCCTTGTCCCATCCAGGGATGACTTGGCCTTCGCCCAAAATGAATTGGAACGCCTGGCTGGTCCAAGACGACTGGATCACCTTGCGGGACGAGTAGGTGGCGAGCACGTATTGAACGGTCACATTGTCACCTGCTGCGGCCGCCGGTCCCGTCCCAGCGATGAGGTCGGCGCTCTCGAGCTGCGCGGGCGGAGCACCCGGAGGCACGACGACAGTCGGCGCGGTTCCTGTCTTGCCGGCCGGCGAACGGTCCTGCGGCGGAATCGAGCCGATCGCGGACGAACCAGGAGCACCTCCGCTCGAGGTCGTGGTCGACCCAGCTGCGGTCGAGGACGTAGTAGTTGTCGTGGCCGAGGTCGACGAGCTGCTGCACCCGGCCAGCCCGAGGGCCGATGCCGAGAGCGCAATCAGCGACCAGTTGCGAAAACGAGACATGGGACGGGATCCTTTCCGACGACAAGCCAGATCTGCCGCCAGGACGTGGCTCGGTCGGACAGACGGTAGTCGGCCGAGGACCGCTCGAGTCAGCGCCTCCTTCGAGGCATCGTCCGGGATCCGGGTGATCGAACGGCATCGAGCTCCGCGGCGACCCCCCGGAACCCGGAGGGAGAGGGGGAACACTCCCTCCGGGTTCCGGGTCGGGCTCAGAGCCCGTGCGAAGGAGGTCGGGCCCGAAGCTGAGCAATGCGAAGGCGCCGAGGGCTCCGGCCCGTCGCTACCCGAGAACTGACCCGAAGAATTGCTCCATGGCTTTCCAGTGACGCTCGGCGGCGTCCGCGTCGTAGCTCGGGTTGTCGGGGACTGCGAACCCGTGGTGGGCCTGATAGGTCTCGATTGTGTGGACGACCCCGGCCTCGCTCAGGGACTTCTCCAGCAGATCCTTCTGCTCGTCACTGAACGACTGGTCCTCGATCGCCCCCGCCACGTACACGGCGGCCTTGATCGCGCTCGCCTTGTGGTGCGGGCTGTCAGGGTCGTCGGCCTTGGCGAGGTTCCCACCGTGGAAGGAGGCTGCCGCAGCGATGCGCTCGCCCAGGTTCGCAGCGGTGACGAGCGACAGACGGCCGCCCATGCAGTAACCGGTGGTGCCGATGCCGCCCAGCTTCTTCTCGGGCACGGAGTCAAGGTATTCGACGAAGGCGCCGGCGTCGCGCACCACCTGGTCCACGGTGTAACCCCGCATCATGCCCATGATCTTCTCTGCGGTCTGCGTGTTGGAGAACGCGGTACGCATGTCGACCGGGTCGTAGGGGCCGTTGCGGTAGTAGAAGTCGGGCACGAGGACCACATAGCCCAGATCCGATAACCGCTCGCCCATCTGACGCATCGTTTCGCGCATCCCCCCGGCATCGGGAAACATGACCACCGCCGGCCAGGGCCCCTCACCGACGGGAAAGCTGAGTGAGGCTGGGCAATTCCATCGGCGGTGACGATCTCGACAGAGCGTTGCGTCACGGTGACTCCCTTCGTCGTACCCTGTTCTGGGACCAATCTCGCACGTTTAGCATGACGCAGGGCATTGCGTCCGAAGAGGGCGAGACGATCGTGATGTCTTCACGACATCCATCGTGCACGGCAAGCGACCCCGGGTCTGATCGATTGACGGCGACGAGCCGTCGACTTCAAGTGACACTCCAATAACCTGTCGGGCTGACTACGGCAACTTCTCGAACACCGCTACCTGATGAGAGCTGTCCGATCTGAATGGCCTACGGGTCCACCACTCCCATCTGTCCCGAAGGCGGAATCCCGCAAGTTGTGCCATCAGGTCGAGCTCGGATGGCCAGACGTAGCGGTACGGGGCTGCGTGGTGCACGAGCCGTCCCTCGACCTGCATCCAATGATGCGACCACGAGATCTGGCCGACCATGTCGTCGAAGGTCTCGATCCCCACATGGTCGGGCTCGAGACTGAAGACCCGACCGATCTCCCCTGGCGGGACCCGGCGCAACTGCGGGACGAGGACCTCCACCACGAAGCACCCACCCGGCTCGAGGTGGGCCGCTGCATTGCCGAACACCGCCACCTGATCTTGTTGAGTCGTCACGTTCATGATGGAGTTCCAGACCAAATAGACGAGCTTGAAGGTCCCGGCGACGCGCGTGGTCGTCATGTCGCCGATCGTCACCTCGACGGCATCGGACTCCGGCTTGGCACGCAGTTGCTCCACCATATGGGGCGACAACTCGATCCCTCGGACCTCGATTCCCCTGGCACTCAAGGGCAGCGCGACACGGCCGGTCCCTATCGCGAACTCGAGCGCGGGACCTCCTTGTGAGAGCTCGAACAACAGGTCGACAGCCGGGTTGAGCACCCCAGGTGTGAACATCGCGGCAGAGGTGTCGTCATACACCTCCGCAAGATCTTTTCCCCAAGTGATCGACGCCACCGGCATACCTCCCGACAGCCGAACCTACAGCCTCAGCCTTCCAATACCATTGTCGTCACCGTCGCCACTCCATCCGAAGGGGGAGTCATGCGCAGCTCTGCGGTGTTCGACGCCGACAGCCACCTCATGGAGGTCGACGAATGGCTCCCGATCTACGCCGATCCCGAGGTGCGCGACCGGCTGCGTCCGCTCGGCTTCGACAGGGCGGGTGCCGGCGCCGCCAAGCTCATGTCGTCGCTTCCGGCACTGTGGGCGAAACAGCGCGACGAGGATGTCACCGCCGACGTCCTCACCGGTCCGAAGGGATGGATGGCGCCCGGCGCCCTGGACGCAGACGTGCGCGCCCGGGTGCTCGACGCGCTTGGCATCTCGGCGCAACTCGTCTTCCCTACTTTTTCGCTCGGGCAGTTCACAGGCAGCGACGACCTCGAGCTGCTCTACGGCGGCACGCGGGCGCTGAACCGGGCAATGGTCGACTTCTGTCACCACGACACGCGTCTGAACGCTGTGGGCTTCCTGCCTCTGCCGTCCCCTGCTCTGGCCGTTGAAGCGCTGGACGAGGCGCTTGCCGATGGCGTCGCCGCCGTCTGGATTCCTTCCGATGCCCCCGGTGACTTCTCGCCCGCGCACGTCGACGTCGAGCCCGTGTGGGCCCGTCTGGCCGAGGCGGGCGTGCCTTTCGTCCTCCACGTAGGCGGCGGCAAGCTTCTGCCCAAGGCCTTCCATAACAACGGCCGCGCGCTGCCCAAGGACTGGCTCGGCGGCGGCGAGAACCTTCGGGCCAAGGACTTTCCCGTACTGCATCATTCGCCCGAGCGTTTCCTCGCCTGCCTCGCCCTCGACGGCGTCTTCGAGCGACATCCGGGCCTGCGCGGCGGCGCCATCGAGCTGGGAGCATCGTGGGTGCCGGGAATGCTGCGCAATGTGGATCACGCCTGCCGGTCCTTCGCCCGGTCGGAGCCCGACCTCAAGTCTCTGCCGATGCTGCCCTCGGAATACCTACGAACTCACGTGCGCTTCACGCCCTTTTCGTTCGAGGACACGGCCTGGCTGATCGACCAGTGCGGTCCCGAGCTGTTCATGTTCTCGACCGACTACCCGCACCCAGAGGGTGGACGCCGACCCTTCGAGCGCTTTGGTGCCGAGCTCGACGCTTTCGACGACGACACCAAGGAAAGGTTCTTCTGGCGCAACGGTGCCGAGATGCTCGGTATCGCCTGACGGCGGGCACAGAACTGCGCTTCGGAGTCAGTGACGCTGGTCGACCTCGGTCACGTACACCCAGTCGACGAGGTCGTGATACTGGATTACGACGGGATCCTGTCGAGCTTTGGACAGCTCCCGGGCGTATTGCTCCGCGGAGTCGTTGCTATCCATCTCACGGAGCTCTATCTCTTCGCCGCCGGGTAACGAGAAGCGGTAACGCCACGTTCGGCCAGAGGATGGTCCCTTATCGGTCATCCACCAACCATACCGACGGGCGATCCGGAGCCGTCCCCACAGCGCTACGTCCTACGCGCCCACCGTGTACTCGTAGGGCAGGGCGGCAACCTGGGCGCCGCCCTGGAACCACTTCTGGCCGGGCTGGAAGTTCAGGGCGTTGGCCGCCGAGCTCAGCACCTCGCTCAGTTCGTCCACGTACAGCGTGCCGGAGATGATCTTCCCGGCCTGACCGGAAGGAGTGATCCTCACCGGGATCTCCGCAACCTGACCGGCCTGGATGACGACTGCTTTCACCTGCGCCGAGGGGTCGACCGACTGGAGCCACATGTCGCCCACAGGACGCTCGGTATTATCGCCGGCTCTGCTATTTGGCTTCCTCACCGTCGCAGGAGTCGTCGGCCCCGTTTGGACGCGCCTCGCCACAGTTGCGCTTGGGTTCTGCGCAGCACCATTCCTTCGACGACGTAGAGCTCGCTGGATCAGGTTGGCCGAGCATCCCCCTCCCCCCGACGATTGCGTGGAGTGGTCACCGCTGCCGGGAGCGGCAGACGGCACCTGAGAGGTGTGGAGCGGGTTGACCGTGGTCCAGCACCGTAGTGCTCGCCAAAGATTGAGACTGGGGAATCGGTATGGTTCCGTCTTCGTCAACTTCCGGACCCAATTGATAATTCGACAAGGCGAGCCTCACGGGGACTCCGGTCTGCAGGTCGGGCTCGGAGAAGGAACCTATTCGAGTCAAGGTGCTTCGGGGGGGCTCATGGGCGGGGACGACGGGGTAGAAACGGTGGCGCCTTCGGGTCCCCATATCTTTTTGAACTACCGGCGAGATGACGCGTCGGCATACGCAGGACGTCTTTACGACTACCTGTTGGTCGCTTCGGAGAAGAAAACGTCTTCATCGACATCGATTCGATTGAGCCGGGCGTCGATTTCGGCGAAACCCTCGAAGAGACGTTGGTCAAGTGCGACACCATCTTGGTCGTCATCGGTGGTTCCTGGTTGAGCATCGCTGACCAAGATGGAAGGCGTCGAATCGAGAATCCAAATGACTTCGTGCGCTTTGAGATCGAGCGCGCCCTTGCGTCAGGAACCCGCCGGATCGTCCCCGTGCTTGTCGGTGGCGCGATGGTGCCACCTGCTACTGAACATGCCGTGTCCTGTCCGACGGCGACGTTCTGCATGGCGGTGGATGGCGATGGCAAAGCTCTGCGAGGTGGCTAACTATGCGCAGCTGAAACGACAAGAGGGCTCAGCCCCGTAGCCGTCGTTCCCGTTGCTTCGCGCCGGCCGAGTGGCCCCCTTGGCCTTGCCTGGCTCTTTCGTCGCCTCCGGGGCTCGCCCACGCGGCTCTCGTGGCGTCCTCGCTTGCCCGTCCGTCCGGCCCGGCTGGTTGCGTGCCTGTGCGCGGTGGTTTGGTGTCGGGTGTGCTGCTCACTCGTCTCCCGGTGGTGGGCGCTAGAGGACTCGAACCTCCGACCTCAGCCGTGTGAAGGCTGCGCTCTAACCAACTGAGCTAAGCGCCCGCTGTTCCTGCTCTTGACCTGCCGCTCTGCCTAGACCATCGCCATGAAGGTGGTTCTAAAACGCTCCGACAGGGATCACCTTACCTTTAGGTCCACCGGACGGTCGCTTGCGTGGCACGCTGTGGAAGTGCCTCGTAATCCGGGCCACGACGACATTCGCCGCAGCTACGACGCGCTCGCCGAGCGATATTCCGCTCAACTCGGCGACGAGCTGGCCTACAAGCCCCTAGACCGGGCGTTGCTCCGGGCACTCATCGAACAGCAACCACCGGGCGCAACCGTTGCCGACTTGGGGTGTGGTCCGGGACACGTTGCCGCATGGCTGGCTTCCAATGGGGTGCGTTCGGTAGGAATCGACATGTCCCCCGGCATGGTGGCGGTCGGACAGCGCGAGCACCCAGAGGTCGAGTTCCGCCAGGGGGACCTGCTTACGCTGCCGGCGGACGACGGTGAGTTCGCTTCGGCCGTTGCCTTCTACTCGATCATCCATCTGGGAACAGACGAGATTGCACCTGCTTGCGCGGAGTTCCGACGGGTTCTCCTTCCCGGCGGACGACTGCTGCTGGCCTTCCATGTGGGCGACGAGGTTCGGCGGGTCGATGAGCTGTGGGGTCAGCGCGTCGACCTCGATTTCCGCTTCCTGGAAACTGCCGCCATAGTCCGAGTGTTGGATGCCGGAGGTTTCGAGGTCGAAGCGCAACTTGAACGCACGAACTATCCAGAGGAGGTCGAGACTCGTAGGGCCTATCTTGTCGCTCGACGCCGCTAGATATCCGAACGGTGCCGTCACCGAATCGTGCTCAGGTCCCATTTACGATCGTCTGCGCGGCGCGAAGTGCCCCTAGACCCATTGGTCCGTCCACAAATCCGCAGAGCAGGACCCTTGCCTGAGTGGATGCACAAGGCGACACGAGTTCGCTGCGAGCCACTTGCTCATGTGCCAGCGTTCCCTAAGCCCAGTTATGCCCCCGCGACGTCCGGGTCACCTTGAACCGCCAGAGGCCGAAGAAAGCCACCGCTGCGGCTCCCGCGCCCCACGACGAATCAGGACACGATTGGATCCTCCGGTCCGACCTCTCTCGCCCTGAGCTGAGGGTGCTCGCACACGGAGTCGATAAGCGAACGCGACCCTGCGATGTACGTCCATGTGAACTCCATCTCGCTCGCAACGCACCAAGCGCGGTCTTCGGGCCACCACAGGTCGGGCGTGAGTGCCCACGGCAGCCCACGAAGCGGGCCTATATCGGAGAGATTCGACGTGTACAGGTGGTAAGCCCGCGGAAGCCCCAGTTGATTCCCGCCGACGTTTTGCATGGCACCATCCCTGGATCCGCGCACGCGCCTCGGTTTCCGCACGATTGCGCGTCTCGAACGACTCATGCGATGCAACAGGGTGCGCACGCGAAACGCGCCATCCGCTTCCCATACACAGAACCAACACCTTTCGGGTGTCGTTGTGGCATCCCTAAGGAGGATGTACAGAATTCGAACCATCTGTTCAGGGAGCTGTCGGCTCGGACGTCGGTGCACACGGGTTGGATCGTGATCGATGCGCGCGTAGGCCGGGAACTCGTAGGGTATTACTGAGCCGACCCGGTAGCCGTCGCGGGTGTGCAGGCTCTTCCACGTCAAGGCGGCTCGATGGATGTTAACTGGCTCGCTGATCGCGGGTCGTTCGGGTTTGGTCGTCGTCATCACAGACAACCTCGGTCGAAGCTGTTCAGCTCCGAATCGTCGCTTGTGTCGACGTGGCCAGCGACGTACACATCACGATGACGACCAGAATCAGCACGCCGGTGCACTCGTTACCCCCCCAAGGGCTCGAATCCCGCCCAGATCCGTTGCCCCCGCGAATCAACGCTAGCCCAACGAATGGGCTGACCGTCAAGCCGGACGAGCAAGCTTTGGCTCTGCGGCATGAATACGTCAGGACTTTCCGGTAGATCCGGATCGTCGGTCCGAACCAAAACGTCAATCCGTCGGAGTCAGACGCTCAAATCGATAGGGGTGTCGACAAGTCCTTCCGAGCATTGTGCAGGTGCTCCAACACATCATGGGGGAACCCGCCTCCGGGCGCCGGGACGGTTCAGAGTGATCCACGACGACAGCAGCGATGGACCAATCCGGCTGCCGCCCCTGACGCACGCTTCCAGGCTTTGTTAGCGGTGGGGGGCGAGGCCGAACATTTCCTGAAGATCGAGCGAACGCGCGCTGCCAGACAAGTGCTACCTGCCGAGCACCTATCCCAATGTGACCAACTTCAGGCGATCCTCAGAGACCTATGGCTCACCGTGGGGATCACGAACATAACGGACCAGGCCCTGGGGACCTTGGTAGTTGCGGGGCTGATGGTCGAACGAGCCAAGGCGCTTGGCGTCGATCACGAGTCCGTCGAGCAGTGCGCCGACGAGGTCCGATTGGCGGTCGTTGAACTACTGGACGCCTAGACTGCCCACCCCGCTCTTATGGTGGCGTTAGAACGTCCTCGTCGGGCGTTTACGGCCAAAAGCCTCTGTGGCGACAACGAGATCTCGGATTGACCGAGTCCATCGACGGCGTCACCGACGATGAAACATCCGGTGGAAGCGTCGGTTCCGTCCGTGATCCAAGATGAAACGAAGGATGCGAATGTGCTTCTCGGTGTCCGACTGCATGATGTCGATGAGTAGGTCCCACAGCGCAACATCGCCATATTGACCCAGGCTCTTGCGAAGTTTTCGTAACCGGGTTCGGTCTTGCAACTCGTGGTTCAACAGCGCTCTGGTCTCAGACTGCAGAACGTCGTCACACGTGAACCTTGCTGAAAGTTCGGGGACCGCATTGTCGGGACCGGCCCGGAGGCCTCCCCAGACGATCGCGTTAGCGAGCTCCTCGAGAACTCTGTGGTGCCGTGCTTCGTCATCCAAGATGAAGCTGACCAAGTAGCGGACCGCCGCCGCATGCGAATCGTCGTCGAGCAACCTTCGGTACCTATCGAGAATATCAGCCTCGTCGCGACCGTGGTCGTTCAACGCGTTCAGATTTGATGGGTCGAATGGCTCGCGCCAGTATCGTGCAACCCGCGGATGGCGTCCCGAAATTCTCGTTTCCATCCTACGAACGTCGGCCACGAGCAGGTCTCTCCGTAGGGCCAAAGGTCCCTAATCGGATCATCCCTGATAGTACGATCCAACGAGATTCATCGGGCTCCCACCGCGAGATGCCGGCATCGCTGTGCAAAATGATCAAAGGCCGGACATCCCCACGATGGGCCGCTGCAACGCCATGCCTGACACGGACCCGTCATACTTCGCGTCGCCGTAGGCATATACGCCGCCACGGCTGGTCACCGTCCAGAATCCCCCTCCGTCGGCGGTGCCCCCGATTCCTACAACGAAGGCATCGGGTGGTGATCCGCCGTTCTGGGTCGTCGCATCGCCGTAGGGGTACACGTGACCTGTCGCAGTTGCCAACCAGTAACCTCCCCCGTCGAAGCTCTGGGCCAGACCCACCACAGGCCCAGAGATCGGATCTTTGGACGCCGATCCCAGGTAGTGCGCATCACCGAACGCAAACACCCCGCCGTCGGAGGCTACGAGCCAGTAACCCTTGCCATCGGGAGTGATGGCCATGGCGACGATTGGTTTGTTCAGATGTCTTGAACCCGTCGATCCGTAGTACTTGGCGTCACCGAAGGCAAAGATCCCCCCGTCAGAGGCTACGAGCCAGTAACCCTTGCCATCGGGAGTGATGGCCATGCCGACGATTGGTTTGTTCAGATGTCTTGAACCCGTCGATCCGTAGTACTTGGCGTCACCGAACGTGAAGACACCGCCGTCGGAAGCGACCAGCCAGTAACCCTTGCCGTCAAGTGTCGAGCAGATGCCGACGAGTGGCGCATTGAGTTCGTTGGGATGCCCTGAACCGGCCGGCGAATAACCGATCTGTGGCAATGAACCGTAGAACTGCGCGTCTCCCAAACTGAATACTCCCCCGTCTGCGCCGAGCAGCCAGTAACCATGGCGAACAGCTTGGGCCACAGATCCGGACGAGCCTGCGAGCTCGGTGTTGCCCGAGTAGCTCGCCATTACCGTCTGTGCTGACGTGATCGGGATGCGACTTGTACACGAAGCTGAGTCTGAAGCGCCGAGGTCCACTCCTCGACACAACGTTGACGCGCCATCGGTAAACGTCACTGTTCCGGTCAGTGAGCCGGCTCCCGGAGCCATGACCGATACCCTCGCCAGTAGTGTCACGGGTTGGAGTGGTCCCGACGAGTTTGGAGTCGAGGTCACGACCGTACTGGTGCGGCTCTGTCCGACCGTCTGCGTGACGGCGCTGGACTCCGATGCTTCAAAGTTTGCGTCCCCGAGTAGAGGGCCCTCAACTGGATGCCTGACTCGGAAATTACCGAATTGCATGATGCACTGCGCAGTTCCGCGACGATTCGGGTCGCTCCATTCAACCGATACTGCCGAGCATGACGACACGGGTACCCAGGTGGCGCCCCCGTCTGTGGAGCTCTGGAAGACGACCGAGCCGGACGGGCCGTTCGGGACGCCCCCGCCCGGCGCGTCGACGGTGATTATGGCTGAGGCGGTAATTGCCTGTCCGTTCACCGAGGGGTTGGCCGACGTGACAAGAGCGGTCGTGGTCGACGCCTGGTTGACGGTCTCGGTTGCTGCAGAGGAGGTCGACCCGTCGAAGTTGGCGTCTCCTGAGTAGACGGCTCGCAGCTCTGCACCAGAAGAGGTCGCAGCGAACGCTGTGTCGCAGCTCGAGGAACCGGTGTGGGTTTCGGAGTCCCATGACAGGTCCTCGGTGGTGCAGCCAGAGATGTCACCCCAGGTGTCTCCGCCGTTGGTGGAGTACTGGAAATCGACGCTCCCAGAGGGCCCCGCAGGGGTGTCGGTTCCGGGCGCCGAGACAGACACGGTGGCTGCCAGGTCGAGCGCCTGTCCCGACACCGAGGTTTCGGGTGTCACGTCGAGCGAGGTGGTGGTGGCTGCCGCCTCGACGGTCTCGGTGGCACTGGGTGAGGTCGAAAAGACGAAGTTGTCGTCTCCTGAGTAGACGGCTTGGATCTCTATCGGCGAGGAGTCCGCGTCGAACCCTGTCGCACAGCTAGACGAACCGGTGTGGGTTTCGGAGTCCCAAGACAGGTTCTCGGTTGTGCAGCCGGAGATGTCGTTCCAGTCCTCGCCGCTATTGGTGGAGTACTGGAAGTCGACCGTGCCCGAAGGTCCCGCTGGATTGTCTGATCCCGGAGCTGTGATCAACACCGTGGCGGTCGCGGTGACGGGTTGGCCCGAGACCGAGCTCAAAGGAACTAGTGCGACAGACGCGGTGGTCTCGGCCGGGTTGACCTCCTGGATGACAGGTGTGGCGGAGGTCGATCCGTCGAAGTTGTCGTCACCTGAGTAAACGGCCTGGACCTCGACCCCCGAGGCGGTCGCCGGCAGATGCACTGCGCAGGTCGCGCTTCCTGAATGGCTCTCTGAGTCCCAAGAAAGTCCCTGAGTCGAGCACTCTGCGATGTCGCTCCAGGTTCCCCCGCCGTTGGCGGAGGACTGGAAGTCGACGGTTCCGGTGGGCGACGTGTTGTCTGACCCGGGCGGGTTGACCGTGACCGATGCCGTGTAGTTGACGGTCTCGCCGCTCACAGACGGGTTGGTGTCGACCCCAATGGTCGTAGACGTCATCGCTTGGTTGACGTCCTGGGTGAAAGGAGGAGAGGTGGAGCCCGAGAAGTTGTCGTCTCCGGAGTAGACGGCTTCGAGCTCGACGCTCGAGACAGCAGGCGGCGAGGGAAGCGAGCAGCTCGCAGAGCCGGCGTCGCCGACCGGGTCCCAACTAGAGGGCTGAGCCCCACAGTCAGGGACCACACTGAAGGTGTCGCCCCCGTTGATCGAGATCTCGAACTCGACGGTTCCCGTCGGTGCAGAAGGACTGTCAGAACCAGGAGCGTCGATAGTGAACCCCGCGGTCGCCGTGATGATCTGGCCGGTGACAGACGGGTTCACGACCGCCGACACGTCGGTCGTGGTCGACGCCTGGTTGACGGTCTCGGTTGCTGCAGAGGAGGTCGACCCGTCGAAGTTGGCGTCTCCTGAGTAGACGGCTCGCAGCTCTGCACCAGAAGAGGTCGCAGCGAACGCTGTGTCGCAGCTCGAGGAACCGGTGTGGGTTTCGGAGTCCCATGACAGGTCCTCGGTGGTGCAGCCAGAGATGTCACCCCAGGTGTCTCCGCCGTTGGTGGAGTACTGGAAATCGACGCTCCCAGAGGGCCCCG
Source organism: uncultured Acidimicrobiales bacterium (assembly GCA_963801315.1). Classification (GTDB taxonomy): domain Bacteria; phylum Actinomycetota; class Acidimicrobiia; order Acidimicrobiales; family CAVXTF01; genus CAVXTF01. The sequence continues at coordinate 204,179 of CAWDEI010000007.1, read as the reverse complement.
CAGGGGTGTCGGTTCCGGGCGCCGAGACAGACACGGTGGCTGCCAGGTCGAGCGCCTGTCCCGACACCGAGGTTTCGGGTGTCACGTCGAGCGAGGTGGTGGTGGCTGCCGCCTCGACGGTCTCGGTGGCACTGGGTGAGGTCGAAAAGACGAAGTTGTCGTCTCCTGAGTAGACGGCTTGGATCTCTATCGGCGAGGAGTCCGCGTCGAACCCTGTCGCACAGCTAGACGAACCGGTGTGGGTTTCGGAGTCCCAAGACAGGTTCTCGGTTGTGCAGCCGGAGATGTCGTTCCAGTCCTCGCCGCTATTGGTGGAGTACTGGAAGTCGACCGTGCCCGAAGGTCCCGCTGGATTGTCTGATCCCGGAGCTGTGATCAACACCGTGGCGGTCGCGGTGACGGGTTGGCCCGAGACCGAGCTCAAAGGAACTAGTGCGACAGACGCGGTGGTCTCGGCCGGGTTGACCTCCTGGATGACAGGTGTGGCGGAGGTCGATCCGTCGAAGTTGTCGTCACCTGAGTAAACGGCCTGGACCTCGACCCCCGAGGCGGTCGCCGGCAGATGCACTGCGCAGGTCGCGCTTCCTGAATGGCTCTCTGAGTCCCAAGAAAGTCCCTGGGTCGAGCACTCTGCGATGTCGCTCCAGGTTCCCCCGCCGTTGGCGGAGGACTGGAAGTCGACGGTTCCGGTGGGCGACGTGTTGTCTGACCCGGGCGGGTTGACCGTGACCGATGCCGTGTAGTTGACGGTCTCGCCGCTCACAGACGGGTTGGTGTCGACCCCAATGGTCGTAGACGTCATCGCTTGGTTGACGTCCTGGGTGAAAGGAGGAGAGGTGGAGCCCGAGAAGTTGTCGTCTCCGGAGTAGACGGCTTCGAGCTCGACGCTCGAGACAGCAGGCGGCGAGGGAAGCGAGCAGCTCGCAGAGCCGGCGTCGCCGACCGGGTCCCAACTAGAGGGCTGAGCCCCACAGTCAGGGACCACACTGAAGGTGTCGCCCCCGTTGATCGAGATCTCGAACTCGACGGTTCCCGTCGGTGCAGAAGGACTGTCAGAACCAGGAGCGTCGATAGTGAACCCCGCGGTCGCCGTGATGATCTGGCCGGTGACAGACGGGTTCACGACCGCCGACACGTCGGTCGTGGTCGACGCCTGGTTGACGGTCTCGGTTGCTGCAGAGGAGGTCGACCCGTCGAAGTTGGCGTCTCCTGAGTAGACGGCTCGCAGCTCTGCACCAGAAGAGGTCGCAGCGAACGCTGTGTCGCAGCTCGAGGAACCGGTGTGGGTTTCGGAGTCCCATGACAGGTCCTCGGTGGTGCAGCCAGAGATGTCACCCCAGGTGTCTCCGCCGTTGGTGGAGTACTGGAAATCGACGCTCCCAGAGGGCCCCGCAGGGGTGTCGGTTCCGGGCGCCGAGACAGACACGGTGGCTGCCAGGTCGAGCGCCTGTCCCGACACCGAGGTTTCGGGTGTCACGTCGAGCGAGGTGGTGGTGGCTGCCGCCTCGACGGTCTCGGTGGCACTGGGTGAGGTCGAAAAGACGAAGTTGTCGTCTCCTGAGTAGACGGCTTGGATCTCTATCGGCGAGGAGTCCGCGTCGAACCCTGTCGCACAGCTAGACGAACCGGTGTGGGTTTCGGAGTCCCAAGACAGGTTCTCGGTTGTGCAGCCGGAGATGTCGTTCCAGTCCTCGCCGCTATTGGTGGAGTACTGGAAGTCGACCGTGCCCGAAGGTCCCGCTGGATTGTCTGATCCCGGAGCTGTGATCAACACCGTGGCGGTCGCGGTGACGGGTTGGCCCGAGACCGAGCTCAAAGGAACTAGTGCGACAGACGCGGTGGTCTCGGCCGGGTTGACCTCCTGGATGACAGGTGTGGCGGAGGTCGATCCGTCGAAGTTGTCGTCACCTGAGTAAACGGCCTGGACCTCGACCCCCGAGGCGGTCGCCGGCAGATGCACTGCGCAGGTCGCGCTTCCTGAATGGCTCTCTGAGTCCCAAGAAAGTCCCTGGGTCGAGCACTCTGCGATGTCGCTCCAGGTTCCCCCGCCGTTGGCGGAGGACTGGAAGTCGACGGTTCCGGTGGGCGACGTGTTGTCTGACCCGGGCGGGTTGACCGTGACCGATGCCGTGTAGTTGACGGTCTCGCCGCTCACAGACGGGTTGGTGTCGACCCCAATGGTCGTAGACGTCATCGCTTGGTTGACGTCCTGGGTGAAAGGAGGAGAGGTGGAGCCCGAGAAGTTGTCGTCTCCGGAGTAGACGGCTTCGAGCTCGACGCTCGAGACAGCAGGCGGCGAGGGAAGCGAGCAGCTCGCAGAGCCGGCGTCGCCGACCGGGTCCCAACTAGAGGGCTGAGCCCCACAGTCAGGGACCACACTGAAGGTGTCGCCCCCGTTGATCGAGATCTCGAACTCGACGGTTCCCGTCGGTGCAGAAGGACTGTCAGAACCAGGAGCGTCGATAGTGAACCCCGCGGTCGCCGTGATGATCTGGCCGGTGACAGACGGGTTCACGACCGCCGACACGTCGGTCGTGGTCGACGCCTGGTTGACGGTCTCGGTTGCTGCAGAGGAGGTCGACCCGTCGAAGTTGGCGTCTCCTGAGTAGACGGCTCGCAGCTCTGCACCAGAAGAGGTCGCAGCGAACGCTGTGTCGCAGCTCGAGGAACCGGTGTGGGTTTCGGAGTCCCATGACAGGTCCTCGGTGGTGCAGCCAGAGATGTCACCCCAGGTGTCTCCGCCGTTGGTGGAGTACTGGAAATCGACGCTCCCAGAGGGCCCCGCAGGGGTGTCGGTTCCGGGCGCCGAGACAGACACGGTGGCTGCCAGGTCGAGCGCCTGTCCCGACACCGAGGTTTCGGGTGTCACGTCGAGCGAGGTGGTGGTGGCTGCCGCCTCGACGGTCTCGGTGGCACTGGGTGAGGTCGAAAAGACGAAGTTGTCGTCTCCTGAGTAGACGGCTTGGATCTCTATCGGCGAGGAGTCCGCGTCGAACCCTGTCGCACAGCTAGACGAACCGGTGTGGGTTTCGGAGTCCCAAGACAGGTTCTCGGTTGTGCAGCCGGAGATGTCGTTCCAGTCCTCGCCGCTATTGGTGGAGTACTGGAAGTCGACCGTGCCCGAAGGTCCCGCTGGATTGTCTGATCCCGGAGCTGTGATCAACACCGTGGCGGTCGCGGTGACGGGTTGGCCCGAGACCGAGCTCAAAGGAACTAGTGCGACAGACGCGGTGGTCTCGGCCGGGTTGACCTCCTGGATGACAGGTGTGGCGGAGGTCGATCCGTCGAAGTTGTCGTCACCTGAGTAAACGGCCTGGACCTCGACCCCCGAGGCGGTCGCCGGCAGATGCACTGCGCAGGTCGCGCTTCCTGAATGGCTCTCTGAGTCCCAAGAAAGTCCCTGGGTCGAGCACTCTGCGATGTCGCTCCAGGTTCCCCCGCCGTTGGCGGAGGACTGGAAGTCGACGGTTCCGGTGGGCGACGTGTTGTCTGACCCGGGCGGGTTGACCGTGACCGATGCCGTGTAGTTGACGGTCTCGCCGCTCACAGACGGGTTGGTGTCGACCCCAATGGTCGTAGACGTCATCGCTTGGTTGACGTCCTGGGTGAAAGGAGGAGAGGTGGAGCCCGAGAAGTTGTCGTCTCCGGAGTAGACGGCTTCGAGCTCGACGCTCGAGACAGCAGGCGGCGAGGGAAGCGAGCAGCTCGCAGAGCCGGCGTCGCCGACCGGGTCCCAACTAGAGGGCTGAGCCCCACAGTCAGGGACCACACTGAAGGTGTCGCCCCCGTTGATCGAGATCTCGAACTCGACGGTTCCCGTCGGTGCAGAAGGACTGTCAGAACCAGGAGCGTCGATAGTGAACCCCGCGGTCGCCGTGATGATCTGGCCGGTGACAGACGGGTTCACGACCGCCGACACGTCGGTCGTGGTCGACGCCTGGTTGACGGTCTCGGTTGCTGCAGAGGAGGTCGACCCGTCGAAGTTGGCGTCTCCGGAGTAGACGGCGGTGATCGCCCATGGGCTCCCTGCTGCAACTGCCGCCGACGACGAGCACGAGACCGTCGCGCCACTCTGGCCGACGCTCGTCGAGCACAGTGCGATCTGCGGATCGTCCTGCGTGTCGCGGGCATACATGGCGACTGTTCCCGAGAGGTTCCCGAGCTGTGTCGAGCCAGGCGCGTCCACCGTGACCTCGGCCTGGTATGTCGCACCTTGGCCGGTGACCACGGTCGGCGCACTCACGACTGTTGCGGTTGTCATCGCCTTCTGGACGACCTGGGTCAGCTGACTGCTCGATTGGATGAACCCGGCGCTTCCTCTGTATGCCGCGACGATGGTGTAACTGCCGACGGGATAGTCGATGGTGCATGTTGCGACCCCACCGGATAGCGCGACGTTCACGCAGATCGGCACGATGCCGTTGGAGAAGTCCACCAGGCCGGTCGGGGTGCCCTGGCCGGGTGCAACCGGAGCGACCGTGGCCGTGATGGTCACGGTCTCGCCAAAGGAAGAGGGATTGTCAGAGGACGTCACCGTCGTGGTGGTGCCCGACTGATTCACACCCTGAGTGAGTGTGGAGGATGTCGAGGTTCGATAGTCGGGGCTCGCGGAATACGTCGCGACCAGCTGGTGGGTGCCCGCCGTCAGCGTGCTGGACCCGCAGGACAGTTCGCCGGAGTCGACAAGTCCCGAGCAGAACGTCGAACCGTCCGCGGAGATCGTGACTGTGCCCGTCGGTGTGCCACCACCGGGCGCGTTGGACGTGACAATTGCCGTGAAGTTCACGTTCTGGCCGAACGTGCTCGGATTCGTGTCCGACGTGAGTGATGTCGTAGTGGCGTCCGGAGCAATGACCTGGATCAGTGGGGTTTCTACATCGTTCGACGAGGAATAGTCGGATGCACCGCTGTAGAACGCCGAGACCAGATAGGACGGACCACCCGAAACGTCGAGGTCCGAAACCGTACAGGTCGCCGACCCGGATGTGAGCGGTCGGGACGCGCAGCCCGAAACGGGCACGCCATTGAGGTCGAATCCGACCGTGCCGTCGCCTGGGACTCCGCTACCGGGCGCGACCGCAGTGACCGTTGCGGTGAACGTGATCGACTGATCAGTCACCGCGTTCTGGGCCGAAGTCGACACAGAAGTTGTGGTGGACGCCGGCGTGACGTCCTGTATCAGAGCAGAGGAGGCCGACGTGTCGAAGTTGGAGTCACCGTCATACTCCGCCCGGATCTGATATGGCCCGCTGCCGGCGGTAAGGACGAGAGTGCATGCAGCTGACGACGAGGCATTGATGCCGACGAGGTCTCCACCTGAGCATTGCGGAGCCGCTCCGGACTCAGGCGTCATCGTGAAGGTCACATTCCCGGTAGGGGTACCTGTACCGCTAAACGAGACCGTTGCCGTGACCGTGACACTTTGACCGGTGACTGATGGGTTCACGGAAGACGTCTCGCTCGTGGCAGTCGCCTGCTCACCCACCGTCTCGGTCAACGTCCCGGATGACGACAGATAGTCGGCATTCCCGCCGTACGCGGCGACCACAGTGTGGTCCGCGACCGAGAGGCTCGAAGTGGTGCATCTGGCCTGCCCTGCACCGTTTAATGCGACGTTCGAACACCCGGTGATCTGGCTCCCGTCGGCTGAAAAGGCGACGCTTCCTGCAGGAGTCCCGCCACCCGGTGCTTGCGCACTGACAGTTGCCGTGAAGGTCACCGGTTCTCCGTAGCTGGACGGGCTCAGGTTCGAGGAGAGCCCTGTCGCAGTCGTCGCTGGGTCGACGAACTGCGGGAGACCGCTCGACGTCGAAGTCGAGTAGTTGCTGTCCCCTTGATACGTAGCTTGGACCAAAGCGATACCGGCGGGAGGGAGCACGCTCGAAGTGCAGCTCGTCACGCCCGAACCGTTCAATGTTCCCGAGCACATCGTCGTCGTGCTTCCGCCGACCGTCTCTTCGAATACCGCCGAACCGGTGGGAATCCCGGCGCCGGGAGCAGCAGATGACACGGTGGTCGCGTAAGTGACCGTTTGCCCGTAGACCGACGGGTCCACTGTCGACGTAGGGGTCGCAGTGGTCGTGGCGTCCAGGTTGACCGTCTGCGCAGGTTCGAGGCTCCCGCTCGAGGTCGAATAGTTGCTGTCCCCGCCGTAATTGGCGCTCACGCCGTATGTGGAACCCTCAGCCAGCATCGAGTCAGACGGGACCGAGCAAGTTGCGGTGCTCCCCGAAACAGGGACGGTATCCCCGCCATTGCAAGTGACGGCCGAACCTTCAGTGGGCGTGATCGTGAAGGTGACGCTCCCCGTGGCTCCGGGCGTCACGGTCGCGGTGAACGAGACGGCCTGGCCCGTGACAGACGGATTCTGCGACGAGGCAACGGTCGTCGTGCTCGGTGCCTTCTCGTACGTGTAACTGGAGCCAGATCCAGTACCAGAGTCGTTGGTCACGGTGACCGTCACCAGGCCCGGGCCACCCGCAGAGCTACCGGTTGGCGTGTACAGCGTGATCGAGGTGGGACTGTTGACCGTGTAGCAGTCGCTGTAAGGAGGCGAGCCGCTGCACGTGGCCGTCACCGTCGCCGAGCCGACGTTCACCGAGGCGACGTTGTTGAAATTGGTCCCGGTGACGGCTACCTGAGTCCCGCCGGTCATGAAACCGGTCTCGGGTGAGACCGACGTGACCGTAGCGGGCCCGTAAGCGGTCCCCGTGTCGAGCGCATCGGCATCGAGGGCGTCGTTCGCCGAGACGTAGCCGCGATCGTCGAGCGCCCCGGGAACGGTGCTCGCGTTGGAAGCAACCGATGCCGCAATGTCGATGCTGGGCAAGGTCGACGGCGCGGACACTCCCGCATGGGTGCAAGTCACAGTGGAACTTACGATCGAACAGCTCCACGAAGGATCGGTGCCGGTCGTGCTCGTCGGTGTGAGTCCCGCCGGGAACGGGTCATCGAAAGTGATGGTCCCAGCTTCGGTCGCGGCCGAGAGGCTCGGCGTGAACGTGTATCCGACCGAGGAGCCTTGCCCGAATTCGCCGTTCTTGTTGTCAGCCGCTGCGAGCCCGAGCGTGGGCGTGGTGCCCGCGCCGTTGGAGACCACGACATTGCGGATCTCGTGATAATCGTTGGACCCACCTGTGGACGCGACCCAGCCGAAGGTCATCTGGTACGGGATACCGAACGAGTTGTAGTAGCTCGAAGGAATCCCGAGGTCTGAATACTGAGCATCCGTTAGGTTCGGAAGGGCATGTGTTTCGGTCTGCTGTGTCCCGCCCACCGGGGTCCACTGAATTGCGTACGAGGCTACGGGCACGGTCAGCCCGGAAGCCGTTGTGAAGGCGCTGCCGGTGGGGTTTATGGCCACCTCGACCGGCACCGAGGTGGCGGTCGAGGCGTCGAGCTTGTCAGAGCCGTCGGTCCAAGGGCCGCCGATCATGCAGTACCCGTCCTCGCCGTCCCCCGGCCCACGAACCGAGACTGCCTGTGGAGTCTTTGTTCCGTTGCCAGCGTGTCCGTCGCCGGAGCAGTCGCTGCCGTCTGGGATCGTCGTCGAGTAATTGCCGAACGCGTCGAGGCCCACCCCGAGATATCCGAAACTCAGGCCGTTGTCTCCCCCAGCCACATATGGGCCGTATCCGAGGCTGCCTCCCGAATCCCCGATCTTCGCGGGGGGCCGAGGGTCGGTCGGGTTGGCGATCGCGAGGGCGAAAGCGATGCCATCGGCACCGTTCCCGCCGAACTGGTAGGAGTTGAACACGACGTCGAGGCCCTGCGTTGCGGGCAGGCTGGTTGCGGAGAAGACCCCGCCCTCCTCGGCAACGTCCTGCGCATCAGTGAATCGGAGGAAGCCGTTGCCGTTCTCATCTGACGCACCCGTGCACTGCGGCACGGCCGACGCGCCCGACGGCGTGCCCCCGGCGGTGAGACACGCCTCGCTCGGCGGCGACTGTGAAGCGCCCGAAGGCAGACTCGGGAGCACGACCTCGGAGGTCGGGACCGTATTGTTCGCGAAGGTCTCTGAGAACAGCTGAGAGCCCGAAGCGAAAGCGGGCGTCGCTGTCGAAATCGAAAGTACTGCCAGCCCGATCGCGAACGCGAGAAATGCCCCCAAGAACGAACGGGGCCTTATGGCGCGGGGAAAGGCAATGCGCGCTCTGCTGAATCCGGACTTCATTGCGTATTCCTCCTATGGTCGTCCGCAACGGCCGCCAGTCGTCGCCACGCGACGCTCTGACTCGTAACGGCCAACCCGGCCCGTCGAATGTGAAATGGCTCTCTAGTGATCAGTTGGTCGATATCTCGCCGATGGGTACGCCAAGGCGGCGTTTACGTGGTTGCGGTCGACCTGTCGTACTGACGGCAGATGACCTTGGTCCGAGCCCGGCGTCACCCCTTGTGGCGGCGGATCAAACCGAAGCATCGGCTGTCCCCGTCTTCAGGGACATACCGTCGATGCGCTGTTCCTCTAACCCATTCGCGGTAAAGCTCCCGCGCCTTTCGACTGCAGATCCTTGGAACAACGGAAGCCCACCATCTGCGGGTTTTGCACTTTTTGTGCATTCGGCTGTGGCACCATTTGTCTGTTGACGAGCCGCACCGAGGGGGATGCATGGCGGTTCGGGGCAGGAACAGAATTATTCGCTCCGCGCTGTGGGCGGGCGCAGGTGTCGCAGTGGCGCTCGCTGGGCTCTTCATGTCCATGCACGAGAGCACTGCGCACGACGCTTGCGTCGCGGTCGCACAAGGACTCCGACGAGGGGCGCTTCAGTCGGGACTCAACTGCGGCTTCGCGAACACCGTCTACTGGGCCGGGATCGTCATCCTCGTCGCTGGAGCCTTGTCGTCGATCATGGCTGCGCGCTCGGCCATATCAACGGCAACGAAGATCCATCGTCAAAACGCACGCTCGGACCATCGCTCGAGGGCTTTCAGGCCGAGCATCGATCCGACGGATCCCGTAACACGGTGGCAGCTCGACCCGGCGACGATTTGGCGTCCGGGGCGGGCGGGGTGGCATGCGGGGCCGGCCGTGGCAGCCCCGTTCGTACCTCCGGCGCGGCAGTCCGAAGACGTAGCTGGTCCTTCTCTCGGCCAGACCACGCTCGCAGAAGACCTCGTGCTCACACCTCGATCGAATCTGGCCGTGCTCGAGTCTCCGCCCCCTCCCACGCTCAGCGAGCCGCTCGCCACGGTCCCGTCCGCGCCACCTGCCGCCGAGGGTCGACTGCAGGCCGCCAGTCAAGGCCTACCTCCTTCGGCCTGGTACCCAGATCCCGAACGACCAGGATCAATCCGCTGGTGGGACGGGCAGAGCTGGGGCGAGTCGCGTCCTGATGGGGTGGCGAACTAACTCGCAGTGATGGCAGGGACCGCGTCGAAGCCGATCGCCGCCTCGAGTGCGGCCGCGGACCGAAGAACGACAAGATCTGCGTGTTGGGGGCCGACCAGCTGGAGCCCGACGGGAAGGCCATTCGAGGTCGTCCCCACGCAAACCGTTGCGGCCGGCGATCTGGTCATGTTGAACGGATAGGTGAAGCGGACCCAGTTCGCCTCTTGCGCACCGTTGACGACCCCGGTGCCGTGAAGCGACCGGGGCGGCGGCGGCCCCGCGCAAGTGGGTGTGACCAGAAGCCTCACATCGTGGAACAGCTCGACCAACCTCAGATTGAGCATGTGGCACGCGTCGGTCAGCGCGCACGAGATCCTCAGCCGATGTGTTGGTGGCCGCATGTTCGGCCATCGCGGCGAGCAGCGGATCGACCTTCTGCCATTTGTCGGTATTACGGAAAGGGGACAGCGTGCGGGCGCAGTAGGCCGACACCAAGGTGAGCCAATCGTTCACCGGATCCTCGTCGAAGACCTCGGGGACCTCGATCACTTCCGATCCGAGCGTGACGAGGACCTCGACCGCCCGCGTGCAGATCGCGCGCACCTCGTCGTCGAGCGGCGCATAGCCGAGCGTGGGCGACCATGCCACCTTCGAAGGGACCCTCGCGTCGCGTAACGTCGCGGGCCACGATGCCTCGGGCCGGGGCAGAGAGCGCAAGTCGCTCGGGTCAGGTCCTACGGCGACGTCGAGCGCAGCCACCACGTCTGCGATCCTTCGCGCCATCGGCCCTCGCGTGGAGAGGTCCATCCAGTCTGGAGGCCTCGGCCCGCCCGACGGGATCCTGCCGAGCGACGGTTTCATGCCGGAGAGCCCGCAGCACGAAGACGGGATGCGTATAGAGCCGCCACCGTCAGAACCGGTGCCGAGCGGGACCATGCCGGCCGCGATCGCCGCCGCCGTACCTCCGGAGGACCCGCCCGCGCTGTGTTCGAGATTCCACGGATTGGACGTCGCGCCGAACACAGCGTTGTCGGTGTCGCCCTTGTGCCCGAGCTCCGGAGTGTTCGTCTTCCCGACCACGATCGCCCCGGCGGCCTTCAGGCGTGCAACCAGAATCGAGTCGTGCTGCGCCGGCGGATCATCAGCGAAGAGGACGGACCCCTCCGTGGTCACGAACCCCGCCGCGTCCTCGAGGTCCTTGACGCCGAACGGGATCCCCGCGAGCGGGCCCGGGTCCCGACCCGCAGCAACCGCAGAGTCCACGGCCGCAGCTTCGACGAGTGCCCGCTCTCCGTCGACCGCGACAAAGGCGTTCACCAGAGGATTGAGAGCATCGATGCGTGATAGGGCGTGCTCCACGAGGTCACGCGCGGACAGCTCCCCCGCCCTGACCTGAGAGGCGAGCTCGATCATCGAGTCCCGGCAAAAATCCATGTCCACCTGCGTACCACGTCGCCGGCCTCAGATCCTCCCGAACTGGTGGCGACTGCTGACCTGCCGGCGGCGGGACCGCCCGATAGGAATGACCCGATAGGAATAAATTTCCCGATCCCCATTAACGTGGCTCGAGTGGCACGACAAAACGGGCGGCCCGCCGGCGGCGACGGCTCCCCCGACACCTCCGATGACACGACTTCTGGCGAACCCCCCCGGCTGACGGTGGGGCAGAAGATCCTGGTGGCGCTCCCGGATCTCAGCCGCAATCGCCGGGGCAGCCGAACCGGGAGTGCCCCTGTTTCCAAAGAAGTCCCGACGAAGGCACGACCCGGCCCGCAGCCGGCGAAGCCCCGGCCCGCGAGCGCCTCGCCGAAGCAGCTGGCGTCCACTGCCGCGAAGTCGGACAAGTCGGAGAACGGCTCGGACCTGACGGACGGCGAACCCGTCGACGATCAGGTCCACGAGGTGGACAGCGAGGACGCCGCAACGCAAGACCCCGACGCCTTCGACGACGACCTCCACGTGGACGATCCCGGGGTCGCCAGGCCCACGACCACGCCCACGTCGCTAGGCGGTCTGCTCAGAGGCAGCGGAACGCAGAAGCGCTCGGCGACGGCCGCGTACGACGACATGAAGACGAGTGACCTCACGACTCTCATGCGCAAGCTCGACGACAAGGAGCGTCGCTACGCCATGATGGCGGCGCCACTCGGCGGGATTCTCGCGCTGGTCCTCACCATCATCACGTTGCACCACGACCCGGTGGGGAAGGGTCACGAGAGCACGAGCATCATCACCCTCGACGGCGGCCTCAGCGTCGTGTTCGCAGTCTGCGTTTTTGCGACCGCCTGGTACCGCCGCCGTTCCCTCACCGCGTTCGCGCTGCTGTTCCTCGGGTACAGCCTCGGGTTGATCGGCATCGGTATCCCGTTCCTCATCTTGGGCGGCTACCTGTTGTTCAGGGCTTGGCGGATACAGAAGATCCTCACATCGCGCGGCGTGAACACGCGGACAAGGACTCCGGCCCGGTCCCCGGCCGAACGAGGATCGCCGCGAACCCAGACCCGCAACCAGAAGACCCGCCAGGAGTCCAAGGGCGGAGGCTCGCGCCCGGTGCAGAGCAAGCGGTACACGCCCCCCAAGCCCGCCCCGCGCCAACCGGCGATCACGAAGGCCGAGCGAGCGGCAAAACCTGAGAAGTCCTCCTGGTTCGAGCGGGCCACCCGATCGACCCCTACCGAGCCCTCGTAGAGCTCCTGGACCGTCCCGGACTCTGCCCTCGGGGCGAGAGTGCCCGAACTATTGATCGATCACGAGCGCTCTGTGCAAGAACGCCAGAATCTCGGATCGTCGGCGAACGAGTGACCGCGCTGTCGGTTCCTCTCCGAACGCCTTGAGCACCTCCACCTCGGTCACCATGCCGACCACCATCGAATAGATGGCAAGCAGTAGAAGCCTGGGATCGTGCTCGCGCATGCGGCCGGCGGACATCTCAGCCTCGAGGAACGCAGATGCCCGTTGGACGAGAGGATCGAGGGCCTCCACCAGTCGAGTGGCGGCGGGTGGGCCCAGTCGGCTGACTTCGCGTAGAAGGCCGAGCAGCTCCGGCCTCCGGGCTGCCAATCGGAACACGGACCGGACAACCGCCTCCACCCTCGGCCAACCCGTACCGGCCCGGTCCAAGGATCGCTCGAGCGCATCTCTCAGCTCCCCCGCAGAGCGGTCGATGACTGCCTCGAGCAGGACCTCTTTAGAGGGGAACCAGTACAGGATCGACTGTTTGCGCATGCCCAGCCCCTCAGCCAGGGCATCGAGCGACGTCGCTTCGTAGCCTCTGGACGCGAACGAGGCCAGGGAGGCATCGAGGATGCGCTCCGAGGTGCTCAGACCTGTGCTCGCGACAACCACCTACCGAATGGTAGACGAATCTGCCTACCGTGTGGTAGACAGACTTGGTGGGCGAAGTCTCTCCGCCGGGATCGGTCGCCGACGCCCTGTCGGGACGCCAGATATTCGTGACCGGGGCGACCGGGTTCCTGGGCACCGCCCTGGTAGAGCGCCTGCTCAGATCGGTGCCAGGGTGCCGTGTGGCCGTGCTCGTCCGGCCGACTCGCCGGTTGGGTGCCGCGGAGCGCGCCCGGCGTGAGATCGTCCGCAACGACTGCTTCGACCGGCTCCGCGCCGAGACCGGCGACGGTTTCGACCAGATGATCGCGGACCGGTTGACCGCTGTCGCCGGCGACGTCTCTTCCGAAGGGCTCGGGCTGGACGACGCCGGAGCAGAGATCCTCGCCGCTTCGGACGTGGTGGTTCACTCGGCGGCGGCCGTCGCGTTCGACGCCCCTCTCGATACTGCGGTCGAGGTAAACCTCCTCGGGCCTTCCCGGGTGGCCGCAGCCATCTGTGACGCCGCCCGGCACCGCTCGGATTCGTTCCCGGATCGACCGCCCACCCACCTGGTCACCGTGTCCACCGCATACGTGGCGGGGACGCACCAGGGCTACGCGACCGAGACCCTCGCCACCGAAGCGATCCGTTCGGGAGCCCGGGCGCGGACGCATTCGACCGTCACGACCGAAGTCGACATCGAAGCCGAGATCGGTGCAGCCAGACGTCTTCGCGCCGACCTCGAAGCCGTGTCACGCACTCCCGGTAGGCTCACCAAATTCACCAAGCGAGCTCGCAGCGAGCTCGGAGCAGCCGGCACCCACCTGCTCGCCGAGCGCGCCGAGAAGCTGCGCGAAGACTGGGTCCGTACGGAGCTGGTCGAAGCCGGCCGAGCTCGAGCTCAAGCGCTCGGCTGGCCGGACGCATATGCCTTCACCAAGGCGCTGGGTGAGCGGGTCCTGGTCACCCGCTACCCGGGGGTGCCGACGACGGTGGTGCGTCCTTCGATCATCGAGTCGGCGCTCGCCGAACCTCGCCCGGGTTGGATCAGGGGCTTCCGCATGGCCGAGCCGATCATCATCTCGTACGCGCGGGGCCTTCTGAAGGAGTTCCCCGGCATCCCCGAGGGCGTCACGGACGTGGTCCCGGTCGACATGGTCGCCGCTGCGATCATCGCTTGTGCGGCAGCGGGCCCTGACCCCGACAAGACGCGCGTCGTGCACGTCGCTTCGGGCGTCCGCAATCCGCTCCGCTACGGACGGCTCGTCGAGCTGGTCCAGTCATGGTTCACGGACCATCCGATCTACGACAGCGACGGCCAGCCCATAGTCGTGCCCGACTGGTCCTTCCCGGGCCGCGGACGGGTCCAACGGCAGCTGGCCCGGGCCAATTTCGCCCTCGGGCTGGCAGAAAGACTCCTCGGTTCGCTTCCGGTCCGAGGAGAGCGCGCCGACCTCGCAGCTCGCGTGGAAGAGCGTCGAGCCCTTGCAGAACGCGCACTCGGGTACGTCCAGCTCTACGGCGCATACACAGAGACTGAGGCACTGTTCCGGGTCGACCGACTTCTCGAGCTCTGGCACACGCTGAGCCCCGAGGACCGCGAGCTGTTCTGCTTCGACCCGGGTGTCATCGACTGGGCCCGTTACGTGCACGAGATCCACCTTCCCTCTGTGATCGAGCACGCGCGGGTCCGAACGACCTCCCAGCGCTCTTCGATGGCCGGGCGTTCCGACCGCGCGTCGCGCGCAATCCTCTCGCCCGACCGACACCTCGCCGCCTTCGACCTGGAGAACACCCTCGTAGCCTCGAACGTCGTCGAGTCCTATGCATGGCTCGCGACGCGCCACCTGCCCCTGGCCGATCGAGCCCGGGTGACCGCACGCATCCTCCGCCAGGCCCCGGGTCTGCTCGCGCTCGACCGCCGGGACCGCGGTGACTTCCTTCGCAGCTTCTACCGGCGGTACGAGGGGGCTCCTGAAGAGCAGCTGCGACGTGACTCGGAGGAGCTGTTCCACAACCTGTTGCTGACACGTTCGTTCCCTGCAGGGATCGCCCGGGTGAGACGCCACAGGGCGCTCGGGCACCGCACCGTTCTCATCACGGGCGCCCTGGATTTCGTGGTCGAACCTATGAGACCGCTGTTCGACGAAGTGGTCTGCGCTCGGCTGGCCGGCGACGACGACGGGCTGCTCACGGGTCGTCTCGAGCAGCTGCCCCCGACAGGCGAAGCGCGGGCTCTCGTCCTCGCGGAGTACGCCGCGGCGGAGGGGCTCGATCTCGGGGAGTCGATCGCCTACGCCGACTCCGCATCGGACCTGCCGCTCCTCGAATGTGTGGGATTTCCCGTTGCCGTCAACCCCGAAGCGAAGCTCGCCGCCATAGCCCGTCGCAGGGGATGGCACACCGAGCACTGGGCGTCGGCAGGCAACGGCTCGCGTTCGTGGTTGCCGATGGGGCCTTTGGACGCAGGGACGTCGCGCTGGTGGGAACGGATCGACGTCTCGAGAAGATCGAGATGAAAGCCCTTCTTCTGGAACGGAACGTCGCCCGGTTCGCGGCGGCACGCGTGGTGTCCGCGATCTCGGGCTCGGGACGCGCAACACGAGTGGGGCCGCTTCGACTCGTAGACGCCGAGCCCCCGGAGCTGCCGGGGCCCGGGTGGAGTCGAGTCGACGTCCAACTCGGAGGAATCTGCGGGTCGGACCTCGCTACCCTCGACGGCAGGAGCTCGCGCTATTTCGAGGATCTAGTCAGCTTTCCTTTCGTCCCCGGACACGAGATCCTCGGTGTCGTCTCGACCGACGGGGAGGCTCCGCGCCGCGTTCGTGGTCGAACCTGCGATCGGCTGCGTTGCCCGCTCCATCTCGCCCCCTTGCCCTCCATGTGCCGAAGGACGGACCGGTGGATGTGAACGCGTGGCGTTCGGCCACATTTCCGCCGGACTGCAGATCGGGTACTGCGCGGACACAGGAGGCGGGTGGTCTTCGGCCGGCCTGGTGGCACACGAGTCGCAACTTCACTCCGTGCCCGACGAGGTGACGGACGAAGAGGCGGTCATGGTCGAGCCCACGTCGTGCGCGATCCACGCCGCTCTGGCTGCCGAGGCCGGTACGGATTCGGTGATCGCAGTGCTCGGCGCGGGGACGCTCGGCCTCGCCACGATCGCGGCATTGCGCTCTCTCAGCCCCCCGGGCACGCTCGTCGCCGCGGCACGTTACCCGCATCAGAGGAGACTCGCTGTGGAGCTCGGCGCGGATGTCGCGGTGCCGACAGACGAGCTCGCGCGCGCCGTGCGCCGAAGGACGCGCTCACTGGAGACGAGCGCAGGCCTCACAGCCGGTGCGGACGCCGTCGTCGACTGTGTCGGCTCTGCCGACTCGGTAGCCAAGGCGCTGCCGGTGGTGAAGCCGAGGGGCAGGGTGGTGCTCGCAGGCATGCCGGGCACGATCTCGATGCGACCTCGCCGGTCTATGGCACCGCGAGGTCGCACTCGTCGGCGCATACGCCTACGGGGTCGAGCACCCGGTCACGGGCGGATCGGCCCGGACGTTCGACCTGGCGTTCGGTCTGGTCAAGAGCGCAGATCTCGGACGTCTCGTCTCGGCCATGTACCCGCTCGAGCGCTTCGAAGAGGCGATAGCCCACGCGGGAACGGCCGGCAGGCGCGGCGCCGTGAAGATCGCATTCGACCTGCGCGACACGCTGCCGACACCCGCTGGAAGAAAGGACAACCTCGATGAGCCCGAGGCCAGGTTTCGTCCTGGACGTCGACCGCTCCACCCCTCCGACGCTCTTCTGGCACGGAGAGGGCTACCGGCTCGAGCGCCTGCCCGCAGAACGCAGCCGGGTCGTCTACGCGCCCGAGCCCCTGGAAGGGCTCGACGATCCGGTGACGCGCGATTCGCCATGCCCTCGAGCAGCCGGTGGGCGACTCGGCGCCGCTGCCGGAACTGCTGTTCGCGGGAATGAAGCTCACGATCGCCTTCGACGACATCTCGCTTCCGCTCCCACCGATGCAGCGGCCCGATGTGAGGGAGCTCGTGATCGAGCAGGTGCTCGACATGGCTGCCGCGGCCGGCGTCGACGACGTCGTCCTCGTCGCCGCGCTCGCCTTGCACCGCAGGATGACAGAGGCCGAGCTCCGGCACGCGCTCGGGGACCGGATCTACGACGCGTTCGCTCCCGAGGGCCTGCTCACCCAGCACGACGCCGAGGACCCGGACAACCTGATCCACCTGGGCACCACCGACCTCGGCGAGGACGTCGAGCTGAACAAGAGGGCAGCCACCTCCGACCTGCTCGTGTACGTCAACATCAACCTCGTCGCGATGGACGGGGGCCACAAGAGCGTGGCCACGGGGCTGGCGAGCTACCGGAGCCTGCGACACCACCACAACGCGCGCACGATGCAGGCCTCGCGCAGCTTCATGGACCAGCACCGCTCCGAGCTCCACTCCTCGAACTGGCGGATGGGCCGGCTGATCGCGGAGTCCGGGGTGAAGATCTTCCAGATCGAGACGACCCTCAACACGAACACGTTCCCCGAGCAATTCCGGTTCCTGCAGCGCCGCGAATGGGAATGGACGATCTCGGACAGGGCAGCCTTCGCCGCCTCGTCGGCAGCACTTCGGCGCTCCCCCGCTCGCATCGCGCGCCAGGTACTGCACTCCGTGCGCGCACCGCAGCGCATGACGTCGGTGCAGGCGGGAGAAGTCGAAGCTGTACACAAGCAGACGACCGAGAACGTCTACGCGCAGCAGCTCGTAGTGGTGGAGGGCCAGACCGACATGCTCACGATGGGACTCCCCTACATCTGCCCCTACAACGTGAATTCGATCATGAACCCGGTGCTCGTCGCATGCCTCGGCCTCGGCTACTTCTTCAACCTCTACCGAGGCGGCCGACCATTCGTGCGCGAAGGGGGCGTGCTCATCGTTTCGCACCCGACGCCGTGGGCGTTCCACCCGGGCCATCACCCGAGCTACATCGACTTCTTCGAAGAGGTGCTGTCGGAGTCCACCGACCCCGTCGAGATCGAGCAGTACGAGGAGGCATACGCGACAGATCCCTGGTACGTCCACCTGTACCGGACCGGCAACGCGTATCACGGGGTCCATCCGTTCTACATGTGGTACTGGTGCGCGCACGCGCTGCAGCACCTCGGAGGCGTCATCGTCGTCGGCGGTGACCGGGCCGCCGTTCGCCGCCTCGGTTTCAAACCGGCGTCGACTCTCGCGGACGCTCTCGAGATGGCAGAGGACGTCGTCGGAGCAGAACCGACGATCACCCACCTTCACGCTCCTCCCATCCTTCTCGCGGAGGTCCAGTGAGCCAGCCGGAGCCCCTCGGAGGCGCTCCGGACGACGGCCCGCAAGTTCAGGGCGCTCGGGCTGCCGTGGCGGGCCCCGGAATGGCCCGGAGGTGTCGAGCGCGCACGCTCCAGAGCGAGATCTCGGTGTCGACTACGACACCGCCTGGGCGCGCCGCTACCCGGTGCGCCTGGCACGAGCTGTCGTCGTCGACAACGTCACGCGCCCCCTCGCACATGCGGTCGCGTCCCCCGAGGTCCGCGGCGACGAGCTTCTGTCCCTCGCAGAGGCCCCGGTCATCATCGTGGCCAATCACACGAGCCATCTCGACACCGCGTCTGCTAATCTCGGTGCTGCCCCCACGCCTTCGACACTCCACGATCGTCGCGGGCGCCGCCGACTACTTCTTCGACCGCCGCTGGAAGGCGCATCTGTGGGCCTTTCTCACTGCCGCCATCCCGATCGAGCGCCAGCGGGTGAACCGCAAGTCGGCCGACCTCGCAGCCGAAATGCTCGAGGAAGGATGGAACCTCCTCATCTACCCCGAAGGGGGCAGGAGCCCAGACGGTTGGATGCAGGACGTTCCGCCCGGGCGCCGCATACCTCGCCGTCCGCACCGGGCAGGCCCGTGGTGCCCGTGCACCTGGACGGAACGTTCAAGGTGATCGCGCGCGACGGCGGCAGAGTGCGCCGCTCCCCCACGACCGTCACCTTCGGGCTCCCGATCCGACCCGAGCCCGGCGAGGACGCACGCACCTTCGGCCGGCGCATCGAAGAGGCCGTTCACCTGCTCGCGACCGAGCGCAGCACCGACTGGTGGACAGCCCGCAAGCTCGCGGCTCGGGGCACGCCCTCGACGGCCGGGGGTCCCGAGGCCGCGCCGTGGCGCCGCTCGTGGGCACTCGGGCCGTCACCGACGTGATTCCAGCGGTGCGAGTCGAGCGCGAGTGGGCGGTGAGTCGCAACGGAACACGACGCTCCTCGTGAGGACCGAGACAGAACGGCGCCGGGCTAGGTCGGCTTGCCTCCGACCTCTGAACCCGACCTCGGCCCGACTACCGGAACAGTGCCGTTGACCTCGACAGTCTGAGCGCCAGCTTCGAGGGGCGGCCCGTCGACAGGTGACTCATCGCTCGCCGAGCTGCCCTGCGATGCGATAGGACCCAGCGGAGCAAGAGGAAGGCGAACCCAGAACCTCGCTCCTTCGCCCTCGGGGGATCCCACCCCGACCCGGCCCCCGTGGGCACGGACGATCGTGTCCACGATGGCGAGACCGAGCCCTTCGCCGCCCGTAGCCCTGGAGCGCGACGGGTCGGAACGGTAGAAGGGCTCGAAGATCCTGGTCCGCTCCTCAGGAGGGATCCCGGGGCCATGGTCGCGAACACTGATGACCGCCGAGCCGTCGTCGCGTCGCACCTCGACCTTGATAGGTGTTCCGGGCGGGGTGTGTCGCACCGCGTTCACAAGAAGATTGTCCACGACCTGCCGGAGCCGGTCGGCGTCTCCTACGACGACTGCGGGTTCCGCCGCGCTCAGCTCGATGGCCCTGTCGGGCTCGCTGTACGGACACGTCGGTGACCGCCGATTCGAGAAGCGGCCCGAGGTCGACCTGCTCGTGCGCGAGAGGTCTCTCGCGGTCGAGTCGCGCGAGCACGAGAAGGTCTTCGACCAGAGTGCTCATGCGGTCCGCATCCTGCCGGATGTGACGCATCGACATCGCGAGGTCCTCGGGCCGGTCGCGCGTTCCCCTGTCGAACATCTCGGCGTAGCCGCGAATCGAGGTGAGAGGAGTTCGAAGTTCGTGCGAGGCGTCGGCCAAGAAGCGCCGCAACCTTTCCTCGGAGGCCTTGCGGGCGGCGAACGACTCCTCGATCTCCCCGAGCATCACGTTCAGTGCGAGTCCGAGGCGTCCCACCTCGCTGCCCGTATCGCCCGCCGGGACTCTCTGCGTCAGGTCACCAGCGGCAATGGCGCCGGCCGTGGTCGCCATCTGGTCCAAGGGACGAAGTCCCGCCCTCACGATCCACCAAGCCACGGCTCCGAGAACGAGCAACACCCCACCCGAGACGAGGAGCTCGACCAGCAGCAGCCGGCCAAGGGTCTGATCCACGTCCGTAAGAGGAACAGCCACAACCACCACGCCGGTGCCGAAACCCGGAGGTGGGAGACCGACCTCCTCTGCGAGGACGCGGTACGTCAGCCCACTCGAGCTGACAGTGGTGAAGATGACCGGGTTCGCAGGGATCGAGACGGTCAGGTCCGCGGGCAGGACGGGGGGCGGAGGTTGTTGGGAAGGTTTCGGAAGCAGGAACCAACCCGAGGACGTCGGGGCGCCGGTCACCCGCAGCTGCCCGAAGGTCCCGGGTGGAACGGCAGGCAGATCGGCGACCGTGCACTGGAGGTTTCCCTGCGTGATGCAGCGCTCGAGCGCGCGAGCGGCCTGGCCCGGCGAATTCTCCAGTTGCTGATCGAGGCGGCTGACGAGGAAGCTCTCGAGCGACTTGTACGTGACGATCCCCGACACGAGCAGCCCGATGAGGACGATTCCGACAAGCACGATCAACAGCCGCGTCCGGAGCGTCACCGCTTACTCCGGTCTGGCGCGCAGGCTGTAACCGACTCCCCTCACCGTGTGAATCAGGGGAGGCCCAAGGCTGTCGATCTTCTTGCGGAGATAGCTCACGTAGATCTCGACGACGTTCGCGTTGCCGCCGAAATCGTAGTTCCATACCCTGTCGAGTATCTGTGCCTTCGAAACCACCCGGCCGGAATTCAGCAGCAGATAGTGGAGCAATTTGAATTCCGTCGGCGTGAGATCGATCACCGTGTCGCCGCGGCGCACGACATGGCTCTCCTCGTCGAGCTCCAAGTCGCCGAGCGCGAGCACCCCGTCGGAGTCCTGGTTCCCGTGCACCCGCCGGAGGATCGCGCGCACCCTCACGATCAGCTCCTCGATGCTGAACGGTTTGGTCATGTAGTCGTCGCCGCCGAGCGTGAAGCCGCGCAGCTTGTCGTCCAGGGCGTCGCGGGCCGTGAGGAACAGCACCGGGACCGGAGAGGACGGTCGGTCCCTCGCGACTCTCTGCATGACCTCGAAGCCACTCAGGTCAGGGAGCATCACGTCGAGCACCATCAGATGCGGCCGGAAGTCCTCGACGCGTTCCAGCGCCTCGCGAGCGGTATGGGCGACCCGGACCTCGAGGCCTTCGTACCTCAACGCCATCGCAAGCAGGTCCGTGATGCTCTGCTCGTCGTCGACGACCAAGACGCGCGCCGATGATGTAGGTGCCGAAGCCGCCATGTTGCGGAATCTTGACCACTAATCCTGTGAGAACTCTTTGAAGACGCTGTGGAGAAGCAGGGGTTCGGGGATCTTTCGATGCGTCGGTCAGGCGCTGCGCGAACGGACGAACCTCGACATCCTCCGTGCACGTCCCGAGACGCCTGACCCGGTTCCCATGCCCGCGGCGAGCAGGCGCTCACGACGGAGAGCCTCCTCCTCTTCGTCGTCGAGTGCCGCCGGAACGCGACCGGTCGCCATCGACAAGAGGGCGTCGGCGAGTGCGGGGTTGCGGGCAAGCACCGGACCGTGCATGTAGGTGCCGACAACCCGTCCGCTCGTCGCACCCTCGGTGCCCGAGCCGTCTCCGTTTCCCACCCCCTCCCGGACTCTCCCAAGTGGCAGGGCGCCCGATCCGAGGGTGGTCAGCCCCGAATGGTTCTCGAATCCTGTGAGTGCCTTCTGGGAGACCCCGGCCAGCGATGGCTGCTCGGGGTCCGAGACCAGCTCTCCCACGCATCTTCGACCGGGACCCTTCGCCGTCGTCACGTCGATCAGGCCCAGGCCCTCACAGCTGCGCCCGGCTGCATCGGGGAAGCTGTTCCCGACGACCTGGAACCCGGCGCAGACGGCGAGCACGGCCGCCCCGTTGTCCAACGCGCGAGCGAGGACGCTTCGAGACAGCAGGGCCGCGGCCTCGACCTGAGGACCGTCTTCGCCGCCGCCGAGGCAGTAGATGTCCGCTGTCGGGAGCGGCTCGTCGGACCGGGCGAGCACGAGCTCCACGGGCCAGCCCCTCCACGCCGCCCGGCACGCCAGCACCCTCGCGTTGCCGCCGTCACCGTAGGTGCCGAGAAGGTCGGGATGGACGATCGCGACCCGTAGCACCGACTCGCTGCTGCGCGCCGATGCACCCGACGAGGCAGACCCGGCCCGTACGTCGCTCTCATGGGCCTCGATCGCGACGGGCACACGCCGAGCTTCGTAGCGGTGGCGCTCCAATGCGCTCCGAGCGGCTGTCCCGGCGTCGAACCGCGAACGAGCTCGACCGCGGACCACGGCCCGTCGCAATTGCTGGAATGCCGTGTAATTGCCCACATATTCGACTGCAGACGCCTTCGGCGCGAGAAGGGCAGACACCTGGTCGGCCACGACCTCGTGCTCTAGCCCTGCGTACTTGAGACGCACTGCCAGGTCCTTCGAACGCTCGCCCGTGGCGACGGCCCGACGGCCGCCGAGCTCCTCGAACGCGACGTCCCAGAGCCATGACGGATCGTGACCATCGGCCGTCTTTGAGTTGATGCCGATCACGACGGGCGTCTCTGTGTGTCCGAGCAGATCCAAGAGCTCTGCCCATCCGGCGGGGTTCTTCGCCAGCAGGATGCGGGCGGACACGCCGTCGTACTTGATCGTGGAGAAGCGTCCTTCGACCTCGCTCACCGATTTCATCGCTTCGAGCGCCACGGCCTCGTCGGTCCCGAGCACGCGTGCTGCGACCGCAGCCATTGCAGCGTTCGAGCGGTTGCAGCGGGCCGGCAACGACAACGAGATCGGCACCACACGGCCGTCGCGCAGCTCGAGGCCCGCAGCCGTCAGTCGCGCGTGAGGTTCCGGACGGGAGAAGCCGCACGAGCAGGACCAACCTCCCAGATGGTCGAACACGATGCGGCCGCCACACGCAGGGCAGCCCGTCGCATCGTCGCGCCACAGCTCCCCCGCAGCGACGAACAGAACCTTCGGGCCCTTATGTGGCCGCCTCGGCTCCCCCACTCCCGCGGCCCACACGACGAGCGGATCGTCGGCATTCGCCACGACCGTCGTCTCGGGCATTGCCGAGAGCGCATCGCGCCAGCGCCGCGCGAGCATGCGCACCTCGTTCACACGGTCGAGCTGGTCGCGCGACAAGTTCAGCAACACGATCACCTCGGCGGAGAGCGCACTGGCGACGCTCCCGAGATACGCCTCGTCTACCTCGAGAACCGCGGCGGCCCCCGGCGGGGCCGACGCCAGTGCAGCTGCGAGACCGGCCGGAAGGTTCGCGCCCGCAGACGAGGTCGCAACCGCTCCTGGCCCGCCGAGCGCGGCAGCCAGCAATCGCGTCGTCGTGGTCTTCCCGTTGGTCCCGCTCACCAGGGCGCAACGCCTGCCGGAGGCGAGGCCGGCCACCAGGCCGGGGTCGATGACGAGCCCGACACGCCCACCGATCACCGATCCGCCGCCGAGCCCGAGGCGGCGCGACACCTCGCTCACGACATTGGTGGCGGTGGCGGCAACCAGCCTGCGCCCGCCCCGGCGGACGGCGGGGCGCTCGCCTGTCATCCGTCTTCGTGCGCGGGGCTCGCGTCAGTGGCGCTTCGGGGGGGATAGCTGCGCCTCAGCTCCTCGGCCGTGGGCTCGTGCCTCTTGCGGGCCTCCTTCGGCAACAGGGCCGAGATCGCGCTCATCAGGCGCTCCGTCTCGTCGTGGGCGTCGGAGCCCGAGATGTCGAGGGACCGGCCGATTCTCACCCTCACCTTCGGAGGATGGGCAAGGTTGGCCATGTTCGGGACTCTCGCTGATCGCGGCCAAACGCGCTCTGTTCCCCAGATCCCCACCGGCACGACGGGGACCCCCGTCTCCCTCGCAAGCCGGGCGGCACCCGTTCGGCCCCGGAGTTGGGTGTCGAAGAAGGCGGGACCTCGAGGGATCGTTCCCTGGGGGAGGATCACGACCACCTCTCCCGCCCTCAGCGCACGCGTCGCCTCGCGAAGGGGACGGTCCGAACCGCTGCCCCGGTCGACAGGAATGCCTCCGAGCGCACGGGCCACCTGGCCGATCACCGGAGCATCGAACAGCTCGCGTTTGGCCAGGAAGCGGACGGGGCGTCCGAGGCGCGCTGCCACGAGAGCCAACGCGACCACGTCGAAGTAGCTTCGGTGGTTCGCGGCAATGAGCACCGGACCGGACGCGGTTATCCGCTCCACCCCCGAGATGTCGAAACGGGCGTAGGGGAAGGCCTCTGGCCTCACCACCATTCGCAGCAGGTGGTACGGCTCGACGCCTGCGAACTTCGGGACCCCAGGTGGGCGGTCCCAGTACTCGACGGGCCACCGGAGCGCCCTCGCCAGCACGAACAGCCGAGCGTCTGGCTTCAGAGCATGCGGATGCCCCACGGAGCGCAGCAACGGCACGTCGAAGACGCTGTCCGAGTATGCATGACTCGTCTTCAGATCGACCGATGCGCTCCGAGCGAAGCAGCGAACTGCGGAGAGCTTTCCGGGCCCCCAGACGAAATCGCCGTCTATCCCGCCCGAAAGCGTGCCTCCTGCCCGCGCATAACGGGTCGCGATCAAGTCGTCGAAACCGAGGGCATCGACGAGGGGCCTGACCAGATCGGCCGGTGTCGTGGTGGCGAGGACGATCAGGCGACCTTCCCTGCGGTGCTCTTCGAGGGCGGCTCGTGCAAACGGTTGCACCATCTCGAGCAGGATCGGAGCTGCGCGGGCGCCGGCACGGCGGAATGCCGACTCCGGCCAACCGGAAACGAAATGTGCGGCTCCGCGGACCAGCGCCATCATCGGAAGGGTCTCACCGAGCACGTCGTACAAGCCGTAGAACAGCGGCCCGCCCGGCAGCCGCGGGCGACCGTCGAGAAGGCCCTCTTCGCGCAGTGCCCGATCTATGACTGGACCGCTCGCACCCCGAAGAAGCGTCCGGTCCAGGTCGACGAACACCGCTGACCGGCCACTCGTGGCCGGCGAGGATCGTTCACCATCCCGTCGAGCCGACTCAGGCGCTGCTAATCGGCCTTGTGAGCTGAGCTCCGTGCCGCTGCGTGACCCGTTCGCTCCCCCACGTGATCCGTGCGCCGCGGCGGGGTCGGTCGAGCTCGGCACGACTGAGACGTTACGGCACACGCCGGAATCCTTCGCGCTCTTGGCGGAGCAGACATAGGGGCCCTTACGCGGCAAAGGGACCGGAGGGGGAACCGGTCCCTTCGCGGCGACTCAACAGGGCTAGGAGGGGAACGCCCGGCATCCTGTGGTCTACCTATATTTTGCTCCTCACGGCCAGATCAGTCAAACAGTTATTGAAGATATGTGGTATCACAATATGTGATGGAGCTCAGGCATCTCCAGGTTCTCGTGGCCGTGGCCGAGCAAGGCTCGTTCTCGGCAGCGGCGGACCATCTCGGAACCGTCCAGTCCAACGTCTCGGCACACGTGGCCCGATTGGAGCGAGAGCTCTCGGCCACGCTCGTGGACCGAGGGGCCGGGCGCCTGACCGAGGAGGGGGAGCTCGCCGTGGCGCGCGCCTACCGCGTGCTGTCCGAGCTCGAGGCCCTGGCCACGGACGTCGGCGCACTTCGGGCCGAGATCACTGGGACCGTACGTGTCGGCATGATCGGCACGACCGCAAGGTGGCTCGTGCCGGCCCTCCTGGCAGACCTCTCGTCGAGTCACCCGAGGCTCAAGCTCGTCGTCACCGAGGGACCCTCCTCAGGTCTGGAGCCCCAGCTCGCGTCCGGCAGGCTCGACCTCGCGGTGCTCACCCACCCGGTTCCCGGCCGCGACCTCGCCACCGAGCCCCTGTTCGAGGAGCAGATCGTCCTGGTGACCACGCCCGCCCGTGACCCCGTCCCAGGGAGAGCCGTGATCTCCTTGGAAGACCTCGGCGGATTCGAGCTGCTGCTTCCTGCGATCGGGACTGGATTTCGTGCGGAGGTCGACGCAGCCATGAAGCCGTCGGGAGTGCGGCTTCGGCCGCTGATCGAGGTGGACGGCGTGCGCCTTCTCGCATCTCTTGCTTTCGACGGGCACGGGCCAGCGCTCTTGCCCTCTACCGCCGTTCCCGAGTTCCTGAGGCCGAGTGTCCGCCTCGTGGCCGTCGACGGGATGGCATTGCGCCATGTGGGCCTCGCGACCCGTAGCCGTGGCTTACCTTCAGCCCCCGCCCGCGCGGTCATCTCGGCGCTCAGAGACCTGGCGTCGAGCCCAGGCCGCCTCCCAGACGGACTCAGGCCGGCTTCCGAAAAGCAACGGAGCTCCGCGGAAGGCTCACCGCGGGCCATGGGGGTGCCCAACGGTTGAGCCCGCGTCGAGGTCACACACTGTGATCTCACACGCTGCGATCTCACAAGCGATTTCACGTTGAGTCACAGCTTGGCCACAGCTAAAGGCCTTATCGTTGTTCCAGGCAAGTGGTCCTGACCTAGGAGTGCAGATGGAGAACTACTCGGAGGAGATCGGCCCGACCGTGCCGCACGTGCACGCCGGAGCCCCGGACACCACCACCCGGGGCAGAAGCCCGCAGTGGAGGAGGGTTCTCCAGGTGGGAGTCGGCATCGGAGTCGCCGCCGGCGTAGCGGTCGGTGCCACCGCGCTCGCCAGTGCCGCAAGTTCGGGTGGAAGCTCGCCCAAGAGCTCTACCAACCCGCCCGCGCACTCGACCCAGGGCCACCCGTTCGCCGGGCGCGGCTTCGGAGGGCCCGGAATGCGCCTCGGGATGGGACTTGGTCTCGGGTTCGGGGGCTTCGGTCCGGTGCTTCACGGCGAGGCAACCGTGAAAGGGCCGAACGGATACGAGACGATCGAGGTGCAGACCGGGACCGTGACCTCTCTCAAGGACGTCTCGGGCAGCACGTGGAGCCTCGTGGTGACGAGTGCGGACAAGACCGCCATCACGTACACCGTCGACTCGGGAACTTCGGTCAACGGCGGCGAGAGCGGGATCTCGTCTGTCAAGACCGGTAACTCCGTGAACATCGAGGCCGTCGTCTCCAACGGGACTGCCACGGCGAAGACTCTCATCGACTCGACGACGCTCCAGGCCAACCGCGGATCATGGGTCCCGATGCCCAAAGGCCCGCCGATGAGCCCGCCTGCTGCACCGTCGAGCGGTTCCTCGACGAGCTAGGACACCGTCGAGCGGTTCCTCGACGAGCTAGGACACCGTCGAGCGGTTCCTCGACGAGCTAGGAGACAGGTCGCGGCTCGCGCCACATGAGCCATATGCGCGGGCCGCCGCTGACCGCCTTCAGCTCCTTGGTGACGTTGAAGCCGAACCGGGCGTAGAAAGCGACGTTCCGCTCCTTGGAACACTCGAGATAGGCAGGGGCCCCCTCGGTGTCGACGCGCTCGAGCATGGAGCTGAGCAGGGCCGAGCCGACTCCGTGGCCCTGGACCTCGGGGTCGGTCCCGAGCGTTGCGAGGTACCAGTGAGGGACCGTCGGGCGTTCCGACTCCACGACGAACAGGGCGCGCAGCGCTGTCGCGCATGTGGCCGAGCGGCAGAAGCTCCGGCAACAACGGCATGACCCGGAAGAGATCACGGACTCCGGGACGCGGTTTCGAAGGTGGTCCCCAGATCGCTGCGCCCGATCGCTCGTCGGTGGTCCAGACCTCGCCTGAGCGCAGATAGTCGCCCCGCAGCTGGATCTTGAAGAATCGCCCTAGGGCCCTCGGTCGTTTTTCATCGTCCACGAACATGAAGCTCGCAACGGGATCGTCGCAAAAGGCCCGCACCAGCATCTCCACGAGTGCGGGAGTGTCGGCGTCGGTAGCCCGCACGAGGTTGTGCTCGACCCGTTGGTGCCGATCCACGGACTTACGGAGAGACGAAGATCCGCTGGCCGCGCTGGACGTCTACGACCCTCACCGCCCGGTTGGTCGGGTCGAGGCGGTAGACGATGCGCTGGTCCGCGACCGAGGCCACATACCGCCTGGATAATTGCCCCTCGAGCTCGACCCCTACGGTCGCCGGGCTCTCCAGGAGATCACCAGTGACGAAGTCGATGACCTTTGGCCGGCTCGTCTCGAGCGGAAGGCCCAGGATCGCTCGCCGGGCGGGGCCGGAGACGACCAGGCGCCAACGAGTCGGCATGGTCCGCGTCGATATGCCCATCTGCTGCTCGAACTCACCCTGGCTCAAGAAATTGCCTGAGACGAGCGCCTGTTCCCCCGCTTTGATCCGCTCGAGCTGCTCGGTGTCGCACATGAGCTCGAGGGTCTCCTCGAGAGCGAACAGGTGCTCGGCCGACAGGATCGCCAGGCCGCGTGTCTCGGGCACCTCGATGACGACCTGCTGGCGGGTGGTGGCCAACTGCTTCGCCAGCTCGTGCAGCGTCGTCTGAGCCTCACGCACCGAGATGTGACGCGCACCCATCGCAGTGATGCTACTTGTGCCCACAGGCCCCCAGAGAGCCGCCGGTCAATTTCAGGTAGGGGTGAGGGGGGTAGGTGGCGAGCAGCCCGATATCTCCCCCCTGGCGCCTGAGCACGTCGTGCCAGAGGCCCTCGGGACGATCGGTCAGAAGATCCTCCTCGAGTGCGTCGAGGCAGAACCACGCACCTTCGGCGAGCTCCTCGTCGAGCTGACGCGACGACCAACCGGAGTACCCGGAGAACAGCCGGGCGCCACCAAGGGACGCTGGTTGGTCCTCGGGAGCGACGGAGAGATCCACCGTCCCGATCTCCCCGACCACCGGGTGCCACCCGACCGGTTCACCCGCAGGTGGTCTCCTGACGAGGCCTATCACCGCTCCGGGGGATACGGGGCCTCCGGAAAAGATCACCGCCGGCGCGGCCTTCTCCGCCTGCCGGTGCCACCTGGCGAGGATCTCGTCGACCGGCACCCCCGTCGGGCGGTTGAGCACGAGCCCGAGCGCTCCGGCTGGCTCGTGGTCCAGCACGAAGACGACCGTGCGGCTGAAACTGGGGTCGGCCAGGCGCGGTGACGCGACGAGGAGCCTCCCGGTCAGGTCGTCGCCTTCGTTCACACCCTCGATCATCTCGCTCCTCGTGCCCGAAGTGCGCGATGGAGCCTCCTTCGAGCGACCATGATGGGAGCCATGAGTGACACACCCGAAAGGCGACCATGGGGTGATTTCAGTGTGCTGTCCGACGCTCCTGACCACAAGGTGAAGCGGCTCACCGTCTCTGCGGGTTGCCGGCTCAGCTACCAGACCCACGCCCACCGGTCCGAGCACTGGTTCGTCGTGAGCGGAGCCGGTACAGCAACGATCGAAGGTGTGGACGTGGCTATCGGCCCGGGCTCGTGCGTGGACGTGCCCGTCGGGACGCCACACCGCGTCGCGTGCAGTGGGCCCGAGGATCTCGTGTTGATCGAGATCCAACATGGCGAGTCCTTCGAAGAGGACGACATCGTCAGGTTGGACGACGACTACGGCCGGATGGCTCGAGTCGGATGAGCCGTCTGGACCCTGAGTTCCTGGCCCTTCCGCTTCAATCAGTTCGTTCGGCCGCGCTCGAACGCGCATCTTCGCTCGGGTGCAGTCATGCGGAGCTGCGCGTGGAGCGGATCCGCTCGCAAGCCGTGTCACTCCGCGACTCCAAAGTCGAGACCACCGCCGACGACGTCGAGCTCGGAATGGGCATCCGCGTCGTCCACGACGGCGTGATCGGCTTCGCCGCGACGGCGGAGATGCATCCGCGAGCCGCATCGGAGCTTGCCGAGCAAGCCACGGCGCTCGCAGTCGCGGTCTCGGCTGCGGCGACGGAGCGCATCGAGCTCGCAGACGAACGCGGGGTCGGCGAGGTCGAATGGGTGTCGGATTACGACGTCGATCCGACGACCGTCTCTTTGAGCGACAAGGTCGCTCTCCTCGAGTCATGGAGCAACCGAGTTCTCGGCGCCCCTGGCGTCGACCACGTCACGACCTACGTGCTCGCGGTGACCGAGGACAAGCATTACGCAGACCTTGCGGGAACCATCGCGACCCAACGCAGGGTGAGAGTTCACCCCGTTCTCGAAGCGCTCGCGGTGAACGGCACCACCGGCGAATTCGAGACCATGCGGACAATCGCGGCTCCAGCGGGCAGGGGTTGGGAGTACCTGGAGGGGCGCGGCGGATGGGACCCCGACGCCGAGCTCGCCGAGCTTCCCGAGCTCCTCGCTGCGAAGGTCGCGGCCCCGACAGTCGAGCCCGGTCTCTACGACCTGGTGATCGCCCCGTCCAACCTCTTCCTCACGATCCACGAGTCGATAGGCCATGCGACGGAGCTCGACCGCGCACTTGGCTACGAGGCCGCTTACGCAGGCACCTCCTTCGCCACGTTCGACAAGCTCGGGACCCTCGAGTACGGCTCGGAGATCATGAACGTCACGGGGGACCGCACCACGCCCCATGGCCTTGCAACGGTCGGTTACGACGACGAGGGAGTCCCCTCCCAGGCGTTCGACATCGTCCGTGACGGAATCCTCGTCGGCTATCAGCTCGACCGGCGCATGGCGGCTGCAAACGGGTTCGGGCGGTCCAACGGATGCGCGTTCGCAGACTCTCCGTTCCATGTGCCCATTCAGCGCATGGCAAACGTCTCGTTGCTCCCGGCCGAGTCCGACGGGCCCACAACAGACGACCTCATATCCGCGACCGATCGGGGCATCTACGTCGTCGGCGACAAGAGCTGGTCGATCGACATGCAGAGGCATAACTTCCAATTCACCGGCCAGCGCTTCTTCCTCATCGAGAAGGGGCAGCTGAAGGGCCAATTGAAAGATGTCGCCTACCAGGCAAGAACCACCGATTTCTGGGGCTCGATGGATGTCGTAGGGGGAAGGTCCACGTACGTGCTCGGGGGTGCGTTCAACTGCGGGAAGGGGCAGCCCGGACAGGTCGCCCCCGTCAGCCACGGTTGCCCGACCGTGCGGTTCCGGCAGGTGAACGTGCTCAACACCCGTGCGGAGTCGGGACGATGAGCCTCACCGGACGTCTCGAGCCGTCCCACGAGGTCGTGGAAAGAGCCCTTGCCGGTTCGGGCGCCGGCGGTTGCGTCGTCATCGTCGAGGACACGAGCGAGGTCGATCTGCGCTTCGCCGTCAACACCGTCACCACCAACGGCGTTCGGACCCACAGAAGGGTCACGGTGATCCGTTCTTGCGAGAGCGACGACGGGACCTCGGTCGGCATCTCGAGCCGGAGCGGGGCGGTGGATGTCGGCGACCTGCTCCTGGCCGCCGAACAAGATGCTCTCGACGCCTCTCCGGCCGAGGATGCGGCGCCGCTCGTCGCAGGCGCCGTCTCGGCGGACTTCGAGGAGGCGCCGGTTCGCAACGAGCCGGCGGTGCTCGGGGGCGTCCTTGCAGGGCTCGGCGGAGCCTTCGACCGGGCACGCTCGGCTGGACGAGTCATGGCCGGTTTCGCGGAGCATTCGGTCACTACGACATACCTCGGAAGCTCGACCGGGACACGGTTGCGCTATGTCCAACCCACGGGCAAGGTCGAATTGGTGGCTCGCGACGACTCGGGGGCCCGCTCGGCCTGGGCCGGGGTCGGTACTCCTGATCTGAGCTCGGTCGACGTCGGCGAGATCGAGAAGAAGCTCGTGGGCAGGCTCGGGTGGGCCGATCGCAAGGTCGACCTGCCTGCAGGCCGCT
Source organism: uncultured Acidimicrobiales bacterium (assembly GCA_963801315.1). Taxonomy (GTDB): domain Bacteria; phylum Actinomycetota; class Acidimicrobiia; order Acidimicrobiales; family CAVXTF01; genus CAVXTF01. The sequence continues at coordinate 172,564 of CAWDEI010000007.1, read as the reverse complement.
ACCAGGTCCTCCTGCCCCCCGACGCCGTGGCGGACCTCGTTCTGATGCTCGGAGAGGCCACCTCGGGGAGAGAGGCGGAAGAGGGTCGGAGCGTGTTCTCCGCACCGGGGGGCGGAACCCGCATCGGTGACACGCTCAGCGAGGTACCTTTCGACCTGCGCAGCGACCCGCTCGAGCGCGGTCTCGAGTGCGAGCCCTTCCTGGCCACGACCGCCACCGGATCCGACGTGTCGGTTTTCGACAACGGAATGGCACTCGAACCGACCCACTGGGTGAGAGCGGGCCGGCTGGAGCGCCTCAGGTATCACCGAGCGGGAGCCATCAGGTCCGGCACCCTCCCGGCACCGCCGATCGACAATCTGGTGCTCGAGGCACCCGGCGTGACCGCCTCGCTCGACTCGATGATCGCCCAAACCGACAGGGGGCTGCTCCTCACCTGCCTCTGGTACATACGCGAGGTCGATCCCTCGACGTTGCTCCTGACAGGTCTCACCCGTGACGGCGTGTACCTGGTGGAACATGGGGAGATCGTCGGGGCGGTGAACAACTTCCGCTTCAACGAGAGCCCTGTCGACCTGCTCGCCAAGTCCGTCGAGGTGGGCCGTACCGAGCGGGCCCTGTCGCGGGAGTGGAACGAGTACTTCAACCGGACCGCCATGCCACCGCTACGAGTCGACGGGTTCAACATGAGCTCGGTGAGCCCCGCCACGTAGCCCACGCGACGATGTGTGGATCACAAAGCCTTTACGCGCTCCCAAGGAGGACACCGTCGTGACCGATCACGTCGAGCTGATGCTGCCCGCGCGCCCCGACCTGCTGGTCCTGGCCCGCATGACAGTCGGGGCTGTGGCGGCGCGCGCTGAGATGCCGGTGGACGACATAGAGGACCTGCGCCTGGCGATCGACGAGCTCTGCCTGTCCGCCGTGGGCGACAGGCGCGACGGGCGGCTCGAGCTGCGCTACGACTGGGGCCCTTCGGGCATGGAGGTGTCCTGCACCTTCAGGCCGTCAGATTCGGGCGCCTCGACGGACGGAACCCCCGACAACGTGGGCTCGTTGCCCAGCGATCTGTCCGAGCGGATTCTCGACGCGCTCGTGGACGAGCACGGTCGGGACGAAGTCGAAGGCGGAGAGCGCGCCTGGTTCAAGAAGCGGCACGAAAGGGCCGGTGACTGATGGAGGCGGGCGCACGGCGTGGAGCCGTGCGAGACGACTTCGCCCGGTTTGCAACGACCCGCGACAACGACCTCCGAGGGAAGCTGATAGAGGCCCACCTGGGACTGGCCGAGCACCTGGCGCGCCGGTTCACCCACCGTGGCGAGGCCTATGACGACCTCGTCCAGGTCAGCTCTCTCGCGCTGGTCAAAGCGGTCGACAGGTTCGATCCCGAACGAGGGGTGGAATTCACGACCTTCGCGCACGCGCACGATCATCGGAGAGCTGAAGCGGCACTTTCGCGACCGGGGCTGGGCGGTCCGCGCTCCGCGCCGCATCCAGGAGCTCTATCTGCACATCGGCCAGGCGATCTCAGTCCTGTCCCAGGAGAACGGCCGGTCTCCCGGTATCAAGGAGCTCGCTCAGGCGACGGGAGCGAGCGAGGACGAAGTCATCGAGGCCCTGGAAGCCGGCCAGGGCTACCGTTCGGCCTCGCTGGACGCGCCCGGGCCGGACGGGGAGTCGCTCGGGAGTCGTCTCGGCGCCGACGACACGGCCTTCTCCGATGCAGAGCACCGTGCGGCGCTGTCCCCCCATCTGGCGAAGCTCCCCCCTCGCGAGCGGCTGATCCTTACGCTGCGGTTCGTCGAGGGCCTCACACAATCAGAGATAGCCGATCACATCGGGATCAGCCAGATGCACGTCTCGCGGCTTCTCAGCCGGAGTCTCACGGCGCTGCGGGCCTCCTATCGCTCCGAGCCTCCTATATGGTGAGCGCCGGGGAACAGGCACCCCTCCGGAGGAGCCCATGACAGGTGCAGAGCTCGACGTCACGGTACGAACGGTGGACCGCACCGCTGTCGTCACCGTCGCCGGGGAGATCGACGTCTACACGTCCCCGCTGCTCCAAGAGCGGCTGGTGGAGGTCCTTCGTGAGGGCCTGTCTTCGATCGTGCTCGACCTTTCCGCAGTGACCTTCCTGGACTCGACGGGCCTCGGCGTGCTCATCACAGGCCTCAAGCGGTGCCGCAGCGCAGACGGTGACCTGGTCCTGGTGACCGCCCAGCCGAACGTGCTGAAGGTGCTCGAGATCACAGGCCTGAATGACGTCTTCCAGGTCCACGACTCGGTAGACGACGCCGTCTCCACCTGAGGCGCACACCGCGGCGCCGGGCCCTTAGCGCGCCGACCGAACCGAGGAGCCGACTTGATCCTTGACAGCTTCCGCCTGACCGACCGTGTTGCCGTCGTGACGGCTGCCGGCAAAGGGATCGGCGCCGCGAGCGCCGTCGCCCTGGCAGAGGCCGGCGCCGACGTGGTGATAGCGGCAAGGACTGCGGAGGATCTCGACGCAGTCGCGCAGCGAGTCGAGAAAGCCGGACGCAGAGCCGAGACCGTCGCCCTGGACCTGTCGGATCCGGCGGCCACTGCGACTCTCGCGCAGGTCGCGTCGGAACGCTTCGGACGGCTCGACGTCATAGTGAACAATCTCGGCGGATGGATGCCGCGTCCCATTCTCGACGTGACTCCGGGGCACCTCGAGCGGGCATTCCGCTTCAACGTCGCCACCGCGCACGCCCTCGTGCGCTCAGGTGCACCGATCATGCTCGCGGGCGCCGGCGGGGCAATCATCAACATCTCGTCGTTCGCGGCAAGTGTCGGAGCCCGGGGGATGGTCGCATACGCGACTGCAAAGGCTGCGCTCTCGCACTACACGCGATCGGCGGCCGCCGAGCTCGGCCCGAGAATCCGCGTCAACGCGATCGGGGTGGGCACGGTCGCGACCTCCGCCATCGAAATGGTGATCCAAGACGACGCCGCGCGCTCGCTCATCGAAAGCACGACGGCCCTCAGGAGGCCGGGACAACCCGATGAGATCGCCGCTGCGGTCGTGTTCCTCGCGGCGCCGTCCGGCAGCTACGTCACGGGCACCGTTCTCCATGTGGACGGGGGCGCCCAGGCCTATCAGCTGGACCTTGGACTGCCGGACCTCTGATCGCCACGATGGTCAGCCGAACGGCGTCCCGTCATAGCTGTCGACGGTCGTGAAATCGGAGACCTCCGCGCGCTTCAGGCGATGTGGCTGATGCTCGGGAAACCCCAACGCGACGAGTCCGGCGACAATCACCTCCGCCGGGAGACCGAACAGATCACGGACCTGGTCCTCGCGCCTGACCACCATGGTGGTCATGACACCGCCGAGCCCCTCCTGCCTGGCGGCGAGCAGCACACTCCAGCAGAACGGGTATATGGACGCACCCCCGACAAGGGTGTACCGATCGAGGTCGCGGTCCACCGCTGCGAGGGCACGGAGGTCTGCCACCACGAGCAAGAGGACCGGGACCTCATCGAGGTGCTCCGCAAATCCTCCGGGACCCGCTGCCGCCGCTGCGGCGAAATCGGGAGCCTTGGCGCGAGCCACGGTTTCGGCATCTCTGTCTGTCACGGGCGCCCAGGGGACGAGACCCGCAGCTCCGATTGCCAGGTACTCGTACCAACCCTCGAGGTAGATGTCGCGAAGGCGCCTTCGCACGGCCGGGTCGCGCACGACGACCACTCGCCATCCTTGCCGGTTACCTCCGCTCGGAGCAAAGCGCGCGTTGTCGAGCACCCGTCTGATCACGTCGTCGGGGACGGGCTCGTCGCGGAACTCGCGCGCCGCTCCCGTCGTGCGCAATGCCTCGACAAGATCCATGCTCGCACGGTACCCGCGCCGTGACTCCCCCCGAGGCGCCGGAGCTCATGAGCTCGGATCCGGGCGGGATCTCCGACGGTCTCGCCGACTGGCTCCGCCGGCGCCTCCCGGGGGAAGGCGCCGTGCGTCTGGGCCCGCTCTCGGCCCCGGGTCCTGGACTGTCGGGCGGAACACTGCTCGTCGAGGCACATCGCTCGGACGGTTCGACCGAACGATCCGACCGTCTCGTGGTGAGGATGCCCGCCGCCGGATCCGACGGCCTTTTCCCGGAGAGCGACCTCGCCCGCGAGCTGAGCGTCCTGACGCTCCTCGCGGACGCAGGCGTTCCAGTCGCTCCTGTGATCGGGCTCGAAACGGATCCCTCGGTGCTCGGCAGACCCTTCCTCGTGTCCAGGAGAGTCGAAGGCCGGCTCGTGGACTCGACCGCCCGCTACCTGAGCGAGGGTTGGCTGCACGACGAATCCGAGGTGCTCCAGACCCGGCTCATCAACGACCTCCTCGGGGTGCTGGCCGGGATCCATCGCTGCGACCTGAGCCCGCGAGTGGCAACCGAATTGAGCAACGGCCTACAAGGCGTGGCCGGAGCACTGGAACGTTGGTCGCGGTATCTCGCCTGGGCGGACGAGGGCGGCGGCGCACCTGACGAGCTGCACGAAGCACTCGCCTGGTGCCAGGAGAACAAGCCGCAAGGCGAGCGGGGCTCCACGCTTCTTTGGGGCGACGCCCAGCTCGCGAACGCGGTGTTCGCGGACGACGGCACCACCCGCGCCGTCCTCGACTTCGAGCTCGCCGCGGTCGGGCCGGCCGAGCTCGATCTCGGGTGGTTCTTCTCCCTTCACGACATGACGGTCGCAAGATGCGGAGAGGATCTGCCCGGCTTCATGGACCGTCGGGGACAGCTGGCGCTCTACGAGGACCGCCTGGGACGATCCGTCGACGATCTCGGGTGGTACGAGGTCTTCGCCGCCGTGTGCACCGCTTCGATCCTTGTGCGCGTGGCCGCGCTGCTATGCAACGGCGGAGCAGACGCGGGATGGCTCGCCCGTTCGAATCCGGCACTGGATTACATCGCCTCGCGGCTCACCTGACTATCGGGCGCTGCATGCCCGCAGGTGCCGGGCCGATCAGACGAACGAGCCCTCGGCGGAAAGGCCCATGTCTGTCTGCTCGCCGGCGACGATGCTCTGCAGATTTCCCCAACCGACTCCCCCGCCCACGGGGTCGCGGACCTCGACCACGCAGTCGCGCAGCTGGTGCAAGCTCCTGGCGACCTCGACATCGGCGCAATCGGCGTGGTACTCGCCGTCGAGAAAGCTCTCGCCCCTCCACTGACCGTGCCAGTGGTCTCCGTACCCCATGTACAACCCGGCACCGAGGTGGAAGCCCGTATCCGAGACGGATCGGAGATGAAGCGGGCGTTTCTGCCCGTCCGCAAACTCGAATTCGATCTCGCCCTCGACGAACCGGCGATTGTCGGGCCTGAACGCGAGATCGAGCTCGACGTCGGTGAACGGTGTGCGCGATCCACCGGGAAGCTCGATCCCGCCCTGGAGAACCTGACGGCTCCAGGTGCCCACCGAGTGCCGCTGGAAGTACCAATGAATGCCGTAACGCTCGCCGTCACCCCGCTCGCACAAGACAGGGCACCACATGACGAGAGAAGACACGCCGCTCTGGTCGGGCTCCGGCATCGCGTCTTCCACAGGGGAACCCACCCCGTAGCGGACCCCCCAGCTGTGGTCGCGGGCGGTAACCCATTGCGACGGGGTGATCTCGGTGTGCGACCCATCGACCTCCGCCCAACCGGTAGCAGTCCCGATCTGGTGGTACCGCACGACGTCTGCGGCGACACGACGCCCCCGAACGCCGCGGTGCTGCTCACGGTCTTCGAGCACCGGGGGTACCGCTGCGTCGAAGAGCCAGTCGAACGTCACCGGGATCACCGGGTTCGCCTCGAGCGAGAATCGAATCTGCTCGAGTGGCTTGACGACCTCGTAGCGGAGAGGGCCGATGTTGCCGGCACCGGGATCACGGCCCAGACGGCCGCTCGCGCGCACAGTCCACTGCTCGACCCCACGCGACACACCGCCGAACGCGTCGACGACGCCGCGGTTCGGGTAGATGCCCAAGCCGAACACGAGTTGGAGCGATCCCTGCCGGTCGGTGGCCATCGCCCAGATCTTCTCGGTCCACGACCGATCGCTCTGTGCGACGGTGGCAAAGGTGTCTGCGATCTGGTGAACGAGCAATTCGTCTGCAGGAACAAGCGGTCCGAGCGACGCCACGGGCGGGACCATACCAGCCGCTCCCCGGGATTCAGGTGGCCCCGTCTTGCAACTCGAGGCCTATCCTGCCTGCATGAGTGTGCCCGTATGAGTGTGCCCGTATGAGTGTGCCCGTATGAGTGTGCCCATATGAGTGTGTACGTCGACGACTGGCGGCAGCTCGCCACGATTCGCTCGATGACGTCGCGTTGGTCCCATCTCACCGCCGACACGACCGACGAGCTTCACCTTTTCGCGAGACGCCTGGGAATACCTGCGAGGGCCTTCCAGCAGAAACCCGGAAAGCCGGAATTCGATCATTACGACGTTCCAGAAGAGCTTCGAGAACGGGCGATCGCTATCGGTGCGGTCGCGCTCAGCTGGCGAGAAGCAGCGAAGCTTCGGCGACAGCGCCGTCCAGCAGCTATGGCTTCAGAGCTTGTAGAAGAGTCGCTTCCTGGCCCGTCTGCTGGCGCCCGCCGCTCGCCGGGATGATGACGTTCACATCGGTGAGCCGCATGAACCATTGATCGCACCCGAGCTGGATCGAGACAGGGCGCTTCTTCAAAAGGCCCTGACTTCCGTGCGACGCGACCCTCAGTCCGCGCAACGGGAGGGTGAACCACACGGACGGGTCGGCTTGGATGTCGGGTGTGAGGATGCCGAAGACCCTGCCGGATCCCACCCCGAGCGCCACTCTGCCCTCCGATGACGCCGGTGTTGCAATGCCCGGCGAGCCGTCGTTCCACGGCGCTGCCTGACCCGAGAACGTCGCACGTGCCCGATACATCCGCGTCTTGTTCCCGTCCAGCGATTCAGGGATCTCCTGGAGGTCGCAGCGCATGTTGAACAGCGCAACGGTCCTGGTCCTACCTCGACCTTCCACCAGGACAGCACTCAGATCAGCCACGACCCTCCTCGTCGGAAGACTCACCGTCCCCATCCGCGCGGGCCATGGGACGCGACGAATTCTGTCACGGGCGGCGGCCGAACGGGTCGATCCGTGGACATCGGGCGAGTAGACACTGCCCATGGCGAGGCCGGTGGAGAAGCTGCAGTTCAGACCTGGCGAGACGGGCGAGGTTCTTTCGGCGATGGCGACCATCACCGGGGCCGGCGACGGCTGGATAAATCTGCTGCCTGGCATCGACTCCGACGAGGCTCCTCCCCGCCCGACAGGCTTGACGGCGATTCTGGCTCCGCGAACGCCGGGCGCGGTGATGGGAACCTGGACCCCAGAGAAACAGACGCGCCGAGGAATGCAAGGGGCCACGGTCGGCCTGCTTCACCCTGCGGGCCGGTTCGCAGCACGGCAACTGATCTCGCTCGGCGCCCCGGTACCGAGCGGGTGGACCGTGCGTCAGGACAATCAGCGCCGCGGCCTCATCGTCGTTGCATCGGTCGGCACGCCCGATGACGACGTGCTCGACTGGATCATCGCAGCGGGGACGGCTCTTTGCGGTCTCGAGCTGTCAGGCGAGTGGCGTGCCGACATCTATCTCCCCAAGCCGCCGGCGTGATCGGCCCCGGGAAAGATTCGCATCAGATCTGTCGTCTGCGATTGCACGCATCGCTACTCATCTGCGATGAAGAGATGCGATCTGGTCCATGCCGAGTATGGCGAACTCGCCTTCGGCCTCGACCGTGACATGCCCGTTCTGCACGAGCCTGCCCGACGTGTGGACCCGCCTGTCGGTCCGGGTGTCCACCCACGCCTCGAAGAGTGACTCGGTCGCGAGCAACGTCGGGCGACGGAACCGGAGCGCGAGACGTACCGTCGGGCCCGCGGCGCCCGCGACCATGTTGGCCGCGGTCAGCACGATGTCGAACGTCCCGGCGATGCTCGCTCCGTGCACACAGCCCGGGGCACCCTCGTAAGGGGTGGTGAACACGGCGTGGCCGAGCGCGCGCGGAGGATCGATCTCGAGCCTTACGGGGAGGGCGAGCGGGTTGTACCTGCCGACGACGACATCGAACGGCATCGCCGACTCGACGTCTCTTGCGTCTGCTCGAGCCGATGGATCGCGCGGCTTGAACCTGGGAAACGGCACCGCAGGCAGTCCCGCCTCGAGACGGTCGGCGACGGCGTTCAGGTCCGCCGCAACCTTCCCCAACGCCTCGGGGTCCACCGTCGTGGTCACAGCCAGGGCCACCAGGCGCCGAAGCGCGTCAGAAACAGCGCCGAGCTCCGACTCCCTCCCCGTGACCGCCGGGTGCGCGTCGGCTGGGTGTGGCTCAGCCATCGCCGGACCGGGCCGGTTCGAGGTAGGACCGATACGCGTCGAGGCAGCGGAGCATGTCAGAGGTGTCACCCGCAGGCACGCGTAGGACCACTTCTGTGGCTCCGGCATCGGCGAGATGCTCGAGCTTGCCGGCAGACGGGATCGTTCCGAAGGGCACCACCCGCAACGTTGCCGGGTCCCGGCCCCGAGCCAGGTACTCGCGGCGCAGCTCGGGAAGGTGGCTCGCGATGCCCGATCCCCCGATCGGCATCCACCCGTCGGCGTACTCGGCGATCGCGCCGAACGTCGATGGCCCCGGACTGCCTCCGACCAGTGTGACCACCCGCGGCTGTTGCACCGGCTTGGGCCAGGCCCAACTCGGAGGGAGCTCCACGTACCGTCCATGGAACGCCGCTTTCTCCTCGGACCAGAGCGCCTGCATGCAAAGGACCTTCTCGCGCGCTACGGCCCTCCGCTCGCCGAACGCGATCCCATGGTCGGCGGCCTCCACCCTGTTCCACCCGAATCCGATCCCGAGGACGAAGCGTCCGCCAGAGATGTGATCGAGAGTGGCGATCTGCTTGGCGAGCACTATCGGGTCGTGCTGTGCCACGAGGCTCACCCCCGTACCCACCTTCAGCCTCGTGGTGACGGCGGCGGCCGCCGCAAGAGCGACGAAGGGATCGAGGCCCCTGCGATAGTCGTCGAGGGACACGCCCTCGACCAACGCCGGCGGGACGTCGGCTTCCACTGGAAGATGTGTGTGCTCGGGAAGGTAGAGCGAGTGGAATCCGCGCTGCTCGACCTGGCGTGCCCATTCAGCCGGCCCGATGGTCCTGTCGGTCAGGACCGCCGTGATCCCTAGCTCCACCGGGGGCTCGTTCCAGCTTGCGAAGCACTCAACTGCCCACATGCGGCGTCGATGTCGACGCCTCGCGTAGAGCGCACGGTGACGTTCACTCCTAGCGTCTCGAGGGTGTCGCGAAACTCGCGCACTCGCGCAGGAGGCGAACCCCGGGTGAGGTAGCCGGGGGTGGGATTCAAGGGAATCAGGTTCACGTGCGCCCTGAGCGGACGGGCAACATCCGACAGCTCGACCGCTCGCGCGGGGTGTCGTTCACACCGTCGATGAGGGCCCACTCGAACGACAGACGTCTGCCGGTCTTCGTCACGTACTCAGCGCACGCCTTTGTGAGCACCTCGAGCGGATACTTGCGGTTCAACGGCACGAGGGAGCTCCGTAGCTCGTCGTTGGCGGCGTGCAGGGATACGGCGAGGCTCACGGGCAGCGACTCGTCCGACAGCCGACGGATCCCGGGGACCACTCCGACCGTCGAGATCGTCAGGTGGCGCGCGGAAAGGCCCATGTCGCCGTTCATGCGGACGACGGACTCCCACACCCTGTCGTAATTGGCAAGAGGTTCACCCATGCCCATGAACACCACATTCGACAGGCGGCGCGGAAGAGCCTCGCGTCGGGCGATCACCACCTGCTCGACGATCTCGCCGACCGACAGGTGCCTTGCGAACCCCATCTGGCCCGTGGCGCAGAACGAGCATGCCATGGCGCATCCGGCCTGGCTCGAGACGCAGACGGTCGCGCGACGGCCGTACCGCATGAGGACGGTCTCGATGCTCAGGCCGTCGTGGAGCTCGAACAGCCATTTGACCGTGTCGCCTCGATCGGCGCTACGGCGGGCGACCTCTTTGAGTGCGGGCGGAACGAGGGCGAGCCTTTGGCGGAGCGTGCCCGGAAGCGACGTCATCTGCGAGGGCACGCTGCGCCCGGCCGTAGAGGCCCTCCCAGACCTGCCTCGCCCTGTACGGCGGCTCGCCTTCCAAGAGCGCGCCACTCCTCTGCGGCTCAGCTCGTAGAGACCCGTCACCGGATAGACGCTATGCGCTCGAGCCGGAGTCTCGCAAGGGCGGCGCCGAGCAGCTCCGGACGGAGCGCCTGGACGCCACTGCATTCGACAGCTCCGGACCGACTGCCTGGAGGATCGTGAAAGCTCTTCTCTACGGGACCAGGCCCGAGCCATGGACCTCGCCCGACCCGGACAACCGATTGCTCCCGGGCCTGGCTCAGGTGCCCATGCGGCTGATCGAGACAGACGTCCCCCGTAGCCACAGCGCCCGGGATGGTCTGGTGTCTGAAGACCCGAATGACCGGGATCTGCGGATCCGACGCCAAGCAGGTGTTCATGGACTTCGGCGATGGGCTCGGCGACAGCGCTCTGAACGGGCTGTTCAGCTTCCCGACCGTTCTCGGCCACGAGGTCGTCGCCGACGTGGTCGAGCCGGTCCGGGCACCGACGGCCCCGAGGTCGGGACGCGTGTGGTGCTGAACCCCTGGCTCTCGTGCGCTCCCCGGGGGATCGACCCGCCCTGCGGATCGTGCCAGGCCGGGGACTAAGCCTGTGCTGGCACTTCACCGAAGGCGATCTCGCTCCTGGCATACACACCGGGACCTGCCGCGACGCCCCGGGAGGGTTCGCCGAATTGCTGCCTGCCCACGAGACCATGGTCCACCCGCGTTCCCGAAGGCGTCCCGGACGAGCTCGCCGTCCTTGCCGACCCGTTCTCTGTGTCACTGCACTCCGTAACCCGCCACCCACCTCCGCCGGCGGGCCGTGTCCTCGTCTACGGGGCAGGAGCGCTCGGTACCACCGCGATCGCCATCCTTCGTGCACTTCATCCCGACGTGGAAGTCGGCGTCGTGGCGGGACATCCCATCTCAGGCCGATCTGGCGCGGAGCCTCGGGGCCACGGTCTTCGCCCACGAGCCCGTCGACGCCCTCATCGAGGAAGCGGCGTCGTGGTCGGGGGGAAGCTGAGGCGCGTCGAAGGCGCCCTGCCCGATGGCCCATCCGGGCGGGATCGACGTCGTCTACGACACGATCGGAACTGCGGGGACATCCGAGGTCGCTGTACGGCTCCTCGCGCAGCGCGGCACCCTCGTGAAGAGCGGCGTCAACGCGCCGGAACGTTGGGAGTGGTCCCCGCTCTACTTCAAGGAGATCTCCTGGGTGGGCTCCAACGCGTTCGGTATGCGAGACCGTCGACGGCGAACGCAAGCACGCGCATCGCCCACTATCTCGACATGGTGAACGACAGGAGAGTCGACCTCGACCGGGATGCTCACCCACACCTTCAGCCTCGACGAGTGGCGATCGGCTTTCACGGCCCTTGCGACCCAGGACGATTCGGGAGCGATAAAGGTCGCTTTCGACTTCCGCTGAACTTTTCCTCCCCATCACTCCAGGCGGGCGACCTGGGAGTGGACGGGCTTGGGAACCGGGTCCGCGTCCGCCCGGATCGTTGTATGGTCGCGCTCAGACCGAGAGGAGAGCCCATGTTCACGAGCATCGTGGTAGGGACCGACGGCTCCGAGACGGCGGACGAAGCGGTCGATCTCGCATCGCTCTCGCACGCGAGGGTGGAGCGACGCTGCACATCGTGAACGTGTACCGCACCACGTCAGGAGCCGGTCAGATGGCCGTGGCGGGGGCGCCGGTACCTGGCGACGACCTCTCAGCGATGCTGTCGGAGCAGAAGCGAGCCAGCAGCTTCTCGGACGGCGTCGCGTCGCGGGCCACGGGTCTCAACGTCCAGACACACGCGGTCAACCAGTCGCCCCCCGAGGCGGTCATCGAGAGTGGCCGAGCCGGTCGGCGCCGACCTGATCGTCGTCGGCAACAAGGGCATGGAACGGAGGGTCTTCGGCTCGGTCCCGAACAGCGTCGCCCGCAAGGCCCCCTGCAACCTCCTCATCGCCAAGACGACCTGACCGGCTCCGGCCGCTCGCCGGCCGACTCCGGGATGCCCACGCCTGAACCGCCCTTCTCAAGACCCGAGCCACGGGAGTCGATGTAAGGGCAGGACCCACGGCGCAACCACAGGCGGGGGCCCAACGGAGGGAAAGGAGCTCGATGCGCCCTGCGGGCACCCGCAGGCGCCCCCATGTGTCGCGGGCCGCATCGACCCGGGTCGGGAGCTCGCGCGCCCGGAGCCGGTAAGCGCTTCCGATCCCCGTACCCGCAAGCTCGATCCGAAGCTGATCGGCTACGCGATGGCGCTGGCCGCGCTGCCCGTGCTGCTCGTCCTTCGCCATTTCGGCCTGGTGGCGAGACTGCCGATCTGGTTCTACGTCGTCGTCTTCGTCGCCTCACCGTTCTCGTCGATCCTGACCGACAGGTTCGCCGAGGAGCACCCAGGCCCGGTCTCTTTGAACGCCCGGGTAGCCGGGCACGTGGCGTCGGTCACCGCAGTGATCTACATGTCCGGCTGGGGTCCCGAGATCGTCTGCGCTTACGGGTTCGTCGTCGTTGACAACCTGGCGAGAAGCGGGGCCAGGACTTGGCGGATCGTCTCTCTTTGGACCGTCGTCGGCGTGGCGACAGGACAGCTGCTTGTCACAAGGGGTTGGGCGCCGTCGTTCCTTCCCATCTCGCGGGCGAACACCCTCGCCCTCCTCGGCACATTCGTCGTGCTCTTCATCGCGCGGATGCTCGGAGCAACCACCGATCAGAAAGAGAGGGCCGAGTCGGCTTTGCGCAGCAGCGAGGAGCGCTTCAGGTCACTCGTCCAGCACTCCTACGACACGATGATCGTCACCTCCGACGACGGCTCGATCAACTTTGCAAGCCCGTCGGTGACCTCACTGATAGGCCGCTCCCCCGAGGAGGTCGTAGGGGCCGAGGCGACATCGCTCATCCACCCCGACGAGCGCGAGCGTGTCGAGGCTCAGCTCGCATCACGATTGTCAGGTGGCGAGGTGGCCGAGCGGGTCCAGTTCAGGATGTCGCACGCCGACGGAACGTGGCGGCACGTCGAGGCGGTCGTTAGCGACCTGCGAGACAGGCCGTCGGTCGGTGGCTACGTCACGAACCTGAGGGACATCACCGAACGGATGGAGGCTCAGGACAAGCTCGAGCATCAGGCTCTCCACGATCCGTTGACAGGCCTTCCGAACAGGGCGCTTCTCGGCGACCGCATCGCTCAGGCGATCCTCCGTGGCAGGCGCAGCGACGCTCCGGGCCCGGTGGTCATGTTCTTGGACCTAGACCGATTCAAGCTCGTGAACGACAGCCTCGGGCACGCAGCAGGTGACAAGGTTCTTGTCGAGGTGGCGGACAGGCTCAAGGCGGTGATGAGGGCCACTGACACGCTGGCTCGCTTCGGCGGTGACGAGTTCGTCATGCTCTGCGAACAGATGTCGGACCGCGAGTCGCTCCTCATCGTCGCCGAGCGCGTTCTCGCTGCTCTCGAGCCTCCCTTCTACATCGAAGGCAAGCGCTTCGAGGTCGGAGCGAGCATCGGAGCTGCTGTGGTCGAGGGAGACAACGTGACCGCCGACGAGCTGCTGAGCGATGCGGATTCGGCTATGTACCTGGCCAAGACCAAGAGCGGCCGTTCGAGGATCCAGGTGTTCGATCACGCCACGAGAGCGACGGCGCGCCATCGAGTGCACACCGAAGAGGAGTTGGCTCGGGCTCTCAGGCATCACGAGCTCGTCGTCCACTACCAGCCGATCGTCGATCTGTGGACGAGGCGGCGCGTCGGGGTGGAGGCGCTCGTGCGGTGGCAGCACCCGACGCGAGGGTTGCTCGCACCGAGCGCATTCCTCGATGTCGCCGAGCAGACCGGGCTCATAATCCCGCTCGGTTCCTGGGTCCTGCGCACGGCGTGCGCCCAGGTCCGATCCTGGAACGACGAGTTGTCGGCGGACCACCAGTTGGCTCTGAGCGTCAATCTGTCGGCCAGGCAGCTCTCTGAACCGGACCTGGTTGACGAAGTGTCGTCAGTCCTCGTGGAGGCAGGCATCTCGCCGCGGCGCGCTTCGACTCGTGCTCGAGCTCACCGAGAGCCTGATGCCCGCGGACGAAGACGAGGCCCGCACGCACGTGCGCCAGCTCCACAGGATGGGGGTCGTCCTGGCGATAGACGACTTCGGCACGGGCTATTCATCTCTGCAGTACATGCGCGAACTGCCGATTGGAGTCGTGAAGATCGACCGGTCGTTCATAGCTGCGATCGGCCGCTCGTCGAGAGACGAGGCGATCATCCGCTCTGTGGTCGACCTCGCCCATACTCTGGGGCTCACCGTGACAGCCGAGGGTGTCGAGACCGAGACACAGCTCGACTTCGTCTCGGAGGTCGGGTGCGACATGGCTCAGGGCTTCTTGTTCGGCCGTCCTGAGCCTGCAGAGGAGATCGACGTCCACTGCCGGACGATCCAAGCCGCAACGGTTGATCCGCCCGGTCAGGAGCCGGCCAAAGTCTGAAACTTGCCTGAGGTTCAAGTAGCGTCGCACCCGTGCAAGCAGTCGAATTCCTCATACACGGGGACCCTGCTCTCGCTCGCAACACAGCCGTCGAGATCCTTGGCGAGCGAGGCTTCACGATCAATTGGACGACCGAATGGTCCGCAGAGGCGGTCAGGGGCAGCACGGCGGGCAACCTCCTACTCGGAGCGCTGGCTCAAAAATTCGTGGTGGGCCTGTCTGTCACCTCCGTCGGCGATGGTCAGAGCATGATCAGGTTCGACCGCCAGAATTCGGGATGGATGGGCGGCGCAATCGGCGCCATGCGTGTGACGCGGAACATGAAGGCATTGCGCGACGAGTTCCGCGACGCAATGTCGACGAGAGGGATGTTGGCAGGGGTCCGCGAGGTCTGAGGACCGCCGGCGAACCGCTGCGCGACCGTCACGGGAGCGCCGCCCGCAATTGAGGTGATGTTGGGCATCTCGCGGGGGCCTGGCCCCGAGCAGGCTCAAGCCGGCCCTTGCGGGTCCCGATGGTCTTCCCGGAAGACGAACCTGTGAGACCGCGCAGGTCCGGGCTTCTCGAGGAGATGGGCCACATGATGGACGCTTGTATCTGCTTCTTGCCCGCGGGGCCTTGCCACTGCAGGAGATGCCACACGACATTCGCCGACCGGCACACGGCCATGAGCCACCTTTCGGACCACAGGTGCGAGATCGCGCAGTGCCCCTCGTGCGACACGCCGTGGTGGCAGTCGCATTCACCCGGCGCTCCCGTGCCGATGGCGTCCACATGGTGCATCTGCGTCGGTTGCGGGGAGGCTTCGATTTTCACCGGGAGGGGCCTCGAGGTTCGCACGCCCACTGCCGAAGAGAGCGAAAGGATCGGTCAGGACGTTTTCATCCTCCAGTACCGTGAACAAAGGGAGCTGGCCAGGCGAACCGGTTGAGCGTCCCCGAGACCCTCGGTCCGGCCGCAAAAGGAGTCAACCCGGACGGGACGGTCGCAGACCCCTAGGAGCACGACGACCACCCATCGTGGCGGTATCGCGATCGAGCCTGTTAAACTCTATTGGCTAGTCGATGTGTTCGGCCGGTCGCCGCAGGTTGGCGGGGCTCGTTTTCGGCTCCGGCTCGGGTTGGTAACGTTTCAACTCGTCCGGATCCGTGCCTGACCCTCGTTGCCGACCATCGACGAGCGACCGAACGGGTCGACCCGTTGCTCGAGGCTGTAATCCGGCGCGAACGGCATCTCGTGGGAGAGCCGCAGCCGGCCAGCAGAATGGGCAAGCGGGAATTGGCTGGACCGACGGAGCGCTTCGACGACCTCAACGGGATCGCCCGGCGCCGATGAAGGAAGTCACTGAGAGGGAGACAGGATGGCAGTAGGCACGGTTAAGTTCTTCAATGCGGAGAAGGGTTACGGCTTTGTCTCACGCGACGACGGCGAGGACGTGTTCGTCCACTACAGCAACGTCGCCGGAACGGGGTTTCGCACGCTCGAGGCCGGCCAGCAGGTCGAATTCGAGATAGCACCCGGGCGCAAGGGGGACGAGGCACGCAACGTCAAGGTGATCTGAGCCAGATCACCTGGTCCCGTCTTCGGATCACCCCCCGCACAGCCAGTCCATCAGAGTAGTTGCAGTAGCGAAAGCGTCAGGCGCGACACCCGGCTCATCGTGCCGCCTGGCTGAAAGGAGCGGCGTTATGGCCCGATCGCGTTCAACATTCGGAAAGATGCAACGCGAGCAGGAGAAGCGGTCTCGCGCCAAGGCCAAGCAGGAGAAGCGCTTGGCGAGGCGCGACGAGGACCAGCCCGAAGAGGGGTCCGTCACGACCGCCGAAGACCAGGCGAGCATCTTGGAAGCGCTGGCCCGCCTTCACGAGGATCTCGCCGAGGGACGTATACCGCTCGAGATCTTCGAAGCGCGCCAAGAGGAGCTGCGAAGCAGTATCCGCATCGACTGATCGAGGGCTCCTTCTCACGCCGGGTATCACAGGCGGCCGGGCCCTTAGGATTCGTCAATGGACGCCAAGGAGCTTGTCGGCGCCGTATGCCCCAAGGTCGGCGATCTGGGATGGGCGTTCTACTTCACACCCGAGACGCTGAAGGTCGGGAGGTCGCTCGGCCTCGACGGGCTCAGGCTCTATTTCCTCGGCCGTGGAGGTGTGCTCGGCGACGTGGACGCCGAGCTGGTGGTGAGCGCGTTCGGGTACTTCTCCCCGTCGCTCGTCTCGAAGATGTGGAACTCGGCAAGGGAGATCTGTCCTCCGCGAGACGCGGCCAGCGTGTACATGAATTGCTGCGCCGAACTGGGCAGAGCGCGATTCGGCGGGTTACCGGACCTGGCGGGGTTCTGTGACGCAGCAGGCGCTGTGAACGATTCGGCCGACCCGGTCGGGCTCACGCTCTATGCGGGGATCAAGGCCCAGCCCCTGGCGGGCGACCTTCCCGGCAGGGCCATGCAGCTGCTAGCGGTACTACGAGAGCTCAGGGGAAGCGCCCATTTGCTCGCGGTACGGGCGAGCGGGCTCGACGCCATGACCGCGCACTACATGCACCGGCCGGACGACATGGCCATGTTCGGCTGGGCTGACGAGGACACCCCGCAGGTGACCGACCGCGAGCGCTCGATGCTCCGAGAAGCAGAAGACCTCACCGACGAGCTCGTGCTCCCCGCCTACTCGGTTCTCGAGGAAGCCGGCCGTGCGGCGCTCGTCGCCGGCCTGACGGCGATCGGCGACGCGCTGAGCGACCTCTGACCGCTCAGGTGACGCGTCTCAAGGTGGATCTCCGGGCAGTTGCGAAGCTCGGGCTTGTTGCATTCCTCACGGGGATTGTGGCGAGCGTGTGCGACACGGGATACAAATTCGCGACCCCGCAACCCGGGCCCGGTTCTCAACTGTCGGCACCGTCTACGGGGGGTTCGGGTGCCACGAGCACCCAGGCACCGGTCGCCAGCGCCCCGCGTTGCCTGGCGAAGAACCTCGTCGCCAGAGGGGGAAGGCGTCAGGACCCAGACGATGTAGGAGGAGCCATCGGCAATGTGATGATCTCGACCTCGTCCCGCGAATCATGCGAGCTCCGGGGAGTTCCGAGTCTCCGCCTTCTCAGAGTCGACGGATCCCCACTCGACGTGGAAGATGCTCGATCCGCAGCGCCCTCCCTCGCACCCGTCGTGATCGAACCCCGCGGAAGGAGCACCGCAGAACTGGTGTTCACCTGGCAGAACTGGTGCGGAACGGAGCCCGGACCGCTCACGATGGAGATCGGGCTCTCCGGCGGGGGGAAGTTGATCGCACCGCTGAACGGGACACTGGGGACGTATGTGCCTACATGCGGACGTCCCGAGGCGCCCTCGGTTCTCCGGGTCGAGTATGCGTACGTGCCTGCAGGACCAGCCAATCTCGCTTCGGCCTGACGAGCAAGGCTCGGTACGGCGAGCTACACGCGGCGGCCGGCAGGCGGCACCGGCTGCGGAGCGGGTGGCCCGGCGTAAAGAGCGGCGGGCCGGATCAGGCGATTGTCGGACGCCTGCTCCAGTACGTGTGCGGTCCACCCGACAGTTCTTGCGGCGGCGAAAGTCGGTGTGAACATCTCGGGCGCGATCCCGCACGCGTTCATCACGACGCCGGCGTAGAACTCGACGTTGGTGCAGAGCTCCCGCTCAGGCTTGAGCTCAGAAAGCAGCCGGATGGCAGTGGACTCCGTCTGCGCCGCGAGCTCGAACATCGGGGCCCCGAGCGACTCGGCGACGGCGCGCAAGAACGCGGACCTGGGATCCTCTGTCCGGTAGACGCGGTGACCGAATCCCATGATCCTGTCGCCATGCTCGATGGCTGCGCGCAGCCAGGCCTCTGCACGGTCGGGCGTCCGGATCTCGTCGAGCATGTCGAGCGCCCGGCTCGGTGCACCACCGTGGAGAGGGCCTGATAGAGCGCCGATCGCACCGCATTGGGCCGCAGCGAGGTCGGCGCCGGTCGAGACGATGACGCGTGCTGCGAACGTGGATGCGTTGAACCCGTGATCGATCGTGAGGATCATGTACTGCTCGATCGCCCTGGCGTGAGCCTCTTCGGCTTCCGCCCTGTTCAACATCCAGAGGTAGTTCGCCGCGTGACCGAGGTCGTCACGCGGCCCCACGGGCTCGAGCCCCGCCCTGAGGCGAAATGTCGCAGCCAACAGCGTGGGTACGACCGCGCTGAGCTGCAGTGCTTGGAGGCGCAGAGTCTCGAGGTCGATGTCGTGGGTCGGCTGCCATGAAAGCTCGGCACCGAGCAGCGACACCGAGGTGCGCAGGACGTCGAGGGGGCTCCCCCGATCTGCAAAGCGAGGAAGTAGCCCTGCCAGGCCCGGGGGGATCTCCCGCAGGCGCCTGACGGACCGCGCGAAAACCTCGGATTCCACCTTGTCGGGCATGGAGCCGTCGAGCAGGAGCCGCCAAACGTCCTCGAACGACCTGCCGGCTGCCAGGTCGACGGCGGAGTATTGCCTGTAGTGGTAGAAGCCCTCCCGCCCGCGAACATCGCCTACGGCGGTCTCCGCAACCACGACGCCTTCGAGCCCGCGAGGCACTTCCACGCCGACCTCCGTCGCCGGCCGCAGGCGGGCGATCCTGATCAGGTCCCTGAGCGAGACGACGCCGAGAAGCTCATCGCCGTCGACGACAGGCAGGTGGCGGTAGTGATGATGAGTCAGGCTCGCCCATGCCGCTCCGGCTTCTTCATCGGGCCCGAGCACGTCAGGGCCCTCTGTCATCCAGAGCCGGGTGGGCTCTGTACCGGGCCGGGCGCCTGCAGCGGCAGCACGCAGCAGATCGCGCTCGGTAAGGATCCCGATGACCTTCGGGCCGTGTGTGACGACCACCGAGCCGGTATCCGATTCGCTCATCGTCCTGGCGGCCTCCGAAAGCGAGGCGTCGGCGCTGCAGGTGACTGCCGGGCTCGACATCAAGTCCCTAACGAATGTCGCCATCGATCGAGTCCACCTTTCACGGCCCGGCCCTTTCTCGGCCCGGCCTCGCCGGATGAATTCCCATATTGAACGCCAAGGCCTTCTTTGTAAATGTTGATCTAGTCAATGTCGCTGTCCGCGCCACTAGGCTCCGGGCCTTGGCACGGATGCTCGAGAGCGAGGAGGCTGCGAGGCGGCTCGGGATCAAGCTCCCGACGCTCTACGCCTACGTGAGCAGGGGCCTGCTTCCGTCTTATCCGACCGCCGACTCCCGTAGGAGCCTGTTCGACCTCGACGACGTCGAACGCCTTGCAAGGAGATCACGCGCCGGCCGGAGGGTGGAGACGAGGCTCGCGTCGGTCACGACGGCGGTGACGCAGCTGCGCGAGGACGGCCCTGCATACAGAGGGACCCCTGTGGCCGACCTTGCTCGAACAGCGAGCTTCGAGTCCGTGGCCGACCTGCTATTGGACGCCGCGCCCTCCTCGGATGACGACTGGCGACCGGTGCGCCTACCCCGTGCCCCCCAGATGGCCGCGTCAGGCCGGTTGTGCTGGGCGGTGATGATGTGCGGATCGCGCGATCCGCTTCGGTCAGACCTTCGCGCGGAGACCGTCGTCAGGAACGCACGGACGATCATTGCCACCGCCGTGGAGTGCCTTCGCGGCCCCGCGTCGATCGCCGGAAGCCGTGCGACCGACAGAGGCTCCGTCCAGGTGGCCCGGAGCCTGGCTCAATACCTGAACGCGGACCCGTCCGCCGTGCTCGTCCGAGCCGTGGACACTGCGCTCATCGTCCTCGCGGATCACGAGCTCGCAACCTCCACGATGGCGGTCCGAGTCGCTGCCTCCACCCGGGCAGACATATATGACGCGTTGTTGGCGGGGCTCTGCACGCTCGCAGGGCCTCTGCACGGCGGTGCGAGCGAGCTCGCTCACGGCCTTTTGATTCAGGCGGAGCGCGACGGGGTCGAGCGTGCCATCGATTCCACGTTGCGCTGGCAGGGATCGCTGCCGGGATTCGGGCACCCCCTGTACAGCAGGGGCGACCCGAGGTTCGACGTGCTCATTTCGAGGATCGACGAGCTCGCGAGCTCCGAGCAGCGCCAGGTCCTCCATTCGCTCGTGGAGCTGGCCAGAGCCCACGCAATTCCTGGCCCCAACGTCGACCTTGCTCTGGCCGCCCTCACTTGGGCGGCCGGTGCCCCCGCCGACGCGGGCCGCACGATATTCAGCGTGGCCAGACTTGCCGGATGGACGGCCCATTACCTCGAAGAGTTGGCCGAAAGGCCGCTCCGGTTCAGGGCCAGAGCCGTGTACGCCTCCAATCGTTGACGCACCCGGGTACCAGGATCGATCAGCGGGGAGAGACAGGGACTCAGGTTCAACGACAAGCCGAGCAGAGCCCGAGCACATCCACGCGGTGGCTGTGGGGCTCGAAGCCCTCGCTCTCGGCCAGCGCATCGAGTGTCGATGCGACGTCATGCTCGAACTCGGCAGACGGAGTGACGTCGATGACCTTGCCGCACTCGACGCACACAAGATGATGGTGATGCTCGGTCAGGTCTTCTGCGAGCTCGAAGCGTGCGAACTCGTCACCGCCCGCGACCCGACGGACGACTCCCGCGACCTCGAGGTCCACGAGGTGCCGGTAAGCCGAGCTGCGCGGAAGAGAAGGCAGCCGAACCGCGATGTCACCGATGCTGACCGGCCGCCCCGCGCTCACGAGCAGCTCGACGATCGCTCGTCGGCCGGCGGTGTAGCGCTGATCGACGCGGCGGAGACGGGCCTCGACCAGGCCGTGTAGTTCGTCCGACACATCTTCGGGTGACATCGTGCTCCTCGACTGTCAAGTGGGATCCGGCTCGGATCTGTCGTATGGGCTCCGCAGCACGTCATTTATACAAGTCACATTCCCCGGCATCCGACACGGAGGCCTCCCCGAAGCTCCGAGGGCCCGGTGATTGTCTAACGGTATAGACTTACGGCCGTGACACCTACGGTCCGCACCGAGGACCTGGCCGACGCCCAGGAGCTCGCGATGATGCTCGGCCTCCGCCACGCCAACAGCGTCAGCACGTACCAAAGGCGCTATCCCGACATGCCCAAGCCGGTTCTCGATCTGGGGCCGGGCAGGCCGAAGCTCTGGCTTCGGCCCCACGTGAGCGCCTGGGCAGAGTCAAGGCGGCGAAGATGAGGCAACCGATCAAGTCGAACGATCCTTGCTGGTGCGGAAGCGGGAGGAAGTACAAGCGATGCCACCGCGCGGACCACAACCGCGTGCTCGCGGGCAAATTGTCGCCCCGGCGCGAGGTCCCGCCTCACATACGGCGACCCGATTACGCGGAACACGGGCGTCCCCAACGTGTGGACGAACCGATGGTGAAGAGCCCTGAGGTCATCGCCAGGTTGCGTAAGGCGGGCCAGGTGGCGGCCGAGGTGCTCCGGACCACGGCTGCGTCCCTCGAGCCCGGCATCACGACAGACGCACTCGACTCTTTGTGCCACGAAGCCACGATCGGCCTGGGCGCATACCCGAGCCCACTCAATTACCACGGGTTCCCGAAGTCGATCTGTACATCGGTCAACGAGGTGATCTGCCACGGGATCCCCGACTCGCGGCCTCTGCGAGAAGGCGACATCGTCAATCTTGACGTGACGGTCTACCTGGACGGTGTGCACGGTGACACGAGTGCCACGTTTGCGGTGGGAAAAGCCGACGACCAGTCCCGGCGACTCGTGCGCGTCACCGAGGAATGCCTCGAGCTCGGTATCGCTGCCGTCGTCCCGGGCAGGCCGATCAGCGACATAGGACGAGCCATCGAGCGTCACGCCGACGGCTCGGGATACAGCGTGATCCG
The DNA here is from genome assembly GCA_963801315.1 of uncultured Acidimicrobiales bacterium. Lineage (GTDB taxonomy): Bacteria > Actinomycetota > Acidimicrobiia > Acidimicrobiales > CAVXTF01 > CAVXTF01. Next base: position 150,149 of record CAWDEI010000007.1, on the reverse strand, counting down.
CTCATATTGCGGGCACGGCATAGGCGAGGTCTTCCATTCCCGCCCGCAGGTCCCCCATTACTACGACCCGCGTGCGTCGACCGTGATGGAACCGAACATGACGTTCACGATCGAGCCGATGATCGCTGTAGGCACGTGGCGCCACACGACCTGGGAGGACGGCTGGACCGCGGTTACCGCCGACGGGCTTCCGACAGCCCAGTTCGAGCACACGATCCTGGTGACGCCGACCGGAGGCGAGGTGCTGACCCGCTCTCTGTGAGGACGGTCCCAGCACCATAGACAGGGTCGCCTCCTGAGCTGGAAATTGAACCGTCAGCTCCTCACGACCGGCAGTGCCACGCATGACGGGTGCTCCGGGTCGTGGAAGATCTCGTTGTCAGCCACGACTAGGCGAGCCGCGCTCCGGAGAGGTTCGCCGGTCCCGCAATTTCGTGCAAACAGCGGATAGGCGCAGCTCGAAACCTGGAGCCGGATGCGATGTCCCTTCTTGAACGTGTTAGCCGTGGGCCACATGGCGATGCAGAGCGGGATGGACCCGTCAGCGGCCCGCACGGACGTGTCGCTCCGAAGACGCACGATGCCGTCGCTCAGGTTCTTCGAACGACCTCGCGGTGACACGTCACAGAGGCGAACGAAGAAGTCCGCGTCCTCGAGCGTCGTCTTCACATGGAGATGTGTGCGTAAGGGGCCGATCACCGTGATGTCGGTATCGAGCACTTCGCTCGTATAGGTGAGAACGTCGGGTCGAGCCTCGCGAAGGCGCTGGTTCTTCGGGCCGGTGCTTGCGGAATCGAGCGACGCTCCCCCGCTTGCCGGAGTCGGGTCCCGCGGGTCGAAGCGATACCGGTCGGCAGACGAGTCGGAGGGAAGCGATCGATCGAGCCTGGCTCCCGCGTGCATGTACCAGAGCTCCTCGTGAGCGGGCGGGGGCCATTCGGGCATCTCGACCCACCGCTTCGCACCCATCACGAACACGCGGACGTCACCGCGCGCCAAGCGTGTGGACGGGTCACCCATCGTGTAGCCGAACCACTCGATACCGTCGCGGATCATCGTGGCCAGGCCCCCCGGGCTCACGTGCGACCATGGACCGACGGTGATCCTGGCGCTTCGGCCGGCGGCGCGAAGCGCCGAGTAGTCGTCCAGCTGGCGCGGCAAGAAGATGTCGTACCATCCTGCGACGTGGCTCGAAGGCGGGACCGATCCGAGGTCCCGACCGAAGTCCACGGGGTCCCACCAGACGTCGCCGGGACTCTCGTGAACCAGCCAGTCCTGTAGGAACTCCACCTTGTGGCCGACCAGTTCCGAGTCTGCGTCGGAAACAGGTAGCACCCCGTACGCCCGGCGGAGGGCTCGGCGGCGGGCCAGCTGGGCTGCGACCGAACGCAGAAGACCGCGCTCTTGGTTCTCCAGCTGGTACAGCCATGCGACGGCGGTCTCGAGAGCGAAACAGCCGGACGGATAGACGACCGCGTCACGAAAGTTCGAGGCCGTGACGTCGAGCGCCATGGCTCTCACGTACTCCGGGCAATCTCGCACCAGAGCCCACTGGGTGAGCCCGAGGTAGCTCGGTCCGAACGTGGCGAGCTTGCCACCGAACCAGGACTGGGCACTTATCCAGTCCAGGGTCGCCGCCCCGTCCGATTGCTCGTTGCGGAAAGGGAGCCACTCGCCTCCCGATCCGAAGGTTCCTCTGCAGCTCTGAATGACGGCTTGGTAACCGCGCTCGGCGAAGAGCCTGCCCACGACTCCGACCTGCCTACGCCCGTAAGGACTCCTCATCAAGACGATCGGCGCCATACCCTCCGCAAGGTCAGCCGGGTACCAGCGGTCGGCGAGCAAGATCGCCCCGTCCGGCATCTCGGCCGCCAGGTCGCGGTCCACCTTGACGTCGGTGCTGGTCGGCGGCGACAACTTGGCGAGCGCGCCGACGATCCGGCTGACAAGGGTCATATGTCGCGATTATGCACTCGGAACGAGCGTCATGACGCCTCTTAGTGGCATGGTGTTGCCATGATCACCGGAAGCCACGCAATCATCTACGCCGACGACGCCGAAAAGGCGCGCGCGTTCTTTCGCGACGTGCTCGACCTTCCGTTTGTCGACGTCCACGGAGGTTGGCTCATCTTCAAGCTGCCGCCGGCGGAGCTCGGGATCCACCCGACCGGAGGTGAACAAGACCAGGGAGCCGGCCCGGGCAATGGGCACCACGAGCTCTACCTGATTTGCGACGACGTCGAGGCCACTGTCGCCGAGCTCTCGGCAAGAGGTGTGGAGTTCGACTGGACCAATCGAGGAGCAGGCCTTCGGCCGGCTCACCCGTCTCAGGATTCCAGGCGCGGGAGACATCGGCCTCTACCAGCCAAAGCACCCGACCGCATACGACCTCTGATCGGCCCTTCGCAACGTTGTCTGCGACCGTCTACCGATCGGCTGGCGACGTTCGCGTGAAGATGCGACTCCGGGAGACCGGCTGAAATCCGGCCCCCAGGTACAGCCGCATCGCGGCATCGTTGCCCTCCACATAGCTCACTTTGAGCCGTGAGCAGCCTCGAGCTGAGAGGCGATCGATCCCCGCCGTGAGAAGGTGCCGACCCAGGCCCAGCCCTTTGAACCCTTCTTCGGTGCGCATGGGCTCCACCATTCCCACGCCGGTCACGAGATCAGCCCAGAACAGGCTGTACGCCGCCATCTCGCCGGCTGGGGAACAGACCATCAGGTCGAGATCGGGCCGGTAGAGCGTGCACTCGGCGAGGCGCTCTGCAACTTGCTCACCGTTCCGCTTGATCATGTGGTGCGGCTCGCCGAGCCGATCGCTCCTTGCGACGAGCTCGAAACCTTCGGGAAGCCGGCCGATATCCGGGCGTTGCGCCGAGTCCATCCAGGTGGACACCGTGACCTCGTCGCCCGGAGCGAATCCCGCTGACTTCACCACCTCAGCCAGCTTGACGTCGTCATCGCGGACGTTGAGCTCGACCGGCTGGCCGGAAACCGTTTCGAGGAGCTCGAGCGCGGCAGGCCATACCACTTCGGTCACAGAGAGTGCGTCGTCATCAGCAGAGATCAGGTCGCAGCTGAGACGCGCGCCCCAGTCGGTCACGACGAAAGCAGCAATCGGGGTGTTCCCGTCGAACCAGAACCGCTGACGCGCAGCCTCGCGGTGCTGGTCGCGCCGCCACCACCATTGCAGATCGGCCGCCTCCAAGTCGGTTCCGAGGGGACTCGCCAACCTGGCCCGTTGAAGAAGAGAGGTAACGAGGCCGAGGTATTCGAGACCCGAGGCCTCAGCGTGAGGTCATCAAGAGTTGGTCACGACGAGCATCGTCGCCGTTCCGGCGAGCGCGATCGAGACCCCCACTCCCTTGCACGCGCCCGTCGAGGTGCATGCCACTGCTGACGGGCCAGAGAGATTTGATACCACGGCGCTCGTCGGCACAGGAGCCGGTTGAACCTTCCAGCCAGTTGGGCCGTACAGGGCAATCGTCTCGCGGCCGACCGCCGTGCACGCGCTCGATGACTCACAGGTAATTGCCGAGAGAACCAGCTCCCTGTTCGCGAGACCTGGAACCGATTCCAGCACCCATTTTCGACCGTCCCAGTGTTCAGCCAAGCTCGCGTCGCTACCTGCAGTGGCGGTGGCATCCCCGACGGCTGTGCAATCTGCCGGAGACACACACGAGACACCGGAAAGCTTGGCTGACCGGCGACCCGCTAGGACAGGTAGTGCCTGAGTTGCCCATGCCGTGCCGTCCCAGTAATCGGCCACAGCGGTCGATCCGGACGAGGTCGTCGACTGGCCCACCGCGGTGCACGCGTTCGCTCGCGAACACGAGACCTGCAGGAGCGTTACAGAGGTCACGTGTTCGGGAAGCGCCGGCGCCACCTGCAAAACCCATCTCAGACCATTCCATCTCTCCACGAGCACAACGGTCTGCCCCAAGGGTGGAACTCGGTAGGTGCCCACGGCCGTGCACGCGACCGGTGACGAGCACGAGATCGACGTCAACTCGCTCGCGCTGCTCTTCTTCGGAAGCGGGACCGCCAGGGCTGACCAGGTAGCGCCATTCCAGCGTTCGACCAGAGGGGCCTCTGAGCTCGTCGCCGTGGTGATCTCACCGACTGCGAAGCACGCAGTCGTCGAGGGGCACGAGATCGCGAGGAGTCGGGACACGACACTCGCTGCCGCGCCGGGTAGAGGTTCAGCGCTCCACGACGACCCGTTCCAACGCTCGACGAGCGAGTAGAACTTGCCGGTCTTCGCGTAGGCCCCAACCGCCGTGCACGACGCGACGGAGCTGCACGAAACCCCGGTAAGCAGCGCGTCGGTCGCCCCGGGGGGATTGGGCAGTTGCACGGCCGACCACCCGCCGATCGGTCCCGCAGGTTGCAGGGTCGTCGAAGTCGAGTTCGAGGTCGTGGTCTCGGCGCCCCCTTTGGAGCAACCGGCGCAAAGGATCGCGACGGCACTCACGGAGACCAGCCACAGACGCGAGTAACGAGCTTTCAAATTCCTCATGCTTCCTTCCTGTGCAAGAGCCGTCCCCGATTCTGCCCCATCACCCGGCTGCCTCCGACCAATGCTCCGCAGCTCGGTCCCGGTGTGAACGACGGCTCAATGCGTCGATCAGACGCCAGCCGAGCATCGCCAGCCCTAGAAAACCCAGCGCCACGAACACGAAGGCGACCGCAATACCTTGGCCCGAGACGACCCTGAGTGTCATCCCGACCGCCACCGTCGACACGCCGGTCACGAAGCCACCCGTCATCGACCGTCCCCGAAGATGGCAAGCGGCCGTCACGAGCCATCCGATCACGAGTCCCGACGCGAACGGCCACGCAGTCGATGCAAACCCACCGAAGCTGACCCCGTGGTCATGGACGGTGCGGCCGATCCCGACGAACACTGCAACCGCGGCCACGTCGAACGCGAGCCAAGCTCGGGAGCGCATCTTCATCAGCCCGTCAGTCAGGGTCCTGAGCGCCGTCCCATGCGAGCACGACATCCACCGCTTCGGGCACGGAGCCCACCTGAGCGTCCGGACGGTAACCGGGCTCGATCCACTGACGGCCCCGATGGATCCAGGCGGTCCGCAGGCCCGCCTCGCCACCACCTCTGATGTCCGGGAGGGGGCTGTCTCCCACCATCCATGCGGGATCATCGTCTCGCGGCAAGCGGCCGCAACGGCGCAGAGCCTCCTCGAATATGCGACCGTCCGGTTTGCCGATGCCGATCTCACCAGACACGCAGCAAGCCTCGACGAGCTCAGCCAGACCTGCTCGAGCCACCTTTTCGTGCTGGCTCGAGGGACCATTCGTGACTATTGCGATGCGCCACCCCGTCGACCGCAACCGCGTCAACGCGTCCGTTACCCGAGAGTCCGGGCGGTACAGGGCGACGTAATCGGCCCAGTACGTCTCGACCAGTTGATCCACGGATTCCTTCAGCCCGAACTGCTCGCGCACTGCGCCCAACATGTCGTGGCGTTGAGCAAAGCCGTCGTCGTCGGCCATGCACAACCAATCCACGGCGTCCGAGCCCAGGGAGTGCTGCTTCACGAACATCTCGGCCCATCTCCGGAAAACTGCTTCGCGGTCGACCAGGGTGTTGTCGAGATCGAACAGCGCACATCGGGCCATATCTTCATTGTTCCGTTCCGGGAACTCGGCGTTAAGTTGACTGTCTAGGAAATTGACTACTCTCGGCCTAAGCCCTACCCTCCCCGGAGTGGCGAGCACCCCCTCCGAGGACGAGGTCGTGATCCCCGCGTTGCTGCGGGCGGCGCGCGGCAGCTATGCCCAGGCCATTGTTGCTCGGCTTGCCGACGCCGGGTTCGACGACCTACCGAGAAACGGAGCGTTCGTATTAGGCGGAATGGCCAATTTCGGCGGATCCGCCCGAGACATGATTCGAGGCCTGGGTGTCAGCAAGCAGGCAGCGAGCCAATTGATCGACACCCTGGTTCTACGGGGCTATCTGACGCGCGACGTCAATCCGGACGACCGGCGCCGCATGGTGATCGATCTGACCGAGCGGGGTCGCGCGGCGGCCGTCGCTGTCCGCGCCGGGGTCGACGCGATCGATGCGGAATTGGCACAGATGATCTCGCCCGAGCAACTGGCGGGCCTTCGCGCCGGGCTCGAGGCCTTGGCGGAGATCAAGGACCGTAGAGGTCAAGAGCCGCCGCCAGGAACCCATCGCGTCTGACCGTCACCGTGTCGAGGTCGAGGTCTTGGCGGCCCTGGTGGTGGAAGTTGGGCAGCCACATCGCCATGTCGGGGGGTGTGCTCGTCGCCGCAACAATGTCCCACCACGCGACGTTCGTTGCGGGGATCCCACGTATCTCCTCCCACCCCGCCAGGACCACATCTGCGGCTCTCTGCCCGAACATGACGGCGACATCGCAGCGGAGCGAACCGAGGTCGATACCTGCGGGGCCGACGCCGGCGACATCCCAGTCGAGAGTCCCGCAATGCCGAGAGCCCTCCCACAAGGTGTTGCCCTGCCACAGATCGCCATGGACGAAGACATTGGGCTCTACGGACGCGGACGCCGCAGCAACGACGTTCCGAGCGATGGCGAACAGATCCGCGGAAGCCTCGGGAACACGAAGAGAACCGAACTCGACGTCATCCAATGAGCGAGCTCGAAGAGGGAGAGCCGGGCTCGGCTCTATCGCGACGGCATGGATGCTCCCCGCAGCCCGTCCGAGCGCGCGCAATCGGTCCGGCTCGGGGATAGCGGGAATGCGGCTCGAGCCCGGCAATGCGGTCTCGAGCAGGGCCGGCTGGCCAATGGCGGCTCCATCCAGGTCCTCACCGACCACCCGCGGCGCTGATAGAGCGTGACGCTCCGCCAGCTCCAAAGCGGCCAGGTGGGTGGCGAAGCGACCTCTTGCCAGTCGAGTGCTTGCGACGCAGGAACGGGCACATCTCCGAGACTACGGCCTCAAACGTCTCGGGAACCCGAATCGCCGGTCGACTCGCGATCCCTTCCCGATCCGTCCGGTTCGCCGTCGCCGAGGTGGCTTGCAATTACGGCGCTCGCCTTCGATGACGTGACGACGTGGCCGGTCACGGTCTGAACGAAGATTTCCTTATGAAGCACGTAGAGCAACGCATCGGAGACCGCTGTGACCGATGCCTGGCGGGGAACATTGCGGATCAGGGCGATCTCACCGAACCCGTCACCGCGCGAGACCACCTGCAGGAGCTGGCTTTCACGCGTTACGGCCAGCTCTCCGTCTGCGACGGCGTAGTAGCAGTCGCCGTCTTCACCCTCGGTGATCACAGCTGTTCCCGTCGACACCGACAGAGCCTCTAGCTCTCGCGCCATGCCCTCGAGCGACGGTGCCGGCAAGGCGGCGAAGATCGAGATAGAGCGAAGCAACTGGATCTCCACCTGGGGCACGGTCGCGGTCGTGTCTATCTTTCGCAGTCGACTCCACAGACCCACGATGAGAAACACGGCAATGACAGCCGGGGCAAGCAGTGCGGCCCTTACACCACCGATCGCAATTGCGACGCGGACGAGCACGGCACCAAGTGCGAGGCCCATATCCATCAGGGATTCCAGGATCGAGAACGATCCTGCAATGGCGTCGGAAGGAGCCGATCGTTGCAAGAGGGTCCTACCGGTGATGTCGAAGACGGCGCCGGCCAGGCCTACGGCGACGATGAGAAGAACAGCGATGGCCACGTTGCGGATGGCACCGATACAGGCCAGAGCCGCGACGGCGATCGACAGGGCTATGACGAGAGTGTTGGCGAGACGGCGCCTGCCTACGAGAAAGGCGGTCACGAACCCCGCCAGCAACCCACCGCCACCGAGGGCGGAGTTCAAGAAGCCTGCGCCGCCGCGCCCCATGTGAAGGTAGTCCACGGCGAGGACGACGCACAGCAGGTCGAGCGAGCCGATGAGCAGGAAATAGAAGCTGTGCAACGTGAGAAGGACCCTAAGCTGCGGGTTGCGCGCGACCACCTCGACGTTGGACCGCGCTCCGGTCCAGATGGGTCCGAGCACCTTTCGGGCGCTCGACGTCACAGTGAGGGCTGCCCCGTCGATCTCCTTGCCGTGTGTCGGGTCATCGAGGTCTTCCAGTGAGACCGCAGCTGCCGGTCCAGAGACACGGGCCACGAGAAGCATCGCGACAAGGGCCATGGCCGCGTTCGCGGCAATGGCGATCCCGACCCCGCGCCAGGCGAGCAGGATCCCGGCTACCCCGGGGCCCACCAAGGCAGCAGCTCCGTCGGTCCATCCCGTCATGACGTTGGCTGCGGTCAGCTCATCGGGTCGACGGACTATGGCCGGCAAGAGCGCTGCCTGAGGCGGACGGGTCAACGACATGCTGAGCGCGCTGATCGGGGCGAGAACAAATACGACGACGACCGGCGCTCCGAGACCGATCGCCGTCGCAACACCTGCGAGCGAGACCGCCTGAAGCCCATACCCCGCGAAAAGCACCCGGCTGGGCCGTCTGAGATCGGCGAGCGCGCCGAGAAATGGACCTAGAAGGATGCACGGGACGAGCTGGACCAGCACCATCTCCATGCTCGCCGTAGGGCCTCCATGGCCGTACGCGAAGACCAGGAGCGAGATCCACGTTCCGAACTCAGCCGACCCGAACAACGCGTATGCGAACCCGACCCTGCGGAGCACAGGATTCCGAGCCGCGGCGCGGAGCACCGTCAGTACGGTCCGAACACGCAGGAACAACTGAGGCCTCAGCGCTCAGGTGCCGGCCGCGCCGGTGGCGTAGAACTGGACACTCGCTTCAGACTCGTTCGCCGATATTCACAAGCATTCCCACCCGTTGCTATATGAATGACCGTTCAGGTTCGCTCGACAACTACTCTCCCACCCGTCGCGCTCTCATGCACTCAAACCTCGTTCCAAACGGGTTTCGACGTCTTCTGTCCCATTTCTATGCTCGGTGCTGCCTGGTGGTTCGCGAATGTCGTAGCGAGCAGGTCCAATAGATCGTCGTGCAGGTCCTCGGTTGCTGCGCAGACCATTGACGCGGACTTGAGCGTCCAGGGCTCACCCGCTGTGTCGGTTACTCGTCCCCCGGCTTCCTCGACAAGTAACGATCCCGCTGCAACGTGCACGAGCTCTGGCGTCGCAAAGAGCACGGATCCGGCGATCTGGGCGGTTGCAACGTAAACAAGCGAGAGTGTCGTCGAGAGACAGCGAACGTCCCAGCGGTCCGCCTGGACTGCCGCCGCAAGGCCTGACGCCGCCAGGCCACGCTCCGGACCAGCCTTCGGCCACCCGCCAAAGTCCACGACCAGGCTCGAGGCGGAGGTCGACAGTGGCTCCAAGGTGTCACCCGATACGCGCCATGCACCTCGGTCTGCCTCAGCGACGAAAACGTCGCCTGTCGAACCGTCACCCACGACCGCCAGGGCGATCCTGTTGTCCTCGACCAGCGCCAGGTTGACGGCGAACAGTGGAATCCCCGACGCGAAATTCCGCGTGCCGCAGATCGGGTCCACGAGCCAGTAGCTGCCGTCGTCCGGAGGTTCTCCGCCCCGCTCTTCTCCGATTACCGGCCACGCGAACACGCTGGCCAGCGAGCAGCGGAGTCGGTCTTCAACAGCCACGTCCGTGTCCGTCACGACGTCCCGACCGACCTTGGCGTGCACCGTCCCCGTGCCCCGTTCAGCGAGACTGAGTGCTTCGCGGACCCCAGCGACGGCAGTTGCTGCCTCGGGGCGCAGGTCGGTCACTGCTCCATCTTGGCCGCCGCGCCCTACCCAAGGGAGAACCCGAAGCATTCGTCGAGTCATCACGAGTATCACCACTGTCCTAGCCTGTATTTCCGGGTTCCACCTGGAGCCTCCCGGAGGAGGCGGCGTGGACCAGTCCCTTGTGACGTACTACAGGCACCGAGCGTCTGAGTACGACGAGGTGTACGACAAGCCGGAGCGGCAGAGCGACATCGCTCTGGTTACTGAGCTCGTTAGGGATTTCGCCTCGTCGCGTCGCATCCTGGAGGTCGCCGCGGGTACCGGATTCTGGACCGAGGTGGCCGCCGAGACAGCCAAGTCGATCATGGCGACAGACTTCGCGGAAGAACCACTCGCCCACGCACGTCGGCGTGTGTACGCAAGTCCGGTCGCATTCCACTTGTGCGACGCCTTCTCCCTCGAGACCCTGCCCGGAACCTTCGACGCGGGACTCGCATGTTTCTGGCTCTCGCATCTGACTCGTCACGACATGAGCCGTTTCGTTACTACTTTCCCCGCACGCCTTGAACCTGGAAGTCGCGTGCTACTTGTCGACAACCGCTATGTCGAAGGAAGCAACTGGCCCGTGACCCGGAGAGATGCCGACGGCAACTCCTACCAGCGTCGTAGGTTGCACAATGGAGAGGAATTCGAGGTTCTGAAGAACTTTCTCGACGCGGAGGAATTGCGTGCAATCGGCGAGGCCATCGGTGTGGACGTCGAGGTTACCGAGTTCACGTACTACTGGGTGCTCACGTTGAGGACCCTCGACCACGGGCAGGAGGCGTCCACCTGGCACGAAGCGCGACCGTGATAGAAAACGCGAGTGTCCTGGGCCCTTCTAGCGGCTGAGTCGACTGGGTGACTCGCGTTGGGCGGCTTGGAATCATCGTGGGGGTGTCTCTGATGTTGGCGTCGTGCTCAGGCTCGACTCATCCGCGATCATCCGCTCCCAAAAAAACGGTGTCCCATTCGGTGTTCGCATCGAAGACCATCCCGAACACGAGAGTTGGAGCCCAGCTCAAGTGGCTGCTCGGAGCAATCGACGATCTGCCATTGACCCAGAATGCGATCAAGTCCCATTTCGACTCCGTTTTCTTGAGTGAAGTAAGCCCGCGCAAGCTCAACACGGCGCTCGCGCAGGTCACCGGATCAGGAGAAGTGTCGCTCGACGGGATCCTGACTGAGACCCCGGCGTCGCTCGCTGCGGTGGCGACATTTGGCACAGGAGAATGGAAGATCACCATGTCGGTCGACACAGCGGGGCTCATTGCCGGCCTGGTTCTGGCGCCGTACGTATCTGCGACTTTTACAACATGGGCGGAAGTCGATAGCACATTGACCAACCTGGCACCGGACGTCAGCTTTTTGGCGGCTCGGGTATCGTCCAGCGGAACCTGCACACCGATTCACCAGCTCGACTCCTCGACCCCACGACCTCTCGCGTCACAGTTCAAACTATTTGTGCTGGGAGCACTTGCTGAGCAGATCGCCTCGGGGCACGTCTCGTGGAACCAACGACTCACCGTGCAACAGAGCTCCAAGAGCATCGGGAATGCTCCCGGCTCAGGTTCTCTCCAGTTCAGTCCAGTCGGTACCAGGGTGACGGTCCAGGAGACGGCGACCAAGATGATCTCGATCAGCGACAACACGGCAGCAGACATGCTGATCGAGCTTCTCGGACGGGCCGAGGTCGAGGTTCAGGTACGCAAATGGTCGACAGACCAATCCGCGGACGAGCCGTTTCTCACGACGAGGGAAGCCCTCATGTTGCACTACGCGAACTATCCGACCTTGGCGAATGAATACCTCGCCCTGACTCCCAGTGAGCGAGCTTCATTTCTGACCTCGTCTGTGGACACTCTTCCACTGAGCGATGTCGAGGAGTCGAACGAGCCCCGCGACATCGATTCGATCGAGTGGTTCGCCTCTCCCGTGGACATCTGCCGGGCATTTGCCGGGTTGCAAGTTCTCTCTGCCAAGAGCGTGCTCTCGCCCCTTGCCTCCATCCTCTCGCTAAACTCCGGCGGGATCGGGCTGGACCCGTCTGAGTGGCCGACCGTTTGGTACAAAGGTGGCTCCGAGCCAGGAGTGCTCACGTTGGGGTATCTGGCAAGGGACAGCGAAGGCCGAACATACGTGGTGACCGCGATGCTCTCGAATCCCGATTCTGCGCTATCCCCCGATGCAGTCTTGCAAGTTCTTACTGCGGTCAAAGGGGCCTTCGGGCTGATCGGCTGAGGACCATATCAAGAGGGGGGGGCAACGTTCGGTGTGACGTCAGGTCACGAGTCGAAAGTCCACCAACAGATAGCCGCTCGGAGAGGTGACGTTGCGGGTTAGTGACAGCCGCGCCGGGATGCCCCTATCGAAGAGCTTTCGGCCGTTCATTTGTATAGACGGGGCTACAACAAGACGGAGCTCATCGACCAGGCCCGCCTCGAGAAGTGATTGTGTCAGGCTGATGCTCCCATGGACGCCAATGTCGGCTCCCGGCTGGTGCTTCAGATCCGTGACGAACTTGGTGAAGTCGCCCTCGACCACGGCGGCGTTCTCCCAGCTCTGTTCCACTGGAGTCGAGGTCACCACGAACTTCTGAGTTCCATTGATAAAGGTTGCGAACGGCTCGATTTCACTTGTCGGCCAGAACCGCGCCCAGTCGTTGTAGGTCCGACGGCCAAGGAGTACCACATCCTGGGTGGCGATGACGCGCCCGAGGTTTTCCGTCATCACCGCGTCCCAATCGAGGATGAAGTCGTCTGGCTCCTCAGCCACACCGTCGATCGAAAGCAATTCGTATGCCACTACTTTGCGCATCGCTTGATCTCCTTTGGTCGGACTCACCGTATAGACGTCCGGCCGTCCATGGAGTCATCTCCCAAGGCGCCTGGCGAGTCGAGGACAACCCCGAGCAAATCCTGAAGCACCGCCACTTGCCCGGAAGGGCCGTCCGGGACACTCGGGATATTGCTGAGCGTCGGGGTAGTGTGCAGTTTCGGCCTGGCGCCCGGTCAGTCCAATCGAACTCTCGGAACGGGCCACGCTCCACCAGGCTGTGGACACCAGTGGATCAACGAAGGCAATTCGGGTTTTGTGATCTAGAGGGCTGCACACTGTTATAGTTAGACAGTCGAAGGACCCCTGGACCCTGCTTTCTTCGTACCTGGCCGCTGGTCAGGAAATGAGACGGAGGCAGTTATGGGACGTTCAGGGATGGTATTCAGCATCCTCGCAATCGCAGCAGGTGCTGTTATGTACTGGGCAGTGACATCTCACGGCACCGGGTTCAGGGTTTCGACGGTGGGTGTAATCCTCATGGTCGTCGGTGGAGTCGGCCTGGTCACGTCAGCAGTCGTCTTCGCAGTGTCACGTCGTCCAGCGGGCCCTCGTGGTCACACCTACGACCGAGAAGCCACCGATGCCCAAGGACGCTCGGCAACCGTGCATGAAGAGGTACATCAGTAACTCCAAAACCAATCCTTGAGGCTTTCCCGTCAGAGCGACCGAGCTGTCACGCTGTCGATCAGGCCAAACCTGCGCCACCCTGTTTAGAGACGGGCGGTGAGTCATGGAGGGGCCGCGTGCCAGCGGTTTTCCGCGCGAACGAGACGGCCCCTTCAAGCAGGAATGCTTTCCCCAGGTTGGTGAACCGCCAACTTTTTAGGGCGTGGCTGTTGGGCGGTGTTCTCGCAGCTGCAGCAAACCGGCAGGAGTGACAGAAACGAACCTGCTCCCCTCTGCAAGATGACATGTCACCAGGCCCCTGTCGTTGGCCTCTTCCCATACGGGTAGCCGGGGACACGATGTCCGCCAGGCATCTAGGACCTCGTCGTATGGGCGAGGCCCTGGGCCTATCCATTCAAGAAGGTCCAGGACAAGAGATTCAACGGTATCGAGCATCGGTACACGCAACATATCCTGTCGCTTCATTCATGTTGTACGCATCGCCTCCTAGGACGTCGCTTTCACCGTGACGCTGAGTGACCTCCAAAGGTGCAGGCGTCTCACTCCCCCATCGGTCCTCGACCTCGAAAGCGCCCTAATGGTGCTCGAAGACATCCTTGAAGGACTCGCCACCGTCCTTGAGGCTCCGGGTCTTTACCTGGAGCGTCCCTGCGCCTGAGACCATGTTGTACTGGGTCGGATTCAACGAGCCCAAAGATTGACCATTGATGATGGCCCCGGTGAACGCCACCGAGCTGAACTCTGGCATTTTGCCCGACTGGCAACCGTTGAAAGGAGGCGGTTTTGCCGAATCGGTGGATGCCGGGCCGGCATTCGTGAGGTCCTGGCCGCAAACTCCCGTGTACGCGGTTCCAGAGGGCACGCCTCCGTATACCTCGCACGACCCCGTAGCATTGCCGCTCGTGTTGTCTACGGCGGCGGCCTCTGACGGTGCTTCCATCCCGTTGCCTACACTCTCCAAAAGAGTCACTGAATCCCCTGGGGCGACCGAGAGTCCCGCACACGGAGCACATCCCGAGTAAGCGCACACTCCAGCGCCTGCGCCGTACGTCGGTGAGCCGTCGTCACATTGTGCAGCCACGTACGCCTCGGCGAAGAGGCCCTCACCGACATCTAGAAACTGGAATATGGAGAGGATTTGGTTCTTGTTCTGTTGGGCGCACGACAACGTCGGTACATCGAAACTGACCTGTACCGCATCATTAGATGAAATTGGTCGCGGTGGCCACGTAACCCGCAAAATACTTGGAGTTCGTCGTGCTACTCGACAGCGCCTCCGCGGAAGATGCCGCCGACAGCGACACCGACGTCGATGCGATAGCAACGCATACAAGCAGAATGCTTGCCTTCGGCCTCGGTGCAAACCGGCGTACTCGGCGGCTGAAATATGCCATTGCGGGTCCCACTTTTCTAGGCGTTCGCGTTGTCTAGGTAACGCGATCTTCTGGGAGTGTCATCGGCGGCGCTATGACGTTCCATCGCCGTCCTCGTCATCGAAATCGCGGTCCGGCTCATCTTCGGTGTAGCTGAAGCTGATGGTGAGTCCGGGACCTTCGTCCGTGTCGACGGATATGACCACGAGCTGACGAGGTTCGATGTCGTCGAGCTCGATGCCTCGCGCAGCGAAGAGTTCTCCGAGGTCCGCGTATGCCGCCGCGTAGTCGGTTGGCGTTCGACCCGCTCGCACGACACGCGCGGTCCACTCCTTGCCGACGTGCTCGACCGATTTCGCAAGTACCTTCATGACCTCTTGGCGAACCGTGGCTAGGTCCGCACCCAGACCGACGAGCACCTGGGCAGCGACACCCTCGCCCTCCCGCACGATGCCGAGCAGAAGGTGCTCGGTGCCGATGTAGTTGTGGCCGAGCTGGAGGGCTTCACGAAGCGACAGCTCCATGACCTTCTTGGCTCTCGGCGTGAAGGGCGGACTGCCGGTCGGAGCCGTCCCGGAGAGTCCAATCGTCTCTTCGACCTTCGAGCGAACATCCTCGAGCGACACCTCGAGCTGGGCCAATACCTGGGCGGCAACTCCTTCGTGTTCGTGGATGAGGCCGAGGAGGATGTGCTCGGTGCCGATGAAAGAGTGGCCGAGAAGGCGCGCCTCTTCCTGAGCCAGGACGAGGACCCTGCGGGGCGCGGTCGGTGAAACGCTCGAACGTGTCACCAGTCTGGCACTGCTACGGGCGGGCAGGAGAATGCGTAAGCAACGACCTCATCAAGAATGGAACCACACACACCCTGACCCTCGTTCAGGGCCGAGCGGAGGAACTCGACGAGGAAGAGAATCTCGTGCTTCGTGCACAGGTCCCTCGTCCAGATGGCTGCCGGTCGTCTTTGTCACTGACCCTCACGATTGGCCCCATTGTCCTCGAGCGCGGTCCAGGGCCGACAGCAGCGCGGAGGGGTTTGCCACGTCGAAGAAGGCTGCCGCCGGTGTCCCGCGGTTCAGCATCTCCATCCCACTGTTGGCGTACATCGTTGCGCGGTTACCAACGGTGTTGCCGAAGGTCACCGTGACATGCGAGCCGTCCCTGCTCATTCGCATCGAGGTGGGGACGTTCTTCACTGGGGAGTCGACGAGCGTCGTGTCTCCGACCGCGACCAAGACGCGTTCTGTCGTGACCCCGTACGCGGTTCGAAGTTTCTGGCGGCGCTTGTAGATGAAGCGCCCGAAGGTGATGTAGAACCCGACTGCAACAAAGGGAAGACCGAACAAGGTGAAAAGTGGTGCCGCGCCGGATGCGATCGCGGATGCCTCCCAGATGACGGCGAAGCCTCCCCACGCGATGCTGAAGGGCACCATGAAGGCATCCGAAGGGGTGAACCGGACACCGGGGTCGGGTCGACCGGACCAAAGCAGCGACTCGCCCGCACGCAAGTAGCGCGCCAGTTGCGCGGCAGGTCCTCGTGCGTCGTCGAAGCCGAAGGCCGTCATTCGCGCTGAATCACCAGAACCGTCCGAGACCTGTCGTGCAACCATCGCCCACGTGGTGCCGGCCCAATCCCAGCTGACGTTGTAAGTCGTCGATGTGTCCAGGGGGACGCGAAGTGGCCTGAACCGCCAGCCGAATTTGTGGCGCAGGACGACATATGCCGTTGGCAGTAGCTCTTGTAATCGGCGTCACGTATTCGATTCTGCCCGTAGGTTTATCCGCTTTGGATCAGGCGACCCTGGTCCAGTCCGTATTAGGTGGAGTGATATGCAATGTCGTAGGAGGTGCCACCAGGCTCCCACACGCCGACCGCCGAACAGCCGCTCGACTTGGTGCAATCGGCTCCATATAGGAATGCCAGACCGGGCACGTCAGGCATCGTGTCGAGGCTCCACGAGGTACCGTTCCAGTTGGCACCCCACGTCTTACCGTTGTTGAAGACTGCTCCGACCGCCTCACATGCTGTGGTCGATGCACAGGCGACCGCTTCCGCTTGGACATACTCGCTCGAAGGCAGGGCCGCAGCAGTCCAAGTGGAGCCGTTCCAATGCTCGGCCACCGCCTCATCCACCGCTGGCCCCTCGACCGAGCCGACTCCCATGCAACTGGTCGTGGCCGGGCACGAGACGGAGTCGAGATGGCCCTGGTCGGCCGAGAATGGAAAGGCGAGAACATTGCTCGTCCAGGTCGACCCATTCCCAGTGGCAGCGAGGAGATGTTGAGCGTTTTCGGAGTCGGTTGCAGAGCCGACCGCCACGCAGGAGGTCAACGAGCTGCACGAGACCGAACTCAGCTGAGCACCGGAGTATCCCTCTGGTCTGATTCGTGCGAGAAGGGACCATCGCGAGCCGTCCCAGCCATCGACAACTGAGTTACCTGCGCCACCGGCTCCGACGGCGATGCAGAAACTGACGCTCACGCACGAAATGCCGTTGAGACCGGTCCCTAAATGACCGGGGGGTTGAAGACTCCACACGCCGTCTGACCATCGCTCGATGATGGGCTTGGCGTCGGACAACGATTCGCCAACGGCGAAACAGCTGTCCGCTCCGGGGCAGGACACGCCGAACAACTGGTCATCAGACGCACTCGGGTTCGGAGTGTGCACTATCACGTAGGAGGAGCCGTTCCAGTCTTCGGCGAGCGTCTTGGACTTTGTGGGCGTAGTCCCGAACCAGCTGCCGACGGCCATGCAATGGCTCAGGCCATGGCAAGACACTGAGGAGAGCACCGCATACGACGCGTTAGGGGGATTCTGGGTGTTCTGACCCGTCCATACACTCGCCTCGGCCGCTCCCGATGACCAGGCGGCGGCGATGAGAGCGCAGGTGATGGCGACGGCACCTCGAACGCGCTGATGACGAGACATACCTCGTGACCGCACGTCAACTCCTCCGTTTCCCGTATATCTCGACTGCACTACACAGCCTACGCCTTGAGTCCCTGGCACAACCTGAAGTGCGAACTAATCCGAGCTCCGTTCACTGCTCTATCAACAAGTCGCCACAACCCGGAGTCATCGCCGCTGGCTCGGCCTACGGAGTTCAGGCTTCCGGCAGTACCGCACAGCTGTATCTCGTTCCGGCCACCACGGCGGGCCATCCGAAAAAGAGCACTGGTCCTCACCGAGTCGGTGAGATTATTCTCGACGTGAACGCGGCGCTTTGGCTTTGCCAAGTGGCGGGCACGCCGGGCACTTGGGTGGAGCTTACGTAGACCACCGACCCCCCTGATTCGCCCGATGTCCAATGGGCGCGATGTCGGGCAGACCATGGCCGCGGAGCTAAGTGCCGAGGCACCTGGTGGCGCTTAGGAACGGGGGCCGACACGGCGGTTGAGACGTTGAACGGCGCATCGTGTGACCGACGCATGTGTATCGCTCGAGGCCGCCTCGTCGTCAGTCGCGGGAGCTGACGATTTCGAGGCCTCAGGTGATGTCCGCTGAACGGACCCGTTATCGGCCGAAGCCTCGACCTAGCGTCACAGGTCCAAGTCTCCATGGCGTTGACCATCTCCTCGCCGAAAGCCTGAAGATTCGTGAATGAGGCCAAGCCGGAGCCATCCCCATTCACCGTGATTGACAGGACACTCGTACTACTCGGTGCCTAGTTATTGTCGGGGATAAGCGTAATCCCTGCCGTGACTCCCGTTTTGGGCGGACGACTCGGCAGAAACCTCCGCGATAGCGTGGCCCGTGTAAGTGTTGCGGCCTTTGTAGTTCCGGATATGGCCCGTCATCTCGGCCTGGGAGTTCATATTAGGAGCTCAAAACGGCTCGACTCATCCTCCCGACTCTTTTCCGCTCGGACATTTGCCTCAATCGCCGGAAACTGGCTGCCGATATCTCCGAGATGGCAGGGCTGAACCTGGGAATCCCTCATGGCCCACCAAGGGGATGGGATGACTGTCACGCAATCTGACGTAAACGCTAACCCGGCAGCTCCGAAAAGCGACCGCCGACTCGGGGAGCGAGACCTCGCCGAGATGTTGATTATCGCCCTCATCGCTGCTCAGGTCATCCGGTTCGTCGCTGCAATAGCAGGCGGAGTCGTTCATGGCACGTTCGTCCTCCCAGGCGAGTCCTATAGGCAATCGCTAGGAGTGGCCGTTCAGGGTGCTGCGGACTACGCGGACGGTCAGGGAGTCCTGATTCTCCTCGCGGCTCTCGGTCTAACTTGGTGGCAGCTGGAGCGATGGTCAAATCTTCGTTACGACCGCAGACCTACATCAGGTGACGACGATTTGAGACCGGTGCGCATTGCGGACATCCACCTCCGGCGTAATCGCAGGTTCGCCATCGCGATTGCCGTGAACCTCTTTCTCGCCGCGGTCGGGGCGAGCGTCTACACCGTCGGCACAGTCTTGGTTCAATCGGGAACGGGGCTGTCTCAGGTTGCCGCTTCTGTTTCTCTGGCCAATGGAGGATTCAATCTGGCGTACGCGGTCATAGCGGTGCCGGCCGCCGTTGTAGCCCTTCTTCTGCGGTCCCGGCGTGACTCCATCGTCCCGGCGGCGACCTATGCCACGGTCGGCTCCAACCCGGGTGTCTGGGCAAAGCCTGTTTCAGATGGCGAGACCGAACCGGATATCCAATCCCCCGGGACCTGAGGTTCGGCCGCCATCAACCCCCCATCTGGAACACGACGGGTCGATGTCCGACTCCGCGAACGAGGCCATAAAATAGAGGGCACGCGGGCGTCATACCGTTCGCGGGGAGTGCCCCGGGCCACCTACCCCCTGGTGCCCGGGACGCTTCGCGTAAGGGCGTGTTCAGGACCCCGGAGCGGTGTCAAGGCTCGTAAGCCCTAAGTAGCGTCTGGGTCGTGCTCATCACGCTCCGTCCCGACACCGAACGCCTCGTGCGTGGCCTCACAGACGAACGGGTGACCTACCCCGAGGTCGGCGCTACGCGCGACCCTTCCTCACTGCCGGTCGGCTACCAGCATGACCTGTATTCGGCCCCAATCGGCCAGGGCGACCGGGCCTTCCAGCGCGCCAAGGATGCCCTCCGAAACTGGCAGGCTCACCGGCACGTCGGTGCCTCCCTCACGCCGCACAATCCCAAGCTGGTCACTGACACTGTCGTGGTTGTCACATTTCACCTCGGACCGCTGCATGTGATGGTCCCGTGTCGCATCGTCTATGTGACCGACGAGGCCGACCGGTTCGGGTTCGCGTACGGCACGCTTCCGGGTCACCCCGAGCGCGGCGAGGAGTCATTCCACGTCCGACAAGGTCCATATGGCGGGGTGACGTTCGATGTCGTCGCGTTCTCGCGTCCGGCGGGCTGCATTGCACGCATCGGCAGTCCGGTGGTACGCGCGGTGCAGCAACGCGTCAGCAGGGGTTACCTGGAAGGAGTGCGCCAATACGTTGCCACGGGTGGATAGGCGCGCCTCTGGGCATCGAACGGCGCGAGTTCGCCAAGACCGGTAATGATTGACTGCGTGGACGATGTGGATGCCACTGCCCAACGCCTCAGCGCTTGGACGCGGCGGACCGACGACTTCACATTTTTCTTCGAGGTGGCCGCAATTGGTCCGGTCGGCTCGTCCCTCTTGGCGGCGGAGTTCAGAAGGCAAACCGGCTGGCTGGAGAGGACCCTGTTGGTAGCGGCATTGGACGACGCTACGGGTGACGATGGTATCGAGGAACTACGGCAAGCAGCCACGAAACCGGCCCTCACGCCACCGCTATGAGGTGCGCAGCCGTGGTCGCGTTGGCGAAGCACCTGGGGCCGAACGCGACCGCCGACTTAGTGAAAGCTCTCAGCGACAGGAGCGGGACCGTCAGGGACTACGCGATGAACTGTCTCGCCGAGGTCGGGGACGAAGGAGCCTGGAACCCGGTCTTGTCGCACTTTCAGCAGTTGCTCAAGCGGCCCGCGACCGGTGGCGCGACGGCTCGGGGCGTCTGTTTGAGCGATGGTTCTAGTTGCGCGCTGGTAGACACCGGTGTGGCGGGGGCTGACGCGAAGGAACGTTGTCAGAGCTTCGGGAATCCGCCCTTCGCGTTCCCATTGGCCGTGCCGAGGAACAGGGGTGCAGCGGTGAAGCCCTCCACGATGTTGCGTCGGGCCAACGCATCCTCATAGGCGCGGTGTTGCTCGATGTCCAAGGCTCGGCGAGCTCATGCAGCGGCGTCCATGGCCGCCGGTTGCCTGCGCCCGAGTTCGCCGCTCAGGGCCCACACCTCCCGCCAGACGTGTACGCGCTCGTCGGGGTCGAGGCCAAGCGAGAGCTTCGCCCAGGCCCTGTCGTAGGCGCACTGAAGGGCGCTGTCGTCCAGGCCGTTCGCATCGGAGTTCATCGTCGTCACAGGCCGACGATACAGATGGGGTGTAACGCGTCTGCCCCCCGGGCGGTAAGGGCAACGGCGCTATCTTGCGCTCGGCTTGGCTCCAAGAGACCCGACGGTCGTTGTGGGCCGGCGCTGGGGCTTGACATGTGTCGGGCCTGGGGGACGCGGCTCGGCTTCGCGTCACCGGGCGGCGCGCGTAGCGCCCGATTTTTCGATCCGTCCGGCTACCGGTTACGCACGGTCGGCGGGCGACACCGCCGGGAGCGAGTGAAGCGAGCCGGGGGGCCCGGCAGGGGGTCTGGGGGCCTGCTCCCAGGGGTACGCGCCGCAGGCGCTGAGGGCGTCCTGCAGGGGCGCAGGTCTGTTGACGTGGGCCGTAGAGGACTCGAACCTCTGACCCCTTGCGCGTCATGCAAGTGCGCTACCAACTGCGCCAACGGCCCCTCCGGGCACGGTATCACCCGGGACTCGGGCCGGCCTCCACGGGCATCGTCAGATCTCGCTGTTCGGTAGCACAGTCAACACCCACCCGTTCCAGCGTTAGCCTGATCCCACCGCTACACCGTCTCTGGAGGGAAAAGTGGACTCGCAAACCCTCGACGAAGGAGTCATCGGCGCACATGCCAAGTCGGTGAGGTCCGAGGGCTACACAGTTATAGAGGGTGCCATCGATCCCGGATTCTGCGACGAGATAGCAGCCGACCTTCTGCGCCTGGAGCACACCCTCGGGATCGCGCCGGCCGACAACGTCTTCGAGGGCCGTCACACCACCCGGATCTACAACTTGTTGGTCCACGGTCCGCTCTACGAACGCATACCCGTACATCCGAACGTCCTGCCGATAGTGGAGCAGGTTCTCGACCCGGGGCTGCTCATCTCCTCGTTGTCTTCGATCTCCATCGGAAGCGACGAGAGCGCCCAGCCGATCCATTCCGACGACCAGCTCATCCCCCTGCCGAAGCCTCACCCGCCGCTCATCTGCAACACGATGTGGGCGATAACCGACTTCACCGAGAGAAATGGCGCCACCCGCCTCGTCCCAGGCACTCACCTCGCCGACCACTCCCCCGACCTTCTCGAGCACTATGACTCGATCCCCGCCGTCATGGCCAAGGGCAGCGTGCTCATCTGGGTCGGGAGCCTCTGGCACGGCGGTGGGTCCAACACCACCGACGAGCGCCGGGTCGGCATCGCCATGAATTACTGCGCCGGCTACATACGCCAGCAGGAGAACCAACAGCTGGGCATCCCGAGGCACGTCGCCCAGCACTACCCGCGGCGACTTCAAGAGCTCGTCGGCTACTCCATCTACAACGGCTTGATAGGGCACATCGACAAGCAACACCCTGGGAAGCTGCTCCTCGGGACCGACCGCCCGGCCGACCTCGTTTGGGACTACGCGAGGGTGGTTCCTTCCTGAAAGCCCCTGGTATCGGCCCTGGCCAGCCGGTGGCCGCGAGCGTCAGGAGCGCCTGAGCGGCCGGGAATTCGCTCCAGGGGACAGCTCGTAGTGCCGATGCTCAGCCCTAGGCCGATGTGCGCGGGCGTTAAGGGCCCGCCCAGCCTGGAGGCTTGGTGGAGCAGGGATGAGTGACAGCGACACGTTTCTCGACGACATCCTCAGGGGAGTCATCGACAGCGACGCGCCTACCTCGGGCTCCGAGCAGTCGTCCCCACCCACCGATCAAGGAACACGTACCCAGCCAGACGCTTCGAAGGAACCGCCTGCGGCTGCCGACACTGACAGCTCGGAGCAGGTAAACGAGACCGCACCGGCTTTGACCGGCCTCGATGCACTGCTTGAAGGAATGCCGTCATTGTCCGAGTCCAACTCGGGCCAGACGCTCGCTGAAGGAGCGCAACCGCAGGCAGCCGACGACTCGCAACAGGAATCGGTCCTGAACCGGTCCGCTGACGCCGTAAGCAACGACCCGGGGAACGGCGCAGTGGCCGAAGACACCGGATCCGCTACGCCGCCTACACCCGAGGCCGAAGCTGCGGCGCCATCTCCCAACCTTCCCGTTGCCGCCCCGCACGACATCCTGGGACTGCCGGGCGAGCCGGTCGTCGCGGCCAGCCACATAGAGCTCGCAACCGAGATAAACCAAGTCGCCGTATCGGAACCGGCCGTTGCCGAGGCCTCGTCGTTCGGCGATCCGCAGTCCTTTGCTTCCATCGCACGAGAGATCGCCGCCACGGTAGAGGTCGAGCCACGGGCGCTCAGGTCCGGCTCATCCGCGAAAGACAGTGTCGAGGCGGACCGCTCGTCTGTCTACCTGCGGACACGAGGGCGCCGGCGCACGCGCGTCAACCACACGACCCGCGTCACCGTCATCCAGGTGTTCGCCATCGTTTTGCTGCTCGTCGTCGGTCTGGCAGCCGAGTACGAGTACGTAGCGCGGGGCCATGCCAACTCGACGAGCACGTCGGTCCCGATAGCGCAGACTCTCCCGAGCACCCACCTCCGAGTGGTTGCCCCGACGCTCGAGAAAGGCTTCCTCTTCCACTTCGCCACGTCGGGTTCCGCGCAGTCGGCAGCTTTCAGGGTCACGGCTCCGTTCAGCGTCGCCGTGTCCGCGCGGTGCTCTGCTGCGACGAAGTCACCGTCCGTGGACGTGGTGCTCCAGTCACACGGACGTCAGGCCGCCAACCTCTTCGTCGCCGGGAGAGCTCCCGGGACCCACGAGGTCAAGAGCGCAACACTGCCACCGGGGACCTACCTCGTGATCGCCCATGCAACCGGCGCCTGCTCCTGGAGCGCCGCCGGAACCGCTCGCCCCTGAACGCGCCGGCGGGCCGGACCCGAAGGCCCGGCCCGCCGACACAAGGTCCGTCTCTAGAGCTTGTCGATAGTGCTGGTCGACTGAGCTATGAACCGGCAGTGAACGCGACCGCGCTGCCGATCTGCGTCTGGGTGGCCACGTTTGCAACCAAGATGTAGCACGTGTCGCCCACCGCGGAGTACCCATCACCCAGCATCTGAGTCGAGCTCACGAGAACCGGGTAGTCCTTCACCTTGGCCTTGCCCAGGGAGTTCGTCTCGACGAGGACGGCCTCTCCGGAACCGGACCCGGCACTCGAGCTGCATGAGTCCGTGTCGCCAGAGGCCTCATTGGAATTGCACTCGACTATGGCGATCTCGGTGTTCTTCGGCGCACCCTTCACCTTGACGAGGATCGAGCAATTGTTGGTCACGTGCGTAGGTGTGATGCACGTCGGGTACCCGGGTTCGCCCGCCTTCGGCGACTTGATCTTGACCACTTGGCCTGAAGCTCCGGCCGGGACCGCCATCAGCAAGCCCATCGCGACCGCCAGACCGCCGACCGCAACGCGGAACATTCGCGTACGGACCATTTGCCAACCCCCTTTTCGCAGCTGAAGACCGCTGCTTCCGTTATCTGACACGGGCGTCAGACTTCGGTCAGTCTCGCCCAGCCTCTTTCAGGGTGTCAAGGAATGACGAACCTGCTCGTCTCAGAGGCGGCGGGCGGAATCGAACCGCCGTACGGGGCTTTGCAGGCCCCTGCCTAAACCACTCGGCCACGCCGCCAGGTCAAGCGAGCCTAGTGGTCGGGGCGGGCCGGCCGACAGGTGCGAGGCAACGCCCGGTGCCCATGGTTGAATCGTGGAATGCGTATCGCAGTCGTGGCGCCGCCATGGGCACCGATCCCCCCGCCGCTCTACGGCGGGATCGAGCTCGTGGTGGACCAACTCGCGACGGGTCTGGTCGCAGCCGGACACGATGTCACTCTGTTCGCGAGCGGGGACTCCACTTGCCCGGTCCCGCTCGAATGGGTGCTGCCGGAAGCTGAGGGGATGCGGATCGGAATGGCCGTGCCCGAGATGCAGCACGTGATCCATTCGTACAAATTCGTCGACGCCTACGACGTCGTCCACGACCACACCATCCTTGGGCCCTTCTACGCGGAGCGCTTTCCGGGTTTGCGGATCGCCACGACCATCCACGGGCCGTTCAACGACGAGCTGTCCTATCTATACGGAGCGATCGCCGATCGCGTCCCCATAGTGTGCATCTCCAACGCCCAGCGCCGGGCAGCTCCCGATCTACCGATTGCGCGCGTGATCCACCACGGGATCGACTCCTCTGCCTTCACAGTGGGAGACGGGTGCGGGGACGACGACGGCGAGTACCTTCTTTTCCTCGGCCGGATGTCTCCGGACAAAGGAGCTCACCGGGCAATCGAGGTCGCGCGAAAAGCAGGAATGAGGCTCCTGCTGGCGGCAAAGATGCGCGAGCCCTGGGAGCTACGGTATTTCGAGGAGCACGTGGAGCCGTTCCTCGGAGACGGCGCGGTCTATCTCGGCGAGGTTCCCCACGAGCGAAAGCTCGAATTGCTCCGAGGCGCCAAAGCGCTTCTGTTCCCGATCCGGTGGAACGAGCCTTTCGGCATGGTCATGCTGGAGGCGTTCGCATCGGGCACACCCGTCATCGCGTTCCCCGAAGGCGCGGCTCCCGAAGTCATACAGGACGGGCGCACCGGGTTCCTCTGCCCCGACGAGGCAACGATGGCGGATGCCGTGGGGCTTCTCGACCAGATCGACCGGTCAGCTTGTCGTGCTGCGGTGGATGGCTACTTCTCCACCGAGCGGATGGTGGCCGAGCACGTCGAGCTCTACGAGCACCTGACGGCGGGCTAGCCCACCTGCGCGTCGCCCGGTCCCCGCCGCGCCGTCACTTGTTGCGCGTGAACAGGCGAACCAGGACGATCACGACGATCGCCAGGATCGCGATCCTGAAGACCCAGAGCACCGCTCCCACGATCGCATCGAACACCCAAAGACCGATCATTACCGCGGCGATCACCCCGGCGATCACGAGCACGGCGTCGACGGTCTTCATCGTGGAGCTCTTGCTGGTCTCGGGTACGTTCGACATTTGCCGCCCTCCAAGGGCCTGTGCGCCGGCATCCCGGTGCATACAACAGGCTAAACGCCCACGGCTGCCGACCGTGCGCGGCGAACGAGTACACCCTTAAGGGTCCTCAGGGTCACGAAGTTGCCCACGACCTGGTAAGACGGTCAACCGTGTCCCTCCGAGAAGAGCGCCAGGCCCTCGTTGAAGACGTGAGCCTCAAAGGCCTGGCTTTCTGCCGGGCGTACAGCGCTGCTGCCGACGCTCGGCTGAGCGATCTCTTGACCGACGCGGCAGGAGGAACCCTCCAAGGCTTGGCACTCGTCGCGGTCGGCGGTTACGGCAGGGAGGAGCTCTGCCCTCACAGCGACCTCGACGTGGTGCTCATCCACCGCCAGAGGCGAGACGTCAAAGCGGTGGCCGACTCTGTCTGGTACCCGGTTTGGGACGAGGGTGTCCGGTTGGACCATTCGGTCAGGACCCCTGCTGAGGTCCTGACCGTCGCCGGCGAGGACCTGCGGGTCCAACTCGGATTGCTCGACGCGAGACTGGTAGCGGGGGATCCCGAGGTCTCCGAGCCTGTGGTCGCGCGCGCCAGGGAGCTCTGGCGCAGCCGGGCACCAAGGTGGCTTCCGGTCCTCGCCGATCAGGTCGCACTGCGACACCGAAAGCACGGCGACGTCGCGTTCTTGCTCGAGCCCGACCTGAAAGAGGCGCACGGAGGCCTCCGGGACCTGTCTGGGTTGCACGCGGCGGTGCTCGCATCTCCTGCGCTCGGGCGAAGCGTCGACCTGAGTGACCTCGACGGCGCGCGGAGCATCCTGCTCTCCGTGCGCGTCGAGCTGCACAGGCGGTCATCGCGTGCGGCCGACACGCTTCTACTCCAGGACCAAGACGCCGTCGCCGAAGCTCTTTCATATTCGGACGCCGACGCTCTCATGCTCGACGTCGCCCGCGCTGGACGCGACATCGCGTGGGTCAGCGACGACCTCTGGAGCCGCGGCGCCCTCTGGCAGGTGACGCGCAAGAGGAGACGTTGGCTCGGCGGAGGAGTCGGCACCGATGGCGATGGCGACTCCTATCGTGAGTACGACGCCGAGACGCAGGTCCCGTTGGAGATCGAACCTGGAATCGGCCTTTCTGATCGAACCGGCGGCCGTGCCGGCGGGGAGGTCGTGCTGACGGCTGATGCGGATCCCGTTTTCGATCCGACCCTCGCTCTGCGGTTGGCCGCCGTATCAGCCGAACGAGGCTTGTCGATGAGCCGCGTGAGCCTGAACGAGCTCGCACGGCTTGCACCGCCTCCTCCCGTACCGTGGCCCGACCAACTTCGCACCGCTCTCGTGAGGGTCCTCGCCACAGGACCGAGTGCGGTGCGAGCTCTCGAGGCCCTCGACCACTACGGCATCTTTTCGCGGCTCCTGCCCGAGTGGGACACAGTGCGCAACAAGCCTCAAAGAAACGCCTACCACCGCTTCACCGTCGATCGCCATCTCCTCGAGGCCGCGACCCAGGCTTCGGCACTGACCGTACGCGTCGCGAGGCCCGATCTCCTGCTCGTCGCCGCCCTGCTCCACGACATCGGCAAAGGCTCGCCGGGGGACCACACCGACGTCGGCGTCGAGATCGTCGCCCGAATGGCCGTTCGGATGGGATTCCCCGAGCCGGACGTCGAATCGCTCGTAAACCTCGTTCGCAACCACCTGCTTCTCGCAGACCTTGCGACGCGGCGCGATCTCGACGACCCGGCGACGGTCAGTGCTGTCACCCGAGCGGTGGGAGACCGCCAGAACCTCGACCTGCTCGCGGCCCTGACAGAAGCCGACTCCCTCGCGACAGGACCGGCTGCATGGGGAACTTGGAAGGCCGGTCTCGTCGCGGATCTCGTGAAGAGAGCCGCAGCCCTGCTCGAGGGAGACGAGCTCCCACCGCCTGCAACGGCGCTCCGGTCGGCAGAGCACCGAACTCTCATGTCGCAGGTTCGCTCGTCAGGTGCGAAGGCTCGGCCCGTCATCGTTCCCGGAGACTCGGGCGTGCCCCGAGACTCGAGTGTGACGGTAGTGGCACCTGACAGGCCGGGCCTTCTTGCTTCGGTGACGGGCGTGCTCTGCCTTCACGGGCTCGACGTCAGATCAGCAGACGTGGCGAGCGAGGACGGCGTGGCCCTCGAGGTGTTCGTAGTCGATCCGGCACACGGGCGATGGCCCGACTGGGCCACCGTGAGCAGCGATCTCGACGACGTGCTCGCCGGCCGTCTCGAGCTCGACGAGCAGCTCGCCAAGCGATCGGCCGCATACGACCGTCGCCGCGTCGCATCGGGACCGATCGAAGTGAAGGTGACCCTCGACAACAGCGCCTCGGCTGGATCCACGGTGGTCGAGATACGTGCGCGTGACGAGGTTGCGATGCTTCACCGTGTGACAGCAGCGTTGTTCGCCAACGAGCTCGACGTCGTTGCAGCCAGGGCCTTCACTCTCGGCGATCAGATCATCGACGCGTTCTACGTGCGCGACCGGGCCACAGGCGCAAAGGTCGACGATCACGCCCGCCTGAAACAAATCGGCGCCGCCATTCAAGATCTTCTCGTCGAGAGCACTTTCGAAGGCGCTCCTTCCGCCAAAGAGTAATTGCTGTATGCATCACTGAGGCCGAGCGGGGAGATGGAACAAGTTGGACGGCGACCGAGTTAACAAAGTGTGAAGTAACGGGCGGCACGGCCCGATAAGAACAGAGAACCCACAACGACAAGTGGAAGAGACACGAAGAATTCGTTTCGAGCTGGCCCTGGGAGCAAGAAAGTCGCTGCTAGAGTTACTGCAGGGTATGGGCAGGTTGTAGCGCACGTCACCTCACGCTTGAGTCACTGGACCTCTTTCATGCATCGACGCCAAAGAAACCATCTAGCAAGTTGGCTCGTGGGCGCCATCGTTGCCGTCGCCGTCGCCGTGGTGGCAGTTTCGGTGGTGCTGGTCAGCGCGCACACCCACTCGAGCCCCGCGGCCGCGTCCGATGTTCCGACCACCCCTCAGGGAAAGCCGGAGACCGAGATGGTGACGGCGGCCTCACCTGCACCCGGTGAGAGCGGGGTCAGTCCCGACACGCTCATCTCCCTGAAGCTCTCCGCTCCCCTCTCGGCGGACAGCCCGATGCCGCGCCTGTCGCCTCCTGTGAAGGGAACCTGGAGCCTCGCCAACCCGACGACCCTCGTGTTCCAGCCGCGAGTCACCTTCGTTCCCGGGGCGACCGAGAGCGTCTTCGTGCCAGCCGGCGCGGGCGGACTTCTCGGAGCCGACGGCGAGCGGACGACCGAAGCGCTGACCGTGGGCTTCCATGTCGCCGGCGGGTCGACATTGCGTCTTCAGCAGATCCTGGCGGAGCTCGGCTACCTGCCGCTCAGCTTCACGCCTGCGAGCTCCGACCCGGTGAACCCCCTCTACGAGGCCGTTCCGCAGGTCGGGACCTTCTCGTGGCGCTGGTCCGGGTTGCCCAGCTCGCTTACATCGCTCTGGTCGCCGGGGACGCCGAACGTCATAACCCAGGGTGCGATCATGCAGTTCGAGAATGCAGAAGGTCTCACGACCGACGGCATTGCAGGTCCCGTTGTCTGGACGGATCTTCTCCAGGCGCTCGACCAGCACAAGACGAACACCCAACCCTACGACTACGTCTACGTCCAGAAGAACCCGGAACCCGAGAACGTGACGGTGTTCCGCGACGGCACCCCGATCTACAACACCCTGGCCAACACCGGGATTGCGGCGGCACCGACCCCTGACGGGACATGGCCGGTCTACGCCCGGTACACGGTCACGACCATGACAGGCACCAATCCCGACGGCACCCACTACTCCGACCCCGGCATCCCGTGGGTCAGCTACTTCTATGGAGGCGATGCCCTCCACGGGTTCATACGGGCCAGCTACGGCTTCCCGCAGAGCCTGGGTTGCGTCGAGATGCCCTACGCCAACGCAGGTCAGGTCTTCCCGCTCACCCCGCTAGGCACTCTGGTCACGGTCCAGTAGTGCTCCTCGGTCCCCGACAGGCAAGCAGCTAGGCTTTCCCTTCTCGGGTTCTCGCCGGCACTCCCCCGGTGCGTGGGAATGGGCCTGAGATTGTTCGGCCGCTCGGCGCGACTAGGCGGCTCAGGGTCGGAGGGACGAACGACCGGCGAAGACCGAGACGACAAGTCCTATTTGAAGTTCGAGGGCACCCCCGAGCCCACTGTCGAGCTCGATCGCTTGGTGGCGGCAGAGCAGGCGACTCGAACTGGCGGCGGACCTGTCGCCCGGTGGTGGTCCGAGCTGAGCTCGGCGGCGGAGTCCGCCGTCACGACCAGCTCGCTCGACGACCTGCTGAGCTTGGCCACAGAGATGACCAGGTCGGCGCTCGCTGCCGACACGGCGGCCATCCTCACTGCGGACGAGTCAGGTGGGGGGCTCGTGGCGCGCTTTTCATCGGGCGCCCCCGGTTCGGATCTCGAGCGCACGCGCCAGCCCACCCCGAACGGCTCGCGAGGCCGCAGAGGTGCCGCCGCCGGCCGGCCGATCGAAATCGGCGACACGTTCGGCCGGCTGCTCTCCGAGCGCAAGGCGGTAGTGGTAGAAGACCTCTCCTCGATCCCGGCATCAGAGTTCGCACTGTTCGCCCCCGGCATGCGATCCCTCGTAGCAGCTCCGATCGTGTCGGGCGACCGGATACTCGGGATCGTCCACGCAGCCAGCTGCAGTCCTTCGAACTTCGGCTCAATGGCCGCCGAGATGCTGCAGCTCGTCGCGGACAGGCTCGCCATCGCCATCCGGCGGGTGCAGCTCTTCGAGGAGGAAAGGGCGGCACGCGCTCAGGTCGAGCTCGTCGCAGAGAGGTTGAGCCGTCTCCAGAGGGTGACCGCGGCACTCTCCGGAGACCTCGGCACTCACCAGGTTGCTGCCGACGTTCTCTCGGCGCTCGCCCCCGACCTCGGGACGGGGGTAGCCGTCGCGACCATGTGGCTCGTAGCCGGAGACGAGCTACGCCTCGCATGCGCGCCGGGCTCCGCTGCGAGCACAGTGGCGGAATTCGAGAGCATGCCGATCGACGCGGCTCTTCCAGGGCCGGCCGCCGTGCGTGAGCGCGCGAGCATTTGGGTTGAATCACGCACCGAGCTCGATGCCAGGTTCCCCGAGCTCGCCGGGAAGGCCACAGCAGGCCAAGCGTTCGCCGTAATCCCCCTCGCGACCGAATCAGAGATGCTCGGGATCGTGTCGCTGAGCTTCACCTCGCCCCACCGCTTCGACGACGCCGAGAAGCAATTCCTCGGGGTCGTCGCAAATCAGATGGCCCAGGCCCTCGACAGGGCCCGGTTGCACCGCGCAGAGATCAGGGTCGCCGAGCAGGCTCGCTTCCTGTCGGACGTGTCCGCCGTCGTCGCCGGCTCGCTCGATTACCGCGACACGATCCGCGGAGCCGTGCAGACGCTCGTTCCGTCGTTCGCCGACATGGCCACCGTGCACTTGATCGACGAGTGGGGCGGGCTGATCCGTGGCGGGGTGGCGCACAGGGACCCCGAGGTCGAGACCCTGCTTCGCAGCGCCGACGAGGTGAACATCCACGAAAGGCGCGGAGTGTTGAACGCCGCCCATGTGGCCGACGGGGCCACGGTGCTCCACAGCGACCTGCGATCGGAAAAGGAGATCGTCTCTGACGAGGGGCACAGGCGCCTGATAGACACGATGGGGATACGTTCGACTATCACGGTGCCGCTGATCGCCCGCTCGGAGACGATCGGAGTACTGGGCCTGATGCGTCTGGAGGGCTCTGCGGCCTTCGACGAGGTCGACAGGCGGCTGGCGGAAGAGATCGGGCGCAGGACTGCGGTGGCGATAGACAACGCGCGCCTGCACATGAATCGCGCGGAAGTCGCAAGGACCCTCCAGGCGACCCTGCTTCCGCCCGAGCTTCCCGACGTGCCAGGGGCCGAATTGGCCGCCCAGTACCACTCGGCAGGTGACGGAGTAGAGGTCGGAGGCGACTTCTATGACGTGTTCTCCCTGTCCGACGACCGCTGGGTCCTCATGATCGGCGACGTGTGTGGGACCGGGCCGGCTGCGGCGGCCCTCACCTCGCAGATCCGCCACGGCGCTCGCGTCGCTGCTCGGGCCGGTTTGCGTCCGGCTGCGGTCGTCCCTGCCATAAACGCCTCCCTGATCGACACGATCCAGCCAGGCCGGTTCTGCACGATGGTCTATGCAGAGCTGGTAGCCCGGCCCGAAGGTCTCACTCTCCAGGTCATCTGTGCCGGCCACCTGCCTCCGATCGTCGTGCGCGACGGCTACGCACAGGAGCTTCCCGTTCGGGGTCCTTTGCTCGGAGTGGTGCCTCTTGCACGTTTCTCCCCGATGGAGACCACGATCCGCCCCGGGGAGGTGATGGTGCTCGTCACCGACGGCGCTATAGAGGCGCGTGCAGCCCTTACGAGCGTTGGCAGTCCGCGCGGCTTCTACGGGCAGGACCGGCTCGCGAACGTGATCGAGGACCATGCGTCGGGATCCGCGGACGAGATCGCTCGGTCGATCGCGGCGTCGGTGATCGAATTCGGCGGCGGGCGTCTCGCCGACGACCTTGCGATACTCGTACTGCGCGCGAAGGAGAGCGGGGCATCGTGAGCGCAGCCAGCATCGTCTTGGAGCCGGTCAGCGCGAGCGTGCCACAGGCCCGGCGCTTCGTGGTCGACCAGCTTGCCGACCTGCCGACGGAGACCGTCGACGTCGCACGACTCCTCGTGTCGGAGCTGGTCACCAATGCCGTGCTTCACGCCCGGACCGAGCTCTCTCTGACGGTCGACCAGGACGACACCTCGGTGAGGGTCCAGGTGGCCGACGCAAACCCGATCCTGCCGGTGATGCGTACGCACGGCACCGATGCGGGCACGGGTCGCGGGCTGCACGTGATCGAGCGGATGGCGTCACGATGGGGTAGCTACAACGTCGAAGGCGGGAAGATCGTCTGGTTCGAGATCCGCAGCGACGGCGAAGCGGGTCGCGAACCACCGGGCACCGGCCAGGAGCTCGACAGCGGCACCGACGACGAGGCTCCTGGAGCGCTCCGGGACCCGAGGCTGTCTCGCGTGTCCGGCGAGCAAAGCCGGCCGATAGAGAAGCCGGACGACATCGTGGACTTCCGGTGGTCCGGGCTTCCCCTCGCCCAGCTCGACCTGACCGCCGAGCACTACGACGCGGTGCTACGCGAGTTCCATCTGGTGCTCGAACGCGAGCCGGCGGCCCGTGCCGCCGTTCCGGGACGGTTGATCGCGCTCATGGACGAGCTGACCCTGTTCGGACCGCTGATCTCGAGCGTGGAGCAGGACCTGGAGCAGGGCAGGCGATCCGGTGCCGCGACCTTGGACGTCGGTCTCGAGCTTCCACGCGAGATCGGTCCCTTCGCTCTGCGCCTCGACAACCTGCTGGACGAGTCAGACGCCTACTGTGCTGCAGGCGTGGACCTTCTATCGCTCGAACCGCCGACCGAGGTGGTGGCGCTTCGGAAGTGGCTCATCGGCGAGCTGGTGCGCCAATCGGAGGGGCATCTGCCGGTCGCGTGGCACGACAGCCCTTGGGCGACCGTGTCGCCGCGTCACCGCCATTGACCCGGCACCCGACGCGGACGAGGACGAGGACGCGTCCTACCGGGGTCCGAAGCGAGGTTCCCGACGCTCTCGCAGCGCAGCTACCCCCTCTTTCGCGTCTGGGCCCAGGAAGCCGAGCATCTCCAATGCGAGCGATTCGCCGAACAGCGGCAGTCCTTGACGCAGATGCTCGTTCAGGACTCTGCGGGTCCACTGGATCGCCGTCTGACTTCCGTTCGCCAGGCGCGCCGCTATGTCCAATGACTCTTCGAGCACTCGATCGTCAGGCACGCAACGAGTGACGAGCCCTATCCGTTCTGCCTCGCGCCCGTCTATGAAGTCGGCAGTGAGCAGGTAGTACTTCGCTCGGGCGAAGCCACAGAGAAGAGGCCACAGCAACGCGGCGTGGTCTCCCGCCGCGACCCCAAGGCGCACGTGACCGTCGGAGAGCCGCGCCGACTCCGCGCAGACGCTCACGTCGGAGAGCAACGCGACTGCAAGCCCGGCGCCGACTGCCACGCCGTTGATCGCCGAGACGACGGGCTTTCGCGCTGCGAGCATGCGCTCCACGATCGCACCGGCGTCGCGCCACTGGACTAGCAACGCTTCGTAGTCGCGGGTCATCTCCTCGATCATGGAGAGATCCCCGCCGGCACTGAAGGCCCGTCCCGCACCGGTCACCACGGACACCGCAACCTCGTCGTCCCCGTCTATCTGCGCCCAGACCTCGGACATCTCCCTGTGCATCTGCACGTCGGCCGCGTTCAGGACCTCGGGACGGTTGAGCGTGACGAGAAGCACTCCGGGCCTCGGCCGCTCGAACGAAAGATGCTCGAAATCGCTGTACGTGATCTGTGGCACGCCACACGATACGTGTCGCGGCCGCTCCGGCCAGGCGGCAGGACCAGCTGCCGGAGCCTCAGCTCTTGTAGAGAGGATGACGCAACCCGATCGACACGAGATCGCGATCGGGCTCACGCGCAGCGGCGATCGCCTCGGAGGCACCGGCGGCCGAGAACACGTAGAGGTTCCACCACGGAGTTAGTCCCGCGGGCTCGATGTCGGCGTAGATGCGGGCCTCGATATCCGGACGCCTGGTCATCCCGGCGTTGGCGAACTGCCGGGTCCACCATCCGAAAGAAGCGATGGTCAGGTGGCCCTCCACCGGTTCGCCGTCGACGTCGCGCTCGAGGTCCCCGAACGGTATCGGCCCGTCGAAGGTCGCGGGCAGACCGCGGTAGTGCTCGAGGCGTTCGGGACGGACCTTGTTGTCGAAGAACCCGTCAGGTCCGGGCCCCCCGCTCGGGCCGAACGACGGGATCGTCGCGTAGAGGAACCCGCCGCATACCCGGCGGAGCTCGGCGATCGCCTGCGAAACCTGGTCGGGCGGCAGGTGCTCGAGCGTCTCGAGAACGCTCACCACGTCGAATGCCCCGTCCGGCCAAGGCAACCCGGTGAGGACGTCAGCCACCCTTACGTGACCCACCGCCCCGGGTGTCGCATGACCGATCGCGAAGATGCTGACGTCACAGCCGACTGCCTCCACACCGAGCTCGCGCAGCACCTCCACGACGAACCCCGAGGCGCACCCGATGTCGAGAAACTTCCGCGCCCCACCAAAGGTGCGCCATAGCACGTACCCCGAGACGTCCGCATTGGAGCTCACGCGGTCGTAGGTGGCATAGCCTGAGCTTCCACGGCGGTCGCCCGACGGATCACGTCCGTCCCCGAAGTAATGCCCGACGTAGCGGCTGTTCGCCTCGACACGCTCAGCGGACCTGACGAGCTCCGTGCCGATCCGTTTGATGACTCTCGCGGCCGTGGGGCTCGCCACGCCCAACTGGTCGAGAAGTCCGCGCCCGCGAGCGGCCACAGGCCTGAGCAGCTGCGGTGGCATGTCGGAAAACTATCCTTCTGCGGGCACCCGCAGGCACCGGAACGAGTCGTTGTGACACGCGCGCATGGACCTCGGGCTCCTCCAAGTCTACGATCTGCCGCGTCAAACAGGAGGCGTGTAATGACCGAGACCAGCTCCGGTGAAGTCCCGACCGCATCGCTCGTTGGTGCGCTTGCAGTTTTCCCACTGAACGAGGTCCTCGGTCTTCTCGCCGAGACCGGCCAGCGTGGTGAGCTCCAAGTCGTGGGCCACGGGGTCGACGGCCACCTGTGGATCGACGGCAAGGATCTCGTCGGTTCGAGCCTCGAAGGGGCCAACACCCTGACGCAGGCCGTCTTCGAGTTGGTTCTCTTGGACGAAGGCTGGTTCTACTTCACCTCCGACCAACTGCCCCCGGCGGGATACGTCCAGCACCAGTCCGTTTCGAGCGTCATAAACGAGGTCGTGCCGCAGGTACAGGAGTGGCGGGACCTGTTGAGCCGCGTCCCGCTCGACGCCGAAGTCAAGATGGCGCCTACGACCCCGGGACCGGAGGTTCAGATCAGAGCGGATCAATGGCGCGTGCTCACGGCCGTAGGGACCGCAGGGCGCACCGTGAGCTCGGTCGTCGAGCAGCTCGAAGACGACAACGTCGTCACCGTGCGCCTCTTCCGCGAGCTCGCTGACGCCGGGCTGATCGTGATCTCGACAACCGACGATCCGCTGCCGGCGGTCCCACTCGCGACGACCGTGCCGGCTGCCACGGCGTTGCCGGCGACCACCACGCCGGCGATCGCCGGCACCGACGACCTCGTGCTCGACACGACGGGCGCTGTCCCGCCGCCGCCTCCGGGTTTCGTGACCGCATCGCCAGCCGCCCCGGCCATCGGGATCCCCGCCGACGTCGGATCACTCGCGGACGAGATGCCGATCGTCCCGCCGCCCGTCAGCGCCGACCCATGGGCTCCCCCGGGAGCGCGGCCTACCAACGCCGGCAGCACATACGGACAGCTCTCGTAGAGGCTCACCTTTGGAGCTCGACGAGAGCACCTGCTTCGACAGACTGGATTCAAAAGGACATGGCGTGCTCGCCACGGTGCACACGATCCGCGGCGTCGACGTCGTGCCGGTGGTGTTCGCGCTGGACGGCACGCGGATCCTGGTTCCAGTCGACACGATCAAGCAGAAGCGCACGACCGACCTGCAGCGCGTGCGGAACCTTCGCGCCGACGCGCGCTGCGCACTGCTCGTAGAGAACTACTCGGAGGACTGGGACGCGCTCTGGTGGGTGCGCGTCCATGCCAACGGGTCCGAGTGCCCGTCTCAGGAGTTGGGCAGCGGCGCGAATCGCACTCGCCGCCAGGCACCCAAAGTACGTTGCCGAAGGCTCGGTCGCCTCGGTGCTGGTCCTCGAGCCGCAGTCCGTTTCCGGGTGGGCGGCAGGTCCCTCAGCTGTCAGCTGTCCCCCTGGCGGCTCTGGGCATTGAGGACCATGCCGATCGCCGCTGTCAGCTTCGCTGCCATCGGAAGATCGAGGTACTCGTTGGGCCCGTGGGCGTTGCTCCCGGGACCGAGGACGCCGGTGGCCAAGATCTGCGCATCGGGGAAGCGCTCGCCGAGCATCCCCATGAAGGGGATCGTCCCGCCCTCGCCAACCAGGCCGAAGCGATTGCCGAAGCAACCGAGCGAGGCATCGTCGACGGCCACGTCCAGCCACTTCTCGAGACCCGGAGCCGCCCATCCGTCCGCCGCCGATTGCAGCTCGAAGGTCACCTCCGCGCCGTAAGGGGGGTCGGACACGAGAGCACGCTCGATCGCTTTCGCGGCTGCGTGCGAGTCGCAGGTCGGCGGCAGACGAAAGCCGAGTCGCAGGCTCGTGAACGGTCGCAGAACGTTTCCCGCCGACACCAACGACGGCAGTCCCTCTGCCCCTGTCACCGACATCGCGGGCTCCCAGTTGCGCCGGACGAGACGATCAGTGGTCCCTGTGCCGACGAGCTCGAGCCCGTCCACGACGGGGAACACTCCGACCGCCTCGTCGCCGACAATGGCCGTGACAGATTCGGCCTCCTGTACCACTGCGGGCGGGATCGTGACCTTCAACTCGTCGAGGAGGATCTCGCCGGTTGCTTCGTCCTCGATGCGAGAAAGCAGCGTCCGGGCGATCCGGAACGACGAAGGGACGACGCCCCCCGCAGAGCCGCTGTGCACACCCTGTCCCAACACGCGGACAGTGAGGGTTCCTGCCACGAGGCCCCGGAGAGAGCTGGTGCACCAGATCCTGTCGTAAGACGGGCACCCGGAGTCGAGGGCGACGACGAGCGACGGCTGCCCGAGGAGGTCGGCGATCATGTCGAGAGTGGCAGGCAGATCGCGACTCCCGCTCTCCTCGCTCGCCTCGATCATCACGAGGCACCGAGAGTGCGAGCCACCTGCCGACCGGATGGCCTCGATGCACGTGAGGGCAGCGAAGACCGCGTACCCGTCGTCGGCTGTCCCTCTCCCGTAGAGCCGGTCGCCCTCGCGCACCGGCTCCCAGGGCCCGAGACCCTGGCGCCAGCCGCTGAACTCCGGTTGCTTGTCCAGGTGCCCGTAGATGAGCACCTCGGGGCCGTCGGCTCCGCGCTCTTTGGGGCCGTGGGCGGGAACGTCGACCAGGATCGTCGGCGTGAGACCTGGTGGCCGGACCACATGGACGTCGATGTCGTCCAAAGGTCGCGACCTGCACCATCCGGCGAGGAGATCGACCGCTTCTTCCATGTGGCCGTCGGACTCCCACTGCGGTGCGAAATCCGGCGACAGGTTCGGTATCCGGACATATCGCTCCAGCGTGGGAAGCACGTCTGAATCCCACAAGGTCTGAGCGCCTCGCAGCACCTCGGCGGGATCGACTTCCTGCATCTGGCACCTCCCGGGCCGGGACACCGTTGCCGGACCCACAGCAACGCTACGCGACGGCATCCTTCAGGCTCGTCGTCGAGCTCGCCGGATCCACTTGCTCGACGATCACGGCCTTGGCTCCGACCCACTCGGCGGCTTTCAGGAGGGCTTTAGCGACAGCAGCCACCGAAGCAGGTGAGCCGAGGGTGACCTTCCGCGCCACGAGGGCCCCGTCGCGCCTTGCGGGGTCGACCTTGCCGACGAGCCGCCCTCCCGCAAGCACCGGCATCGCGTAATAGCCGTGCACCCGCTTGTGCGAAGGCACGTACGCCTCGAGGCGGTGTTCTACGCCGAAGACTCTGGACGTCCGCGCCCGGTCCCAGATGAGGGAGTCGAACGGAGAGAGCAACGTGACGACATGCCGGTTTCGCTGCTTCGTTCCGAATTCTCCGAGAGCGCCGAGCGCAGCGGGATGCGCCCACGCCTTCTCCGACCAGCCCTTCACGTCCACCTGCACGAGGCCCGTGTCATGGACCACGTGGATCACCTCGTTCTGGCGCATTCGGTAGTAATCGGTCAGGTCTCGGAGCGTCGCCACGCCCAGATGGCGTCCCGCCGCGGCAACGAGGCGCCGGTGACACTCTTCATCCGGGAGCTCGGTACCGATCAGAACGTCGGGAACGCGCCTTTCTGCCAGTTCGTACACCCGCTGGAAACCGCGGCGCTCCATGCAGACGACTTCTCCCGCGCCGAGCATCCGCTCGACCGCACGTTTCGTGTCGGTCCAGTCCCACCACGGTCCTCCCGCTTTCGCGCCGCCGAGATCGTTGGCCGTAGCGGGACCGTCACGAAGCCGGTCTCTCACCTTCTTTACGACACTCTCTGAGATCTGCTCCGCTTCGATCTTCGCCTTCCACGCTTTGCGCCTCGGTGCGAACAGCGGCCAGTCGGCCAGCGGCACAACGCAGGCCGCGTGCGCCCAGTACTCGAAGGTGTCACCGCCCCAGAGCAGACGTTCCACCTCTTGCTTGCCGATCGCCCCGAAGCGCGCGTAGGCCACGAGCTCGTGCGATCGGGCGAGCACCGAGATCGTGTCGAGCTGTACGGCACCCACCTGCGCCACAAGAGCATGAGAGTCGCGTCGTGACTGTCGACGCCCCGGACGGCCGAAGAAACCCTGCGCCCACAACGACGCGTGGCGAGCCTGGACGGGTGAGAGGGTTTCCATCACGGAGCGTTAATCTCGAGTCCACACGGAGTTAAGGATTCTCTCAGCTGCGGCTTGCAGCCTGTGCCAGAGAAGCCGTCGCGAGGCTGTCGCAAGAAAGGAGGCGGTCGAGTGGGTGATCACGATCACATCTTCTACGGGCCCTCCTTCCTCGCGCCTCCGCCTGAGTCGGCACATGGCGGTTACACCCCCTACACCGGACCTCGGATAAGTGTTCCCGACGTTCCACCTCCGTACGCTGCTCCACTCGCGGAGAGCGACACGAAGCGCCGGCACCGGCGTATCGGAGCGCAGGTGGCGGCTGCGGTCGTCTCGGTGATCGTGGTCGCAGGCGCTGCCGGCGTGATCGGTCTGGTCAGGTCCGACGGGTCAGGTGCCGCCGCGGCGAGTGCCGGCTCCGGCGAGCAGGGCTCGGATCCCCCGGCGGGATCGAGCACGAGCGCGAACAAGCCCAACGTTTCCGCAATAGCGACCGAGGTGGACCCTGCAGTCGTCGACATCACCTCGACTCTCGGGTTGCGTGGAGGCGAGGCCGCCGGGACCGGCATGGTGGTGACTCCGTCGGGGGAAGTGCTCACAAACAACCACGTGATCGACGAGGCGACCTCCATAACCGCTCAGATCGACGGCCGTGGCCCGAAGTACGCCGCGTCGGTCATCGGCACCGACCCGACGTCCGATATCGCCCTCATCCAGCTCCGCGGCGTCTCGAACCTGAGGACCGTCTCATTCGGGGATTCGTCTTCGGTTTCGAAAGGTGAGGCGGTCGTTGCCATCGGAAACGCCCTCGACCTCCCGGGAGAGCCCAAGCTCACGGTCGGGACGATCACCGGCATCGACAAGCCGATCATCGCCCAGGACTCGGGAACCGCACTTTGCGAGAACCTCACCGGGATGCTCCAGACGAACGCCACACTCGAACCCGGGAACTCGGGCGGGCCCCTCGTCAATTCGGCCGGCCAGGTGATCGGCATCAACACCGCCGCAGCTTCCGACAGCCCGTCGGGGGGATTCAGCGCATCAGGCTCGAAGGTCGGGTTCGCGATCCCGATCGAGAAGGCCATCGCCATTGTCACCCAGATGCGCAACGGGGAGTCGAGCTCCACGGTTCACATCGGCGCTTCGCCACTTCTCGGCGTCGAGGTGACCGGGGTGGACGGCCAGGGCGACGGGAACGCCTGCAGCAGTTCGGGCTCAGCTGGATCCGGCAGCGTGGGGTTCGGGCCCACCGCCCCGGTCAACTCGGGTGCGCTCGTAGTCACCGTCGAGAACGGCACGCCGGCCCAGGGCGCCGGCATCCAACAAGGGGACGCCATCACCAGTTTCGACGGTCACTCCGTACCGACCCCTGAGGCGCTCACCAATCTGGTGCAGGCCGAGAGCCCAGGGAGCCAGGTAGAGGTCGGCTGGGTGGACACGTCGGGCGTGAACCACCAGGCGAACATCACCCTCGTCGCCGGTCCTGCGGACTGAGCTCGTGCCGTGCGTAGGCTGCCGGACGCCAGGTTCCGGAAACCAGCCGCCTGACGTCAGCCGACTGCCAGGTCGTCGTCGAAATCAGCGGCAACGAGTGGCGGGCGGCCGTTCTTCACGACGACGGCAAGACGGCTGATCGAGCTCGCCCCGGTCGAAGAGGTCACCTTCAGGGTGAACGGAGCGTCCCAGCTCGATTCGGGCACCCCCTTTATGGCGCCCGAAGCGCCATCCAGGACGAGCCCAGGGGGGAGCTTGCCGGCAGCGATCGACCAGCTGTAAGGGCCGGAACCTCCGACCGCTGACAGCGTGTCGGTGTACTGAAGCCCGACCTGGGCGGGCGGAGCGTCGAGCGTCATGGTGGTCGGAGGGGCGGAAGGATTGCCGCGACCGAGCGGGTCGTGGAGCCAACCGGTCGGCGTGAAGATGTTGAACCCCTGAACCCACCAGTTGGAGACCTGGAGGGTCCTCCAGCCGTCGTCGGTGTCGTTCTGCGAAAGCACGGTGATCGAACCGTTCCCGTACGCGTCCACGTCTGTGCTCGCCACGACCACCACATGGCCTTCCCCACCGTCGGAGAACGAGATCACGTCGCCGGGTTCGGGGGCGACGCCCGGCGTGCCGTTCTGGATCACAACGAGCCCGCCCCCGTCGCTCGGGCCGTAGTCGGCGACGACGTCGTTCCCGTTGGCCGAGTACGGGTGTACCCCGTAGACCTGGACCATGAAGCGCATCGCGAGCTCGACGCACTCCCATTCGAGCTCGGGCCAGCCCGATCGCGTCCACTCGACGTCAGGTGCCCCGTCCACGGCCGGGCGAGGCCCGCACACCTGGACCCCCAGATAGCTGGCGCCGAGAGGATGCGCTCCGGCTCCGGACCAACCGTCGGCAGCAGCCGCCGGGTCCCACTGCACGGCATCGCAGGGGCCGTCCCACCACGAGGGGGCATTCACGGGCACCACGGGCGCGTCGGACGCCGCTGCGGAGCTCCCGAGGGCGACGAACGTCGGCACGCCGAGAACAACCAGCGTGAGCGATACGCGGCCGGCAAGTCGCCTGACGTGGCCGCTGCCACGTCGCGGATCCGCGCCCATCGCCCCCTCCCCGGAGACGGGATGCATCGGTGAACGCTATCCCCGGAGCCCGGGTCCATGTCGAGTCGACCTCAGCTGCCGACCCTCTCGACGAGCTCATCGCTCACCAGCCAGAGTCGCTTCGCCGCATCGGCGTCCCTCGCTGCGGTCGACGGCTTCCGCTCGTGGCACTTCACGAAGTACTTGCCCGTCACACCCTCCACGTCGGGTGACGACGCCAGGTACACGGAGGTGAGCGCGCCCTTCTCGGGCGTAATGAAGAACGGCGACGCCACCCGTAACCCGAACGACATCAGTCCGTGCGTGTCGCCGTCGCGCCCCCAACCGGTGGCGACGGTTCCCGGGTGCAGGCAGTTGGCGGTGACGCCGCTCGATTCGAGCCTCCTTGCGAGCTCGGTCGTGAAGTAGACGTTGGCGAGCTTCGAGCGCGCGTACACCTTGGACAGCCTGTAACCGTTGCTCGCTTGCAGGTCGTCGAAGTCGAGTCCCCTCCTGGCCGACTTGTGGGCGGTCGATGCGACGTTCACGATCCGCGACGGCGCGCTCGCGACAAGACGGTCGCGCAGGAGCTGGGTCAGATGGAACGGCCCGAGATGGTTGACGGCGAAGGTGGTCTCGAACCCTTCGGCGGTCAGGGTCCTGTCGGACAAGACGATCCCCGCGTTGTTGACCAGGACGTCGATGCGCGCGGCGCGGCCCAGGATCTCTTCTGCGCCCTCGCGAACCGAGGCGAGGCTGCCGAGGTCGAACACGACGAGGCCCGGCTTGCGCCCGCTCGCCTTTGCGACCGACTCGACTGCGGCACCGCCGCGGCCCGAGTCGCGAGCGGTGATGAAGACGTCAGCACCCATCTTGGAGAGTGCCACCGCCGTAGCAAGCCCGATGCCCGAGCTCGCTCCGGTGACGACGACGGTCTTTCCCGTCATCGAAGCACCGGCCGCAGCATCTCGACCGGCCGGCGTCACGACCCTGCGAGGCGGCCGACGAGATCGCCGATCGCCTCCCACGAAGAGCTCTCGAACGAGAAATACGAAAGCCCGTAGTTCTCACGCCTCCAGTGAAGCTCCTCTTCCATCTGCTCGATCGAGCCGACGAGAGCGAGGGGCACGTGGAGGGCCTCGGAAGGATCGAGACCCATTGCAGGCGCCATCGCGTCGACGATCGACTGACGGTCGTCTGTCTGGTGCACGAACCCGATCAGGCAATTCAACTCGATCGCGTCAAAGCGCGCGCCTGCTGCTTTGCGCACCCATTCGACCTTCTCACGAGTGCGGGCAGGCGTCGCGTCGGGTACCACCTCGGGCCCCGCAGTCCCACCCTTCAAGTTCACGTTGATGCTCACTATTTCCGCGAGGCGGCCGGCGATCCCGAGCACGCGCTTTCCTCCGCCGCCGATGATCAGGGGCGGCCGAGGCTGTTGGACAGGCCTCGGGAGGAGATGATGGTCCTTCACGGTGTAGTGGGCTCCTTCGAACGAGAAGGGGCCATCTGTCTCGAGCAGGCCGGTTACGACCGCCACACCCTCTTCGAAGCGGTCCACCCTGACCGACGGAGCGTCGTAGGGGATGCCGGACTCTTCGTAGTCCGTGCGCATCCAGCCTGCGCCGAGCCCGATCTCGAGGCGGCCGCCCGAAAGCACGTCGAGCGTCGCGAGCTCCTTTGCGAGCACGAGGGGATGCTTGTAGTCGTTGTCGTGCACGAGGGCACCGATGCGCAGGCTCGTCGTCGCGTCGGCCGCCGCCATCAGCGCCGGTACCGGTGCCAGCTGGTCGCCGAAGTGGTCGGGCATGAAAAGGGTCGAGTAACCGAGGTCCTCGACCTTTCTCGCCTGAGCCGCCCATCCCGCCTGATTCCTCTCGGGGGCGAACGA
Organism: uncultured Acidimicrobiales bacterium; assembly: GCA_963801315.1. GTDB lineage: Bacteria > Actinomycetota > Acidimicrobiia > Acidimicrobiales > CAVXTF01 > CAVXTF01. Next base: position 106,328 of record CAWDEI010000007.1, on the reverse strand, counting down.
CAGCTGTGCTGCGAACCGGAACGGGTGCGGATGGGGCATCGAACCTCCGGGTATCAGGGCCGCACGACCTGGCCGCCGTCGACGTTGAAGACGTGGCCGGTGACCCATCGGGCGTGGTCGGACAGCAGGAACATGCAGGTGCCTACGAGGTCATCTGGAGTTCCCTGGCGCTTCAAAGCGAGCGAGCCGATCAGCTGGCGCATGTACTCCTCCGGGACGACCGAGCGAGCGGCCTCCGTGTCGATCGGACCGGGGGCGATCGCGTTCACGCGGATATGCATTCCCCCGAGCTCGTGCGCGAGCTGGAAGGTGAGCGAGTTGATCCCTGCCTTCGCCCACCCGTAGTAGCCGGCGTACAGATAGGCGGCAGTCGAGGACTGGTTGACGATGGCGCCCCCGCCCCGCTCAGCCATCTGCCGGTAGCAAGCCCGCGTGCAGAGCAGTGCACCGGTCAGGTTGACCGCCATGAAGCGCTGCAGGTACTCGAGGTCGACCGTCAACAGCAGATCCAGCTTCATGCCGCCGAACAACGCCGCATTGTTGACGAGATAGTCGATCCCTCCGAACGTCTCGACCGCCGATGCAGCCATGTCCGCGGCCGAATCGTGGTCGGCCACGTCGACCCGGACCGCGACCGCACGGCCGCCCGCACCGGCGATCGCACTTGCCACCTCGTCTGCCCCTGACTCGTCTATATCCGCGACGACCACACAGGCGCCGGCTGAAGCCAGGCTCTCGGCATAGGCGCGCCCGATCCCCCTGCCTGCACCGGTCACTATCGCAACCTTGTCCGAGAAGTCGAAGGGGCTCACGACTCCGGACCGCTCCTCGCGGCGATGACGCGCTCTGCGGCCTCGTTTGCCAAGGTCGCGAGCGGCCAGCCGATGTAGTGCGTCAGGTGGACCACGACCTCGCGCACCTGGTCCTCGGTCAGCTCCCCCGTCGCGAGGGCACTTCTGAACTGGACCTCGAGCAAGGCCTTCTGCCCTAGCGCAGCGAGAACCCCGATGGTGAGCAGGCGGCGTTCGGGGACGTCCAGGTCCGGGCGGGTCCAGATCGTGCCGAACAGATGGTCGACCGTGAGGGTGACGAAGTCACCGGGGACCTGATCGGGGTCCACGGAGAATTGGTAGACCTCGTGCATCTTCGCGATGCCGGCCGCACGCAGTTCGTCGTCGGTCATGCCGTCGCTCATGCCGACTCGGCCACGGATTTCGTCTCGAGGTACTCCTCGAGCCCGGCGATGCCCATCTCGCGTCCCACCCCCGATTGCTTGTAACCACCGAAGGGCATGTCGGGGCTGTACCAGACTCCCCCGTTCACACCGACGGTCCCGGTCCTCATCTGCCTGGCGACGGCCATTGCTCTTTCACGGTCCGCCGACCACACGGATCCGGACAGCCCGTAGGGCGAATCGTTCGCGAGCATCACGGCGTCATCATCACCATCGTGGGGGATCACCACAAGAACGGGGCCGAAGATCTCCTCGCGTGCGACTCTCGCGTCGTTGCCGAGCCCAATTACGAGCGTCGGCTCCACGTACCAGCCGCGCTCACGGCTTTCGGGCCTGCCGCCTCCGATCACGAAGGTTCCCCCCTCTTCGACGGCGAGCCGCAGGTAGCCCTCGACGCGGTCGCGTTGGCGCTCGCTTATGAGCGGGCCGCAGACAGTTGCAGGATCCGTGGGATCACCGGGAGCGAGGGCGCCGAGAGTCTGAGCGGTGGCATCGATCACCTCCGCCAGCTTGCTTCGAGGAGCGAGCAGGCGGGTGGTGATGGCGCAACCCTGACCTGCGTGGGTGCAGACCATGAAGGCGGCCGTGGCGCAAGCTCCAGCCAGGTCGGCGTCATCGAGCACGACGAAAGCGGACTTTCCGCCGAGCTCCAAGAACACCCGCTTGATCGTCTTGGATGCTCCCGCCATGACGCTCGAGCCGGTGACCGTCGATCCAGTGAAGCTGATCTGGTCGACACGAGGGTCGCTCGCAAGCATCGCTCCGAGCCTGTGATCCGACGAGGTGACGATGTTCACGACACCGGGTGGGATCGACGTCTCGTCTGCGATCAGCCTCCCGAGAGCCGACGCGCACCATGGCGTGTCAGGAGCAGGTTTGAGCACCACCGTGTTGCCCGCTGCGAGCGCAGGCCCGAGCTTCGCGATGTTGACCTGGTGCGGGACGTTCCACGGCGTGATGGCTCCAACCACACCCACGGGCTCGCGCCTCACCCAACGCCGCGAGCGGATGCCGAGCGGAGCGGCCTCGCCGAGGTCGGTCTCCCACTCGTAGGACTCCGCGGCGTCCGCCAGCCATCCGAGCGATCTGATGGGCTCGTCGAGCTGTGCCGATCGCGTCAGGAACAAGGGCGATCCGGTCTCTGCGATCGTGAGCGCGCGCAGTTCTTCGGAATGGCGCTCCATCGCGTCGCGCAGCTCCCGGATGGCGCGGACACGCAACTCGAGATCGGTCGACCACGTCGTCGAGTCGAACGCGCGCCTCGCTGCGGCGATCGCCCGGTCCATGTCTTCTTCCGATCCGTCGGCGCATACTCCGAGAACGTCTTCTGTCGCAGGGTTCACCGTCTCGAACACTGCGCCTGAGCGTGCCCGGTCGAGCTCGCCGTCTACGAGCAACGGCTCGTCGCAGATCTCGAAGCTCATCAGGCGCCGTCCCTGTTCGCACCGAGACCGAACACGTCGTCACACAACTGCTCGGTCATCTCGGTCATGGGAAGGCTCACGTCGAGCTCCGAGGCTAGATCCAGTGCCGCCCTGAGGTCCTTTCGAGCCAAGTTCGCTCCTGCTCGCATGGCGTCGACGATCATGGCGTTGGCATCGTCGCCGAACGGAGTGACCGTGTCACGGAACATGAGGCGCGACGCACCCCCGATCAAGCTGTCGCTCTCGCGAATTGCGAGAGCGAGCTTGGAAAGCTCGATGCCGGCAGCCTCCGCGAGCCGTTGCCCCTCGTAGGCGGCGAGCCACGAGCCGTACTGCACGATGTTGCGTGCCAGCTTCGCCTGCAGTCCCGCTCCCGGTGGTCCCATGTGCACGACGTGCGAGCTGAAAGCGTCGAGAACGGGTCTCACTCGGGCGACCGCCTGTTCGGAACCTCCGACCATCGCCACGAGCCGGCCCTCGGCCGCCGCGACCGGTCCTCCTGAAACCCCGCAGTCCACGAGCTCGCAACCCGAGGCTGTGGCTAGCTGCGCCATGCGTTCTACGGTCGTCGACGAGATCGTCGCGACGACGACGAACGAGGTTCCTGGCCGGGCAGACCCGAACGCCCCCTTGGGCCCCACGAGCACCTCGGTCACCTGGGAGTCGTCGACCACCGCCACGACCGCCACGTCGACCGAGGCCGCGAGAGCCCCGGGATCGGCTGCGACACGAGCCGTCTCGGCGAACGCGGCTACCGCCTCCGGTCTTATGTCACACACGACCAGCTCGAGCCCTGCGCGAACGATGTTGGCTGCCACGCCACGTCCGATGTCTCCGAGACCGATAACTCCGACTTTCGTTGTCATCTACCTCGACCTTCTGTTGCTCGGCCTTCTGTTGCCGGACACCTGTCCAGACCGTAGTCTGTGAAAATGTCCGAAGTCGATCCGGGATTCAAGCGCCTCGGTCCCCTCTGCGCACCGTGACCGACCTGATCGAATCGACAGCGCCGGTACCTGTCGCCCCGCCAGGCGGAGCTGGTCGATCGGGTCGTGGAGGCCGCGCTGAACGAGGTCCGCGAGCGGGGCTACGAAGGCCTCACCGTCCGCGGCGCCGCGCGCCGGGCTGGGGTGGCGCCGGCGACGGCCTACACCTACTTCGCTTCCAAGGACCACGTCCTCGCAGAGATCCTGTGGCGTCGCCTCGACTCCCTCCCACCTGTCGCGCCCGATCCGGGACTCGAGACCTTGGAGCGGGTGACCGTGGAGCTCGCCCGGCTCGGGACGTTCATGGCCGCCGATCCCGAGGTGGCCGCCGCATGCACGACTGCGCTGTTGGGCGCGGGAGCAGACGTGAAGGAGCTGCGCGACCGGATCGGCTCGCGCATCGTCTCGAGGATCTCTGCCGCACTCGGCGAGAAGAACGGTGGCGCAGTGCTGCAAACCCTGAACCTTGCATACGTGGGGGCGATGCTCTCCGCCGGGATGGGTCATCTCACGTATTCCGAGGTGCCCGACGCCATGGCCACCGCGGCAGGCCTGGTGCTCGGGAGCTGACGATGAGACAGATGGACGCCGCCGCGAACTTCGCGCTCGTCGTACTGCGCTGAGAATCGCTCGCCGTGCCGCGCTTCGACCCCCATCCTGATCGCCGCCCGGCCATCGTCACCGGGGCATCTTCGGGCATAGGAGCTGCAACGGCGCGAGCGCTTGCGGCGGCCGGACATCCGGTCGTGCTCGGTGCGAGAAGGCTCGATCGCCTCGAAGACATCGCGCGTGAGATCGTCTCGCGCGGCGGAGAGGCCGTCTCGGTGAAGCTCGACCTCGCCAGCAGCGATTCGATCGAGGCCTTCGTCTGCGAGGCTGCTCGTGCATTCGGCGACGTCGAGATCATGGTGTCGAATGCCGGCTCGTCGGTGCCGGCGTCCGCTCTCGGCTCAGAACCGGAAGACTTCAGAGCGACAATCGAGGTGAACCTGCTCGCCGCCCATCACCTCACGCGGCTCGTCGCCGCGCCGATGGTGGAACGCCGCCGCGGCGACCTGGTGTTCGTGACATCGGAGACGGTTCGATACCCGCGACCGGGCGCTGCCGCCTACGTCGCGTCGAAGTGGGGGCTCGAGGGGCTGGCCCGCACGCTCCAGATGGAGCTCGAGGGCTCGGGTGTGCGAGCCACGATCATCCAGCCGGGTCAGACGCTCACCGAGATGGGGTCCGAATGGGACCCCGAGAAGGCCGAAGCGGTGCTCGAGTCGTGGATCCACTGGGGCCTCGCGCGCCATGACAGCTTTCTCAGACCCGAATCTGTCGGTGCGGCCGTGCTGGCCGCCGTCTCGGCTCCGAAAGGGACGCACCTCGCGATGATCGAGGTCCAGCCGGAGGCTCCCGTCAGACACGACGAGTCGCGCGAGCGAATTGGAGGAGACGTATGAAGGCGTCGACGGAATCCGGCTCGAAAGACTCGAGCCCGGCGGAATTGCGGGACCCCCCGAGAGTGTCGGGAGGTGCCGATCGAAACGGCCACTTAGAAGAGCTCAGGACCGACCCGATCGGGCTCATGGCCAGGGTCCGCCGGGAGTGCGGCGATGTCGGGCAGTTCCGGCTGGCGGGACAGCGACGTGGTCCTGCTCAGCGGCGCCGAGGCCAACGAGGCGTACTTCCGCGCGCCCGAGGAGGTTCTCGACCAGGCCGAGGCCTACCCGTTCATGACGCCCATCTTCGGCGAGGGTGTCGTATTCGACGCACCGCCCGAGCGAAGGCGCGAGATGCTCCACAATCAGGCGCTCCGGGACAAGTTCATGCGGGGCCATGCGGCGACCATCTCGGCAGAGGTGGAGCGGATGGTCGCCGGCTGGAACGACGCCGGCACGATCGACCTGCTCGACTGGTTCGCCGAGCTCACCATCTACACGTCGTCCGCGTGCCTCATAGGCAAGCGGTTCCGCGACGAGCTCGACGGCACGTTCGCGCAGCTGTACCACGACCTCGAACGGGGAACCGACGCGATCGCATACGTCGACCCTTATGCGCCCATCGAGAGCTTCCGGCGCAGGGACGAGGCCCGCCTTAAGCTCGTCGAGCTCGTGGGCGCGATCATGGAGCGCCACGCGTCGCAAGAGCCGCCAGCGGACTCGGACCGTGACCTGCTGGACGTGCTCATGAGCATCCGCGAGCCCGACGGCACCCCGCGCTTCAGCGCGGACATCGTCACAGGCATGTTCATCTCGATGATGTTCGCGGGACACCACACCACGTCCGGCACCGCCGCTTGGACTCTCATCGAGCTGCTCAAGCATCCCGACGAGCTGGCGGCGGTGGTCGCCGAACAGGTGGAGCTGTCGGCTGACGGCGAGGAGTTGAGCTACCAGGCGCTGCGCGAGATGCCCCGGCTCGAGTCGGCGATCAAAGAGGCGCTCCGCCTCCACCCCCCGCTCATCTTGCTCCTCCGGGCGGCGAAGCAGGACTTCGAGGTCGAGGGATACCTCATAAGCGAGGGCAAGCTCGTCGCGGCGAGCCCGGCGGTCTCCAACAGGATCCCCGAGGATTTCCCCGACCCCGATTCATTCGTGCCGGTGCGGTACCTCGAGCCCCGATCCGAGGACCGGGAGAACCCTTGGTCGTGGATTCCGTTCGGGGCCGGCCGTCACCGGTGCGTGGGCGCCGCGTTCGCGATGATGCAATTGAAAGCCATCTTCTCGGTGCTCCTTCGCGGGTGGGAGTTCGATCTCGAGCTGGGGCCCGACGAGTACCGCAACGACCACTCGAAGATGGTCGTGCAGCTGGCGCAACCTTGCCCTGCCCGGTACCACAAGCGCGCCGGCGCCGAGCCGAGCTGAGAATGCCCGTCGAGCCGAGATGAAAGTGGTCGTCGACAGAGACCTGTGCCAAGGTCACGGAGTATGCGAGTCCGAGGTTCCTGACGTGTTCAGCGTCTCCAAGAAGGGCGTTCTCACCATCCTTTGCGAGCAACCAGGTGAAGAGCTCCGCAGTGCCGTGGAGACCGCCGTGTCGTACTGCCCCACCCACACGCTTCGGATAGAGGAGGATGACTGATCATGGCCGGGTTCGAGTACAGCGAGCTGGAGGAGATGGTGGACCGCTGGCTCGAGACGAATCGCCGCGCGCAGCAAGCGGGTGACTGGCGCCAGATGGCCGAGATGTTCACCGTTGACGCCACGTACGGCTGGAACATGGGGCCTCGCGAAGAGTTCATGGCCGTCGGGCGCGACGAGATCCGCGACTACGCGCTCGGCATGGAGATGGGAGGGCTCGACGGCTGGATCTACCCCTACCAGAAGGTGCTGATCGACGAGCACCAGGGTGAGGTGATCGGGCTCTGGAAGCAGGTTGCCGACGCGAAGCGCCCTGACGGTTCCCCGTACGAGGTGGCCGGCATAGGAGGAAGCTGGTTCCGCTACGCGGGCAACTGGCAGTGGTCGTGGCAACGCGACTTCTTCGACTTCGGCAACGCCACGGCGCTGTTCATCGAGATGATGCGCGCCGGCGTTCTCTCCGAGGGTATGCAGCGAAGGCTCGACAGGTCGGGTTCCGGCAAGCGACTGCCGGGTCATTACGCTTTAGGGTCGGCACCAGCGGACCTGTGGGACTGAACCCGCCGGCAACGTTCATTCCCAGCTCGTGACGCACCCGTACCACGACGTCGCGATCGTCGGAGTCCACAACACGACCCAAGCTCTGGAGCTCGACGGTCACGACGCGGAGTCCATCGCCCTGGAGGGCGCGCTCGGCGCACTGGCCGATGCCGGCATATCGGCCACCGAGGTCGACGGAGTGGTCGGACAATTCGCCCAGGAGACGGTTCTCGAGCTCGGGCTCGGGCCTTGCAGCAGGCGACCGAACATGCTCGGGATCCCGGCGGTGCTCGAAGCTGCGGCACTGATCGTCTCAGGTGAGTGCGAGGTGGTGCTCATCTCGGCAGGTGGGGCGCGGCTGCACCGGGACCGCTCCCACACCGCGCCGTGGACGCGGCCGGCGAACGAGCTCGTCGTCGGTTACGGCCTCTTCACCGCGGCGGAGTTCGCACTGATGGCGAGGCGTCACATGATCGTGCACGGCACCACGACCGAGCAGCTCGCGATGGTGGCGGCGACGATCCGAAACAACGGCCACGACAATCCGGACGCCGTCTACTTCGGGAAGGGCCCTTTCACGCCCGCCGACATCTTGTCGTCGCGGATGGTCGCGGAGCCGTTCCACCTTCTCGATTGCGCGATGACCTCCGAAGGCGGCTGCGGGATCGTGCTCGCATCCGCGGACAGAGCCCTGGGTCGCGAGGGCGCGACCTGGATACTCGGTGGGGCGACCGACTCGTTCGGTCCCGCGTACACCGTCGCCCCTGTATGGGACTACAAGACCAGCGACGGCGCGGATCCGGCCGGCGAGGTGGGCGCGCGTGCGGCTCGGCTCGCGTTCCGGAGCGCGGGCCTCGATCCGAGCGACGTCGACGTTGCGGAGCTCTATGACCCCTTCTCGTTCGAGATCATCCGCCAGCTCGAGGTCTTCGGGTTCTGCGGGCCCGGAGAGGGTGGGTGTTTCGTGGCCGACGGGCACATCGCCGGCGGCGGCCGGCTGCCGGTGACGACCGACGGCGGAACAATGAGCTTCAGTCACGCGGGGATCGCGGCCCAGCAGCTCCAGCGCGTGATCCGGGCGGTCGAGCAGCTACGCGGGACCTGCGCGAGCCACCAGGTGGCCGGCGCCGATGTGGCGATCTGCTCGAACGGAGGGTCGGGGGCACTGTTCACCGACGTGATGCTCCTAGGCTCGCATCGCCCGTGAGCACGCTCCGACCCCAGCCGCGGGGAATCCCGGTCCCCAACCCTTCGACCCGGTCGAGTGAGTACTGGGAGGGGTGCCGGCGCGGCGAGCTCACCTTCCAGCGCTGTTCCACCTGCGGTTTCATCGGGCTGCGGCCCTTCATGGTCTGCGCCAGGTGTCTCGGTCGGGACTCTGAGCGCCGCAAGAGCGCTGGTCTCGGAAGCCTCTACAGCTGGACGGTGGTCTGGCGACCCCCCTACCCCGCCTTCGTCGTGCCGTACGCTCCTGCAGTGGTCGAGCTCGACGAGGGATTCTTCATGATCAGCGCGGTGGTGGGCTGCGAGCCTGAGGATCTCGTCCCCGGCATGCGCCTGTGCGTTGAATTCCATGACGTGTCGGACGAGATCGCTCTCGGGTATTTCGCACCCGTGAGCGGCGGCTGAGCGCGATGGCCGTGGTCATCCGACCGGTCGCAGAAGGCGACTGGACCGGCTGGAAGACTCTCTGGGACGGGTACCTCGACTTCTATCGCGAGCAGCTCGACGAAGCCACGAGCATGTTCACGTTCGAACGGCTCACCAAGCGCGAGGACCGAATGTTCGGCTTCGTAGCCGAGGAGGGCGGCGCGCTGGTCGGGCTGGTGAACGCCCTGTTGCACCCGTCGACTTGGACGACCTCCTGCTACTGCTACCTGGAGGACCTATTCGTCCAACGCGCATCGCGCGGCAGCCACATCGCGCGCGAGCTGATCGAGGCGGTGTCGACCGAGGCAGCGACGAGGGGTGCCGCTCACGTGTACTGGCACACACAGCTGTACAACGGGGCCGCCCGATCGCTCTACGACCAGGTAGCGCGGCTGACCTCCTTCGTCGTCTACGAACGATGAGCGCGATCCCACAGACGATGCCCGCAGCCGTCTACCTCGGAGACGGCCGGATGGAGGTGCAGCAACTTCCCGTTCCAGAGCCGCGCTCCGACGAGGTCCTCGTCGAGGTCGCCGCGTGCGGAATCTGCGGGACCGACCTGCACCTCGTTCTCGAGCGCTTCGCCAAGCCAGGCGACGTGCTCGGGCACGAGTGGGCGGGAACGGTGGTTCACACTGCCGGCACGTCGAGCATGTGGGAAGAGGGCGCCCATGTCGTGTCCGACCCGAGTCCCGGCTGTGGGGCCTGCCGGGCCTGCAGGAGCGGGCGGCCGGCGGTGTGCCTCGAACGCCCTCCGGCCGACTTCTCGTCTTGGAACGGAGCTTTCTGCAGGTACAGGAGCGTGCAGGCCGCGCGACTGCTGCGGGTCCCCGACAACCTCTCGGTCCGCGACGCCGCTCTCACCGAGCCGACCGCGATCGCGATCCATACCGTGAATCTGTCGGGAGCCGGCGTCGACGACCGGGTTCTCGTCACCGGAGCCGGTCCCGTCGGCGCGCTCACCGTCGCCGTGCTCCGAGCGCGTGGGGTCGAGGACATAACAGTGAGCGAGCCCTCGGAGGTGCGCCGCCGCCATGCCCTTCGTTGCGGAGCGTCAACTGTCGTCAGCCCCGAAGAGCTGAAGGAGGCTCCGATGGGGAGACCGGTGAAGGATGCATTCTCCGTCGTCTTCGAATGCTCGGGCCACGCGACCGCGGCACAGAGCGCGCTGGACCAGCTCGACTATGCAGGAGTCTTCGTCTTCGTGGGCACGGGGAGCACCATGCCGAGGGTCAACCACAACCGGGTCATCATCTTGGAGCAGACCCTGATCGGCGCGTACAACTACGACGCCGAGGGGTTCGGGCCGGCCCTCGAGTTGCTCGCGAGCGGTTCGATGCCACTCGACGTGCTGATCGAGAACGACGACGTCCCGCTCGACAAGATCGTCCCCGTCATGGAAAGGCTGGCAGGCGGCGAGATACCGGGCAAGGTCATGGTGCGCCCCGAGGCCTCGGAGGTCACGCAGTGAGCAGAGAATTCACCCCCCGGTTCAATCACGTGGCGATCAGCATGGACCCGTCGGTGCTGGACGACCAGGGCCGAAAAGACATCCTTCACTTCTACGGCCAGGTGTTCGGGTGGACCGAGGGGGACAACTCGACCGAGCAGGGTGACCCTCTGATCCTCTACACAGGGACGTTCGGACAGTTCGTCTACCTGTTGGCGGCCGAACCTCACCTCGAGGCGCCGTCGCTCGACCATTTCGGACTCGAGGTCGCTTCCACACAAGAGCTCGCGACGTACGTGGATCGCGCCAAGTCCTACCGCCAGACCGACGATCGGGTGAGGGTGATCGACATCGAGACCCGCACGACGCCCGGCACGACCCACGACTATACGCTCACGAGCGCCTATGTGGGCTTTCTCCTACCGCTCATGGTCGAGCTCCAGCACCTGGAGCGCCACGAGCACTGAGCCGTGTCGAAATTCACCTGTCTCCCAAGGGAAATTCCCCCGAGAACCTCATTCGCATCAGGTCGCGTCTCGACCTGATCCCCAATTGCCTGTAGACGGCGTCCAGATGGTGCTCCACGGTCCTGGTGGTGATGCCGAGCTCGCCGGCGATCTCCACGCTGGTCCGCCCCACCGACGCGAGATCCGCGACCTGTGACTGGCGCGAGGTCAACTCACCGGCCTGGCGCCTGTCGCTGCGAACCCTGCCGCCTGCATGTCTCAACTCCGAGCTTGCGATGCCTGCGATCAGTCCGGCTCCCCTGCTGTCTGCGAGCTGATGCGCGGTGGCGAACGAGCGCCTCGCCGACCTGAGGTCACCCTGCCGGTACAAAAAGCGCCCCTGCCACGTGAGAAGACGTGCGCGATCGAGGGGTATCGGCAGAGCCTCGATCTCATCGAGTGCGAGAGCGAACCTGGCTCTTGCGGTGTCGGCATCGCCACGCGACTCGTCCATGAGCGCCCTTCCTGCCAGCGTGCGAAGCTCGCGGCCAACGGCAGGGCATGTCCACGACTCCGCGCTCGAGCCACTCGACGATCCTCTCCAGGTCATCGAACCGTCCTGCTGCGCGGTAGCCGTCAACTGCAGGCACCCACCATGGCGTCACGCATGGCTCGGTGATCTCCAACTCGCGAGCGACCTTTTCGGCCCTCGCGAAGATCTCGCATGCCCGATCGAGCCGCCCCTGCGATATCTCGAGCTTCGCGCGGATCCAAAGGGTCCACAGGGCGAGCCCTGGGACCTCGAACATCTCGAGGAACGCCTCCATCTGCCGGCAACCCTTCTCGGCTTCGACAAGAGACCCGTGCTCGAGGTCGAGACCCGTTCGGACAAGGACCGAATACGGCCCGACGAACGGAACGAGTGGTGTGATGCTCTCGAGCCTGCCGAGATCGGCACCAACAGTGTCCAGGTGTCCCAGGCGGAACACCAAAGTGACCTCGCCGACCAGATACGCAGCCATGGCTGCGGGCCAACCCATCCGTTCGGCGGCGGAGAACGCGAGGTCGAAGGCATGTTGGGCCTTGTCGAACCTCTCGGTGAAGGTCGCGGCCATCATGTACCACAAGATTGGCCACCACCCTGAATCGCTGAACTCCTCGAGTAGTTCCGGCTCTGCTTCGATCGTCTCCACCGCCCGCGACAAGACGTCGAATCCGTCCGGGTGACTGAGCATCACCGCGCCGGAGCCCCATGCGGCATCGATCTGGAGGCTTGTCCCCCTGGAGACGTCACGCGAAAGAGACCTCGCTCTTTCGGCCATGTTCATCGTGGCGCGCGGTCCCTCGGTGAGGCGGGCGACGAAAGCGCCCTTCAACAGAGCGTCGACCGCCAGAGACGGGTGGGCGGCCTCGAGAATGGTCGCCGCCTCGTTGAAGCAATCGAGCGGAGCTTCCAATCGCCCACATGCCAAGCGGGCCTCGCCGAGGACCACGAGCGTGCGCCCACGTTCGAGTGCGTCGATGTCGGGACGCGCGAGCAATTGTTCGATCATCTCTGCGGCCTCTTCGGGAGACCCCGAGGAAGCGAGCCCGTCTGCAAGCTCGCGGATCATCGCCGGAGTAGCCTTGGGCCCTGCCACCTCCACGGCGTGGCGGAGGAATCTGACCGCGGTCGACCAAGCCCCGGACCTGAGCGCCTGCACTCCGGCGTCCCTCACCGACGAGATCGCCACTTCGTCTGCGAGGCCCGCCATAATCGCCTGCTCGGCGGCCTCGCCAGGAGCGCCGCCGAGGAACCGGATCGCGCGGAACGCGGCCTCGTGCAATTCGCTTCTGAGAGGACCCTGGAGCCCTTCGTAGAGCGCTGCGCTGAACATCGGGTGGACGAACTGCTCCGACACCAGGCCCGCTTCGACAAGACCCGCGGCGCATGCTTCTTCGAGCGCTCGGTCGGTGGCGGGAGCATCGAAGCCCACCATCCTCGCCACCACTGCCGACCGGAAAGCGGTTCCGAGGACACTTGCGGTCCTCAAGAACCGATAGGTGTCTTCCGACACACCAGCGAACCGCCTGAGGAGGATCGCGCGGCGGCCCGTCGAGAAGGGCTCCACCGCCGGTGCGGCAGAACCTCCGATAAGCGAACGGGCCACCTCCTCGATGAGAAGCGGGTTGCCGCCGCAGAGCGACGAAGCTCGATCGACCAAGCCTGGAGCGACATCTCCCCAGACCCGCGACGTCATTAGCGTACGCGACGCGTCACGGCTCAACGGTCCAAGCTCTCTTATGTCCGCGAACCCGTCACGCTCGAGTCGCCTGGCGGTCTCCATGGCTTCGGGGGGCCAGGGCCGAAGTGTGGCGACAACCGCCACGGATCTCGAGTCGACCTGGCCGCAAAGGAACTCCACGAGTGCAAGCGAGTCGAGGTCCGACCAGTGAAGGTCGTCGACGAGAAGCAGCACCGGTTGCGTCCGAGACAGGTCGTCGAGAGCTCGCAGAGCAGCGAGGAAAGTGTTCGAGCGGTGGAGCTCGCCCTGCGGATCGATAGCCACGGGCCGCAGGTCCGCACCGAGGCTCGCGAACATCTGGTCGGCGAAACGGAACGCACTCCCCGCCCCGAACAGCACACCCTCTGCTTTACCTATGGCGCATCGTCGTGGCGCCGCCCAGGCGGAGTACCTGGCTTCTGATTCGGCCAGGTGAAGCAGTGAGGTCTTGCCGAGGCCTGCCTCGGCCATCAAGAAGAGACTCCCGCCACGACCGTCCGCGAGCCGGTGCATCACGCGTCGCAGCGCTGCCATTGCGTCAGCGCGCTCCAACAGGCCTTCGGTGCCGGGTTGCTCACGCTCGATGGTCATCCAGCCGCCTTTTTCCCGACCGCAGCCGGCCCGCGTTACCGACCCTCCGGCGCCTGACGTGACCACGAACCGAACGCAAGACTATTTGTCCGTCCGGGGCAAGATCAAGCGCTCTCCGTGCTCGGACCGCTACGTCTCAGGAGTCGACAGTGGTATCCGAACGCCAAGAATGCACATTAACACTGGGTAACTATCCCGATGAAGAGCAAGATTGACGGAACTACGGTTCTGTGAGGCGACTGAGAACCAACCAAGAGAAGCAATAGTCACGCGGCGAGAGGGAAGTCGGAGCCAGTCGGCGAGCTGCGAGCGGATCGCAACCTGCCGGGCAAAAGCGGATGGCCCCGATGTGTCGAATCTGCGATCTTGCGTCGGGAACCTCGGTCAGGTGCCACGCAGTGGCGGAAAGCGAGGAGCAATGGCGGATACCTCCAGGCCCCCGAACGGGGGCGTGCCGGACTTCTGTTCTGATGCAAGGTCGGTTCCCCTGTCACGACCGAACGGGTGGATCCCGTCTGCGAGCCTCGCCACGACGGTCGAGATCGCACCTCTCGTGCTCCCACCGGTCACGACCTGGTCGATCCCCCCTGTCGCCGACAGCCCGGGACCGGTCGCAAACCGGTCGAAGGGCGCCGGCAGCACGAGCTCGGGCAGCACGAGCTCGGGCAGCACGAGCTCGGGCGGGGAGCGGTCGGGCACTTCACGCTCCCGCTCGGCCGGCTCCGGCGTCACGAAACCGGGACCTGTGCGAACGAGGCCCTCCGCGAGCGTCGTACCCCAGTCGTGTCAATGGTGCCGTCAGCCCCTCGGGCCGCGGAATCAAAGTGGCCGCAGACGCGTCTACTGCAGCCAGTCGTGCCGTCAACGGTCATACCAGTCTCGGAAGCGGTCCAGGCAGCTCGGCTTGAAAGACGGCGAGCTGCTCGTGTCGAGCGTGCTGCTCACTCGGATGAACAAACGCCTCCAGGCGCTCGAGGCGGCGCTACGCGAGGTCGAGATGGCCGATCTGCAGTCGAACGACGAAAGGATCGCGAAACTCTGCCAGGCGGCACGGCGTCTACGGCGCATGGTGGTAGGGCCGCCTACGCGCTAGCAGGCAGTCCTTTTCCACATATCGGTTCACATATTCGGTTCAGATATTCGGTTCAGATCGTCGGGTCGAGGTCGACGCCGAGCGAGGTGCCTGGATCGGCCGCGTTGCGTGTGACCCGAAGCAGGTATCTGCCTGGCCTTACGACCATCGCATGCGCGACGACATCGCGTTCAGCCAGAGCGGAAAGAGTCACCACGATCTCCACGAGCTGCGACTCTTGTTCGCGAAGGTCGACCCGGGCGAAGCCCACGAGCCGCCTCGGTCCGTCAGAGCCCTGACGGCTCGCATAAACCTGGACCACGTCGGACCCGCGTCTGGGCCCGGTGTTGTGCAGGTTCGCCGAAACCCGTATCGCGCCGCCGGACACGGAGGCCGTACACGCACCCAACTCGAAGCTCGTGTAACTGAGGCCGAACCCGAAGGGATAGGCCGGCTTCGACCCTGAGCGCTCCAGATGCCACCACCCGTGCCAACGGTCGTACACCACGGAGGTGGCGTCCGAATCGAATTCGGGCAGGTCCTCTTCTGCTGCAACCATCGAGAAGGGGAGCCGGCCTGACGCGTCGACGCGACCGAGCAGTACGTCGGCCAGTCCGTGACCTCCTTGCATCCCGGAGTACCACGACTGGAGGATGGCAGGCACCTTGCCGTCCCATTCGGAGATGACGACTGCACTTCCCGCGACGATCGCCACGATCGTGCGGGGATTGGCGGCGGCGACCGCGCCGATGAGCGCTACGTCCTCGGTGTGGAGCCGGAGCGTCTGGCGGTCTCCCCCCGAGACGAAGCCCCCTGTGGTCGGGCGTTCGGCGACGTGTGCAGGAGCGGAGACGATCGGACGCGAGTCGACCATGCGCCGATACGCAGCTGCGAGCTCCGGGTCGTCGGGCCCGGGCAACAGGTGGCCCAACGGATCCATCGTCGCCGGGTCTGCGAACTCCCCTTCGTCGAGACAGGTGTATCCGACCACGACGACAGCGACGTCGGCCGCAGCCGCCGTCTCGGCCGCTGTCTGCGGATCGGATCCACTGTCGATGCGGATCTCGGAGCGTGGAAGCGCAGCGACGAGCCCGTCCGCGATGGTGACGACGTCGGGGGGCCAAACGTCGCTCGAGCCGCCGTCTCCGAGGTTCACGGCGGTCGCCAGCCGGCCAATGAGTGCGAGCGATGACACGTCGGCAACGACGAGCGGCAAGACCGTAGAACCGTCTACGGGTTCGTTCCGCAAAAGGACCACGGACTTGGCTGCGGCCTCGCGTGCGAGCTCGCGGTGCTCATCGCACGCAAGGAGCTGCGTGCCGGCGGCCGGCTCGCTCAGCACGTCTTCGAAGCCCATGCGCGTGGAGACAACTCGCTCCACAGCCCGGTCGACGTCCGACCAAGCCACCTCGCTGGCATCCAGAGCTGCGCGAAGGCCGGTCGCGCGTACCATTCGGTACGGCATCTCCACATCGAGACCGGCGACCACCGAACGCGCAGGGTCCCGGACACCGAATATCCAGTCGCTTATCACGAATCCGCGAAAACCCCATTCGCCGCGGAGCACGTCGGTCAGCAGGGCACGGTTCTCCGAACACCACTCGCCGTTGACGCTGTTGTACGACGACATAACGGCGGCCACGCCCTCGTCGACGATGCGGCGGAAGTGAGGCAGGTAGACCTCGTGCAGGGCGACCTCGTCGACGATCACGTCTACCTTGAACCTGCTGTTCTCGATCGAGTTGCAGGCAAAGTGCTTCACGCAAGCCATCGCGTGACGCTGGACCCCCCGGGTCAGCGCTGCGCCGAGCTCGCCGACATGGTAAGGGTCCTCGCCGTACGTCTCCTGTGAACGTCCCCAGGCGGGATGCCTGAGGACGTTCACGCAGACACCACCGAAGAGGTCTGCGCCGACAGCTCGGAGCTCGCGGCCGATCGCTTCGCCGATCCGTTCCTCGAGGTCCACATCCCAGGTGGCCCCTCTGGCAATGGACACCGGAAAGCACGTCGCGCGATCGACCACGACACCCCGTGGGCCGTCCGAGAACGAGAACCCGGGCAGTCCGAGGCGCTCGACACGAGCAGCCGGGAAGGGACTTCTGTGATAACCGCCGTCGGCCAGGTCGGCAACGCCCGCCCAGAAGGGGCCGTCGCCGTCCAAGCACCACAATCGCTCGTCCTCGGACATCCGCGAGATCACATCGTGGACGCGACTCTGCGTGTCAGCCATCCCTCTCGTCTATCACTTGGCGGCGCGTCACCTGCGGACGCGTCGGAACCCGGACGCCCGACACTGGTGCGCGTCGACAAGGCGCACTGGCTGCTATCTGGCTTATGCGCAGTTACACGGTATGTCGACTACGGGGTGTGCTGACTACGGGGTGTGCTGACTACGGTTTGCCCGCCGACCTCCAGCCAGCTACCTCGCTGTCCGAGACCCGACCCCGAGTCCTTTTCAGATATCCGCGGAGCGCAGTTTGGTCCTTCGCACTGAGCTTCGAGTAAGCGGTCGACTTTGAGGACAACGTGCGCGATGTTCTTTTGCCCGCCTTCGGGCTCGCAGCGCGTTTCTTAGCGGGCCGGCCAATCTTCGAGGGGCGCGCTGCCTTGACGAGCGGCGCGATGTACTCGTCGTAGTTCGCTTTGCTCAGATCGACGCGATAGCGCTTGGAATCTACCGTCAAGGCCACGCTGACCTGGGCATTGGAGCCGTCGAGATCGTCGACCAGTTGCGTCATCGTGATTGTCGCCAATTTAACTTGCCTCCCTTGGAATCTGCTGACTTTCGTCACTATACATAAGCTTGCGGCACCACCGGTTGACCAGCGGGTTTCGGAGGATCACGGTACCATTGCGTCACATCTCCGGAGGCGTCCTCTCCGCAACCCGATCCGTACCGGGCCCTCCCCGGCGATCGGCAGGACGCCACCTTGGTTTACGACACTTTGGTTTCCCGCGTTTGTACCGAAGTGAGATCATACCTTCGAAAAGACCTACCGAAAGAATTGACCTGACAATTGACCCAAATTGGCCGGGTCGACCGCCAATCCGGGGCTATCCCGTCGAACTCCGCCCGTTGAACTCCGGAAAATGCGAATGCCGACCCATCTGTGAACCGGCTGTGAGCCTCCGCAATCGACAATGAGCGCCACGCGCAGGCCCGACGTCGAGCTAATCGCGGGCATCTCGGCCGGGTCACATTTATGGCCGACAGTGCAGGTCATAATGCAACGTGTCGTCGATTTGGGCCGACGCCCCGAATCCAGCTTTCTGCCCGCACCACCAGTGCTCGTACACGAGCCCGGGAGACATCCTTCTCGTCTTCGTTGCGGTCGTCGCGGTGCTCGTCTGCCTGGTCGTGCTCATCGCGATACTTGTGCACAGACGACGCCGGGCAAGGAGGGACCAATCGCATGGCGGCGTTCCACCGTGGCCGCCTCAACCCCCCGGATACTTCTCGCCCGACCCGGATCAGTAGACGCTCGTGTGGGCGAGCTACTTCTCCTCGCTCGGCCTCACCTTGCTCGTCGAGGTGCCGATCTACTGCCTGGCGCTCGTGACGGCGCTCGGGGTACGCCCAGGGCCGGCCATAGTTGCGGGCACAGCGGTGAACCTTGTCAGTCATCCCATCGGGTTCTTGGCGATCGGTCCGGCGATACGGTCGTCGATCGGGATCACCGGCGCGCTGGTCGCCGTCGAGTCGACGGCGGTCCTCGTCGAATGGGGCCTGCTCCTCGGCTGGATCAAACGGGAGCCGATCCTGCTGATCTTGATCGGCATCGTGGCCAACGGCGCATCGTTCCTCGCTGGCGTCGCACTACTGCGCTGATCGGGACTCCCGTTACAGGGTGGCAATAGAACAGAGGGAATAAAACCGGGAGGATCACCGGACCGAGACGGGAATAATGAGCTGCGTCTTGATTGTTTCCCGTCGGAGCATTGCGGGGAGGTCTGTGGCAGATGGCTGATAATCAAGACACCCGCACCCGGAACCACCTCCTCGAGCGCCGCCGAGCTCCGGACTGGTTGATCCTGGCCCTGGCATGTGTCGCCCAATTCATGGTGATCCTCGACGTGTCAGTGGTGAACGTGGCCCTGCCGTCGATCGGGCACGATCTGCACTATTCCCCCGTCGGTCTGCAGTGGGTGGTCAATGCCTACGTGCTCACGTTCGCGGGTTTCTTACTGCTCGGCGGCAGAGCTGCGGACTCGTTCGGACGCCGCCGGATCTTCCTCATCGGGCTGTTGGTGTTCGCGGGCACGAGCCTCGTCGGCGGCTTCGCCGAGTCCTCGGGATGGCTCACCGCTGCGCGAGCCGTCCAGGGCATCGGTGGGGCGGCGCTGTCCCCCGCCACCTTGACCATCATCATCACTACGTTCTCCGGACGCGAGCTCGCCCGCGCGCTCGGGGTCTGGAGCGCCATGGGCGGCGCAGGAGGCGCTGTCGGCGTCCTGTTGGGCGGCGTTCTCACCGCGGAGCTGTCGTGGCGCTGGGTTTTGTTCATCAACGTGCCCATCGGCCTCGCCGCCGTCGTGGTCGCCGTGATTTATCTCGGCGAAGCGCGCGGTACCGGGCCCAGGCAACGACTCGACGTGCCGGGCGCGATCACGGTCACCGCGGGGCTCGCTGCACTCGTCTACGCGATCGTCGGGACCGACCAATATCCCTGGGGATCCGCGCACACTCTCGAGTGGCTCGGTGCCGCCCTTGTCCTGTTGGTGGCCTTCTTCGTGCTCCAGCAACGCGGGAAGTCACCTCTCATGCCTCTGCGCCTGTTCAGGATCCGAGGAGTGACGGGGGCGAACATCGTCATCTTCCTCGTCGGAGCCGTCTTCTTCTCCATGTGGTACTTCCTGTCGCTCTACCTCCAAGACGTGCTCCACTACGGAGCCCTGCGAGCTGGTCTGGCGTTCCTGCCGATGGGGATCGCCATCATCGTCGGGGCACAAGCCACTTCGAGAGCGATGCCCCGCACGGGAGTCCGACCGTTGCTGCTTGCCGGCACGCTGCTCGTCACGGCCGGCTTCGGATGGCTGTCGCGCATAGGGCCGGGAAGCCACTACTGGGGCGCGGTGTTCGGACCCGGGGTCATAATCTCCCTCGCCCTCGGGCTGCTCTTCACGCCTCTGGCGTCCGCCGCAACGACCGGCGTCGAGCGCTCTGAAGCAGGTCTTGCTTCGGGACTGCTCAACACCTCGCGACAGATCGGAGGTTCTCTCGGCCTCGCTATCCTGGCCACGCTCGCAAGCACGCACAGCTTCGCACTGGAGCGAGCCGGAGTGGCAACGGGGCACGCCCTGGCGGAAGGGTACGCGCGAGCGTTTCTAATCGGAGGCGGAGTCGGGATAGCCGCATTCCTCGCCGCCTTCGTGGTACCCGGTCGCCCCGGAGGTCCGGCGCCGTCTCCGGTTCCTGCGCCCCTCGAGGCAGCTGTCACAGTCGGTGGCTCGGAAGCGAGCTCCCTGCGGACCACATCGAGAGTCGCGTCAGCCGCTGACGACTGAATCCGTACCGGCTCGATTCTGTCGGCGATCGCCTACCCGGCGACCAATGCGGGTGATTTGCGGTTGCGACCCCACTCGACGGTTATGCCGTCGCGCCGCATCGCAGCCACGAAGCGAGTGATCGAGAAGAAGATCGCCACGGCAGTTAGGCCCCAGGTCACCGCTGTTCGCTCCAGAACGAATGCACGCAGCGAGGAAGACACGAGAAGCCACAGGACGATCCCCGCATTCAGCATGAGGACGGTCGCCCATAGCACCGAGATCCGGATGAAGAACTGGCGGACCAGCGGTCGAGCGAAGAGCTCCGGATCGATCGGGCAGAAGTCGCGGGCGAATCGCTGCGTAAAAGGACGCCCGATCGCCGCGGATCCGAACAGGACGAGCGAGATCACCACCGTGCCAGCCGTAGGCTGAGCAAAATAAAGAAAGGCGCTACCGGTTATGTACGAGACGACCGTGCGAACGGTCAACAATGCGGTGCCCAGCAACAGAAGAGTGGATACCCGCTCCCCCCGCTTCAGCCTTCGTCCGAGTGCCAGGTAGGACCACGCGAGAGCAGCGATCAAGGCGCCACGGAAGCCGGCTATCAACAACACCACGTAGAACAGGACGAGCGGAGCCACCATCGCCTCGAGCACGACCGGAAACGCGTGACGAAGCGCCGCTCTGGGAGACGGCAGCGCGAGGTGACCGGCACCGGTGCCGTCTTCTGTCGAGGAGACGACGAGAGGCACGAGCCGTTGCGGGATAGTTCCGGCCTGAGCGTCGGGGCTCATGAGAGGCATCCGCGTTCCCTGCTCGAAAAAGCATGACATCGCATGCGGGACCGAACGGCCCCGCATGCGATGAGGGATGTCAGATCGGTCGGACGCTCTTGGTTTGCAAACCCTTGGGGCCCTGCTCGGCCTCGAACGACACCTTCTGGCCCTCTACCAACTGGCGGTAACCGGAACCTTCCACCGACGAAAAGTGTGCGAAGACATCGGCTGAACCGTCGTCAGGCGAAATGAACCCGTAGCCCTTCTCCGCGTTGAACCACTTGACAGTACCTTCGGGCATGTTTGTTACCTCATCTCTCCACGCTCGATACTTGACGAAAACCTGCGGGAAAGCATGTAGGTAACCGACAACGGCGCACGGCCCACGTGTGATTCAGCCGAGCGATGCGTCAAGTGTACAGCATGGGCGTACCCCGAGCACCGCCGCTTAGTATCGCCCCTGCACAACGTCACCGGGCGGCTTCCGTCCACCGCCCCCCGAGGAGACGCTCATGGTCGACAGGCCATTCTCGACCACCGAGACCCCAGAGCCACTGAGCCCAGGGCCGTTGAGCCCAGGGCCGTTGAGCCCAGGGCCGTTGAGCCCAGGGCCGTTGAGCCCAGGACCGTTGAGCAGAGAGCAACTGTCGTCGATCGATTCGTACTGGCGAGCGGCCAACTACTGCTCCGTCGGTCAGATCTACCTCCTGGACAACCCGTTGCTCACAGAGCCCCTGCTCGCCGAGCACATCAAACCCCGACTGCTCGGGCACTTCGGAACCACACCAGGACTGAACCTGATCTACGCCCATCTGAACCGGCTGATAAAGACCCGAAACCTCGACATGATCTACGTGATCGGCCCTGGTCACGGTGGACCTGGCATCGTCGCCAACGCCTACCTGGAAGGCACCTACAGCGAGGTTTACCCCCACATCGGACAGGACGCCGACGGTCTCGGCAAGCTGTTCCGGCAATTCTCGTTCCCGGGCGGGATCCCGAGCCACGTGGCGCCCGAGACTCCCGGATCGATACACGAAGGGGGTGAGCTCGGTTACTCGCTCGTTCACGCATACGGCGCCGCCTTCGACAACCCGGACCTGGTGATCGCATGCGTGATCGGTGACGGGGAGGCCGAGACGGGACCTCTGGCCGCGAGCTGGCACTCCAACAAATTCCTCGATCCCGTAGGCGACGGCGCCGTCCTTCCTATCCTCCATCTGAACGGTTACAAGATCGCGAACCCGACCGTGCTCGCCCGGATCGGTGACGACGAGCTGACCAGCCTTTTGGAGGGTTACGGGCACCGACCGATCTTCGTCGTCGGCGACGATCCACCCGTCGTCCACCAGCAGCTCGCGGCCGCGATGGACGAGGCATTCGACGAGATCGCCCAGATACAGACACGAGCTCGCGACCACGGCGATCGCTCCCGCGGCATGTGGCCGATGATCGTGCTGCGGACGCCGAAGGGTTGGACGGGACCAAAGGTGGTGGACGGGGTCCCGATCGCGGGAACATTCCGCGCCCACCAAGTGCCCGTCGCCGAGGTGCGGACGAATCCCGAGCACCTGCGAGTGCTCGAGGAATGGATGAGGAGCTACCGGCCCGAAGAGCTGTTCGACGCGAGAGGCAGCCTGAGAGCTGACCTTGCGGCACTCCCGCCGACCGGCGAGCGACGGATGAGCGCCAACCCCCACGCGAACGGAGGTTTGCTGCTTCGCGACCTGGAGATGCCCGACTTCCGGCGTTACGCGGTGCCGGTGGACAGACCGGGAGTGAGCTTCGCCGAGCCGACGAGGGTGCTCGGCACCCTCCTGCGCGACGTCATTGTGAACAACAGCAGCACTTTTCGGATCGTCGGACCCGACGAGACTCTTTCGAACCGACTCTCTGCGGTGTTCGAGGCCACCGACCGGGTGTGGGAGGCCGAAACGCTGCCGGGCGACGAGTTCCTGGCGCGCGAAGGCCGTGTGATGGAAGTCCTGAGCGAGCACCTATGCGAGGGCTGGCTCGAGGGATACCTGCTTACAGGCCGGCACGGGCTGTTCAATTCGTACGAGGCGTTCATCCCGATCGTCGATTCCATGGTCAACCAGCACGCCAAGTGGCTCAAGACCACGAGAGAGATCCCCTGGCGCCGCCCCGTCGCTTCACTCAACTACCTGCTGACCAGTCACGTGTGGCGCCAGGACCACAACGGCTTCTCTCATCAGGACCCGGGGTTCATCGATCACGTGGTGAACAAGAAACCCGAAGTCGTGCGCGTATACCTGCCGCCGGACGCGAACACACTGCTTTCGGTTGCCGATCACTGCCTTCGGAGCCGCAACTACGTGAACCTGATCGTCGCCGGAAAACAGCCCTCCCTCAATTACCTGAACATCGACGACGCCATCCTCCACTGCACGCGAGGGCTCGGGATCTTCGAATGGGCGAGCTCCGACGGCGACCAGCTGCCCGACGTCGTGCTCGCGTGCGCGGGGGACATCCCGACCCTCGAGACCCTCGCTGCGACGTCGATTCTCCGCGAGCACTTTCCCGATCTCAGGATCCGCGTGGTCAACGTGGTCGACCTGATGCGCCTCGAGCCCGACACAGAGCACCCGCACGGTCTGCCGGACTCGCAGTTCGACGCGTTGTTCACGACAGACCGTCCGGTGATCTTCGCTTATCACGGATACCCGTGGCTCATCCACCGCCTCACCTACAGGCGCGCCAACCACCACAACATCCACGTCCGCGGATACAAGGAGGAGGGCACCACCACCACGCCGTTCGACATGGTGATGCTGAACGACCTCGATCGATTCCACCTCGTGATCGACGTGATCGACAGGGTGCCGACCCTGGCCGGAAGGGCAGCGCACGTCCGCCAGGAGATGGCCGACGCGCGCCTGCGAGCGCGTGCGTACACCCGCGAGCACGGCGACGATCCACCCGAGGTCACCGGCTGGACATGGGAGTAGGTCCCGACCGATGCGAGTGCTCGTCGTCAACGCCGGCTCCTCCAGCCTCAAACTCCGGCTCATCGGGTCCGACGACTCCGTAGAGTTCTCGAGGGACCTCACGGCTCACCACGGGAGCTTTGACCGTGACTCTCTCGCCGCAGAGGTCTCGTCCATTGCGGGCGAAGTCGACGTCGTGGGCCACCGCGTGGTTCACGGTGGCACCCGGTTCACTGCTGCAGTGGTCATCGACCGGGCCGTCGAGCCTGCACTCCGGGACCTGACAGAGCTCGCCCCGCTACACCAACCGCGGTCACTCGCCGGAATCGACGCTACGGCCGACCTGCTTCCCGGCGTCGTGCAGGTCGCATGTTTCGACACGGCGTTCCATGCCACGATGCCAGAGGTCGCGACGACATATGCCGTTCCTCCGGATTGGAGAGAGAGGCTCGGCGTTCGGCGCTACGGCTTCCACGGACTGAGTCACGCATATGCGAGCCGCAGGGCCGCGCGGTTGCTCGGACGTGATCCAGAAGAGCTGCGCGTCGTGACATGCCATCTCGGCGCCGGCGCATCCGTCACCGCTGTGATGCACGGCGAGTCGATCGACACGTCCATGGGTTTCACGCCGCTCGAGGGTCTCGTCATGGCGACCCGGTCGGGAACGATCGACCCGGGGATCGTCACATGGCTCCTCGAACACGAGCACATGAGGCTCGACGAGGTAGCCGACGCCCTCGAACACTCCTCGGGTCTGCTCGCTCTAGCGGGCACACCCGACATGGAGGAGGTCGAGAAGATGGCAGCACGCGGAGATCCAGGTTCACGCCTTGCGATAGGGCTCTACGTCCACAGGTTGCGAGCCGGCATCGCGTCGATGGCGAGCGCCATGAACGGCCTGGACGCACTTGTGTTCACCGGAGGCGTCGGCGAGCACTCGGCCACGGTCCGCACCGAGACCGTGGCCGGACTCGGGTTCCTGGGGGCCGATATCGACGAGCGCGTCAACATCTCGGCCGTCCCCGATATAGACATCACCGCCCCCGGGGCCGGGGTTCGCACCCTGGTCGTCGAGGCTCGCGAGGACTTGCAGATTGCCCTCGAGGTGCGCCGCCTGTTGGCGGACCACGGCGCGCCTTGACGATCGCGACCCCGGCGATGGTCCACTCCTTAAACTGTGGTCGCCACTCATAGCCGGAGGTTGTCGTGAGGATGTCGTTGCAGTCGATGGTCGCAGGCCGATGAGCGGCCTCAAGGTCGTCGTAGGCCGATGAGCGGCCTCATTGTCGTCGGTGTCGACGGTTCGGATTCGTCTCTCGAGGCCTTGAGGTGGGCGGCGAACCAAGCCCGCCTCACCGGCGCAGCGCTCGAGGTGCTGGCAACCTGGGAGTACCCGACCTCGCTCGGGTGGGCGCCTGCGTGGCCGCCCGACTGGGACCCCGAGGGTGACGCGCGAAAGGCGCTCGCCGAGGTCGTAGAGAAGGTGCTCGGCCCGCACACCGACATCGAAGTCCGCCAGGTCGTCACCGAAGGACATGCAGCACTTGCTCTCGTGAATGCCGCAGAGCATGCGGACCTTCTGGTGGTCGGGAGCCGGGGCCACGGAGCCTTCGCAGGGATGTTGCTCGGGTCTGTGAGCGAGCACTGCGCAACGCACTCGCCCTGCCCCGTGGTGATAGTCCGCCACGGACACGAAGACGAGACCTCTGGGTCCGCCTGATCCTCGCTCAGACGATCGGTACCATCAACACGGGGACCGGACTCCGGTTCACGATCTCGCGCGCAACTGCGCCCCGGCCGGGGTCCTGCGGCCAACCCACCACGACCAATTCGGCGTTCGACGACTCGATCGCAGCGAGCACCTCGGTCGCCGGATCGCCGACACGTAGTTCCAACCGCATCTGCGGCGCACCCACGAGATGCCGGGCGAAGAACTCCTGGGCATAAGCTTCGGTCTCGTGCTGGACCTGGTCTGAGAAACTGGGGATCGAATCCTCCTCGTCCACATGGACCACCACGATCTCGAGCCCGGCACGCGCGGAAAGTGCGACGCTGCGTTGGAGAACGCGGACCTTGCCGGGCGAGCCCTCCATGGCCACGACCGCGGTGTGGAGTCGTTCGGGAGCGGAAAAGCCCGTTGGGACCATGAGAACCGGCTTGTCGATCTGATTTGCGAGCGCCATCGGCCGCTCGATCGCCCCGTGGAGATGCTCGGATGTACTGGCGATCCCGAGAACGATGGCGACGACGTCCTCCTCTTGGGCTGTCGATGCGAGGGATTGGACCGGATCGCCGTAGTGGGTGCGCGGCACCCTGCCACCCACCTCCGCGTCGTCGACGTAGCGGTCGCCTCCTTCTGCCAGGTACTGGATCTCGAGCGAGGTATCGAGGGCATCTGCGACGGCTTGCGCCATCGCTATAACGGACTGAGACGCGCTCGCGCGGTCGATGGCGGCGATGACTCTGCTCATGTGATCGACTCCCAATTCGAGCCTCGTCGGCGGAGCTCCAACCTCCCCGTGCCCGCAGTGAGCTGCCTGCCACCGACAACGACCGCAGTCTCGCGATCGGCATCGATGCAGAGGTGGGAGTCTTCGATGCGGACGCAGACCCTGGCGCCGCGGAACTGCACACGGAGCTCGAGGCGGGACCATTCGGGGGGAAGGACGGGGTCGACATGGAGCTTGTTCGACCGCGGCCGGAGCCCTGCGAAGCCGAAGGCGAGAGCCTGCCAGAGGCCGCCCATCGTGGCGAGGTGCACGCCGGCGGCGCTGGAACCTGTCAGGTCGTCGAGGTCCATGCGGGCCGCCAGATTCAGTGTCACCAGGGCATTGTCGAGATCGTTCGCCCGTGCGAGCAACGATGCATGCGTCGCCGGAGAAAGCGAGCTGCCGTGCGCAGTGCGAGGTCCGTAGAACCGCAGATTGGGCTCGAGGCTGCCGGGCTCCACATCGTCGGGTAACAGGTGGTGGAGCATGAGGACGTCGGCCTGCTTGATCACCTGCGCGCCGGCCACTCGAGCGGGACCGAGCAATATGTCTGCAGCAATCGGGATGCGGGGCGCCACCTCTTCGATGATGAGAGGCTCGAGCTTTGCGAACCCCGCGAATTGCTCGTAGATGCCTGTGGCGGGGTCGTAACCGTCGACCAACGCATCCGCGAGGTCCAGCCAACGGCGCTGCTCGTCGACGTCGATGTCGACGTCGTCGGCACGCTCGACCTCTGCCGCGCGCCTGAGGTTCCATCGGGCCATGACGTTGGTGTACGCATTGTCGTCAACCGACTCGTGGTACTCGTCGGGACCGATCACTCCATAGATGTGGGCTTTCGAGCCCCGGTCCACCCGGATCCGTGACGCCCAGTACCGCGCCGTCTCCACCAGGATCCGGCGCAGCGGCCCGCTTGCGAACTCTTCGTCACCAGACCAGTCCAGGTAGCAACACGCCGCCCAGGCCACATCGGCGACGATGTGCTCTTCGAGGCCGCCCGTGCGTATCGCGACGATCCTCCCCTGTCGGTCCCTGGCGCTCGTCGGCGTGACGTCGCGACCGGTGCGCGCTGATTCCCAAGGAAAGCGGGCTCCTGCGCGGCCCAGAGCCTTGGCTGCCTCCATGGCAGCCGGGAGCCTTCTCAGGCGGTACTCGAGCATTGCCCGGGCGGCAGGTGGATGCGTGGCGGCAAGGAACGGGAGGACGAATATGTCGGCGTCCCAGAACACGTGGCCCCTGTAGCCCGTTCCGGTCAGTCCTCGTGCGCCTACCGCTGCCTCTCCGGAATCGGCGACCGAAGCCATCAAATGGAACAACGCGAGCCTGATCGCCATCTGCAGATCGTCATCGCCCTCGACGACCACGTCGGCGTTCGCCCACCTGCTCCCCCACGCACGGCGATGATCGGCGAGAAGTCGATCGAATCCAGCGGTCACCGCTTCATCGAGCGCATCGACAGCCCCAGCCGGGTCGGGAAGGGTGTCGGCGTCGGTGCGGTAGGCGACGAGACGATCGACGGTGCCTCCTCGCGTCCGGGTCTGCGAGGCGGCGGCCACTATCCCTCCGTCAATCCCTCCAGCGGACGCGGCGACCCGCATCCAGGTTGCATCGCCGGACCTCCCTTGATCATGAACCGCGTCGTCCGCCGGCGGCATCAACGCCGTTCCGGCCTTGAAGCCCTTCGGACAACGGACCCTCAATACCGAGGTGGTCGTTTCGGCGAGCGTCACGAACCGGACGCTGTCGAGGTCGTGCCCCTCTTTGCGAGTACGTTCGTACAGGACCCCGCTGTGCAGGTCGAGGACGCGTCGGCGTGATCTCGCCCCGGCAAGCTCGGCGAGCTCGAACGCCCTCGGGCCGGTGAGCAGGTGGGTCTCGGCGCCGTCTCCGTCGTAGACGCCTGCCGCCACGACCCAAGGATGTTGACCGGGACCGGGTGCGAGAGAGGCACCACTCGTGCCGATGTGGCCGTTGGCGAGCGTCAGCAGCGCCTCGTGGACACGCTCGTGCTTGGCATTGAATCCTTCCAGGAACAGGGACCATCCGGCCCGACCTGTCATTGCGGGAAGCGCCAGCTGGCGGCGGCGGCGCAGTTGATCGGTCAGAATCTGGCGCAGGCGCGCCGAGCCCCCCGGCAACGAGAGCACGCCGTCCGGCAGTGACGCGCGACGCGCGCGTTGACGAGAACCGCTACAAGCCCGCTGAGCTCGGGAACGGTCCCGGTGAACGCGGCAGCGACATCCGGCAATCCGTCGATGAGGAAAGCGACGTCCGTGGCGTCGACCCCCCGAAGCCAGAGCTCCTCGAGCATGCTGACCGTGTCGACCACTGCCTCGTCGGCGCCTGAGACTGCGGTTCTCCGCGGACCCCCCTCGGGCCGGCCGTCTGCCGGCGGGGCGACGAAAGCGACCGACGCACCGGCACGGGCGAGTGCTTCGACCGAGGCTCGGGCCCGCGCCATCGAATCCGCAGATGCGCCCAACATCACGACGGCCTCGAATCGCCGGTCCAGGCTCGGCGGGAGGGTCACGAAGAAGGCGTCCCCGGCTCGACCGCGCCGAGCAGCTCGGAAAGGTCCGCGACGACGACATCGGCACCCGAACGGAGGAGCTCCTCGGCCGTCGCACCCCGGTGGACCCCGACGACCAGACCGAAGTGCCCGGCACGGCCCGACGCCACTCCCGCCGGAGCATCCTCGACCACCGCTGCCCGGGACGGCTCGACCTGCAAGAGCCCGGCGGCGTAAAGGTAGGTGTCCGGGGCGGGTTTGCCCGCCAGCCCGTGCTCGGCGGTCACGTGCCCGTCCACCCGGACGTCGAACAGGTCCGCAATGCCGGCTGCGTCGAGCACCGCGGCGCAGTTCTCGCTCGCCGAGACGACCGCAAGCCCGCGCCCCTGCGCCCTGAGCGCTTTGACCAGCGCGACCGAGCCGGCGAAAGGGGTGACGCCACCGGATTCGAGCATCTGCAAGACCTTCTCGTTCTTGCGGCGGCCCACACCGTTCACCGTCTCGCTGTCGGGAGGATCATCCGGTCCCCCCTCCGGCAGGTGGATGTCGCGGGACGCCAAAAAGGAGCGGACCCCGTCGAGACGAGGCTTTCCGTCCACGAATGCCTCGTAGTCGGCCACCGGGTCGAAAGGCGTGAACACCCCTGTTTCGCCGGCCCGACGAGCGAGCAACTCGTCGAAGGTCTCCTTCCAGGCGGAATCGTGGACGGACGCTGTATCGGTGAGAACACCGTCAAGGTCGAACAACCAGGCCCCGAGGGATCCGATCATGCCGAGCGACCCCGTCGTCACGAAGTCACGCTGCATCGATGAACTCGTGCCCCAATGTCTCGATGGTCAGACAATACGCCAGAGGGAATGCGGATGATCCACGCCGACGGAGCCCGGACGCGAAATCACCCGGCCTCAGATATCGAGGCCGGGTGATTTCGGTTTCAGACTGTGTCCGTCATGCGGGAACGGGCACCACTCCTGTGGCCCGTGCTGCCGGGAACTCTGCGTCAGCCGGCACTCGCCGGAAGTGCAGCAGCCCGAACAGCATGAGCACGAGCATGATCCCTGCCAAAGCGAAGCACGCTATGGAAGCGAACAATGCAATCTGTCCGAAGGTCCAGAAGGCGTATGCCTCGAGCAGAAGGCCCCTCAGGGTCGTGCCCTGGAACACGGTTTGGACCGTGGACTCGGCCGCGTCGTAGGCAGCTGAGCCCTTCGGAAGCGCCATCGCCTTCGCGGAGAGCTGGGCGTAGGTGAGGCCTCCGCCGATCTCCTGGAGGTGAACAGCGATGAAGTCGTTGGCGTAGGCCTCGGCCTGCTGGCCGGTCGTCAGTTGCTCACCGGCGTATTGCGAGACCGAGGGGATCATGCTCGGCGTGATCTCCGTGCCTGCCTTCGGGTGTGCAAACGCCGCCGCGGGCGGGAACGTGATCTGCTGCTCGGACAGCTGGCTGTGGACGTTCGAGTTAGCGAAGCTGTAGCCCCACATCCCGAGCGCACCCGCCACCAGCAGGACGACAACAACCACTGCGCCACCTGCTGTCAGGAGCATGTCAAAGGTCCTTCTTTTCACGGTCTTCCTCCTTGTTCGTATTCCTAGTGGTTCCCTTACGGGCTCTTGGGAACAGCGTGCGCTACGGGGGCTTCGTGCGACAGGGCCGAAAGTCCTACAAGACGAGGACTTTGGTCACATCGCCGGTGGCCCATGGGCACGATCCGGCTTGGTTACAGGAATCGTGGATTCTTGGACGAGTTGTGGGCTCTTTGGCTTTTGTGCCCGAAAAGTGCCCTTCGGCCCTGTTTCAGGTCCGTGGCGGAGGCGCAGGATGTCCCCATGGCGTCAGTTCTCGATCTCAAACCCGACACTCCGGCTATAGAACTCGACCGCACTAAATGCACCGAGCTGCTCCGAAGTGTCGGCATCGCGCGCATCGTGCTCAGCATCGGATGCATTCCCGTTGCTTCGCCGGTCAACATGGTGGTATTCGACGGGGACGTCGTATTCGCCATCGGCCGAGATTCCAAGCTCACCTCTTCCGTCTACGGCCAGGTCGTTAGCGTGGAGGCGGATGACATCGACCTGGTGAGCGGCAGGGGATGGAGTGTTCTCGTTACGGGGGTCGCAGTGCCCCTCACCGAGCCGGCGCAAGTCGATCGGGTCGCGCCGCTCCTCCAGCCGAGGTTGGCCGAACCGCATCCACTCCTGGTGAGAGTGCCGTCAACGTTGATCTCGGGAAGCCGGGTCCGATGGGGCACTGACGAAGACTCTGAGCACGGAAATGACAACCGACTCGCCTGACGCTCGCGGCGAGCGCATCCGGCGGATCCCCGTACGCGTCCCGACGCGTGTGGGCGGCCTCACGAGCTTGCGCTCGGTGGCGCAGTCCATGGTCAGCTCGGGGACATGGGCGGTTCTGGTCGAAGACCCGGTCGGCCCGTCCGGCCTCGTCACGGCGAGGGACGTCATCGAGGCGTTGGCCGCAGGAGCCGATCCTGACATCGTCTGGGCCGGAGAAATCATGCGACCCACCCCGAGAATGGTGAGCTGTGAGCAGCACCCGGCGGACGTGGGCGAGGAAATGGCGGCTTACGAGCTCGACATCGTGGCCGTGTTCGACGAGAACGCGCCTGTGGGCCTTGCGACCGCCCTCGACATCCTGGGTGCTGTCGTCCGGGCCAAGAGGCCACCTAAAGAGCCCGAGTCCTGACCCTCGGCCGAGGTCGGTTACGTGCGGTCACCTTGGCGGGGAGCGACCGTCCCGGCGGCTCTTACGGCGTCTGCAATGGCAAGCAAGGCATATACGAGTGCTCTCGTATCGTGGCGGATTCCAGGTCCGCCGCTCTTTGCCATCTCCGCCAAATGCTCTGCTTTCTCCGCGTTGGTCTCGTTCATGGACACCGTCTCTTTCCGGCCACTTGTTGGCCTAGTCACGCATTTGGCAATTCTCTCCCAGTCTTGTCCCCGCCTGACACATCCTCCGACATCGCAGCGTCGAGCACCGGAGCGAAGTAGGTTCGGGCGACAGATGCGCACCAGCCGGGACCGTTCGGGCTCTGACCCCATCGCCCGACATCTGGCAGCGAGGAGCACGTCATGACGACCTCGACCGCTTTGTTGTCGGCAGCGATCGACCTCAACCAACCGGGACGATATTTCCACTGGAACATCTTCTTCATTTCAGAGGCGAACCTGGCGCTGATCGCGGCGATGGTCGTCATCTTCGGGCTGGCACTCGTGATCCCGTTCCCAAAGTCTCACGGAGCTGCCGCCGACGACCCCAAGTACAGCGACACTCCTCTATCTCCGATCCCGACGATTCCACCGGACGCCCGAGGGGCCGCGTCAGGCATGTGGACCTATCGCATCCGGCGCCGGCTTCTTCGGCTGTTGCCCCCAGAACGCCTTGTTCCGGATCGCCAACCCGCCTATGTGGCCTCGTGGGTCTACACCTTCGGGGTCGCGACCCTCGCTGCTCTCGCGGTGGCGATCATCTCTGGCTTAGCCATCGCGCTCGGTGGCCCGGACTGGTGGCAGACGAATGTGGTGGGCCACTTCTTCAACAGCCTGCACCTGTGGAGTGTCGAACTGTTCATGGCCTTCATGGTGATCCATCTCTGGGGAAAGTTCTGGATGGCCGCGTGGCGTGGCAAGAGAGCACTGACCTGGATGACGGGAGTTCTCGCATTCTTGCTTTCGGTCGTCGAGGCGTTCACGGGCTACCTCTCCCAGCAGAACTTCGACGCTCAATGGATTTCCACCAGCGGCAAGGACGCCTTCAACTCGGTCGGGATAGGCGCATTCTTCAACTTGATGAACTTCGGCCAGATGTTGCTCTGGCACATCGTGCTCGTACCGATCATCCTGGTGGCTCTCGTCGGAGCCCACGTTCTGCTCGTGCGTGTTCGTGGCGTAGCCCATCCGCTTCCTGCTCCCGGCTCGCGTCGGGGGGTCGCTCGCATGACGCGCAGAGCTCGCGCTGCGTCGGACGCATCCGAGTGGACAGGCCCGACGCGCCGCTACGACATCGCCAAAGAGGCGACCGTCGCGACGGTGATCGTGCTGGCTCTCACGTTCCTCCTTGCAGGACTCCTGTCTTCTCCCGACGTTCCTTCCGTCACGATTCGTACGTGGGCGCAGGTGGCACCCGCAGATTTTCTCGGGACCGCCGCAAGTGAGCTCGCCGGAACCAGCGAAACGGCAACGTATGGACCGCCTTACAACAACGGGACCGGCTCTGTCCAGAGCATCGGGTTCTCGTGGCAGACACTGGTCGGAATCCATGACCCCATCAACACATCGAATTCGTTCGTCCTCGGCCCCTTGTCGGGCGTTGCGTTCTCGAACCCGGCCCTCGCATCCGCGCTCTCCGAATACGAGGCGGCATCCACGTCGACGACGACAGGCTGGCTCAACGCATACACCAACGCATTGACGAACGTGAAGTTCTCGAACGGGCAACCCCTCGTACCGGGTGCGAAGGACGGGCCCGTACCTCTGCTCATGTCCACGGAGCTCTCACTGGCCCAGAGCGGGGGCCTCGATGCCGATCTGGTCGCTCAACATCCCTTCTATGGGACGGACTACACCAAGCCACTGCTCTTCTTGGAGGACGGGAGCTACTTCGCGAACCAGGCGCAGGCACAGGATCTCACCGGCACGCAATGGGGGGTCATGAACGAAACCGGTAGCTACCCAGGGCAACCGTGGCTGTGGCTCTACCAGCTCTGGTACCAGCTTCCGCGTTTCAGGACCTCGGCCAACGTCGACCTCATAGCCATCTACCTGACCGGTGCGGCAACGATCCTGCTGCTTGCAGTCCCGTTCATCCCCGGCCTTCGCGACATCCCGCGGCTGATCCCGGTGCACCGCCTCGTCTGGCGCTCTTACAACCGCGAGACCGGCACACGTCCGGCCCCGCCGGGCCCGCCGGAAGCCACGACGACTAGTGGGAACGGACCACCATGACCGGGACCCCGCTCTAACCATCCATGGATGACATCACGCCCTCCGATTTCGACGTTCTTCTAACCGACGGCTCCACCGCGCACGTCCGCGACATCCGCCCCACCGACGGCGACGAGCTCCGGGCATTCCATGCAAGTCTTTCGTTCAGAAGCATCGTCCTGCGTTTCTTCGGCCCTCATCCGGAGCTCTCCGACAAAGAAGTGGAGCGCTTCACGAATGTCGACGGCGCG
This sequence comes from uncultured Acidimicrobiales bacterium, assembly GCA_963801315.1. Taxonomy (GTDB): domain Bacteria; phylum Actinomycetota; class Acidimicrobiia; order Acidimicrobiales; family CAVXTF01; genus CAVXTF01. The sequence goes on along the minus strand of CAWDEI010000007.1, from coordinate 72,208 downwards.
GACCGTGTGGCCCTGGTGGCGGAGCGCGGGGGTCACATGGTGGCTGTCGCACGCTATGACCGCTCACCCGGCAGCGACGAAGCAGAGGTGGCTTTCGTCGTCCAGGACGAGTTCCAGGGACGCGGCCTCGGGACGGTTCTCCTGGAGCACCTGGCGAGCATCGCTCGGCGCCACGGCATAAGGCGCTTCATCGCCGACACGCTCTCGGACAACCACAAGATGCTTTCTGTCTTTCGTGAAGCGGGCTTCGCCAGAAAGTACTCCCGCGCATCGGAGGTGGTTCGAGTCGTGCTCGACATCGCTCCCAGCTCCGAAGCGCTCGAGGCGGCGGAGGAACGGGACCGGCACGCGGTCGTGCGCTCCATTGAAAGGTTGCTTCGCCCGACTTCGATCGCCGTCATCGGCGCGTCGCGCTCACGGGGCACGATCGGCCATCAGTTGCTTCGAAATCTCCTCCTCGGCGGCTTCCAGGGACCGGTATATCCGGTAAACCCCACTGCCTCGAGCGTGGCGAGCGTGCCTTGCTGGCCAAGTGTGTCGGCGATACCCGGGCCTGTCGACCTGGCATTGATAGCCGTTCCGGCGGCCAAAGTGGCCGAGGTCGTGAACGAGTGCGGCGGTAAAGGTGTCGGGGCTCTGGTCGTCATCAGCGCGGGTTTCGCAGAGGCCGGCAAGGAGGGTGCTCAGACCCAGCGCGAGATGACACGCTTGGCACATTCGTACGGGATGCGCATCGTCGGCCCGAACTGCTTCGGAGTGGTGAACACCGAGCCCGCGGTGTCGATGAACGCCACCTTCGCCCCCACGAGCCCCCTCGAGGGCTCGCTCGGATTCGTCTCCCAATCAGGTGGTCTCGGCATCGCGCTGCTCCGCGAGGTGACCTCTAGGGGGATCGGGCTCTCGAGCTTCGTATCGACCGGGAACAAAGCCGACATAAGCGGCAACGACCTGCTCACCTGGTGGGAGCAGGACCCTGCGACGAAGGTGGTACTCCTCTATCTCGAGTCGCTCGGCAACCCGCGCGAAATTCAGCCGGATAGCGAGAAGGGTCAGCCGGTCGAAGCCGATCATCGCAGTGAAGAGCGGACGAAGCGCCGCAGGCACCCGGGGAGCCGCCTCACACACCGCTGCACTCGCGAGCTCCGAAGATGCGGTGGACGCACTGTTCCGCCAGACGGGGGTGATTCGCGTCGACACGATCGAGGAGCTCTTCGACGCAGCCGAGGTACTGGCGGCCGGCCCGCTGCCGGCAGGACGGCGTGTCGCCATCGTGACCAACGCCGGAGGCCCCGGCGTGCTCGCGGCTGACGCCTGCGCCGGGCACGGTCTCGACGTCCCACAGCTCACCCCTGCCACCTCCGAGGCGCTGGCCGCCTTCTTACCCCCGGGTGCGGCGGTTCAGAATCCGATCGACATGATCGCTTCGGCGTCGGCGGAGACTTACGGACGTACGCTCGACATGCTTCTCGCCGGGGACGAGATCGATTCGGTCCTCGTGATATTCACGCCGCCGCTCGTCACGCGAAGCGACGACGTCGCAGCCGCGGTCTTGTCCACGGCCGAGTCCGCAGTCCGAGCCGGCCATTCCAAGCCCGTCCTCGCCAGCTTTCTCGGTGCCGAGGGCGCGCCCTCGGCACTGCGCAGTGAGATCGTGACGGTGCCGTGCTTCACCTATCCCGAATCCGCTGCGCGAGCATTGGAGCGCGCTGTCGCGCACGCAGAGTGGCTCAACCGACCGCTCGGGACAATTTCGGTGGTCGACAACGTCGACACCAATGCAGCCAGGCGCCTGTTGGAGACCCCGCCAGAGGACGGTTGGCTCACCGCAGAGCGCGCAATGGTAATACTGAAGGAATATGGCATACCCGTCGCGGCCACCGTTCCCGTAACGAGCGCAGATGAAGCTGAATCCGCCGCCTCCGAAATCGGATTTCCGGTCGTCCTCAAGGCGACTGGTCCCGGGCTCGTGCACAAGAGCGATGTCGGCGGGGTCCGCCTGTCCCTCGATTCGACCCGTGCGGTGGGCACTGCCTACGGAGAGATGGCGGACAAGTTGGGTGATGCCATGACGGGAGCAATCGTCCAGCCGATGGCACATGAGGGTTTGGAGGTCATCGTCGGATTCGTCCAGGACCCTGCATTCGGGCCGCTCGTGCTTTTCGGCCTCGGCGGGACGGCAGTGGAGCTTCTCGGCGACTATGCCACCTGCCGCGTGCCCCTCACGGATGTGGACGCGAGGGAGATGGTGCTCTCGATCCGGAGTGCTCCCCTGCTCACGGGTTACCGCGGCAGCACTCCCGTCGACATCGACGCGCTCGTCGACGTGGTGATGCGATGCGGGCGTCTGGCCGAGGATCTGATCGAGCTTTCCGAAGCCGACCTCAACCCCGTCATCGCCGGACCGGACGGCGTCGTGGTCGTCGACGCCCGCTTTCATGTGTCACCAGAATCGTTCCAGCCTGAGGAGACCCGGCAATTGATGTGAGCGTCCTCTGAGGAGGATGTCAGCCGCTCGGCTTCTCCGCTTGTAGGTGCTGGAGGATTCGACGCCCCGAGATCACCGGCGACGCTATTGCCACCCAATGATCCTTGGCTCCACCGGCCCACGGAGTGAGCGTGTGAGCGGTAACACGCTGGGACTGGGCGTCCAGACCGCCGGTGATGTCCCGCCCGATGCCCTGGACCATGACGCTCCAGCCTTCGTGGTACATGGGGTCAGTCCAGTCGACCTCGAAAGCAACCGGTCCCATCACCGCCCAGTCGAACTTCGTCCCCGCGTCGGTTCGAAACGCGACGGTACGACCATCCAGGACATAGTTGACCGGGAAGATCAACGGTCTGCCGTCGTGGACGACGGCGATGCGACCTACCGAGTGGGCAGCAAGCAACTCCAGACACTCGTTCTCTGCGATCTCAACCAGCTCAGGCACCGAACAGATCCTCTCTCCAACGCGATGTCGTATACCCGGTCGTTCTGATTCCCATTCTGCCACCTCGATCGGGCGCAATCCGAGCGAATCGCCAACTCAGTACCGCCACCGGCGTATCGACAACACCTCGGTCCAACGCTATTCGGTCGCCTCGTCAGTCGCGACTTTCGGGTGCCTGACGATCACCACAGGACAAGGAGCGTGCGCTGCGCAATACGCGCTGACCGATCCGAGAACCATCCCCGCAAACTCACCGCGCCCCCTGCATCCGACGACAAGCAGGTCGGCTTGCTCCGCACGTTCGAGCAGGACGGGAGCCGGATGACCCTCGACCACCTGTTGGCGGACCTCGAGCCCATCGGTGGACCCGAGGACGCGGTCGACCACCTTGCCGAGCGCCTCGGCAGCTTCGCCTGCCGGATCCCATTCCGGACCCCATGCTGGCGCCCAACCGAGAGAGGCCGGGAAGTGCCACGCTGCGACCACATCCAGCGAGGCACCGGTAAGTCGCGCCTGTTGCGCTGCCCAGCGCAACGCTTCGAGAGACGGTTTCGACCCGTCCACGCCGACGACGATCGAGGCGCTCATCGCCACGGGTCCCTCAGCCGCACGATCACTGCCACCTCCTCGGTGCCTTCTGCCTCATTCGATCTTGCAACGCGGTTGCTCGGGGCGCCAGGGCTATTGGTCCCATCTCTTCTGGGCCGTGTCTTCTGGGCCGTGTCTTCTGGGCCGTGTCTTCTGGGCCGTGTCTTCTGGGCCGTGTCTTCTGGGCCGTGTCTTCTGGGCCGTGTCTTCTGGGCCGTGTCTTCTGGGCCGTCCGGGAGTTCAAAGGGCCGTTGTGCCCTGTCCGCCCGAGGACATCAAGGCATACGATCACCACGGAGGTCGCCGAACTGCGATCGGTCCCGGCCCGTCGGAGGGAGGTCACGAATATGAAGGATGCAGGCGGTAAGGCAGGCGCCAAGGCGAACGATGTTCGCGCTCGTGCGATTGCAGAATGGTCGCCCGCGCCCGAAGAGCATCTTCGTGTCCTGCGCAAGATCGGGAAGCCGATTGCGGAAGTCGAAAGTGCGCTTCGGATCCGGCCGGACCGATTGGTCCGGATCGCCTACGGAACCGATGTCGAAGCAAAGACGAGCGCAATCATCTCGCTTACGCCTTTCCGGTCCCAGCGGTGGGTGCGCGTGCCCGCCCACGTCGAGTTCTCGAGCCCGTCTCCGGACCACCGCGGCGCCGTCATCTCGCTCAAGTGGCAGGCCTCGCATCTGAACCGTTACTTCCCCGTGCTCGAAGCCGACATAGCGGTGCTCCGTGGCACGGGCACTGCCGAAGTGGAGCTACAAGGTACCTACCGACCACCTCTAGGGATCGCCGGCCTGGTGTTCGACCGCTTGGTCGGGAAGCGAATCGCCACCGCCGCAGCCGTGGGTTTCGTAGAAGCCCTGGCCGTCGCAATCGAGGCGGAGGAAGCGGCCTGACACGCCGAGGCTGCTGCGACGAGAGGAGAACCGAGCATGCTCGTACGCGATTTCTTGCGGAAGGCACCCGTCACGGTGCCGGTCCGGTGCACGATTCAGGAGGCGGCGCACCTCATGGGAGCCCACGAGGTGGGTTCGGTGCTCGTCTTGAGCGGATTCGAGGTCGTAGGGATCGTGACTGACCGGGATATCGCCGTGCGCGGCGTCGGAGCCGGTCGACCGTCGACCTCGACGGTCGAGGCGGTGATGACAGAGCACCCGGTGACCATCCAAGCCTCCGCCGACATCTTCGACGCATACCAGTCTCTGAAGGAGGCCGGTGTCCGGCGCTTACCCGTCCTCGAGGACAAGGACCTTGCCGGGATCATCACCGCCGACGATCTGCTCGTCGCGCTGGTTCTCGAGCTTGGAGCGGTCGTGTCTCCTGTGGCGCGCGAGATGCTTCTCCCCGAGCCCGGCAACCGCTGAGGAGCGCGCAGCATGCGAATCGTGGCCGCTGTCGGGCGGAGAGCGCTCCTCGGGCGGGACGACGTCGACAGCTCTTCTGCAAGGCAGCAAGGAGTCAGCCGGGCATCAGGGGCGCTGAGCAAGCTTGCAAGACGGGCTGAACTGGTCGTGACGTACGAAGACGACCTCAGGCCGACGATGCGACCGGTCCCAGCTCACTACGGGTCCGACTACCCGCTCGATGTGCTCGAGGCCGAAAGCGAAGGGCTCGTGGGCTATCTGCTCGAGCAGCGCCTCCAGGACTCTTTGCAGGACCGCCAGGTTGTCACACTGCTCACCCGAGTGGAGCTCGACCCGAACGATCCCGAGTTCCAGAGGCCCAGCCAACCCGTCGGGCCGGTTGTCGACGACGAGACTGCTGGAGTTCTGGCGTCGACCAACAGGTGGTTGATGGTGAGTGACGGCGGCGGCCGTCGCCGCGCGGTCGCCTCCCCCGAACCAGTGCGCGTACTGGAAAGCCGGGCCATCGAGCTGTTGGCGTCCAATGGTGTCGTGGTGGTGTGTTGTGGAGGAGGAGGCATCCCGGTCGTCCGGGACAGCTCCGGCGCCTTCCATGGTGTCGACGCTGTGGTGGAGACGGATTTCACCGCAGCACTGCTCGCGAGAGACTGCCGGGCGGACCTTCTTCTTCTTCTCACTGACGCTGCCGGCGTCTGGACCGACTGGGGCACCCCGGGCGCGAAGCTTGTCAGCGCGGCCTCGCCAGATGCGCTTCGATCCTTGCTGGTGGAGCGCAAATCGATGGGTGCTAAGGTCGAAGCGGCTTGCCGGTTCGTGGAGTGGACAGGTCGCGACGCGCACATAGGCGCCTTGGAAACCGCGTCGGGGTTGCTGGACGGCACCTCGGGCACGCGGGTGTCGGCAGCCGTTCATGGATTGGAGATCAGCAAAACCGCGACCTTCGCGTGATCCGGCGCGACGGCCTGGTCTTTCTGTACCAGTGACGCCCGTCTCAGCCTTGGACCGGGAATCTCCTCCCGGTCACGACGTCGGCTCGGATCGCCAGAACCATCTCGCCGGGCTCGGGCACGAGCGGAGCCGGCACAACCTTTATACCTGTGTCGCGTTCGGTCTCGGGCGTGAGCACCGTCGCCAGGCCGCGCACGAGCACGCTCCACGCGACGCCGTTTTCGCGGTCGACCTCGTCCACCTCGAACGCCACGAGCGCACCGGCAGCCGCCGACCCGATGGCCCCTGGGCCGAGCCGAACCGCCAAATACCGATCGTGATAGGTGAAATTGGCCGGCCGGACCAGCGGTGCCTGGTCCTGCGAGACAGCGATCCTGCCGATCGCCCCCTTCTTGGCCGCAGCCGCCAGCAATCGCAGGCATTCGGGGAGCGGGACCACCTCGGAACCGCGCTGGTCGATCCACACCGGAGTCAGGGTGGCACAAATCTCCTCGTGCATCCAGGGCCGGTGCTGATCGCTATCCTGCAGCAGTCGCGCCAACGCAGACCCGAGAAGAGGAGTCCAACGTGACGAGCACACAGGCGGCGGGCACAGATGCCGGGGGCTCCCACCGCGTCGTCGTAGGGATCGATGGTTCGCCGAGCTCAGTCGCTGCGCTGGAGTGGGCCGCACACCAGGCTGAGTTGACCGGCGCCACGCTCGAAGTGATCGCGACATGGGACTGGCCGGCCGCGTTCGGCGTGGCGTTCTCTTACGTTCCCTCCAATTACAACCCTTCTGACGACGCTCGACAGATCCTCGATGATGCCCTCGAGGGGGTTCGCAGCGCGCACCCGGCCCTGTCGATCCGTTCGATCGTCCTCGAAGGTCACCCGGCGCCGATCCTCGTCGAAGCGTCTCGCGGAGCGGATCTCCTCGTCGTGGGCAGCCGAGGCCACGGGGAGTTCGCCGGCATGCTGATCGGATCGGTGAGCGAGCACTGCGTCACGAACGCCCATTGCCCTGTGCTCGTCCTTCGCGAGCAGGAGTGACTGACGACATCGATTCTGTTCGCGAGCTGTCGGATGACGCCGGGCTCGGAGCGCGGTTCGGAAGGCTGACCAACACCACGAGCGCGGCGACCGCAACCACGAGCGAGCCCGTCAGAAGACCGAGATCCATGCCGCTTATGAATGCCCGGCGCGCCGCGTCCGCGAGTGCGGCACCACTCGGCCCGCCCACCCGAGCGGCCACAGCCTGGGCACCGCCGAGAGAGCCGAGGATCAATTGACGGATATAGGCGGGAATGGCCTGATGTGCCAGCAGCGGGGCGAGCCGGCTCTCGTAGCGTATGTTCAAAGCGGTCCCGAGAACCGCGACGCCGAGCGCTCCGCCGACCTGCAATGCCGTGTCGCTCGTTGCCGAACCGACACCGGCCTGCTCGCGAGGGAGTGACCCGAGCACCGACTCGATGCACGGCGCGAGCGCGAGTCCTGTGCCGGCACCGAGGAGCAGCAACGACGGCAACGCACCGGAGTAGGTGCCTCCCACCGTCGTGCGGGAGAGAAGACCCAGGCCCAGAGCTATGAGCAGCAATCCGCTGACAACGACCGGCTTGGTCCCGATCTTGCGCGCGACGACACTCGAACCTGGCGCCACGAACAGCAGCACGAGTGCGATCGGCCCGACCCGCAATCCCGCTTCGAGCGGAGAGTAGCCGAGGTCGAACTGGAGCCATTGCGTGATCACGAAGAACACGCCGAGCAGCCCGAACACCACGAGACCCATGGCTCCGACCGCTGCGGCGAAGCGCCTCGAGCGGAAGAAACGAATCGGCAGCATCGGGTGATCCGACCGTCGCTCCCAGATCACGAATGCGGCGATCACCGCTACGGCAGACCCAAGAGAGCCCACGATAAGAGGCGAGCCCCATCCGCGCCCTGGAGCTTCGATGATCCCCCACAGAAGCAACGCCAACCCGAAAACCGAAAGAGCCGCGCCGACGGGATCTGGTCTGTCGGCAACAGGGCTCTTGGAGTTCGGGACCAAGAAAAATGCAGCGGCAATCCCCAGTACGGCGATCGGTACGTTCACGAGGAATACCGAACCCCACCAGAAATGAGCAAGAAGCCAGCCGCCGAGCATGGGGCCGATGGCGACGCCGATCCCCGTGGTCCCCGACCAGATCCCGATGGCGCGCGCTCTGTCGCGCTCTTCGGTGAACACGTTCGCGAGGATCGACAGCGTCGACGGCATGATCGCTGCCGCTCCCACTCCCATGAACGCGCGGGCGAGCACGAGTCGGTCGGGGCTCGAGGCGAACGCCGATCCCGCCGACGCAGCTCCGAACACGACCAAGCCTGCGAGAAACACCCACTTCCGGCCAACCCGGTCGCCGAGGCTCCCGAGTGACAGAAGCAAGCCTGCGAACACCAACGCATAGGAGTCGACCATCCACTGCAACTGGCTCGAGCTTGCGTGGAGGTCCCGGACGATCGAAGGCAGAGCCACGTTCAACACGGTGGTGTCGAGGCTGGTCAAAAGAAGGGTCACACAGAGCGGAACGAGAGCGGCCCAGCGCCTCCCCCCTGTCAATTGGCCCGAAGCCACCCAAGAGCTCATGCGACCTCACCCAGGAGGTAGCGCTTCTAGCGCCACGGCGAGCACTTCCTCGGGGCTCTTGTCCGAGCTGTCGACCGGCGTCGCCGATCGCCACTCGTCCATCGACCGGCCCATCTGTCGGCCAACCTCGGGTGTCGCCTCGGACAGGTCGGTGCGCTCGGAGAGCCGACGATCGATCCGGGTTGCGGCCTTGCCCGGATCGACTTCACACAGGAGCTCGACCAGGTCGGACGAAGTACGGTCAGCCAGCTCGCGTGCCGCACGGCGTCTATCGGCATCCACCCACGACGCGTCGAGGATGACCGACTCCCCCATCTCGAGCAAACGCCTGGCCCGCTCGAGCATCTCCTCGTAGACGGCGCCCGTGCGTTCAGGGCTGTATCTGCCCTGCCGGTATCCCGCCTCCGACTTGACCGGGGCGGGCCCGAGCTCCACCCGGATCTGGTCGGTACGAAGCACCGCCCATTTCCGGGCCGCGGCAATGCCGGCCGCAAGGGTGGACTTCCCCGACCCGGGGGGTCCCCCGACGATCACCAGGGTCACCCTTGCACGGCGAAGATGCGCGAGAGCTATATCTTGCAACGCGTTCGCCTCCGCTCGGGCAGCGGAGTCTCCTTGGGCGAAGCGGAGACAGGCGACCTTGGCGCGGACATAGGCCCGTGATGCGCAGTAGTGATGGAGGAGCGCCCGAGGCAACTGCACGGCGGCGGCGTCCTCGTATGCCGCAACGAACAGCGTCGATTCTTCGGGATGTCCCAACCTCTCGAGATCCATCGCCAGAAACGCCACGTCTGCCGTAACGTCGCAGTAACGCAGCACGTCGGAGAACTCGACACAGTCGAGGATCCTGACTCCATCGTCGAGACAGAAGATGTCATCTGCCTGCAGATCGCCGTGCCCGTCGCACACACAACCAGACGCGATCCGAGAGTCGAGCAAGGGCTGACGGCCGGCGATCCACATCGATACGAGCGATCTGATCTCCGTCTCCTTGTCGTCGTCGAGAAGCGATCCCACAAAGCCCTCGCATTCGGCGAAGTTGGCGTCCCAAGCCGCTAGCAGGGAACCTGCTGTTGCTGAGGCTGCGATCTCCGGTGAGCGCTCCGCGCCGGCGTGGAACATGGCGATCATCTCCGCCACCTCGCGAAGCCGGTCGTCTACTCGAGCCCCCTGCCGGACGAGCAACGAGAGCCTTCGCTCCTCGGGCATCCGCCGCATGACGACCATGTGGTCGATTGGAGCTCCATCGACCACGACGTCTGCTATACCCAGATACACGTCGGGCGCTATCCGACGGTTGAGCATCACCTCGCGTTCACAGTCGATCCGGCGCTCGGCCTGACTCCGGAAGTCGAGGAACCCGAACTGCACGGGCTTTCTCAGCTTGTACACCTTGTCATAGAGGAAGAACAGCACCGAGATGTGGGTTTCGACGACCCTTGGCGTCTCCTCAGAGCGTTCGGTCACAATTAGTCGACTTTTCTAGTCGACTCTTCCCACGTCAATCGACCGCCACGGCGTTCGACGGCGCGCACCAGGTCGGCAATCAACCTTGGGCGGTCCGGGTCGCACCCCTGGAGGTACGTCTCGAATTGGAAAACCCGGTAGCCGTCGGCGATGAGGCGGTTGAGCGCAGAGACCAAGTTGACCGCCGTCTTCTGATCGAGCGTGCCCGCCAGCCGGATGCGCACGGGCTCCTGCTCGGCGTCGATCCACATCTCGAGCGCGACATCATCCATCCAGGCCGTTCCCGGCGTGTACATCGGCACCGAGCTCGAACCCGGGCAAATCTGCCGCCACTCGTGGCCTTCTCCGAACCCACCCGAGAAGCTCGCCCTCTCTGCCGTCCCAGACATCATGCGTCCTCCAACCTCACCGGCATGATCCGGCGTCGGTGGCCGGCGAAGTAGGGTCAAAGGTCCTTTCTCTGCCGTCCCCGATTGAGGACTTCTGGCCCTTCCGATTTCGAGGGAGGTCGACCAGAATCTATAAGCGATGTCCATGTACTCCCAGCTCCTCGGTGCAGCTCTCGGGCAACGCGATCTGTCGACGGCCACGTCGGCCGATGGCGACGCGTTGGCCGAGCTGGTCCGTTGCCGAATCCGCCTTGGAGACCATGCGTCGCGCCAAGAGCCGGATTGGGCGAGCGCCGCTGTAGCCGACGAGCTCGCTTACGACATCGCACTCATCGAGCTCGCTCGGTGCCACGGAGTTGCGTGCGACGTCCGTGACTTCGACAATCCCCGGCGTGGGCGGGCCGGCCTCGAACGGGACCTCGAGTCTCGAGGAATCGGCCTCGGAGCAGGCAGCCACGAAATCGAGCCCTGCCGAGGCCGTTGACCCTGCGCGTCAGGTACCAGAAGCGTCCGTGCGAAATGCCTGTTCGGTGCGCTCGTCGAGACGCGCTGCGAACGATGCTGCCTGGGCGCGTCGCTCCATGCCCAACTTGGAAAGCAGATTGGACACATAGTTCTTGACGGTCTTCTCCGCCAGGAACATCGCTGCGGCGATCTGACGGTTCGTCTGACCCTCAGCGATGAGATCAAGGATCCGTCTCTCCTGCGGAGTGAGGCTCGCCAGCCGGGAATCTTCCTTGGGGCCCTCGCGAACTCGCCTGAGCACCTGCTCGATGAGGGCAGGGTCGATCAACGACTCACCCGCACCAGCGTGTCGGATGTCACCGACCAGGTCGGTCCCCCCGACCTGCTTGAGCAGGTAGCCGGCCGCGCCGGCCATTATGGCCGCCATCAGCGCCTCGTCGTCGGCATACGACGTCAGCATCAGACAGACGATCTCCGGAGCACGTGACCGGATCTCGCGGCAGACCTCGATGCCGCTACCGTCCGGAAGTCGGACATCGAGAATCGCCACGTTGGGACTCGTGGGCGGGATCCGGGCCATTGCATCGGCAGCCGTAGCCGCTTCGCCCACTACGACGATGTCGTCGGTTCCTTCGAGCAACGACCGAATTCCTGCGCGGACCACCTCGTGATCGTCGAGGAGGAAGACGCGGAAACTCACGAAATCATCCTCCCAAACGGGCCGGATCCTGGCAACCAACGCTTCGCTGACTGACGACACATGTCCTGATCGCGACCCCTTTTTGTCGTAGACGGGAGGGCAAACCGCGCCTATGCACATGGTAGCCTCGTGACGGTGCCGTACCGGTCGATCGAGGATCCCGCGAAGCTTCGCCGCGTCCTCGAAGCGACGCTGCTGCTCGAGGCGGATCTCGAGTTGCCCGCACTTCTGCGACATCTGATCGAAGAGGCGCGGTCGATGACCGGAGCCCGGTATGGCGCGCTCGGGGTCCTGAACGACCAGCGCACGGCCCTGTCGGAATTCCTGACCGTGGGCCTCGAGAAGGCCGAGGAGGACCTGATCGGAGCACGACCCACCGGACGAGGCGTGCTGGGGCTTCTCATCACCGACCCCCAGACGGTGCGTCTGGCCAATCTCGGATCCCACCCCGACAGCTTCGGGTTCCCGCCGAACCATCCTCCGATGACCTCGTTCCTCGGGGTGCCCCTGAAGGTACGCGACGAGGTCTACGGAAATCTCTATCTCACGGACAAGATCGGCTGGTCGGAGTTCACGAGCGACGACGAGGCGCTCGTGGCGGCCCTGGCTCTCGCCGCCGGCATCGCGATAGAGAACGCCCGCCTCCATCAACGCGTTCGGGAATCGGCGATCTACGAGGACCGGGACCGGCTTGCGCGAGACCTTCACGACACCGTTATCCAGCGCCTGTTCGCCGTGGGGCTCTCTTTGCAGAGCATGGCCGGATCGGCGGCTGGCGAAGCACTCGTGGAACGGCTCCAAGCTGCCATCTCGGACCTCGACGACACGATCCGCCAGGTCCGCTCCACCATCTACGAGCTCGGATCGACAGGCCTGGAACAAGGACTGAGAGCGCGTGTTCAATCGCTCGTCCGCGAGCTGAACCCGGTGGTCGGGTTCGAGATCCACGTGTCGTTCGACGGCCCGGTGGACTCGGCCGTATCCGACCCGATCGCGGAGCATCTTCTCGCCGTCATAAGAGAGGCTGTCACGAACGTGGGGCGCCACGCCCGAGCCACCCGGGCCAACGTGAGCATCACCGTCGCCAATGGCGTTTGCCGCCTCGAGATCGCCGACGACGGCAGGGGGATCGACACGTCCGACAGCCACGCGGGATTCGGGCTTCCGAACCTGCTGCGAAGAGCCGAGAAGCTTCACGGGACGTTCAGCATCGAAAGCCCGGCCACGGGCGGCGCACTGGTCACCTGGCAGGTCCCTGTCGCGGAATAGAGCCCGTCCAATCGGTGCCCGAGAAGAGTCTCGAAGAATGGGACGTTCGGCCCTGCTACCGCCGCGGCATTACGGGGAGAATGTGGACCAGAAGGCTGAGGAGGACGAAATGACCCCCACGAAGACCGCAGGCACGGCCAAGAAGACGACCGCCAGGAAGTCCGCGCCGAAGAGAGCGACCGTCGGGAAGCCCGCGGTCGACAAGTCGCCGGTGAACAAGACAGCTGCCCGAAAGGCGACGGCCCGCAGTTCGGCAACTTCCCGGTACTCAGAGCGCCCGCTACGCAAGGAGCTGTCCAGCTTGGTCAATGACGTCCGGGCCGCGCTCGATGAGCTTGCCGTGAAGGGCGACCTCGCCACTATGGAAGGCCGGGACCGTGTCCAGGCACAGGTCGTGGAGATAGAGAACCGCTGGTTGAGGGTGAAGCAGGAGCTCGGGTTGGCCAGGTCCGAGGCCGACTCCACGATAGAGGCCCTTCGCTCCGCGCTCGCCAAAGCCGAAGACGCCGTGCGTCACATATTCGATGCCGCCCTCGAAGGAGTGCGCAAGCCCTGAGCGACGCCCACGGGGCTTCGTTCACCCACGATGACGAAAGCGAGAATGATCCTTATGTTTGGCCCGTCGACACCGTCTCTCGAGCAACCACCGGTGTCCGATCGCTCCGACGGGCCACCCGATCCGGACGCGGAGAACGAACCCCGACGCCTCGGCGCCACGACGCCATACCGGCTTAGTGAAGCGTCGGTGGCGTTCCTGGCAGCACACAAAGACCAGGTCATCGGTACGAGCCGCGTCCTCAATCCCCTGCTCGAGCTATGGGAGGTGGCCCACGACGTTTCGGACGAGGCGGCAGGGCCGATAGAACGGATGCTTACCGTACTGGTGAAGCGTCAATACACCTCCTACGACGAGCTGGTACGCATGATCGACGAGGTGGACGTCGCGGTCCGATAGGACCGCTCGCGGATCATCCATCGCCCGAAAACGAACGACTCTCACCACGTCGGCACCACCCTTCGATACTCCGTCGTGTCTCCGACGGCAGGATTCGCGCGCAGTGCGCCGTTCACGGCGCCCGATGTCGCCCCCAGACGGCACCCAGAACTGGGGACCTTGGACCCTACTCAGGCGTCGATCCCTACATCAGAGTGCATAGAAGTGAACATGCGCCTGAGTCGCCAGCGCGACGGGGCCGCCCGAAAGGAGACATCATGTCCTCCGTCCCCGCAACACCTGTAGCACCGGCGCCAGCCCCACGCCCGCTGAGCCACCGCAACGAGGAGAAGGCACATGCCCTCGGAGTCACCTCGGCGACGGGACTGGTGATCGGAAGCATCGTCGGGACCGGCGTGTTCACTATGCCGGCAGTGCTGGCAGGCGCCGGCACCATGTCCCTCATCGTCCTCGGCGTGATCGCCATGGGAGCGATGCTCCTCGCAGTGATGTTCGGGCAGCTCACCAAGCGGGTACCGAACTCCGACGGCGGCCTCTACGCATACTCCCGCCATGAATTCGGCGATTTCGCCGGCTATCTCGTGGGCTGGTGCTACTGGATCCAGTCCTGGGCCGGGAATGCGGCGATCGTCGCATCCTGGGTCTTCTACGTCGACGCCTTGTTCAACATCACCAAGCCGGCAGCCATGGAGAATTGGGGCATAGCGCTCATCGGGCTTTGGGTCCCTGCGGCCGTGAACCTGGTCGGCGTCCGACAGATGGCATGGTTCCAGAACGTCACGGTCGTCTTGAAATTCGTCCCGTTGCTCTTCGTCGGCCTAGTCGGGTGGTTCTTCGTCCGGAGCGTCAACTTCGGAGCCTTCAACACCTCGGGCGGGAGCCTCTACAGCGGCATCGGGATCGCAGCCGGTGTGGCGCTGTTCAGCTTCATCGGTGTGGAAGCGGCCGCGATCACCGCCAAGCGAGTTCGTGACCCCCGCCGCAACGTCGGACGCGCCTCGATCATCGGCACCGGGATGAGCGCATTCCTGTACCTGATCGCGTCGGCCGCGGTGTTCGGACTCGTCCCCCACCACGCGGTCGGTGAACAACGGGTCGCCGTTCGTCAATGCATTCCAGGGCATGTTCCCGCACATCTCCTGGGCGGGACGCCTCATAGCCGGCGTCGCCGTCGTATCGGGCATCGGTGCGCTAAACGGTTGGACATTGCTCGTGACCGAGACTTCGCGAGCGATCGCCCAGGACGACCTCTTCCCCAGACCATTCGCCTGGGCGGACCGAAAGGGCACAGCCTGGTTCGGCATCCTCGTCGGGGCTGCGCTGCCTTCGCTCCTCATGCTGTGGGCCTACACCACCAAGACAGGTCTGACCGTGTTCACCTATCTGGTCGACCTCACCGTGGTCACGGTCGCGATCCCCTACTTCATGTCCGCACTGGCACAGCTCACATTTCTCGTCTCACGGCGCCGGCGCGTACAGGGGTGGCTGCTTGCCCGTGACCTCTTTGTCGCAGGAGCGAGCGTGCTGTTCAGTTTGTGGGTGACATTCGCCTCCGGGTACCAGGTCGTCTACCAGGCGCTCGTCGTGCTGATGGCGGGGCTCATCCTCTACGCCTTCTTGAACGCCCGCCGCCAGCGTGTGGGTGAGAGCACCGAGCCCGTCGACAACCCGCCTGACGAACCGGTCGTCGCTCTGCCCCAGTCGGCCTAGAACAACGCTTCGACATCCAAACAGGAGGAAGGCCATGACGTTTCACGTCGACTCGGAGGTGGGACGGCTCCGCCAGGCGATCCTGCACCGCCCGGGTCTCGAGTTGTCCCGCCTCACACCGCAGAACGTTGGTGAGCTGCTGTTCGACGATGTGATGTGGGCGAAGCGGGCCAAAGAGGAGCACGACGCGTTCGCAGAGGCCCTGAGGGACAAGGGCGTGCACGTGCTCTACTTCGCTCAACTGCTCTCGGAGGTGCTCGAGATCCCGGACGGTCGGAACTTCGTGCTCGACCGCCTGTGCACGCCCGAGAACCTCGGGCCGACGCTCGTCGGGCCGCTCCGCCGCCTCTTCGAGGATCTCGACGGCGAGTCGCTCGCCACATATCTGGTAGGAGGAGTCCTGAAGGGGGACCTGCACCCGGCAGGCTCCAAGAGCAGCTTGAAATGGGAGACGTTGCGCGCGGACGACTTTCTTCTCCCTCCTTTGCCGAACCACCTCTTCCAGAGGGACAACTCCTGCTGGATCTACGGCGGGGTGTCGATCAACCCGATGGCCAAGCCCGCTCGCCAGCGCGAAACCCTGCACAGCCGGGCCATATACAACTTCCATCCGCTCTTTCGCGACTCGAAGTTCATAACCTATTACGGGGACGACGACCTGAACCACCTTCCGGCCTCTGTCGAAGGCGGTGATGTCCACGTGATCGGCAACGGCACCGTGATGATCGGGATGGGCGAGCGAACGACACCCATGGGAGCGGAGATACTCACGCATCAACTCTTCGCCGCCGGCGAGGCACACACGGTGATAGCGGTCGAACTTCCGAAGTCGCACTCGATGATGCACCTCGACACAGCGATGACGATGATCGACCGCTCCACGTTCGTGCTCTACCCGTACTTCGACCGGCACCTCAGATCGTGGACGATCTCTCCCGGTGAAGAAGGTGGCTTCAACGTCTCGAACAACCACAATCTGTGGGACAGGCTCGCAGAGCTGCTCGGCGTCGACACGGTGACGGTGCTGACCACCGACGAGGACATCCGGGCGGCCGAGCGTGAGCAATGGGACGACGGGACCAACTACCTCGCCGTCGCTCCCGGAGTGGTCTTCGGCTACGAGCGAAACGTCCCTACCAATACCATGCTCAGAAGACACAGGATAGAGGTCGTGACGGTCGCCGGCAGCGAGCTCGGGCGAGGCCGAGGTGGGCCTCGGTGCATGGTGTGCCCGATCGAGCGCGACCCCGCCTGAGAGGAGAAGGGACGAAACGTGACTGTTGACCTGCACGGGAGGAGCTTCCTCAAGGAGGTCGACTTCACTAAAGAGGAGTTCACCTACCTGATAGATCTCGCCGCGCGGCTGCGCCAGGACAAGCGCTCGGGGACCGAGGTGCAACAGCTCGTGGGTCGCAACATCGCTCTCATATTCGAGAAGACCTCGACGCGGACGCGATCCGCCTTCGAGGTCGGCGCACACGATCAGGGGGCGAGTGTCACCTACCTCGGTCCCGAGGAGTCCCAGCTCGGTCACAAAGAGACGATGAAAGACACCGCGAGAGTGCTCGGACGCATGTTCGACGGCATCGAGTACCGAGGTTTCGCCCAGGAGACCATCGAGACGCTCGCTCGCTACTCCGGTGTACCAGTATGGAACGGGCTGACCGACGAGTGGCACCCGACGCAAATGCTCGCCGACGTGCTGACCATGCGAGATCACTCGACGCGACCATTCAACGAGATCGCGTACTGCTATCTCGGCGACGCACGAAACAACACGGCGAACTCCTTGCTCGTGACCGGCGCGCTGCTCGGGGCCGACGTGCGCTTGGCCGCACCCGAGGCATTGATGCCGTCATCGGAAGTGCAAGGGATCGCCAAGCGGCTGGCGGCGAATTCGGGAGCGCGCGTGACGCTCAGCGCCGACCACCTCGAAGCGGTCGCCGGAGCAGATTTCCTGTACACAGATGTCTGGCTCTCGATGGGCGAGCCAGAGGAGCAGTGGGGAGGGCGAATCGAGCAGCTCCTTCCCTACCAGGTCAACTCCGAGCTGATGGAGGCGACCGGGAACCCTGATGTGAAGTTCCTGCACTGTCTTCCCGCCTTACACAATCGGTCCACCGAGATCGGACGGGCGATCTTCGAGAAATGGGGTTTGGAAGCCCTCGAGGTGACCGACGACGTGTTCGAGTCGCCTCAGTCGATCGTCTTCGACCAGGCCGAGAACCGTCTGCACACCATAAAAGCCATCATGGTCGCAACAATGGGCGGCTGAGGTGAGAATCGTTGTCGCGCTCGGCGGGAACGCACTGCTCGAGCGCGGCGAGTCGCCCGACTCTGAGATACAGGCCCATCACATCGCGAGCGCGGTCGGTGCACTTGCCCCTATCGCCCGAGAGCACGACCTCGTCGTGACCCACGGGAACGGTCCCCAGATCGGGTTGCTGGCACTCGAGAGCGCACGCGACCCGCAGCTGTCGCATCCCTACCCGCTCGACGTCCTCGGCGCTCAGACTCAGGGAATGGTCGGGTACTGGTTGCTCCAGCAGTTGGGAAACGCCGTTGCCGGCCGACAGGTTGCCTGTCTGGTGACGCAGACTGTGGTTTCCGCCGACGACCCGGCCTTCTCGGACCCGACGAAATTCATAGGTCCCGTCTACACCGAGCAGGATGCGAGACGCTTGGCGGCGGAACGGGGATGGCAGGTGCGTGCCGACGGCGACACATGGAGACGGGTCGTTGCATCACCCGAGCCGGTCGCCGTGGTCGAGGAGTCGTTGGTGGAACTACTGCTCGATCGACGCGTGATCGTCGTGTGTGCTGGCGGAGGCGGGGCTCCGGTGGTGCGCGGCCCTGACGGTGCCCTGGTTGGCGTAGAGGCAGTGGTCGACAAGGACCGCACGTCTGGGATCCTGGCAGTCGCCGTCCACGCCGATCTGCTGGTGCTGCTGACCGACGTTGCGGGGGTGATGGCTGGATTCGGAACGCCGGGCGCCCGGTTGATCGGCAACGCGAGCCCGGCTGAGCTTCGAAAGCTCGAGCTACCGGCCGGGTCGATGGGACCCAAGGTCGATGCGGTCTGCGACTTCGTCGAGCGTACCGGCCGGCCGGCGGTGATCGGTGCTCTCGATCAGGCAACCGCCATACTCAGCGGCACGGCCGGCACTCGAGTGACGGAAGACGGTGATCGGTTCGAAGGCTCGTAGAGGCACGCCAATCGGTTCACCCGATCTGGCGGTCGCGATTCTCCCAGTAGCGCCGCCGCAGTTCACGCTTCAAAGGCTTGAACGCTCCTGACAGCGGTAGCGGACCGTGGTGGAACTCCACAGACTTGGGTACCTTGAACGACGCCAAGCGCTGGCGCGCGTGATCGATCAGCTGCTCGGGCGTCGCGCTCACATCGACGTTGAGCACGACGACAGCATGGACGGTCTCGCCCCACTTGTCGTCCGGGATCCCTATCACCGCGACGTCCTTCACCGCTGGGTGCGTAGCGAGCGCGTTCTCGACCTCGGTCGAGTAGACGTTCTCCCCGCCGGTGACGATCATGTCGTTCATCCGGTCCGTCAGGTGCAAGAGGCCGTTCTTGTCGAGGTACCCGACGTCACCGGTCCAATACCAGCCATCGCGCATCACCTTGTCTGTCTCGTCGGGCTTCCCCCAGTAGCGACTCATGAAATTGCCGCCGCGAGCACACACTTCGCCTGCCTCGCCGCGTGCGACCTCGTTGCCGAGCAGGTCCGTTATGCGAAGCTCGACGCCGAACACAGGAGCACCGGCGGCGTTGAGCACGTCGGCTCCCGACCGGTGGTGCTCAGGGTCGAGGAAGGTCAGCACCGAAGCCGCCTCTGTCATGCCGTAACCCTGGTAGAAGTTGAGGTCTGGGAACATCTCGAGCCATCTCGCGAGCAGCTTGTCGGAGATGGGGGCCGCGCCGTAGACGAGCTGGCGCAGGCTGGACAGCCGGCCCGGCGAGAACGAGGGATCCTGCTCGAGCATGGACAACATCACGGGGACCACCATGGTGGTGTCGATCTGCTGGGTCTCGATCGTCTTCATGACCAGCTCGGGATCGAACATCGGCACCGACACCGAAGTTGCCCCACTTGCAGGGATCCCGATCACACCGGCAACGACGGCGGCATGGAACATCGGTGACTGGAACAGGAAACGGCGGTCCTCGTTCAACCCTATTTGGAGACCCACGTGGTAGACGTTCAGGACCTCGGCGCGCTGCTCGAGCAACGCCCCCTTCGGCATACCGGTGGTTCCACCCGTGTACATGAGGATCACGGGGTCGTCCTCCTCGGGCTCCGGCGGCATGACCGCCTCGCCGGAGGAAACAAGGTCCTCGTAGGAGATTGGCGAAGAGTCGCCGCCGGCATCGCCATCCGGCTCTCCACCGATCATGACGACGCTGTCTACCTTCGCCCCTTCCTCCTTGCGAGCCCTCGCGACGAGACCGGCGAAGACCGGATCGGTGAAGACCACCGTTGCCCCGGAGTCGTTGAGCACGTACGCCAGCTCAGCCGCACTGAATCGGATGTTGAGCGGGTTGATGATGCCGCCGCCGAACAAAGCGGCGTGGTACAGCTCGATGAATTCATGGCCGTTCATAGCAAGCACGGCGAAACGGTCTTCGTGTGCCAGGCCAAGTTGCTTGCGCATCGCGTGGGTCAGCCGGAATACGCGTTCGACGTGGGTCTCGAAGGTTCCCGAGTACCGGACACCGCTCGCCGTAACGTCGACGAACCCCACCTTGTCAGCGAACCGCTCGGCGCTCGGAAGCAGGAGGCGGGGATAAATCAGTTCCTTCATCTCCTCTTACCTCCTCCCCTTCCGCCCTCAGGCGCAACTACAACCTAACTACTTATCTCCTGAATTGCTCGTCCGGACCGCTTCGTCCGCCGACCGGAGGGATCGGAGCTCGCTCTACGAGTCCCTGTCGGTGGGCTCGAGGCCGGCGACGGCACGCATGGTGGGGCCGTCTCACCCGGCCACGAGGGACGCCATCAAATGTGCGTACCTGATCAAGTGCTCGTCGCCGACGAAGCCCTCGAGGACGTGCCGGCGAGCGTTTGCCCCTAGCTCGGTGATCCTGTCGGGGCTGTCGAGGAGCCCTCTCAGGGTGTCGCCGAAGGCATCGAGGTCCGTCGGGTCATCGAGCCGGATACCCGTGCCGGGCGCAAGCTGCTCCCGGATCCCTCCGACGGCAGACGCCACCACTGCCTTCGACTTCCACATGGCCTCGGCGACCGTCAGCCCGAACCCTTCCGCAAGACTCTTCTGAACCACAACGGTGGAGTGGCGCTGGAGAGCATTGACCATCGCTGCGTTCTCGTCGATATCCTCCATCGGCAGCGAGACGAGCCTCACCTTCCGACGGGTCTCGGGTGACAATGCATGCCACCCTGCCACGCACTCGGCGAACACCTCTGCTTCTTCGGGGTCGTCCGTCACGTCGTTCACGGAAGGACCCACGAGCGCCAGTTGTGCGTCGACGTGTCCCGCGACGCGCGATGCGAAGCCGGCCATGACACCGGCCATGTCCTTAAGCCTGTCCCAGCGAGACACCTGGATGACCAACGGGACATCGGGATCCAAAGCGCCTTCGCTCGAGAGAATCGAGGCCCGTCGCCCGATCACTCCCGCCGTGCCGTCGCGCCGCGTGAACGGGCTGGGCGGACCGTCAGAGGACTCCAGCAGGCCGATCCGGCCGAGGATCCTCACGACATCGCTCTTCGAGATCTCCTGGTTCTTGGGCGAGAACGGATCGATGGAGGGCGGGATCACCCAGGTGTCCGATCGGTCCATCCAAGACGGAATGTACGAGCGCAACGAGAAGATGAACCCCCGGCAAGGTTCGAGATGCCGGCGCAGAAACGACCAAGCCTCATCGGTCCAGTCGTTGCTCGAATCGCGGCCGACGTGGCACCGCCAAACCACTACCGCTCCTTGCTCGGCCAACGGGAGCGCCATCGGAGCCGTCTGGGGATCGTGCAGGAGCACGACGTCACCTTGACGCAACTGCTTCCCAAGGCTCACCGCGTTCGCGAAAGCGACGTCGGTGTAGTGAGCTGCCTCTCTCGTTCCGAGCTCACCGGTGTCGCCCGCCACGCCGTGGAGACGGTTGTGGATCCGCTTGGTGATCGCGAAGAAGTCGGCGTCGCCGCTCATCACCATCCAACGAGCGTCTATTCCGGCATCACAGGTGTAGCCGATGAGCACCTGAAGCATCTCGGCGACGCCGCCGCCGGAGGCGGTCGAATTGACGTTCCAGACCGTCCTTCCGGAGAGATCGTGGCTGGCAACCTGCGCCACGCTCCGGAGCTCGCCATAGCGCTCGTGGCCGATGAGCGGTTCGAGCGCCGACAGCTCCCGGTCCGGGACCTCGACCTGATGAACCTGAAGGCCGCTCATGGTCCTCCGCTCGGATTAAGGATCAATCCTGGCAGTCTCACCGGAGAGCCGCCAACCGGGCAGCCGGATGAGCATGAGTATGGGGCCTTTTCCTCTATCGACAACGAGAGCCAACCTCCATGATGGAACGCAGGTCCGAAGCGACCTGGGTGTGCGCGGCAATGGAGGTCCGAGACATGACGAGCTCGCGTGAAGCGAATCTTCGAATCCTGCCGACGCTCGAAGACCTTCCGTCGGTCTCGGGTCGTAGAGTTCTGGTCAGAGCCGACCTGAACGTTCCTCTGCGGCCGAATTCGGCCGGAGGATATGAAGTCGCCGACGACTTCCGGATTCGCTCGTCTGTCCCGACTCTCGAGTGGCTTCTCGGCAACGGCGCACAGGTGTGCGTCTGTAGCCATCTGGGGCGGCCGAAGGGGAAGGTCGACCCGCGCTTTTCGATGGCGCCCGTTCGCGAGGCGATAGCGGCATTGGTGCCCGGAGTAGAGGTAATGGAGAACCTGCGCTTCGATCCCGGCGAAGAGGCGAACGACCCGGCGTTCGTCCGACGTCTGGTCGACGGGTTCGACTTCTACGTGAACGACGCATTCGGCTCCTCGCATCGAAGCCACGCCTCGATCGTCGGCCCACCGGCTCTTGTGCCGAGCGCCGCGGGTCGCCTCCTCCAGCACGAGGTCGAGGCGCTCAGCCGTGTTCTCGTCGATCCGGCGCGACCCTTCGTCGCCATAGTCGGCGGAGCGAAGGTCGCCGACAAGCTCGGTGTTCTGACATCCCTCGCCGAGCTAGTCGACGATCTACTCCTGGGCGGCGCGATGTGCTTCACGTTTCTTGCGGCAATCGGGCACGACGTCGGACGGTCCCATCTCGAACCCGAGCTCCTCGATCAAGCTCGCTCTCTGATCGAGTCCCACCCCTGGATCACCTTGCCGAGCGACATTGTGGGCCTGTCCGCGGACGGAGAACCCGGAACCGGCGCGCCACCCACGGGCTCGGTCCATATCTTCGGCGCCGATCTGGAACCTGGCTGGCTAGGGGCGGATATCGGCCCCGAAACAGCAAGGATCTTCGCCGAAAAGATCGCCGCCGCGTCCACGATCTTGTGGAACGGCCCGATGGGCATCTTCGAGGACCCCCGATTTGCGGGGGGAACCAGATCCGTTGCCGAAGCCGTCGCCGCCAGCCCGGGGTTCAGCGTCGTCGGAGGTGGTGAGAGCGTGGCTGCAATCCACGAATTCGGGCTCGAAGACCGCATCGATCACATCTCGAGCGGAGGAGGCGCGACCCTCGAGCTGCTCGAAAAAGGAGACTTGCCCGGCCTGACGGCTCTGCGCACATGCGTCGGGTACCTCCCGGTCCCCTCGGTGTGACAATTCCCTCGGTGTGACAATTCCCTTGGTGTGACAATTCCCTTGGTGTGACAATTGGCCCTAGGCAGTCCCTGGAGACTCTGACACCCTGGTGACAGTCCTGCGCACTCACGTCGACAGAAAAGGAAGTCCTTCAGATGGCAATCCGTGTTGGTATCAACGGCTTCGGGCGGACCGGGCGCGCACTGCTGCGGGCCGCCTCGAGGCAGGAGCTCGACCTCGAGGTCGTAGCGGTGAACGACCTGGCAGCACCCGAGGCACTTGCCAAGTTGCTCGCCCGGGACTCGGTGTTCGGGCGTTACGGAGTCCAAGTGAGGATGGACGGCAACGTGATGGTGGTCGGCGACCTGCGGGTGAACATGATCTCCGAGCGTGAGGTGAAGGCCCTTCCCTGGAGCGATCTCGGTGTGGACGTCGCAGTCGAATGCACAGGTCACTTCACGGCCAGAGAAAAGGCTGCCGCGCACCTCGACGCCGGGGCACCGAGGGTCGTGGTCTCGGCTCCCTCCAAGGGTGCTGACGCCACATTCGTGATGGGCGTGAACGACGACACCTTCGACCCCGCCAAACACCTCGTCGTCTCCAATGCCTCGTGCACCACGAATTGCCTGGTCCCGATGGTTAAAGTGCTTGACGACGCCTTCGGCGTGGAGCAGGGATTCATGACCACCGTCCACGCCTATACCGGAGACCAGCAACTGGTTGACTCCGTACACAAGGACCCGCGCCGAGCACGGGCTGCCGCCGTGAACATCGTTCCCACCACCACCGGGGCGGCGCGGGCAACGGGCGAGGTGCTCCCCCATCTCGCAGGCCGCCTCGACGGCATAGCGCTTCGAGTACCCGTACCTGACGGGTCGATGACCGATTTCGTCGCGACCGTTCGTGAAGAGCCGTCAGCCGATGACGTCAGACGAGTCTTCGAGCAGGCCGCTACGTCGGGGCCCCTCGTCGGCCGTCTCGAGTACTCCGAGGACGACCTGGTATCGACTGACATCGTCGGTAATCCCGCCTCGTGCATTTTCGACTCGGGGCTGACCATGGCCCGCGGGCATGTCGTGAAGGTGCTCGGCTGGTACGACAACGAGTGGGGATACGCGAACCGCTTGGCCGAGCTCACGGCCAAGGTCGGCCTGGCGTCTCGCACATAGCAGTCCCGAGGCCAGCCCATGATGCCGCGAGATCTCACGGCGCCGCCCGACTTGTGGGGTGGGCGCTCACGGGCCGGACCGGTCCGCAGCAGTCGCCCCGTTTACGTCGACCTACTGCCGCCGTGCAACACCGGCTGTCCGGCCGGCGAGAACATTCAGTCCTGGCTCGCGCTCGTCGAGGCCGGCCGACACGAAGAGGCCTGGCGCGCAATCGTCGCCGACAATCCTCTGCCGTCGATCCACGGTCGTGTCTGCTATCACCCCTGCGAGAGCGGCTGTAACCGTGCCGAGCTCGACAGCGCGGTGTCGATCCACTCGGTCGAACGTTTCCTGGGCGACCTCGCCTTGGATCGGGGCTGGGAGATACCCCCGCCACCCGATCGGAGCGGATTCCGGGTCTTGGTGATCGGTGCCGGGCCGAGCGGCCTTTCGGCCGCCTATCACCTGGCGCGCCGCGGTCACGACGTCGAGGTCCGCGACGCAGGCGACGTGCCCGGCGGGATGATGCGCTACGGAATACCGGAATACCGGCTTCCGCGTGAAGTGCTGGACGGCGAGCTGCGGCGCATCGAAGCGCTCGGTGTGCGATTCACCACAGAGCACCGGGTCGAGGATCTGCCCGCGGAGCGCAACGAAGGAGACTTCGACGCAGTGTTCGTGGCGGTAGGCGCCCACCTCTCCAAGCGCGTGGACATCCCGGCTCGCGACGCTGTGCACATGGTCGACGCTCTGTCGTTCCTGCGGAGCGTCGCGTCTGGCGACAGCCCGGCCATCGGACGTCGCGTGGCTGTCTACGGCGGAGGCAACACCGCAATGGACGCCGCCCGTACTGCGCGGAGATTGGGCGCCGACGACGCCCTGATCGTCTACCGGCGCACCCGTGCCCAGATGCCCGCCCACGAGGAGGAGGCAGCTGACGCCGAGCGCGAGGGAGTCCGCATCAATTGGCTGAGGACGATAACCGCCTTCGACGGCCCCACACTCACAGTTGAGGCCATGGAGCTGGACGAGAACGGTTTTCCCCAGCCGACCGGCCGATTCGAGGAGCTGGCTGCCGACACCGTCATCCTGGCGCTCGGCCAGGAATCCGACACCTCGTTCCTGAGGACGGTCCCCGGGGTGGAATTCTCCCCGGACGGCACGGTGGTCGTGTCGAGCTCCATGATGACCGGATGTCCCGGCGTGTTCGCGGGAGGCGACATGGTGCCCGCCGAGCGCACCGTCACCGTCGGAGTGGGGCACGGCAAGAAAGCCGCCCGGAACATCGACTACTGGCTGCGCTCGACAGCCGACCCGCTCCCGGTCAAGAACGAGGTCGCGACGTTCGACATGTTGAACCTGTGGTATTTCGGCGACGCGGCTCGCCGGCGCCAGCCCGAGCTCGAACCTGACGAGAGGGTCGCCGGGTTCGCTGAGGTGATGGGCGGCCTGTCCGAGCAGGAGGCGGTATTCGAGTCCGGGCGCTGCCTTTCGTGCGGCAACTGCTTCGAATGCGACGGATGTCTAGGAGCCTGTCCGGAGGACGCGGTGATCAAGCTCGGGGTCGGGCATCGCTACCGGTTCAACTATGACCGCTGCACAGGCTGCGGCGCATGCTTCGAGCAGTGCCCCGTGCACGCGATCGAAATGGTGCCTGAGGACTGATGGCGCGCGAGACGCTCGACGGGAACGAGGCGGCGGCGTCGGTCGCCTACAGGCTGAACGAGGTCTGTTGCATCTACCCGATCACTCCGGCATCCCCAATGGCGGAGCTGGCCGACGAGTGGGCGAGCCGAGGGCGAACCAACGTCTGGGGCAACGTGCCCACCGTCGTGGAGATGCAGAGTGAAGGTGGTGCTGCGGGTGCCGTTCACGGCGCTCTTCAGGGCGGGGCGCTGACGACGACCTTTACGGCTTCCCAGGGCCTGCTGCTCATGATCCCGAACATGTACAAGATCGCCGGCGAGCTGACTCCCACGGTGTTCCACGTAGCTGCTCGCACCGTTGCGGCACAGGCTCTGTCCATCTTCGGTGATCACTCGGACGTGATGAGCATCCGCCAGACGGGATTTGCGATGCTCGCGTCGTCCTCGGTGCAAGAGGCACATGACATGGCACTGGTAGCTCATGCCGCAACCCTTTCGACACGCGTGCCGTTCGTGCACTTCTTCGACGGCTTCCGGACCTCGCACGAGCTCAACACGCTCGAGGTGCTTTCCGACGAGGATCTCCGCGCCTCGTGCCTGAAGACCTCGTCCGCGCCCACCGCGAACGTGCGCTGTCGCCTGAGCGGCCTTTCATCCGAGGTACTTCGCACAATCCCGACATCGCCTTTCAGGCACGCGAATCCTCGAACCCCTTCTACGACCGCACGCCAGGACTTGTGCAAGAAGCCATGAACCGCCTGTACGAGCGAACGGGACGCCGCTACCAGCTCGTCGAGTACTCGGGGCACCCGGAGGCTGAACGAGTGATCGTGGCGATGGGTTCGGCCGCCGAGACAGCGCGCGAGACCGTTATGCACCTCTGCGAATCCGGTGAGCGGGTCGGAGTGCTGACCGTGCGTCTGTACCGCCCCTTCCCGACCGAGGCGCTTCTAGAGGCGATGCCCCACAGTGTCTCGCGGTGTCGCAGTGCTCGACCGGACGAAGGAGCCCGGCTCGCTCGGGGAGCCCCTCTTCCTCGACGTGCTCGCCTGTTTGGCGGAAGCTCACGCTAGCGGCGAGCGCGAGGTGATGCCGCTCGTCACCGGCGGTCGTTATGGCTTGTCATCGAAGGAGTTCACACCGGGAATGGTGGCGGCCGTGTTCGAAGAGCTCCGAGGGACGCAACCCCGGCACCGCTTCACCGTCGGCATCGACGACGACGTATCGGGAACGAGCCTCGACTACGACGCGTCGTTGGACATCGAGCCGGCCGGAACGCTTCGGGCCGTCTTCTTCGGCCTCGGCGCCGACGGTACCGTCGGCGCGAACAAGAACACGATCAAGATTCTCGGCTCAGAGGAGCACCTGTACGCACAGGGTTACTTCGTCTACGACTCGAAGAAATCCGGGTCTCAAACGGTGTCACACCTGCGTTTCGGCCCACAGTCCATTCGGGCACCGTATCTGGTTAGCCAGGCTCAATTCGTCGGCTGTCACCATTTCGAGATGCTCGAGCACCCCGAGGTGCTCGGACGTGCCGCTAAAGGTGCGACACTTCTCGTCAACTCCTCGAACGGCGCCGACGAGCTCTGGGACGCGTTGGCACGCCCCACGCAAGAGCAGATCCTCGCTAAACAGATCGACTTGTACGTGATAGACGCCGGGCGCATCGCGCGAGATGCGGGAATCGGCGGACGGATCAATACCGTCCTGCAAGCCTGCTTCTTTGCCATCTCCGGGGTGCTCGAGCCAACCCTGGCGATGACCAAGATCAAGGACGCAATCGTGAAGAGCTACGGCCGGCGCGGCTCGACGATTGTCGAGGCGAACCTCCGGGCGGTGGATAGTGCTGTCGACGGGCTCCTCCGTGTCGAGGTTCCGAAGCTGGTCACCTCCAGGGTCGAGCTGCGCCCGCTCGTGCCCGCTAATGCTCCGGAATTCGTGCAACGGGTCACTGCCACGTTGATGGCCGGTCGCGGCGACGAATTGCCGGTGAGCGCGCTACCCCCCGACGGCACCTGGCCTAGCGGGACCGCCGCCTTCGAGAAGCGCAAGATCTCCGAGGTGGTCGCTCTGTGGGATCCCGAGTTGTGCATCCAGTGCGGCAACTGCAGCTTCGTCTGCCCGCACAGCGTGATCCGCTCGAAATACTACGACCGCTCACAATTGGCCGGGGCGCCGAGCGAATTTCGCTCGGCGCCGCTTCGGGCCCGGGGGCTCCCTGACACCGCCTTCACGCTGCAGGTTTACGTCGAGGACTGCACGGGCTGCGCGCTTTGTGTGGAGGCCTGTCCTGTAACGGCCCCAGACGATGCAACCCGCAAGGCAATCAATCTTGCACCTCTGCAAGCCCTCGAAGCCACCGAGGACCGCAACATTGCGTTCTTCGAGACGTTGCCATCCGCTGAACGGTCTCGGGTGGACTTCGGCACGGTGCGCGGCGCCCAGTTCCTACAGCCTCTTTTCGAATTCTCGGGCGCGTGCGCCGGTTGTGGCGAGACGCCCTATCTCAAACTTCTGTCGCAGCTCTTCGGTGACCGAGCCGTGATCGCCAACGCGACGGGCTGCTCTTCGATCTACGGCGGCAGCTTGCCGACCACGCCATGGACGACGAACGCCGAAGGGCGGGGACCAGCGTGGTCGAACTCACTTTTCGAGGACAATGCCGAGTTCGGCCTCGGCCTGCGCCTCGCTGCGGACCGTCAGCTCGAGCTCGCCCGGAGACGGCTAAGGGAGCTTCGCGACGACCTGGGTGCCGAGCTCGTCGATGCCATGCTCGAGGCTCCGCAGATCTCCGAGTCCGAGCTCCGATCCCAGCGCGAGCGCCTGACCGAGCTGAAGGACCGCCTCGGAGCACTCGAGGGACCGGCGGCTGTGGACCTGGCGAGCGTCGTCGATCACCTCGTGCGCCGAAGTGTGTGGATCGTTGGTGGCGACGGCTGGGCGTACGACATCGGTTTCGGCGGGCTCGACCACGTGCTGGCGAGTGGGCACGACGTGAACGTGCTCGTCCTCGACACGGAGGTCTACTCGAATACCGGCGGGCAGATGTCCAAAGCGACGCCCCTCGGTGCGGTCGCGAAGTTCGCGGCCGCGGGCAAGACTGTGGAAAAGAAGGATCTTGCTCTTCAGGCGATCGCCTATGGCAGCGTCTATGTCGCACGAATCGCGATGGGTGCGGACCCCGAACAGACGCTGCGCGCATTTCGCGAGGCGGAGGCGTACGACGGGCCATCACTTTTGATCGCCTACTGCCACTGCATCGCCCACGGCATCGAGATGCGCAACGGGCTCGACCAGCAGTACCGGGCGGTCGCAAGTGGCTATTGGCCGCTCATTCGCTATGACCCCATGGTGCGCGTCGCAGGCGGGAACCCGTTCCTGCTCGACTCCCCGAGACCGCGAATACCCCTTGCCGACTACACGGACCGTGAGCTGCGCTACTCCACGCTCGCCGACTCCGACCCAGCCGAGGCCGAGCGCCTGGGCGCCTTGGCCCAGGCGGCTGTGACGCAGCGCTGGGAGACCTATGAGGAGATGGCGACGCGCCCGGCACACCGCTTCCCGATCGATGCCCGCAGGGATCGCTGATGGATCTCTCGACCGACTACATGGGATTGAAGTTGCGCAACCCCCTCGTCGCTTCGGCTTCCCCTCTCTCGCGCACCGTCGAGGGTGTCCGGCAATTAGCTGACGCAGGTGTCGGGGCGGTCGTGCTCCACTCGCTGTTCGAAGAGGAACTGGCGGAGGAGACGGCTCGGAGCGCTCGCCTGGCCGAGGCCGGCACGGAGAGCTTCGCCGAGTCTCTGTCCTATTTCCCCGAGGGAACCGGTAAGGACCGAGGTCCGCGCCGCTACCTGAGCCTGATCGAGCGTGCCACGGCGGCTGTCGAGATTCCCGTCATCGCGAGCTTGAACGGGGTCACACCAGGCGGGTGGACCAGCTATGCCCGGTCCATTCAGGACGCGGGCGCAGTCGCTCTCGAGCTAAACGTCTATTACCTGCCTGGAGGCCCGAACGTCTCGGGCCTCGAGGTCGAGCGACTCCACGTCGAGATCCTCCAGCAGGTCAAGAGTGCAGTTACGTTGCCGGTCGCCATCAAACTGAGCCCGTACTTCAGCTCGACCGGCGACATGGTTCGGCAGCTCGACGAAGCAGGGGCGGATGCTCTCGTCCTCTTCAACCGCTTCATGCAACCCGACATCGACCCTGACTCGCTGGAGGTCGTGCCCGGAGTCGGCCTGTCCGGTCCGGCAGAAGCGCGCCTCCCCCGCACCTGGATCGCGCTTCTTCGCGGACGGGTGCGTGCAGCACTCGCCGCGTCGACCGGCGTCGAGGACCCCGACGATCTCGTCAAGTACCTACTCGCCGGCGCGGACGTCGTCATGAGCACTTCTGCGTTGTTGCGCCACGGGCCCCGGCACGCCGAAGTCCTCATAGACGGCCTGGAGGCCTGGATGGAGCGCAAGGGGTTCAACGCGCTGAGCGAGGTGCGCGGGAAGCTTGCAGTGCCCCCGGGAGTGGACGCAACTGAGCACGAGCGTGCCGGCTACGTGACCTCCCTGCGTGCTGCCAACAAGGGTGCGTTCGGTCCCTGGTGAGCTGCTCAGGGGACGGCACCGCAACCGACGCTGTCAGGATGGTACGATTTATTTAGACCGGATCAGTGCCTGAAGCCGGTCTTCATCGCGTTGCCCCGGACCCCGGTGACGTCCTCCACGGTGAGGAAGGAGCTGGAGAGCTGCATCTTCGTCCGGTCGGAAACTCCGGTCCACACCTCTCAGCCGTTTCGGCGCAGTCCCAACTGCCCGATTGGAAGGTGCCATCATCGCCCGCGCCCCACGACACGACGCAAGCCGGCAATCTCGGCGAATTGCTCGAACGTCTTCGCGATATTCGCAACACCATTTCGTCAGACGAAACGACGTCCGATGACGCCGGAGCTGACGGCCCGGTCGCGAGTCTCACCGCCGTTCTCGCCCATCTTTGTGATGCTGCCGAAATTCTCAGCCGGATATCTGCCGGTCAAGCGGCGGATGGCGACGGCATCGGTTGGACGGCGACCAGCGAGGCCGACCGCATCGTTCGCCGCGCTCTCATCATGTTGCTGGATACCGATGCGATCCCTTCTGGATTACGTCCACCCCCCGATTCCGCGGCCTGAGGGGGCGCAGAACCGATAGGGTTTTGTGCCTCGAATGCCTTTCAAGGGAGTCCGATTCACGTGACTGCACTCATAATTGTCATCGTCGTCATAGTCGTGCTCCTCGGCTTCGGCTTGTGGGCCGCGTTCAACGGCCTCGTGAGGAAGCGCAACCGGACCCAGGAGGCGTGGTCAGAGATCGACGTAGAGTTGAAGCGCCGCCACGACCTCATCCCGAACCTGGTGTCCACGGTCCAGGGATACGCCGCACACGAGCAGGGGACCTTCGAGGCTGTCACCCAGGCTCGTGCAAACGCGGTCACAGCCGGAGCGACAGGCGATCCGGCTCAGATCGCGCCGGCAGAGAACGTGCTGACCGGGGCCCTCCGTTCGTTGTTCGCGGTCGCCGAGAACTACCCGCAGCTGCGGGCAGTCGAGAGCTTTCTCCAGCTGCAAGAGACGCTGACCGCCACCGAGGACAAGATCGAGTACGCGCGTCGCTACTACAACACCAGCGCGCGGGACTACGACATCGCGCTGCAGACCTTCCCGAGGAATCTGATCGCAGGGCCGTTCGGTTTCAAGGCGGTCGCCTTCTTCGCGGCCGACGAACAGGACCGTGAAGTGCCTCAGGTGAGTTTTCCCGGCACCGGTACCGGCGCTCCGGGTCCCTCCCCTTCGGGACCTCCTCTCGCCTCAGGCTCTGAAGGAACGCTGCCGCCCGCAGGTTGACGCCGCCGCCGACAGGCTGACGGCGGGTGCGCCAACCGGTCAGACAGACTGGCCCGAGGCGATCTTCTCGAGTGCTGCGATCCGCACCTCGAGGGGAGGATGGGTGTCATAGAGACGGTGGTACCAGGCTTCGTGGTGCTGCAACGGGTCGTCGATGCACATTGCCGCGACCGAGTGGTTCATCTTCTTGAACGGCACATCGTTCTGCTGAAGCTTCCTGAGAGCGCTCAACAATCCCGCCGGGTTCCGAGTGAGCTCTACACCACTCACGTCGGCCAGCGACTCGCGTCGACGCGAGAGCGCGAGGCGAATGAGTGGGCCGAAGATGAAGCCGACTATGGCAAGCAGCAGACCGGCAGCGAAGATGACAAGGACTAGTTGATTCCCTCTACCTCGTCCGCCGCCGGCGAAGAAGGCGCTCCGCCAAAGGATGCTCGCAAGCAGAGCGGCCATCCCGATCATCGTGCCGACCACGAGCAGCAGGCGGATGTCGTGGTTCTTGATATGGCTCATCTCGTGTCCGGCGACACCCTCGAGCTCCTCGCGGTTCATGGTCGCGAGCAGTCCCGTGGTGAAGGTGATCGATGCCCTTTGGGGACTTGGACCTGTGGCGAACGCGTTCGGAGAGGGATCGTCGATCACGTAAACGGTGGGCTTCGGGATCCCATCTCCGATGGCGAGCGCTTCCACCAGGTTGTGCAGCTGCTGGTATCTGGCCGGGTCGGCCGGAACGGCCCCGGAAACGCGAAGGACCATCTTGTCCCCCGATCTCAGGGAATACAGGATCCCGAAGAAGGCAAGCAGACCACCGATCACCATCCCCGTGATGAGCGGCTTCCAGTCATAACCGGTGGCCGGGACCGGGACAGACACAATGCCGTTGTTGACCGGCCGAGACACCGCATTGACGAGGGCCCCGATGCCGGCTCCTATGGCCACCCAGATCACGAAGAACACGGAGATCAAGATGACACTTCTACGCTTGTTGCTGGCAATTTCGCTGTACACGTACCGAATCCTACGGTGCGATCAGCCCGTTGGGGCCGGATGCTCTCCCCCCACCAGGTAACCATCTGCCAGCGTCGGTTCGGTCACGAAACCTCATTGCCACGCTCCTAGATCACCAAGATCAAGTGTCGGGCGGTGCCTCGATCCTCACTGGGGCCGATAGTCC
This sequence comes from uncultured Acidimicrobiales bacterium, assembly GCA_963801315.1. Lineage (GTDB taxonomy): Bacteria > Actinomycetota > Acidimicrobiia > Acidimicrobiales > CAVXTF01 > CAVXTF01. Next base: position 39,215 of record CAWDEI010000007.1, on the reverse strand, counting down.
TCAATCGGAGTCACGGCGCTCAAGCCGCCAGCACGGCCACCCACGGCGGCGAGCCGACGTGCGCCAGATCTGCAGTCTCGGGACCGTCATCGTTGCGGGCCCGAAGGACATCGGAGCGGGTCATGGCGACGTCTTCTACGAAGTAGGGGCTGAGGGACGGCCTCGCCGACCCCGTAATCCTCGAATGCTCAGATCGGCGGTTAGTCGGATCCTGCACGTAGCTCTCCTCTCGGGTGCCCGTCCCCTCCACAGAGCGGCTTTCATAAGCCATTGAACCCACTCGCTCAACCGGGTCGTAGGGTCAAAGGTCCCGTACAGGAAGGACTTTGTACTCAATCCGAGAGTTCGGGCACATGCTTCCTAAAGGCCGGCTCGTCGTGGGTAGGGCTACGAGCCGGCCGTCGACGGGACGATCACGACGGGTCTATGGGAGCTCTCGGCAAGCTGGTGGCTGGTACTGCCGAAAAACGAACCCGGTCCCTTTCCCACGCCTCGCCGGCCGACGACAATGAGATCAACGTCTTCGTGATCGGCTATCTCGAGCAGAGCAAGAACAGGCGGTCCGTTCAGCAAGACCATCCGATGGGGAATGCCGCTCCCCTCCAACGGAGAGCACCACTCGTGCTCGAACGTCTGCCTCAGCTCCGCCAGATGGGACTGGCTCGGCGTAATGTGCCCCTCGTCCAGGTGAATTAGCAATCCGGCGGCGTGGACGACCAACAGCTCCGCATCGCAGCATCTGGCGATGACGATCGACCAGTCGAGCGCTTGACGGGCTTCGTCCGAACCATCCACGCCCGCCAGGATCAGATCGATTTCGGGAATCAACCGTTAGCCCTTGAACAGCGCGAACGCCGCTCCCTGAGGATCTATGAGCACTGCGAACCGCCCCGTCCCCGGTATGTCGGTGGGATCGACGATGACGGTTGCGCCGAGATCGGCGGCCTTCTTCGCGTCGGCATCGACGTCGTTCGTACCGAAGTAGACGAGCCAGGAATCCGGCACCTCGGCCGGCATGTCCGGTCTGCGGGACATGACGCCGGCGATCGTGCGCCCACCTACCTTTGCTTCGGCATACTCATCTGCTCCACCCCATTCCCAGCCGAAAACCTCGGAGTAGAACGCCTTCGACTTTGCGACGTCGGCAGTCGCCAGCTCGCTCCAGACGAATGCGCCCGCGTCGTTCACGAGCTCGGCGCCGATGTGATCGCGAGGCTGCCAGGCGGCAATGACTGCACCGGTCGTATCCTTGAAGATGGCCATCCGTCCGGCGCTCATCACGTCCATCGGAGCGACCACGACAGCTCCGCCAGCTGATTCAGCGCTCTTGGCCACGGCGTCGACGTCGTCGACGTTGACGTAGGTCGTCCACCGCGGCGGGCCAGGATCTTGGGCCGGGCTGAGCGCAGCCACTTGCTTCCCTACCTTCGTGACGATCGTGTAGTGACCCGCATCCTCGCCCATGTCTTGGCCTTCCCAGCCGAACAGCTCCGAGTAGAACCGGAGACCGGCGCTCAGGTCCGGCGTCCCCATGTCCACCCACGACGGCACCCCGTGCTCGTAGCGACTCATCTCGGTCATGGGCCCTCCTCGGTCGATCGCGTAACTCCTTCTCACTTTTGCTTTCCGAGGTCCGGGATGCAAGGGCCGAGCTCGCTGAGCCCGGTCTGCGACCGCGAAACCTCAGGTCAAGGTGGTCGTCCAAGCGTGGCCAGACCGCCCGCGAACACTTCTCACAGATTTGGTCTGTTATTGTTGATGAGGCAAACTCTCGGTTCGACGAGAACATGAGAGGGATGCGGGTCTGGGGGGGCTGCCATGACGTCGGTTGGCATTTGCACGCACAGGGCTGATTCGGTGTTTGCGTCCCGCTGGAATTGCGTCTCGGCGCTCCTGACCCAACGCCAACATGGAGTCGGCCCGGTTTCGTGATACGCGGAAGGATCGTCACAGTCAGGAAGATCTCTCCCGCCGATGAGCGGGCTTGGCGGGAGCTCGCCGCTCGGGCGATGGAACCAAATCCGTTCTTCGAGCCGGATTGCCTGATCCCTGCGGCAGCTCACCAAACGTTCGGGGAGGAGATCAGACTTGTCGTGGCCGAGCAGGAGGGACGCTTCCTTGCGTGTTTCCCCGTACGGCACGTCCGTCGTTGGAAGTTTCCATATCCGATACTGACGTCTCAGGTTCGTCGCATGGGCTACCTCGGTACACCGTTGGTCGACCCGGAGGGTGGGACCGAGGCCGTGGCCGCACTGCTCGGAGCACTCGTTGGACTCCGTCGGACTGCGACGGCGAGGCTGTTGGTCATAGACGGCATGACCGGAGAGGGACCGGTGTCGGACCTCCTACGGGAAGCCGCCGCCAGGCTCGATCTGCCAATGCGCGTTTTCGAGACACATGACCGCGGCATGTTGGTCCGGCGCGACGAGCCGACCTACGACAACGTCCATAGTTCGAAGACCCGTTACAACATCCGCCGCCAACGCCGCCTTCTGGAAAAGGAGCTGTCGAGCGACATCAACCTCGTCGACCGGGCTGATGACCCATCAGCGATTGCGGAATACATCGAAATGGAGGCATCCGGTTACAAGGCACGAACCGGCGTTGCGATGACCACGGTCCCGGGCGAGCCTGAATACTTCTCGGAGATGTGTGAGCGATTCGCCAAGGTCGGAAGGCTTCACGTTCTGGCTCTCGAAGCCGAAGGGCGTACGTTGGCCATGGAGATCTGGCTTCGTGCGGGCGAAGGCCTGTTTCTCATGAAGATCAGTTTCGACGAGAAGTACAGTCGCTTCGGCCCTGGCGTTCTTCTGCAAATGGCCGCAATGCAATATTTTCACGCAAACACCGACGCGACGTGGATCGACACATGCACCTCGCCCGACAACACTCTCCTGCTCAGGTTGTACCCCGACCGTCGCCGCATCGAATCACTGTTCGTCGTCCTCGGGAGGAGCCCGGTGGACCGAGCCGTGATCAGGACCTTCACGGCCGCGAGGCCCTTGCACAATCGTTTGTACCAGCTGCGCCATCCGGACCAGGTTCCCGTTGGAGCCGGGCATACTTGATCGAGCCCCTCGTGTGCTCGGTCGGATGATCCCAGGAGGTCCCATGCGGGTATTACTCGTCGGAGCAGGCGGGGTGGGAACGGCATTTGCCAGGACGGCCGCTCGTCATGATGCTTTCGAGCAGGTTGTCGTCGCCGACTACATGTTGAGCCGAGCGCAGCTGGCGGCGCAGTCGGCGAGCGACCGGTTCACAGCCGTGGCTCTCGACGCGTCTGACGAGAAGGCTGTCGCGGACCTGTTGGCGACCTCGCGCTGCGACGTGCTCATGAACGCGGTCGACCCCCGCTTCGTCATGCCGCTGTTCCGGGGTGCGCTCGCTGCCGGAGTCAACTATATGGACATGGCGATGTCTCTGTCCCACCCTCATCCGGTCGAGCCTTACTCCCAACCCGGCGTGAAGCTCGGCGACGAACAGTTCGCGATGGCCGAAGAGTGGGAGAAGCGAGGTTTGCTCGCCCTCGTCGGCATGGGCGTAGAACCCGGGTTGGCCGATGTCTTCGCTCGTTACGCATCAGACAACCTCTTTTCGTCGATCGACGAGATCGGAATTCGCGACGGGGCAAATCTCGTTGTCGACGGATACGAATTCGCTCCGACGTTCTCCATCTGGACGACGATCGAGGAGTGCTTGAATCCACCCGTCATCTGGGAGAAGGACCGGGGTTGGTACACGACCGAGCCGTTCAGTGAGCTCGAGGTCTTCGACTTCCCCGCCGGGATCGGGCCCGTCGAGTGCGTCAACGTCGAGCACGAGGAGGTCCTTCTAGTGCCCCGGTGGCTCCAGCCCGAGCGGGTGACGTTCAAGTACGGCCTTGGCGAGGAATTCATCAGTGTCCTCAAGACTCTGCACATGCTCGGCCTGGATTCGACGACACCGGTCGAGATCAAGGGGGTCCGGGTTTCGCCCCGTGACGTCGTAGCTGCCTGCGTGCCGGACCCCTACGATCTCGGCGCCAACATGCACGGTGTCACCTGCGCAGGCACATGGGTCACCGGAGTGGGCACCGACGGTGCACGGCGCGAGACGTACCTCTACCAGGTCGTCGACAACGCGTGGTCTATGAAGGAGTACGGGTCGCAGGCAGTGACCTGGCAAACGGCCGTGAGTCCGATCGTCGCGCTCGAGCTCCTCGCCGCCGGGTCCTGGTCCGGCGCCGGCGTCCTCGGTCCCGAAGCGTTCCCGCCGCAGCCATTTCTCGATCGGCTCAACGAAAGCGGCGCGCCGTGGGAGATGGAGGAGCGTACGCCACGGTGAGGCTCTGGCCCTCGCTCATGGCCCTACCATTCCCCGCCCCGTAGACCTACCCTGCGATCATGCAGATCGGCGACGCTGCGGTCATCGACGTCCGCGGCCTCGACGCCGTCATCACGATTCTCGCCGAGCTCGGCTACGACACTCGGGGGCCCGTCGTCCGGAACGGAGCCATCATGCCGGGGCCTGTGGCCGGCGTCGGCGACCTTCCGCGCGGCTGCCACGATGAGCAGGCTCCCGGTCACTACCGCCTCGAGTTCCACGACGACGACGCCCTCTTCGCTTGGGCAGTAGGCCCCGGGTCGTGGAAGGCCGAGCTCTTCCCCGCCAAGCAGGAGCTCTGGCGGGCCGCGGTGAACGGCGGCGACGTCGAGTTCACAGAGCCGGAGATCAACTCGGCACCGCTGGCTCTGGTCGGCGCCCGGCCCTGCGAGGTGGCAGCCCTCGGGGTTCTCGACCGGGTACTGAGCGCAAACGCCGTGCCCGACCCGCGCTACGACGGAGGACGGGTCGGAGCCTTCGTCGTTGCAGCAGAGTGCGGGCGGCCGGCCGCTACGTGCTTTTGCACCTCCATGGGTACAGGCCCGGGAGCAGAAGCCGGATTCGACCTGGCACTGAGCGAGCTCGACGACGGCGACGGGCACCGCTTCGTGGTCCGGGTCGGCACAGACCGCGGGGCCGAGGTTCTGTTCGCGCGTCCCCACCATGGAAGCCAGGGCCTCGGACCTCGAATCACGGCGGCGGATGATCGCGACTGCAGCAGGGTCGATCACCCGAAAGCTCCCGGTCGACGGCCTGGCCGAGCTATTGGTCCGTAACCTCGATCACCCACGATGGGGGGAGGTGGCTGAGCGGTGTCTTGCCTGTGGCAACTGCACGCTCGTCTGTCCAACCTGCTTCTGCAGCGACGTGCACGACACGACGTCGCTTTCCGGTGAGATCCGACGCGAGCGAACTTGGGCCTCGTGCTTCGACCTTGACCACTCGTACCTCCACGGCGGCCCCGTGCGGTCGTCGACCTCCTCGCGTTACCGTCAGTGGCTCACGCACAAGCTCTCGACCTGGTGGGATCAATTCGGGACCTCTGGATGCGTCGGCTGCGGCCGATGCATCGCCTGGTGCCCGGTCGGGATCGACATAACCGAGGAGGCATCGGCGATAGCGGCCAGTGACGGAGCCGTTGGTGCACCCGTGGCGCCGACGGGGATTACGCCATGAGGAAGACGATCTCCGACCTGGTTACTGCGCATCCTCTGCTGGCCGGGTTGCCCGAGGACGTGGTTACCCGCGTTGCAGGTTGCGCGCGCAATGTCTCAGTTCCTCAGGGCGGCCTGCTGATGGCCGAAGGGGATCCGGCCGACACGTTCTACATGGTGCGTCGAGGCCGCGTAGCCATCGAGGTTCACTCACCAGGGAGAGGGTCGATCGTGATCGAGACCGTCGGTGCAGGCGGAACGGTCGGATGGAGCTGGCTGGTCCCCCCCTACCGGTGGCAATTCGACGTCCGCGCGGTCGAGCCCGTGGGGGCGATAGCCGTCGACGGTGCCTGCCTTCGCGAGAAAGCCGAGACCGACCCGGCCGTGGGCTACCTGCTCATGAAACGCGTCGTCTCCGTGCTCCTCCAGCGCCTGCAGATGACTCGCATCCGGCTTCTCGATCTTTACGGGTCGGGCGATGCTCGCTGACGCCGGCGAAGCGATCTCGCTACCGTCAGGGGCCGGCGAGACACCGATGACAAGGCCGATGACGCCAATCCCATACCGCGTGGTCGGGCGTCGCGAAGAGACACTTGACGTCACGACGCTGGAGCTCTCGCCTGTCCGAGATGCTCCCATGGCCTTTCTGCCGGGGCAGTTCAACATGCTGACGGCTTTCGGGATCGGAGAAGCCGCCATCTCGGTGAGCAGCCCGCCACGAGGAGGCGGCCCTCTCGAGCACACGGTGCGCGACGTCGGGCCCGTTACGCACTCACTGTGCTGTTCGAAGATCGGCGACCTCATCGGGGTGCGCGGGCCGTTCGGCACCGATTGGGGAATCGGGGACCTGACAGCTGACTGGGCAGGCCGTGACGTGGTCGTGGTCGCGGGAGGGATCGGCCTCGCCCCACTTCGCGGCGCGGTGCACGAGCTCATTGACCTGCGCCGGGAACAAGGCGGCCGGGTGTTCGTGGTCGTCGGAGCCAGAGATCCTTCGCAGATCATCTTTCGCGAGGACCTCGTCGAATGGTCCGGAGCCGGCGCCGAGGTCTCGGTCACCGTCGACGCTTCGGCACCGGGCTGGACCGGCCAGGTCGGGTTGGTTACTTCCCTATTGGGCAACGCAGGATTCGATCCGGCGACGACGGCCGCCCTCGTCTGCGGTCCAGAGATCATGATGCGGTTCACCGCGAGCGCTGATCGACCTGGGTGTCGATCCGGAGAGCATCCGAGTATCCATGGAGCGCAACATGCAATGCGCCGTCGCATGGTGCGGCCACTGTCAGCTCGGACCCTTCATCGTGTGCCGTGACGGTCCCGTCATGCGTTATACCGGCGTCGTGGCCCACCTGCTCACCGAACGCGAACGATGAGCGACAATGCCGTCGACGCCAGCCGTCCCACCCTCGCGGTTTGGAAGTTCGCTTCGTGCGACGGTTGCCAGCTCAGCCTCCTCGACTGCGAGGACGAGCTGCTGGCGTTGGCGGGAGCGGTTCGTATCGCGCACTTCACCGAGATGTCTCGCGCCACGGTCTCTGGACCGTATGACGTCTCCCTTGTCGAGGGGTCCATCACGACACCCGAGGATGCTAGGCGCATCAAACAGGTGAGAGAGCACTCACGCCGGTTGATCACGATAGGGGCATGTGCCACTGCCGGTGGGATCCAAGGACTTCGCAACTTCGCGGCTTCCGGAGAGTACGCAGGCTCTGTCTACGCCCACCCCGAGTACATCAACTCTCTCGAAACATCGACTCCGATATCTGCTCACGTCGACGTGGACTACGAGCTCCACGGTTGCCCGATCGACCGCCACCAGTTGCTCGAGGTCCTCATCGCCTCGCTCGTGGGACGCAAACCGGTGATCCCGGGCCACTCCGTGTGCCAGGAGTGCAAAGGCCGGGGCACGGTTTGTCTTCTCGTGAGCGAGAACATCGCATGCCTGGGCCCGGTGACCCGGACGGGCTGTGGGGCATTGTGTCCTGCCGTAGGGCGGGGATGCTTCGGTTGCTTCGGACCGGCAGACACCACCAACGCGCCAGCTCTGACAAGAAAGCTGCGCGAGAACGGAATGGCGCCGGTCGACGTGTCAAGACTGTTTCGCACATTCAACGTGGGCGCTCCGGCTTTTCTCGAGGAATCGGTGGCCCAGGATCGTGCAGTCCCGGTCTCCATGAGGAGCGCTCGCGGCCAAGCCCTACAACAGGGGGAATCATGAGCCACGGATCTTCGTCACGCACGATCGGCGTCGAGGGAATGGCACGGGTCGAAGGGGAGGGAACTCTACGAGTAGAGGTGCGCGATGGTGAGGTCACCGAAGTAGCCCTCGAGATCTTCGAGCCCCCCAGGTATTTCGAAGCCCTTCTGGTCGGCCGTCATTTTACCGAGGCCCCCGACATCACTGCCCGCATCTGCGGCATCTGTCCCGTGGCCTACCAGATGAGCGCGTGTGCCGCGATGGAAGATGCCTGCGGCATTCATGTCGACGAAGGGATCAATCGCCTGAGACGGCTCCTGTACTGCGGAGAGTGGATACAGAGTCACTCGCTTCACATCTATCTGCTGCACGCTCCCGACTTCCTCGGGTACGAAGACGCAGTAGAGCTCGCAGAGCACGACCGGACAGCGGTGCAACGTGGTCTCGACATGAAGCGCACGGGCAATCTCGTGATGGAGACGGTCGGCGGCCGTGCGATTCACCCGGTCAATGTCAGAGTCGGTGGTTTTTACAGCGCACCTGACCCTGTGTCGATCGCGGCGCTCGCCGAACCGCTCCGTCGAGCTCGCGATGCAGCACTTGCCACCGTGGAATGGGTGGCAGGATTCGACTTTCCCGACGTATCGGGCGATTACCGGTTCGTGGCCCTGAACGACGGCGATCGATACGCCATCGAACGCGGTCGAGCGGGCTCCTCCGACGGCCTTGACGTGAGCCCGGCCGAATTGGCCGAGCTCGTCGTCGAGGAACACGTGGCGAGGTCGACCGCGCTTCATGCCCGCCTCCGAGGGATCGACCCGTACCTCACTGGCCCTCTGGCACGCTACGCCCTCAACAACGCCACGCTGAGACCGCTCGCTGCCGAGGCGGCAACCAGTGCCGGCCTCGGCCCGGTGTGCACCAACCCGTTTCGCAGCATCGTGGTCAGGGCAGTGGAGGTGGTCTTCGCCTGCGACGAAGCGCTGTCCCTCGTCGACTCATACGCCCCTCCCGATCCCCCCGCTGTGGCGGTGGAGCCATCAGCGGGGACCGGGACAGGCGCCACCGAGGCTCCCCGCGGGCTGTTGTTCCAGCAATACGAGATCGACGGATCGGGGACGATCCAGCGAGCGCGCGATCGTGCCACCGACGTCGCAGAACCAGCTCACCATCGAAGCGGATCTTCGTCGTGTGGTCCAGGATTCACTCGAACTTGCTGACGACGAACTGCAATGGCGCTGCGAGCAGACTGTCCGCAACCACGACCCGTGTATCTCGTGCGCTGCCCACTTCCTCGACGTCGATGTGGTGTCGTCGTGACCGGTGGTGTCGTCGTTGCAGGTCTCGGTAACGCCTACAGGCGCGACGACGGAGCAGGCCCCGTCGTCGCCGCGGAAGTCGCCACCAGAGCCGGGGCGCGCGACATCGGTCCCGTCGTCGATCCTCTCGACCTGCTCGGACGGTGGGACAGGGCCGCCCTGGCCGTCGTCGTAGACGCCATTCGTTCCTCAGCACCGCCCGGAACGGTCCATGTGGTCGAGTTGCCCGAACGGATCGCTGAGCGCGGTGTCACCAGCACCCACGGAATCGGCCTCGGCGGAGTGCTCCGTTTGGCGCGGGCCATAGGACGCGCACCGCAACGAGTCATTGTCGTCGGTATAGCCGGTGCCGATTTCGGAAGAGGAACAGGACTCAGTGCTCCTGTCGATGCCGCTGTTGCGGTCGCCGTCGGCAAGATCGTCGACATGGTCGAGGAGCTCCACGCATGTGCATGAGCCGCCTGCACCGCGTCGTGCGGTCGCTCGATCCCGGCTCCGTTGACGTGGAGGACCTAGAAGGTGGAACTCACCGCGTCTCACTTCTCGCTCTGGACGGGCCGATGCCGGAACCCGGGGACTGGCTCGTGGTCCACAGCGGGTACGCGCTCGACAGAGCCGACTCGATCGAAGCGGAGGCGGTCGCCGCCGAGCTCAGGGCGGGTACCGACCTCGGAGCAGTCCCTGCAGAGCACGACGAGAGCCGATCGTGAAACGCACCCGTGCCGCCGCAACGGTGGGGGCGCTGCCCGGGCGCGGAACCCTCCTCACGGGTCCGGCGCTGTTCGCGCGATACGCCTACCCGCCGAATGCCCTCGGCTACTGCGGGCCTGGAGATCCCGCCGCGCTCCTGGACATGACCTCAGAGGGTGCAGACGCCACCGAGGTACGCCGTCTCGCTCCCCAGTTCGAAGGGGCGTGGCCGTACCTTCGGCTGATCGCCAGCTCCGCGGGTATCTTCGACCCCCTCGACCCTCAGGTCGTCGAGGCCTACTGGACCGGAAACGAGCTGGTCACGAGGGTGGACCCTGCGGAGCTCGGAAAGTCGCTGAGGGATCGTTTCAGCGAGCGGGCAGGCCGTCACATGGGTGCTCAGGTGCCGGTCGTGCCGAACGGTGTTGCACAGCACAGCTTTCACGTGTTCGCCGTTTATCCGTGGCTGGGGCTCTTGCGCGCCGGAGGGCACGGGGCGCCCCTCGAGATCCTCGACCGCTGCCGCGTTCGTTGGGGACGTGTCGAGGCGGTTGCGGGAGACCTGGTGACGGTCCGAAACCGCCGACTGCGCTTCGACGGCTCTCGCCTGACGCTGGGGCATGAGCAGGTGGAGCAGGCGCGGCGCGGCATCTCCGGTCGTGCAATGGTCTCAGACCTGGAGCCGGGCGACACTGTCTCACTTCACTGGGACTGGGTATGTGACCGACTGTCTCCCGCCTCCTGCTACTGGCTCCGCTACTGCACCATGCGGAATCTGGAAGCGGTGAACGTGCTCGCACGAAGGGATCCTCCGGACCCGGGCGGAGCCTGTCTGCCCGATCGAGAGGCCGTGACAGCCGAAGCGGGCACGGCAGCGGGCTCCGAGCTGCTCCAAGATGGGGTCAAAAGCCCCTAGCGGGGCTTGTGCCTGTTGTCGAAGAATGGCCTGGTGCCGGTCCGATGACGTTCTTCGACCTGATCATCCGAAACATCTGGTCCAAGAAGGCGCGCTCGATCGGCATGGCGTTCGCGGTCGCTTTCGCCGTAATGACCGTTGTCACGTTGGCCGTGACCAGCAGCGGCCTCGAGCAGTCCGCTGCGTCGATAATCTCGGTCGGCAAAGCTGACTTCACGGTGGCCCAAAAGGGTGCGTCCGACCTGCTGGCGAGCACCATAGATGAGCAAGAGCTAGCGCGACTACGGTCAACCCCCGGTGTCGCCAGCGCTGTGGGGGTGCTCGTCGAGATCCAGCACATCAATGACAACAACCCCGTATTCATAGAGATCGGGATCAATCCCGGCGATCTGGCGGCATTCGGAGTAACCGTCGTTGCCGGACGGCCATATTCGGCAACGGCGGAGCACGAGGTGATGCTCGGTTGGCGGGCGGCCGCCAACCTCAGGCTTCACATCGGCGACAGTTTCGAGGCCAACGGGACTTCGAACTCGGTTACAGGTATCTACTCCACCGGGAACTCCTACGGTGACGCCGGCGCGATGTTCCCACTGCCGGCTATCCAGGGGTACAACCGCGTCCCGGGCATCGTGACCTTGGCCTTCGTCAAGGTCACCAAGGGCACCTCGGTGGCAGCGGTGACACGTCGGGTCGACTACGACCAACCCGAGCTCACCACGATCACCACCGCATCTCAATTCGGCAGGGCCGATCGCAGCCTCATATACCTTCAGGCAGCGGTCAACGGGAGCACCGTCCTCGCCATCCTGATCGGCGCTGTCATCGTGGGCAACACGATGCTCTTGTCCCTTTTCGAGCGCACTCGCGAGTTCGGACTACTCAGGGCGATCGGCTGGACGCGACGGCGGACCGTCGGCCTCCTCCTGGGTGAAAGCTTGCTTCTGGCCCTGTTAGGTGCCGTTTTCGGAGTAGCACTCTCGTTCGCCGTTACTACGGTTCTGGAGAATCTGCCCGCCCTCAAGGGCATTCTCTATCCCAATTTCACCGAAGGAGCATTCTTGAGGGCTCTGTACACAGCCCTCGTGATGACACTGATCGGCGCGCTCTACCCGACGACCGCGCTGCGATGCTCTCACCACTGAAGGCTCTGAGCTATGAGTGAGCCTGCAACGGTCGAGCTTGCAGTCGACGTGAAGGGGTTGACCCGGGTGTTCCCGGGTCCTGTCGCGGCTCTTGCGGGCGTCGAGCTGGCGGTGCGCTACGGGGAGATGGTGGCCATCACCGGTCCTTCGGGTTGTGGGAAGTCGACGCTGCTTCACCTTCTTGCAGCCATCGATACGCCGACATCCGGCTCGGTAGTCGTCGCCGGACGCGACCTGGCCCACCTCCACGATGTGAGTGCGTACCGCCGCCACGAAGTCGGACTGGTATTCCAGTTCCACAACTTGCTGCCTCAGCTCTCCGCGCTCTCCAACATAGAGCTTCCGATGTTCGGCGCCCGGTGGTCTGCTCACCAGCGCAGAGCGCGGGCTCGCCAGCTGCTCGGCGATGCCGGCCTCGCCCATTGCGAGCACCGACTTCCGACCGAGCTGTCCGGAGGCGAGAGACAGCGGGTCGCGATCGCGCGCGCCCTGGCGAACGAACCAAAGATCCTCCTTGCGGATGAACCCACCGGCAGCCTCGATTCGGCGTCGACCGGTCGATTCTTAGATCTCCTCTCGGGGCTCAGGGACGACGGAATGACCATCGTCATGGTGACACACGACTCCGATGTTGCGGCGCACGCTGACCGGGTCGTGGAGATGAATGACGGGAGGGTCGTGGACGAGTCGGAGTCTTCGCGGATGGCGACAACCACTGCGACGAGCTCGTAGCTTGTTACACATGCCGGTGTGCGTGACTGCCAATGGGTACGCTCAGCCCGCATGACACACAGGTGCCCGGAGACAACGGTGCGATGAAGATCGGCATCACACTCGGTACGGTCCGGCCCGAGCGGTGGACGGAAGTCAGCTGCGAAGCAGACCGGCTCGGATACGAGTCGGTATGGATGCCCGAGCACCTCGTCCTGCCAGTGGCCTCCGACGGTAGCCCGTACGCCGGAGCAGAGCATCCCCCGATCCCCTCAGACGTACCCGTCTTCGACGCGTTCGCCTACCTCTCGTACCTCGCGGGCCGCACTGAGCAGATCAGGTTGGGAACGCACGTCTACAACATCGGCCTCCGGCACCCCTTCGTCGCGGCACGGGCTGTGGCAACGCTCGACGTCGTGTCAGGTGGCCGGACCGAGTTCGGGATCGGAGCCAGCTGGCTCGAGGCCGAATGGGATGCGGCCGGCCTCGATTTCGCCAACCGCGGCCGACGGGTCGACGAGGTAATTTCCATCTGCCAACGACTGTGGAGCGATCGGATCATCGAGCACCACGGCGAGAACTTCGATTTCGGGCCTGTCATGTTCGAGCCCAAACCGATCCAGTCCCCATGGCCCCCTATTCACATCGGAGGTGACGGGCCGGCCGCCCTGCGACGCGCGGCGCTCGTCGGCGACGGGTGGATCCCGATGAACCACACCGTCGAGCAGATCCCGAAGTCCGCTGCCCGCATCGCAGAGCTGCGCGAATCGGTGGGCCGACCTGGCAAGGTCGAGATCACCATGGGCGTTTCGTCAGACATAGAAGCTCTTGGGAGGGCTGCGGAATCTGGAGTCGGGCGAGCTCTGGTGAGGCCCTGGTCGAGCGGGCGCGAGACGATCGATGGCCTACGTCGATTCGCTCACGAGGTGCTCCCTGCCGCGACCGCTCTTCAAACAGCGAATCCGGTCAGCTGACGTCCTGGGCGTAGCCAGAAGAAGGTCGAATAAGGCTGGCTCACGCAAGTTTTCGTGACTATTGCTTCGGGATCGTCGCGGCTATGGCCTCGGGGTCGTCACAGCCGATGACCAGCTCGTCGAATTGAGCACCCTCCAACTCCACAGACACACCACGTGGAGTGTCATGGTGCACCACGGCGAAGATGTGTGAGTTGCGTGAGGTGAACGTGCCTATCGCGTACGCGCCCGGGAACACCGGTTCCGACACGTATCCCGTGGACGGCCTTCATGGCGTCGTCGAGCACTTCGACCCCCTTGACTGATGCGAGCGGCACCCTGACTTCGCCGTGGACCGCTTCGGCCTTCTCGAACTTCGTCATCCGTACCACCAGTTCGTCTCCGTCAACGATGAGCTCGGCCATGTCGTACCTTCCCCCCTCCCGCTTCAGGCGGGGTCGTCCGGCCCCGTCGGAGGGCCGGGTAGCTCGGACGTAGGAGAAATGTCCTCGTGGGTCGGTCGCGACGGCGCATCGATGACCCACCACCGACCAGTGCGGATATTCTGCACCCTCCGGGCGAGGCGGTTGCCTGATGCCCTGATGACGACGTGACGCACCGGGCCGATCATGAGCAGCAGACCGAGCGCATCGCTGATGTACCCCGGTATGCAGATCATGACCCCGCCGATCAGGACCACGAGTCCGTCGAACAGCTCGCTGGTAGGCACCTCTCCCCTCGCCAATCGCTCCTGGGTGCGGACCAGCACACTGAATCCGACGCGCCGGACGATAAATGGGCCGAGAGCGCTCACCAAGATTAGGATCGCCAGCGCCCACAGCACGCCGATCTGGTCGACCACCACGACGAAAGAGGCGATCTCGGCAGCCACGTACACCAGGACGCCGACAAGAAACACAGCGCAGAGTAACCCGTCTGTCGGGTCAGCCCCTGTTCACCGCGGCCCGGTGCAGCGCGCCCTGCGAACTGGGCTGATCGTCGACTATGCAGGTCCGTCGAGCTCGGGGACGGGGAGGCGAACGAGCGTCAGCCAGAAATCTTCGATCGAATGGATGACTTCGAGGAACTCCGCCAGCTGCACAGGCTTCGTGATGAAGCAGTTCGCCCCGACCTTATAGGAGCGAAGGATGTCGGACTCCGCTTTGGAGGTCGTCAGCACCGTGACCGGGATGGGTTGGAGGTGTTCGTCTGACCGCATCTCCGCGAGGACCTCCCGCCCGTCCATGCGGGGCAGATTGAGGTCCAGGAGCACCAGGTCCGGCCGGGGAGCAGTCGCGTACTTGCCGTCTTGTCTCAGGAATGCCATGGCGTCCACCCCGTCTACGGCTACGTGAATCTGGTTGGCCACCCTCGCCTCTCGCATCGCCTCTATCGTGAGCTCCACATCGCTCGGGCTGTCGTCTACGAGCAGGATCTCGACGACCTTCGCATTCACAGCAGGTGGCCTTCGACGGCCGGCAGGGTGAAGAAGAACCGTGTACCGGATGTGAAATCGCCGTCGACCCAGATCCGGCCCCGGTGCGCACGGACGACCTTCGTGCAGATGGCAAGGCCTATCCCCGTTCCGGGATACGCATCCCGGGGATGCAGGCGCTGGAACATCCCGAAAACTCGCTCCTGGTACGCCGGCCCGATACCGATGCCGTTGTCGGTGACCGAGAACCTCCAGGTTCTGTTGTCCTGGCGGTTTGCCGCTATGCATACGCGAGGTGCGATGCCAGGTCGGGCGAACTTGATGCCGTTACCGATGAGATTCTGGAAGAGTTGGGCGAGCGATGCCCGGTCTCCGAGGACTCGCGGTAGGTCCTGGTAGTCCACCCGCCCACCTGTCTCGGAGAGGGACACCGTCATACTGGTCAACACATCGCTCAGCACCGCCAAGGTGTCGGTTGGGATGAGCTCCGCGTTCTGTCCGGCACGCGAATACGTCAGCAGATCATCGATCAGCTGTTTCATCCGGCTACAGCCTTCGACCGCATGTCTGATGAACCGGTCGGCATCTTCGTCGATCTCTCCTTGATAGCGGCGAGCCAACAACTCGACGAATCCGGAGATGCTCCGCAGCGGTTCGGACAGATCGTGAGAAGCGACGTAGGCAAATTGCTCCAGCTGTTCGTTGGAACGCAGAAGCTCCTCGGTTCGTGATGCGAGCTCGGCCTCGGCCAGCTTACGGGCGGTCACGTCCCGGGCGATCGTGGCGGCACCAATTATCGTTCCGCTTCTGTCGCGTATCGGTGAGATCGACAGAGACACGTCGACCACTGATCGGTCTTTGCACAGGCGACGTGCTTCTTGGTGGTCGATGCGAATGCCTTGCTTTACTAGCTCCAATATGTCGGAGAGGGTGTCCTCACTGTCTGTCGCTACAAGACGCGAGATGTGCTTACCGAGTACCTCATCAGCCGTGTAGCCATAAAGGCGCTGGGCACCGGCGTTCCAGCTGGTGATCGTACCGTCGAGTGTCTTTCCGATGATGGCATCGTCGGAGGACTCGATGATGGCCGCCAGACGGGAATTGATCAGGAACTCTCCATCAGTGAGTGCCTGCAGGCTCTCGAGATCGGCGAACGAGTCACCCAGGTTGTCCGAACCTTTCACTATCCCGAGCAACTCGCTCACCAGCCGATCGGTGCCGATGCCCTTGTCGAGGCACGCCGCCGCTCCGATTACCTCGACGGTCGCCTCCACGAGGTCATGGGTCACGAACCCGGAGACGATTGCCACCTTCGTGTACGGGCAGTTGAGAAGAATGTGCCTGAGGGCCGCTATGCCGTCTCCTCCCGGCATGGACACGTCGAGAGTGACGAGGTCGGGCTGTAGCTGCGAAGCCATCTCGACACCGCCAGGACCGTCCCTTGCCTCACCGACTACGACGAAGAGCGCTGTCTGCTCGAGCCACTCCCTCAGCAGTTCCCGCTCTTCTCGGACGTCGTCTACCAACAGCACCCGGTAAGGCTGTGCTTCTCCGAGGCGACGGTGATCCAACTTCTGCTGCCGAACGGCCGTCGTCTTCGGCGGTGTCAGGGTAAGGGTGGTCATTGTCCGTCTTCGATCTGCATAGGTGACGCGGACTCCAGATCCTGAAAGAGCCTCGGCAGGTCCCAGGAGGAATACCGGAGGTTCTCGCCGTCGGCTTCTTCAGTCCCTTCTCCGAACCTGACCACTCGACCACCGCACGGAGCACAACGAAATTCGTCGTCGAGCACTGTTCGCAGACATCTGCTACAGATCGCTGCCATAGCGTCCTCCCATCTCGCGATGTGGCTGAGAATCGGCAGTCGCCAGCCGCAGTTTTAGGGTGAAAGTGCGCTATTTCGTGACAAATACACCGAGCGACGAGAAACCGACGAAACCTTTACTGCAAATGCAGTACACAAAATGCTCTTTCGGGATGAGGGCGCACCATTCGCCCTAATGCTCTCCTAACACTTCACTTATCCCCCGCTCACCGTCGTCGGACATGGTAGGGCGACAGGGTCCTCGACCTACGATGCCCTCGGAAGCCGGCCTCGTGTCGTACGGGACAGCACTGTCATGGATCAAAGCGCCGCCATCGCCCACCTCTACCGAAGAGCCGGATTCGGCACCACCCCGTCTCGAGTCGGTACCTCGACGAACCAGGGCTACGGAGCCGCCGTGGACCAACTCATCGCCGGCATCGGCACCGAAGATCCCGCCGCCGGCGCGGTAGCAGTACCGACCATGACCGGACCGCCGACCGACTTCAGGGAACTTCGGGGCAGCACGGCTGCGCGCAAGGCTCTCGAACGAGAATTGTCCGCAGCAGCGTCGCGCCCTGTACTCATGGTGGCTGGCTCGGATGGTCGTCACCACCAGCCCACTCCAAGAGAAGCTGACGTTCCTGTTGCACGGGCATTTCCCGACCGCCATATCCAAGGTCCGCTTCCCCCTTTACATGTACGGGCAGAACCAACTGTTCCGCTCGCTCGGGCCGGGAGATTTCTCCGTCCTGACTCAGGCAGTCGCCACCTGCCCTGCGATGCTCATCTGGTTGGACGCCAGCTCGGACAAGGCTGCCAACCCCAACGAGAACTTCGCCAGGGAGCTCATGGAGCGCTTCACCATGGGGATCGGTACCTACACCGAGAACGATGTGCGAGCGGCCGCTTACTGCTTCACCGGGTGGCAGATCGGCCGGAACGGTGAGTTCGTCATCAACTCCAGGGATCACAGCACTGCACCGCAGCGGTTCCTGGGCACCCCGGACGTGACCACAGGTCAGCAGGTCATCGAGTTGGTCACCCACAGTGAAGCGTCCGCCCTGTACGTCCCTGCAGCCTTTTGGAGCCATCTCGCCTACCCGGTTGCCACCGACGACCCGGTCGTGAGCGAACTTAGACGCGGACTACGCCGCAGATCGGAACATCGCATCCCTGCTGCGCGCCATCTTCGAGCACCCCGAATTCACGTCGAACGCGGCCACCACCGGACTGATAAAGCAACCTACGGAGTTCGTGGTCGGCGCGCTCCGGGCGTTCGGATTCACGGCATCAGCCGTCGCGAGGAACGAGCTCGGTCTGGAGGCCGTGATGGCGGACATGGGCCAGATCCTCTTCGACCCTCCCAGTGTCGGAGGGTGGGGCCAGAACCAGTACTGGCTGTCCACCTCGGCGTCCTTGGCGCGATGGAGGTTCGCCCATCGTCTGTGCAACACGGCAGATCTTTCGTCCGTCTCCGACGTCGCCCCTGGCAGCCGGATCGACGCGGCGGCGGAATTCCTGTCGGTGGCGTCCTGGTCGGACCACACCTACGCAGCCCTGAAAAATGCCGGCGACCCGGCCACGCTCATGACCCTCGCTATGAGCTCTCCCGAGTACTCCGCCAACTGAGGAAACGCCATGCCATCTCGTGTTCAAACCGCAAGCGCTCCCGGCGTCGATCTACCTGAGCGGCCCGCCGTATCTGGCGGTTCAAACTTGAGCCGACGCCATTTTCTGGCACTGGCGGGGGGACTGGGTGCCGCCGGAGTCCTAGGTGCCACGCTCGGTCCCCGGGCCTGGGACGAGATGTTCGGTGGAACCGGGGACAAAGGTGCGAACGGCTCGACAGGTCAGGGCCGCCTTGTGCTGCTCACTCTCTACGGCGGCAATGACGGTCTGAACACGGTCATCCCCTACCAGGACGCCGAATATCAGTCGTCTCGCGGCATCCTGGCTATCGAACCGTCGACTGTGCTACCTCTCGGCGATGGCTTCGGGCTACATCCCTCGATGCCCGGATTCAAGAAGCTTTGGGACGCGAATCGGCTCGCCGTCGTACAGGGCGTCGGCTTCTCCGATCCGAATTACAGCCATTTCGAATCCATGGACATATGGCAGAGCGCAGTGCCGTCCGAACCTGTCGGCACAGGTTGGATCGGGCGCTGGCTCGACACCACAGCGGGGAGCCCGTTGCGTGCGGTGGGCATCGGGCCTACAGCCCCGATGGCGCTTACCGGGGCGAAAGTCCAAGGGGTGACGATCCCCGCAGGCAAGTTGGCTCTTCCGGGGGATCCCAGCGAAAGGGCGCTCTACGCCACATTGGCCGGGACCACCAGGCAAGAAGCGCTCCTGCTCGTCGAGTCGGCACAAGCCAACGGCAATCTTCTCCAGGTGCAAAGGACGCTCGGACCGATCCTGGATCGAAGTGCTTCAGCCAACCCGCTCCATCTGAACTCGAACCCCGGGTCGAGCTCCTCTGGCGACGACGCCCAGCAAGCCCTCGCCATCGCCAACGGAGGAGGCGGCCTTTCGAGTGCCGGCATCCTCGCGACACAGCTCAGCATGGTCGCGAACCTGATCTTGGCCGGTTCGTCGAGCCAGGTGTACAGCGTCGAGCTCGGGGGTTTCGACACGCATTCCGACCAGGGACCCACCCAGAAGACGCTCCTGAGTGAGCTCGACACCGCCGTGTCGGCATTCGTCGACGCCATGTCGGATGAGCCCGCCGGCCGGGCGACCACCGTGCTCATCTATACGGAGTTCGGCCGTAGGGTCGTCGCGAACGCCAGTGCCGGGACCGATCACGGTTGGGCCAATGTCATGTTCGCCGTAGGGCCTTCGGTGAAGGGCGGCTGGTACGGGGAGCCGCCCAGCCTGTCGAGGCTGTCGGAGGGCAACACCGTCTACACGACCGACTTCCGCAGCCCTTACGCCACCGTTATGGACCGGATTCTCGGGGTCGATCCGTCAGCGTTCCTGCAGGGCTCGTTCCCCGCTATGGCCTTCCTCTGACGTAACCACCTGATGGCCGGGTGCGACCCGGTTCTCGCCGACCTCGAACACCGATGACGCGCCCCCGACAATGAGTGGATCAGGCGTACCGACGACATCGACATCCTTTCCTTCGTAGTCGATGGCATATAGGACGTAGCGCATCGCGTTCAAGCGGCCCCTGCGCTTGTCGTTGCTCTTGACGACAGTCCAAGGAGCGACGCCGGTGTCGGTGTGAAGGAACATCTCCTCCTTGGCATCCGTGTATGCGTCCCACCGGGCGAGGGACGCGAGGTCGGTTGGCGAAAGCTTCCACCGCCGGACCGGATCGATTCGGCGAATGAGGAAACGGGTGTGCTGTTCTCCGCGCGAAACGGAGAACCAGAATTTGAACAGGCGCATGCCGTCGTCGACCAACATCTGCTCGAACAGTGGCGCCTGATGAAGAAATTCCTGGTACTGATTTTCGGTGCAATAGTTCATCACTCGCTCCACGCCGGCCCGGTTGTACCAAGACCGGTCGAACATCACGATCTCACCCGCAGCCGGAAGGTAAGCGATGTAACGCTGGAAGTACCACTGCGTCTTTTCGCGCTCGTTGGGCCTCTCGAGGGCGACGACTCGCGCGCCGCGGGGGTTGAGATGCTCCAGGAATCGCTTGATGGTTCCCCCCTTGCCGGCCGCGTCACGCCCTTCGAAGAGGATGACGACCCGCTCGCCGACGTCCTTGCTCCAATTCTGGAGCTTGAGCAACTCGATCTGCAGTCGGCGCTTCTCTATCTCGTACTCGTCGCGTTTGAGCCTCTGGTCGTAGGGATACCCCTCCCTCCAGGTATCGACCTCGGTCCCGTCACGCCAGTACAGGATCGGCTCCTCGTCACTGTCGTCGATGACGAACTGACTGAGCTCATCGTTGAGGTCACTCATCGAGGGTCATTGCCTCCCTGCACGCGATTGGCCAGCGTACGGGTCATTCCTCCCCGGTGCGTCTTGACCTGCAGGGGCGTTGAGCGACGGTGGACGCCAGACACTTGGTAAGATACGCGGTGGGGATGGGGTCCCCCATCGAGCGCCTTCGGGCTGATGACTCCTGAGACTGACAGTCCAGTTCAGGAGGAGTTCATGCGCAATCCGAGGCGCCCCCTCGGCACAGACCTGACGTTCTTCGGCCGCTCGGGACGATTTTTCGGCCGAGAAGACCCGTTTCCTATCGACCCGGACCTCGCGCCGGACGATCCCTCCGCCCCCGGGCCAAGTCACCGGCCTGCAGCTGTCGGAATCCACCGCAGAGACCCCCGGGTCCTCAGCTGGATCGCACTGGGAGGATTTGCCGGCACGATTGCACGATATGGAGTGGGTCAGGCATTCCCAACAGGTCCGGAAGCATTCCCGTGGACGACATTCGCGATCAACACGTCTGGGGCGTTTCTGCTCGGATTGGTCCTGGCAGTGATCTTGGAACGATGGCACCGGGCGCCGCGCTACGCACGTCTCATCACATGCGTCGGGTTTCTGGGTGCGTGGACGACGATGTCCACGCTCGTCCTCGAGGCCGACCTCCTTGCGAAAGACGGGAAGGTGGTGGTGGCGATCGTCTATCTCGTCGTCACGCTCGTCGCCGGCGTCATGGCGACGGCCCTCGGGATTGCAATAGGACGGCCGAACGAGAGGACGCAATGATCCTCGCCCTTGCCGTCGGCTTCGCCGGGGCTCTCGGTGCAGTTTCTCGATACATCATGGACGGAGCGATTCAAGACAGGACCCGAGGTGTGCTTCCTCTGGGAACTCTCGCCGTCAACGTGATCGGATCCCTCGTCATCGGGCTTGCAGCGGGAATCGTGCTCTTCCACGATGTCGGCGCGACCGCGAAGACCATCATCGGGACAGGATTCTGCGGAGGCCTGACAACCTGGAGCACGACGTCCTGGGAGACCTTGAGACTGGTCGAACAGGGCGACCTCGCAGCGGGGATCCTCAACGCACTAGGAGGCCTCGCTGCGAGCCTCATCGCAGCCGCAGTCGGCCTTGCACTGGTCGGGCTCTTGTGACGTCCGCATGTGTGGTCGAGGCGTCTCTCCGATTCGACGCCGGTTTGCGAGCCACAACTGCGGTGGGCCGGTCGTGGTTCTAGTGGAGATGGCTGAAGCCGGACGCCAGGACCAAGCCGCAACCGACAGGAGCGAGTTACCGACGCTCGAGCGAGATCGCCAGATTTGGCCTGACGATGGACGCGACGTACATCGGCCAGATCCTCGCTCCGTGGCATCTGAAGTCGATGACGTCGCCATCAGCGATCTCGAACGACTGATCTCGGCTCGAGTACCTGCCCTTCCGTATTCGTATGGTGTGATGGCCGGGCTCGAGTGGAATTTCGACCGTCTCGTTGTCATCGAGCGAGCCGCTGTCCTTGCCATCGAGCGAGACCTCGAACCGGCCGCGTCGGAGCTCGATACCGAACCCAACTTCGCGCCTCACCCTGAGCGTTCCTGACACCCCGGTTCTCCTCCTCGTCGGGAACAAGCAGTAACCGCGCGTAGACCTCTAGGCGGCGGTATCGGCTGCCACGCGCGTCAGCTTAAGCCGGTCCGGCAGACACTGGTCCGCGACCCGTCGCGCAACGAGTGCGTATTTCACCGCAGGCCGCCCTACTGGGTACCAACAGAGGCGGTGCGGTTGGCGTCGTTGTCCAGCCACCGTCCTGCTATCAACGACATGAACTCCGGCTGAGCACGAAAGCCAAGTTTGGCGTACAGCCCCTGCGCATCGTCGGTCTGGAGACCGATGTGTTGGCCCGGAACCTGGTCGATGAGCATGCGGACCATCTTCGTAGCGATGCCTTGTCGGCGGTGCGTCGAGGCGGTCCATACGTCCAGCAAATAAGCGTTGCTCACGCCGTCAGAAAGAAGCCGCGCCATACCAACGACCTGGGCTCCATCGCGCGCGAAGGCTACATATTGGGAACGCTCGAATGCCACCCGCAGAGCCCCCGCCGAGCGCCCGTTATCAAAGTCATCGGCAGCGAGGTCAGCCTTCACTCTCGCCCAGTCGATGGCTTCCAACGAACCATCGATTTTCGCAACCATGGTAAGAGCATGCCTTCTTCCGGGTGCGCTGTCGGGCCGCTCGCCCTGCAGTCACCGCCAGGACCGAAATGGCTAGTACGAACCCGCCCTGGACCACGTTGCCTGCCCACGACCCGGCTCTTGCACCCTGATGGATCGCGAGAGGCAAGACTGACAACGTGCGGCGCCGCTCTATCGAGACACTGTTCGGATTGAGGCTGGTGCTCGTCTCGAACATCGTCCTGCTAACAGCCGTGGGCGGACTCTGTCTCGCGTACTACGAGCGGCCCGAGGCATACGTGTTTGCGGGCTTGGCGTGGTTCGCGGACGCCGTGCTCGTACTCCTGGTCCGATTCACGGACCCTTATCGTCAACCCCGCACCAGACGGCGCCCGGACGGTGCTTCGAGACGGCCCAGGCGAGCTGAACGGATCCCACGGTGATACCTGAGACCGCTCCGGTGTCAGCCGGGCGATTGCGATCACGGTCTTTACGCGAAGTCGAACCGGGGTATAGAGCAAGCGCTTGCCGACAAACGATAGAGGTCGACGATGCCACTGTCCTCGAGTGCCAGTTGCGTCCACGCGTGGAAACGATGCTCTGTCCTCGTGTCCTCCGTCGTCCTCCTATGCGTCGGGGCCGCCATGCCGGTATGCGCAAGTGTGCCGCCCGGAACATCGGTTACAGCCAGTAGCGCCGATCTCAAACTGAACATCGAGGCAGACGGCATTCCCGATACGGTGACCTGTTCCCAGCTCACCGATACCTTCGCAGTTACTTCCGCCGAAAGCACAAAAGCAACCATCAGCATTTGAAGCCGTCGAATCTCTTGACGACGCCCTGGACCAATTGGCCGGTGAAGCCCTTGAAGGGCCCGCGCCACTTGCCGAGCCTGGTGCCACCAACACCATCCGCCTCATCTTCACCGCCCCGTATCCCACCGCTGAACCGGGCGTCAGCAGTTCTAAAGCGAAGCTTGTCACGAGGTGAGGGAGTCGGGATACGTCTCGGCGATCCGGTGCTTGTAGAAGACGAGCTCGGGGTCACCCTCGTCCAGGCCTTCCAATAGTCCGCTGAAGAGCCACCGTTCGCTCGAAAGCAGCGCCCGCATCCCGCCATTCGACCGATTGGTAGACGTGAAGACCATGGGCGTCCGGCATTCCCTCACTGCCACGCGTAGGAGCACCCGGCCGACACCCGACCGGCGAACTGAATGGGCGACCATCAAGAGCTCCACGAAGTCGCGACCGAAGAAGTGGCGCGGACTGGTTATGACGAATCCGAGCACCTGACCATCATCCACGTGGACGAGGCAGTATCCGGAGGACGTCCCGTGACTCAGAATCGCGAGTCGTTCGCCGTCCCCCGAAGCCGCCACGCGGTCGATGGCGGCCAGCGAGTCCAGGTCAGCATGCGTCGCCCGCCGGATGATGGCCGCCATTGCAAGAGTCTGCATCGTGGGTCGTGGTCAGGACCTGTGCTCGTGGTGGAGGTCGACGTCCGGCGAGGCGAGCTCGACCATAGAATGACGAAAAGCGGCCTCAAAAGAGCGTCCGCTCGAGCGTCCCTGGGTCACCCGTCCCCCCGGTGCCCGGGGACACTTCGCGTGTAGCTTGCGCCGCTCCAAGCGACCAGACACGACCATGAACGAACCCGAAGAGATGGTGTCGTGAGCGGAGAAACGGAGGCCGCACCCGCGGGACCCGCCCCGGCACGCCCCGATAGCGTCATCGCCATGGCATCCATCGACAAGCTCGGCGCGTTCCTCGCGGAGCCTCGCAACGTCATCCTCGCCGGTATCCGTAGAGACGGCCGTCCACACCTGAGCCCGAACTGGTTCCACTGGGATGGCGAACTGTTCTATGTCTCGACTACGCGGCATCGCGTCAAGTACGCCATCTTTCGGCGAGACCCACGCGCCGAGCTGGCCATTGACGACTCGACCGGCTTCCGCTCGGTCCTCGTGTCCGCCACCGTCGAGGTGCGCGAGGACATCGCCGCCGAACTATCCCAATTTCGTGCCATCCGCGAGAAGCACGGCATCGCAATCCCGGTCGACGAGGAGCACGTGAGGGCGTTGACTGAGGAGGGGCGTGTGCTGCTCGCCATCACCCCGGACGGCCCGCCGGCGTCCTGGACCATGTGGGGGTTGGACTAGCACTCCACACCCGCCGTCCCTAAGCAGCCAGGCCCAGAAGGCGCTACGAAACGTGATGCGCGTCACCGTCAAGATGGATGCGCGCGGCATTGCTCTTGAGCGCCTCTACAAGTTGCGTTGCGGGTATCACGACGCAACGGGCTCATGAGGCCATGATGCGGCGAGCTCAGTCCACCAGTGTCCGACTAAGGGCCGCCCAGGAACGAATCGGTGCTGGCTAAGTCGGGCAAGGGGTCTGTCGCCGGCGCGTACCGGCGCCCCAGCTCGCCACTCAGCGCCCAGATTTCCTGCCAGACCCTTACTCGCTCGTCGGGGTCCAGCGATGGCCTGAGCTTCGCCCTGGCCCTCTCGTAGGCGGCGTGGAGGTCGCCATCGCTCAGGTCGCTCATGCAGGAGTTCGTGGTCATCGCGGGCGATGATACCGAGGGGGTGTAACAGCCATGATGCCCCAGCTCCCGACGGTGTTACACCCGCTCTCGCCCGTCCGAGTGCCCGCGACTCGAGCCAAAGGACACCAGCCAAGGGCCACTTCCGGCTCGGAATCTAAACCCGACATTCCGCTCTGGCCGATCACCTATCCTGACCTATCAAGGGGGCACGTATGAGTTTAAAGCGAGGTTTTCTTCCAAGGCCGGTGCGACGTGCCATGCATCCGGTGCGGAGTACCGCGGGGTCGATCAAGCGTAGGGCCACGCCGAAACCCATTCGCAAGGTTGAGTATGCGAGGCATCCAGTCGGAACCGCCACAACGTGGCTGGGGCGTGCCATTCGAAGGTCACTCTTCAAGTAGCCGAACAGGACTAAGGGGCGGCACACTCTAGGGACACACTGGGGTTGTTGCCGACCTTCGCTGTGAGAGAAACCCGCGTATGCGATCAGGGCGCACGGCTGCGATGTCGGTGGTCTTGCTCGCGCTGACTCTCGCAGCGTGCATCTCCGGACCTGCACGACAAGCCACTCACGATCTGGGTGGCAGTGACCACACCGGAGTGGACGTCTCTCACGCGAACAGCTCGATCGCCGACCCGCCATATTTTGTCTACGAAAGTGAGGGAGGAACCATCGAGTTGCGTTCGCCATCGTCTGGGGCCGTAACAGATGTACTCGAAAAGGTCGGCCAGACGATAACGAGTAATGGTCTGGCAGAGTCGGCAGACGGCAGGGACGTTTACGTCACTCTGATCGGCAAGACAAATCTCTATATCGAGCAAATTTCCACGGTGACCAAGAAGCAGATACTCGTTCTCGATGGTGTCCAACCGGCCGTAAGTCCCGACAACCAGTACCTTGCCTACGCGCCAGGCCCCGATTATATGAACATCTTGGCGGTCAGAGACCTGTCGTCAGGCAAGACGATAAGGATCAATCTTTCGAATCTGCTCGGACCATCTACCGACCTGCTCAACGCCACCATCACCTGGCTAGGGGATGGCTCTGATGTCGTCATCAGGCCCGGTTACGAAGTCACTCCTGCAAATTCAGGTGCCGCCAGTGACAAGGCGCCACTCGCTGATTCCTGCAGCTCTGCGTCCTCCAAGGCGACGTGCCTGATCGTGGTTCATTTCGATTCCTCCAAGGGCACGCTTGCTGCACACATCGTCGTGATCCATGACCTCGGCGGAAACTTCAGCGTGATCTCAGCAGCCGATAGCGATCCGCGCAGCTTGGTGTTAGCGATCTGGGGAACGAAGACCGACCTCTACGAAATCACTCTTTCTGGCTCAGCAGTCCACGTCATCCGACTTCTTACGCTGCCGATGGTCCTGCCGGTGGCGTTCGATCTACTTGGAACACATTTGTTCTACATCGTTGGACACGGTCCAACAGCCCTGTGGGTTGCGAAGATCGCTTCTGGACGTCTCGACCAGGCTCACCGTCTCATCTCGAACCCCGATCTGAGTGACATAGCTTGGTGAACCAGCAAGGGTCGGTCCACGCAGGTTGAATAGGGCTGCGCGTTGCCTTGGTTAGTTCTGTCACTATCTTTCTCACTCTTCGGATTCAGCGGGACC
This sequence comes from uncultured Acidimicrobiales bacterium, assembly GCA_963801315.1. Classification (GTDB taxonomy): domain Bacteria; phylum Actinomycetota; class Acidimicrobiia; order Acidimicrobiales; family CAVXTF01; genus CAVXTF01. Next base: position 12,306 of record CAWDEI010000007.1, on the reverse strand, counting down.
TGGAGTTCTACCCGGACTTCTGGAGTTGCCCGACGACATTCGCCATGGTTGCTTCGATTGGCTCGCTGTAAACTGATCCATGGAGCGGGGGCGAGACGATGGTCAATATGAAGGCGCTCAGTCGGCGAGGAGTCCCGAAGTGAATGGGGACCCCGGTAACAGCCGGTCCTCGCCCCGCGCTTCTGACTCTGACCGGGATGCAGCCCTTGGAGTCCTTCACAACGCCATGGCGAGAGGACAGCTGGACCCAGACGAACACGAAGAACGCGTCGCAGCCGTACTGGGGTCCAAGACCTTCGAGGACCTTGACCGACTGACGCAGGACCTGATCGCACCGCCCACGTCTACACAAGAGGCAGCGCCCAGCGCTCCGGCGGCCTGGTACCGGGACCCCGAGCTTCCGGGGACACAGCGTTACTTCGACGGCGCGAGATGGACTGAGCACCGCGCTCCATTACCGGTCGCGCCTTACGGCACCCAGGGATGGTGGGCAAAACCCCCTTGGAAGGGGGCTGCATTAGGGCGACCCGCGCAAGGGCCTGGAGCCCTTGCGGACCCTGCACGGCGTCTTGGAGCGCGGCTATTGGACGGTTTGGTCTTTCTGCCCGTTGACGCTGCAATGGTTGCCCTTGCTGTCGTGCTGGTCGCGCCGCATGCTGGGCCGATCTTTCCCAAGGTCCCTGCCGGCAGTAGCGCGCCAATGCCCACCCCCGGCTTCGTTTGGATCGAGTTGGCAGTGTTTGCCGCGTTCGCCGTCGCCGCCATGCTCATGGTTGCCTACGAAACGATCGCCACCGCCCGCTACGGACGGACGCTCGGTAAGGCGTGGCTGCACATCCGGCCGATTCGCACAGACGGCACCAAGCTGGGGTGGGGACGGTCTTTCGGCCGAGTGGCGATCTACTGGTTGGCTAGCGTGTTCGGTTGGGTCGGATTCCTCGACCCGCTTTGGTGCCTGTGGGATGAGAACCGGCAGTGCCTTCACGACAAGGTCGCTTGCACCATCGTCGTCAACGATCAGTCTTTTCCGGACCCACACGGAATCATAAGGGGCGCCGGACATGACGGGCAGATGCCCCAGTGGGCCCAACCGGGAGCAGTAGCGGTCTATCAGCCGTACTCTCTGCCTTCCTATGAAGCGTCACCCGGTTACTGGAGCCAACCGTCCGCCGTCTCGCGAACAAGCAGCTTTGCCGTTGCGTCTCTGGTTTGTTCACTCGTCGGCATCTTGCTTATCGGGATCCCAGCGATTCCCGGCATCGTATTCGGATTCGTTGCGCGGGCTCAGATCCACCGGTCTGCAGGGACACGCACTGGAGGCGGTATGGCCCTTGCGGGCATCATCGTGGGGTTCGTCGCCGTCGCCTTTTGGACGGTCTCTTTCACCCTGTCGGCGCTGCACGGAACGAGTTACACGTCTTGATCGTCTCCAGTCGTCCTTTCAGCGGTTGGCGGCTCTCTCTCCCTCTTGCGCCACAGTAGGTAGATCGGCAATCCGCTCGAGCGGCGACTCGGCCACGGGCGGCTGCTTGACGAAATCCTGCTCGGCGGTGAGGGTCACGCGTAGCCGGGCGGCGATAGCGACGATGCCGAGAGAGCCAAGGCAAGCAGCGCGATCAATACCGCTTCGAGGTGCGCCGCGAGCAGGCTGGTGACCATGGCAGGGCAGACGATCAGCATCACTGAGTTGGCGAATCCTGAGATCGAATTTGCGCGGCCGCGGATCCTGTCATCGGCCAGACTGTTGATAAGCGGGTCCCTCGTCGGAGCCACGAAGGTCTCCCCCACGCCGAACAGGCCGATGAAGGCGAACAGAATTACGACCCGCCAGCCTGGGCCGTTGACGACTTCGGCGAATCCGAGAAGCGTCCAGGACACCGCCCAGATCAAGCCGACGGCGGCCAGGGCCGAGCTTCGCCGGTGCCGGCGGACGAGCCGCAACACGAGCATCTGGATGGCCACGATGACTACGGTGTTGATGGTGAAGGACAGCGCGATCGCGTGGTCCGAGATGTGGTCCGCCACCGAAGCAAACGCCGGCAGCCCGGAATCGAACGTAGCGGGGCCGGCGAAGGCGAGCAACAGCGAGGCCAGAATCATCAAACGGAGCCCGCGGTGGCTAAGGACGTCGCGGTACCCGACCCGAGTTTCATTGACTACCCTCGTTCGCCGCAGGTTCGGCAGCGCGGGCAGCAGGACCGCGAAAAGAAGACAAGAGAGGCCGTTGGCAAGGAAGAGCACCTGGAAGGTCCCGGGATGATGGGCTCTGACGACGACCGCGGCGACCGCGGCGCCGATGCCGAGTGCCATGTTCTGGGCCGCAAAGTTCACCGCGAAGGCGCGCTGCTGTCAGCGCGGGTTCCGGAGTCAGACCATGGAGCATCGTCGAGATCCCGGCGAACATCGGTGTCCACGTCGCCCCGTAGATCAGGACGGCCGGCCACGCTGTAAGCGTGTTGTGAGCCCAGGCGAGCGCGACCTCGGCGACGACCTGACCCAGCAGGACCATGCCAAGCACCAACCGGGCGCCCACCCGGTCCATCAGCGCACCGCAAACCATCACGACAACTAAGCCGGTCGCCGCCCCCGCGGCCAGCATTCCTCCGACCACGGGTAGCGCGATCCCCCGCGCCTGGTGAAGATAGATGATCATGAACGGCAAAACCAAGCCGGTGCCGAGCATCGATAGGGTGTTCCCGGCGAGGAACAGTCGAGTTTTACCAGAGAGTCGCGGACCCATTTCGTCCTGGCTCTCTTGGGCAAGGTTCGATTCACCTGGCTCGGTAGGCGATGTCGGTGACTTCGACGCGCAGATCCGCCACAGAGTCCGCACGCACGGTTGTTCGAACCGGCTTGCTGCCGCTCGGAACTGCCCCGCGTAAACCACGTGGAACTGCGTACAGTCGGCAAGGTGGGCGAGACGCACGAGGCACGATGCGAGGACGTCCAGCGAGGCGCCCGATGCTCGCAACAAGATCCTGTCGCGGAAGGTTTGCTCCGTTTGTTCGGCCATGCCGCCACCGAAGAAGAGTTCGATTTCCGCCCGCTCCGGGTCGCCTTCTACCGGTGTGCAGAACTCGACGAGACCGCCCTTGGTGGCGAGCTCCTCGTACACACGGCGTCGTGGGGCTGCGATTCCTACTCGATGACAGATCTCTGGCACGGTCTTACTCCTTTGGATTCAGGCTTTTCGGGTGCGCAAGCAAGCCGTCGTACGGTCGCTGGCCCGACCCGTCTGCACCTCTCCTAATACCGACACCGGATCGAAGGAAAATTGGTCGGTCCGGAGTGACAAGTTTCCCGGCTCGGCGGTGTCCGTATGTGTAGGGGAATCGGAGGGAGCCCGACAACGAGGTGATGAGAGAATGGAGCAGTGAGCATGGAACTTCTCAGTCGCGCCCAGTCCGGGGACCAGCAGGCGTTCGCGCAGTTGACCGATGGGTACCGACAAGAGCTACAGCTGCACTGCTATCGGATCTTGGGTTCGACGCAGGACGCCGAGGACGCCCTCCAGGAGACCTTTCTCGGCGCATGGCAAGCGCTGGCGAACTTCGAGGAGCGGGCCTCCATCAGAACCTGGCTCTACCGCATCGCTACGAACCGTTGCCTGAACATGCTGCGCGCCGCTAGCCGACGACCCGAAGTGGTTTCTTCGCTCAACACCGCTCTCCCCGAGCCGACTCGAGTGGGTGAAGTTGTCTGGCTCGAGCCGTACCCCGACATTCTCCTTGACGGGCTGCCCGACGACAGCCCCGGACCCGACGCTCGGTACGAGACGAGGGAGTCGGTGTCGCTGGCGTTCATCACGGTCCTTCAGCTGCTTCCACCTCGGCAGCGGGTGGCGCTGGTGCTTCGCGACGTCCTCGGCTACAGAGCCAGCGAAGCGGCCGAGATGATTGAAGCAACGGAGGCATCAGTGGAAAGCGCCCTCAAACGCGCTCGGGCGGCTTTGCACGATCGCCTCGCCGACACTAAGGATCGGGAGCCTCCCCCCGCGCCCAACTCCGCAGCCGAGCAAGAGATCGTCGCCCGTGTCACCGCAGCATTCGAAACCGGAGACGCGGACGAGCTCGTCGCCCTCCTCACTGAAGACGTCTCGGTCACCATGCCACCGATGCCTGGGGAGTGCGAGGGTCGCGAGGACGCGGGACGCTACTTCCGCATGACGTTGGTCCGCCCCGGACGCTCGATGCGGACTGTGCCGACCCGAGCGAATGGCCAACCCGCACTCGCTTCCTACGTTCGTGATCCCCAAACGGGCCTGTACCACGCGAGTGGTATCGCTGTGTTGACATTGTCTGGGCGTCTCATATCGGCGATGACGGTATTCGGCAAGGACGTCCTGCCGTCTTTTGGGCTTCCGCGGGTCTTGTCTTCTTGACTACGAGTTAATCCGACTCGGGTTTCCTTGGAGTCTAACAATTTCCTGCTCGCGTCTACCTCCTTGCGGCCGCGTCTCTCACGTCCAGTGAGTTCGATTGTTCAGCTCAGAGCTGGTGATACGAGCGAATGGGCCGCCCGCAAATCCTGACCGGGTCAGACAGCGTCGATTATTGGTAAGTAGGCACGCCAAGGGCCGACGGCACTGGAATACTGCTTGGCCATCGTTTTGACGATTTGATCCAAGTGATTGAGATCGTGAACAACCCAAGTCGCGAGCAGTTCGCCCAGAGTTACCTGTCCGAAGTCGGGATGGGTGGCCGTTCTGCCGACATCGACCACTCGCGGCAATGCATCCAGTTCTGCAAGATTGGCAGTTCGTATGACAGTGAATCGTTCGACCATGTCGCCGAGCTGCCACCCGCGATAGCGATCGAAGCCACCCTCTCGGTCGATCGGTTCGAAGACACCACCGCCATTCCCAAGGAGCAGACGAGTCCGGTCCATCCAGTCGGACTCCTCAAGATGGAGCATGTGTCCGACGACCATGTAAGGCGACCATGTGTCAGGCCCTTCGTCGCACGCAGTCCAGCACTCTGGCAGGTCAAGGACCATCGCCTGCAGCGCGAGAGGGGTGCGACGAAGCACTGCCTTTCCCTGCTCAAGAGTGAAGTCCATGGACTGGTCGATCACCTCCACCACCAGGCGTTGACGAGCTCCCGATAATTTCAGAATATCGGGTACACGACGGTCCCAGACGCGCCACGAGGCGTTGAATTTGACCCCGTGCCTTCTGCCGTTCAGAGCACAGGACCCGAGCGACCCTGTGGGCGCCCCCGCTCGCGGCTCGCCAGGAAATATTTCCAGCCTTCGACGGCAAGGAACGCGGTGACGACGGCGATCAGGATGGGAAAGGTCTGCAATGGCCCCACGCGGGTCAGGAGCGCAGCCATCAGCACCATCGCGAACGGAGCGGCCGCGAGAGACCCGAGGACGGCGGTGAGCAGGCAGCTGAAGGACAGTCCCAGCGGAACGACAGGGATCGCCTGGTGGACAACAACCCCGGCGGTTCCGCCGATAAACAGCGACGGGAAGATTGGCCCGCCCACGAAGCCGCTGGCCTGGCTGACCGCATAGGTGAACATCTTTGCGATCAGGACCGCTGTGCACAGGGCCAGGCCCAGACTGCTTGCACCTTTCAGAACAGAAGTGAGCTGGTCGCCGCCTGAGAACATCGTCAGCGGGAGTGCCACGCCGACGACGCCGAACGACACGCCGCCCATCGCTGATTTCACAATCGCCGGGATCTTCAGCCGGCCGAACAGCCGCGACGCCAGCACCATGAACCCAGCCAGCAGGATCGTCACCATGGCGCCGAACAGGCCAAGGGGGATGGCACCGAGCAGCTGCCAGTCGTTGAACGTATACAGCGGCACCGGGTATGCGCCTAGGAACACGGCGCCGGCGATGGCGAAGTAGATCCCGAAGGAGACGCTCCCGGCAACGATGTCCGTGACCAAGGTCTTGCTGAAACGGTGTCCGCCCGGGCGGGCTACCTCCAGGATCAGCATCACCACGATCACCGGGCTGGAGAACAGCCCACCGAAGATGCCGGCGATGCCGGCGAGGGCGCTCACCTGGGAATCCTCTGTGCACAACCCTCGTCGCAAGGCCATCCAGCTGCCAACTCCGCCGCCCATCGAGGCCAGCACCTTCTCTGGACCGACGCTCGCACCGCCAATCAGTGACAATGCCGAAACGGCAACGGTCCCCGGCACTAGTCTCGGGTCCACGTGCGCGGCTTGTATGTCGTCGAACAAGCCGGGAACTTCCTCGGGCAGGTGGGTCAGCCGCCGCAGCAGGCCAACCACGACGCCGGCGGCGGCAGTTACGGCCACCCACCACCAGTGCCCGCCGAACCACCCTACGCTGTAGTCGGAGCCCCACCGACCCCCGAACTTGATTACCCCCAGGGAGACCAGTCCGGCGAACGCGCCGAACACCCCGAGGACGGCGGCGTAAAGCATGAGCACCCAGAAATCCCGCTTTTGCGTCACCGGGGGATCTGGGGTCGGCCTGGGCGCGGCGCCCACAACCTGACGCTAGCAAAATGGAACCGGCGACTATGGCTGCCGATCTCGTCATCCACCGTCGACTTCCACGTCCAGCGCTACCGGCGATCAACGAGGTGCATTGGCTCGGGATCTTCGCCTTGTAGTGCTGGACGAATCGGTTTCCGAGCCAAGTAATGCACCTCGGTCCGTCCTCGCGACTCACAGGGAATCGACAGAATCCGAACTCCCATAAACGGCTGCATCAAAGCCCTGGCAACCTAATCGCCCGATTGCTATCTTCGCGTCAGTCGCGCGTCCCGGCTCATAGTGCCATCGGCATTGGACCCGAGGTGCGATCGACACAGGAGGGTTGAGATGCCTACTCGGGGGTCGCAGTCAGTCAAAAATCATCGCTGGGAGTTTTGGATTGCCGGATCACTTGTTCTGGCGACACTCGCGCCATTGGCACCAGTGCTCTCATCGCCGGCGTTCGCTGCAAAAACTCCGGATGGGAACAGCAAGGTGCAGATCTTCACGAGCTCGACCATCAAGGAACCCCTTGCCATTACCTCGGGTCCTGACGGCGCATTGTGGTTTACCAACGTTCAGAAGAACACCATCGGGCGCATCACGACTGCTGGTGTTGTAACCGACTACACAAGCTTGACGATCGATGATCCGACGCAGATAACCGCGGGACCCGACGGTGCTCTTTGGTTCACCAACTACGGCAACAACTCGATTGGCCGCATCACGACAACTGGAGAGGTCACCAACTTCACGGATCCGAGCATCGACGAACCCGACGGGATCACCTCGGGCCCTGACGGTGCCCTTTGGTTCACCAACTATGGCAACAACTCCATTGGTCGTATCACGACTTCTGGAATGGTGACTAACTACACGAGCTCCAGTATCTCTGAACCAGTCGGCATCACAACGGGGGCCAATGGAGCATTGTGGTTTACCAACTCCAATTCGAGCGTCAGTACGATCGGCGAAGTAACCACTGCCGGAATGGTCACCAGCTATTCGAACGCCAGCGGTAACACCGTCACCCCCGAGCAGATCACTTCTGGACCTGATGGAGCATTGTGGTTCACAGATCCTGGCGCCGACAACGTCGGAAGCGTAACCACGTCCGGCGTGTTCCAGACCTTCGGATTGCCGAGCACTAGCCTCGGCTATCCCATTAATCCCTCGGCGATTGCATCCGGTCCGGACGGTGCCCTCTGGGTCACAACGAATGAAGGCATCTGGCGACTCACCACAACGGGAACACTTTCCCAATACACAGCCAATAAAGTTGTGAACCCGCAAGGTATTACGACAGGTCCCGACGGGGGGGTTTGGTTCACGAATTATGGAAGCGACTCGATTGGCCGGATCAAAACTCCGTTCGCTTCGTCCTCCGAAGGCGGAGGTCCTCCAGGAGAGTCGCTGACCATCTCAGGCGGTGGATTCGCTGCAGGCGAAACTGTCGACGTGACCTACGCCACCAATCTTGCGGCACCGAGCCCGACTGAAGTCACCCTGTGTAGTGCGGTGGCAACTCCAGATGGAGCTTTCAGCTGCGGTGGGAAGCTGCAAGGAGTCAAGCACGCGGGACCTGATGGGCAACACCAAATCACGGTGGAAGGTGCTACTTCTGAGGACCACACGAAGCTCTCTTTTGATCTCGTCCACGTCATTGCCGGTGACTACAACCTAATGATCTCTTGCCCTACCGAGTGCACTGGCGGTTTCGAAGGCGAAGGCGTACTCCAGCTGTACTCGGGCGGGGACGCTACGGCTGAATACCAACAATCTCATGGGTCGTGGCAAAACTCCGGTACTCAGTTCAGTATGTACCTGTACGACATGATCTTCGAGGCGAACTTCACCGGAGTCGTAACTAAATCCGGTCTGAACAGTTTGGCCCATCCTGGGATGTTCGGGGGCGACGAAAACTCTGGAGAGTGGTATGCCACGCCGATTGGCTAGCTGACCTTTGGTGAGGCCAAACTCGCGCGTGTTCAGGTGTCTAACCGGGTACGTCAGATAGACCTGCCGCCGACCGCTTTGGCACCTCTCTGTGTGAACCTTGCGCGAGGCAGTTCTCCTCTTCTTTTCATTGAACGGCTGACCGGGACCTGTTGGCCCCCTAGGCGTCTTCGGCGTTCTTCGACCTGAACGGTCCATTTAATCGCCCGGTGGTTTGACCAGGTACGACGAACTCGATCAGGCTCGCGACCTGTTGCGCTCTCCGTGCTCTACCGGGCGCATCCTCTCCAGCTCATGAAGGCGGTTAACGGAACCAGAACATGCGTTCGCTAGTGGCACGTCCCAAGGACCAATTCCAGACCCGTCAGCGCAGCGCCGATGACCTTCAGTATGAGTGGTGTTCGCCCAGTTGTGGTCTGGACCATGGGGATCGGCGTACTCACGCTCGCCACTAACGCCGTATCGCTCGTCGTCTTCTGGTTCTGGACCCAATCTCTTGTGGTTCTGCCGCTCCTTCTCCTTCTGCCGTTCAGCGCCGTCCTCGGTGTCGTTGTTTTGGTGACGTATCGACGCGAGCGCGTTGCAGTCTCGGTGTTGTCCACCCCCCCCAAGCGTTGGGCGTTACTCCTCAACCTCTGGCTCTCCATCGCCGTATGCGCCCTGTTGATCCTCTCCATCGTCCTCTATCACAGTGCCTCTCTCGGGAACCTTGACCCAGGTGGCTTTTGACCCTCGGGCCATGAAACCGTGCCACTCATAGCTTGGCTGCCTGACACTTCGGGCAACGCTCTACCCGATGATTGCGGCACCGGCACGTTGCACCTGCGAACCAGCGCGGAGCAGATGATCATGGACACTTCTACGATGGAGCGGTGCGAATGGGCTGTGCCGAATGCGGCTGCATCATCGAGTCAGGCGTACGGGTCGTCGTCTGCCGTGACGACTGCTGCTGTCGCGACGTGCCGGTAAGTGAGCATGCCGCCCGAGCCGCGGTCGCTGAAACCAACGGCGGCACTCAATCGCCTGACTCCACCGAGCAGTTCACGGAGATGGCCTGGATCAGGTTTCTCGGCATCGAACCCCTTGAAGCGAGCGAAGGTCGGGCGGTCATTCGGCTCGATCCTCAGCCCGTCCATCTGAACCACAACGGCACCGTGAACGCCGCGATCCTCTACGCCTTGGCCGAAGTCGCAGGTGCAGGAGCCGTCGTGGCTGGCATGTTGGAGCTGGCCGCACGTTCCTACACAGTGGTCAAACGGGCTTCAATCGAATACCTAGCACCTGCACGGGGAGCCGTGATTGCCACCGGTGAGATCCCGGCAGAGGTCTTCGTTTCTGCACGGTCATTGGCAGAGGCGGGTGAGCCAGCTGAGGTCGAAGTGCCGGTAGATGTGCGCGACTCCACCGGCACCGTGGCTACGCACTGCGTCCTTGTAGTGGCAGTACGACCGCGCCGAGATCGTTAGCGCATCGTTCCTGCTGAACGGTTTCCCGAACTGTTGACTCTCAACATCTCCACCCCGATAGTTACAGGGGTGGCTTACCGGCTGCGGGGGTGTCTGCCCAACACTTCGGGTCACGCTCCACCAGCCCGTGTCAAGAAATGGTGCGCTTAACTCTCTCGTAGGGCTGATCAAGGCACAGAGGTCGCCGGAGCTTGAATCAATTCAGTGCTTCGGTACCTTAACCTTCACCTTAACGTTGTCGATAACCGCACCGAAATCACCGGGTGACGTGCCTGTGAATGTTAGGACGTCAGATCCAGTACCGGTGAATGCATCTCTGTATCGCCTCCATTGCATGTCGCCCGCCGTCTTTCCGGTCGTGTTGAACCTGAAATTCACGGTGTCCCCGTTCCATGACATTTGCATTGTCTTAACGGCAGGACCGCCGTTGACGTCCCCGGCGAGCCAGAACGAGACGATGTACACCTTTCCTGGAGTGTCGGTGATGGTCTGGGAGACTGAACCGGGCCCCGACCCGTTGAGGTCGAGCGATTGCTGCCCGCTTTCAGCCGTCCACTCTGTGCAGGCCAGGTCAACTGCATCGGTGGAGTTGCCCGTCACGGTCCATGGCGCCATGAGGGTGCTTCCAGCGGGAATAGGCTCAGTCGCAGCCGGACAGATCGAGGGAGCCTCAAAGCTGTGATTGCCAGCCAAGTCGCCCGCAGCCCATGCGGGAGCGACTGACAGCGTCGACACCAAAACTCCGCAGGTCATAAAGGCAAGAAGAGGCCCTAGACCACGACGAACGGAGAACAGTCTCATCCGACCCCTTCTTTCGTAGTTGTTTTCTGTGTATACCACAGACGCATGTTTTCGGCTTCTGCGGGCGCAACATCTGCGACATCGTGAGAGTCACAACTGGGAACGATGGCGAACATGCGGAGCAGGGCGTGAATCGGTCCGGGTTTCATACTCGGTTGTCTGTGAAACAACCAGCCTTCTTGGCCTGGTCTGACCGTAGGGATCAGATTCTGGTTCATCGAAATCGGTTGATAATGCCACCGTTCTGATCTAGATCGTGTTCACCTTTCCCGGTGGGTTGGGCGAATGAGAAAGGTGCGATACACGACGGACACCACTCACGACGACGGCAGGTGCCGAAAGCCCTGACGCCGGTAGCGGAAAGGTGAAACTTGGCAAAGCGAAAACGGCGACGGCCACCATGTCGATTGCCGTGTCGGTCGGCGGCGCGAGCGGCATCGAAGGTATCGACACCAGTAGCGGTGGCGGGATACACGGGGCGTCGACCAACGGCTCCGCCGTCTACGGGACCTCCAGCGGCTTTACCGCCATCTATGCGAACGCCACCGGCGAGGGCGATGGAGGGATCCGCAATATCCGAAGAAGACGAAGAAACCGCCTCTTACCTTGAGCGGACGACGGGATGCGAAGCCGCGACCCTCACCTTGGCAATGTGATTCTTTCTAGCTTTCAAACTCGCCTCGCTCGGCCGTTCTGACCTCGACGCTTCTCATGGATTCTGGGATTGGGGGCGAACCTGTTCGGGTTAGCAGATATGCTAACCTTATGTCTATGCATGGAGGAGTCGTGATCCGCAGAGCGCGCCAGCAGGCCGGCATCAGTCAGGCCACGTTGGCAGATCGGCTTGGTACGACCAAGTCGGCCATATCTCGGTGGGAAACCGGCCAGGTCGATCCGTCGTTCGGCGCCGTTGTCCGAGCAGCCCAGGCCTGCTCCTCGAACCTTGGCATGCTCCTGATCGAGCAGGAGCCCGATCCCCATGACTTGAGCATGCTCGAGACAGCGAGCGGGCAGTCCCCATCCGAACGCCTTCAACGACTTATCGACACGGTTGCGTTTATCGAAAGTGGACGGAAGGGCCGACGTGGCGTTTCGACCCGATGAGATTCTTAAGGTCCTCGAACATCACCGAGTGCGTTTCGTCCTCATTGGCGGTCTCGCTGCTGCCCTGTATGGATCCGGAACCGTTACATTCGACGTCGACATCGTTCCCGACTCCGCACCGGAAAACTTGACCCGTCTCTCTTTAGCGCTCGACGAACTTGATGCGCGGATTCGTGTAGCCGGGATCGAGGGAGGACTTCCCTTTGACCACGACGCGCGCTCTTTGGGGACAATGGAGGTGATCAATCTTGTGACCAACCACGGCGACTTTGACGTCACGTTCCACCCGAGCGGGGTTTCTTCCTTCTCGGAGTGGGACGACCACGCTCAAGAGACCGAGGCGCTGGGGGTGCATTTCCGGTTGGCATCTCTAGCCGATGTAATTCGATCCAAAGAAGCCGCTGGGCGCCCGAAGGACCAAATCGCTGTACCGATTCTTCGCGAGCTCCTCAAGAAGCAGCGGGACGGCTAGGAATCCAGGACTGGCGCGCCCTCCAGGTGGATCCGCTAAAACGGCT
>CAWDEI010000006.1:0-486424 GCA_963801315.1 uncultured Acidimicrobiales bacterium | reverse complement strand
GAGCCTCAGCGGCTCGAAGTACATCTGGCTCTACTCGTCTGAGAACCTTCCCGATCACCACAAGAGCCGCTTCAACGTCCTGCGCGACGGTGACCTGAAGACGAGCCGGGCCTGGGCGATCAAAGAGAACCTTCGCTACTTCTGGGACTACCGGCGTCGCGCCTGGGCCCTGAAGCACTGGAAGGCTTGGTACTTCTGGGCTACACACTCACGGCTCAAGCCGATCACCGATTACGCACACACCCTGAACCGTCACGCAGACGGCCTGTTTGCATTCTTCGATCACCGGATCACCAGTGCAGGTGCTGAAGGACTCAACTCGCGCATCCAGGCCATACGCGTGTCAGCGCGTGGGTACCGCAACCGGGAGAACTTCAAGACTGCTATCTACTTCCACCTCGGCGGCCTTGACCTCTACCCACAAACCCACTGAGAACCCGGAAGCGCCAGTTCAATGAACCACGAGGCAGCTCAGACAGCTCAGCTTGCCGGCCAGCATAGGGCGCACGGTCCCTAGGATATCGAAGGCGACCTCGGAACCCGTCCTTACGCCACCCCTGAAATCCCGCGAGTCTCCGCCAAAACGTTGTAAGCCCGTTTAGCCCGGCCCTCCTCAAGCTGGTCCCAACGCTTGTCGCTCATCGGCCGCTCACACTCCGGGCAGACCTTCTCCCCACCTACGCCCGACAGCCGCCCGACGTCGCGGTGATGGTCGACGGGTGCACCCCGAGCTCGCGCGGCGATTCTGGCCCTTGAGCCATGGACGAAGCCGTATTCGAGGATGAGCTTCTGGACCTGGACGCGGCGTAGGTCGGCGTTGAGCCGGCGCACGGCGTTGTACTTCCGGCGACCAGCGGCCCGGCGGTTGACTTCAGAGCTTGCCGTGAAGGCTGACCAGGACTGGCGTGAAGGCATTGGTGCTCGCTTATGGTGACGGAAAGGTTCTCCTGCCAATGTCACCGATCGCGGGCGCGAGTGGGCGGACTACGACGCGACCCGGATCACCAGCTGGGGATCGCGGGATTTATGCCCCCTACGGCCCGTCAGCGTGTACGCTCGCTCGTGCACTGCCGGCTGGATGGAGGCCCCGCTCTCCGGGTCGTGGGATCAACGAAGCGAGGTGGGGCAGCACGGAGGTCCTAAATGGATCAGGCCGAACGGCAACGGCTGTTCAACCACATCCGGTTCTGCGAGCTTCAAATATCTGTCTTGCACAACCGCAGGCTCTACACGCCATCGTGGGAGCGCGAGAGGGACTGGTGGATTGACCGGATAGCGGAGGACAGGCAGCTACTCAGGGGTTGAGCAAGGCCATCACCTAGACGAGGTCGTCAGCAGGACGCGGTTACGTCGCTGATCGACGACGCCCGTCCGGCAACGGTGACGGTGTAGCTGAGAGAGTCTCCGGCACCGATCGTTCCGGTGGTGAAGTGCCCCGTGCTCCCGGCGTCGACAACGGTGCACGCGGCATCGCCGGGCGAGCTGCCATTGTTAGTCACTATCACGCCGACCCAGTTACCCTCGCCGATGACGCCCTGCCCGGCGTTGTAGGGGCGATCTCCGTAGCCGGTGACTGTCACCGAGAAGTTGCCATTGCTCTGAACTGTGGAGCCCCCAGTGCAGGCCGACAAGAGCACGGTGAGCCCAGCGAGCACGAGCAGGCGGCGGCGCACGATTCGCCAGGGTACCGTCACACCGCCGTCGAGTCTCGCCCGCCTGCTGATCAAAGCCCACTCTCAACGCCGCATTGACGTGAAGCGGCTCGGCGATCCCTGGCTCAGGACGCTGGAGAATTACGCCGATTCGTATGGCCCACACCGATAGCGGCGTGTGGTAGGCAATACCGTCGACCTACGGGCCGGCGGTTCCCACTATCTCGCCCCAAGGCGCCGGGCCGATGTACGGGCCGAGACGAGCTGGCCGCTCCCAGACACCTCCGAAAGCTGTCTGGAGTGCGAGGGTCGCCGCGACTAGAGCGTTGTCGGATTTGATCGCCTGCAGGCGGCTCCCTGGTTCCGGGCGGACCGCCGATCCGCCGTTATGGTCGTTGTAAAGGAGCAGTCCCTAGTCGAGGACAACGACCGCGTCGACCCAAAGGTCCATTGGTACTCCTTGCTGTAGCTCCCACAACTTGGCGCAGAGGCCCGGCCCATCGTACAGAGCCCGTGCCCGATTAAGACGACGGTGTCGGAGCGCGAAAGTCCTGGTCGGTGGGCCCTGCCAAGCTTATGGCACCGTAACTGCCCAGAGTGCTCCGCGTCAAGCAAAACCGCTGCCGTGGTCGATAGCAACGGGGGCCCAAAAAGGCGGGCGAACCATCATGCAAAGGGGACGGCCATGGCACAAGTGACGTTTCAGCCAGGCGAGGAGGTGGTCCGGGAGTTGCGCCCGTCCCCGTTGAGGGGCGTGCCCTTCTTATACCTCTTCACGCTCGGCCTGTACGAGGTCTGGCGCAGGCGGTCACGTTTCATCCTCACCGACCGGCGCATCATTATCTCGAAGGGAGTCGTGAACCGCAGCGTGCGCTTCTTGCCCCTCGACCGGGTGCAGGACGCGACCCTCAAGAACCAACTGTGGCTGGCCAGCATCCAACTCACGTCGGCGGGCGGTTCCGCGGGTGTCGAGCAACTTTACGGCCTGCGAACACGAGAGGCGAGGGAGTTCGTGCACGACATCGCATCACGGATCGGGCCCGCCGCGTCCGGAGGCTTGGCGGGGAGCCATTCGAACACGTCGGTCGCCGACGAACTCCAGAAACTCACCCAGCTCCGCGGCCAGGGCGTCCTCACCGCTGATCAGTTCGAGACACAGAAAGCCAAGCTCCTCCAGTAGAGCGAGTGTCTGAGCAGCCGAGCAAGCACAACCAAACCAATTACCGCATTACCGACAACCTGATCGACTCGCAGAGGCCACGCCCACACGGCCTTGACGATCCGAGGTACTCGTCTCTCGTCTGGTGTGGTTGTCGTCAACACCAACCTGCCCGTTCTCAGCACCGGGTTCTGCCGCGGCCTCCATGGCCCAGGGCTCCCGGCGTCCGAGTTCGCAGCTAAGGGCCCAGACTTCTCGCCAGACGTGCACGCGCTGGTCAGGGTAGGCGACCGCTGCCGACGCTCGCTGACGCTGCTTGAGTCGTCGTCAGCAGTTCAGGCGGCTCTTCGGCTCTGCGACCTGCTCATTCATACACAAGCGTCATTGCTGACGGCGCTGACGACGTTTTCCGGCTAACCCTTCTATCTTCTCCCTCTTCTTCTTTATTTCTAGAAAGAACTCCCTGTCAGCGTCGTCAGCGTCGTCAGCACGGTGTCTCACCAGCACTTTCATGCTGACGACGACCATCTACTAGTCGTCAGCACCGGCAGCGACCGTGTCAGCGGCGGAGTATTGAAGTCGGATAATCCTTCGCCCGGCGCTGACCGACGCGATCACGGTCGACGATCACGCCCTGCTCTCGTAGCGCCGGAGACAGTCGGTTCAGTCGGCTGCTCAGGTACGAGGCGCCGCCGACAGGCACCTTCAGCCGTGCCAGCTCGGCAGCAAGTTCGCTGGCCGTACCTTGCCACGGACCCCACGTCTGTTTCGCAAACTGGATCACACCTTGGGCTATCGGGTCGGCGATGGCATCTCGCTGACGGGCAGCGACAGCGTGGTCGAAGAGCAGCTTCACCGCCTTGCCTTCCTCCCACCCGAGCGCTGGTGCGGCCGCCTCGGCGTGAATTGCTACATCAGCTATGCGGGGTAGGTCGTAACCTTTGCGCCCCACCTCCCGAGTCCTACGTAGTGCCATCGAGGTGGCCTCGCACAGTGCTCCGAGCAACCGCGGATGCATGGCCTTGAACATCTGTTCGATGTCGGCGTCTGTTCGCCGTTGCTTGTTGGGTATGTGCCGGCACTCGACTCGGAGGGTGCGGTCTCTCAGGTCTTCGCGGTTGTCGAGGTCGTCGATACCGTTCATGATCACCGGTCGGCAGGCCGCGAACTGGACCTCCTCTCGGTCCTCGTAGTTCTTCTTGTACGACGTCCCTGCCCCGGTTGTGAGGCGACATATGGCATCCGCCACCGCCTTCGGCATGGAACTGAGGTTGTCGAGACCGACCACCCACTCGTTGGACGCTGCGATCATGAGGTCCCGTGGCTCGCGTGGTTCGCCTCTCAAGGGATTGCCATTGGGGTCAACGATCGACCGCACGATGCGGCTCGCCGTGGACTTGCCCCATCCTGCGCTCCCCGAGATGTAAAGCACAGCGTGAGACCCGGTCGCCCTGAGGGTGTCCATGACGAAGACCTGGACCAGTTCTAGGTCGTCATCGCTAACGTTCAGGACATCCGTGAGCTCGTTGAGGTGCCCCCCTCCGATTGGGGCAGGGAGAGCCCGCATCCCGCCAGGGCGTATGAACGCAATAGGCGCCTCGTCCCCCAACCTGTACCCATCGGCATCGACCTCGACAACGCGCCACCTCTCGTCCCCAAGGTCGAGGTAGGTCTTATCTGCGACTCTGCCGACGCGGACATGAACCTCTCGTTCGGGAGCGGATGCCGCTTCGGCGCCTTGGATCGCAGCTACATGCTGGAGCACTTGTCTGGACGGAACATCCTCCAGGATATTCCAACACTGGCGAGTAATAAGATTCCCATACGCCGTCGAGGCGATTCGATGAGTTTGGCGTGACCCCTCGATCTCGAGTGTCACGAACGTGTCGCCAGTCGGGTCGTGAAACAGTTTCGCACCGGAATCATCAAGAAGACCTAACACGGCGCCCACATCGGGACGGGTTTTGTCGAGATCGGCTGACTCGTCTCGGGAATCGTCATCGTGTTCGATCTTCATCTCGCCTTCCCTGCGCCATTTGGACACTCTGGCGCCCTTGCCGCAATGAGCGGCAGCCGCGAGGCGTGCTCGAAGCGCGTAACCCGATCGACGAGTTCTGTCCTCATCATTGGAAAATGGGGCGACATGGTTTCCTACGAACCTGCCACTGACGTCCACCATGACCGGCTGTAGCGCGGGCTATTGCGTTAGGCTCTTCCGAAATTTGGAATCCCATGAATCCACGCCCTCCTCGCGATGAGGCCCTCGAGTTCGCGAATCCGCTCCTCGAGCTCGTGCACACTGACCCGGAATCCTGAGTCTTCTTCTTTGAGAGTCTCGACGACCGTGTCAATGAACTGGGCGCGATCAAGTTCTTTAGCCATCGCACGCATCTTGGCGGCCCAATTCAGGAAGTGGGCGCGTCGCGATTCGCTTTCTGTGTTCGTCGAAGCGTGCGCAATTAACGCAACATCAGAGAGGACGGTCCGCTGGAGTCCTTTGACGAGGCCTCGGACGAAGTCGGGTGCTACTGGGGTAAGCGCGCCATGCTCAACAACGGTCCAGCCACGGGTAGGCCAGTACCTCAAAATCTCGCCATACAGCGTATGCATCCTCATTTTCACCCAGCAGTCAACCTCGGATGAAGGATCGTCCCAGTCGAAGTAGTGGTACAAGAAGGTGAAGAGTCTCCTCGGCCACCTGTGTGGGATGTGAGTCTCGATGCCCGACCATAGCGCCACGTAATCCAGAGGCATCGCCAGGTCGCAAAATGCGTCGCCCAACCACGCATCCGAAATGTCCTGGTCGGCATCAAATACTGCCTGTCGTGTGATAGTCGCCTTCGTCCACTCAAAGGGTTTCTGATCTAGGAGCGGCGGCCAACCGGACCGATACTCAAACCGCACGTAGTGGTATTTCACAAGCGAACACACACGGATTTCTGAGCTCAAGCACTCCTCTCCCATAGCGCGCAGGACCTTGCGTGCGTTAGCCATTTCCGGAGCCGTCACTCCCGCACGGGCGAGTTGACTCGTAATGGTGCGCGGCATTTCGCGGAAGTCGCAGAACATGTGCGCCAATGCCATCGCGTCAACAGGATGGCCTAGATCCTGCGAGGTCGTTTCGACCTTGTGGTTCATTGCTGCTCCAATCGCCGACTCTCGCGTCGACCGTCTAGGGACTGTCTATTGCTCATAGGCTTCGGAAGGGTCTTCAGGCGAGAACGGGCCCGTCGTGAGGACACGGAGTCCGACCCAGACCCCGTTTCGGCTCACTAACCTCATCTCGCGTAGCCGACGGGAGAACGTCTGCCGGCCCATCGGTGACCGACCTTGCGCGATGTTCCATCTTGAATAGATCTCATAAAGGGTTCGTCCAGACGCCGAACCGCTCTGGGACCTTTCACACGTTGCAGTCAAGAACTCGAACAGCTCATAAGTGCGGCCGAACTCACTAAGTGCGGAAAGCAGTGGACTCGTGTGACCACAGCAGAGGTCGAGTCGAATGACCGGCGGCTGACCATGAAGGAGCTGTTCACGGTCGCGGCCTTGTTCTGTGTTCCGGCCGTCGAGTTGATGGTGCGGGACGAGAAGCAGTCGCTGGAACTACAAGACGCCGCTCTCCACATCGAAGGGGTGCGCGAACTCCTGCTCGGTCGTGGAGGCAACATCGGGACCGGAGGACCTGGATGGCTGGTGGCGCGCAGTGCACTCGGCAACGCGAAGCACAAGGTTGATGGGCCAGCCGCCGACCTATTGCGCACTCGGGGAAAGCGGCATCAGGACAGGGAGCAGTAGGGCGACGAGAAGGGCGAAGCGAGCAGCCATGGCAACCATCGAGAAGCGTAAGCAAACGGAGCATCGCAAAGACGGTAAGCCCGGTCGCACTACATATCGCGTCCGCTATCGGGACCCGTCGGGGCGGTCACGCTCCCGGTCGTTCACAAAGAAAGGCGACGCCGAGAAGTACAAGTCCACGGTCGAAGCCGACTTGATACGTGGTCAATGGCACGATCCCAGCCTGGGGCGCATTACCTTCGCGGATTGGGTAGACGAGTACCAGGCGAATGCCGATAAGCGTCCCACCACAACCGCACGGGACTCGGTTGTTCTGAAGACGCACTTCCTGCCGGATCTAGGTCCGATCCCCCTCGGGGCGATAACTCCCCACGACATCCAGCGGATCGTCAACAGGATGAAGCGCAAACTTCAGCCTGCAACCGTCCGCACAAACTACGGCGTGCTGCGGGCAGTTCTGTCGGCGGCGGTGCAGGACGACAAGATCGTCCGTTCCCCGTGTCGCGGCATACGGGGTGTCAGGAGTCCTCAGGCAACGCGGAAAGCCCGTAGAGGCCTAACGGCTGACGACATCACGCGTCTCGTAAGCGTCGTGCCAACGGAGTACCAACCGATGGTGTTGGTGGCCGGTATGCTGGGCCTCCGTTGGTCAGAGGTCGTCGGATTGAGGGTCGGCAGCTTGGACTTCGCGCACCGCAGGCTGACCGTGTCCGAGACAGTCGCCGAGGTCGAGGGGAGACTTCAACCGTCGGATGTCAAGACCGATGCGAGCCGTAGAACGTTTGCTGTGCCGCAATGGCTCATGACCCTGCTTCAACTACACATTGAACGCACTCGCCGCACTGGAGAGGAGTACCTCTTTCAAGCCCCTGAAGGCGGTCCCGTCAGGTACACGAACTTCCGACAGCGCGTCTGGTTGCCGGCGGTCGAGGCGGCGGGATACGAGGGCGCAAGCTTCCACGACTTGCGACACTCATCGGGAGGCTTGTTACGCCAAGCGCACGCGCACACCCAAGTGATCCAGCAACGGCTGGGCCACAAGTCGAGCAGGACGACGACCGACATCTACGGCTGGGTCCCCGACGAGACAGATGAGGAAGCAGCGGACGCCCTCGGGGAACTTTTCGACAGCCGTGTCCTATTCGCGTCCTACAACAAAGAAGAGGAAGAGATCGCCTAGCCAAGGGCGTGTAAAATGCCTCTGACCAGGGCTTTTACGTGTGGAGGTGAGCGGACTCGAACCGCCGACTTCTACGTTGCGAACGTAGCGCTCTACCAGCTGAGCTACACCCCCTTGCAACGGCCCAGGATACAGCCCGGAGGGTCGCGGTCTGGTGGCTCAAGCCGGAGGGCCGGAACGGGTGGCGGCGCCCTGGGACTCGATTGCATGCTGCAGATTCGTCTGGAGCACGGTCGTGGTCACGTCGGCTCTCGATCGTTCGACCACTGCCCGCAGAGCATCGGCAGCTCGGCGAAGGCCCCCGGTGATGGCGTCGGGATACTCGACAGTGACGAGGAAGTCGAAAACCTCCTCCATCGTCTCGAGGAGCTCCTCGCCCCTTCTCACGTCACCGGAACGGAGGCAGTCGAGCAGGTGACGACGGAGCTCGGACGCGGCCTCGGCCAGTCCGTTCAACCAGGCCGGAAGTCCGACCGCAAGCTCCTCGTGCGAAGCGAGCGGTTCCCCGTCGATTAGGGCCCGCGTGAGCCTCGCCTCCGCGTATTCCTTCTCTGCATCGTGGAGGAAGCCCATCGCGGCAAGCTGCGGGAACGGTTTGAGGGCTCTCTGCGCCTCACGTATCTTGCTCTCGGCGAGCCCGACGCGCTCAGCCGCCTCGTCGGTCCGCCGCCGGTGCAGAGCCCGGATCGCCAGACCGCAGGCTCGTATCGTCTCGCGACAACGCGCCAACGCTTCTTCGCGCGGCGAGGTGCGTCTCTTCGAGCTGCGCCAGCACCTTGTCGCCGACTGACCGAAGCTCCGAGCCTCGCGATCCCGGCACCACGTTTCGAGGCGAGATCAGCGCGCGATGACGCGTCTGTCCACGAACACCGGCGACGAAGTGGGAGGCGGCATGTATCGAAGCTTCATCTCGCGTTCGAATGCCTGCGCGCGCAGCCTTACGAGGACCACTACATAGAGCAATAGGGCAACGCCGGAGATCGCAGTGAGGATGAGCGCCATGCGAGCCGCGGGGATGATGGAGATGAGGCCCGTGCTGACGAACGCGGACAGCAAGACGAGAAGCACATCGCGCCGGCGCTCACACGCCTCGGGTCGGAAGTACGGGTCCTGACGGCCCCCCCTGACCGTTCCCGCGTCGACACACTCCGTTTCCGGTCCACGCCGTGCGCCATACGTCGCCGAACGGTTGAACTGCTGCGAACGAAAAGGCGCGAACGCCTCTGATTCAGGATCGCCGAATGACTCGGCTTGCGCGTCCTGCGATCGATCAACTGCCAGCGAATTGCGTCGCAAGACCTGCAATTGGCGTTGGAACGCGCCAATCGAGGAATCCGCCCGGTACTCCGCCCGCTTTCTCACCAACGTCACTCCGAGGAACACTCCCCAGATTCCGATGAGAACTGCAAGCGCCACGATTGTCAAGCCTTTCTACCTACTTTCCGATAGAAGAACCCTACAAAAAGGTCCCGTAGAACTGGTGGATGGGGCAACAACCGGCCGGGCCGTGCCGTCCCGGCCGCGCTCGAACGCGGATGACCGCATTCAGCTAAAGGGTTGTGTGACGGGTTTACCGAACTATTCGGGCCGCTGCAAGTGCGCAACACCTTCCCAGGTGAGCGTGGACTTAGGTGCATAGTGCATCAGGCGATGCCTCAGACATACCCTTATGCGAGCTGACTTAACCTTCGTGCGCGGCTTACGTCCCATCGTTGTGAATATTGCGACACGACGACGACATTCCGTCCAGGTCAGAACACACGAGGCACAACGTCACCAGTGGTCTACACCAGACACATCGACGCGCCGATGGCCGCAACGCGTCGTTCTCGGCCCGCCCCCGACAGCTGGCTAGTCATTTGACCGGGCGAACCAGCGGTTCCCTACCCGCTCCACGTGCACGCGCACGCCGAAGCAGTCGGACAGATCGTCGTCGGTGAGCACTTCTTGCACCGTCCCGCTTCTCAGCACTCGCGCACCGCGCATGAGCGCAGCATGGGAAGTTCCCGGCGGGATCTCCTCGGTGTGATGAGTCACGAGCACCAAAGGAGGCGTTCGGGGATCCTCGGCGAGGACGGTGAGCCGCGAGATCAGCCGCTCCCTCGCCGCAAGGTCGAGCCCCGCCGCCGGTTCGTCCAGCAGGAGCAGTTCGGGCTCCGACATCAGAGCGCGCGCCAGCAGCACCTGTTGGCGCTCACCTTCGGAGAGCAGCCCGAATGCGCGCTTCTCGTATCCACCAAGCGCTGCTCCGTCGAGAAGCTCCCTGGCACGTTCTGAATCACGTGGTGTGTAGTCGTGCCACCAGGTCTCGAGCGTGGCGTGACGACCCGACATCACCGCCTCGAATGCGGTCATCGTCGGTCGCAGTTGGCGCAGCAGAGCCTGGCTGACGAACGCGACGCGCTGGCGCATGGTCCTCGCATCTGTTCTGCCGGCGTGCTCACCGAGGACTTCGA
The DNA here is from genome assembly GCA_963801315.1 of uncultured Acidimicrobiales bacterium. GTDB lineage: Bacteria > Actinomycetota > Acidimicrobiia > Acidimicrobiales > CAVXTF01 > CAVXTF01. The sequence continues at coordinate 476,182 of CAWDEI010000006.1, read as the reverse complement.
CGGTCCCTGTTGTCGGGAGGAGCCTCATTCCTACGACCGATAGCAGGGTCGTCTTGCCGGCACCGTTCGGCCCGAGAAGCACCCATCGTTCGCCCGGCCTGACGACGAAGTCGACGTCTTCGAGGATGGGCTTGCCCTTGCGAATTACCGAAACTCGCGACAGGCGAACGACGGCATCATCGACCGTTTCCCTCACCCGCCGGGGCTCAGGCGGCGGGCAGGCGCCGCGCGACGCGGCCCACGAGCCCTTCGATGCACTGCTCCCATCGGCGTTCCCCGATGATCCAGAGCCAGATCTCTCGTGCATAGGACTCGATCACGTCGACGAATGCCTCGCGACCGAGCCCGGCGGGTTCGAGTGCTGATCGCCAGCGCTCCCAGAGCGACACGCCGAGGCACACGTCGTTGCTGAAGTCCTTACGGGGATCGCCACCCGAAAGAATCGTGGTGCGCATCCACTCGCGGAGCTCGACCGGCTCAGGAGGCATCTCGAGCCTCAGCTCACTCAGCGGCTCCAGATTCAGATGCCCGACCACGTCGATTCCTACCCTCACCTTTCCCGCACGACCGGAGCGCGGTCTGTGTCGCGGTAGGCGTTCAGGTGCTCTTCGTAGTCGACGAACAATGGCGCGTCGGGATCGAGCTTACGCTCGAGGCTGCGAATGGCTACGCGCTTGTCGAGAGCATCGAGCTTGAGCAACGCATCCGGATTGTCGAGATCGCGAAGATCCAACCTGGACCTGGCGCGGTCGAACGCGAGGCGACCCGCCTCTGTCCGAATGAGCACGCTCGACCAACCCGCCATCGACCCGACACTGCCGATCGAGATATCGGCGCTCCTGCCCAGGAAATCCGCACACTCGTCGCAACCCTTGAGAGCCGCGCCGTGGAAATCCTTGATGGGCTCGTCGACCGCCACCTGCCCGTCGCGGTATTCGACGATCATCCGTCCGTGGATGACGTCAACCTTGCTCACGCGATCGAGATCGAGCCCCCGCTTTTCCTTGAGCTCACGCAGCATGAGAGCTTCGTAGTCGAAGCTCTTGGTGCAAAGAAGCGCGATCGTCAGCGTGATCGCGTCGACCCTGTGCGCACCGGTCCCACCGGGCCACCGCCGCGCCTGCATCCCTCTGATTCCCTGTATCTCGCACGGCGTTCCGACGACAGCTAGACGGGGCTTAGCGGGAAGCGAGTAACGGCTCAAGTCGAGCTCCGCGAGGGCCATGGTCTGGTTGTAGAAGCTTCCCGCCGATTCCATGAGCTCGCTCGGGGTCGTTGCAACGGTGGCCACGCCCTTCCACGGCTCGTCCTTGTCGCTGCTCGGACGCGAGACGAGAGCGCCGTCGATATCGCCGCTCGCGAGAGCCGCGAGCAGGATGGCTGTGACCACGCCGCCGTCCTGGGCGCCGTCTGGACGCTTACCTGCGCGCGCTGCAAAGCGCTCCACCACCGCACCGAGGCCGTCACCGGGCGGACCACCCGTGATCTTCCAATAGGGGTCAGCAGAGTCCGAGCGGACCACTACCGGCGCGTCGGGGGCGTCGGGGTCGGGCGTGGACGGTGGCCACAATGCCTCGTAACGGAGCCCCCCTCGGGGACAGAAGTCCCAGCAGAGCGAGCAGCCGGTGCACATCTTGACGAGCTCGGGAAGGCCTTCCTCGCTCACGCCTATCGAATTCGAAGGGCAGACCGCCACGCACGTTCCGCACTCGATGCACCTGCCGGCGTCGATAACTCCGGCCTCGAGCTCCCAGAACCAGGTCTTGCCAGGGGGCTCTGCGATCCCGTTCATCTCCTCGCGGATGCGGTAACCCTTCACGTGCCGGCTCCGCCCGCGACCGGCACGACGCCGAGACCAGCAAGGCCCGCGCGCAATTCGTCCGGCGGGGTACGGCGAGCCCAGTTGTAGAACGGCTCGTTCCCGCGACGCTCGGCCCGGTAACGCCGGATCACGCGCAGGAGCGCCTGCGGTACTTCGTCGACGGGAACGGCGTGCTCGATCCAATCGATGAACCCGGCATCGAGTCCGAGAGACCCTCCCATGCCGATGTCCATCGCTTCTACGAGCTGGTCCCCCACCTGGGCGACCTCACCCCTGAACCCGATGTCGGCGATCTGCGGTTGGGCGCACGAGGCAGAGCACCCCGACACGTGCATGCGGATGATCCCCGCGTCCCGCGAGGATTCCCCGGCATCGGGCTCTCCCGCGAGCTGTGAGTCGAGCCATCGCGCCCACTTGACCGCGCGCTCTTTGGTCTCGACGACAGCGAATCTGCAGAATTCGCTTCCCGTGCAAGACACGACCCCGCGCTCGAAAGCACCGGGGCTCGGAGAGTATTTCTGGAGCAGCGGCTCGCCCAGTAGATCGTCGAGGCGGGCTCCGGGAACACCCATGAGCACGAAGTTCTGATCCGTCCCGATGCTCAGGTTCCCGTCTCCGTACGTCTCGGCAAGTCGCGCTGCCTCGACGAGCTCTATCCCTGACATCCGTCCGACGGGGACGCAGCACCCCACGTAGAACAGGCCCTCTTGGCGTTGGGCATGGACACCTATATGGTCGCCGCGGTAGCGCTTCGTGAGCGCTTGTCCGGCAGGACGCAGCTCGAACCTTGCTCGGGCAGCCAGCTCGGCGCGGAAGACCTCGGGCCCGAGCTCCTGTACGAGATACCTCATCCGTGCAAGTCCGCGGTTCTCGCGGTTTCCTAGCTCCCCGAATAGCTGAGCCACAGCCCTCGTGAGCTCCACGGCCTGATCCGGAGCGACGAAGACGTCGATGTCGGACGCCATCCGCTCGCCGTCCGACAGGCCGCCACCGACGAGGACGTTGAGGCCGAGCTCGCCGTCGGTGTTGCGGGCGGGCCAAAGTCCTATGTCGTTTATTTCCGCCTGCGCACAGTCCTCGAGGCAGCCTGTCACGCTCATCTTGAATTTCCGGGGGAGGTTCGCGTATTCGCGGTTACCCGTGAAGAAATCCGAGATGGCGAGCGCCGCGGGCAGCGCGTCGAACATCTCTTCGGCATCGACACCTGCGACGGGGCAGCACAGGACATTTCGCGCCGAGTCTCCGCAAGCCTGGATCGTGGTTATCCCGACTCTCTCGAAGCGCTGCCATATCCGAGGGACGTCTCCGATCCTCACCCAGTGGATCTGGATGTCCTGGCGGGTAGTGAGGTCCGCATAGCGGTTGCCGAACACAGGACTGTCGTCGGGCCCTTCGCCGAGGACGTCTGCAACGAGGCCGATCTCGCGCGCCTGGGCCGCGCTCAATCTGCCGCCCGGCACCTTGACCCGCATCATGAAGGCGTCCCCACCCTGACGTTGCGGGTACAGGCCGACCCACTTGAGCCGCTCCTGCTCACCGGGGACCGCCGAGATCGCCTCAGGACCCGCCGACGCGTACTTCTCGATGATCGCATCCGCCACATCGAGCGGGTTGCGGTCGAGCTTCCAGCGCTCTATCTGGTTGAGCTCTCCTGTCTTGCGGTACGGGCGCAGGAATTCCATCGGGGGGGTCGAGCCTCCGGGCTCAAACGTGCAGCCCGCATTCGGTGGTCCCCATGCCGATGAAACGTCCTGCCCTACGGTCTTCCCCCGGCCCTACCGGGCGGGTGGTGGGGGCGCAGCCAATCGAGAGGTAGCCGCGGGACATGAGCGGGTTCGTGGGCAGGTCGTGGTCGGCGATGTACCCCTCGACATCGAGCTCCGTCCACGTTGCTATGGGGTTCACCTTCACGATGCCCCGCGCCTCGTCCCACGACACGATGGGTGCCTCGACCCGGGTAGAGGCGTCGACGCGCTTCAGTCCGGTTATCCACGCGTCCTTGCCCCTGAGGGCACGGGCAAGAGGGACGACCTTGCGCAGCTCGCAGCAACGGGCGGACCCGCACGGCCAGTCGGCGGCTTCGGGCCCGGGTCTGACGACCTTCAGGTTCAAGTCGTAGCGCGTCCTCACCTGCTCCACGTACTCGAGGGTCTCCGGGAAGTGTGCTCCGGTGTCCAAGAAGACGACCTCGATGTCCGGGGCGACCCGGGTGGCCAGGTGGACGATCACGCAGTCCTCGAACGAGCAGGCGAGCGTGAGAGACCGGCCGAACCTCTCGACCGCCCAGGTCACCACCTCGCTTGCAGGGGCGGTCTCGAACTCGGCTGACAGATCGGAAAGGTCCGTCATGTTGTCCAGCTTGAGTCGCTCGGCGACGTTGCCCACGATCTCCACTCCTTCCTCTCCCCTCTCCGCACTTCATCGCCGAACCCCCGCGCCCGAGTGATTGTTCCCCGGGCTCGCCCCCTGGGGCCCGGGCACCGGCTCGACCGCTTCGGCGGGAATTCTCGACTTGTCAGGTCAGGTACTCGTCTACTATAGATGACTAATCCGATCAACAATCGCGCGGATTCCCGGGAGCCCGGCTACGAGGGCTCCGGCAGCTTCGAGGCTCTGCAACCTGGATCGTTGTGCGGCGCCGGCACCGGACGCGTTCGCAAACACGACCCACGACGCTACCGGGGCGCGCCCGGCTGAAACGATCATTGGGCGGCGACCCCCGATGGTGACCCCATGACGGCGCCCGAGCCCGTCTATCCGGTGGGGCTGGTCGTCGCCGGCAGGAGATGCCTGGTCGTCGGCGGTGGGCACGTGGCAGGACGCAAGACCAGGTCACTGCTGGCATGCAGGGCAGCCGTGACGATGGTGGCCCCCGAGGCTCATGAGGCGCTGGGGATGCTTGCCGAAGACGGCACCATCGCTTCGATCGGCGATACCCCACTTGACGTCCAGCTCCGCCCCTACCGCCCGGGAGAGGCAGCCGGCTACAGGCTGGTCGTCACCGCGACCGGAGTCCCGGAAGTCGACCGCATGGTTGCGTCGGACGCCGAACGGGAAGGTGTCTGGGTCAACAGTGCCGATGACGCCGCGAATTGCACCTTCATGCTCCCTGCGGTGCACCGTCGGGGCACGGTCACGATCTCGGTGTCGACCTCGGGGACGAGCCCTGCGCTCGCCACCTGGCTGCGTGGACGGATCGCCGACTCGCTCGGACCGGGTATCGAAGAGCTTGCCTCGCTCCTCGAAGAGGGAAGGCGCCTGCTCCACGAACGAGGAACGTCGACCGAGAGCGTCGACTGGGTCCGGCTGCTCGACGGCCCCCTCCCCGGACTCGCAGCATCGGGCCGGATCGAGGAGGCCAGGCGCTACATACGTGAAGCGCTCACGCGCGAAGAAGGCAGCGGGGCGTAGGCTGTTCGGATCGGACCCGGGCAATGAAAGGGGGAGAATGCTGGCGCTTCTCTCCCACGGCGTGCATACTGCAGAAGTCACAGCCTCATTGTCAGGTGGCGGCCTAATCAATGCTTGGTGGATCGCTCGAAGGGGAATGCATCGACCATGACGACCGCAGCTGCGCGTACCAGGACGCATGCAGGCGGAAGGACCCACGCGTGGCCTGGAGACAAGCGCGACGATCAGGCACCCATTGTCGAGCAGGGGACGACCTCGCGAGCTCCGAGCGCCGAGGAGCAGCTCGCTGAGGCGATAATCCTTGCCGGGCGTGCGATGGCAGGTGTCGCGGCCAGAACGGTCGCGGAGGCTACCGACGACCTGACCCTCCCTCAGCACCGCACGCTCGTCGTGTTGGCCGAGCAGGGTCCCCGCCACCTCGCCGACCTTGCACAGGCACTCGGTGTCAGCCCCTCGACCGCGACACGCATGTGCGACAGGCTCGTTCGCAAGCGTCTGATCACGAGGACCCGTGACGAGGTCGACCGGCGCGAGGTCGACCTGGCGCTCACGCCCGCGGGGCGGTCACTCGTCGACGACGTGGCCCACCGCCGCAAGACCGAGCTGCGCAAGCTCGTCGGCGATGTACCGAAAGAAGAGCGCGATCGACTCATCGAGGCTCTGCGCAGCGTCGCAGAGGCCGCAGGCGAGGTGCCGGACGCGGACTGGACCCTCGGCTGGACCGGAGGCTGATCCTCGCTCCGCTAAAGCGTCAGGCCACCCAGACGGTCTTGACGGCGCAGAATTCCCGCAGCCCGAGATCGCCCAGCTCGCGGCCGTAACCGGACTGCTTCAACCCCCCGAACGGAAGCTCCGGCGTCGAGGCCACCATGGCGTTGACGAAGATCATCCCGACCTCGAGACGCTCGGTGAAGCGTTGCCTCTCGCCGGGGTCCGAAGTCCACACGCTCGCGGCGAGCCCGAATGGTGAGTCGTTCGCGATGCGCAGGGCCTCGTCCTCGTCGCGAGCGCAGTAGAGCATCGCTACAGGCCCGAAGACCTCCTCGCTGTAGACGCGCATCTGCGGCGTGATGTTGCTGAGCACGGTCGGTTCGTAGAAGAACCCCGGCCGGTCGATGGCCTCTCCTCCGCAGAGAACGCTCGCTCCATGCACCTTTGCGTCCTCAACCTGGCCTTCGATGTCCTTGCGGCCTGAGGCCGTCGCCAGAGGACCTACCTCTGTTGCCGGGTCCATAGGGTCTCCCACCTGGAGCTTCGACATGGCCTCAGTGAACGATTCCTCGAAGGCGTCGTACACGTCTGTGTGGACGATGAACCGCTTGGCCGCGATGCAGCTCTGACCGTTGTTCTGGACCCGTGCCTGGACTCCGACCGCCGAGGCCCTCGCCAGATCGGCGGAGGGGAGCACGATGAAGGGGTCGCTTCCTCCGAGCTCGAGCACGGTCTTCTTGAGAGCGCGGCCGGCCGCCTCCGCGACGGAGCGTCCGGCGGCATCGGATCCGGTGAGCGTGACGGCCTTCACACGGTCGTCGGCGATCACGCGGGCCACTCTGCCGGATTCGATCAAAAGGGTCTGGAAGACGCCTTGCGGGTACCCGGCACGCCTGAACACGTCCTCGAGCAGCAGCGCGGTCTGGGGAACGTTGGCGGAGTGCTTGAGCAGCCCGGTGTTGCCGAGCATCAGTGCGGGCGCAGCGAATCGGATCACCTGCCACATCGGGAAGTTCCAAGGCATGACGGCGAGCACAGGCCCGAGAGGCCTGAACAGGGCGCGGCTGTCCGAGGCGGAGGTCTCGACGACCTCGTCAGCGAGCATCGACTCTGAGTGCTGCGCGAACCAACGCAACGCACTCGCGCACTTGGCCACCTCAGCCTTCGCCGACGCGAACGTCTTTCCCATCTCGGTGGTCAGCACCGAGGCGATGTCGGGAAGCTCGCCTTCGAGAAGGTCCGCCGCCCCCACCATCAGGCGGGCACGGGTTTCGAACGAAGTGGTCGAGAAGTCGGCAAACGCCTCGTGTGACGCCGCAAGGGCTTTGTCCACGGCGTCGTCGTCGTGGGGCTCGAAGGTCTTCTCGGTGACGCCCGTGGAGGGGTTCAGCGTTGCGATGGCCATGAGCTGATTCTCGCGGATCGGCGCCGACCACGGCCACCGCGGGTCAGACGCCCGACGGTGCCTCCGGGCCCAGGTCGAATTCGACGTCCAGGGCCAAGGTGAGGCATCGGCATCCTCCGCCGGCTTTCAGGAACTCGTCCACGGGCGTCAGGGCTATCTCGAACCCGAAGCCCTCGAGGAGCCGGCCGAGACGCGGTGTGCAGGCAGGCATGACGACCACGTTGTCCACCACGACGGAATTGGCCGAGAACGAAGCTGCCTCTGCGTCGTCGAGCCAGACCGGCTCGGGGACCAGCTGCTCGAGGACCTTGATGCCGAAGCGGTCGAGACCCTGGGGCGCGACGAGAGCACGGCGCGAATCGAGTGGGCAGAACACGAGGTCCAGGTGGTAGTACCGCTCGTCGGTCAGCTCGACCGAGCGCACCGGCACCCCGAGGACCTCGCTCAGCGCCGCATGGGAGTGCACCGACGAGCGCGTCCTGTACCCCGACACGAGGACGGGATGCCTGGCGCTTCTGTCCTCTGTCAGATCGAGCCCGAACGGAAGCGCGTCTCCCGCGCCTTCGAACGGATCGGCTCCTGCGATCTTTTCGATCTCGAACCCGTGTGCTGCGAACCACGCCTCGTCCACCGGAGTCTCGCCCTGTCGTTCCCGGTGGAGGAATCGGCTGGGTACGAAGCGGTTGCCGTCGACGATGCCGGCGTTGGCGGTGAAGACCAGATCGGGAAGCCCTTCTACCGGGTCGAGCAGCTCGACCGCAGCGCCGGCACCGCGAAGTGACGCGACCAACCCCTCGAACTGAGCACTCGCTCGTTCCAGGTCGGGATGCACCTGACGATGCATGTACGGGTTGATCTCATAGGCGACCGCGAAGTGGTCGGGAGGACAGACGAGGAACCGCCTGCCCCAGGCGAGCCTGCTCATCTCGTGACTCGGCTCATCTCATGACTCGCCGACCCGTCGGCCCGGGTTCGGGCCCTTGCTCGGACGGCCCTTCGTGCGGGGCGTGGGGACCGCACAGCCGCTCGGCGAGCTCGCCCATGAAGAGCCCGACGTCGGTGACGATCCCGAGCGCCTGGTGGCTTCCCCTGTCGCTCAGCTTCGTCACGACCGCCTGGTTGATGTCTATGCAGTACGTCTCGACCCCTGCAGGAAGCAGGTTGCCGGTCGCGATGGCATGCAGCGTGGATGCGAGCATCAGCGCGACCTCGACCCCGTCCAAGTGCTCTCTCATCGCATCCGCCGATGCGAGCGTGTCGCTCAGCACGTCCGGAAGGGGACCGTCGTCGCGGACCGAACCGCCCAACACGAACGGCACTCCGCCACGCACGCACTCGTAGAGCACGCCCGCACGCAGCCAGCCCGACTCGACGGCAGCGGCGATCGACCCGAAGCGGCGCACCTCGTTGATCACGCGCAGATGGTTGGCGTGACCATGCTCGGCCGGTATGCCCTCGCCGAGCGAGATCCCGAGCGACGTACCGAGAACAGCCGACTCGATGTCGTGGGTGGCGAAGCCGTTTCCTGCGAACAGGAGGTCCACCCAACCGTCCCTGACCATCCGGGCGAGAGCCGGAGCCGCGCCGGTGTGGACGACGGCAGGGCCGCAGACTGCGAGCACCCTCCCCCGGGGAGTTTCGCCCCCCGAGTCGCGGTCGGCTCTCGCCCGTCTCAGGCTCTCGGCCACGCGAGCGACCGACAGGGACTTCGGCTTCTCCGAGGACACCTCCGAGGTCATGAAACCGAACCCCGTGGTGTCGGCGTCGCGACCGGGGTTCTCCACCCGGACACCCTTCCACCCGACGACCACGAGATCGCCCGCTTTGACCCGGTGCATCGGCACCACGCGGGCGCTTCCGATATCGCGGGTGCCCCCGTCGCCGCCTGGCCCCGTGGATGGAAGGTCGACGACGAGTGCGCAGTCCATCTCAGGCCTCCCCGACCTCACCCAGTGCCCACCGATGCGCACCCAGGTCGGAAGGTTGGTAGTCGGGTAGAAGCCCTCAGGCAGGACACCGTCGACCTCTGCGGCCGACAGCTCGGCATCAGAGGCATCTACACGATTGACGCCGTGGACCTGCAGGTCGGCGAGAAGCACGTCGAGGCTCTCCTCGTCGGGCGCCGTGACCTCGAGGCGCACGTGGCTCGGGTCCACCGACGTCGTGCCGACGTCGAGCTCGACGATCCGGTACGTGGCGCCGGCATCCACGATTGCGTCCAGCACCTTGGCGAGCAGCAGCGAATCAACGACGTGCCCGTCGAGGCGCACGATCTCGCTCGCGGCGTGCGACTCCGTCACGCGACTCCCTTCTAAGTCTTGGTCCTACGTCTAGGCGATCCCGGTGGCTTCGCGGCGGATCCCACACCCGACGCGAAACCTTGGCGAACCGTGTTCTCCGAGATCACCTGGGGATCGGAGAACTGGAGCAGGTAATCGGGGCCGCCCGCCTTGGAGCCGACACCCGACAGGCCGCTCCCGCCGAAAGGCTGGCGGCCGACGACCGCACCTGTGATCGCTCGATTCACGTACACGTTGCCCGCGCGCAGTGCCGACGTCGCCGACCGCACGTGCGCAGGGGAACGCGAGAAGATGCCCGCTGTGAGCGCGTAGTCGGAGCTGTTCGCAAGATCCACGGCGGCGTCGAGGTCCGCTACGCAGAACGTGGCGAGGACGGGCCCGAAGAGCTCGTCGTGGGCCAACCACGAGCCGGGGTCCACCCTGCTCACCACGACGGGGCCGACGAAGAAACCGCGTTCGGGCACGTCGGTGGACCGCAACAGGACGGTCCCGCACTCCCCCGCCCGGCTGCTCGCATCCATGAGCCTCGAGTGTGCCTCGGCGTCGATGACGGGGCCCATCTGGCTGCCCGGCAAGCGGGTCGGGCCGACCACGAGGGAGCGGGCGGCCTCGACGACGCGTTCCACCACGGCGTCGTGGACGCTCTCCACGCATATCAACCTGCTCGCCGCCGAGCATTTCTGCCCCGCGAAGCCGAAGGTGGACGAGATCACCGCGGGGACGACCTCGTCGAGATCTGCGTCGCTGTCCACGACGATCGCGTTCTTGCCGCCGAGCTCGGCGATGACGCGCACGATCGACCTCCGTCCGTCGCGACGGCGTCCCGTGGTCTCGATGATGCCGAGACCGACATCTCGTGAGCCTGTGAAGGCGATCAGGTCGACCCTCGGGTCCGAGACGAGCGGCGCGCCCGCATCGGGCCCGTTCCCGGGTAGGAACGAAAGCACCTCGGGCGGGAGACCGGACTCGAGCAGGGCCGAGACGAGCTCTGCGGCGACTGCGGGGGTCTGCTCAGCCGGCTTCAGGACCACGGCGTTTCCCGCGACGAGGGCGGCGCAGGTCATCCCGGCGGGGATGGCCAGGGGGAAATTCCAGGGCGAGACGACGGCTGCGACTCCCCTGGCGTGGTAGACGAGCCGGTTCTCCTCGCCCGGAGGCGACTGCACCGCCCCGCCCCCGTCGAGGTCGAGCATCCGCCGCGCGTAGAACTCGCAGTAGTCCACCGCCTCGCACACGTCCGCGTCTGCGTCCGCCCAACCCTTACCGGCCTCGCGCACCTCGAGCGCGGCGAGCTCGTTTCGCGCCCTTCGCATCCGGTCTGCGGCACCGAACAGAACCGCGGCACGGTCTGCAGCCCGGGTGCGGCTCCAGACGGCGGCCGCGCGGGTGGCCGCGTCGAGGGCTTCTTCGACCTCGGCAGGACCGCACGCGGTGGCCTCCGAGACGACCGACTCTGGGTCGGACGGGTCGACCGAGACGAACGTCCTGCCGGTATGGAGGCTCCTGCCGGCCACGAGCGCCTCGACGCGTCTCACGGGTCGCGAGAACTCGGCCGCCACCGCAGCCGCCATCCGATCCTTTACCTCGGGCCTCCTCCACTCGGCTAGGGGCTCGGGACGGTACGGGGCCGGGTTCTCCTTGTCGGTCGGCGACCTCGTGGCCAAGGGCTGAGGCCCCGGCAGCACCGTGACGTCCGGTGGAGCGAGAAGCTCGTCGAGCGCCTCGCCTTCTGCGAAGTGGTGCCGGACGAAGCTCTCGTTCGACGTGTTCTCCAGGAGCCGCCGAACCAGATAGGCCATTCCGGGAACGAGCTCCCCCATCGGGGCGTAGACGCGCAGCCGGACGCCGAGGCGCCTCATCGCGTCGTGCACCGGCTCGGCCATCCCGTAGAGCAGTTGGATCTCGTAGCCGTTGTCGGGGATGCCGAGGCGCCTCGCCTCGGTCATGGCGACTGCGAGCGAGCGCAGATTGTGAGAGCCGAATGCCGCTCTCAATGTCCCGTGGTTCGCGTGGAGGATCCTGACCAGCCGCTCGAAGTTGGCGTCCGTCTCAGCTTTGTGCTCGAACACCGGCGGCCACCAGCTCTCCGCTTGTGCCTGCACCGTCTCTGTGTCCCAGTAGGAACCCTTCACGAGCCGCACCCCTGGCGGGACCCGGCGTCCGAGCGCCCAGCTCGCGAGCGACTCGAGGTCCTCCGCGGAGTCGCGCAGGTAGGCCTGGACCACGATGCCGGCGTGGAGCCCGTCCAACTCCGATCGTTCGAGAAGCTGGCGGAACAGAACGTGGGTGAGCGCCTTGACCTCGTAATTCTCCATGTCGAACCAGACAGAGACGTTCCTTTCGGACGCGATCTCGAGCACGGGCAGGAGGCGACGCGTCGCCTGCGCCAGGCCCTGCTCGGAGGTGAGCATCGTGAACGAAGGGGCGAGCGCCGTCACCTTCACCGACACGCTCGCCTTCGGCACGGATCCGAGATCGTCCGCCTCGAGCAGATCGTCTACCGGCCACGACTCGGAACCGGCGGCGAGTGCCATCACGAGCGCCTCGAGCCGAGCGGCATAGCGGTCGGCCTCGGCCTCGCTGTGAGTGTGCTCGCCGAGAACGTCGACGGTTGCCGCCGTGTGGCGCCTCCAGAGCGCGCCGCAGGCCTCCGCCGTCTCTGCGGGATCCGTCCCGATGATGAATTGCTGCGCCATGCGGTCGATCGTGCGCCTGGCCACCGCGGCCGACAGGTGCGATCCGCCGGGCACCCATTCGGCGATCCCGAGCCCTGCGCCGAACCAGGTCGGAACGTCTGCACCTTCGAACTCGTCGCGCAGGTGCCCCTCTATCTCGGCGTCGTCGTTCAACGCAGGGAAGGCGTCTACGAACCGGAAGAGCCGTGCCCGGAACTCCGCGTCGTACATCGAGGCCGCGAGCAACCGGTCGGTCCACCACGACAGGTGGAACACCCGGGCGCGTTGGCGCCCACCCAGTTCGGATATGCGTCGGGCGAGCTGCTCGACCGTGCGCTCGTCAACCAACGCCTGGGTCATTCTCCCGACGGTACCGCGGCCCCGGGCGACTTCCTCACCTCCTCGGGCAGGGCGGGCTCCGGGTCCGCAAGGCCACGGAGGACCGCTGGCGCAACGGCCGCAACGGCCGTCATCGTGGCGAGCAGGACGACTCCCGAGCCTGCGGTCACGGCGCGGATGCCCTCGAGGTCCGCGAGCTGGCCCTGGAGCAGAGCCCCGATCGGATAGACGGTCCCGAGTGCGAGCATGTAGAGGCCGAGGATCCTCCCGCGCGCCTCTGGCGGGGCGTGCACCTGCACGACGGTGTTGAGGCCCGAGAGCACTCCTATGTAGCAGGCACCCACGAGGACGATCGCTGCGACCGCCAACGCGAACGAGGGGGCGGCGCCGTAGAGCAAGAGGGCGACCGGAAGTGCGAACAGCGCGGCGGTGACGAGCTTCGCCCGGCCGAACGATCGTGCAAGTGGTGCGAGCATGAGAGCGCCCGCCACCGCCCCGACGCCTTGGGCGGTCACGAGCACCGACGTGCCCCCTGCCTGTTTGTGGAAAGCCTCGATCGCCACCGCTGGCACGAGAGCGATGAACGGAGAACCGATCAACGCGACGATCGCTATGAGCACGATCGGGCTCCGGCATCCCGGAATCCGCGCGGCGAGCCGCGCACCTTCCTTCATCCGGCGAACGATCCCCTCGCCCGCGGACCGGGCCTGCGCGGGGAGTCGTACGAGCACGAGCGCGATCACCACGGCCCCGAAGGAGATGGCGTTGGCGGTGAACGCCCAACCGGCTGATCCCGCGACCAGGGCCACGCCCGCGAGCGCCGGACCGATGACTCTCCCGAGGTTGAACTGTGCGGAGGACAGCGAAACGGCCGCGAGGAGATCCCGCTTGTCGACGAGGTCCGGGAGCATCGCCTGATAGGTGGGGAACCCGATCGCCGACGCGGTCCCCCCGAGGAAGGCCATGACGCTCAGCAACCACGGGATCTCGTGGCCGGTGAACGCGAGCGCAGCCAGACCTCCAGCGAACGCGGCTTCGGCGATCGTGGTCGTGATCAGCCATCGCCTCCGGTCGAGCCTGTCGGCGAGCGCGCCGCCCAAGGGAGCCAGAAGGCCGTTGGGCAAGAACGCCGCTGCGGCGACCAGACCCGTCCAGCCCGCCTCGTGGGTCTTCGCGGTGACGACTATGCCGAGCGTCACGATCTGCATCCAGGTCCCCACGTTCGACACGAGGGCCGCCGACCAGACCAGGGCAAAGTTCCGGCTCGTGAGAGGCCTGAACGAAGCGGGGAGCACCGCCGCTGAAGCTACACAGTGCCGCAGGCACTCTCGCTACGCAGTGCCGCAGGCACTCTCGGCCTCAAACAGTGCTGGCACACTGGGAGCATGCGCCGGAGAACCAACGCGACACCGGAGCTGATGCGGGCGTGGGAGATCGTGAACGGCGGCCGGCGGATCGTCGTCCTCGTGGGAGCCGGCATCTCGACGGACTCGGGGATCCCGGACTTCCGAGGGCCGCAGGGGGTGTGGACCAAGGATCCCTCGGCCGAGAAGCTGGCAACCCTCGACGCGTACGTTCGCGACCCGGCCGTCCGCGAGCGCGCCTGGCAGAACCGCCTCACATCGCCCACCTGGGACGCCAGGCCCAATCCCGGTCACATCGCGCTGGTCGAGCTCGAGAAGAGAGGTGTCCTCGAGCTACTGGTGACCCAGAACGTCGACGGGCTGCACCTGATGGCGGGGCATGACCCTTCGCTCGTCGTGGAGATCCACGGCACCATGAGGAGAACGGTCTGCCTGAGCTGCGGCGAACGGCTTCCCTCTTCAGAGGTCCTCGAACGGGTGGCGGCCGGAGAAGCCGACCCCGCCTGCACGTCTGCGACGCCCGAAGGAGCCTGCGGCGGGATCCTCAAGTCGGACACGATCAGCTTCGGGCAGGACCTCGTGCCGGAGGACCTGAGAAGGTCAGAGCGCGCGGCGACGTCGTGCGACGTGATGCTCGCGGTCGGTTCGTCCCTTTCGGTCTACCCGGCAGCCGCGCTCGTCCCCGCCGCGAAGCGCCAGGGTGCGCAGGTGGTCATCGTGAACGCCGAGCCGACGGGTTACGACCTCGTGGCCGACGCCGTAGTGCGCGCGCCCATCAGCGAGGTGCTTCCAGTGATCGTCGGGACCTCACCGCCAAAGACGGCCACCTGAGCTGCCGGTCAAGACTGGCGGCGGCGCTTGCGGCGAGGCCTGAGCGCGAACCACCAGATGCTGAGCACGACACCCAGTGTGCCGAGTGCTCCGGCCGCCGGCTTGGCGAGATTCCTCTTGCTGCGCCCCCCGCCGTCCGCCCCGTCGCTCACCTCGGAGACGCTACATGCCGGGATCGTCGGTCAACCATCCGAGGGCCCCGGATCGAGGGGCTGGACCATGAGCTGCACCCCCATCCGCGCCGCTGACCGGGTCCTGAAGCCGGGCGCGCCCTTCGGCTCGCCACGCTTTGCGAAGCCCATCTTCTCGAAGAACGAGATCGCGCGGGTGTTCTCCGCCATCGTCTGCAAGTGGCATCCGGGGACCTTCTCGTCACGGAGAGTTCGCAACCACCGATTCACTAGGGCCTCGCCCACCCCCTTGTGCCGGCAGACAGGAAGAAGGTCTATGTGGAGGTGGGCCGGCCATCTCTCGTCGTAGTACGTGGGCGGTGGAAGCCGGTGCCTCAGCGAATCGGTGAAGCCGTCTGCCACCATTCTCCAGAACACGCCGGCCGTTCCGCGCTGGAACGCCACACGGCGCCCGAACCCGTGGTGGACGAACAGCTTGCCCACGTTCCACACCTTGCGGCTGTCCCTGCAGCCGAGGAGGTAGCCCACCACCTCGCCGTCGATCTCGGCGACCGTCGCAGACCCCGGCTCACGGTCGGTCCAGTAGCCCGTGAACATGTCGGCGAAGCTCTCCTCGTCGGCCCACATCCAGTCGACCGGATCGCCCATGAAGCCCGTCAGGTAGCACACCCGGCGGACCCCGGCGCGGTCGGCGGCCTCGTAGGGCCTGATCACGATCTCCGCCGGCGCGCTCAACCTGCTGCCTGGTCCCATTCGTCGGGAATTCGCACGACGCTTCCCGATTCGATCTGCACCCCACCGAACGCAAGCTCGAGCAGAGCGTCGGCCACCCACTCGGGAGAGTTGAAGCAACCGGAGCGCTTGGCCTCCAAGAACCGTTCGACGGCAGGGAAGTCCCGAGGCGAGCTGGCCCTCACCTTCTCCTGCATCTGGGTGTCGACCATCCCGGGAGCGACCGAGTACACAAGAAGCCCATTGGCCTTCTCCTCTTCGGCTACGACTGCGCTCAACTGGTCCACCGCAGCCTTGGAGGCGCAGTACACGGCCCAACCGGGATAGACCTTCGTGGCTGCGCCGGAGCTGATGTTGACGAGCACGCCACCCCCGGGCCTGCTGCGCACGTGTCTCGCGAACGTCCTCGTCCCGTTCGCGACACCGATCACGTTCACCGAGATGTTGTGAGCCGCCATTCCGGGGTCCACGTCGGCAAGCATGCCTATCGGTTCGATCACCCCGGCGTTGTTGACCCACAGGTCGACCCTGCCGAACCGCTCGACTGCCGCAGCGCCGAAGCCCTCGAGTCCCGACGAGTCGCGGACGTCGGCCGACAGAGCGAGAACGTGGTGCCTGCTCGGGCCCGACGGCGGCTCCGGGCGTTTCCGGCCGCACATCGCGACACGGAGCCCCAGCTCGACGAACCGCCTCGCCATGCCTGCTCCGAGCCCGTGGCTCGCTCCGGTCACGACCGCCACCCGACCGTCGAGGTCGGCTGCTCGCGCACCGTTCCCGAGCACGCATCTCGTAGCCACTTCACTCATCGAATCCGGCCGTTCACTCCGAGGAATAAAAGACGCTCTTCAACTCGGAGAACGAGTCGAGGGCCTCGAGCCCGAGCTCGCGTCCGAGCCCCGACTGCTTCATGCCACCGAACGGTGCTCCCACGCGTACCGAGGTGTTGGAATTGACCGACAACACTCCCGCCATCACCTGCCTGCTCACCCGTAGCGCACGCGACGAGTCGCGCGTCCATATGGAACCGGACAGCCCGTAGCGCGTGTCGTTGGCCTTGCGGACCGCGTCCTGCTCGTCGTCGAAAGGAAGGACGACGACCACCGGGCCGAACACCTCCTCGCGCGATACGCGCAGACCCGGATCTGTCGTGGTGACGACGGTGGGCGGATACCACCATCCGGGACCTCGAGGACCATGGGCTGCCTGGAAGACCTCGGCACCCTTCTCGGGGGGGTCTACGAAGGACGACACCAGGTCGCGGTGCTCCTCCGACACGAGGGGGCCCATCTCGGTCGACGGGTCCTCTGGATCGCCGACCCGGAACTTCGACGCCGCCTCGGTGAGCAACCCTGCGAAACGGTCGTACACGCTCTTCTCCACGAGGACCCTGCTCCTCGCGCAACAGTCCTGACCGGCGTTCCCGAACACGGCCGCCGGAGCGCGCTCGGCCGCTCGTTCGAGGTCGGCGTCGGCAAAGATCACGTTGGCTGCCTTTCCCCCGAGCTCGAGCGTCACCCTCTTGATCCCTGAGGCCGCCCTGCGCATCACGTCTGCTCCCGCCTCGGTCGACCCGGTGAATGCGACCTTGGCGACGTCGGGGTGCTCGACCATCCGGGTCCCCACGGTCTTGCCCGGGCCTACCACCGCCTGGAGCACGCCTTCGGGCAGTCCCGCCTCGAGAGCGAGCTCGCAGAGACGAAGCGTGCTCAGCGGCGTCAGAGTCGCGGGCTTCACGACGACGGTGTTCCCGCAGCAGAGGGCCGGTCCGATCTTCCAAGAAGCGATGAGGAGAGGAAAGTTCCAAGGCACGATCGCGGCCACGACTCCGAGCGGCTCGTGAAATGTCGCGTTGACTCCGCCTGCCACCGGGACGGTGCTCCCGCGGTGTTTGTCGACTGCTCCGGCGTAGAACCAGAGCACCTCCGCGACCATCGACACCTCTCCGCGGCTGTCTGCGATCGGCTTGCCGACATTGCGAGTCTCAGTCAGCGCAAGCTCGTCCGCGTGCAACTCCACCTGCTCCGCGAAGCGTCTCAGCAATCTCGCCCGATCGGCCGGTGCCATCGCGCTCCAGGGGCCGAACGCAGACCGGGCTCTTTCGACCGCTTCGTCGGTCTCCGCGACGCCCACGGTTTCGACGTCTGCGAGGGCTTCGGCCGTCGCGGGGTTGACGAGTGACACCACCTCGGGAGCCACCGGGTGTCAGCAGGCCTCGACGAGAGCGCGGAACAGCCTTGTGTCGTCCTTCTGCTCGGGGTGCCACTGGACACCGACGACGAACCCGGTGCCGAGCTCCACCGCCTCTACGACGCCGTCGTCGGAACGCGCAGTCACGACGAGGTCGGTGCCGAGCTCGTCGATCGCCTGGTGATGCGAGCACGCCACACTGAACGACTCGCCCATCGCCGCCGCGACCTTCGAGCCGGGCTCGGTCTTCACCCTCACCTCGCCGAACTCGCCGGGCTTTGGCTGGTGGTCCTTGCTGCCGGTCAGGTCGGGCAGGTGCTGGTGGAGCGTTCCCCCGAGGAACGTGTTGAGCACCTGGGTCCCCCTGCAGATCCCGAGCACCGGGCGGCGCAAATCGAGGAAGGACCCGAGTAGGGCGAGCTCGTTGTCGTCGCGCCACGGATGGAGCTCGCCGGTCGCCTCGTCGTGTGGCGATCCGTATCTGGAGGGGTCGACGTCGGCGCCACCCACGAGCACGAGGGCGTCGAGCCGCTCCGCCAACGAGGCCGCCGATCCCGGGCCGGCACCCGCTCCTTGTGTCGGTGGGAGCATTACGGGCCGGCCTCCCGCCTTCGCCACGCAGTCGAGATAGGCGGCCTGGAGGATCGCGGCCGGACGTTCCCACGAGCCCCACGTCGCATTTTGCCGGTACGTCGTCAGGCCGACGAGCGGTACGCGCGCGGAGGTCCCGGTCATCCGGCAAGTATCACACGGCGGATATCACACGGTCCCCCGGCATCCCCCCTGCAGAGCCGCCTCTCACCGTGGTGGCGCTCAGGTCCCCGATAGTGTCGCGACGCGTGACGGGCCGCCTCGAAGGCAAGGTTGCGATCGTGACCGGTGCAGGAAGCGGCATCGGCCGCGTGGCGTGCGAGCTGTTCGCCGCCGAAGGTGCAGCCGTCGTCGCAGCAGACGTCGACGGCGGTTCGGCCGAGTCCACCGCAGAGACCATCTCGGCTTCCGGCGGTCGCGCGGACGCGGTCGAGGTCGACGTGACCGACGAGGAGCAGGTCGGCGCGATGGTCGAGACCGCAACGATCGCCTTCGGCGGCCTCCACGTGATGTTCAACTGCGCGGGCATCTTCCCCGACGACGACGGGGGCGTCGCGGACACCCCGCTCGACACCTGGGACCGGGTGATGCGGGTGAACCTGAAGGGCGTCTTCATGTGCTGCCGCGCAGCGCTTCCAGCCCTCGAGTCCTCCGGCGGCGGCTCGATCGTGAACGTCGCATCGTTCGTCGCCCTCATGGGCGCGGCGACGGCCCAGGTGGCCTACACGGCGTCCAAGGGCGGAGTGCTCGCCTTCACGAGAGAGCTTGCGGTCGAGGTCGCGCGACGAGGGGTCCGAGCGAATTCGATCTGCCCGGGTCCCATCGACACGCCCTTGATCGCGAGCCTGCTCTCGGATCCGGTGCGGCGGGAACGCCGGCTCGTGCACATCCCGATGGGGAGGCTCGGGAAGGCCGACGAGATCGCAAAGGCCGCACTCTTCTTGGCGTCGGACGACTCGAGCTTCATGACCGGTGCGGCACTCGTCGTGGACGGCGGCATCACGGCGGCGTACGTGACTCCCGAGTGACTCCTTCGTGACTCCTTCGTGACTCCGCCGCTCGACGTGGCCGAGCTTCGCCGTCTCGTAGACGACGGCGCTGTCGACACGATCATCGTCTGCTTCCCGGACATGCAGGGAAGGCCGGTCGGCAAGAGGGTGACCGCCCCCTTCTTCTTCGCCGACGTGCTCGAGCACGGCATCGACGCGTGCGACTACCTGCTCGCGGTCGACGTAGACGTCCAACCGCTCCCCGGTTACCGCTTCGCCAGCTGGGAGACCGGCTACGGCGACGTACGGGCCGTGCCGGACTTCGACACCCTGCGCCTCGTCCCGTGGCTCGAGCGCAGCGCGCACGTGATCTGCGACCTGTCCGACACGCAGGGCGGCGCCGTGGAGGTCTCGCCACGCAGGGTCCTTCGCCGGCAGATCGAGCGTGCCGCGGAGGCCGGACTCGAGGTGAGATGCGCGACCGAGCTCGAGTTCTATCTGTTCCGCGACTCCTACGAGGAGGCGTCCGCCAAGGGCTGGCGCGGGCTCGAGCCGAGCTGCGACACGATCGAGGACTACCAGCTGCTCCAGACCTCGCGCGATGAGAACGTGCTGCGCAGGATCCGAAACGAGATGCTCGCAGCCGGCATCCCGATCGAGCACTCGAAAGGCGAGGCCGGGCGCGGCCAGCACGAGGTCAACTTCACATACGGAGCGGCGCTCGAGACGGCTGACCGGCATCTCGTGTTCAAGAACGGCGTGAAGGAGATAGCTGCCCAGTGCGGTCGCTCGGCGAGCTTCATGGCCAAGTGGACGATGGACGACTCGGGTTCGTCGTGCCACATGCACGCGAGCCTCTGGGACGTCTCGAGCGGCGCTCCTCTCATGTGGGACCCCGACGGCCTCGGCCGGCTGTCGCGGGTCGGTCGGCAGTTCCTTGCAGGAACCCTTCACGTGGCGCGAGGCCTCGCTTGGATGTGGGCTCCTTACGTGAACTCTTACAAGCGGTACGTGCCTGGTTCGTGGGCGCCGACCGCCGTCGTCTGGGGCGACGACAACCGCACATGTGGGTTCCGGTTGGTCGGCGCAGGAGACGCGCGACGCGTCGAGTGCCGTATCGCCGGGTCGGACGTGAACCCCTACCTTGCCCTGGCCGCGTTCATCGCAGGAGGCTTGTGGGGGATCGAGAACGGCCTCGAGCTCGGTCCGGAGCAATCGGGCAACGCCTATGAGGCGGCAGGCGTGCCGCGCATTCCTTCCACCCTCGTCGAAGCGGTCTCCGAGTTGGAGCGAAGCGACGTCGCGGCCCGCTCGTTCGGCGACGAGGTTCACCACCATCTCGTGAACACCGCTCGCCAGGAGTGGGAGAGCGCCAACCGCGTGGTCACCGACTGGGAGCTCGCCCGCAATTTCGAGCGGATCTGAGCTCTGGGATCTGGGCTCTGGGCTCTGGGCTCTGGGCTCTGGGCTCTGGGCTCTGGGTGCTAGAAGCGGTTCAGGCGCTTGTGGATGTCCTTGGTCTTGCTGTAGAGCTCGACGAATTCGGCGAACCGGGCGTCGTGCTTCCGCCGCGAGCTCGAGTCCGGCTCGAAGATCTTCCTCACGGGGACCATCGGCGGGATGTCCTCGACCTTCAGCCGGCCGAGCGCAATGAACGCGAGGAACGACGCTCCGCGCACGCCGGCGAGAACCGGGCGGTCGACCTGGCGGATCTTGCGGCCGGTCACGTCGGCATGTATCTGGCACCAGATCTCCGAGTTCGCCCCTCCCCCTATGAACGCCAGCGACTCGAATTCCTTGTGGCAGAACTTCTCGACGGCATCGAGAAGCCACCTCGAGTTGTAGGCGACCCCCTCGTAGACGGCGCGCACCATGTCGCGCCGCGTGTTCGAAAGAGACAGGTTGTGGAAGCCGCCCCGGATCGTGTGGTCGTCCACCGGGGTGCGCTCGCCGTTGAGCCAAGGAGTGAACATCGCCCCGTTCGAGCCCGTCGGTGTCCCTTCGGCGACCTGGTCGAAAAGAGCGAACACGTTGTCCGGCTGCGCGACGGTGCCGAGACCGTCGTCCGCGTAGATGACGTCTTTCAAGAACGTCAGGCACGCGCCCGCCGTCTCGTGCTCGTCCGCGACGACGTACCGGCCCGGGATGGCAGAGGGGATGGACGCCACGTTGGTGGTGGGAGCCGTCTTCTTGTACGGCACGTGGCACGAGATCCACGACGAGGTGCCGATGTACAGGTGAGGGTCGAAGTCGTCGACAGCTCCCGAGCCGACCGCCGCAGAATGAAGGTCGCCGGTGCCCGTCGACACCGCGATGCCCTCCGGGACGCCCAGCTCCTCTGCCGCAGCGCGCCGCAGCGTCCCGATGATCGACGCCGGCGGTCCTAGGTCGGGCAGCTTCACGCGGTCGAGCCCGTTGATCTTGAGCAGGTCTGCGTCGTAGTGGACCGCGTCGATGTCGCGGTTGTCGGTCGACCAGTGGAGCACGATCGAGTCGTACGACGCAGCGAAGCGACCGGTCAGGCGCTGGTTGACCCAGTCCACAGGCTCGAGGAATTTGTGGGCGGCCTCGTACACGGCGGGCCTAGCCTCGCGGAGCCACAGGATGTGGCCGACCGGATCCTTGCCCGACAGGCTCGGCGCGCCGCCGGTGAGCCTCACGAGCGTCGCGAGCTTGCTCGCCCCGATCCCCAGCACCGGCAACTTGCCCCTCACCTGGCGGCGTATGGCGGTGTTGCCGCGCGAGTCCATCCAAATGACCGCCGGGCACAAGGGCTCGCCCGACTCGTCCGTCGCGACAGTGCCGGCCCACTGGGCGGTGCACGCGACAGCGACGACCCGCTCGGGCGCGATCCCGCTCTCGGCCATGACTCGCCGCGAGGCTGCGGTGATGGCACTCCACCATTCGGCCGGGTCCTGCTCGGCCCCGCCGTCGGGAAGCAATTGGAGCGACACGGGCTCGGTGGCGGACCCCGCGACCGCGCCGGTCGCAGACACGAGTGCCGCCTTCGGGCCGCTGGTTCCCAGGTCTACGGCAAGCACATGGTCTTCGTCGGTCACTGCGCCACACTAAGACGATGACGAGCCTGGCCGCCGTCCCGACCCTCGTGCTCATTGCGGCGGTGGCCGCGGTGTCCCCGCTGATCGCGGAGTGGACCAAGCGCATCGGCGTACCTGAGGTCGTGATCCAGATCCTCTTCGGCATGGCGATCGGGCCGGCGGCCCTCAACCTCGCCCACCCGGGCGACGTGGTCGACGCCCTCTCGGACCTCGGGCTCGGCTTCCTCATGTTCCTCGCCGGAACAGAGCTCGACCTGAAGAGGGTGCGCGGCCTCCCGCTGAGGTTGGGCCTCGTCGGCTGGGGGATGTCCCTCGTCCTCGCTCTCGGCGCGGCGTTCACCCTGGTGTCGGTCGGCCTGGGTCTCGACACCGTCGTGATCGGCCTCGCCCTCACGACCACGGCTATCGGGACCATGCTCCCGATGATCAGGGATGCGGGCGTCCTCGACACGAAGTTCGGATCGTTCATGCTCGCGGCGGGCTCTGTCGGGGAGTTCGTCCCGATCGTCGCGGTGGCTCTCCTGCTCACCGAGAAGGACCCCGTCTTGACGATCGCCCTCCTCGTCGCATTCGTCGCGATCGCCGTCGTCACTGCCTTGCTGGCCACCCGCGCTCGTCCCCCGAAGCTGGTAGCCCTGCTCAGCAGACACCTGAACTCGAGCGCGCAGCTCCCGGTGAGGATCGCCGTGCTCATGGTTCTGCTCCTCACCTACCTGGCCCTCGAGCTCGGGCTCGACGTGCTGCTCGGCGCCTTCACCGCCGGCATCGTGGTGCGCCTCTTCATCATCGGGAAGGACAGCGAGATCGTGAAGGGCAAGCTCGAGGCCATCGGGTTCGGCTTCCTGGTCCCGATCTTCTTCATCGTGAGCGGCGTGCAGTTCGACATCCACGCTTTCGTCGAGAAACCCGAGACGCTGCTTCGCATCCCTCTGTTCCTCGCTCTGTTCCTCTTCGTGCGCGGCACTCCCGCTCTTCTCCTTTACCGCAAGGTGCTCTCCGCAGCGGAGCGAGTCTCTTTCGCGTTGCTGTCCGCGACCGGTCTGCCGCTCATCGTGGTCATCACGAGCATCGGGGTGTCAGAAGGAAAGATGCGGCCGGACAACGCAGCCGCGCTCGTCGGAGCAGGCATGCTCTCGGTCGTCCTTCTGCCCACGATCGCCCTCCGGCGCCTCAAATCCGCTCGGGGGCGGCCGGGAGAGCCGAGTGATCCGGAGGAGCCGGGTGAGCCGGGTGAGCCGGAGGAGCCAGGTGAGATGCATGCTCCTCGATGAGCGATCCGGCCAAACTGTAGGGATGGCGGCCAAGCGGCACCGGTCCGGGCTGGCGGCGTCTGTCGCGGCCCTGGCCGTGATCGGCGTGGCAGCAAGCTGCTCGCACACGCCTCGTGTTCAGTCCACGACGACGACGCGCCCGCGTCCGGGCACCCCGACCAACCCGGTTCAACCTTCGATCTACTCGGTGCGCGCCGGCAGGTTCGTGGAGTCCGTCCAGCTGGGTGACAAGGTCCTCGAGGTGAACCCCGCTCCCCAGCAACCCGCCCCGCCGGTGACGGCCGCACAGGCAAGCTCGATGTTCGAGGCGTACGACGCGTTCAACGGGATCTACAAGTTCGACATGCTCGGGCTCGGCGACGCCACGCTCAACCAGACCTCGCCACAGACGACGTCCTACATGGTGCCCTCGGCCTACGTGGTGCCCTCCGGCGATGCGGTGCTTTCGACGACCACCACCGTCCGAAAGCTGCCACCGACCACCACGACTCACCCGACGACCACGACCACCGCACCTCACGTGACGACCACGACCGCGCCGCCACCGAGCACCACGACAACCACCGCGCCACCGCCCTCGACATCACCTCCATCCACGTCGCCTTCGGTGCCGACAACGACCACACCACTACAGACGACGACCACGGCGCCGACGACCACCACGACCATGCCCGCGCCGCGCCTGTACGACGGGACCCTCGCCTGGGTCGGGATAGCGGTCGGCCAGAATCCGGGATGTCCGGGCAAGACGCCGGCAACGGTGGCCATCGTGATCAACGCCGAAACGGGCCAAGACGTCGTGGCAGTGGCGACCGGCGGCTGCGATACGACGCCGCCCGTGATCACCGTTCACCCGATCGAGCTCGAGTCGGTCCCCTGGTCGCCGGTCGGCAACGCGAGCACCGCGATCGTCGCGCAGGTGCCCGGATGCGGCACGTACGTCGGCTGGACGGAGCTGACCGTCGGCGGCTCGACGGACACTCAGGTCGAGGCCGCAGTGCCGTACAACCCTCGTTGCGCGAACCCGGGGCCGGTTCAGAAGATCGTCAACCTCGTCGTGCCCATGGGCGGAGGCCAGTCGGTGCCACATGCCCCTCTCGGCCCGGTGGACAATCTGGACGTGCTCTGAGCCGGCTCGAACTTCTGACCCAGTTCAAACCGCAGTCGAAGGATGGCGCGGTTCGGTGATGAGCTCGAGAGATGCAGGCACGCCCTCCACCTTCACGTCGTCCCCGTCGACCTCGACCGACACCCGCGCCCCAGCTATCGGTATCCCCTCGACCTTCAGCCTCTTCATCCCCTCCGGCAGCATCGGTGCGAGCCACGTCTTTCCGTACGGGACCCAAGGGTCGAGACGCAGGATCGTTCTCAGGCACAGGAGAGGTGACGCGGCCGCCCATGCCTGAGGCGAGCACGAGGTCGGGTAGCTCACGGGCATGGAGAGCTCACCTCGGTCAAGCCCGCTGAACAGCTCGGGGAGCCGGCCCCCGAGGGTCTGGGCCGCGTCGAGCATTCGCGCGCACGATCTTCAGAGCGGCCTCGCTGAACCCGTAGCGCGCGAGCCCCGCCGCGACGATCGCCGTGTCGTGTGGCCACACAGAGCCGCAGTGATAGCTGACCGGGTTGTAACCACCCATCGTCGTGGCGAGGGTCCGGATCCCCCAGCCGGAGAACATCTCCGGGGACATGAGTCTCGCGGCCACGAGACGGGCCTTGTCGTCGTCGACGATGCCGGTCCAAAGGCAGTGGCCGATGTTCGAGGTCAGAGAATCGATGGGCCGCTTGTCGGCATCTAGACCAACCGCGAACCAACCCTTGTCCTCCAACCAGAAGTCACGGTTGAACGCCTCTTTCAGGCGCGTCGCCTTCTGACGGAAACGCCCGAATGTCGCCTCGTCGTCTGCTTCCCTGGCGAAGTGGGCCCGTGCGAGGTAGGCGCTGTACACGTAGGCCTGCACCTCGCAAAGGGCGATGGGTGCGTTCGCGACGGTGCCGTCTGAGTAACGGATGGCGTCCCACGAGTCCTTCCAACCCTGGTTGGCGAGGCCGCGGTCGGTCGCTCTCTTGTACTCGACGTAACCGTCCCCGTCGGCGTCTCCGAATGTGTCGATCCACTCGAGCGCGCGCTCGGCATTCGGCAACAGGCTGTCGACGGCCTCGGCAGCGAGACCCCATCTGCGCAGCTCGCCGAGAAGCATGACGAAAAGTGGTGTGGCGTCAGCGGTCCCGTAGTAGATGCTGCCGCCGCCGAGCGAGAGCGATGCAGCCTCGCCGAAGCGCATCTCGTGCAGTATGCGGCCGGGCTGCTCGTCGGTTCGCGGATCGATTTCCTTTCCCTGGAACCTCGCGAGCGTCTGCAGCACCCCCAGGGCAAGGTCGGGATCGACGATCAGCGCCATCCACGACGTGATCAGAGAGTCGCGCCCGAAGACCGTCATGAACCAGGGCGCTCCGGCTGCGACCACGACACGCTCGGGGTAGTCGGGATCGAATATCCGAAGCGCTCCTAGGTCCTCGGCACTCCTGTCGAGGGCGCGCTTCAGCTCGTCGTCGTCGCTCTGCACTTGCGGAACCTTGCTCCGCCACCGCGCAAGCCTCTCGGCGGGCGTGGCGCGCTCGACCGGCTGGCCGCATCTGTAACGGGGGGCCACTATGGATCCCTCGAGCACCGGGTGGACCTCCAGGCATGCGGACCATTCGCCGTGGGGAGGGACGATCGCCTCGAAGCTGATGATGTCGTCGCCGATCGACGCGGGTTCGGGCCGGCAGTGCAGCTCGATCCCCCTGTTCACGGTCCCCCTCCTGTACGACAGAACGAGTACCCGGTCGTGGGGCTCAGCCCGGAGCTCTCCGTCAGCGTCGACCCTGCCTTCTTTCACCGCGAAGAGATTGGCGAAGTCGGCCTGGACGAACAGCTCCACCGAGCAGTACGTCGGTTCGTCACCGAAATTGCGCATGACCAAGTCCTCGCGCATCCCGCGCCCCACATGGCGCGACCGGAACACGACGAGAGTCGAGTCGGCTCTCCCTGCCTTCGGGCGGCATCGTGAGACGAAGGTCGCGGAGAAGGGGTCGTTCGCGACTGCGGTCAGGGTCTCGGTCCGCTGGCCGTTAACACGCAACTCGAGGCGGGACAAGATGCGCGAATCACGCACGAACAGTCCCTGGGACCCACCGACGATGATGTCGCCCGACCTGCTGCTTATGGCGAAGGTCGACTCATCGACCAGGGTGATCGCTCCGCTCGCGCCACCCGCGTCAGCGACCTGGCCCGAAAAATTCCACGGATCGCTCACGACGCCCGACGCTATCGGTCCCACGTACAGTGCCGGTTCATATGCGGCGAGTCATCGGGGGGCCGGACGAGTCGACTCGCCGATTATTCGACCAGTCGGTTCGCCGATCATTCGACCAGTCGACTCGCCGATCATTCGACCGGTCGACTCGCCGATTTTATTTTGACGATTAAGAAACACCGCCGTATACTTATCTACTTATCTTGGATCTGGTAACGGCAGACGCACTCTCACTCGCCCGCACACCCACCAGATCAGCGCCGGAAATTACACTACGCAGGTAGTGCTAATCCCCTCCCGCAGGCTAGAATCGATGGTGTGAGCGCCCCGCTCCCCAGTGACGACCTGCTCTCAATCTCCGATCTGCACGTGGCAGCGGCAGTGAACGGGACGGAGATCCTGCGCGGAGTCGACCTCCAGGTGAAGCCCGGGGAGATCCACGCGCTCATGGGCCCGAACGGGTCGGGAAAGTCGACCCTCGCCAACACGCTGCTCGGGGACCCTGCCTACAAGGTGACGGGCGGAGCCATCAGGTTCAAGGGGGAGGACGTCACTTCGTGGGCGCCCGATGCGAGAGCGAAAGCGGGCATCTTCCTCGCCTTCCAGCATCCCGAGGCCATCGCCGGCGTGCCGGTGTTGCAGTTCCTCCGCCAGGCCATGTCGGCCCGCCAGGGCGTGGACCTGTCCGTGCTCGAGGTCCGCATGGAGATGCTCGACTGGATGAAGCGGCTAGGGATCGACGAGGCCTTCGGGGCGCGCCCGCTCAACGAGGGCTTCTCGGGCGGGGAACGAAAGCGCAACGAGATCCTCCAACTCGCGCTCCTCGGTCCCGAGGTGGCGATTCTCGACGAGACCGATTCCGGGCTCGACATCGACTCTTTGGCGGTCGTCGCCGACGGGGTCCGGGCCGTGCGCGAAGCCCGGCCGACGCTCGGGGTGCTCGTCGTCACGCACTACACGCGGATCTTGGAATTGCTTCGGCCCGACGGGGTGCACGTGCTCGTCGACGGCAGGATCGTCGAGCGAGGCGGGGCCGAGCTGGCAGACAGGCTCGATTCCGAGGGATACGACCCATGGCGGACCTGACCCGCCACGCGCCCGAGCGCACGCTGCCGGGACTCGAGGACGAACGTCAGGTGTCGCTCGCGCCGAAGAAGGACTTCCCGCTTCTCGAGCGGCGCATTCACGGCGGCAAGCTCGTCTATCTGGATTCGGCCTCCTCGTCGCAGCGCCCGCAATCGGTGCTCGATGCCATGGACTACTACTACGAGAACAGTCATGCGAACATCCACCGCGGCGTCTACGCGATAGCGGAAGAGGCAGACGCTTATTACGACTCGCCGCGCCTCAGGGTCGGCCGGTTCATCGGTGCGCCGAATCCGGGAACCGAGGTGCTGTTCGCGAAGAACGCCACCGAGGGTCTCAATATGGTCGCCACGGCTTGGGCAGCCAACAACCTGGCCCCGGGCGACGCGGTCCTGCTCACCGAGATGGAGCATCACGCCAATCTGGTTCCCTGGCTGATGCTCGCGGAGCAAAAGGGCATCGAGTTGCGATGGCTCGACATCGACGATTCCTACCGGCTCGATCTGTCGAATCTCGACCGGCTCTTGGACGGGGTAAGGCTCGTCGCCTGCACGGTCATGTCGAACGTGCTCGGCACCATCCCGCCTTTCGCCACCATCGCCGCCGCAGCCCACGAGCGCGGCGCGTTGGTCGTGGCCGACGGGGCCCAGGCCGTGCCGCACCTGCCGGTGGACGTGAGCACACTCGGTTGCGACTTCCTGGCATTCAGCGCCCACAAGATGCTCGGCCCGACGGGTATCGGAGTCCTCTGGGGACGCGAGGAGCTGCTCGAGGCGATGCCCCCCTTCTTGGGCGGCGGCGGCATGATCCGCGACGTGCGCAAGGACGGGTTCGTGCCGAGTGCCCTGCCGTCGAAATTCGAGGCGGGAACCCCGCCGATCGCAGAGGCGGTCGGCCTGGGGGCGGCGGTCGACTACCTGTCTGCGATCGGGATGCAACGCGTAATCGACCACGACAGGCAGCTGACCGCGTACGCGCAGCAAGCTCTGCATAAGCGCTTCGGCGACGACCTGACCATATTCGGGCCGGAGGGAACCGACGACCGTGGCGGTGTCCTGTCGCTCGCGCTCGGAGATGTGCATCCCCACGACCTCGCGCAGGTGCTCGACCAGTCGGGTGTTTGTGTCCGCGCCGGCCACCACTGCGCCAAGCCGCTGATGCGGAGGCTCGGCATCAGTGCGGCGGCCCGCGCTTCGTTCTACGTGTACAACGACGAGTCCGACGTGGACGCCCTGGTCGACGCGCTGGAGCAGGCAGCTACCCTTTTCGGCTAACAGGCCGGGAAGCGCCGACGGGAACCGACCTACCGATACGGAGCAGCACTCACCGAATGGCAGACCTAGAAGACCTCTACCGCGAGATCATCCTCGACCACTACCGCAGCCCGCGTAACCGCGGCGAGCTTCCGAGCCCGCCTGCGCACCGGACGGAGGGTTACAACCCGCTCTGCGGTGACGAGGTGGTGGTGTTCCTGCAAGTGGACGACGGGGTCGTGGGCGACATCCGCATAACCGGTCAGGGATGCTCCATCAGCCAATCGTCTGCTTCTTTGATGTCTGCCGCGGTGAAGGGCAGGTCGGTTGCTCAGGCACGCGACCTGATCCGCACGTTCAAGTCGATGATGTCGATCCACGAGTCACGCCTCGGAGACGCGAGGCCCTCGGGCAGCAGTAACGGCGACGGTGACAACGCCGAGATCGCAGAATCGGAGGTCTTCTCGGTCGACAGGGGATCGCTCGGCGAGCTGGCCGCGCTCCAAGGTGTGGTCAAGTTCCCCGTGCGCATCAAGTGCGCGACCCTCAGCTGGAACGCGCTTGCTCAGGGGCTCGACGAGATCGACCAGGATCGGGACGAGGCGGGAATCACCTCGTAGGCCCCGGGTCAGCCGGCTTGGTCCAGGTGGGCCGCCACCAGCTCGCTCAGCTCGTCGGGTCGCTCCATGACCGCGAGGTGAGCGGCGTCCTCGACGTCGACAAGGCGCGCTCGGCTGATGCCCTCTGAGTACGCCTCGGCGTGTGAGCGCGGGACGATCCCGTCCTTGACCGCGTGGACCACGAGGGTCGGGGCCGTTATCCGGCCTAGGCGGCCTGCGAGCTTCGGGTTGTGGAGGTAGGGGTTCCACCCGATCTTCGCGGTGGCGGCCTCGGCCTGTATGTAAGGCCGGACCAGGTCGAACGGGATCGCCGCCGGGTCGCGTCCGGCCTCGGCCATCGCCCGCATTAGCTGTGCGAGCGGGAAATCGGGGTCGGCGAACAACTCGCCGGCGAGCTCGTCGAGGTGCCGGCCGAATATCTCTGTGATCGGCGAGCCCGCGACGTACAGCCCGACGGGGTTCACGAGGACCATTCGCCTGACGCGCTCGGGCCAGCGCACGGCCACCTCGGCCGCCATCCAGCCGCCTAGCGACATCCCCACGAGATCCGCCGACTCCAGCTCGAGGCGGTCCATCACGTCGAGAACGTGGAATGCGGCGTCCTCTATGTCCTCTATCTTCTCGATGCCTTCCGAGGCGCCGAAGCCCGGGAACACCGGGGCGACGACCCTTCTGCTCGCCGCTAGACGCTCCAAGAACGCGAGCCCGGCGCCCTCTCCGTTGGCCGAGTGGAGGTAGACGACCGGAGCCGGTCCCCCGGCGCCGCCTTGGTGGACCTCGACCAGACCCACTGTTGTCGCGAGCGACCCCGCTGTCATCTCCGTCGCGGACACGGTGCTCACAGGGTCGCCCCGCTCATCTCCTGCGCGCTGCCGAATCGTGAACGCAGCTTCGGCATCACCTCTGCGGCGAACAGATCGAGATTCCGGCGAGTGTCGTCTGCGGGAAGCGTTCCGAGCTGGAATAGCCCGAGAAGATTGCCGACGCCAAGGCGCTCGATGTTCTCGCTCAGCACCTCTGTGACCGTCTCGGGAGACCCGACGATCGCGTAACGGCCCGAGACAACCTCGTCCCAGGTCTCGAGGTTGAGCGCGAACGTCGCCGCCCCCTTGAGGACGTTCTCCACCGACTTGACCGATGTGTACCCCGGCGGCGAGATGTTGATCCCGGGCAGCAGCCGTTTCACGAAGTACCAGAAGTGATCTTCGTAACGCTTTCGAGCCTCTGCGTCGGTCTCGGCCACGAAGATCGGGGCCAACCAACCGAGCTGACGGGGTTCGGCTTCGTAACCCTCACGCTCGCATGCCTGGCGCAGCATTCCGAACATGCGGTCGAACACGTCGATGTGGAAATACGGGATCCCCATGTACGCGTAGTGGTGCCGTGCCACGAATTCCAACGTCTCGAGCGATCCCGCGCCCGGGATCCACACCTCGGGATGCGGCTTCTGCACCGGGCGGGGCCATGTGTTGACGTAGCGGAGCTTGTAGTGCTTCCCGATGAACTCGAATGGTCCCGGTTCGGTCCAGGCTCTTATGACGATCTCGTGGGCTTCTGCAAACCGTTCCCTCGCGTGCGCGGGGTTGATCGAGAACGAGTAGTACTCCGGACCGCCGCCTACGACCATTCCGGCGATCAGCCGGCCGCCGCTTATGCAGTCGATCATCGCGAACTCCTCAGCCACGCGCGTCGGCGGGTCGTAGAGCGGCAAGGCGTTCCCGACTACCGCGATCCGGACCCTGCTCGTCACGCGCGCAAGGATCGATGCGATCAGGTTGGGCGACGGCATCGTTCCGTAGGCGTTCTGATGGTGCTCGTTCACGCAGACCCCGTCGAAGCCGAGCTCCTCTGCGTGAACCAGCTCGTCGATGTACCGGTTGTAGTGGGCGCCCCCGGCGGCCGGGTCGAACAGCGAATTGGGACAGGTGATCCAAGCCGGCCCGTCGTAGTCGTCGGGGAGGTCCGGGTAGGGCATCAGGTGGAAGCTGAAGACGCGCACGGGCACACCTCGCGGTTAGTGCCCGACGTTCGGCTACTCGGGCTCGCCTCATCGTACGGTCAACGTCCTTGCCGGAGCCCGTCGAGGTGCGGCGCAGGCCCGCCGACACCGTCAGGTCGGGCTGTCCGCGCCTCTGCCACCGTCAGGTCGGGCTGTCCGCGCCTCTGCCACCGTCAGGTCGGGCTGTCCGCGCCTCCGTACGCCGTGTAGCCCGTGCGCTCGAGCTCGCGTGCGAGATCGGCTCCCCCGCTTGCGACGATGCGGCCCTCCACGAGAACGTGAACGGCGTCGGGACGGATCGCGGTGAGCAGCCTGCGGTAGTGAGTGATCGCGAGCACTCCGACCCCCCATTCGCCTACGGCTTCGTGGACGCGCCTGCCGACGTCCTCGAGGCCGTCCACGTCGATCCCCGAGTCGAGCTCGTCGAGTATCGCGATCGCGGGCTCGAGCACGGCCAGTTGGAGGACCTCGCTGCGCTTTCTCTCGCCTCCCGACAGGTCGACGTTGACCGCACGATCGAGGAAGACCACGTCGAGGCCGACCTTGGCGGCCTCGGTGGTGGCGACGCCCCTCAACCCCTGGCCGGACTGCACGTCTGCGGAAGACCAACCCGGGCGGGGAGCTTCGCCCGAGGTCGCGGACTTCGCCTCGGTGAGCACCTCCATGAGCGCGACGCCGGGCACTTCCGTCGGGTACTGCGGAGCGAGGAACAGGCCGAGCCTCGCACGCTCCCAGGCCGGCAGGTCGAGCAGTTCGGTGCCGTCGAGCGTGATGCTTCCCCCGAGCACCTCGTAACCAGGCCCGCCCATGATCACGTGAGCAAGAGTGCTCTTGCCAGACCCGTTCGGCCCCATGACGGCGTGCACCTCTCCCGATCGCACGGTGAGGTCGACACCTCGAAGCACCTCGCGGCCGGCCACCCCGGCGCGAAGTTCGCGGACCTTCAACTCGTGCGAGAACGCGGGCACCGTCACGGCAGCTCCACCATCACATCTTCTCCGTCTATCTCGACCGTGTAGACGGGCACCGGCTTGGTCGCCGGCAACGAGCACGGCTCACCTGTGCGCAGGTCGAAGGTCGACCCGTGCTTCCAGCACTCGATCTCGCACTCGTCCTCGAGAACCTCACCCTCGGACAGCGAGTAGTCCTCGTGGCTGCAGCGGTCGCCAAGGGCGAAGAAGTCGTCGTTGACGCGCACGAGAGCGACCCGCACGTCACCCACCTCGAAGCGCCGTGCCGTGCCCGGCTCGAGATCGTCGCGACGGCAGAGCCTCACCGTCTCAGCCATGGCCGGCCTCTTCGGTCTCGTCCTTGGCTCCCCCGACGTGCGCTGCAAGGCGCTTGGAGACAGACGCCACGAACCAGTCGCCGACGCTCTTTATGGGCGTAGCGCTCGCCAGGTCGGTGAAGAACCCGAGGACGATCAGGCGCTCTGCAACCGCGGGGTCGATGCCACGCGATTCCAGGTAGTAGCGCTGGTCATCGTCTATCGGGCCGACGGTCGACGCGTGGCTGCAGCGGACGTCGTTCTCCTGGATGTCGAGCGTCGGGACCGAGTCGGCATGGGCGCCTTCGGAGAGAACGAGGTTGCGATTGGTCTGGAATGCGTCTGCGCCGTGCGCCCCGTTCCGCACCCGGGTGAGGCCGACGTAGGCCGACCGCGCCAGGTCGGTGACGGCACCCTTGCAGAGCAGCTCGCTTCGGGTGTGAGGCGCGACATGATCCTGGATCGTGCGCAGGTCGTGAAGCTGTTCCCCGGTGCCGAGATATCCCGCGACGAGCACCGCCTCTCCGCCCTGGCCCACGAGCTCGGCCTCGGATCGGACCCGGGCGGCAGTGGCGCCGAGGCTCGCGCTGAACGTGCGAAGGTTTGCATCGCGGCCGACTCGAGCTGCTTGGACCCCGAGCTGGCGCCAGCCCGGGGGCAATACCTGGAGCGATGCGTACGAGAGCCTGGAATTGTCGTCCACTTCGAGCTCGGTCACGGGAACGATGAGCCCCTTCGGCGGCGGTGCGACGATCTCGTCGACGACGCTCGTCTGCAACCCGGCCGCTCCGGTGATCACTTCGACCACGCTCGCTTGGGCCGATGCTCCGAGGAGCACGTGAAGGTGCGGGAAGGTTGCAGGGGCGAGAGCCGCTCTCGTCGCTTCGCCGGTTGACCGAGGCCCGTTCGAATCGGCGAGGTGAGCGAGACCGCGTGTGACGAGGTGCACGACCACGATCGGATGCTCAAGGATCGCCTTCGCCCTGATCCGGATCTGGACCATGTCCTGCACGAACGCAGAGTGCAGGTCGTCGAGCGCGTCGAGTGTCAGCGCAATCGATTCCGGTTCGTCGTCGACAGGCGCTGTGCGGACTTGCAGCGCTCCCCCGCCGTCGCCTTCGACCGGGCCGTCGGATCCTTGCTCGACGAGAAGCGGCGCACCGTCCACAGTGACGACCAGAGCGGAGCACTTGCCGACGAACGAGGCGACCCGGCGAGCGCGGGCTATCAGCTCTTGTGCCGCCGCGCCCGCTGTGGGGTCCGAGGCGAAGGGGGCGAACGAGTCCAGGTCGAGCCGGCCGACGTCGCTGTACTTCCACAGGTCGTCGTCCTCGGTCGGCAGCGACGCCGCACTGTAGCGCTCCCATGCAGCGCTGCGGCGCTCGGCGAGCCACTTCGGCCCCGTAAGCCCGGCGGACGCGTCGGCGGTGAACGTCAAAGGTCTTGACTCCTATCGGTGCGAAGAAACCGCGAGCTGGCGCGCTCCCGTCCGATTCGTCGGGGGCGACAAGGCGACCCGCCGCGTGTGGTCCCAATCCTACCCGGGCGCACCTGGGGCTCCTCCACCCGGCGAGAAGCCGTATTCCCACCTCGGGTAGCAAGCAGGCAGGTCAGGCATAAGGTTGGGCCATGAGCTCCGACGTACTGAGCGTGCAGCACGACGGCAACGTGGCGACCCTTTGGCTCGATCGGCCCGAGGCGCGAAACGCCATGGGGCCGGCCTTCTGGTCCGACCTGCCCAAGGCGATGTCCGAGTTGTCAGCCGACCCCGACGTGAGAGCCGTCGTGGTCGCCGCGAGAGGGCCACATTTCAGCGTCGGCCTCGACCTGAAGCAGATGGGCGCCATGTTGAGCGGCGACGAAGAGCCGGCAATGAGCGGCAGCGAACAATCAGCCCTGAGCGGCAGCGACGAATCTGGCCCAGGCGCTCGTCGCTCGCGGGCCGCGACCGCGGCTGCCGCGAGGCTCAGCATCCACCGCATGCAGGCGTCGATCTCCTCGGTCGCCGACTGCCCGAAGCCGGTCGTAGCGGCGGTCCACGGATACTGCATTGGGGGCGGCGTCGACCTGATCACAGCATGTGACATCCGGGTCGCGAGTGCCGACGCCATCTTCTCGGTACGCGAGACGAGGATGGCGATCGTGGCCGATCTGGGAAGCCTTCAACGGCTGCCGGCGATCATCGGTGCGGGACACCTGGCGGAGCTCGCATTCACCGGCAAGGACATATCCGTCGAACGCGCCAAGGAGATCGGCCTGGTGAACCACGTGTTGCCCGACGCCGAGGCGGCAGTCGGCGCGGCGCAGAGCCTTGCAGCAGAGATCGCCTCCAACTCTCCACTCGTCGTCCAGGGAACGAAGACCGTGATCCAGACAAGGGACCGTCGCACGATCCAAGACGGGCTCGACTACGTGGCCGTCTGGAACTCGGGCTTCTTGCAGTCCGACGATCTCATCGAGGCCGTCTCGGCGTTCATGGAGAAGCGCCCCCCGAAATTCACCGGCAACTGAGAGCCGTTCTGCCGTACCCGAAGCCCGAGACCCGTCAGCTCCTGCGTTTCCAGGGCCACTTGCGCCCGCGATCGCGACGCCGCTGTTCGGCTTTCTGTTCGCGCTCTGCATCCGCGAACGCCTCGGGGGCGACAGCGTTCACTATGTCCTCGGCTTGATCGAGGATCTCGGCGATCTTCTCCGGGTCCCCGGTCGGTTCCTCCTCGATCGGAGGATCGACGAGGCTCCCGTGGACCCAGCCCACGTCGGCGAAGCGGCGCTCGTACCTGGGACAGCCCTCAGGGCACCGCCAAGGAGCCTCGGGAGCGAGGTCGAGCTCGCAGAAACGTGCGACCTCGCCTGACGAGTAAGTGCGACTCTGAAAGTGCTTGCACTCTTCTCGCATCGGCACGGCCACATCCTTGCATCAGCGACGACCTGTGTCTGCTCGACGTCCGATCCACGAGCGTGTCTCTTAAGACCGCTCGGTCAGCCGACAGAACCTTCCATCTGAAGCTCTATGAGCCGGCTCCACTCCACCGCATACTCCATCGGCAGAGTGCGGGTGATCGGCTCTATGAACCCGTTTACCACCATGCCCATCGCCTGGCTCTCCGACAGACCGCGGCTCATCAGATAGAAGAGCTGGTCCTCTCCTATCTTCGAGACCGTCGCCTCGTGACCGATCTGCGCGTCGCGCTCGGCGACCTCCATCGTCGGCTTGGTCTCGGAGGTCGAGTGGTCGTCGAGGATCAGCGCGTCGCACCTCACGAAGCTCTTTGCGTGCCGAGCGCCTTCCTCCACCTTGACGAGGCCCCTGTAAGTCGAAAGGCCTCCGTCTTTGGAGATCGACTTCGACACGATCGTCGACGATGTCTCCGGGGCGACGTGCACCATCTTCGCTCCGGCGTCCTGGTGCTGGCCCGCGCCGGCATATGCAACCGAGAGGACCTCGCCCGATGCCTTCGGACCCATCAACCACACCGACGGGTACTTCATGGTGAGGCGCGACCCGATGTTGCCGTCGATCCACTCGACGTGAGCCTCCGCTTCGGCGCGGGCACGCTTGGTCACGAGGTTGTAGACGTTGTTGGACCAGTTCTGGATGGTCGTGTACGTGATCCGGCTTCCCGGAAGTGCGACGAGCTCGACCACCGCCGAGTGAAGCGAGTCGGTCGAGTAGACGGGAGCCGAGCATCCCTCGATGTAGTGAACCTGGGAGCCTTCGTCGGCGATGATCAACGTCCGCTCGAATTGGCCCATGTTCTCGGCGTTGATCCGGAAGTACGCCTGAAGGGGCATCTCCACGTTGACGCCAGGTGGCACGTAGATGAAAGAGCCACCCGACCACACCGCCGAATTGAGCGCTGCGAACTTGTTGTCGTTCGGGGGGATGATCGTCCCGAACCACTTGCGGACCATTTCGGGGTGCTCGCGGACGGCCGTGTCCATGTCGCAGAACAGGACGCCCTGAGCTTCGAGATCCTCGCGATTGCGGTGGAAGACGACTTCGCTCTCGTACTGGGCCGTGACTCCGGCCAGATACTTGCGTTCCGCCTGCGGGATGCCGAGCTTGTCGTAGGTGTTCCTGATGGCCTCCGGCAGATCCTCCCAGGAGTTGACCTGCTTGTCCGTCGGCTTGATGTAATAGAAGATGTCGTCGAAGTCCAAGTCGGGCATGTTGACGGCGAACCATGCCTTCATCGGCTTGGCCTCGAAGCGCTTGAGGGCCCGCAGCCTGAACGCCCGCATCCAGTCGGGTTCGCCCTTCATCTCGGACATCTCGCGGACGACCGCCTCCGACAATCCCTTCTTGGGCTTGAAGACGTAGTCCTCGACGTCGCTCCAGCCGAGCGAGTAGCGACCGAGATCGAGCTCTGTGCCAGCCATATGTTGCTCCTGTGACGCTTTTTGCCCCGGATCGACCGGTGGCGCACCCCTGACGGGCACGGGGTCGGGATTTCTCCTACCTAGATAGTAACAACCCCGGGACCCGGGGGGATCCCGGCCTCGAGTCGGCGGCCAGGCCCTGCGACCTCGCGGGCACGGTGCTCGGAGCGCCCGGTGCGTGGATCGGCGTTCTGCCATCATCGGGCGATGACCTCTGCCCAGAGCACAGAGGACCCACGCCCAGGACCCCACCGGGGACCCCGGACGAACCGTCCTCCAGCCCCCCGTCGCGGCCCGCCGCCCTCAGGTGTTCGAGGCTCACGGCGACGAAGGGTCGACGACTACTGCCTGGCTCCGAGACAGCGACAACCCCGAGGTCATCGAGCACCTGAACGCAGAGAACGCCTACACCGAGGCAGCCGATCGCCCACCTGTCGGGGTTGCGCGAGCGGCTTTTCGAGGAGATCAAGTCTCGCATCGAGGAGACCGATCTTTCGGTCCCGGTCAGAAAAGGCCCCTGGTGGTACCTGACCAGGACGGTGGAGGGCCTCGCCTACCCGATCCATTGCCGGGTCCCGGTCGATGGACCCGGCCGGGAGCCCGGCGTCCCGCCGATGCCCGACGACGGGGACCTGAAACCGGACCCGTGGCCCGACGAGCAGGTCCTGCTCGACGAGAACCTGCTCGCGGAGGGCCACGAATACCTGGCACTCGGGGTTCTCGACGTGAGCCCGAACCACGACGTCCTCGCTTACGCGATCGACACGGCCGGCGACGAGCGGTTCACTCTTCGGTTCAGGGACCTTTCGACAGGTTCGGAGATGTGCCGACGAGATCGACGACGTCTCATACGGCTCGGCCTGGGCGAGCGACAACGCAACCTTCTTCTACGTCCGT
This sequence comes from uncultured Acidimicrobiales bacterium, assembly GCA_963801315.1. Lineage (GTDB taxonomy): Bacteria > Actinomycetota > Acidimicrobiia > Acidimicrobiales > CAVXTF01 > CAVXTF01. The sequence continues at coordinate 437,566 of CAWDEI010000006.1, read as the reverse complement.
GCCGACGCAGGCCCATCGCCCGCATCAGGTCTGGAAGCACCGGCTCGGCACCGATCCCGCTTCCGACACCAGAATGTTCGAGGAGCCCGACGAGCGGTTCCACGTCGGGGTCCGCCGCACGAAGGACGGGCAGCTCGTCTTCTGCAGCTCGCACTCGAAGTTGAGCTCGGAGGTCCACTCACTGTTCCAGCCGACAGACCCGAAGACGGCCTTCTCGTCGTGGAGCCGCGCCGCGAAGACATCGAATACGAAGATCGACCACCACCGCGGGTTCCTCCTCATGCTCACGAACGAGGACGCTCCGAACTTCCGGCTGCTCGCGTCGCGAGCCGCGCACCGGATCGGCGAGGCAGTGGGTCGAGGTGATCGCCCATCGGCCCGAGTCTCGCCTCGAGGGGATCGAGGTCTTCGATGACTTCCTCGTCTGCGCAGAGCGCACGGAGGGTATGCCGCGCATCCGCATCCACCAGATCGCATCAGCTGCCGGCTGGAGCGCCTGGTCGGGCCTCTGCCGCGAGGGCTGGATGGTGCCGGTCGACGAGGTTCCGTCCGCGAGCTGGATCGGGCCGAACCCCGAGTCGGGGACCACGATGCTGCGCTACGAGTATTCGTCCATGGTCACCCCGCGAACGGTGCTCGACCTGGACCTGCATAGTCGCGCGGCTGTCGTCCGCAAGCGCCAGCGGGTGCTCGGCGGCTACGACCCCGACCTCTACGTGAGCGAACGCCTTTGGGCCACCGCACCCGACGCGACCAGGGTGCCCATATCGGTGCTCCGCAGGCGCGACACCCCGATCGACGGCTCCGCGCCCTGCCTTCTCTACGGCTACGGGGCCTACGAGGTCTCGATAGACCCGGTGTTCTCCTCGGTCCGGCTTTCGCTCGTGGACCGCGGTTTCGTGCACGCGATCGCGCACGTGCGCGGCGGCGGGGAGCTCGGCCGACATTGGTACGACGACGGCAAGATGCTGAACAAGCAGCACACGTTCACCGACTTCATCATCGTGCGCGGGTTATCTGGTGGACGAGCGTTGGACGAGCTCCGGGCGTGTCGTGGCGAGAGGAGCGTCTGCGGGAGGCCTCACCGTCGGGGCTGTTGCAAACCAAGCACCTGAGCTCTTCAGGGCGATCGACGCGCACGTGCCGTTCGTCGACTGTCTGACCACGATGCTCGACCCGACGCTGCCACTTACGGTCACCGAGTGGGAGGAGTGGGGGAACCCGGTCGAGGATCCCGACGTCTACAACGCGATGAAGTCGTATACCCCCTACGACAACGTGCGCGAGGGGGTCCGGTATCCCGACATCCTGGCCACCGCCGGCCTTTCGGATCCGAGGGTCGGTTTCTGGGAGCCTGCCAAGTGGGTCCAGAAGCTCCGTGCGGCAAGCCCAGCCTCGCGGGTCCTGCTTCGAACCGAGATGGGCGCCGGACACGGCGGTCCCTCAGACCGCTACGAGTCATGGAAGGAAGAGGCCATGTCGGTCGCTTGTATCCTGGACTCGCTCGGCTTGGCGGAAACCTGAGCGCCGGACAAGTGAATACCGAACACCCGAGCGCTGTCAGGCGGCTTGCGGGCCGTTTTGGCGTGTCGTCCAGACGGCGTTCGGGCGTCGTTCAGGAGTCGTTCAGGCGATCGTCGGAACGAATGTTCATCGTGAACACTGCCTGATATTGAGCCGGGTACTCGACGGGAACGCCGTTCAACGTTGCGCTCAAAGTGTTGGCATGGCCGAGCTCGACGATGAGGCTGCCCGTGGCATCGAGTGTCTGGGCCTGGCCCGAGTCCAGTGTGCCGGTCCACACGACGGCCCCAGTTGACGCGAGCTTGGCGTAGACCCAGCACGCACCCGAGCTCGCAGAGGTCACCGTGTATGCGGAACTCGGCGCAGGGTAGCTCGCACTTTGCAGGTAGCCGTAGACTGCTCCGGCTGGATGGTCGGTGGTGCGGTCGTTGACGGAGGGTCGACACGTTTGTCGTCTTCGACCCGTCTTGCAGGTGTGGTTGCGGTGGTATGAGAACGAAGCCGGTGGTGAAGTCGTGTGATGGTGCGAGCCGTTGCACCAAGGGCAACCGCCACGGCGACAGCTATCACGACGACCACAACGAGGATCGCCGAGCACAGCCGGCAACCTCGAAGGCGGACGGGAGCTGCGTTGGAGCGCCCGGCGACTCGATCGAGTCGGTCGTGCCGGCGCATACGGCCCGCTAGACCCCAAATCGCCAGGTTCCACGACCGTGTCGTCCTCCTCGAAGACGATGACGGGCTGGATTCCGGTCTTCGACAGCGGATCCGTGCACGAGTGGAAACGTCCGATGTTCCCGGGCCGACGACTGTGCCGGCCGAAGCTCTCTCGGGCTCTGGGCTGAACGCCGACCGAGGAGGCGCGTATCGGCCCCCGTCCTGGCGACGACATGCGGCGCCTTGGACGAGCCGTTACGAGCTGGTTCGCCGCGCGACGGCGCTCGACACCCGGCGTCTCCGAGATCCGGTATGCCGGGGTACCCGACGGCCGGGGTGCCGTCCTCCGGCGTCAGGTCCCCTCGGGTCAGGTCCGCCCGGGTGAGATCCACCCGGGCGGCAGGTCGCCGGGTCGATCCTGTTCCCGGTTCCTCGTCAGCCTGCTTGCTAGGCGAGACCGCTGGGCGCGACGATTCCATCCGGTCAGAGACCGTCCGGAGCGTGTCGAGAGCGTTTTGGTAGTGGCGCAGTGCCTGTTGCTCGCCAGAAGCCATGCGCCATCGGAGGACAAGCAGCACGATGCCGATACCACAACGCCCGCGATGACGAGACCTACAGTCATCGTGCCCATTCAACCTCAATCTGCGACCCGTGGACCGCGATGGTTCCGGGATGTATCCGCCCAGGTCGGGCACCGATTTGGAGATCGAACGTCGGATACGTCCGAGACGCAGGACCCGGTCGTTGCGGACCGACCAGACGGGTCAGAGCCAGATGGCCGGAACCAGACGGCTCAGAACCAGACGGCTCAGAAACCAGATGTCTCAGAACTGGAAAGCGGCGGCGCCGAAGGTGTAGTCCGCCGGCGGGACCGCCGAACGGGGTCGCGCCGTTGCAGCGCTCGTTCGACCGCCGGCGCCAACGGCGCCGCTTTACCTCTTCTCCATCTTTTCCGCCCGGTCGTGGAACTCGCCCATCACCTCGCGGGCGAACAGTTCCATCGACTCGCAGATGTCCTCGTGGCGGTTCCGACCGGCCTGGCTGATGAAGATCAGCTGGTCGACTCCGGCTTCCTCGTAGCGCCTCACCAGCTCCCGGACCTGCTCCGGCGTGCCGATCGCGCCTCTCAGCGATCCCAAGCCCCTGCTCCATCAGCTGGGCCCCGAGCGCCTCGCCTGTTCTCGCCGCCACCGGGCGGCTGAAGCCGAACTAGTCACGGTTCTCCAAGAAGTCCTGCCAGATGTCGGTGACGCCAGGCCGGTGCTGGTCCGAACACGTAATAGTGGGCGAGCGAGTACCCGAAGAAGTGGCAACCGTCGAGACCTCTGTCGATCGCCGTCTGCTCGTCCTCGTGGCACATGAACGGAAGGACGCATGCGATGTTCGGGTTCACCGAAAAGCCGGCGGGCGCGCAATTCTCGGAATCGATCGTGTCGTAGTAGTCGTTCACCCACATCCGCGCCTCGTCCGCCTCGACGAACGAGAAGGAGAGCGCCCCTATCCCTTTGGTGGCAGCCAGATGGATGGTCTCGCGCCGGCTGCACGCGACCCAAAGAGGCGGGTGCGGTTTCTGCAGCGGCTTCGGCACGACGTTTCGCGGGGGAACGTCGATCCATGGCCCCTCGTGGCCCGCGAACGGCTCTTCGACGAGCATGCGCGCGACAACGTCGATCGCCTCGGTCCATTGTTCGCGCTTGCTCGATCGGTCGACCCCGAATCCACCGAGCTCGGCCTCGGAACCCGCCTCCCCGGTGCCGAACTCGACGCGGCCATCCGAGAGCAGGTCGAGGGTCGCGATTCGCTCGGCGATCCGGGCGGGGTGGTTGAAGTTCGGAGGAAGCTGCACGATCCCGTGCCCGATGCGGATCCTGTGCTGTCCTCTGGCTTACGGCCGCAAGGAACACCTCGGGCGCAGACGAGTGCGAGTACTCCTCCAAGAAGTGGTGCTCCACCTCCCACACGTAGTCGAACCCGAGCCTGGTCGGCGAGCTCGATCTGCTCCAGAGCCTCATGCAGCAACCGGTACTCGTCGCCTCGACCCAAGGTCGCGGCAGCTGGAGCTCGTAGAAGATGCCGAAGCGCACCGCGTCCATCCGGAGTCAGGTACGGAGCCCGTAGCGGGGACGCAGCGCCGGCTCGATCCCGGCGCGCGACGGGTTCTTCTGGTCGCGAGCTGAGAGCACCGGGGAATCGATTCCCCAGTCGCCCGACGATCTCCGGGTCGTCCCATGCCACCCCGAGCTCGTCGCCGGGTTGTAGTAGCTGTCGACGAGGTACCAGAGAAGAACGTCGGTGAGAGATGCGAACCCGTGCGCCACTCCCGGAGGTATGAACAGACCCTTGTCCTCTTGCCGACCAGATCCAGCGACAACGTCGCACCCTCGGTCGGAGACCCGGCCCTCAGGTCGTGGAGCACCACGCGCGCGGTGCCTCTGAGCACGTACCAGTAGTCGGCCTGGTGCAGGTGGTAATGGAGCCCGACGACGGCCCCTGCTGCTTGTCAGACCTGTTCGCCTGGACCATCTCGCGCCCGAGGGTGAACCACGAGCGCCTGTAGGTCTCGACGAATCGGCCGCGGTCGTCCCCGTGGGCGTCGGGGGTGACCACGCACGACATCGTCGATCGTGGAGACGCCTCGACGATCGGCACGGCTCAGGGCTCGAAGCGGCCGAAGCCGCCCCTGTAGAAGATGAGAGGGCGGCCGCTGTGGTCGACCGACATGTCGAGCACCTCCCCGATGACGAGCTCGTGGTCTCCTGCGTCGTGCGACTGCAGCGATCCGGCAACCCACCCATGCAAGCGCGCCGCTCGAGAAGTGGTGCGCCCGCCGGGCCGGGGCTCCAGCCCACGCCGCTGAACTTGTCGGACCGTTCCGCACCCGAGATCGCGAAGTCCCGACAGAGCGCTTCTTGGTCCTCGGAGAGGACGTTCACGCAGAACGTCCCGACGGGAGCGATACGTGGCCAGCTCGTGGAGGACTTCCCGGGCGCGATCGCGATCAGTGGCGGTTCGAGCGAAAGCGACATGAAGGCCTGGCAGGTGAATCCGACCGGGCCCTCGGCGTCGACGGCGGTCACGACGGTCAGGCCGCTTGCGAAGTGACCGAGCACCTCCCTGAACCGAGATGACGAAAGCCCCGCGACCAGCGGGCGCATCTCCTGCGTTCACGCAGGCCCCCGCGCCCTTGAGCCCCGCTGTACGGCGACGAGCGGCCCGGGAGAGCCGATGGACTCGGTACACGTCCGAGCTCGACCGGCGACAGGGCTCCCGTTCATCGAGACCGCTTCGTCAGCTCCGTGGCCGTGCTGCGCGAGCGCAGTCGACCGCGGCCGGATCGCAGTGGAACAGTACGGGTACAGGCCTGCCGGGATCACGGTCGACTCCCCGACCTCCAATGTGAGACCTTCGCTCGCTGCCATCACCCTGTCGAGACCTGCGGCCTCGTCGAGCGCTCGCGCCTCACCGAGCAGCCTGTCGATGTCGTCGTCGACGTGGAGGGGATCGTGATGGAACAAAGCGAGCGTTGCGGGCGCCGGCCTCGCGCGCGACATGCACCGCGTAGGCGATCGGTGGAGTGTCCCCAGTACGGACTTTGCGGCGAACTCCTCCTCGGTGTACTGCGAGTCGTGGATGACGAGGTCTGCGCCGTCGCACAGCTCGAGCACTCCCCGATCGACCTGAGACCGGTCTTCGGGTTGCTGGTGGTCGCTCACGAACGCAACTGACGCACCGTCGGCTTCGATCCTGAAACCGAGAGTCGTCCCAACATGGGGAACCTGCGGACGGTGACCTTCGCCTGACCGACTGCCACCTCGTCGTGAGTGCCTCGTTGAAGCGCACCGCAGCCGTTGAGCTCCTCGACGTTTATTGGGAAGAACGGCGGGTGAAGCACCCTGTCGAACGTGTCGTGCAGCGAGCCATCCGCCTGAGGCGGCCCGTATATGTCGAGCGTCGTCCCGGGTGGTGCGCGGTGGTGAAGAACGGCAAGCCGATGATGTGGTCCCAGTGCAGGTGGCTCAGAAATGCGACCAGCTCGACCCCGTCATCGCAGGCACCGGAGGCGTCGAGCTCGAGACCCAGCGGACGCAGGCCTGTTCCCAGGTCGAGAACGATCGGGGGATCCGACCCCACCTCGATGATCACGCAGGGCGTGTTCCCACCGTATCGCTGGTGCCCCGAGCTAGAGCACGGGCACGACCCTCGTGACCCCGAAGAACCTGACTCGCAGCGGACTCCCCCTCCGTGACGTAACCGGGCCACGACACTACCCTGCGTCCGTGGAAATCCATACCCCTGATTTGAGGCAGCGACGCATCGAGGCCGGTGGTGTCGATTTCTCGCTGCTCGAGAGCGGCCCCGAAGACGGCCAGCTCGTCATCTGCCTGCACGGGTTCCCGGACTCCGCCTGGACATGGCGACACCTTCTGCCGGTGCTCGGCTCCGCGCCGGGTACCACGCGGTGGCACCGTTCCTGCGTGGCTACGCCCCTACCGGCTTGGCGCCGGACGGGTCGTACCAGACCGGGGCGCTCGCCGCGGACGCCGTGCTCGCTCGAAGAAGCTCTCGGCACGGGGACACCTTCGATCCTCGTGGGACACGACTGGGGAGCGTTCGCCGCCTACGGGGCCGCGCGGCTGAAGCCCGAACGCTTCACGAAGGTGGTCGCGATGGCCGCTCCGCCGGTCGCGGCCGTCGCCTCGACGTTCTTCTCCTACGACCAGGTGAAGCGCAGCTTCTACGTCTTCTTCTTCCAGTCGCCTCTCGCAGAGCCGGTGGTGAGCTGCGGACGACTGCAGATTCATCTCGAGGCTGTGGGCCGACTGGTCGCCGGGATACGACGCCATCGTGGGACGTGGCCCGAGTGAAGGAGTCGATCGGCAGCCCGGAACGTCTGAGCGCGGCGATCGCCTACTACCGGGCCATGTTCGACCCCTCCACCCACCTCGACGTGTACGAGAGCGCCCAACAGGCCGCTCATAGGCGTCCCGCCCAGCCGACCCTCTACTTTCACGGTGCAGACGACGGGTGCATGGGCGTCGGCGGTGACGTCGGAGCTGGAGGCTCTTGCTACCCGAGGGATCCGAGACCTTGGTGGTTGCAGGCGCCGGTCATTTCCTGCACCTGGAGCGTCCCGCCGAGGTTCACGCCGATCTGCTGCGGTTCATCTCGTCGTGACGGCAGGCGCTCGCTCAGTGTCCAGGCTTCGTCTTCCGAGTAAGGCCTCTTTCGCGCGCAGGCAGAGCGTCGCGGGTCCACACCATCACGCTCCTGCGGAAGTAGCAGACCTCTTCGCCGCGCTGGTTGAATGCCTTCGTCTCGACGCTGACGATGCCGCGGTCGGGCTTGGAGGTCGACCGCATCGCTTTCAACACCCGCGTCTCCGCGTAGATGGTGTCGCCGTGGAAGGTCGGCTTGCGGTGGACGAGCGACTCCACCTCGAGGTTGGCGATGGCCGATCCGCTCACGTCGGCGACGCTCATCCCGAGCACGAGCGAGTAGACGAGGTTCCCCACGACCACGTTGCGGCCGTGAACCGTCTCGTGCTCCGCGAACCAGGCGTCCGAGTGCAGCGGATGATGGTTCATGGTGATCATGCAGAAGAGATGGTCGTCCGCCTCGGTGATCGTCTTGCCGGGCCAGTGGCGGTAGACGTCTCCGACGCTGAAGTCCTCGAGGCACCGGCCGAAGGGCCGCTCGTAGATGGTCATGGCCCCGGGTGTAGTACGGCGGGACGCCTGCGTCCACATCGGTCGCCGGCCGGCTTCGGGGGGGCCGCTCCGGCATCGGGTGCTCGCCGCTCCGGACCGATCCGGCGAAAGCGGTGCCGATCGCCACCGACCAGCCCGATCACGCACCACCAGGCGACCAGCGCCAGGCCGAGGCAGTTGGCGAACAGGGTCGTACGGCCGACAGAGGCCATCAAGCCAGGAGCTCGCCTGATTGGTCCCGACGACATAGGCCCCTGCGATAGCGAGCACCTCGGCGACGCCGAGGACCCAGATCCATCCGTCGGATCCGAAGCCCAATTCGCGTCGCGCACCGGATGAGGACGAGGGCCGCGACGATCCCGATGGCGAGCGCCAGGACCGCAAGGTGGAGCTGAGCGGTCATCGCGTGCCAGGTCGCATCGGCACGGCTCAGAAAGGAGCCGACACTCTGGCCGGTCAGGTAGTCGTCCTCGGTCGCACGGCGAACTGCCGCTCCGATCGGCCATGCGAGAACGCCGGCAACGCCGAAAGCGCACGCCGTGACCGCAACCATTCCTCGCCGCCGCGATGGTCCCCGCCTGCGCTCACCGACGACCCCGGCCGCGATGCAGTGAGCCATCGCGCTGCCGATCAGAGCGAAGACGATGACGGCAGTCGACTATCCCTTCGTACTTCGTGAGGCCCGCCGCCACCGCGAGCACGGCGGCCGCGCGAGCGTGCTCGCCGCCCGACGGGCAGACGAGGCCTGCTCCCGCGGCGCCAACCGCGGCCGCCGACCAGAGCAGGTCGACCGATCCGTCGGTAGCGCCGGCGCCGGCGAGGCCGTAAGACGCGATAACCCAAGCTGCTCCCGCTGCAGCGGATACCGCGATGACACAGGCCGGGCCGCCGGCAAGCGCTCACGCGCGCGATCTGGCGGAAGCGATCATCCCGACCTCGAGAATCGTCGCTCCCGCTGCAGCGACCGCACATCCGGTGAGAAGCGCCAGCACGAGCTCTCCGACCCTGTCGTTCGAGACGCCTGTGATCACCCAACCGAGAGCGACTGCGGAACCCCCGAGGGGTGGGTAGCTCGAATGCGAGGCGGCCAAGCCCGAATTCGTGAGAGCGGACAGCGCAACTGCGTGACCGTTCGAGATCCACGTCGCGTGCGCGAGCCATATGCTTCGCGCCTCGACTCCGATGTCGACGCGCACGAGGCTCCTGAGTGACCACGCAGAAGCTCCTGCGACGGCGAGGACCCCGGCACCACCGGCGGCCCAGAGCCACGGACTCGGGCGCGAACCGGTCCTCGATCGGCGAGCCTCTCGCCTGGCCAGCCACGAGGCGCTAGCTGCCGCATTGGCAGCTATCGCGAGCGGGACGAACCAACCGACCTCGGTCCCGTCGACGAGCACCGTGAGGGCTCCGGCTGCACCGGCCAGGACCGCACCTCCGATGGGAGCGATGAACGGCGTGACGCGGGCGCCAACCGGCGAGCATGCGAACGGGTAGCGCCCCGGCCGCCGTGAGAACCGCCATGGTGACCACGACGGCCCAAGTCGTGGTCACGAGCCCGTGCTCACTGCCTCGCCCCCGGGGCTCGATACGACCACCGAACCCGAACACGAGCCGGGGCCTTGTCGCGGAACGAGCTCGAGCACGACGGTCGCATTCTGCGCGTCGGGTGCGATGTGTGCCCAGCCGACGATGGCGTCGAAGAGTGCCGCGCCACTGGGGGTCAGCGACCCCGCGCCACTGGGGGTCAGCGACCCCGCGCCACTGGGGGTCAGCGACCCCGCCGAAAATGCGACGGTCCCGCCCGGCGACACGAGCTTCTGCGCCTGGTCGCTCAAACAGCTGTAGTAGGCATCCTCGGCAGCCGCCTGCTCGACGCTTGCAGGACGAGCTGAGGGCGTCGGTCGTGCGCACCCCGTCGGTCTGCCTTCGTGACACAGCAACACCGCACACCCGGCCGCGACCGCGAACCCCGCCGCGTGGACGGCAAGCCGCTGCCAGCCGCCGGGTCAGGCGATCCGCTCGCGCGGTGCCCGGCCCGTTCGCTGAGTCGTCTCGTCGCGAGCTCAGTCCTCTGGCCTCGGGCGCACGGTGAACGACAACGCCCAGTCCTCTTGGGACTCGCCGTCGATCGTGAGCCGCCATATGTAGCGGTTCCCGGGTGCGAGCTGCAGCGGCATCAAGTTGATCGCCATCGCCACGTCCGCCGGGGTCCCTTCGGGAGCCATCGCCGGGCGCGCCACCTGGAAGTCGCCGCGCCCCTCGAGCGGGTGCGAGCCCTCGGGCGTGTCGATCATGACCGGCCTACCGTCCGCGTCCTCGAGGTGCAGCTCCCAGTGGTGCGGGCATATCCGCCTCGTGCCAGTCGACGTCGAACTTCATGGCGATCGCGGAAGGGCGCCGGGTCGGGCCCCACGATCGACCAGCCGCCCCCGAGTATGTAGAGCTTCTCGCCGGCGACCTGTGCGGAGTCGCACAACAACATCGTCACCTTCACCCGGCGAACCCTACCGCCGTGGAACGCGCCGACCGGTGAGGCCGACCTCCGGTGACGGCCGGTAGGTTCAGTGCGTGGCCGGGCTTTACCCCCCGCAGAGCACCTCGGTTCTCCGCACGCTCGAGACGACGTCTACCGTCGCCCGCTCGCCGTCGCGCTCGAGCGCCTCGGCATCGCGCAGGGTTGGAAGTGCGTAGACGTAGGGGCCGGAGGAGGCGACGTGGCCGTGGCCCTCGCCGAGATCGTCGGCCGGACGGGACGGGTCTACGCCGTCGACAGCGACCCCAGAGCCAGAGACGTCGTCGCAGCAGCGGCAGCGGAGCACTCGCAGGTGATCGCGATCACGCAGGCCGGAGAGGACCTGCTACTGCCGGAGCTCGTCGACCTGGCGTTCTGCCGCTTCTTGCTCCTGCACGTGTACGAGCCTGCTGCCGTGTTGGAGCGGATGCGCCGAGCGGTGCGTCCCGGAGGTTTCCTGGTCGCCCAGGAGCCGATCACCTCGGCAGGGCGAATCGACGGCGATACCCATGTCGATGCCCGAGGCGCGGCATCCTGACGTCGGAGCGCTGCTGCCCGCCCTCGTGATGCGAGCCGGGCTCGTGGTCGACGACGCGTGGGCCGAGGCCCCGGCGGGCGCGGGACCGGGCCCGGTCGCGGACTACCTCGAGACGCTCACCGGCTGCGACCCGGGCGACGACCCGGTGGTCCTGCCGCCGCTCGTCACCGTCGTCGCGAGGGTCCCGGACGCTGACCTGAGCCTCGGGCAACGCCTCGGCAACCGGCCTCGGCAACAAGCGAGCCGCGGGCTGCCGGTAACCTGCGGCCATGGCTGACCCGGACCCCGGCATACCCGCGGGCTGCCCAGAGCCCGACCTGGCCGCGGCGAGAAAGGCTGTCGATCTGGCGAGGTCGGTGGTCGACGCGACCGCACGCCGGCTCGCCTCGTCCGGTGTCGCGGACGGTGCCGGCGCAGGCGGCGCAGCCGTTGCAGCCGTTGCAGCCGGGGCGGGCGGTGCGGGCGAGGTCGACGAGGAGCAGGTCGTCGCTTACGACATGGCGCACGCCGCGGCGGCCGTCAGGACGGCCGAGGCGGCGACTCGCCTACGGCGACTCGGGGGCACGGAAGCCTGCCTCGCTTGCGCCTTCACCGCCGACATGATGGCCGAGCTCGCCTCGCGCACCGTCGGGCGCGAGGAGCTGTGGGGGCTGGCGCCCGACTGGATCGGTCCCGGCGGCGGAATTCGTGGCCGCGTGGCGAGCGCCGCGACGTTGGCCGCGCTCGCCGGACACGAGGGCCGACGGATGCTCGATCCCGACTTCGAGCTGGTCCGCGAGACCTTCAGGCGCTTCGCGGTCGAGAAGGTCCGGCCGAACGCCGAGCACGTGCACCGCACCAACAGCGACATTCCCGAGGAGATCATCGCCGGCCTCGGCGAGCTTGGCGGCTTCGGCCTGTCGGTCCCCGAGGAGTACGGCGGGCTACGCAACGGGATCCGAGAGCGACTACCTGGGGATGGTGATCGCCACCGAGGAGCTCTCGTGGGGATCGCTAGGGATCGGTGGCTCTCTCATCACCCGGCCCGAGATCCTCTGCCGGGCGCTCGTGCACGGCGGCACCGAGGATCAGAAGCGCGATTGGCTCCCGAAGCTCGCATCCGGAGAGGTGATGGCCGCGGTAGCGGTGACCGAGCCCGACTACGGCTCGGACGTCGCGAGCATCGTGACGTCAGCGACGCCGGACGCCCGGCGGATGGCTGATAAACGGCGTCAAGACCTGGTGCACGTTCGCGGCGCGCGCAGAGGTGCTGATGCTGCTCGCCAGGACCGACCCCGACCGGTCGAAGTCGCACAGCGGACTCTCTCTGTTCGTCGTCCCGAAGCACCGCGCGGACGGTAAGGGCTTCGCTCTCACCGGCGAGCCGGCTGAAGGCCGCCCACCTGGCCGCATGGAGGGACGACCGATAGACACGATCGGTTACCGCGGAATGCACTCGTACGAGCTCGCATTCGAGAATTGGTTCGTGCCGTCCGACGCGCTGATCGGAGGGGCCGAAGGAGAGGGCCGCGGTTTCTACCTGCAGATGCGCGGGTTCGAGAACGGGCGGCTCCAGACCGCGGCGCGTGCGCTCGGGGTGATGCAGGCCGCATACGAAGCAGCGCGCGACTACGCCGCGGAGCGCAAGGTGTTCGGTGCTCCGATCGCCGACTACCAGCTGACAAAGGTGAAGCTCGCGCGGATGGCGTTTCTCATCCAGGCGACGAGGCAGTTCGCGTTCGAGGTTGCCCGACTGATGGCCAACAACGCCGGCTCGCTCGAAGCATCGATGGTGAAGGCGTACGTCTGCCGCGCAGCCGAGTGGGTAACCCGCGAAGCGATGCAGATACACGGCGGGATGGGCTACGCCGAGGAGTTCCGCGTGTCAGCCGTTTCTTCGTCGACGCCAGCGTCCTGTCGATCTTCGAGGGAGCCGACGAGACGCTCGCGCTCAAGGTGATAGCCAGGCGCCTCGTCGAACAGGCTGGCTGCGAGCGGACTCAGCCGGCTGAGCGCGTAAGTCCCGCGCGCTCCCCGCGCGCGACGAATTTGTTCGCCATCTTCCGGCTCGCCTCGTCGATCATCTCGTCACCGAACATGACTGCGCCGGTGCGCTCGTCCTCGGTCGCACGCTGGTAGGCGTCGAGGATGTCCCAGGCCCGGTCGAACTGCTCCTGGGTCGGCGAGTAGACCTCGTTCAGCACAGCGACCTGGTCGGGCGTGAGAGCCCATTTTCCGTCGTAACCGAGCACCCGTGTCCGCTGCGCGAAGTCGCGCAGCGCGTCGAGCTCGCGCACCTTCAAGAAAGGCCCGTCGATCACCTGCAGGCCGTTCGCGCGCCCGGCCATCAGGATCTTGGAGAAGACGTAGTGGAAATGGTCGCCCGGGTACTCCGGTATCTGCACGCCTCCGGTCAGCACCGGCATCTCCATCGATGCGGCGAAATCCGCCGGGCCGAAGATGATCGTCTCGAGACGGGCTGGACGCCTCGCAGATCTCCTCGACGTTGATGAGACCACGGACGGTCTCGATCTGAGCTTCGATTCCGATGTGGCCGACCGGAAGGCCGTTCGACTTCTCCATCTGCGTGAGGAGGAGGTCGAGGGCGACCACCTCCGCCGCGCGCTGCACCTTCGGAAGCATGACCTCGTCGAGACGCTCGCCGGCGCCCGACACGACCTCGATCACGTCACCGACGGTCCATTCGGTGTCCCATGCGTTGACCCGCACGCAAAGTACCCGGTCGTCCCACTCCTGCTTGCGGATCGCCTCTACGACCTTTGCCCGGGCAGCCACCTTCTCCACCGGCGCCACGGAGTCCTCGAGGTCGAGGAACGACATGTCGGCCTGCACCGTCGGTGCCTTCGCCAGGAATTTCTCGTTCGACCCGGGCGTCGAGAAGCACGATCGGCGAGGCAGGTTGCGGCTGCGTTCTGACATTGGTACCGATCGTACTGTCGCTCCCGCCGGTGTTAAGCCCCGAGCAGGTCCTCTCAGCCCCGCCAGGTCCTCGGGTACGAGTTGCTCGTTGAGCAGGCGCGAGAAGCGGCTCGGGTCTTCGTCCACGAACCTGCGGCACAGCTCGTATCCCTCCACGTAGCAGGTGATGTATGCCCGCCATGTGGGATGAAGCAGGAACTCGACCGATTTGGCAGCGCGCGCCCTCGGGAGAAGTGCCCAACGTTCGAGCTCGGAGACGACCGTCTCGGGATCGGCACCCTCTTGGTGCAACCGCCACGCGGCGGTCGCCCGGACGGCCTGCAGCACGACGGAGGCCTCGGCGATCTCGTGCGAGGCATCGGCGTCGTAACGGATCCCGAGCGACGCAAAGTGCCCGGCCGCTATCGGCTCGTGACGCGGGCCCATGACGACTCTCAGCCCGAGATCGGCCAGGCCCTCCGCGAGCAGGCACTGGGGCGTCCCGACCAGGAAGATCGTCTCCTCGAGCCAGTGCCGGCCCCGCACGAGCCCCACCTCTTTTGCGCGTGTGCTCCGTGTGGTGACCCGGATAGGCCTCGTGAGCGACCAGATGCGGCAGCGACAGGGAAAGCACGGGCAGGTCGGTGTTGATGTCCACTCGCGACCTGAGACCGCCCAGATACGTGTTGAAGCCGGACCACGGTTTGTCCGTGACCAGCTCGAAATCGCAGATCTCCCCGTCGGGGAGCCCGAAGAGCCGCTCGGTACGCTCCCGCAGGTCCTCTGCGAGAACTCGGATGGCACCGATGAGCCTGTCGGGCGGGACGGCGTGAGCCTCGCGCCACGCAATCAACCGCTCTCCGAGCGGGCCGCTTCCGGGAACGGCGGCTTCCAGCTTCTTGTGGGCTTCGGCAACCCGGTCCCACTCGACCGGCCGCGGCCGCACCCCGTAGCAGGACTCGACCTCGTCGGCATACGAGATGTCCTCTCCGGACAGGCGTCTCGCTGTCGTGAGCAGTCCGACGACCTGGGCCCGGAGCCATCGACGCCTGCTCGGGCCCGGCTCGAGAGCTGCGCCGGCGTCGATCTCGGCGAGAAGGCCACGTGCCTCCGAGACGAGCTGCCCGGGGGGCCGTGGAGGCTCGGCTGCTATGCGTGCCGCGACCCCGGGCGGCCCGTAGTACGCGTCAACGAGGCCGTCCACATGTCGCCCCAGTGCGAGGCCGAGCTCGATGTACCCGCCGACCACGCCGTGGACGTCGGTGCGGCCAGGTTCACCCAAGGCGATCGTGGAGAAAACCGATGGTGCGGGCCCAGGCGCTCTTTGCCGCAGCATCGTCGTAGACCTCGGGTCGCGTGTCGTTGAAGAACGCATGGTCCGAACCGTCGTAGACGTGGATCTCGGACGTCCTTGCCGAGATCCTTCAACTGGCTCTCGAGTGCACGTGCTGCCTCGGGCGTGAAGTACTCGTCGTTCCCTGCGTAATGGCCGAGAACCGCTGCCGACATGGCAGCGAAATCGGGTGCTGCGTCGGGCCACGGGATGAGTCCGTAGAACGGCACGCAGGCCGCCACGGCGTCGGGCCGTGCGGCGGCGACGACGAGCGCGAGGCCCCCACCCATGCAGAACCCGACGACCCCGACCTTGTCTGCCGAGGATCGGCGGACGAGCTCGTCGACAGCTCCACTCATGTCCCTCGTCGCCTTCGGGATCTGAAGGGCCATCATTTCCTTGCCGGCCTCGTCGGGCTCGGTCGTCTTTCTCCCCCCGTAGAGGTCCGGGGCAAGGGCGACGAAGCCCTCTGCGGCGAACCGGTCCGCCACGTCCGTGATATGCGGTACCAGACCCCACCACTCCTGGATCACGAGCACCCCCGGCCCGGAACCGGCTTCGGGAACGGCCAGATAGCCGCTCGCTCGATCGCCGTTCGAAGCGAATTCGATCAGTTCACCCATGTGGAACGACGCTACTTCGGAGTGGTCGCCCCTCAGCCACCGGAGGGGGCGCGAGCCTCGTTGTCAGCGGAGGTGGGTGCGAGCCCTCGTTGCCAGATTGGTAATTAGTAAACGCTCGCGTTTATTAAACGTCAAAGTAGTAACGCGGCTCCGACTCTCGCACCCCACATCGACCCAACCCAGGCCGACATAGGAGGTCCGACACTCGGGGCCAGACTCACCAGGGAGCCGTCAACTCCGGTGGCTCGGGGCAGTCCACGACGGCCACCGCCCTGCCAAGGTCGGCCCTGAGCGTCGTGCCCGCAGGTCCGACGACGAGCTCGACGTAATCGAGGGGCTCGATCATGAACCCGAGGTCCTTGAGTATCGAGCCGCCCGCCGCCGTCAGCCTGCTCACAAGAGCGCTCCAGAGCTTCGCCGGGAGCAATCGCCCGACGCCCGACTCGACCCACACCGGAGTCTCGGATGCGACCGCCGCCTGAAGGAGCCCTCGGCGCGAGGCGGAAACGAGCATGGCATCTACCGAAAGGGCATCAACTTCGATCAAAACGACATCCGCCCCGGCGACCTCACCGACGCCACCCTGCCTGACGACCCGGCGCGACGGGTTTCCGGTGCCGCTCCGAACCGATGAGCGGACGATTTCAGGGGTCGGGTCGTCGATGAGAAGCGTTGCGCATCGCTCCGCCTCTGATGCGGGGTCGCCGGCGACGAGGACCCTGGCAGACAGCCACCAGAGCGGACCACAGGCGGGCTGGCGCTCCAGAAGCCTCCTGCACGCGGGCAGGACGGCCGCAGGCTCCTCCTCCGCCAGGGCGGCAAGGCCCCAGGCCGCCTCTGCGGCCAGCTCTCCCGGAGGGCCCCTCCGTGACCTTGCGACCGCTCTCAGCATTTCGATCGGGTGCACGAAGGCGAACATAGGGCTAATCGAGCCGGTCGACCATGCAGTGGGCGCGAGACCCGCGCGCGCACTGACGACGGATCGTGACGCGACTGAAACATTTGATCGCACACGTGTTCGACGCGAGCACTCTGTGAGCGCTATTAATGCGCAATTCATAAATGATTTACGCACGATTGATGGACGAGCCGTCACGCACAGTAAGCGCTCGTTCTCGCAGGTCGATGCTTGCAGTGCACGCGCAGAGTTGCTAAACACTTCCGGTCGTGACTCACGTCGAGCGCTCTACCTCGACGGCGCGGCCAAGCAAAGGAGCACGATTGGTGCTCAAGGGCACTGCCCTCGGCTTGGTCGGCGTCACAGTGATCGCTACCGCGATCTTCTCTTTTTCGCGTCCCGTATCAGCTGACTCGATCCAGAGCGAGAAAGCATACGCCACAGAGCTGGTAGCCCAGATTCAGCAGGAGAACAACAAGATCTCTCAGCTGAACGAGTCTTACGACGAAGCGGAGATCAAGCTTCAGCAAATCGATTCGCACATAACCACGAACAAGGCATCCTTCTCGCGCGCTGACAACGCGGTTCAGAACGACATGGCGACGCTTCGCAACGAGGCACTCGACGAGTACATGAGCGGCGGCTCCCAAAGTGGCATCGCTCAGCTCTTCTCGGGTTCCGGCACATCACAGAGTGACGCTCAGGAGTATCAGAACCTCGCAGGCGGCGACATCTCGTCGTTGATCGACCAGTTGCACGTAGATCAGCAAACTCTCGACGTGCAACGCAGCCAGCTCGACGCGGCTGAATCGCAACAGCGCTCGACCATTGCTCTTCTCAACTCGGAGCGTCAAGAGGCGCAACAAGTAGAGCAGCAGCTGTCTGAGACACTGTCACAGGTGCGTGGCCGCATCGCCACCCTCGTCCACGAGCAGCAGGTGGCGGAACAAAAGGCGCAGGAGGCCGCGTTCCTGGCCCAGGTGCAAAAGGAGCGAGCAGCGCAATTGCTCGCCGAGCAGGAGGCCCAGCAGCAAGCCGAGGCCGCCGCTGCTGCGGCTGCCGCAGCGGCGGCAGAGTCTCAGCAACCATCTCTGTCGACCACTACGTCGACCACCACCACGGCTCTTCTCCACCTCCATCGGCGGGCTCCGCCGGGGAGGTTGCGGTCCAGGCCGCCGAATCCCAAGAGGGCGTTCCCTACGTGTGGGGCGGTGCAACGCCGGGCGTCGGCTTCGACTGCTCAGGCTTGACGATGTGGTCCTGGGGCCAGGCGGGAGTGTCGCTGCCGCACTCTGCGGCCGATCAGATGGCCGTCACGACGCCGGTACCTCTTTCGGATCTGCAGCCAGGCGACCTGCTCTTCTACTACGACAGCCCCGGATACGTCGGACACGTGACCATGTACGTAGGCCCCGGTGAGATGATCCAGGCGGAAGAGACGGGCACGAACGTGATGATCACGCCGATCTGGTACACGGACCTTGCCGGCGCCGGCAGGCCCTGACCTCAACCGTCCTTCGTCAACCGTCCTTCGTCGACGTCGACCCTGAAACACCTGGATCCGCTATCCACTCGGGCGGTAAGCGTCCGACGGACCCTGGCTCCCTCGGCCCGGGCGGACGAGCGAACCTGTAGGCCGTAGGTTCGCGGCCGGCCTGGACGACGACGGCCTGCCCGGTCTGTTCGCCGAGCATGCATTCGATCACAGCGTCGGCGACCGAGCTCGCATCGATCAACGGGAAGCCGGATTCAACCAGCGCGTCGCGGATAGGTCCCGTGAGCAGCGGGGTGTCGACCAGTCCGGGGCAAACAGCGTTGATCGTGATGCTGTCGGTGGCGAGCGCCCGGCCGAGCGATCTGACCAAGCCGACAACCGCATGCTTGGTGAGCGTGTACGCGGCATCTAACGGAAACGCGACGATCCCAGCCAGAGACGCTGTCGCGACGATCGCGCCGCCGCCCCGGTTGCGAAGCTCCGGAACGATCGCGCGCACGCCGAACACCACTGCGTCCTGGTTGACACCCACGATGCGCCGGTATTGCTCGTCTGTCAGTTCGGTGATGTCCGCAACCCCTGTCGTCACACCCGCGTTCAGATGCGCCGCGTCCAAGCCTCCGAGCTCGGAGAGGACGGTGGCGACGATCCGAGGCCATTCGTCCGAGCGACTCACGTCGGCGCGTATCGCCGCTCCCCCGACCTCGGCGGCCGCCGAACGAGCGCCCTCTTCGTCGATATCGACCACCGCCACCTTCGCCCCCAGAGCGCTCAGGCGGCGAACGGTCGCGAGCCCGATCCCAGACGCCCCGCCGGTAACCAGAGCGACCTTGTTGTCGAGCGTCTGCACCAGGTTGCCCTCCTTGTGACGGAGATCCGACACCGACATGACGAATCGTCCGGGGTACTAGGTACGTACCCCCTTGAGCCGCCAGGACGCTACCCGCTCACCGACGCCCGCCGCCGGTCCCCGATAGAGCGTCTCTCCAGCTACGCTCGGGACTCCGCTCCCGCGCCGGGGGAAACCCATCCGTGAAACCCATCCCGATCTCCTTCAACATCTGGAAACTGAAGATCCACACCTACGGGATCGGCCTTGCGATCACGTTCTGGTTCGCTTTCCGCTACTTCGAGCGGAGGCTGCGCAAGTTCGGCTATCCGTGGCAGTGGCTGGGTGGCGCGTTCGTATGGATCATCGTCGCGGCGATCGTAGGTGCACGGGCAGTTCACATTCTCGCCAACCTGTCGTATTACACGAGCGATCCGGGACAGGTTCTTGCTGTGTGGAATGGAGGCCTCTCGTCGTTCGGGGGCCTCATAGGCGGCGTGCCGACGGGTCTCATTCTCGCCCGGAAGAGGTGCCCCTCCCTGCCGACGCTGAAGGCGCTCGACATCGTTGCCCCGGTGCTGATGGCAGCTTGGGGAGTCGGTCGGCTGCTCGGGCCTCAGCTCATGATCGCCGGCGGCGGCCATCCGACGAATCAATGGTTCGGCATGTATTACGCAGGGGAGATGGGCAAGCGCCTTCCTGTGCCCATCTTCCAGTCGATCGAGTCGTTCGTGATCTTCGGGATCCTGATCTTGATCGAGAGACGCGTACCTCAGCGTCCAACGGGTTTCATACTCTCCGCGACGATGGGCCTTTGGGGTCTGTCGCGTTTCGCGGAGGAACATCTGTGGCTGAGTGACACGAGCCATATCGGATCGTTCATGGTCCAGGCGGCCGGTCTGGCCCTCTGTGCGGGCGGTGTGGTGCTGATGGTCGTGCTGTGGCGCCGCCAGCAGCGCGCTATGGGCTCTGCAGCCTCGCCCGACGACGTCACGCATACGGACGGTGACAGCGAGACTCCGGAGACCGACAAGGGCGCCGTCGGAGGCCAGGACGCGAGCACCGACGCTGACCTTGCCTCACCAAGCTTTCCTTAGATTACGGGCCTTTCCGGGCCTGGCGGACCTGCGAACGCCTGTGCTATTTCCATCCACTCCGACGCTGCTTCGCCGGTCATCACGATGTGAGTGGCAGACGGGTGGCGTCGTCTCGTGACGACCAGGCAGAAGTCGACCGCAGGTCCCGTTACCGAGCTCGCGGCCCCGGGCGGACCCCACTCCCAGATGCCACCCGACGGGGCTTCGAGCGCTACGTACACCGGCTCGTCGGGAAGGTTCATCGACCGCAATGCGTAACTGAAAGCCCGTGCACCTATGCCGAGATGGGCGATGTGCCGCAGACGTGCCGTCGGCACCCGCTCGATACCGAGCGTGTCTGCGACGTCCTGGCCGTGAGCCCATGTCTCCATGATGCGCGCCGAAACGAAGGAGAGCGCTCCCATCGGTGGGCCGAACCACGGCACTCGCGCCTTTGGGTCGGTGACATCGGCCGCCGCGAGGAGCCTTGTCCGCGCACGGCGCCACCACCCGAGAAGCTCCTCCTCCGTCATCGAACGCCCGAGCGCGAGATGCTCACGCATCGGGTCGTCGCCCGCGACGAGTGCATCTGAGGCCGCCTGGGACATGGGTAGAAATGCTTCGGCATCCTCGAGTGCGAGCGCGGCAGCATCGTCGAAGAACGCGAGATGGCTGATCTGATCGCGCACGGTCCAACCGGCTGCCGGGGTCTCGAGGTTCCACTCGTCATGAGCGAGCGGATCGACCATCTCGTCGAGTTGCTGGTGCTCGGACCGGAGATCGGCTTCGATCTGTTCGAGGCCGGGAGGGGCCGTCATCTCTCCAACCGTATCCGCCCGGTCGCCGCAGGTACGCTTGCGCGGTGAGCAGCACGCCCTGGCTCGACGAACTCGAGATGAGCGCGTGGCGAGGATTGATGACCGCTCACTCGAAACTCGTGGCGAGGCTCGACGCTTCCTTGCAGGAGTCCCAGGGCATCTCACTGCCTGACTACGAGGTCCTGATCCACCTCTCCGAAGCCCCGGGCGACAGGATGCGCATGTGCGAGCTCGCAGGACGCCTGAACCTCTCACCGAGCGGGCTGACACGCCGCCTGGACGGACTTGTCTCGGCGGGTTGGGTGGACCGAATACGCTGCAACGACGACCGAAGAGGCAGTTACGCCGTGCTGTTGCCAAAAGGACGTTCGCGCCTCGAAGCGGCTGCGCAGGATCACGTCGAGCAGGTCAGGCGCTTCTTCGTCGACCTGCTCTCACGAAGGCAACTCGCCGAGCTCGCAAAAGCTCTCGAGCCGGTCGCCGCCGGGCCTTGCGACTGAGGTATCCGTCTCTCTTCAGGGTCGGCCGGTCAGATCAGTCGAAGGTCCACTTCGTCGGCGATCCGATGAAATCGCTTTCCGCCAGGCCGTATGCACAAGCAGGCGCGATGCGAAAGCAGGCGTTTTCCAAGAAGAACTCGAGCGAGTATTCGGTGTCGTATTTGGAGTTCAGGGCTTTGGCGAACCTGTCGATTGCCGAGTGCTCGTGTGTCGGGCTGACCAGCAGGGCCCTGCCTTCGACCACGACCGGTTCGAGAGGGTCATCGGTGGTGATCACGGCCCACGGATTCGCCGCAAGATTCCTCGCCTTTCGCGACATCCCACCCGAGCTGAACCAGACGGAGTCCTCCATCCACACGGCCCACACCGGCATTGCGTGGGGCCGCGAATCTGGTCGAACCGTGGACAACCAGTAGTCGTGGGAACTCGCCAACCGTTCCGCGGCCCACTCCCACCGAAGGAGCCCGGTTCCTTCGCCCGCGGGCAAGATGCCGTAACCGGGCATGAACGGTCTGCTCGACCCCGGTTCCAACAAGGTGCTCTCCTTCCTTCGTACCGGTTGCGGTCAGGACCACGCAGACAACACCGGCAGCCCTGGCCGGCTCAGTCGTCCGTAGAGCCAGGCCAGCTCCTCGCGGGGATCGAGCGCACCTTGTACAGGGGGCAGGGCGCCCTCCGGCAAGCGCTCCACCAGACCGGCCCTGAGCTCAGGAAGGCGATCCGCGACGAAGTCTTCGTGCCAGTCGGCAAAGGTGGGACCGACACCGAGATCGACGCGGTGGACCTCGAGCTCCTGCCACCTGCGCGCAGGCAGTGCGTATAGGGGACGTTCCCGGCCGCCGACGTCGCGGGTGATGTTCGCCCAGGCCGCATCGGGTATGGAGCGCCATTTCTCGTCGAGCGCATGTGCACTCGTGTTCACGTCTGCTGTCAGCTCTCTCGCCGGACGTCGGGCGCCACGATCGATCTCAGCCGCTCGCCCGGCGAATCCGCCTTCGTACTGGTCCACGACCACTCCGCTCGCAGCCGCCTCTGCCCTGCGGAGGTGACTGTCGGCGTTGCGAGCCACATGGGAGAGCAGATGTCCGACAGTCCAGCCGGGCAACATGCTCGGGCGAAGAACATCACCGTCGTCCAAATTCGCGATCGCCACCTCGAAACGGACCTGAGCGCCCGCCACCTTCATCAGATCGAGATCGGGGCGGCGGCTCATGCCTGCTGCGGTGCCCGGCGAGGAAACATGACCGGCCCCGTTCGCCCGGTCCCGGGAACGGCGGTGTAGTCCCTTGCAACCACCCGCTCCCCGCACGACCCGCATACGAGGACGGGCTCGGCGAGGTCCCCGCACGACTTGTGCACGATCCCTACGGGCGGTCCGGACGGCGCCGCGTAACGGTCACCCCATTGGCGCATCGTCGTGAGGACGGGCCACAGATCGCGGCCCTTGTCGGTCAGCCGGTAGTCGTGGCGCGGTGGGTGCTCGGAATACGGAACGCGCACGAGGATCCCTGCGTCCACGAGAGTCGTGAGTCGATCCTGGAGGATGTTGCGCGAGATCCCGAGCCTGCGCTGGAAGTCCTCGAATCGGGTGACGCCCAGGAATGCGTCGCGGATGACAAGCATGCTCCACCACTCCCCGACCACCTCGAGGCACTGTGCCACCGAGCAGTCCATGCCGGCGAAGCTCTTGCGTTCCACGACACCGAGCATAGTGGGTTGCATCATAAAACTCAATCTCATATGATGCGTATTGTGATGCAACTCTTTCGGACGCGCCGGGAACCGCTCGACCGGGAAGCCGCGTCCCACAGGAACGCCGTTTTCTTCGTGACCGCCCTTGGTGCGTTCATGGCTTCTCTCGACCTGTCCATCGTGAACGTTGCGTTCCCCGCCCTCGAGCGTTCGTTCTCCCATGACTCGCGGGCCGCGTTGGCTTGGGTGATCACCGGTTACAGCATCGTGTTCGGCTCTCTACTGGTCATCGCCGGCCGAACGGCCGACCGGCTCGGGAGCAGGCGCGTCTTCTTCGCCGGCCTGTGGGTTTTCACACTGGGGTCGGCGCTGTGCGGTCTCGCTCCTTCTGTCGCGCTCCTCGTGGCGGGACGGGTGATCCAGGGATGCGGTGCCGCAGCCCTTCTCCCCTCGTCGCTCGGACTGCTTCTAGGTGCATTCCCGGGCGAGCGGCGTTCGCAGGTGGTCGCCATGTGGGGCGGGATCGGCGCGCTCGCAGTCGCCACGGGTCCGTCGTTCGGCGCCTCGCTGATCACATGGCTCGGTTGGCGATCGGCGTTCTACGTGAACCTGCCTGTCGGCTTGGTCGCCTGGCTCGTCGGCCGGAGGGTCCTAGTCCGATCGAGCGGTTCACAAGCCCGGTCGAAACCCGACTATCCCGGAGTTGCGATGCTCAGCGTTGCCCTCGCCGCGCTGGTGCTCGGGATCTCCGAGGGTCCCAGTTGGGGTTGGTCCAGCGCGTGGATAGTCGCCTGTTTCGTTTGCGCAGCCGTGCTCGGCTCCTTGTTCTTGAAACGGTCGAAACGTCTCGCGGAGCCTGTGCTCGACCTCAGCTTGTTCCAGGCGCGGTCGTTCGCCGTGGCCAACGCTGCGACGCTTCTCTATGCGATGGGCTTCTTCGCCATGTTGCTCGGGAACATCTTGTTCCTGACGAGTGTCTGGCACTACTCGATACTCGAGGCGGGTCTCGCCGTGACGCCAGGCCCCCTTGTCGTCGCCGCAGTCTCCGGTCCTGCGGGTCGACTGGCGGGGGTGCTCGGATTTCGCAAGGTGCTCATCGCCGGGTTCGGTGTTTTCACTGCAGGGCTCGTTTGGTACGCGACGACCATCGGGCTTCACCCCGACTACGTCGGCGTATGGCTACCAGGCTCGGTCATCATCGGGCTCGGTATCGGCCTGACGTTTCCGGTTCTCGGCGCAGCGGCGGTTTCGAGCCTCCACCAAGAGCGCTTCGCAGTGGGCAGCGCCGTGAACCAGACAGCCAGGCAGGTCGGCGGCGCGCTCGGAGTGGCATTGCTGGTCGTGATTCTTGGTGTGCCCAAGTCCGCCGGTGCCGCGCTCGAAAACTTTCATCATCTTTGGTGGTACGCCGCGGCGATGGCGACGTTTTCGGGGATCATCTGCTCGCTTCTGGGATCGAAGACACTCGCAACGGTCCGAATCTCTGACAGCGGAGCCGATTCCACGCAACCAACGCCACTGCCCGCCTACGAGAACCTCGAGGAGTCCGCATGACCAGGATCTATCGCGCCGAGGACGAGGATCTCGAAGGGGCGGAATGGGGCGAACCCAGACTCAAGACGGTCATGTGGCACGATCCCATGATCAGCGCCGCCGCTGCAGCCCAGCTGAACGGTCTCGACTTTCTTAGAGGTATCCGCGACGGTCGCCTTCCCCCACCTCCGATCGCAGCCCTTTTCGGATTCACGATCCGCGACGTCGAGGTCGGGCACGTGGTCTTCGAATGTTCCCCGGACGAGTCTGCTTACAACCCGATCGGAGTCGTCCACGGCGGCCTTGCCTGCACGCTTGCCGACACGGTCGCGGCCTGCGCCGTTCACACCACCCTCGACGCCGGGATCGCTTACACGTCGATCGACCTCAATGTCAGCTACCTTCGCCCCATCACCAAGACGAGCGGACTGCTCCGGGCAATCGGCGAGGTGACGAAACCGGGCCGGCGCGTCGCATTCAGCTCCGCGCGGATCCTTGACGGCGAAGACAAGCTCGTCGCCGCTGCGACGAGCACCTGCCTCATCATGGATGCGGCACACGGCTCCTAGGCGCTCACGAGATCGACGGCGCGGCCGAACGCAGCCGCTGACGTTACGAAACTGCCACCTGGGTGACGAACAAGTTACGCGATCTTCTCAAGTGGCGGAACACGTCAGCTTGACCTCTACTATCTATGAGCTTCACCCAGCCGCGCGCCGCGCAAAAAGGCGGTCCCATGAAATGCCTCGGGGTAGTCATTCCCTGCTACAACGAATCCTCGACGATCGTGGAGATCTTGGGGCGAGTTCTCGCGTCCCCGTACGTCGCAGAGGTGATCGTCGTCGACGATGCGTCCTCCGACGAGAGCGTGCAACTGGCGAGGTCGATCGACGACGCTCGCGTCCGAGTCGTCGTCCAACCCAAGAACGCCGGCAAGGGCGCTGCACTCCGGCGGGGCTTCGCCGAGGCAACGGCGGACTACGTCATCGTGCAGGATGCCGATCTCGAGTACGACCCGGCCGAGTACGGCAGGCTGCTCCAGCCAATTCTGGATGGAAAAGCAGACGTTGTCTTCGGCTCGCGTTTCTTGAGTGGCGACGCTCACCGGGTGCTCTATTTCTGGCACTCGATCGGGAACCGGATACTCACCACCGCGTCCAACATGGCGACCAACCTCAACCTGACGGACATGGAGACGTGCTACAAGCTCTTCCGCAGGGAGCTTCTCCAGCAGCTGGTGCTCGAACAGGACCGCTTCGGATTCGAGCCCGAGATAACCGCGAAGGTCGCGAAGACCGGTGCACGGATATTCGAGGTCGGCATCTCTTACTCCGGGCGCACCTACGAGGAAGGCAAGAAGATCGGGTGGCGCGACGGCATCCAGGCAATAGCCTGCATCATCCGGTACTCGCCACCTTTCGATCGCCTCACCTCCCGGCACAAATGACGCGCGTCGAGCCGGCGTAGGCGCCTTACTGTCGGCGAGTCAGCTCGTCGCCAGCGCCTCAGTGAGCTGGGCTCCGAGAGCGAAAGCGGCCGCTTTCAGCCGCGACGGGTCGGGACCGTCCGCCAGAAGGGACCGTGAGGCCGAAGGCAGCACCCGATCGGGACACGCCGAGAAACAGCTAGCGACCACCTGCGGCGTCGCACCCTGAGCACCCACTCCGGGCGCCAGGAACAAGCCGTTCATGGCGCGGACATCGAAGGCAGGCGGACCATGGGTCGGACCGAAGA
Organism: uncultured Acidimicrobiales bacterium; assembly: GCA_963801315.1. GTDB lineage: Bacteria > Actinomycetota > Acidimicrobiia > Acidimicrobiales > CAVXTF01 > CAVXTF01. The sequence continues at coordinate 411,198 of CAWDEI010000006.1, read as the reverse complement.
CAGCGCCGATCGGCCCGATCCCACCGGGAGCAACTCGCCGGTTCTCGGCAGCGATCTCGGCGACGACCTGTTCCTCCGTCGTTCTTCCGTTCGGATGGACCGAGCCCTGGATCGCTCTGCCCTCTGGATTGGTCGACCGCGTGACCACGAACACCGACGAGTCAGCAGCGAGGGCACGATCGAAGATCGGGCGCATCGACTCGAACCCGAGATACGGGGTGATCGTGATGGCGTCGACCTGAATGGCCGCTCCTGCCCCGAGATATGCCTCGGCGTAGGCCTTGTTGGTCGAGCCGACGTCACCTCGCTTCGCGTCGAGGAGCACGAGCAGCCCTGAACCCCGGCACGATTCGACCAGCCGAGTGAGGCTTCTGATACCCCTCCAACCGTGTCGCTCGTAGAAGGCGGATTGAGGCTTCACGACGCCCACTGTCCCCACGCATGCCTCGAGGACGATGTCGACGAAGCGCTCCAACCCATCCGGGGTGTCCCCGAGACCCCAGTCGACCAACAGATCCCCGAAAGGGTCGAGCCCGAACACGAGCGGCCCGTGCTCGCTCATGGCCTCGAGAGCCCGGTCGGCAAAGGACCGACCGGTCGAACCCGTCACATCCGGACGCCCTTCGACGATCGTCGGATGCGGGGCGGCCACACCGCGAAGATATACGAGCGAGGATCCCGGAGGCGGAACCAGGCGAGTGTCCTGTCGCACACTCGTCATCTATTGTCGGCACCATGACCCGTCAGCCGGTGTCCGGCGGGAAGAGGGCCGTGAACCTGAGCAGGCGACAGCTCCTCGGCGGCGGGCTCGCAGGTGCGTCCATCGTGCTCGGCGCCTGCAGCGCCCGATCGGCCACATCCACGACGCGCAGCACCTCTTCGAGCATCCCTACGTCGAGCACGACCACGGCGCCGTCGGTATCGAGGGTGGCCGGCTCTCTTCCCAACCCGAGTGTGGCTGCAGGCACAGATCAGGTACCGCAGATCGAGCACTTCGTCGTCGTCATGATGGAGAACCACTCGTTCGACAACATTCTCGGCCTCATCGGCAGGGGCGACGGCTTCACGGTCGGTTCTGACGGGCGGCCGACCGCCAAGAACCCGGACGGTCACGGCGACTATGTGCACGCCTTTCACATGCCGACCGAATGCCAGACCGGGGGAGTCAGAAACGATTGGGTTGCGGCTCACGAGGCATACGACAACGGCACGTGCCAAGGCTTCGTCACGAGCTCGACCGCAGAGGCGATGGGCTACTTCACGAGCGCAGATCTCACCTTCACGTGCGGGATGGCCAAAACATTCCCCATTGGAGACAGGTACTTCTGCTCAGCGATGGCGCAGACCAATCCGAACCGCCGCTACCTGATCGCCGGAACGTCGCTCGGGCTCATCGACGACAGCCTCCCTCTGGAGGTACCGCCGAACGGAGTGATATACGAGCAATTCGACAAGCACGGGATCACGTGGAAGGACTACTACTCGACGCTTCCGACGCTCGGAGTGTTCCTTCCACTGCTCGAAAACAAGGAACTTGCGCGAAACGTCGTCAAGATCGACCAGTTCTTCACCGACGCTGCAGCGGGAAACCTTCCGTCGTACAGCCTCCTCGAGCCCGACTACGACCACTCGTCAGAAGAGGATCCGCAAGACGTTCAATATGGCGACCAGTTCATGCAGAACGTCGTCAAAGCAGTAATGTCGAGCCCCAATTGGCCGAAGACCATGCTCATCTGGACCTATGACGAGCACGGTGGCTATTACGACCACGTACCTCCCCCGCCCGCCGTGCCGCCAGACGACGTACCGCCCGAATTGAAGCCGGGTTATCCCCCCGGAGGATTCGACCGGTACGGGTTCAGGGTTCCTGCCGGCGTCGTGTGCCCATATTCCAAGACCGACTTCGTGTCCCACACGATCTACGACCACACCTCGATACTGAAGACGGTCGAGGAGAAGTGGAACCTCCCGGCGCTGACCCGACGTGATGCGAACGCGAGCAGCCTCTTCGACATGGTGGACCTGACCACGGCGCCGGCGTTCTTGACGCCTCCGGACCTCCCGGCCGCACAGGACCCGGCTCTCAAGGCGGGGTGCCTGGTGACAGGACCCGGCACCATCCCTCCAGCGTCGGCCGTCGCGAGGATCTGACTCCGAAAGGTGCGCGACCAGCCGTCTCGCGCTCTCGGAAGACTGGATCAGACCGAAGAAGCGACGCGGCTCGTCAGCGTGTCCGCGGCCGCGAGACGACTGCCGGATTCGGCGACGAGGCCGTAGCGGCTGACGAGCCAGTCGGCGGAGACATACGTCATCCAGACCGCGCCGGCGTCGTCGCGCCAAACCAGGATCTTCAGGGGAAGATCGAGTGCAGCAAGCGGGGCCGCCCGCATCACCGGAGTGCCGGCCGCCGGATTACCGAAGATCACGAGCTTGGTCTGTCGAAGCGACAGCCCGGCGCGTTCAGCCTCCCCGTCTTGGTCTACGACGACGAAGACCTTTGCGCCGGCGCCCTCGATGGCCGCCACTAGCCGATCGACGGTGTCGGACACCGCGAAGGGGCTCGAGCGGTGGACGATCCCGTCGACCGGAAAGGTCCCGGTAGGAGTGCTCTCAGCAGGTTCCATTGTCGGTCATATTTTCCACGCGATTCCGGTCTCGCTCAGGCCGGAACCAACGTGATTGACCGGACGCCAAGACCGATCTCCCTGACATCGACAGAACCGAGCAAATCGGATGGCCGCCAGGTCTCCGTCTCGATCACGAGCTGCATCGCTGCTCGGTCGTAAGGGACGCGAATCGCGAGATCCGCGTGGGGCTCGACGACACCTGTGACGGTGTTCTGTCCATGTTGCACCGAGAACGGGAGCGCACGTGGGGACGCGTTCATCGCGTCGATCACCACCTCGCTGCAGTCTTGCTCGCGCTGCAAGGAGATCCGGCTCGAGCGCCCCGTATACCGGAGGCCGGTGGCGGTGTGGTCAGGGATGGCCCACGTCACATCCTCGTCCGGCGGCATGTCGAAAGTCGAGATGCCGTAGAAGCGATCGGCCCTCCTCGCTTCGAATACCACCGCGAGGTGCGAGGCCGGCGAGACGTGCTTCCTCGCGACCCAGCCGAGATGTTGGAGCATGCGGAGAAAATACGATTCCTGGTAGCCGAGCTCGAGCCAGCCATTGCTCCGGATCGCCCACAAGGATTCCCCGTCGAGGCGTAGACCCCAGGGAACCGGGAAGGAATCGTTTATCGGCTCGGCTGCGAAGAACACCTTCCCGCCGGGGAGCAGCACATCGGCCAACTTGCTCAGGAGCAACCGGTGATCGGAGCAGTGGTGAAAACATTCGTAGAAGAGGACGGCGTCGAAACTACGGCCGAGTTGGTCGACATCAAGAAACGCACCACAGCGCACGTCGATCGAGAGCGAGAATTTCTCTGCTCTCGCGCCGATCAGACCGACGAAGTTTGGGTCGATGTCGATAGCGGTCACCCCGTAACCCATGCGCGACAACGCAACGGTGGTATTTCCCCAACCAGCGCCCAGCTCGAGGATCGAAGAACCCGACGGAAGCGCCATGGCCTGGATTATGAAGCCGAGTCCCATCAACTGGTGGCCGACGGTCTCGGAGCTCTCCGTGTAGTAAGGAAACGGTTTGTTGGGATCGACTGGAAAGTTCGACTGCTCGTGACCGACGTCGTACGAATCCCGACCGGATATCACTTTGTACAACTCGAACTGACGCTCGGCGTACTCCGGACTGTAAGGGTCAGGTGGGAGGTCCTTCGGAGGGTTCATCTGGAAACTGCGGAAGACCTCTCGCATCTTGTCGTCCGAGATGGCCCAGGCTGCTTCAACTTCGCGGAGCTTCTCGTCGAGCTCAGCCAGCGTCGAAAGGGTTTCGACCGAGTCCGCCGGCTGCGGTTCTTCAGGGGTCGGGTCGACGGGAGTGTGCGACGGCCTGATGATCCGACGCTTGATCGAGCGTGCGGCGCGGGTCACTGTCACAGGGCCTTCAAGCTTCTTCACGATCCGAGCCGTCTCCTCAACCTAACCATGTTCTCGATGTCGGTCGTGCGCGAGGGTACCTTGCTGTCGACCGCCTGACCGGTTTTGACTCGCGAGGCAGATTGGCCTTGTCGGTCACGTGTCGTCATCAACGACGAGGTGCGTCATGGCCTCGAGCTGGGCTTCTGCAATCCCGGCACCGAGAGCCCATGCACGAGCCCCACCGAATCGCTGCTCCAGGCCGTCGAGGAAACGCTCCATGCTCGACGCTTCGACCACGAAGACCGAAGCAGGCATGTCGTTCATGCGATCGGCGTACCGGGGATCTCGCCGCAAACGGCCGAGAATCAGGTCCATGCGGGTCGCCGTGAGCACGTAGTCGTCAACGATGGCATTCCGCTCGACGCCGACGCAGCTGAGCACGAGGGCCGCCAGTACCCCCGTACGGTCCTTGCCGGCGTAGCAATGAAACACGAGCGGGTAGCTATCGGGGTCGGCGATCAGTCGAAACGACTCGACGAGGGCTGCCCTCCCGACCTCGAGGTACGACAGGTACCGCTCGGACACCTCTTCGATCGACGTCGCGGGTGCTGCCTGTTGCTCGCCACCTGGCTCGGGCAGGACCGAAAGGTTCACGTAGCGAATGGCTTCCGAACCGAGGACGCCACGGCCGTTGCGCTCGACTTCGCCCGCAGTTCGAAGGTCGATCACGCTTACGAGCCCGATCTCGCGAAGAAGCTGCAGGTCCTGTTCGGTCAGCTCTTGGAGGGTGTCGCTCCGGTACAGGCGTCCCCAGCGTGTGCTTCGCCCGTCCGTCGTGGGGTAGCCACCGAGGTCACGGAAGTTGTACGCGCCGACAAGTGGCAACAGCCGCGTCTGGATCTCCATGGTCTCCATGATGTCCCGTAACCTCAAGAGTTCCCCGTCATGCCGAAAGAACCCATCGGTGGAAGGCCGCGTTTCGCCTGGGCGCTCGAGATTTTTCCCAAGGCGACGATCCCTTGTGTCAGTAGCGATGCGAAAGAGTCCGGGTGCTCGCTCAGGTCCGCCGGGAAGTTCCCGCTCAACAACAGGGCGGCGAACCCGTGAACGAGCGACCAGGCGGCCATCGACGTCCCCATTAGTTTCTCTGGGTCCCCCGTGCCCAGACCCTCCTCGACCGCCCGGAACAGCACCTCGAATGCCTGGGTACGGGCGAGTTGAAGGTCAGCGTCGCTGGTGTCGTAGAGGTCGGTCCGAAACATGACCTCGAAGTGGGCGGGGTGTGCGACCGCGAACGCTATGTATCCGATGCCGCCGTTCGTTAGGGCATTGGGCTTCCCGAGATACGGCTCGTTCTGCTGTCGCAGGAGAGTGAACCCTTCGGCCGCGATGGCGGTGAAGATGCCCCTCTTGTCCCCGAAGTGGTGGGCGGGGGCGGCGTGCGATACCCCGGCTCGCCTGGCGATCTCCCGCATGCTGAGCCGGGCCGGGCCCACGATTTGGATCTCGTCGAGCGCCGCCTCGATGAGCGCTTCGCGCAGGCGGCGATGATGGTACGGCTTGAGGTCCGTTTCCGGCACAGGCAAACCGTAGACGATCTTGACGTTGACAAGATATCCAATGCACCGTATCTTGCCACTGACAAGACTGCTGGGAGGTGGCGCCTGTGCATGACGCGATCGTGGTGGGAAGCCGATGCGCCGGGGCGGCGACAGCCCGGCTCCTGGCAGAACGCGGTCACTCGGTGCTCATGTTGGACCGGGCGCACTTCCCGAGCGATACCGTCTCGACCCACTGTGTGACCCCCGGCGGGGTCACACAACTTCGGCGATGGGGACTTCTGGACCGGGTCCTCGCGACCAACGTCCCCTGGGTGCCGGGGTTCACAGTCACGATAGGACCGAACGAATTTCTAACCCCCTCGGGGAGGACCCGGTGATGGGAACGGTGTCGCCCCGGCGAACCGTCCTGGACAAGCTGCTGGTCGACGCGGCAATCGAGGCGGGGGCTGAGCTTCGAGAGGGAGTTACGGTCAAGGACCTGCTTCGCGACGACGGACGGGTGGTTGGCGTCGCAGGTCACGACGAGGCGGAACGGAAAGTTCAAGAGCAGGCGTCTGTTGTGATCGGTGCCGACGGGACGCATTCGACGATTGCCAAGCTCGCCGACGCGGCCGTTTACGACGAACGCCAGGGTCGCGGCAGTGGCTACTACGCCTACTTCAGCAACTTCGAGACCGATGCCGTGGAGCTGGCCTTCAACCGAGGGCACTTTTGCGGGGTGTTCCCCACGAACGACGACCAGGCCTGCGTTTTCGCCGGTAAGCCCGACGAGCAATTCTCCGACTTCAAGGGCAACGTCGACGGCGCACACGCTGAGGTGGTGACCACCGCCAGCCCTCGTCTCGGCGAGCTAATTCGTCAAGCGGAGCGCCAATCGCGTTTCTTCGCCTTCCGCACCGTCCCTGGGTTCTTCCGGGTGCCATACGGGCCGGGATGGGCACTTGTCGGCGATGCCGGGTATCACAAGGACCCCGTCACCGGGCATGGGATCACCGACGCCTTCCGTGACGCCGAGCTGCTTGCCGAAGCGGTTCACTCCGCTCTCGGGGGAAAGGATTGGGACGATGTGCTCGGTGGTTACCAGCGGCGCCGCGACGAGCTGTCTCGCGAAGTCTTCGAGACCACCCAGCTGATAGCGGCCCTCGGGTGGGACGAAAGCTCGTTGCTCGAGATATTCCTGCGTTTCGGGGCGGCCACCATTGCGGAAATAGAGGCCATTCAGGCCTTCGGCTAACGGAAGTGCACAGACCACACCTTCAGCCGTCGCGAACAGGTCGCCACATCACGGCCACCGCGGTTCCGTCGGAGAGATCACTCCAACCTACGACGTCACCGTTGTTGTTCACGGCCGTCGCCTCGCTGAGTGTGCCTCCGAGTGTCCCGAGGTCGACCATTCCGCCGGATGACGTCCAGGAGAACGCCAATGTCGTCTCGTCCCCGTCGACCCCCACGACTTCGCCGGCGGAGTTCACCGCATTCGCGACACCCTGATCGCTCGGCGGTCCAATGTCGATCATGCCTGCCGATGGAGTCCACAAGAAAGGTTCGGAGTCGTCCGAGCCATCTTCGAACACGGTGCTCGATCCGACGACGTCTCCGTCGTTATTCTCGGCTAACGCTTCGGTTACATTCCCACCGAACGTTCCGAGGTTCACCAGCCCGCCCTTTTGAGTCCAGACGTATGCGTCCTGTGGGTCTCCGAGCCCGTTTGCTATCACTTGGCCTTTCCCGTTCACCCCGAGTGCAATATCGGTTTGTGGCCCGAGCCCCACCATCCCGCCCGACGCAGTCCAGGAAAAGGCCTCGGCGGCGCCGGATGGGTCGAAGGTCCACCCGACGACCTGACCTTTATCGTTTATCGCAGTTGCATAACTTGCATTTCCGCCAAGTGCTCCGAGAAGAGTCATACCGTGCTTGGCCGTCCACGAGAAAGCCTCGTAACGGTACTGAGAGTTCGTGATGTACCCGACGACCTGTCCGCGGCCGTTGACGGCGCCGGCTTCACCGATGGTCCCTGACGGCCCGATCTGTTCCATTCCGCCGGACGGGGTCCATGAAAATGGCTCAGGGTTCTGCCCATCGCTCTCAGTGCTGTAGCCGACCACCTGCCCATGTTGGTTCATCGCATTCACGTAGCTGAGGACGTCGCCCGGCAGATAGCCGACCCCGACCATTCCTGTCGCGTGCGACCAGTAAAAGCCCTCTTCGCCCTCGTCGCCGGTGGTCTCGCTGTCTCCTGCGACCCCTCCTGAGTCGTTGACGGCGATCGCATATGTAGCCTCACCGCCGAGCGTGCCCAGATCGATTGCCTTCCAGGTACTCGGCACGGGAGATGCACTTGGCGTCACCGCCGAGGCACTGGTAGCCGCGAGCAAGACGGGGGCGAGCGCGATGATCGCGGTCAACCCCAGATTGCGTGGCGTGCTTGCGCGTGTCCTGCCGCCGGAATCGGCGTCTCCCCGCGATCCCTCAAATAACTTCATCGCCACCCTCCCGAGGGATTTTCCTTGCCCTAGCCAATAACCTAATGGGCCCCGGCCGTACCTTCAACTTCCTGCAAGGACGGGCACCCGGTTCCTGCAATGACGATCATTTTTGGTCACGCTTCTCGTGTCGACTCGGCTACGTTCATCCACGATGCAATCCAGTAGTCGCGCAGACAGGCGCATCTACGGCGGAACGTCCAGCCGGGCGGACAGTCTGGCCACACGGAGCCATTCCGCAATATTCGTGCTCGGCAGTATCGTGGTGCTCGTCGCGGCATCAAAGGCTGCGCTCGTACTTGTCCGGCACCAAGGGGTGCCTATTGCCGGAGATGAACCTCATTACTTGGTAGAAGCTGTATCCATAGGTCGATTTCATACCCTCAACATGACTCCCGGATACAACTTTGCAGTAGCACACCACGTCATCTTTCCGTGGAAAGCGCAACCGGGTCCACACATTGCCTCTCAGATTGGTCAAGGCCGTCCCCACATCAAGGACGGCCTCGTGCTGCCCGGCCACGCTGTCGGGCTATCTGCCCTCCTAGCTATTCCAATGCTGGCCGGTACGAATTGGGCGGTCGCGTTCCTTGGTCTCCTTCTTGTCTTACTTGCCGTAGGTCTTATGCACCTGGTGGGAGAGATCTCGGAAATCAGGTCATCATGGCGAATAGCAATTGTTGGACTCTTCATCGCTCCCGCTTACTTGATCGCCACCACGCAAGTCTATCCCGATCTAATTACTGGGTTTACCGTCGCAATAATTATCATGCTGATCGCCTTGATCGAACAGCGCGGTCGCTTGACAAACCCTCAGATCGTTGCTGGGACGAGCCTGTTGTCATTCCTGCCTTGGCTGGACGCCAAGAATATCCTTGTTTCTGTTCTCATACTTGCTGCTCTCGTAGTCGTCTACTTCAGAACCACACTCCCCAGCAGTCAGCTCGCAGGGTTACTGATGCCTCCGGTCATCAGCCTTGCCTGTCTTGTCTCGTTCAATATGTGGGGCTTCGGTCACCCACTCGGAACGGGCCAGGCCATCAGCCTGTTCGGACTCAGCACATTGACCCGGACCATCGCATTGCTGTTCGATCGACGACAGGGCTTGTTCATTCAGTTTCCGGTCTCATTGCTTGGCTTGGCAGGCATCTGGGCTTTGAGGCGTCGCAGCCTCGTGGCCGGCCTCACGACCTTGGTCGTAGTCATTGCCTTCGTGTACGGCAATGCAACGCAAGACATCAGCTTCGGTGGCGGTGGTTTTGTGGGGCGATTCGAGTGGCCAGACGCTCCGGTGCTGCTTGCTTTCTCGGGTGTTTACCTGCTCGAGTTGTGGAAAGTCCGACGTCGCGCAGTCTGGACGATCGCAGTTGTGATTGGGGCCATATATCTACTTCAGGCGACGCCCATTCTGTTGGACGAACACCTCTATTACAATCGCCTCGCATGGGACCCAGTAAGGTACTCGGGGTGGTGGGGCGGACTGGATCCATCCCCCGTCCTCGGGTATATCGGAAGCAATCGAAATTTTCCGAGTGTGTTCAATTTCATGGTCGCGTCGTCGAAAGCCCCAATCGCAGGGAGCATCCAGACATTCGGTTGGTGGAGAGACGCGCGAACGTGGTGGGGCCTCGCATGGATCTGGATGATCGGCGCGACGGTGGTGTATTTGCTCCTTGCCCTCCTCAGCTCTCCGTTGCGGTTCAGTAGAACGGCGGCCAGTTCCTTTGTACTTGCATCCATCGTCTCAGCGGTGTTGGCGCTGTCGACACCCGTCCTGCTGCCCACGACAGTCACCTTTAGAGCTGCTTCGCTTTTCTCGCGGCTCCCGATAAGCGGGACGAGTCGTCTCGCAAGAGGGTCCGCAGACCGAGGTTCTGTTGTGTCGGGCCCGAACTGGATACTCTTGCCTGGCAGTTACGAAGCCACCGTCGACTACCGCCTGGTGGATGGCAGTCGCAATGCGGCAACAATGGCCGCTATTGCCACCGCACAGCCTCCGAACAAGGGCGTGATGACGCTGCGATCCAGATCACTTCCCGAGTCATCCAGCAGTGCCGACATGGGGTTTCAAGTCCTCGCACCGGAAGAGATCACCATTAGGGTGCAGTGGGCAGGCACTGGGTCCTTGCAAGTGAATGACGTGCGCCTCACTAAGAATCGGTCGCTGTAGTTCCGGAGATATGGAGCTGCTGACTGGCTCTTCTGTGACCCGGCGAGTCCATTTTATGGTGGGGGCGGAGGGGCTCGAACCCTCACTGGAGGCGGTTTAAGCGCCTTGCCTCTGCCGATTGGGCTACGCCCCCGCTCGCACTAGTCGTGCAGACTGCAACCGACTCAGGGTTGGAACAGCCGGTTCGCCATGTCCACTCCCGAGTCGCTCCACGCCTCGCGCTCCTCGCCGCGTGGGTCATGTTCGAGCGCCCGGTGTTCCCCGAGCACCATCGTGTGCCTCTTCGCTTGGCGTCGTATGCGGGCCACTGCCCGAGCTCGTCGCATGAAGGGTCTCCCGAAGCTGCGAACGCAACCCACGAGCGCATCATGGCATCCGACAGCGCGAGCGCTGCCGGACCCGAGCCCGAGTAGGGCTGGACAGCTCGCTCGGGCTACGGATCCGAAGACGAACGGCACCTCGAGCGCATGCGCGGAGCCGAGGATTCCCCCGAGGAATGGGGAGTTCCACGTGAAGAGATACGCGAAGACCTCAGCCCCGGCCTCCGAGAGCGCTTCGGCGAACGAGAGCGATGGCAACCGGAACACGAGATCAGTCGTGATCGCCGTCCAGACTGCCAGCGGCCCCGACTCCTCCCCGCGCTCGGATCGTGCCTGGCGATAGGCGCTTCACGAGCGGACCGGCGAGCTCAGGCGCTCGAGAGGCGCCGACACGACGCAGCAAGCATCCGCTCGTCCATTCCCGACGGCCCGTGGATCACCGAGAGCGAAGAACGTGCACTCGTCGCGATTCGTCCCGATGATCAGCGGGATCCGTCGTCCTGACTCCCCTCGGATCACATCGCGGCCGGTCTGTCGACGACACCGCCGTCGACCACAGGCAGGAATGCGAGGGGAAGTCCGTCACCTTCGGGCTCGCAGACGCTGTGCCGCAGCGACTAGCCGCTCCGGCGGCATGACATGCTCGAGCAGAAGCCGATCGAACCGCTGCGCCGGCCCGCGAGCGCCCGCGTCGCCCGAATCCGACAGCTTGGCGACGAACTTCGCAGTACGGCGCTGCGCCCAGCGCCCGAGATCCGCACGTCGGCGGCCCGCTTTGGATGATGGCCTTGTGGAACAGCCGCGTCGCCGCAGGCGACGCGAGCAGCGCCGAGATGCTCATCGCGCCTGCCGACTCGCCGAAGACCGTGACGTTCTCCGGGTCGCCGCCGAATTCGGCGATGTTCTCGCGCACCCAGTCGAGCGCAGCGATCTGATCGAGCAGTCCCCAGTTCCCAAAGCCGCCCTCGGGCTCGGCAAGGTTCGGGTGGGCCAGGAACCCGAGAGCACCGAGGCGGTAGTTGATCGTCACGACTACGACATCGCCCGAGACGGGCGAGCCGCTCACCCCGGTAGAGCAGGCTCGACCCGCTGCCGGACGTGAAGCCGCCCCCGTGGATCCACACGAGCACGGGCCGCCTGGCGTCGTCGATTCCGGGCGTCCAGACGTTGAGGCTCAGACAGTCCTCGGCCGAATCGGTCGGATCTCCCCGGATGCTCATGCCAGGCACGGGCGGGGGCTGAGGGGCGATGGGCCCGAAATGCTCCGCCTCCCGGACGCCCGCCCACGCAGGACGGCGGCTCGGGCCGGCGCCATCTTCGGGGCCCTGAAGGATCGGCAGCGTACGGGACACCCAGGAACGCCCATACGCCCCCGTCCTCGACCCCTCGGACGTCGCCTGCGGCGGTACGGGTCAAGCCGTCCACATGGCCCTCCTCGACCCGGACGAGATCCCGACATTCCGGAGCCGCTCGGCTCCGGGCCTGAGCACGATCCGGGTTCGGACGTCTCAATACGAGCCCAAATCGGCCTCCGACGGCCAGGCACGGTAGAGGTTCCCCACGTCGCGGTCAAACGGTTCGGGACCCAAACACGACGTCAAACCTGCAGGTAGAAGCACTTTTTGGCGGAAGCACTGCCGCTCGCCGCGAGGACGGCCGCCCACGCGCGGAGCCACTCGGGATTCGGGTCAAGCGGCCGGGAGGCGAGCCGATGACCATCTCGAAGAGCTTGCCGCGTCCAGCTGACGGGCGCCCCGGCCGCACTCCCTACTTCAGTGGCCTGAGCACGCACACTACTGGTCAGGAGTGGCTTCTGTGGTTGCCAATTCACGGGTTGAGCTCCATGAGGAGCCGAACCGGGAAGATTCGCTCGTCCGGCGGACCGGAACCCGTCTGGCTCGTCGCCATGGGCTTCCTCCTGGTCATCGGGTTCCTCGCTGCGCCGCCGAGCAGCGCCCAGGCACCGGGCCAGACAATGGGCATCGGCATTCGTCACGCGGCTCCCAGGTCTGCGGCACCACCCTGGCGGCACCCCGTCGATCGGCGCAACCGGCTACCTCCGGGCCACCCGCGCCGAAGTCGCTGCTATCGAGGCAAGGATCGCCGCCGAGCAGCTCTGCATCACGAGTCTGAGCGAGCAGTACGACCAGGCCACATACCGCCTGCAGCAGATCGACAGCGCCTTGGCAGCGACGCAGGTCCAGCTCGGTGCAGCCGAGCGAGAATGGCCAGCGCCACACGCTTCGCAGCTCCAGGCTGCGGCGTTGAACGCATACATGTACGACGAGCCGGCTGTGGAGCTCGGCTCGATGTTCTCCGGCACGACTGACACGTCGTCGCTCCAGAACGCTTACATGAGCGACGCCCTCGGGAACATCTCCGCTGACCTTGAGGCGATGCGGGCGGCCCAACAGCGCCTCCTCGGCACTCAGCACCTGCTGCTCTCCGAGCGGGCCCAGGCGGCCTCCGAGGCCGCATGCGGCACGACGCACGGAGATCGAGGCACGGCTGTGACGAATGCCACCGAGGCGACCCTCTCGAAGGTGAAGGGAAGGCTCGCAGCCCAGGTGGCTGCCGCGGCGGCACTGAAAGCCGAACGGGACGCGGCGGAGGTCGCCGCTGCCGCCTCAGCCAGGACAAAGGAGCAGGACGCGCTCGAAGCCGAGGAGGCGGCCCAGGTCGCGCAGTCACTCGGTGACGGGGCATCGGCGACGTCAGCCGCGAACAAGGCGGCAGCTGCCGCAGGAGAGCCCACGGGGTCACCGCCGCCCGACACCCACCGCGAGCGGTCCCGGCGAGGTCGCGGTCAAGGCGGCGGAGAGCTATCTCGGCGTCCCTTATGTATGGGGAGGGGCGAGCCGGTCGGGCGTCGACTGCTCGGGCCTGACGATGCTCGCGTGGGAGGCCGCCGGGGTATCGCTCGTCCATTCGGCCGCGCTGCAGGCACGAGAGAGCACCCCGGTGCCCTCTGTCCAGCTCCAGCCCGGGGACCTGCTCTTCTACGACTTCGACGGCGATCTCGGGATCGACCACGTGATCATGTACGTCGGCTCGGGACCCTATGGAGCAGACACGATCATCCAGGCGGCGCACACCGGCACCGTCGTGTCATTCGATCCCATCTGGTACGAAGGGCTCGTGGGCGCCGGGAGGCCCTGAAGCGACTCCGCGAAGGGCCCGCACCGCACAGGTACCATGGCGCGGTGACGCCCCTGCGTACCGCTTCACAGCGCGAACACCGCACCGCCCTCGTGCCGCTGCCCCGGATCGAACAGGACAGACCGGCGCCCCCCCGTCTGCAGGACGTCGACGAGTGGGGACGCTCCGAGCGCATCCGCAAGATCGTGCGACGCCTCTACTCGCCCGATGTACGAGCGCTGGTTCCGCGTCGAGTGGGAGGGTCTCGAGAAGATCCCCGAAACCGGTGGTGCCCTCCTCGTGTGCAATCACGCGGCGGCGATCCCGTCCGACGCTCCGGTGATCATGCACGGCATCGAAGAAGAGCTCGGAAGACCCGTCTACGGGATGGCCGACTTCTTCTTCCGCACGGTGCCGTGGGTCGGGCACGATGTGGTCGCGCACCGGGGGCGTCACGGCGCACCCCGACAACGCGCTGCGACTGCTTCGCGACCAGGGCCAGCTGGCGCTCGTCTTCCCCGAAGGAACGAAGGGCCCCTCCAAGACCTACAGGGACAGGTACCAGCTACGCAGGTTCGGCCGCGGAGGCTTCGTCGAGATCGCCATGCGTGCCGGCGTTCCCGTCGTGCCCGATCGTCTGCATCGGAGCCGAGGAGTCGATGCCGATCGTCTTCCGGTTGCCTACATGTGGCAAAGGCTCTCGGCGTGCCCTACGTGCCGGTCACGGCCAACATGCTGCTGCTCGGTCCGCTCGGGGTGCTCGGTTACTTCCCCTCGAAGTTCAAGCTCCGCGTGCTCGACCCGGTCAGGTTCGACATGCCGAGCGGCCAGGAGAGGTACTCGAAGAGCAGGATCATGGACGAGGCCGAGAGCATAAGGACGCACATGCAAGAGACGATCTACGACATGCTGCGCGACCGCCGCAGCGTCTGGTTCGGCTGACCCGGTGGGACGCCGGGTTCTCATAACCGGCCTCGACACCTTCTGGGGTGGGCGGATGGCGCTGGCTCTCGAGTCTGATCCGGAATTCGAGATGATCCTCGGAATGGCCACCCGCGACCCGTCCGTCGCGTTGGAACGGACTGATTTCGTTCACGCCGACCAGACCTACTCGATCGTGTCGCGGATCGTCAGAGCTACTCAGCCCGACACGATCGTCCACACCTTCCTCGTGACCGACTCGACGAAGGCGCCGGGACGAGCGCTGCACGAGATCAACGTGATCGGCACGATGAACCTGCTCGCAGCCGCCGGCCAGGCCGGAAGCCCGGTGAGACAGGTCGTCGTCAAGTCCTCCACCCTCGTCTACGGCGCCAGCGAGACCGATCCCGCGTGGTTCTCCGAGGACGCGGTCCGGGCAGGCACCGCCCAGCGACGAGGGTGGAGCGGTCCCTCGTCGAGGTCGAAGAGCTCGTCCGCGACTTCGCCGAGGACAACCCCTCGACGGTTGTCAGCCTCCTGCGGTTCGCCAACGTGCTCGGGACCGACATCGTCACGCCGATAAGCACCAACCTCTCCCGGCCGCTTTGCCCTTCGATCGCCGGATTCGACCCGCTCGTCCAGTTCGTGGAGGAGGACGACGTGGTCCGCGCTCTCGAGCACGTCACTCGCCTGCGGATCCCT
This sequence comes from uncultured Acidimicrobiales bacterium, assembly GCA_963801315.1. Taxonomy (GTDB): domain Bacteria; phylum Actinomycetota; class Acidimicrobiia; order Acidimicrobiales; family CAVXTF01; genus CAVXTF01. Next base: position 395,920 of record CAWDEI010000006.1, on the reverse strand, counting down.
GGCATCTACAACGTCGCAGGCGCCGGCAAGCTGCCGTGGAGCGAGGTGGCAGCCCTTTGCGGCACGAGGCTTCTGCCTCTTGCCCCCGTTCGCCACGATGCTCGTCGCGAGCCCGCTGGTGCGCATGCGGCTCGATCGAGTTCCCGCCCGAGCTCGAGTCTCTGCTGCGATTCGGCCGCGGCGTCGGACACGAGTCGCATCGCCGCAACCGGTTTCGAGCACCGTTATACGACGCCGGGGGCGGTCGACAGCTTCATCAGGGCCACGCGTCTCAGGCGAACCGCCGGCCGTCCACCCGCCTCGTACACCTACGAGCACGAGGTCGAGCAGTTCTTCAGGCGCTCACCGTCAGCGATCCGGCCTGCCGAGAATTGAGCCAGCGGGGACGTCGGGTCATACCGTTCCCCCATCTCGTGCAAGGTTGCCCTCGACGAGCCTGCTGACCTTGCGCTCGACGACGAACGCAACGAAGGGCACGAAGCCGGCGAGCACGATCATCGCGAGCTGGCGTGGCCATGAGTTGCCCGCGCCTGGCGAGATCCACGGCAGCTTGCCAGGTAGACGATGTACATCGCCCCGTGAATCGGCCCGACGATCTGGGCGACCTGGGGAACGCCTGCGCCGTACTGCAGCGGTACGCCGATGAACACCAGGACGATCAGCCCGACACCCACCACGTAAGCCATGATCTGGTAGCGCACGAGCGCAGATCGGAGCCCGCGGTCGGCTCGCGCCTCGTCAGCTTCGACGCCGGTCACTTGCGTGCAGATCTGCGAGGTACCTGTTGTACTCCGCGAGCTTCTCCTCATCGTCGCTTGCGCTGTCCTCGGTTGATGGCGTGCGTCATGAGTCGCGACCTTCCGGCCCTCGGTCCCCTCGTGCAGCAGCTTCCACCACATGTAAATCGCATAACCCGCGAAGAACGGCCACTCGAACGTGTAGACCCAGCTCAAGGTGTTGCCCGACAGTGCCCGTTCCAACTGCCACCACCCGAGCGCCAGGCAGGCCGCCACCACGAGAAGCGCCATGGCGTGCAGCAGGACTGACCGGCGCGAGAACCACTTCACGGACACCACCGACAGGCTACAGACGTCCCCGCGCCCTGCGGCTCGCACCTTGAGCATCGGGAGCGCGTCCGGACGCGTTTGCGTTCAGGTGCGCTTCAGCCAGGTTCGAACAAGGTCGGCGCTCCGGACCTGCCACTCCTCGGCAGTGATCGCGTAGCGGACGTGGTCCTCCCACTTGCCGTCGATCTCGAGAAACCCGACAGCGACGCCCTCCTCGCGCAAAGCGAGCTTCTCCACGACGCGCCTGCTCGGCCAGTTTCGCGGAACGATGGCGATCTCCACCCGGTGCAGACCGAGCTCGTCGAAGGCATAGCGCAGCACGACGACGACCGCCTCGCCCGCTAGGCCCTTGCCGGCGAGGTCCTCGTCGATCCAGTAGCCGATGTATGCCTGCTGGAACGGCCCGCGCTGGATGGACGACAGGGTGATCTCGCCGGCCAGACGGCCCTCGAGGAAGATCCCGAAGCCGATCCCCCCTCCGAGCTGGCGCTCGCGCTCCCTGGCGGCGCAACGCGCAGCGAAGCTCGCACGGTCCTCCGCCATCGGAGGAGCACCGGCCGGGCGGGGCTCCCATGGCAGGAGCCAGCCTCTGCAACGGGACCTGACGGCATACCAGCCGTCGTAGTCGTCCTCGGTGAGCGTCTTCAGCCGCACCCGCCATCCGACGAGCTCGAGGGTCGAAGTCCGCGCCACCCGGCCGATCATCTCGCGAGGACCTCCGCTAATCCACCGAGCAGGAGCTCCACATTCTCCGGTCGTGCGGTGCCCCCCATGCAACCGATCCGCCAAACCTTGCCTGCAAGCGGACCGACCCCGAGCCTATCTCGATCGAGTACCTCTGCAGCAGCTCCGAGCGGACGGCCGCTTCGTCCATGCCCGAGGGCAGGTCCGTCGGCACCCAGACGGTGGTCAGCTGCGGGAGCCGTGTTCGGAGGCGCCACGACGAGCTCGAGCCCGAGCTCCTCGAGACCCTCCGCCAGAAGAGCTCCCGCACCTGGCGTGACGGCGCCCATGACTCCTCGAGTCCCTCGTCGAGCAGGACCCCGAGCCCGGCATGCAGGGCCATGACCATCGATACGGGCGCAGTGTGGTGATAGACGCGCTTGGTTGTGCCCTTGCCCGATTGCCCGGCAGCTGAGGCCGCGGGATCCGTGTACTGCGAGATCTGGTCGAGGTCCAGGTACCACGACACCGGCTTTCGGACGAACCTCCCCCTGGCTAGCGGACCGAGACGGTCAGAGGAGCGAGGCCGGGCGGGACACCGAGACACTTCTGGGTCGCGCTGTAGCAGAGATCGACCCCCCATCGGTCGACGTCGACGGAGATCCCGCCGAGGGAGGTGACGCAGTCGACGAGAAGGAGCGAATCGCCCGTGCGGCCGGCGAGCAGCTCCACGTCGTTACGTACGCCGGTTGACGTCTCGGCATGGACCAGGGCCATCGACGGAGGGAGAGGGGTGGGCGTCGAGCAGCGCTTCGATGTCGAGGGGCTCCCCCCACGGCGCGTCGACCCTGACCACCGTCGCCCCGAGCCGACCTGCAACGTCGCACATCCGCTCGCCGAACAGCCCGTTCACTCCGACGACGACGACGTCGCCGGGGTCGACGACGTTCACGAACGCAGCCTCCATCCCGGCCGAACCGGTACCGCTCACCGGCAATGTCAGCCGGTTGGTGGTGACGAACACCGCTCGCAGCCGGTCGTTCACCTCGTCGAGGATCTCCAAGAACTCGGGGTCGAGATGTCCGAGAAGCGGCTTGCCAAAGCCGCCATCACCTCGGGATAGGGGTTCGAGGGCCCAGGACCCATGAGCACACGCCGCCTCGTCGTCACGGCGCCTCGAGCGTTCGGGCCTTCGGGTCGAGGCGCTGCTCCATGGAACCGAGCTTGCGCTCGACGGAGTCGAGCCTGTGCGCGATGTCGCGAATGGCACGTTCGCGTCGAGCATCGAGCTCCGACTGCTTCGAATGAGCCGCGATGCACAGGCTCTGGAGCTCGCGAACACGTTGACCGACGTCGTCCAACGCTACGCCGAGCTCGGTTTCGCGACCAGAAGGCCCTGGACCGGCGACACGACTGACCACGCGTCGATACAGAGCAGAAGCACGCGGCCGCGAGCCACCTGCAGCACCCTGTCCCGTGAACTTTGCGGCGGTTGCTCCCGCACCCCAGGCGAAAAGCTGGACAGCGCTGAGCGCTCCCTTGCGACGCCGAACCCGGCCGCGCACCCCCTTCGCTCTTCCGATCGCCTCGAAGCGCTCTCTCACGAATCTGGCACGCTCCTCTACGCTGTTGTGCCTCAATACGTCGTCGCGGCCACGCGCGGCAACAGCTGCCGCGACTTCCGCGGATTCGACGACGAGGCGCATCATCGCGGCGGCAGCACCGACGTCAGGTTCGGCCCAACGGGCACCCACCGGATAAGGTCCTGCGCCCTCCGGGACCTGCGCCCAGGAGAACGGGACCAAGAAGCTGTTCTCGTCGTTCATGAATTCGAGATTGCCCGAATACGCGGTCGCGATGACCGGCTTTCCGAGAGCCATCGACTCGGCCATCGTCAAGCCGAATCCTTCGCTCCGGTGCAACGACACATAGCAGTCCGCGGCCGCCATCAGGCTGCCGAGCTCCGCCCTGTCGAGATGCCCGTCCATCACGAGGATGTCGGGCCGGCCACCGGTCGCGTAGCGCACCATCTCGAGGTCCATCTCCCTCGAGTCGCCGTTCACAGTCTTCACGACCAGCACGGGGCCTTCTCCGGGAGAGAAGGCAAGCTTGAACGCCTCGATCGCTCCCACGGGGTTCTTCCGCTCGACGATGCTGTGCAGGTCAAAGCAGAGGAGAAACGCATAGCGGTCCTCAGGTAGACCAAGCTCGGCGCGCCCGACTTCGGGTGCGGTGTCGGGCGCGAGAACCGGGAGCGGCGACGCGAAAACGGGCTTTTCGGTGGCGGCCTGTATCGAACGCCGCGAGAACTCCGACAGGGCCCACACCTCGTCCACCAGATCGAACGCCCTGTGCAAGTGCGCCGGAAACTCCTCGAGCTCCCACGCCCACTGGCCGATCGTGTACCGCCCGTCGAAGAAGCCGGCTCCGGCGCCCCGCGCGAACTCGGCGAATTGGTCGGCGTTCACGACGACGAGATTCGTGTCGTAGTCGTCGCGCCACTGATCAGAGGCCTTGCTCGGTGCGAACGACAGCTTCCCGGCGCCGTAGGCGAACGACAGCTTCCCGGCGCCGTAGGCGACCGACTGGAAGGGAATGCCGGCCGCTCTGACGGCGGCGGTCGCAAGCCGGGCCGACTCGCCGATGCTATGAGGCGCGTCCAGGTACCCCGCGACGTTGACACCTCGTACGAGCTCGCCCCTCGACGCCCACCTCAACGCAGGTGGATCCTGCTCCTCGAACGGTGACGATCCTGTCGGATCCGCGGGAACCAGCAACGGGTCGATGCGGCCTTCTGCAGCTTCTACGCCGAACCAACTCTGGAACATGTCGAAGTCGTCCCCCTGGGGGTCGGGGAAGACCGAATGCAGCTCGGGGCGGTACGCGTAGAGCGTCGCCTGGTACAACGTCAACCTCGACGGACCGGCCTCGCTGCGAACGATCGAGTTGAGCCAGCCGAGCAGCTCGGCGGCCCCCGCCGGCTCGAAGGGATCGGGTGGTTCGTCGCCTGCGCCGCCGTCCCACGCAAGCAACCGTTCGAGATACAGCTTCCGCACGTGACGGTCGAGGAGCAGCCCGTTCACGGCACGTGCAAGTCCGTACTCGGCCGGCACGTCATCGCCGTCCTCGCCATAGCCGGCCGACTCGAGGGCGTCGCCATACTCGTTGAAGATCTTGACGAGCTCGGGATGCTCCGACAGGAGGATCCGGGGACGCTCCACCTGATGTCGAGACAGGATGTGGCGAGCCGCGGGAGAGTACCCGCTGAAATGGAAGAAGCCGAGTGGCCTACCCTCGACTTCGTACCGATGGCCGGTCCATGTGATCTCGCGCTCGTGGAGGTTCCAGTACGCGACGTTGAAGCGAGGCTCGCGGACGATCCCGCAGTCGAACATTCCCGGTACGAAATCGACCCAGCGCTGGTCGACGAAGCGCATGTTGCCGGTGTCATTTCGCGATTCGCGCCGCAGCCTTTCCTTCCAGTAATCCAGGAACGGCTTGGATGTCTGACCGACACCGATGAAGCCGAGGTTGTAGACACCGACGGCGAGTATCGCCTTCTCGTCGGTCATCTTGCTGTCCCGCGGGAATGGGGCACGCGCATGCGGGATGATCGCGATCCCCACATCCTCGGCAACCTGAGCGAGCTCGTCGAGCCGATCGAAGACCTGGATGTCCGGGTCGAGGTAGAGCACCGACGATGCACCCCCCTCGAGCAGATGCTCGAGGAGCCAGGGCTTGAGGGAGGTCGCGAATTCGGTCACCTCGTAGATGGCCGCCATGTGACGGAACTCCGAGGAGTCCCCGTCGAGATCGTCCACGTGAACGACCTCGAAAGGCTCGTCTTCGGCTCTCACCTCGCCGTAGATGTCGTCGGTGACGAGAACGCTCGTCACGCCGCCGGGATTGTGTGCCGCGAACGATGTCGCGAGCACCCTGGCAGCCGGAAGATAGTTACGCGCGATGATCGTGCAGATGTGCAGCCCCGAGCCGGGAGGAGCGGGACCTCGCACCTCGCCAGGATAAGCGTTCACTCAACGCAACCCGGCCACCATGCCGTCGAGGATGTCCGCCTCGGACACCAGGCAGGTACTGCGCCGGAAAACGGACATAACCTCGGAAAGGATCAGCGCACCCCCGACGATGACGTCCGCGCGTCCAGGCTCCATCCCAGGTCGCTCGGCGCGAGCGGACGCGGGCTCTGCAGCCAGCCTGCTCAGCCAGCCCTCCACTTCTTCGAAGCTGAGAACCGTGTGGTGGACGCGATCCGCGGTCGTAGCTCTCCAACCCTTTGGACAGCGAGCCGAGCGTCGACACCGTGCCGGCAAGACCTATCACCCGATCCCGGTCGCCTCGCACCTTCAGCAACTCGCGCGCTCTTGCAAGCTCGCCGGCCGCCGCAGCCCGTGCGGCTGCGAGCTGCGCGACGCCAGGTGGGTCCGTGTCGAAGAAACGCTCCGTGACGCGCACACATCCGATATCCAGCGACAGGACCCTTATCGCGTCCTCGGTGCCACCCGGAACGCCGACCACGAGCTCGGTCGAGCCACCCCCGATATCGACAACGAGCTCTTCTGACCCATCCCGAAGATCCTCTGACCGCAGGTCCGAGGTGGCCCCGCGAAACGAGAGCCGTCCCTCCTCTTCTCCCGAGAGGAGCTCGGGTTCGACTCCGGTCACCTCCTTGGCGGCGGCCAGGAACTCTTCCGAGTTCGACGCGTCGCGTGCGGCCGACGTCGCGACCATGCGGGCGCGGGTGACGCCGTTGTCATCCATTCTTCGTCGGTACTCCCGAAGGACTCCGAGCGTCCGCTCGATCGCCTCGGGTGAGAGCTTGCGGTTCGTGTCGACTCCCTGGCCGAGGCGGGTGACACGCATTTGGCGATCCACGAGCTCGCCTTCGGGTCCGGCGATCAGAAGGCGCGTGGAGTTGGTGCCGCAGTCCAGAGCAGCCAACGCCCCGCTTGTTTCAGCCATGCGGATCAGCCATGCGGGTCAGGTTCCAGCTTCGACGCCGAGGCGTTGCGCCGTCCAGCGGCCGACGGGGTCGTCTCCTCCGGCGAGGTACCAGGCCAGATGGGCATGTAGGCATTTGACTCCCTGTCGAGTGCCGCCGACCCCGCCCGACGGCCGCGGCCCCCGGTGGTCGGGTCGAAGGGCGGAATCGCGCTCCGCCGCATAACGGGCGTGGGCTCGGGCCAACTCGTCGGGATCAGTCTCCTGCTCCGCGAGGCGGACGGCTCCAGCTGATTCGAGCCTGCTCACGGCGCCGGACAGCCTGCGGTCCACGAGCCAGTAACGAGTGGGCATCGGCGTTCCGTCGTCCAGTAGCGGGAAGTTCCGGATCACGACCGGCGTGCCCTTGGGCGTCCTTACGGCCACCTCGAACGCACCACTGGGCGGACGACCGAGCAGGTCTGCGACTATGCGCCGGTCGTCCGAATCGCACTCTGACGGCGCGCCGGCGTCCATGACGACGTTCTATCCCAATATCGTCAGCGCCAGAATTTCGAGCGTGTCCAGGACGCGACCCCACAAGCCGTGAGCGCTCTTGGTGGAGGATCCAGCCTGGGCCTGGGCCTGGCCCTGGGCCTGTCCCTGGCCCTGGTTCGTCGAGGGCGACGAGTCGCCATGGTTTCCGGCCCCGTTCAGGCCGCCGTAACCGAGAAGCGCCTCGGACTCGGCCGAACCCGGAGCTACGGGTGCCTGATCGAGCGAGCTGTGCCCCGACGAGGCTGCCGAGGAATGCATGGAACCTGGGAGCGGGAGCACCGTATAGGCCTTCTGGCCCGGTCGTACCAGGTCGTAATCCTGCCTCGCAAGGGTGGCGATGTTGGCCGGCTGAGAAAGCTCGCTCGCCTGCTGTTGGAGCGAATCGTTCCCGGTTGTGAGCGCCCGCAGCTCCGCTGTCGCTGCCGAGGCCTGCCGGTGCTGGCGCATCAGCGCAGAGACCGGGAAGCTGGTTGCGAGAACGAGAGCGCAAAAACCGAGGCACGCGACGGTCACCACCCTTGCGCGTCGCCTGCTGATCGCCTTGCGGCGTTCCATGCGGCTTGCAGGTGTCGGAGCGGACGGGACGTGAGCGCGCGCGCGATGGCGCCTGTACCGCTTTGCCAGCCCCGGCTCTTGGGCATCGCGTTTCGCGGGTCGCGCCGCACCGGCAGCCTGCACGGCCCTGTGGGAGCGCGCCGAACCGCGCGTACGTGACCGCGACCTCGGCCGAGATCCGCTTGCGTCGCTCACGAGCCAATCCGCCCGACTGCGGCGACCGCGCCGCGACCGAGGAACCGGGCGGATTCTCCGAGCTCTTCTTCGATCCGCAGCAGTCGGTTGTACTTTGCAACGCGGTCGGACCTTGCGGGTGCCCCGGACTTCAGCTGGCCGCAATTCGTGGCGACCGCCAAGTCCGCAACCGTGGTGTCCTCTGTCTCGCCCGAGCGATGGGACACGACGCACGTGTAAGCGGCACGGCGAGCCATGTCCATCGTGTCGAGCGTCTCGGTCAAGGTTCCTATCTGGTTCAGCTTCACGAGAAGCGAGTTGGCGACTCCGTTCTCGATCCCCCGCGCGAGGCGCCCGGGGTTCGTGACGAACACGTCGTCACCCACGATCTGGATCTTGCCGCCGAGAGCCTTGGTGAGCGCCGCCCAACCGTCCCAGTCCTCTTCCGCCATGCCGTCTTCGAGGGAGATGATCGGGTATCTGGCCACGAGGTCGACCCAGTAGTCGACCATCTCTGCCGGAGAAAGCTCACGGCCTTCTCCTGCGAGCACGTAGGTCCCCTCGCGCCAGAGCTCCGACGACGCAGGGTCAAGCGCGATGGCGACCTCCTCGCCCGGGGTTCGGCCGGCGGCTTCGATCGCCTGGACGAGTACCTCGATCGCGGTCTCGTTCGAGGGGAGGTTCGGAGCGAACCCTCCCTCGTCACCGACCGCGGTGGAGAGTCCCATGCCTTTGAGAATCTTGGCCAGCGCGTGGTACGTCTCAGATCCCCATCTGAGAGCCTCTGAGAACGACGCAGCGCCCACAGGGAAGAGCATGAACTCCTGCAGATCCACGTCGTTGTCGGCGTGGACTCCGCCGTTTATGACGTTGAACTGGGGAACGGGCAGCACATGCGCGTTCACCCCGCCGATGTAGGCATAAAGCGGGAGGGCTAGCTCGTTGGCCGCCGCGTGTGCGACTGCCATCGACACCGCGACGACCGCGTTCGCTCCGAGGCGGCCCTTGGTCGGAGTGCCGTCGAGGTCGATGAGGCAGAAGTCGACGGCACGCTGGTCGAGCACGTCGAAACCCTCGAGCACTCCCGAGATCTCGCCGTTGACATGCTCGACTGCCCCGAGCACCCCCTTGCCTCCGTAACGGGCGCCCCCGTCGCGCCACTCGGTCGCCTCGTACGTACCCGTCGATGCACCCGATGGAGCGATCGCCCTTCCCGACGTCCCGGTGTCGAGCACGACCTCTGCCTCTACGGTCGGGTTGCCGCGCGAGTCGAGCACCTCACGGCCGATGATGTGCTCGATTGTGCTCATGTGGTGTGGCCCCTGGGATTGGTGTGGTCAAAGTTAGCGTGCTGCGCTGCTCGGCTCGCGGAGTCAAGGGCCGGGCAGGCGGGGCCCTACGTCGCTGGCGCCGCCTCGGTCCCGGAGCTCTCGGCCTCGCGGATCTCCTCGACAAGGCGCCGGCAGCGGGCCCGGAGCGCCGATTCGGGATCCACGCCCAAGCGCCTGGCCAGATTCGAAAGGGCGAGCAACGCCTCGCCGACCTCACTGACGGTGGAACGTTCTGCTTCGAGAGTCTCGCCCGTAGAAGCCGCCGGCTCTCCGGCGAGGCGGTCGAGACAGTCCACGATGGCCTCGAGGTCATGGGCGGGCCCGGGATCTGCCAGGCCTACGGATTGAGCCTTGCGCTGGAGCTTTGCGGCGAGCGCGAGCGAGGGAAGTGAGCGCGGTATCCCGTCAGTGACGCTCGACCGGCCGGGCTCTTCGCGCTTCAGCACCTCCCAACGCCTCGCCACGTCCTCGGGCGTGTCTGCCACGACGTCGCCGAACACGTGGGGATGTCGTCCGACGAGCTTGTCGACCACGCGCCTCGAGACGTCGGCAAGCGTGAACCAGCCCTCTTCGGCTGCCAGCACCGAATGGAAGACGACCTGGAAGGCCAGGTCGCCGAGCTCCTCTTCGAGGTGAGCGACGCTCTCCTCACTCACGTCGGGCACAGAGGCTGCCACGTCCTCTATCGCGTCGAGCACCTCGTACGACTCTTCCAGCAGGTGCCGTGCGAGCGAGCCGTGGGTCTGACGTTGGTCCCATGGGCACCGGTCGCGCAGCGTCCTCACCAGCTCGACCAACCTGACGATCTCGCCCGCGACCGGGGCGTGGAGCCTCGGGATCCACACCGAGGTCAGATGATCGGGCTCGAAGCCGCTCACGCGATCGAGCTCCGACCAAGACACCCCCGAGACGATCTCGTCGTCGAGCCCGAGATGATGGAGAAATACGGCAGCGGCGTCCCCGTCCGGTGGATCGTCGACGGCGAGCTTGATCGAAGAAAGGACCGCCCGGCTGTGGGTCTGGGCGAGGAGGAGTGGACCGCGCTCCCCCGCCGCCTGAGAGGCGAAGTCGGTCCCGTCGACGAGGCGTACCGAGGAAGCCACCGGATCCACTCCGAGCCTGTGCCAGGCGAGGTCCAGGAACGACATGGCAGGTACCACGACGATCTCGAGGCGATCATCCGCACGCAGCAGCTCGACCGTGCGCTCGGTCACGAGCGGTGAGCCCGGCACCACGTAGACAACTCCGGATCCACCTTCCGGCTCGCTACAAGCTGCACCGGTCGCCGGGTCCTCGAGCGCAGCTTCCTCGAACGCGGCCTCCACGAGCGCTTCCACGATCCGGTCGTACACCTCGGCGAAGGTGGACGCTGCGTCGTAGATATGGTCGAAGGAGGCCACCTCCACAGGTGAGATATTCCGGACGAAATGAGCGGACGGATGCCTGTCGGTGCGCAGGAACACGCGCCCAGCTCTCGATATCGCTGCCTCGGCAGCCGCCGGGACCATGTCCGCTCCCGCCGGGCCCATGCCGACGACGATCACCTTGGGCAGGTCGGGACCTTCGGAGCCACCCGGTTCCACTCTTGATCGGATCGCTCCCCGGCTGCCGGGAGCGGCGGGGATCACTGGGGCTGACTAAGAGCTGCCGGAATCCGCGTTGCTGTTGAGCAGGAACTCGCTCTTCGGCAACGGCGGGGCGGCAACCTCGGGGGCCGATCCCGCCTTGCCCGGGTTCCAGGAGCCGAACTGAGGGTCGACGGTCACCGACGCGTGCGCAAGCAATCGTGTCTGTTCTGAGGCCAGGTCGCTTTCACTCTGGCTCAGCAGGGTTCCCTGGATGTCCAAGATGATCTGCTGGTCGAGCGGGGCCTCCTGCTTGCGCACGAGCGAGATCACGAGCCAGTCGTTCGTGCCTCCTTGGTCCGCCTGCGAGGAGTCCAAGAACGCAGCAGTCGGGTACCCGATCCGCTGGTTCACCAATATGAGCGCCTCGGCCCAATTCGGCAGGTCGTCGACCAGGTCGACTGCCGGGATGCACGGAAGCGCCCCCGTCAGCGTGAAGCCTTCTTGGACGAGTGCCGGTGTTCCGTTTATCGACGATGACCGGACGACGCTCGCGAAAGAGGCCCCCGCCAGGATCTTCAACCTGGCGGCTTTGGCTGCGGACTGGTCGCTCGCGGCCAGGGCGTCCAAGCAGACCTCCGCGAACTGGCTCTTTGCCGTGCTGCTGTCGTAGTACGCGTCCACGCCTGCCGGACCGATGTCCGTGTGGTCGAGAGCGGTCGAAAGGCGGGCCTGAGCCGACAGGAAGTTGACCTCCTGGTTCACGAACCATGAAGGGAGCGCCGCGACGAGATCGGAGCCGCTCAGCCCGCAAGGCGACGACGTCCCGCTTGCTGGGGTGAGGAATTGCGGAAGCTCTTCGCGCACGAAGCTCGTGTAGACCGTTCCCACGGAGGTATGGAGGCGGGCAAGGTCCTGGTCGTAGAGGACCTGCTCGATCTGCTGGTCGAGAACCGTGTCGGCGACCTTGGTCGGAACCGTCGAATCGCCTGCCCCGTGTGCCGGGACAGTCTGACCGGTGAGCAGGCCGATTGCGCACCTGACGCTCGAGTTCGAGGAGATTTGCTGGAGCTCGGACTGCAACGAGGACTCGGATATCTGGGTGCCGTTCACGGTGGCCGCCGGCGATGTGAGGTTGCAGGCAGATCCGAGCGCGACAACAGCTCCGAGAGCGAGAAGGACAGTCAGGCGCCTCACAGTCGGGGAATGCTACCGGTGACGCCCACGGCGCCGGCCTCGCTTCCCTGTCTCGGTCCCTCCGCCGGGGGTATCAGATCGCGCAGGATCGTGGCGAGTTGCACGGCCGGGTCCTCGGAGGCGGAGAGCCCGATGATCAGCTGGCTGGCGGAGTCCTTGAGGATGGAGTCGGGGTGAAGGCGATGGAGCCGGACCTTTGCGCTCGCCGGCAGCTCGATCGGCGAAATTCGTGCCACGAGCCGCCGCGCTCCCGTTGCCGGCGATCGGTTCGTGCCTGGTCCTCGCTGCCCGGGACGAAGCGGTGTCACGGTCACGTCGGTCACACCGGTCCGCAGGCACTCGACCCTGAGCCGGGCGACGGCGAGCAAGCCTTCTGCAGGGGGTGGAGGCGGCCCGAAGCGGTCCATCCATTCTGAGCGGACGTCGTCCACCTCATCGTGCGTCACGACCTGCACCAGGCGGCGGTATGCCTCGAGCCGGAGATCCTCGCGTGCGACGTAGTCGGACGGCAGGTGCGCATCGGACGGCACGTCGATGTTGAGCTCGACCGGCACCCGGAGGGGCTCGCCTTTCATCTCGGCGACGGCCTCCGCGACGAGCTGGACGTACAGGTCGTAGCCCACCGCCGCGATGTGCCCGGACTGATCCATGCCGAGCAGATTGCCGGCTCCGCGAATCTCGAGATCGCGCATCGCTATCTTGAAGCCGCTGCCGAGCTCGGTGTGCTCGCCGATCGTCCGGAGCCTCTCGTATGCGGCCTCGGTGAGGACCTTGTCGCGAGGATGAAGAAGGTACGCGTACGCGCGCTGCCCGGCGCGCCCGACGCGGCCGCGCAGCTGATGGAGCTGGCCGAGGCCGAGCCGGTCGGAGCGGTCCACCACGAGGGTGTTCACCGTGGGCATGTCGATCCCGGACTCGATGATCGTCGTGCACACGAGGACGTCGTAACGCCGCTCCCAGAAGTCGACGACCACCTGCTCGAGCGTGCCCTCGTCCATCTGACCGTGGGCGACCGCGACGCGCGCCTCAGGGACGAGCTGGCGCAGGCGGGCCGCCACGGCTTCGATGTTCTGCACCCAGTTGTGGACGTAGAAGACCTGACCTTCGCGAAGCAGCTCGCGCCTGATCGCTTCTACGACGGCCGCTTCCTCGAACTCGCCGACATAGGTGAGGATCGGCTGGCGAGCCATCGGCGGCGTGCTCATGAGCGACAGGTCCCTGATGCCGGTGAGGGCCATCTCCAGAGTCCTCGGTATCGGGTTCGCGGTGAGCGTGAGCACGTCCACCCCTGTGGCGAGCGCCTTCACCGCCTCTTTGTGAGAGACGCCGAACCGCTGCTCCTCGTCGACGACGAGGAGCCCGAGATCCTTGAACTTGACTCCCGCGACCAGAAGCCGGTGAGTTCCTACGACGACGTCGACCGAACCGTCGGTAAGACCAGCGAGAACCTCTTTCGCCTGAGAGGGAGTGAGAAAACGCGAGAGCATCGCGACGCGCACCGGCATCGATCGAAAGCGGTCGGCGAACGTCTGCGCGTGCTGCTGGGCGAGGAGGGTGGTGGGAACGAGCACCGCTACCTGCTTGCCGTCCTGCACGGCCTTGAACGCTGCTCGGACGGCCACCTCGGTCTTGCCGAATCCGACGTCACCGCATACGAGGCGGTCCATCGGGGTCGAAGACTCCATGTCTCGCTTGACCTCTTCGATCGCCTTCAGCTGATCGGGAGTCTCCACGTACCCGAAGGCGTCCTCCACCTCGCGCTGCCACAGGGTGTCCGGGCTGAACGCATGACCGGTCACCAGCAGCCGCGCCTTGTAGAGCTCCACCAGCTCGCGTGCGATCTGCTGGACCGCGGCGCGGGCCTTGGCCCTCGTACGCTGCCAGTCGGACCCGCCGAGCTTGTTGAGCGACGGGGACTCGCCGCCCGTGTACGGAGTGAGGACGTCGATCTGCTCGGTCGGGATGTAGAGCTTGTCGTCGCCCCTGTACTCGAGCAGCAGGTAGTCGCGCGAAGCGCCGTTCACGGTGCGGGTGACCATCCCGCCGTAGCGGGCGACGCCGTGCTGGCGGTGCACGACGTAGTCGCCCGTGGACAGGTCGTCGAAGAACCCGTCGGTCGGGCGCGCCCGTGCCTTCGGCGCCCGGTGCGCTCGGCGCCGGCCCGTCATGTCCTGCTCGGTCAGGACTGCAACCTTGGCCGCGGGCACGACGAAGCCCTGGTCGAGGTGAGATACGAAGACATGCACCCCCGGGCCTGAAAGGACACCATCGGAAGTCTCGAAGACCGACTCGAGGCCCTCTTCGGCAAGCACGTCGACCATCCGGTGGGCCGCCCCCTCGCTGCCGACGCAGATCGTCACACTGAAGCCGTCCGCCACGAGCCTGCCGAGCTGAACCGCCAGAGCCGCCCGGTCCCCGTGGGCCGGTGGCCACCCCCTTGCTGCGATCTCGGGAGTCCGGGGGCCGTCTGCGACCGCCACGAAGCTCGTGACCGGCGCTCTGCTGCGCGCGAACAGCCGGTCGAAAGATACGTGGAGGCGGGGAAAAGGTGACATCGACGCCCGGCTCGTCGCCGGCGCTCGAGGAGGGGTCTGGCGCCGAATCGTGGGGCAACGCCCCCCAGGTCTGTGCCAGCGCCTGGGCCAACGCGGCTTCGTCTCCCTCGAGCTCCGATGCCCTGTCGCGTGCTCTTCGCGGCTCGACCAGCACGATCTGCGCCTCGTCACCGAGCAGGTCGGGGAGGATCAACGGATCGTCCACGAGCCATGCGAGCCAGGACTCCATCCCGTCGAACCACTGGCCGTCGGCCAGGCGGTCCCAGTGGGCGCGGCCCCATGGCTCGCTCTTCACGAGCTCACGAGCGCGTTCACGGACCTCGTCGCTCGGCACGAGCTCCCTGCAACCGAACACGATTGCCCGCTCGAGCGGCTCCACCGATCGCTGGTCACTCGGATCGAAAGTGGTGAGCCGGTCGACCTCGTCTCCCCAGAGGTCGATACGCACGGGGAGTTCCGACGTGGAAGGGAACACGTCGACGATCCCACCGCGGACGGCCACCTCGCCCACGTGCTCGACCTGGTATTCGCGCCGGTAACCCATCTCCACCAGGCGTCTGACCAGCCCGTCCTGGTCGATCCGGTCGCCGCGCGACACCGCGATCGGGCGTGCTGCATCCAGGCTCGACGGCATGATCTGAAGCAGCGCTCGCACTGGGGCTATCACTACGGCCGGGGGGTCCGGAGCCGGGGGCGAGGAGAAGGAATCGGTTCGGGCAACGTTGTTGCCGTTCTCCTCGGCACCCCCCTCCTCTGTGCCTCGGGGCGTCGTGCGGGGGACCGCTCCCAGTCGCCAGAGGACCCGTAGACGCTGGCCCATCGTCTGGACTTCGGGGCTCACCCGCTCGAACGGCAGTGTGTCCCACGCCGGGAACAGCTCGACGGTGGCGGGCTCGACGAACGACCGCAGGTCGTGCCAGATGTGCTCGGCGTCGGTCGCCGTCGGAGTCACGACAACGATGGGGGAACGTGCCCCGGCCGTCGCCAGTGCCGCCAGCACGTAAGCCCTTGCGACCTCGGGCACCGCTACGACGGGTTCTGACGAGTCGAGAGCGCTCGCGAAGGGCTCGCTACCGCGAACGGATGCCAGAAGAGAACGCAGGCTCACCGACCTAGGGTAGCGACGACCTGTGCCGACCCTGACGGCCGACCACCTCAGCTGCCCGCTTTACCAGTGCGCGCGCTTATCTCGCTCAAGCGGTCGGTCACCACCCTCACCGCCGCTTCTGCGCTGTAGAGATTTCTGATCGTGGCCCGGCCCTTCTCGCCGGTCGACCGCCGGAGGACCGGGTCCGATGCGAGCAGCCTCATCCACCTTGCGGCTTGGTCCACATCCGGCTCGGCCCACAACGCACCGGCTGGATAGACCCCCGAGGTCTCTTCGTTGAACACATGGTCCGCGCTCGTTATCTCGCGCATGCGATAGCCGACCTGGAAGCTGTTGGCAGCGGTCGCAAAGTCGAGATTTCCCGAATATGCAGTGGTGACGACCGGCTTCCCGAGGGCCATTGCTTCGGCGATGCCGAAGCCGAAGCCCTCGGAACGGTGAAGCGACACGTAGACGTCTGAACACATGAAAAGGTCGACCAGCTCGTCGTCGGCCATGTCATCGTCGATCAGCACGCCGTTCACGCCTGCGACCGCGGAGCGCAACCACTTTTCCAACTCGTGGCTCCGGGCAAGGTTGAGGACCTTTATCACCAGGCGGCACCCGCTCGATGCCGCCGCAGGGAAGGCGCGACCGAAAGCCTCGACGACAGCTCCCGGGTTCTTGCGCGCCACCATCGAATTGACGTCGAAGCTGAACATGAACACAGCCTCGCCGTCGCTCAGACCGAAGTCCCGGCGACCCCGGCCGGAGCCTTTCAGCTCCGGCACTATTGCAGGTACGATGTGCACCGGCCGCGTGCTCGCCCTGCGAAAGCTCGACTGGACGAACTTCGTCGCCACCCAGATCTCGTCGACCCTTTCCATCTGCGCGACGAGCCCGTCGGGAAACGTCGGTAGCTCCCAGTACCAGACCCCGATCGAATAGGTGTCTTGGCCCGGGGGCCGCAGCATCTCGCCACTTACCGCGGGGAACTCGTTGACGTTGAGCATCCAGACATCGATCGGATGTCGCCGGTCGTCGGGTATTCGATTCAACTGTTCCGGTACTCGCCCCTGGTCGACCGGTGCGCCGCTTCGTATGGTTCGCAGGCTCAGGTCGAACCCGGCATCACTCAGCGCGACCGTGAGCCTTCGAGCCGCTTGAGCGAGCCCTGTGGTGGCCGCCCAGTCCCCGAAGACGTTGACTCCCGGAATCTGGCCCGACTCCGGAACCGACGCGATTCGCCCTGAGCCCGTCGGCCGAGGCTCTTCTAGTTTGTCGCCGGGATCGACACCGGACGGTTCGTCCGAAAAGGTGGCGCTTCGGCCCAACTCGACCATTTGCTGCTGGAGGTTCACCAGCTCGGACCTGAGCGATGCTATGGATTCGAGCCGATCCACGTAACGTTGACGACCGATTCCGGCTGGGGTGCTCTCGCGGTCGAGGTCCTCGAGGTCCTCTTGGACGCTCCGGGCGATCCGTTGCCCGAGCCCGGCGACGACGGCCTTGCGGTACAAGGCTCGGCGACGGGCGAGTGGTCTCGCAGCGCGCACGGCGATCCGCTCGAGAAACCGGAACCTCGTGTCATGTGACGGAGGTTGCTGCACGTCATCACGGTCGCCAGCCAGGTCTGGCGCACCAGCCTGTATGTGATCCATTCGGCTCCTTGCTCCCGATCCGGTTCTTCTCGTCCGGATCCGGCGTCGACCACCCGCCAACAGAGGACTGTGCACCAGCGCACTGAATGTGCACAAGATCTCCGTCTCCGCCGGCTTCGGTCATGCCGGCCGCGCTCGGCTCCGTCCATCCCGACTCGTCGCTCGGGTCGCACCGACGCTTGCGGTGGTTATGGCGCTCGCAGCCATGACGTTGGCTGTCCGAGCTGAAAGCACATTCCCCGTCACGTGGCCCGCATCGAGCCATGTGGTTTGGCCGATATCGAGCCGTGTCGCTTGGCCGATATCGAGCCGTGTCGTTTGGTCGATGTCGAGCCATGTCATATGGCCGAGATCGAGCTCGCAGACCCCGCTTCGGATGTGATTGCGGACCACCCACTGCTCGACGTCGACAAGATAGCTATTCGACTCCGTGAACAACATTCCATAGTGGTGGGGAGTCTCGCCGCTGTAGCCGTTGAGCGTCGGGATGTCCAGCTTCTGAGCGATCAGGATGGCGTCGATCTGGTAGACGTAGTATGGATCGCTTCGGTGCACGGAGTCCGTGACGAAGAAACTCGTGCATTGCTTCGGTGGCGACGGGACCGCATCGAGAAGTGCAAGCTGCTGCGGGCGCGAGATCTGAGCGAGAGGGCTCACGTTCAACTGCTCGCAGCAGACGGCGATCACGACGAGGATCCCGAGCGCTAGAAGGGTAACCGGCGGCCTCGGCCCGCGCTGCCAGCGCCGGACGACGCCGGTCGCGAGGCTGGTGAAGGCCAGAGCCGCGATCAAGCCGGTGACGATCTCGAGGCGGTAACTCGCTCGGATTCCGTTCGCGCCCGGCAGATGCCAGACGACGATCCAAAGCGATCCATAACTTGTCTTCACTGGAAGGATCATCAAAAGAAGCGTGGTGACGCACAAAGCAATTGTGAGGAGCGTGCGACTTCGCTGTTCGAATAGCCGGTATCTCCAGACGAGCACAGGTCCGACGAGAACCACCAACACGAAGAACAGTGGCGTGATCGCATAGCTCGATTCGAATGACTGCCTGATCTGATCTTGAATTCTGCTCCAGTACAAATTCCGCCCCAACGAGAAGAAATCTGTCCAGGTCGGCGCGTAGTACAGCACGGCGCCGTATGACCGGCCACCGAATTCGCGGACGGCGGGAAGGTACACGCGCAAGAACGGTACGAAGAACACGCAGAAGGCGCATACTCCCGCGAGGGGCGGACGCCAGCCGGCTACCAGCCGACGCGCCGCGGGAACGACAATCGATCTCGGCGACAATGCCACCCTGACGACGAGAAGCACCAGCGCCGACACAATCGACAACCATGATACGTAGTAGAAGGAAAAGAGAAGCGCCCCGTAACCGAGCCCGAAGACCGCAAAGAGGACCGCGGACCATAAGGGTCGTTCGTCGAGAGCTCTCCAGGCGCCGACCCCCACCGACGCGATCGCAGGCAGGAAGTACACACCGAGGAGCTGGGCTGAGCCCGCGTGCAGCGCGAGATTGTTGGCGAAAGTGAAGAGCCAGGCTCCTGCAATCGCAATTCCGATTGGTGAGTCGAACAGCTGTTTCGCGAGGACCACGAATCCGATAAAACCGACCAGGCTCGCCGAGATCACCGTCAACTGAAAGGCGAGAAACTCGTCGGCGCCCAGAATACGGAAGGGTGCGTAGAATATCTGGTACAAGAAGAAGGTGTCCGACCAGCCGAGTACTCCCTTGGCGGGATAGAAGAACTGGGGATTCAACCAGCTGGCGCGACCTCGCAGGACGAGAAACCAGTGCTCGTCGAGGTAGACGGCCAGCCGAGTGTCGCCGGCGTTACCGGTGATACTCGTGAATCCGGTCGCCCACGCGTGGCGGAAGAAGATCAGTGCGGACGCCAGCCAAGCTGAGCAGGCAAGTACCCCATCCCGTCGGCGGCAACGCCCCGCAGCGAAGGGCATGTGCTCACAGTAGGTCATCATCCAGATCGCGGAAGGGTTCCGGGTGCGCGTACCCGAGTGAGCATGCCAGTCGTTGTGTTGTGCTCGGTCGGCGCTCAAACCTCGGGTTTGTCGCGGCACCCGGTACGCTTCGGGAACGGCTTCGGCCTGTGATCGAGGCGAGATCGAGCAGGAGAGACGGTGTTCGACGTAGACGGACGAGTGATAGCCCCGGGGGATCTGGTCGACAGGGTCGAGAACCTCATTCGGGAGGTCGAACAGGTGAACCCGCGCGAGAAGACTCGCCCGGAAGAACCCGACACTGAGGACGAGCTACCCCGCGTTGCGTCCCAGATCCCTTCCATGCAGGCGTTCCACGGGAAGTTGTCCCCCCCCGACCCGGCCCGGGCGGCAGGAGCAACGGGTCAAGCGACGCGCTTTGCAAAGCGGCTAGTGAAGAAGCTGACCGGCTGGTACATCGAGCCACGCTTCGCTGCGCAACAGCACTATGACGGCCACAACATTCACTTCGCTTTTGCCGTCGTCGACGAGCTGCACCGCATCGACCGAGAGCTCGACGAGCTACGCCGACAGAGCTTGCAGGTCCGGATGCAGATCCTGTCCTCGGTGGAGCGAGCGAGCCGGTACCGCAGAGAAGTGGACCGCCTGTTCGAGAACCTTGCCACCAAAGACGAGGTGCGCGCCCTGCGGCCGCGAATTCGAACGTCTGGGAACCGCCGCGCTCGAGTGGAGCCAAGATCGACTACTCGGAGTTCGAAGACCGCTGCCGTGGTTCGAGCGAGGACCTCCGCAGGGCCCAGTCGCACTACGTCAGCATGTTTCCCCCCCCGGAGGGAAGCGGCAAGATCCTCGACATCGGATGCGGCCGGGGCGAGATGCTCGAGCTCCTGATCGAAGCCGGATACGACGTCACGGGTGTCGACTGAACACGGAGATGGTCGAGGTCTGCCGCTCGAAGGGCCTTCCGGTGATCCACGACGACGGCATCCACGTGCTCGAGGAGACCGAGGACGACTCGCTCAGGGGGATCTTCTGCGCGCAGGTGGTCGAGCACCTGCTTGACGTCCGAGATGGAACGGCTCATGCAGCTGGCTCACCGGAAGCTCCTTCCGAACGGTGTCCTGGTCGTGGAGACCATCAACCCGAGGAGCCTCTTCGCACTCGGGAACCACTTCTTCGCCGACACCTCACATGTGAAGCCGGTCCATCCCGAGACACTGCGCTTCATATGCGAACAGGTGGGATTCAGCACGGTGCAGCTCGATGAGCGGTCCCCCCATCCCGTCATGGAACGTCCTCACGACCTCCCCGACGACGAGGTCGGGACAGCGGTCGGCGAGCTCATGCAGAACGTCTTCGGGTACCAGGATTACGCAATCATCGCCACGAAATGAACCGCTTCGCGGCGATTCACCAGTTCCATCCCGGGACCGCGCACGGAGACGCAATAACGCAGCAGATGCTGCGACTGCAGGTCGCACCTCCGGCAGATGGGAGTGCCGTTCTCGAGATCTTCGCGGTCCACGTAGAGCCTGGCCTGGAGGACAGGATCAAACCCGATCCAGGGCTACACCGGGTTCCGACGAGAACCTTCTGTCTGCTGCACCACTCGCTCGGCAGCCGCCACCTTCGACGAGGTCGTGGATCTGCCCGACCAGATCGCGACGGTCTACCACAATCTGACCCCCGAGCGTTACTTCTCCGACGAGACGTTCCGCCAGCTCATCCGGCTCGGGCACGAACAGCTCGCCCAGCTTGCCCGCCGAGCGCAGCGTCGGGGTCGCGGACTCGAACTACAACCGCCGCGAGATGCTCGCGGTCGGATTCAGGCGGGTCGAGGTGCTGCCGGTCCGGGTCGACTACTCCCAATTCTCCGGCCTTTGCACCGATCCCGGCTCTGCGTTCGACGGACTGGCTGTACGTCGGGCGCATCGTCGGCAACAAGTGCCAGCACGAGCTTGGTCCGGGCGTTCGCCCTCTACGCGCAGACATTCGACGACGAGGCTCGTCTCGTTCTCGATCGGTGACACCATCGTCCGCGACTACGTCGCGTTCGTTCGAGAGCGAGGCCGCGCGCCTGGGGGTCGCGGACCGGGTCGTGATGCTCGGCAAGGTCTCCGACAACCGAGCTCGGATCCGCGTTCGCCGGAGCCGGAGTGTTCGTCTCGATGAGCGAGCACGAGGGATTCGGGGTTCCCATCCTCGAGGCCATGGCCGCCGGCCTGCCCGTGGTCGCCTTCGGTGCCGCTGCCGTCCCCGAGGTCATGGGCGGTGCCGGCATCCTGCTTCGCGACAAGGATCCCGAGGTCGTCGCGGCCACGGTGCAGGCGATTCGAGCCGATCCCGGTCTTCGCAGACCGGCTGGTCGAGCGGCAGTTCGTGCGGGTCGAGCAGGTTCAAGAGATTCGACGTTCCGCGGCTGCTCGAACGGGTCGTCGACAAGGCCGTCGGGCGGCGAACATCCGCTGCGAGGTCCAGGTCCAGGGCCCGTTCGAGACCAGCTACAGCCTGGCGGTGATCAATCGCGAGATCGCCTGCGGGCTCGACCAGCTGCCCGACCGCGCCCTGTCGATCTACGCCACCGAAGGTCCGGGCGACTACGAGCCGGATCCCGAGGACCTCGCCCGCCACCCCGACGCCGACGGAGCTGTTCCGACCGGTCGCGTCAGGTCCCGTATCCCGACGTCGTCATCCGCCAGATGTAGCCGCCGCGGGTGATCGACTCCCCCGGGCGGCATCACCTGCGAGTACTTCGGCTGGGAGGAGAGCCGGATCCCCCGAAGCGATGGCCGACGACTTCAACCGCTACCTGAACGGCGTGGGCGTGATGTCGACGTTCGTCAGGGACGTCCTTCAGGACTCCGGTGTCGACGTCCCGGTCCGGGTCGTCGGGATCGGCGTGCCGCCCCATGACCCGCGGCGACCGTCTGAGGCGCACCGAGCTCGAGGGGCTGCGCAAGATCCGGTTCCTCCACGTCAGCTCCGCGTTCCCGCGAAAGGGGATCGACGTCCTACTCGAGGCGTACTTCTCGGTGTTCGGCGGGTCGGACGACGTCGACCCTCGTTCTCAAGACCTTCCCGAACCCTCACAACGAGGTCGGCCGATCTGCTGAAGAAGCAGAGGTCAGCTCATCCGAACCCGCCCGATGTCCGGTGGATCGACCGGGACCTCGACGACCACGAGATCATGGGCCTCTACAACCTGGCGGACTGCTACGTGCACCCCGCCCGAGGAGAGGGGTTCGGACTGCCGGTCGCAGAAGCCATGGCAGCCGGGGTGCCGGTCATCACCTTGGCCTACTCGGGCCTCGCGGACTTCGTGTCCGACGAGACGGCCACGACGATCCCGTTCAAATTGGAACCGGCGAGAACCCACTTCTACGTACCCGACTCGGTCTGGGCCGAGCCCGACGGGGGGCAGCTCGCGGTCGAGATGAAAAGAATCGCCGACGACCCGAAGAGTCCCGAGCTGAAGCAGAAGGCCGATCGCGCGCGGCGAGCTGATAGAGACCGAATTCTCCTGGGACGCAGTCTCGCGACGGTGGGATTCGTTCATCGGAAATCTCGAGATCGCCGCCGAGGTCCCCCGGGTCGCGATGGTCACCACGTGGAACTCGCGCTGCGGAGTCGCGGAGAACACCCGCAACATCGTCGAGAACTCGGCGGATTCGGTTCGTTTCGAGATCTTTGCCGACACACAGGCGGAGTTGATCGACCCCTCAGCCGAACGAGGAGTCTTGCGGAACTGGGTCAACCGTTGGAACCCCGGGCTCGGGAGTCTCGACAACGCGCTCGACCTTTCCAATCCGGACGTCGTGCACATCCAGTTCAACTTCGGGTTCTTCGAATTGGGAGCGCTGGCGGGTCTCATCCACCGCCAACTCGAACGTCGGGCCGTGGTGATGACGCTCCATCGGACCAGGGACATCGAGATCGACGGAGAGCTCGTCAGCTTGAGCTCCATCCGTCCCATTCTCGAGGCGGTCAACCGCTTGATCGTCCACCAGGCCTCCGACGCCCGGATCCTCGCCGACATGGGGTTGGCGGCCAACGTGAGCATCGTGCCGATGGGAACAGCTCTGCCACCCAAGGTCTCGCACGAGGACGCGCGCAAGGTTCTCGGGCTCGGATCGAGGCCGGTGATCGGCACGTTCGGGTTCCTCCTTCCGCACAAAGGGACGCTCGAGCTCGTCCGCGTGATCGACTCGTTGCGCACCGAGTTCCCAGACATCTGCCTGCTCGCACTGTGCGCTCGCTATCCGGACATCACCTCGGACTCCTACGAAGAGCTTCTGCGCGCCGAGATCGAATCTCGGGGCTTGGCCGACAACGTGATGCTGATGACCGACTACCTGCCCGACGAGGTGAGCCGCGTGATCCTGCGAGGAGTCGACGCCGTCGTGCTCCCCTACCGGGACACGGGCGAGTCCTCGAGCGCCGCACTTCGCTTCGTGCTGCCGGCGGAGCGACCGGTCATCGTCACGGACCAACCGATCTTCGCGGACTGCCGGGACAGTGTTCTGGCCGTGGACCCTGCGGACCCCACATCGATGCAGGATGCTCTGCGGCGTGTGCTCGTCGACACCGACCTCCAACGTGACCTGGCCGAACGTGCGAGGCTCGGGGCGCGCAGGTTCCGTTGGTCGCGCATAGTCCAGGATCACCGCGACATCTACGCGGCTGCGCGCGCGGCCTACGATCGCAGACGGTCGTCTTTTGAGATGCCGGCGAAGCCGTAAGATCCACACGGCGGCGCGCCACAACGGAGCCGCAGGAGGTGCTCGATGGACTGGGCTGCATGGGGCGCGCGGGCCCAACAAGTTCTCACGACCTCGGCTCCGGAGGGCGCGTTCCGCACACTTTTCGCTCCGGGAGCTGAGTTCAGCGACCCGGTGAACGGGCCGACCACGGACATCGACGGCATCGAGGCGATGACCCGCCAGGTCTACCCCGATTGGCGTCAGGAGATCGTCGCCGTTCACGGTGACGACAGGGGCGGCGCGTTCGAGTGGGTGGGCACCGGGACGCTCGGTGGTACCACGCCGACCGTGCTTCACGGATGCACGATGCTCGAGATCGACGAGCAGGGTCTGGTGGTGCGTTGGCGGGACTACTTCGACCTGAGGGAGATCGAGGGCGCCACCTGACGCAGGCCACTGCCGTACCATTGGCGCGTGAAGAGGGTGCCCGGCAGGGCAACCTCGCTGGCCTCAGTCGGGTTGCTCCTCGCTCTGTCGCTGCTCGTGGCCGCCCTCGGAGCGACCCCGGGCGCGAACTCAGGGAGAACCAAGGCGCGATCCGCTCTCGACGTGCCGGCCCAGGCGCACGACGGTTCCGGAGCACAGACCAAGCAGCCGACACGGCCGTCTAAGCCGAAGACGCCGATCGGAGACGCTGTCAGCCAGAACTTCAGGTGCTCGTACCCCGAAGGTAAAGGTGGCCGCGCGCCCGGGGCATCCCCGAGCTGACCTCTGAGGCCCCGGGGGTCCCACCGGTTACCGCAACCACCTTCTGCCGGGGCTCGAGCTGGTTCGTGTCGCTCCGGGTCGGATCCCGAGTGGCGAAACCCTTCGAGGTCCCCGACGACCCGCCGATCCCGCCCTTCGTGACCGTACGACGATTCGTCACCATTCGCGCCGGAAGCGTTCCGGCGGTGCTCGTCCAGCGCGAAGAGTTCGGGTCCGCCTCTATATACGAGCTGTTCACGTCGACAGGCGCGCGGATCGCTCCCGTCCTGCTCGTCCCCGGCGGCTCGCCCGTGTTGCTGTTGGAGGCCTCCTCGCTTCTCGACGGGGCGGGATTCACGTGCACACCGTCAGCCTC
The DNA here is from genome assembly GCA_963801315.1 of uncultured Acidimicrobiales bacterium. Classification (GTDB taxonomy): domain Bacteria; phylum Actinomycetota; class Acidimicrobiia; order Acidimicrobiales; family CAVXTF01; genus CAVXTF01. The sequence continues at coordinate 370,787 of CAWDEI010000006.1, read as the reverse complement.
GGGAGAGGTGATCACCCAGTACTCGTGGAACATCGTCGACTCGCTGACGATGCGCACCAATGCGCAAGGAGACATCTTGGGGGATCCCGAGGTGTATCTCGAGACGACCGTCTACACGGCCGCGTCGCCACGGACGTTCACGAGCGTCACCGACGAGATAGATACCACCGGCTACACGTCGGTCGAGGACTTGACCGGAGATTCCTGCTGAAATTCACCAGCCTGCTGAAATTCAACAGCCTGCTGATCTCACAAGTCTGTGTTGAACCGGTTCATGGCTTCGGCCGACACCGAGAGTCGCGATCGCCTCGACCGCGTCGGCCGCCTCTTCCACGGCGACAGACAGGACCTCACGCTCGGCAGAACCCGGACGCCTGAGCACGTGGTCCGCCCCCATTCGCCGTCCGGAAGGTTTGCCGATCCCGATCCGGACGCGCACGTAGCCGGCGTCGTGGAGATGTGAGTGTATGGACTTGAGCCCGTTGTGGCCGGCGGTACCGCCACCCACCTTCACCTTCACGCGCCCGACGGGCAGGTCGAGCTCGTCGTGCACGACCACGAGACCGCCCAGGTCGTCGATCCCGTAGCGGCGGACGAGGGCGCTGACGGCGAGGCCCGAGTCGTTCATGTAGGTCAGCGGGAACGCGACCGCAACCCGGCGCCCCTCGACGCGCAGGTCCGCCGTGCGCGCGTGAGCGCCCCTGACAGTACGGAACCGCTCGCCTCGGCGCGCGGCGAGGAGCATCACGGTGTCAGCGCCGACGTTGTGGCGCGTGTGCTCGAACTCCGCTCCCGGGTTGCCGAGCCCGACGACCAGCAGGTCGGCGGCAGGCCCCGACCTGGCGGGACGTGCAGACCTGGCCGGCCGCGCCGGCCAGGGGGCGCGCGGCAGGCTTAGGACTCCTCGGAGGAGGATTTCTCCGAGGTCGCCCCGCCTGCGGTCTCTGCGGCGGCAGCGCCTTCCTCGGCTTCTGCGGCGGCCGCAGCTTCCTCTTCCTCCGAGCGCACGACTCGTGGAGCTTGCCCGGCGGCGATGACCGTCTCGGGATCGAGGTCCACCTCGACACCCTGCGGGGATCACGAGGTCCGACACACGGACCGCGGTCCCGACGACGAGGGCACTTATGTCGACGTCGAAGTTCTGGGGGATCTCCGAAGGCTTGGCGCGCACCGGGATCGAGAAGAGCTGCTGGTCGAGGACGCCGTCCTGGTGGTGCAGCTCGACCGGCTCACCGGTGAACACCAAGTTCACGTCGGCGGTCACGGGCCTGTCGGGGTCGACCACCTGGAAGTCGACGTGCGTGACCGTTCCGCGTACCGGGTGGCGCTGGATCTCGCGCGCCATCGCCATGTACTCCTCCGAGCCGACGCTGCACCGAGAGCACGGCGTTCAGACCCTGCCGCCGTGCTGAGGGCCTGCCGCAGGTCCCTGCGCCTCCACGCTGACCGTCAGGGGCCCGACCCCGTTGCCGTAGACGACGGCCGGGATCCTCCCGCTCGAGCGCAGGCGGCGGGTGGGCCGGGATCCGACCGGCGTCCGTTCGTCTGCGACCAGGATGGTGTCGGCCATGTGAAGCTCCTCGTGAGCGAACCTGCGGTTCTGGGCTATGCGGTTCCGGTTTTCCGGTCCCATGCCGTGGGGCCCGGGACCTGGAGGACCGAACTGTTGATCCTACCCGAGCATGGCGAGTAGGTCCGATGCGCCATAGCTTCCGGGAGCCGCCTTGTTGCGGGCGGCCTCGCCGGCGAGACGCTGGACCAGGGCGTTCACCGGGGTGGCGACCCCGAAGAGCCGGCCTAGAAGCACGATCTCGCCGTTCAGGTAGTCCGTCTCGATGGTGCCGAGGCCGCGCTCGAGGCTCTGCCAGGACGAACCTCCGCCGCGCCTGCGCCCCGCCCTGCACCGGCGCGATCTTGAGCAGGTCACCCCTGCGCTCGCGGTCCTCGTCTGCGGTCGCCACGTCCAAGCCTGCAGCAGCGAGGACCGCTTCGGCCTCGTGACCCAGGGCGGACGTGAGCTCGTCCGGCCAAGGCCCGTCGCCGAGAAGTGCGTCGAGCGCGTTGTACAGGTTCATCAGCAGCTTCCTGTACTTCCAGCGCATGATGTCCGGGCGAGGTACCGAGACGAACGTCGAGGCGCTAAACGCGTCGGCGATGGCCACGGCGAAGTCGTCCGTGCCGGAGGGGTACCTGCCGACGTCGAGGATCCCCGTCACCGGCGAGGAGTAGGCCTCGACGACTCCAGGCTCGGAGTGCGCCGTCGGTGACATGACGCAGATCCCGTAGACGTCCGCGAACATGCGCAGCGCGGCCTCTTCGTTGCGGACTCCGTTCTGGGCGCAACAGACCGCGAGAGCTCCTGCACCCGTCGAAGCCGACGAGCCCTTCGAGCGCCGACTGAGTGTCCTGGCTCTTGGTGGCCAAGATCGCGACGTCTCCGGGTCCGGCCCCGACCTCTTCTGGCTTGCCGACGACCGGGACCCTAAGTGTGACCGTCCCGGCCGGCGACGCCACGGTGAGCCCCTGGGAGCGGATCGCGTCGAGGTGCCGCCCGCGGGCGACGAGCACGACGTCGTGGCCGGACTCGAACAGCCGGCCGCCGATAACGCCGCCGATCGCACCCGCTCCGACGACTACGAACCGCAAGCTCCGAACCCCAGACTGTGGACGTAGGCCGTGGGCGTCAGGTGAGGTTGTCGCCGCCGAAGATCTCCGAGACGGAGGTGTCCTCGAACACGGCGTCGATGGCGTCGGCGATCACCTTCGCGACAGAGATGACCTCGAGCTTCGGGATGCGCCGGTGCTCGGCCAGAGGCAGCGTGTTGGTGACGACGACCCTGGAAAGCGGCGACTTCTCGAGGCGCTCCAATGCAGGATCGGACAGGACCGCGTGAGTTGCCATCGCCCACACGTCGGCCGCTCCCCTGTCCACGAGCAGCTCCGACGCCGCGCAGATGGTGCCTGCGGTGTCGATCATGTCGTCGATCAGCACGCAGTGGCGGCCCCGGACCTTGCCGACGACCTCGATCGCCTCAACCTCGTTGGCCGACATCTTCGGGCCTGCGCTTGTGGATCAGCGCTATGTCCGCATCGTGAAGGTGGTGGCTGTAGCGCTCCGCCACCTTCACCCTGCCTGCATCCGGTGCGACGACCACCAGGTCGTTGCCCTCGTAGCGCCGGAGCGTCTCGAGCATCACCGGAAGCCCGACCAGATGGTCGAAGGGCAGGTCGAAGAAGCCCTGGATCTGACCCGAGTGGAGGTCGACGCTGACGACGCGGTCCGCGCCGGCCACCTGGAGCATGTCCGCCACGAGCTTCGCAGTGATCGGCTCGCGTCCTGTCGACTTTCGGTCCTGGCGCGAGTACCCGTAGTAGGGGCACACAGCCGTTATCCGCTTCGCAGATGCCCGTTTCGCTGCGTCGATCATGATCAATTGCTCCATGATCGAGTCGTTCACCGGGTCGGCGTGGGTCTGGATTATGAACACGTCCGCGCCGCGCACCGAAGTCGCGAAACGGCAATGGATCTCGCCGTTCGCGAATTCGCGCAGGTTCGGCTCGGTCAGCTCGACGTCGAGATGGGAGGCGATCTCCTCCGCGAGCGCCGGGTGGGCACGTCCCGTCACCAGCACCAGCCGCCTCATGGGAACCATCTCCATCGGCTGGAACGCTAGTCGAGCGCCCGCGCTCGGGCCTTTGGACGCTCCTAGACCTCGTCGGAGTCGAGCACCGTATGGGGCGCGACGACCCCGCCGTCGAGCACCCGCGACCCCGGACGGAGCACGCAGAATGGCCCGACCCGGGCCGAGGCTCCCACTTCGGCGCGATCGGCCACCGACATCGTGACCACCGCCCCTTCCCCGACGGTCGTGTCCACGAGCCTGCAGTCGGGCCCGATCTCCGCGCCTGCCGCCACCTTGGTGGCGCCCTGGAGCATCACCCCGGGCAGCAGGACCGTGTCGGGCTCGAGCTCGACCGAGGCGTCCACGTAGGTGCGCTCGGGGTCCCACATCGTGACGCCGCGGCGCATCCACCTCTCGTTGATCCGGTCTCGGAGCTCGGCCTCCGCCACCGCTAGCTGAGCCCTGTCGTTCACGCCCGCCGCTTCCATCGGATCGGAGAGCACGATCGCCGAGACCGTGTAACCGGCATCGTGGAGCACCCCCGGCATGCCGGTGAGCGAGTGCTCGCGCCTGGGCCCGACGGGATGCAGCCTGCGCAGTGCCGCTGCGAGCACCCCGTGGCGGTAACACGCGATTGCGGTCGCCACCTCGTCGGGCTCGTTCACGAGCTCGTCGACCTCTTCCCCGGCAGGGGTGAGCTCCCTGTCGTCGATCACCCCGATGACCTCGTCGTTGCGGCCGCGGATGACCCTGTCGTGCCCGGAGGCGTCGGCCACCTTGGCGGTGAGCAGGGTTGCCGCAGCGTCGATGCCGCGGTGGTGCCTGACCAGGGCTGCGAGGGTCGGTGGCCTGACGAGAGGCGTGTCGCCCGGGAGCACGATCAGGTCCCCTTCTGCGTCCGCGAGCGTCTGGGGGAACACCGTCAGGGCGACGGCCAGGGCGTCTCCTGTCCCGCTGTAGGTCGCCTGCTCCACGAAGTCCACCTTGACGCCGCGAGGAGAGTTCTCGGTGAGCGTCTTCGCCACCCATTCACCGTGATGGCCGACGACAACCACGACCCGGTCGACGTGCAGCTCGGCGAGGGCGTCGAGCACGTGCAGGATCATCGGCCTTCCACAGATGCGGTGGAGGGGCTTGGGCCGCGCCGAATGCATGCGGGTGCCCTCGCCGGCGGCGAGAACCACGGCAGAGAGCGGACGTTCGACCATCACGTTTAGTCTTTCACTCGATGCCCGGCACGAATCGGACTGACTGCGCCTGGTGCTCGTGGTCCTCCTAGGGGTCACGTGCCGGTTCTGACCTCGTCGGTCGACGCTACCTCCGAAGAGTTCAAGGTGAATCGCGAGTCGATGGCGGCCGCGCTCGACGAGGTCGACGCCCAACTGGCCCTGGCCAGGGCCGGGGGCGGCGAGCGCTACGTGGAGCGCCACCGCAGCCGGGACAAGCTTCTCGCCAGGGAGCGCGTCGAGATGCTGCTCGACGCCGACTCCCCCTTCTTGGAGCTCTGCCCTCTCGCCGCGTGGGGGACCTCGTACAACGTCGGTGCGAGCATGGTCGCGGGGATCGGTGTGGTGAACGGCACCGAGTGCATGGTGTCGGCCAACGACCCGACCGTTAGAGGCGGGGCCAGCAACCCGTTCACCATGCGCAAGTCGCTTCGCTGCGCGGACATAGCGCTCGAGAACCGTCTTCCTTCGATCAGCCTCGTCGAGTCGGGCGGTGCGGACCTACCGACGCAGGCCGAGATCTTCATCCCCGGCGGAAGGATGTTCCGCGACCTGACCCGCCGGTCGGCGGCCGCCGTGCCGACGATCGCGCTCGTCTTCGGCAACTCGACCGCAGGAGGCGCCTACATCCCCGGGATGTGCGACTACATCGTCATGATCGAAAAGCGGTCCAAGGTGTTCCTCGGCGGGCCGCCTCTCGTGAAGATGGCGACAGGAGAGTCGTCGTCGGACGAGGAGCTCGGCGGCGCAGAGATGCACGCCCGCACGTCGGGGCTGGCCGACTTCTTGGCGACCGACGAGTCGGATGCGATACGTCTCGGTCGCGACATCGTCGGAAGGCTCAACTGGCACAAGCACGGCCGGGGACCGACCATGCAAGCAGACGACCCCGTTCACGATCCCGAGGAATTGCTGGGGGTGCCTGCTGCCGACTTGAGAACCGTGTTCGACCCTCGGGAGGTGATCGGCAGGGTCGTGGACGGGTCGCTGTTCGACGAGTTCAAGCCCCTGTACGGCCCGAGCCTCGTCACGGGCTGGGCGTCGATACACGGCTACCCGATAGGCATCCTCGCGAACCACCGCGGCATCCTCTTCTCGGAAGAGGCCAACAAGGCCACGCAATTCATCCAGCTGGCCAACCAGTCAGACACGCCGCTTCTTTTCCTCCAGAACACGACCGGCTACATGGTGGGCAAGGACTACGAGCAACGCGGCATCATCAAGGACGGCGCAAAGATGATCAACGCCGTCTCCAACTCGCAGGTTCCCCACCTGACGGTGAACATCGGAGCTTCCTACGGTGCGGGCAACTACGGCATGTGCGGGAGGGCTTACAACCCCCGGTTCCTTTTCAGCTGGCCCAATGCCCGTTCGGCCGTCATGGGCCCCGCGCAGCTCGCCGGAGTGCTCTCGATCGTCGCGCGCCAAGCGGCCGAGTCGCGTGGCGAGGACTTCGACGAGGATGCCGACCGGGCGATGCGTGACGCGGTCGAGTCTCAGATCTCACGCGAGTCGATGCCGTTGTTCCTGACGGGGCTCATCTACGACGACGGGATCATCGACCCCAGAGACACGAGAACCGTGCTCGGCATGTGCCTGTCGGTCATCGATTCGAAAGAGATTCACGGGACACGCGGTTACGGCGTGTTCAGGATGTGAGGGCCGGCCTGGTCGTGAGGATTTGCCGGTGATCAGAAAGCTCCTCGTCGCGAACCGAGGCGAGATCGCGGTCCGCGTGATGCGCAGCGCCCACGAGGCGGGCATCGCCTGCGTCGCGTTGTGCTCCGAGCCCGATGCTTCAGCGCCGCACGTCGCGGCCGCAGACGAGTCGGTCCCGTTGGCGGGCTCCTCGCCTGCCGATACCTACCTTCGCGGCGATCTCGTGGTCGATGCGGCGCTGCGCACCGGAGCCGACGCCGTGCACCCCGGTTACGGGTTCCTGTCCGAGAACGCCTCCTTCGCGAGGGCCTGCACCGACGCCGGGCTCACGTTCGTCGGGCCGCCGGCGGACGTGATCGAGGCCATGGGCTCGAAGCTCACGGCCAAGGCGACAATGAGCTCGGCGGGGGTGCCGGTCCTGCCCACGGTCGAGATCGCGACCGGACACGGCCGCGACGGCGGCCCGGACCTGGTCGAGCGCGTCAAGGCGGTCGGTTTTCCACTTCTCGTGAAGGCCTCCGCCGGCGGCGGGGGCGCGGCATCCGCGTGGTCGAAGAGCCCGGCTCGCTCGCGAGCGCGGTCGAGTCGGCGCAGCGCGAGGCGATGTCCGCGTTCGGCGACGCGACGGTGTTCATCGAGCCCTACGCGAGCCGGCCGCGCCACATCGAGGTCCAGATCATGGGTGACACGCAGGGAAACGTCGTGCACCTGTTCGAGCGTGAGTGCTCCATCCAGAGACGGCACCAGAAGATCGTCGAGGAGAGCCCGTCACCCGCGCTCGGAAACCCGGCGCTCGGAAATTCGACGCGCGCCGAGCTCTGCGACGCGGCCGTGAGGGCGGCCAAGGCCATCGGTTACGTGAACGCCGGCACTGTCGAGTTCCTCATGCTCGAAGACGGGAGCTTCGCCTTCTTGGAGGTGAACACCCGTCTACAGGTGGAGCACCCGGTGACGGAGCTCGTTACGGGGCTCGACCTCGTCCGGCTGCAACTTCTCGTCGCCGAGGGCGGGGAGCTCCCCGAACAGGCCCGGTTCGCATCGATGAGGGGCCACGCGATCGAGGTCCGCCTCTACGCAGAGGACCCGACGAACGACTGGCGGCCGTCGGTCGGGCATCTCCATCGCTTCAGGTTCGCGGGCGGCCCGACGAGCAGAGCAATCAGGCTCGACAGCGGGGTCGAAGACGGATCGGTCGTTAGCCCCTGGTACGACCCGATGCTCGCAAAGGTGATCGCCCACGCCCCGACGCGTCCGGAGGCCGCCCGCGCTCTGGCGACCGCGCTCTCGGGCGCGCAGATCCACGGGGTCACGACCAACCGCGACCTGCTCGTGCGCATACTTCGCCACCCAGAATTCCTGTCAGGCGACATCGACACCGGGTTCCTCGTTCGCCACGACCCGGCCGAGCTCGGCGCGCCACTCGCATCTTCTGAGTCGGAACGACTGCACGCCGTCGCGGCGGCCCTCGCCGCCCAGTCCGCAAGGAGATCTTCCGCCAAGGTCCTGGGCGGAATTCCCTCCGGATGGCGCAACAACCCGTCGGAGCCTCAACGCGAGAAGTTCATCGGATCTCGAGGTGTCCTCGAGGTCACCTACCGCTTCGACCGCCGAGGACGCTGCTCGGAGGTCGCATGCAGGCTCGAGGATGAGCTCGAGGTCGCTCCCACGACAGGCGGCGGGACCGTTGCTCCCGCGACAGGCGACGGGACGTGCCCGGTCGTCGAGGTGATGAGCGCGGACGCGGAAAGGGTCGTGCTTCTTTCCGATTCGGTCGCGCGCGCGTACTGCGTCAACCAGGTGGGGCCCCAGACGTACGTGGACGGTCCTGACGGATCATCCGTCCTCACCCGGGTGCCGAGGTTCACGCTCCCAGGGTCCCAGCTCGATCCGGGCTCTCTCGTCGCCCCACTTCCGGGGACCGTCGTGAGGGTGCACGTGGCTGCCGGAGACGAGGTCTCGACCGGTGACACTCTCGTTGCCATCGAGGCGATGAAGATGGAGCACGAGATCCGTGCGGGCCACTCAGGTGTGGTCTCCGAGGTCGCAGTCGGGCCCGGCGATCAGGTCGAGGCGGGCCGCCTGCTCGTCGTCATCGACGCGTCAATCCGAACAGACCTAGGAGCGTCAATGGATTTCGACGAATCAGAAGAGCAGCAGATGCTCCGTGCGGCGGTCAGCTCCATCGCGGCACGCTACGGGCACGAGTACTACGTCGACAGGTCGCGCGCGGGCAAGAAGACCGACGAGCTGTGGGACGAGCTTGCGGCAGCCGGCTATCTCGGTGTCAACGTGCCCGAGCGGTACGGCGGAGGTGGTCAGGGCATAACGGAGCTTGCGATCGTCGAAGAGGAGCTCGCAGCTCAGGGCTGCCCGCTGCTGCTGCTGGTCGTCTCGCCCGCAATCTGCGCAACGATCATCTCGGAGTTCGGCACCGACGAGCAGCGCGGTCGCTGGCTGCCTGGATTCGGGAACGGCTCTTTGAAGATGGCGTTCGCCATCACGGAGCCGGACGCCGGTTCGAATTCCCACAACATCTCGACGACCGCGTCGCGCGACGGGGACGTCTACCGGCTTGAACGGGACCAAGTACTACATCTCGGGCTGCGACGAGTGCCAGGCGATGCTCGTCGTGACGAGGACCTCCACCGACGAGCAGACCGGTCGGGGTCGACTCTCGCTCTTCGTCGTCGACCTCGACACTCCCGGGATCGAGATGACCCCGATCCCCGTCGAGATAGTCGCGCCGGAGAAGCAATTCACCGTCTTCTTCGACAACGTCCAGGTCGCTGCCGACCGGCTCGTCGGCACCGAGGGTGACGGCCTTCGCCAGGTCTTCTCGGGCCTCAACCCCGAGCGGATATTGACGGCCTCGATAGCGACAGGTGTGGGCCGGTACGCCCTCGAAAAAGCGGCCAACTACGCCAGGAACCGCTCCGTGTGGGGAACCCCGATAGGACGGCACCAAGGACTGTCGCATCCGCTCGCAAAGGCCAAGATCGACCTCGAGCTCGCGCGCCTAATGTGCCAGAAGGCAGCCTGGGCATGTGATGCCGATGCCGACCCGCAGGTCGCCGGAGAGACCGCCAACATGGCCAAGTACGCAGCGGCAGAGGCTGCGCTCGCGGCACTCGACCAGGCCATCCAGGTGCACGGCGGCAACGGCATGTCGAGCGAGTTCGGCCTTGCGGACATGTGGGGAATGACCCGGTTGATGCGCACCGCACCCGTGAGCAGGGAGATGATCCTCAACTTCGTCTCGCAGCACTCCCTCGGCCTGCCGAAGTCGTACTGAGGTGCCGAAGCCGTACTGAAGCCCGGTCAGCCCGCGAGAAAGCTGAGCAGCACCTGACGTCTGGGGTTGTCGACGTTCGTGTCCACGAGCACGACGCTCTGCCAGGTACCGAGGGCGGGTTTCCCGCCGAGCACAGGGATCACGACAGAGGGGGATACCAGCACCGGCAGCAGGTGATCGGCTCCGTGTCCTGGGGACCCGTGGCGGTGCGAATACCGATCCTCCCGAGGAAGAAGCTGCTCTAGCGTGCGGCCGAGGTCCTCCTCGGACCCCGACCCGAGCTCCATGAGCGCTACGCCTGCCGTCGCGTGCGGAACGAACACCGTGCAGAGCCCGTCGCGGCGACCGGCGCAGAACTCGAGAACGTCTCGTGTGATGTCGGTCACGCGTCGGCGACCGGTCTCGATCGCGATGGTCTTCGTTTCCATGAATGCCGGTTCCTACGGAGCGGGAGAGGTGCCGGCGCGCCCGACGAGCGACTCGAAGAAAACGCGGTCAGAAAGGATCGGGGTGTCGGACATGAACATCTTGCCGTACCGCTCGAAATACATGAGCTGCTTCGCGAGCAGGAAGGTGCCGCGATCGAAATCCGAGTCCATCCCTCCGTACTCCTCTGTGACTCTGCGCAGGCGGCGCTGTGCCCGCAGCTTCGATATCACCGACCTGACGCTTCCCTCGTGTGCCCGCTGGCCGCGGGCACGGGCCATCTGGGTCTGAGGAGCGGTGAGGATCGACGACAGGCTCACCTCGCCGAAGGGCCGGGTCAGCACCGGCTCGATCAGCCCGCGCACGAAGTCAGAGAGTTGGTCGTCGTCGAACCCGAGGCTGTCGCGGATCGCCGGTCCATAGGTCTTCACCAGGTGCGCCGACACGTCGTCCCACGCATCGTCGTCGCCGAGAGCGCCCTCTATCACCCGTACGAAGAACTTGTGCGTGTCGGCATTGAGCCGTCCGACGATGCCCCAGTCGAGAAGGCCGATCCGACCGTCGCGGAGCAACAGGAGGTTGCCCGCGTGCACGTCGCCGTGGAAGACGCCCCACCTGATCGTCATCAAGAAGAACGCCCTCACCACCTGGGCGACGAGTGGCGCCGGGTCAACCCCGAATTGAGCGGCCGCCGCGACGTCGTCGATCGGTTCGCCCTCCAAGAACTCCATGGTGAGCACGTTGCGGCTCGACAATTCGGCGACGACGCCGGGCACGACGATCGACGGGAGGTCCGCGGTGGCGAGCAGAGTCCTGAAGTGCATCATCGCCCGAGCCTCGTTTCGGAGGTCGAGCTCTTCACCTATCTGCTCGCGGAACCCGTCGAGCATCTGCAGGAACCAGCCGGCGTTCTCGTCCCCGGTCTGGTGCGCGATGAGCTCGAGAAGCGGCTGGAGCATGTCGAGGTCCGTGGACACGACATGGTGGATCTCGGGACGCAGGATCTTCACCCCGACGACCCGCCCGTCGTGCAGCTGTGCGCGGTGCACCACGGCGATCGATGCACGTCCGACCGGCTCCTCGTCTATCTGCGCGTAGGCCTCTTCGAGCGCCATGCCGAGATCGGCCTCGATGCGGTTGCGAATGAGCTGGAAGTCGACGGGCGGCCCGGTGTCGAGACAGGCCCGGAACTCGTCGGACACTTCTTCTCCGAACACGCCGGGGGATGACGCGACGAGTTGCCCGAACTTCATGAACGTTCCGCCCAGGTCCTCGAAGGTCATCCTGAGCGGAGCAGCGAGCGCCTCGATCGGCAACGCTCCGCTTCTGACCTGACGTACCTGCCGCATCGCCAACGGAGCGAAATGCCTGGCCATGACGATCGCGATCTCGTTGCCGCGACGCGCAAGCTCCATTGGCGTCGCCGGCGGCAGCTTGCGCGGGAAGACCCGCGGAGGGGCGATGTGATCCGTGCCGCCACTCGGCTCATTGGGTATCAGGTGAGCCGTAGGAGTCGCACCCTCGGGCCCGACCATCAGGTCCGGCAGGCCCGAGGAGGGCTTCGTGTCACTAGGCACCGTTGACCTCCGCCATGGATTCGGTGCCGGGGCTCATGCCCCGGGTAGGACCCCCTCGAGCGCCTCGACGAGCTTGGGGTCCTCGGGCTCGACCTGCGGACGGAATCTGGCGACCACATCACCGCCAGGGGAGATCAGGAATTTCTCGAAGTTCCAGGTGATGTCGCCCGCCTGGCCCTCCGCGTCCGCCGACTTGGTCAGCTCTTCGTATATCGGATTGCGCTCGGGCCCGTTCACCTCGATCTTCTCGAACATGGGGAACGTGACTCCGTAGGTGGTGGAGCAGAATTCGGCGATCTCCTCGGAAGTGCCCGGCTCCTGACCGAGGAATTGGTTGCACGGAAACCCGAGAACCGAAAAGCCGCGTCCGCCATATTGCTCCTGGAGCTTCTCGAGCCCGGCGTACTGCGGGGTGAGGCCGCACTTGGAGGCGACGTTCACAAGTAGGAGAGCCTTCCCCTTGTAGGGCGCCAGTGAACCTTCCTCACCTTGGAGAGTGTGGATCGGGACGTCGAAGATGTCTGCCACTTTGCGGGCTCCTGTTCGGGAACGCTTTTCAGGTCAGGACGAAACGCGGACACGCGTCCGCATCGACAACGCTACTCGGGCAGCGGAGATAGCGTTTCAGCCCGCGCCATGGCAGATCTAAAGGTGACACCGCAGCACGCCGGCCGCTACCTCGTCGAGGTCAGCGGCGACACCGTGACCACGACCCACGAGGTCCGGGTGCCTACCGGTCTCGCCCAGCACGTTGGCGGACCCGGCACCACCGATCAGGCGCTCGTCGAAGAGTCGTTCCGGTACCTGCTCGAGCGCGAGCCCAATACCTCGATCCTGCGGACCTTCTCGCTGGACCAGATCGGGAGTTACTTCCCGGGATGGTCCGAGGAGATCGCCGACCGCCTGGGCAGATGACCACCGAGCGGCCTGCGGATCCCGACGACCTCGATCTCGACCCTGAAGCCGTCGAGCGACGGGTGGACGCGCACCTAAGGGCGCTCGGCACGCCGTACGAAGTGGTGGAGTGCGACCCCGACCTCGCAGACACCGCTTCGTTCTGCGCCGCCTACGGGTACGCCGAACAGGACGCCGCCAACACCATCGTCGTGGTGGGAAAGTCGGAGCCCCCGAGATACGCGGCCTGCGTGCTTCTCGCCACTACCCGCCTGGACGTGAACCACGCTGTCAGAGACCGGCTCGGAACCAGAAAGGCGTCCTTCGCCGACCGGGACCTGACTCGGGCCCTTACGGGAATGGCCATAGGAGGCGTCACGGCGTTCGGCCTGCCCGATGACATGCCGATCTGGGTGGACAGTCGGGTGACCACGCGGCGAACGTCTCGTCCTCGGAGGTGGGAGCCGCCGGCGCAAGATCGTCGGGCCTCCCGCTCTTCTGCTCTCTCGACCTGCCGTCGAGATCGTCGAGCGGCTCGCGACGTCCTAGCCCGTTACCGGGAGCCCGAGGTCGTGGCGCACCTGTCCGGCGTCCGCGGTGACGGGAGCGCCGTCTATCCGCGCCTGGGCCACGTCGGCGAAGTTGCCGTCCGCGACACCGTTCAGGTCGGACACCAGTGGGGGTATGGCGGCGATGAGCGCTCGGACGTCTGCTTGAGCGGAGCTCGGCCACGAGAAACCGGTCAGCTCGGTCGACCAGGTTTGGAGTGCCGTCGCGAAAGGTCCGGCCCTCAACTCCGCCTCGGCGCCGGTCGTCGAGTCCTTGAACAGCTTCTGGCGGACGTCTACGGGTGCCACTATGGCCAGGTACTCGGAGTCGGCACTGACCTGAGTGGTGCTCGTCGCGCCTTGGGTGCTGCCCTGGGTCGTGCTCGAACCCGAGACCACGGTCGAGCTCGAACCTCCCCCGCATGCAGATAGAACGACCGAGAGCAGTGCCGCAGGGCCGAGGAGGATGAAAACTGCGCGGGTCCTGGTCATGGGTTGTCTTGTCGGCCCTTCGATCCCTCGACTTGAACGATTGCGGCATTGACAGGCTTCCGCAGCGGACGGCGGACTCCGAGGTCAGAGCCCTTTTTGGGCACTGCGGAAAAGTTCAGTCGCATGTCGCGGGTCCGTCACGAACCGTTCAGGGAGAGGTTGTTGACTGTCGGAAGAGATCGAGAGCAGGGGGACGGAGACAAGGTCACCCAGACCGAGCACCCCGCCGCCGGTAGCCGCCCCGGGCAGGGCACGTGCTCGCAGGTGGGTCTCGGACAGGTTCCGGTGGGGGGCACTCCCGGAGCCTGTCCGAGGCGCCCTGGGGTCTAGCCACTCTCCTCACGCCGAGCCTCGGCGAGCCGTTCATTCCTCCTTCGCGGTCATGCGTGCGTCGCGGCGCCAACCGCTCGGCAGGAGCATCTCGAGGACGTCGTCCACCGTGACCACCCCGAGGATCTGGCCGTGATCGTCGTCCATCACAGGAGCGACGGTCAGGTCGAAGTCGGACATCTTGCGGACCACCGAGTTGACGTCCCAGTCGGTGTGCACGTGGGCCGGATTGGGTCGCGCGACTCGGTCGAGCGTCGCGGCCGGGTCGGACCTGATCAACAGGACCGCCGACACCGATCCCGACACGGAACCGGACTCGTCCAGGGTGAACACGACGTTCAGAGATTCCGGAGGCGCGCTGCTGTGCCGGATGGCCGCTAGTGCATCCGAAACGCAGGTCGACTCCGGCAACGCCAGGAAGTCGGGGCTCATCAGGCCACCCGCCGTCTCGGGGTTGTAGCTGAGAAGCGAGCGGACCTTGCGCTGCTGGGACGCGGGAAGGAGCCCGAGCACAGGGAGCCTGCGTTCCTGGTCGAGCTCCATGATGAGGTCGGCTGCCTCATCGGGCGCCATCCGTGCGAGCAGCCTCGCAGCATCGGCGTCAGACCTGGTTTTCACGAACTCGACCTGGTGCTCGATGTCGAGCTGTTCGAACACATCGGCCTCGAGCTCCCTGTCGGCCTGGACAGCCTCGATGATCTCCGCCCCCTCCTCGTGCGACGCGGCTTCGACGATGTCGGCGATCTGAGCCGGATGCAGGCGAGCGAGCTTGCGGTAAGGGATCCTGAGGCGCGCAGACGGCACGTGCGAGACGAAAGGCTCGATGCTCTCCCAGTCCAGGACCGAGCCGGGCCGGATGCCTCGGCTCAGGCCGCTGGGCAAGAGCCGACGCAGCACCGGACGGCTGCTCGTGTCCACCCCGACGACGAGCCACTCACCGTCGACGTGGGCCAGCTCGATCTCGTTGGCCCGCACGAGCCTGACGCCGACCATGTTGATTATGTGACGAGCCAGAAGGTCGTGAGCGAGCAGCAGCTCCCCCGGCCTCCGCTCGAAGCGCCGGAGATCGAGCCGCGACCCGTTGAAGCGGACCTTGCCTTCTTCGATCCCGGCGATCATGTCGACTGGCACGAAGAGGTCACGGCCCTCGATACGGACCACGGCACCGGTGATCTGGGGA
Source organism: uncultured Acidimicrobiales bacterium (assembly GCA_963801315.1). Lineage (GTDB taxonomy): Bacteria > Actinomycetota > Acidimicrobiia > Acidimicrobiales > CAVXTF01 > CAVXTF01. Next base: position 355,540 of record CAWDEI010000006.1, on the reverse strand, counting down.
CGCGGACGCTCTCCGACCCTCGCGATGAGGTCCTGGACCCTCCCGATGGAGTCGCCGTCGGGGTCCACGAGCGGTCTTTTGATCAAGCTGGACAGGTGCACCAAGGGCACGGGAATGGCGACCGTCTCTGCGCTCGGCGTGCCGGTCACGTGTAAAGACTAAGTCGCGACCATTCCGGGTGCGATCCCCGGAGGCTCATACCTGGCTCGCTTGCGGCTCCACACTTCTCACCGGCACCCAGCCCCTGCGCCCTTGCTCGTCGCTGCACCACAGCCACCCGCTCCCGAGATCGGGCTCGAGGACGGTCAGCATGGCTCCCGGGTCGACCTCGAGCTCGGTCGTGTCGTAGACCCTCAGCGGGTTCGCCCGACCGTCGCCTGTGAGCTCGAGGAATCGCTCGGGAACCCACCCCTGCGCGCCCGAGGGGGAGGTCACGAGAACGAACGCCGGCCATTCGTCGTCACGGTTCCCGACGGCGACGTCGTCACCGGGCGACACCACGATCGGCGGGCGAGAGGGCGACCGGTGGGACCTCGTCGCGAGGACAGTCGCACCGGCGTATAGCTCGAGACGTGACCACACGGATTCGTCGAGGTCCTCGAGAGACCCGATAACGACGTCCGCGCTCACGAACTGAGGTTGATCAGCTCGATATTCATCGGCTCGAGGCTGATCGTCAGGCGATGACGAGCCGGGTGAGGACACCTCGGGGGCAAGCCTCGTCTCGGGTACGGCCACACAGAGCATTCCCGCAGCCTTGGCGGCTCGCACCCCCGCCGGCGAGTCCTCGAACACGACGCACCTTCCGGGCTCGGACTCGACCAGGCGCGCCGCACTGAGGAACACAGCCGGGTCCGGCTTGCCCGCGGCCTCGTGCTCGGCGGAGCAGACACCGTCGAATGTCTCGTCGAGATCGAATCGCGCGAGCACCGACAAGATGATCCGTAGAGGTGCCGACGAAGCGACGGCGAGCCGCAATCCGCGGTCACGGCACGCCTCGATTGCGTGCCCGACACCCGGTTTGAGCTCGAGGCGCGTGCCGATCAGATGGTCGAGGACGTCGAGGATCTCGGCAACCACCACGTCGATGCCAGGCGTTTCCCAGGGATACCTGTCGTGCCAGTGGCGAACGGCTTCGGACACGTACCGTCCCTTGGTCTCGCGGCACATCTCCACGGTCAGGGGCACGCCGTACCTCTGGAGCACCTGGATCTCGGCCTCGTGCCAGAGCGGCTCCGAGTCCACGAGGAGTCCGTCGAGGTCGAACAGCGCTGCCTGCAGGTTGGTCATCCCGCGGTGGACCCGCTGTCTCTTCGGCCCGTCACAAGTAGACGGTCGTCGACCCGCCAGGGCCGCTCCGAGAGCGACTCAACGTGAACATGTGCCACTCTCGCGCGGTATCCCATGGAGTTACAGGTCATATGGAGCTACAGGTCATATGGAGTTACAGGTCATCCCGAGTTCGGAGAAGGACATGCTCAGCTCGACAGGCAGGTCGGTACCAGGATTGCATCGAGGGTCTATTAGTGCGGCCAACCGCACGACGGGCTTCGTCGATGGCAACCGGGGTCGCTCCGGGACCAGGCGCTTGGCAGGCATCGCGCTCATGGCGGCGATCGCCGTGACAGCCGCAGCCTGCAGCTCGGGTTCGTCTGCTTCCGGCTCGTCGACCTCGTCTTCCTCAACGCCGGCCTCTTCGGGCACTACGTCGGCGAGCGCAGGAGCACTGACCTTGAGCTCGGGCACGGCGGGGTCGGTGGGCACAGTTCTCACGGGTCCTAACGGCCACACTCTTTACATGTTGACGACCGAGACCAACGGTCAGATCAAGTGCACGGGGTCGTGCGCCCAGGAGTGGCCTCCCCTCACGGTCTCCGCGGGACAGACCCCGAAGCTCACGGCCGGCGAGATGGGAACGATCGGCACCGTGAAGAGGCCCGACGGCACTACTCAGGTGACCTACAACGGGCACCCCCTCTACTACTACTCGGCGGACACATCGCCCGGGCAGGCGACGGGACAGGGAATCGGTGGCGTCTGGTTCGCAGAGACGGTCACCGGTGCGTCGAGTTCGACGTCGACTTCGACTTCGGCCCCGAACACGACCACGACTTCGGGCGGATACTCATATTGAGCCGCTCCGTCAACCCGACCCTGACGCATATGGCATCGGCGCGTGGCAAACGACGCACAGAGTCCGACAGCAACGTCGAAGCCGCCGACGAGGCCGGCCTTAACTCAGCGTTCGTCACCTACGGAGGTGAGCTGTTCGGGTTCGCGCGCCGATCGCTCGGCGACAACGGGTTGGCTGAGGAGGCGGTTCAGGAGACCTTCATGCGAGCTTGGCGGTCGCGCCACCGCTTCGACCCGAGCCTCGGTTCGCTCAGAAGCTGGCTGTTCGCGATCGAGAGGCGGGCGGTGATCGACCTCGCACACAAGCGGACGTCGAACGATGCCGATCAGCTCGTGCACGAGCCGGCCGCCGCCGACGGCCAGGCCGAGCAGGCGATGCTCGGATGGCAGGTCGAGGAGGCCCTGCGCCGGCTTCGACCCGAGCACAGAGCGGTCGTCCAGGACATCTACTTCCGAAACCTGCCAGGTCGCGAGGTCGCCGCCCGCCTGGGGGTTCCCGAAGGCACGGTGAGGAGCCGCCTCTTCTACGCACTCAGGTCGCTCCGGCTCGTCCTCGAGGAGATGGGGTGGGAGCAATGAGCACACTCAGCTGCGAGCGAGCGAGGGGCCAGCTAGCGCTCGCCGCTATTGACCGGCTGCCGGAATCGGAGCGCCTGTCGCTCGAGTCACACCTGGACGGGTGCGAGGACTGTCGTAACGAGCTCGTCGGTCTGTCGGTGCTGGAACCTGGGCTCGCCGCAGCCGACCCGAACAGGGTCGACCAGGTGCTCGCGGTTCCCGAGTCGCTTCGCTCCGCTGTCCTCGGGTCTCTCGGCACCGAGGTCGCCCGGCACCGCCGTTCGACGCGCATGAGGTTCGCTGCTGCTGCTGCCGTGGTGTTGCTCGCCGTCGGCACAGCGGCGATCACGACAGAGGTGGTCGTCGGATCGCAGGCCCATGTCACTTCCGGACCATCCCGCGAGATCGCCTTGAGCGGCCCGGCAGGTGGTAGCGCGACGGTGCGTCTGACGGCCGAGTCCTGGGGAACCTCCGTCGAGCTGAGAGCGTCGGGCGGGCACTCGGGTGGGGTCCTCACCGTCTCGATGAGGGCTGACGACGGATCGTGGTGGCAGGCGGGTACGTACCGCGAAGCGATCGGCGGAGGCGTCGACGTGACGATGAGCTGTGCGGTTCCTCTTGCCGAGATCGACGCGGTGAGGGTGACGAATGCAGCCGGCGAGGAAGTGCTCGGGCAGCTACAGCGGCTGAATCGGTGGGGCGGGTCGACGCACCCGGCAGCTGAGTGCGACACTCCGGCGGTGGAACCTCGGGTCGAGCCTCCGGTGGAGCCTCAATCGGAGCCGGCGCCCCCGTCGACCGTCGCCCGGATGATCGAGGAACGCGCATCCGACGACCGGCCCGGACTGCTGTCGGGGGACCGGACCTGGACGTGGCGCGAGGTGATATCCGAGAGCCGGCAACGGGCCCTCGTGGCACGCTCACTGCTCAGCGGAGCGGCTCCCCACATCGGGATACTCCTCGACAACGTGCCCGAGTACCTGTTCTGGCTGGGCGGCGCGGCACTCGCAGGTGCGGTGGTGGTAGGGATCAATCCGACCCGCCGGGGTGAGGAGCTCGCCCGCGACATCCGCTTCACCGAATGCCAGATGATCGTTACCGACGCAACCGGAGCCGCTCTGCTCGACGGCCTAGACACCGGTGTCGACGAGTCCAGGGTCATCATCGTCGACCCGAGCGTCGATCGGCCCTCGGACTCGGGCAGCCTGGATTCGAGAGCCACGAATCCGGATGCCACGGCACGTCAAGTTTCGCCCGAGGACCTCTACCTTCTGATCTTCACCTCGGGTACCACCGGCTCGCCGAAGGCGGTGCGCTGCACTCAGGGAAGGTTGGCGGCGATCGGCTGGCGCGCATCGGAGATCTACGGCTTCGAGAGAGACGATGTCTGCTACTGCCCGATGCCACTTTTCCACGGGAACGCCGTGATGGCGTTGTGGGCACCCGCACTCCATGTCGGAGCCTGCATCGCGCTCGGTGGCCGGTTCAGTGCGTCGCGATTCAAAGACGATGTCCGTCGCTACGGGGCAACGCGCTTCACCTATGTAGGCAAGGCTCTCGCGTACGTGCTCGCCACACCCGAGCGTCCGGACGATGCCGCCACGCCTCTTCGGGTGGGGTTCGGCACAGAAGCCTCGGCCCACGACAGGGTCGAGTTCGAGAGGCGTTTCGGGTGCAGGCTCGTCGAGGGATACGGCTCGAGCGAGGGCGGCATCGCCATCACCCGCACTCCCGACACGCCTCCGGATGCGCTCGGCCTGCCCGCGGAAGGCATCGCCGTGCTCGACAGGGAGTCGCTACGCGAGAAGGACCGCGGACGCATCGACGGGGCCGGCCGGATACTCAACCCGGACGCGGCCATCGGGGAGCTCGCGTGCCGCTCCGACGCCGCGGTCTTCGAGGGCTACTTCAACAACGAGGAGGCGGACGTCGCGCGGGCTGAGCGACGGCTGGTACTGGACGGGTGACCTCGCGTACAGAGACGAGGAGGGATTCGTCTATTTCGCCGGCCGGAACGACGACTGGCTCAGGGTCGACTCGGAGAACTTCGCCGCTGCTCCTGTCGAACGCATACTCGAGCGTCATCGAGACATCGTGGCGGCGGCTGTCTACGCGGTGCCCGACCCGAAGAGTGCCGATCAGGTCATGGCGGCCGTCGAGTTCCGCGCGGGCACCTCAGCGGAGGAATTCCGCAGGGGTCTCGGAGGATTCCTCTCGGCACAGGCCGACCTCGGCACCAAGTGGGCACCGCGATTCGTGAGGATCGTCTCGGCCCTGCCGCTCACTGCGACGGGGAAGATCACGAAGAGCACGATCAAGAACGAACGGTGGTCTTGCGCCGACGAAGTCATATGGCGTCCGGATCGCGCCGGTCAGGAATACCGGTTATTCGATGCCGACGATGTGGCCGCGCTCGAATCAGAGTTCGCAACCCATGGGCGGTCGGCACTTATTCTCGGAACATGAGCCAGTCTTCTGTCCCCCGCTGCGCGCGTCGCCACCCCCCGGGACATCGCCGCGATCGCGGCCAGCCTGTCTCGCGCCTTCGAAGACGATCCCGTGTGGGAATTCCTCATGCCGGATCCGGCGAGCCGCGTTGAGACGACTGTCCACATACTTCGTGACGGCGATGCGCCTTCAGCACATCCCCCACTCCACGTGCTACACGGACGCAACGTGCGCAGGAGCGGCGCTGTGGGACCCACCGGGACATTGGCGCATGACCCCGTCCCAATACCTCCGGGGCACTCCCGGCTTCATCAGAAGCTTCGGCACCGGCACCTTGAACGCCGTCCGCACCTTGTCGACAGTGGAGAAGCGACATCCGGCATCGCCTCCCCATTACTACCTGGCGGTCCTCGGGACCGATCCCGACCTTCAGGGCAAGGGCATCGGCTCGTCACTGTTGAAGCCCGTATTGGACATGTGCGACCGGGACGGCGTCGGCGCATATCTCGAATCCTCGAAGGAGCAGAACATCGCGTTCTACGCACGGCACGGCTTCGAAAAGACCGGCGAGGTCCGTCTGCCCGGCGGACCGACGGTGTGGCCGATGTGGAGGGACCCCCGAGAGCCCTCAGGGTGAAAACCCTGATCCGGGCCGACAATGCCTGCTGGCGGACTAGATTCGACCAACGAGACGCAGCCTGCGGTCGGACTCAGAAGGGATGGCAGGTGGGGAACGAGATCGAGCCCAACCCGTCAACGGAGTTGACATCCCCGACGAACGACGCCCAGCCTCAGGCAGGCACCGACAATCTCGAATTCGACCAGCTTTCCGCCGCGATCCGGGCCGACGCCTCCGACACCGACTCGTTCTTCAGGGTGCTCGCATCGAAACTCGCGGACGCCCTAGGGGACCGCGTCCAGATAAAGCGCGAGGGAGGGCTCTTCAAGCGTGACCGGCCCGCTGTGGGCATCACCGTCGACCTTTCGACCGGCGCCGGCGTGTTGCTCGAGGCGATACGAAAGGGAGGCGGCATCGAATGCACCGTGAACCGGCCGGTGCGCGGGATCGTCGTGTCTTCGAAGCCCGTGTCACTGCCAGAGTGGCTCGACGCGCTCGCCCGCGCTCTTGCTGCCGAGGCACAGACCAGCGAGCAGACCTGGGCGGCACTTCACGGGCTGCTCGCCTGACCGCCACCGATGATCCAGAGCAGATGACCCGCAGAGCCCAGACAGATGAACCCCCAGCCGATGAACAGAGACCACCGAGACCAAACAAGCCGACCACCACGAAAGGCCACACGATGAGTGTCATGAAGCGCCTCTCGGGGATCGTGCAGGCAAAGGCCAACAAGGCCCTTGACAAGGCCGAGAACCCGGCCGACATGCTCGATCTCACATACGAGAAGCAACTTGAGAACCTGCAAAAGGTGCGCCGTGCGCTTGCCGACGTCGCCACTGCGAAGAAGCGCCTCGAGCTGCAGGCCAACGACCTGAAGACGCAAGCCGACAAGCTTCAGTCGCAGGCCAAGCAAGCGCTCTCCCAGGGGCAGGAGGATCTCGCTCGCGAGGCGCTCGGCCGCCGCGCCGCGATCGGCGAGCAGTTGGAAGCCCTCGGGACCCAGCACCAGCAGGTCGACGCCCAGCAGGCTCAGCTCACGCAGACCTCACAGAGGCTCGCTGCACAGATCGAGTCCTTCCGCACCAAGAAGGAGACGATGAAGGCCACTTATCAGGCTTCGAAGGCGGAGGCCGGTGTGGGCGAAGCGGTCTCCGGGATCTCGGAATCGATGACCGATGCCGGGATGACGATGCAGAGGGCTCAGGACAAGATCGCTCAGATGCAGGCCCGTTCGGCGGCGGTCGACGAGCTTCTGTCGTCGGGGGCACTGCCCGACGTCACCGGATCGGCGCCCGACGACATCCAGGCCCAACTGAACGCTGCGTCGGCGCAGTCGGACGTGGACGCTCAACTCGCCGCGATGAAGGCGGAGATCGCGTCTGCGAGCGCTCCCGAGGCGCTGCCTGCGTCCTCGCCCCCTGAGGCCGCTACAGACGACGTCGCAGAGGGAGCGATCGACGACACCGAAGGAGCGGGAAAATGATCGTCCGGATACTCGGTGACCGGCTCTACGAGGTCGGAGACGACGACCTTCCCGCGATCGAACGTCTCGACTCGGACCTTGACACAGCGCTCAAGGCGGGCAACGAAGAAGCCTTCTCCGCCACATTGTCCGGCCTCATCTCCAAGCTGAGGAGCACCGCGCACGCACTGGCCGACGACGACGACCGGAAGTCCGATCTCGTGGTGCCCCCCGAAGGTGCAACGCTGCAAGAAGTCCGCGACATGCTCGACGCCGGTGTCTGACGAAGCCGCAGCGCCAGAGGCGAAGGGAGCGAGCAAGGTGGGGTCTGCAGACGCAGTCGTCTCGATCGACAGGCCGGCGGAAGAGGTCTGGGCCTTGGCGGGCGACTTCGGCGGGCTCGACGGGTGGATGCCCGGGGTCGACGCCTGCAGGGTGGAGGGTGACACCCGCGTACTCGAGGTGTTCGGCATGGAGATCACCGAACGTCTGGTGCGCCGCGACGATGCCGCCCGGCTTCTCGAATATTCGATCGTGGATAGCCCGCTCAACACCGAGTCGCACCTGGGCAGGATCGAGGTCCATGTGCAAGGTGACGGCAGTCAGGTCAGCTGGCACGTCGAGGTGAGTCCTGATCACCTGACGGACATTCTCGTGGGGACCTACCAGCAGGCGCTCGACGCGATGAAGGCCCACCTCGAATCGCGGGACGGCTGAAGCGGCCGGACCCGGCCGCGACCGACGCGCGGAGGATGTCGAGTTCGCCGTCGTGGGCGGCGGCCTGCTGGGTCTCGCCGTTGCCCGGGCGCTCGCAAGGCGACAGCGCGAGGTGCTGCTGTTAGAGCGCGCGACCGTCGGGCACCCGAGGGCCGGCTCCAAGGGAAGCTCGCGGGTGTTCAGGCTCGGCTACGACGACCCCTACTACGTCTCGCTGGCGCTGACCGCGAAGCCCATGTGGCACGAGCTCGAGGCTGAATCGGGCAGGACGCTTCTCACGTCGACGGGACAGCTCTCCTTCGGGGACGGGCTCGATGTGCTCGCGGAGGCCATGACCGCCGCGGGTGCCCCCTTCGAGAAGCTGGACGCCGCCGAGGCGAGCTCGCGCGTCCCGCGATCCGGGCGAGTGGTCCCGTCCTGTTCGAGACGGAGTCCGGGGTCCTGGCCGCCGACCAAATTCTCTCGGCGCTCCGCAGAAGCGCAGAGTCGGCCGGCGCGGAGCTGCGGGAGAACGCGACCGCCACCTCGATCTCAGACGCCGGCGCCCGTGTCCGCATCCGAACCGCAGACGCAAACGCAGACACAGGCGCAGACGGAAATGGCGTCGTGAACGCCTCTGTCGCCGTCGTGTGTGCGGGTCACTGGACCTCGGGGTTGCTCGAGAGCGCAGGGGTCAGCCTTCGACTCGCGCCGAGGCTGGAACAGGTCGCATTCCTGGCACCCGTCACCGGACGAGCATCCGACGTTCCGGTGTTCATCGAGCGGGCGAGCCCCTGGGTCTACGGGCTCCCCACAGGAGGGACCGGTCTTCTCAAGGTGGCCATGCACGGAGCGGGACCCGTAGCTCATCCCGACGACTCTCCCCTCGACCCCGACCCCGTGCTGCTGGCGCGACTCGCTGAGCAGACTGCACGGCTGCTGCCTTCCCATCACACCGAACCGGTATCGACCGAACGGTGCTTCTACGACTCGACGAGCGACGGGGATTTCGTGCTCGATCGTCTCGGTCGCATCGTCGTCGGTGCCGGCACGACCGGCCACGGCTTCAAGTTCGGGCCACTTCTAGGCGAGCTGCTGGCCGACCTGGCTACCGGCCGGTCGCCCCGAATCGACCTGGAGCGGTTCAGCGCACGGAGGCCTGCCGTCGCGGCGTGACCACGCCGGACCGTATTGTTGGCGCCCGTGCCCGCAGCTGCCGACACCAGGCGCAACCAGCGACGCGTTACGGCCTCGAAGACATCTCGTCCCGATCTCGCCGAACGGCTCAGGAGAAGGACATGGCCAATATCCGCGACCGTGGTCCTGTTCGGCCTCGCAATGGCGTACTTCTTCCGCTGGGGGCCGACCGTCGAGCACCTCCCGTTGTGGGAGGCACCGGGGGACCTGTGGGAAACCATTGCGGCGGCGAATTCGGTCGACCACGGGCACTTCGGAGCCATCTACGCTCCCGCCAACTCCTTCTACGCGTTTCCGGGAATCCTCGTACTGCTCGCACCGGTGGCGGCTCTCGCGAACGCCCTCGGCATGGGCGCCGACGTCATACCGACTCACATCGTCGCCTACCCACAGGCGTTCTTGTTGCTCGGCCCGTACATCGTGCTGCTTTCGGCGTTCGCATTGTTCGCGTGCGACGCGCTCGCCGAGCGGCTCGGAGTTGACTGGCGCAAGCGCGCTGTCCTCGCGCTGGCCGAGGGCGTGGTGCTGTTCAACGTCTCGGTGTTCTGGGGGCACCCCGAATACCCGGTAGCAGTCGGGCTCGCGGTCTACGCGCTCATCGCGGCGATCGACGGGCGCTTCACGAGGGCGGGTTGGCTGTTCGGAGCTGCTTTGGCCTTTCAACCGCTCGTGATCGTCGCTCTACCCATCTTGATCGTCGTCTGCGGGAGAAAACATTCGTTGGGACTGATAGTACGCGGTGCCATACCGGCTGCTGCCTTGGTACTTGCCCCGCTCGTGTCCAACGCGCACGTCACGTTGCACGCGCTCTTGGACCAACCGTTCATGTACCCCGTGCCCGTCAACGACCACGCGACGCCCTGGACGTTCCTCGCTCCGAAGCTCGGAGGATCGGGCACGCACATGACGGTCGGTGGGGGTCCCATGCGGCTCGTCTCGCTGCTGCTGGCGTGCGCCATAGGGTGGTGGGCGCTGCGTTGGCGCGATCGGCCCGAGATGCTGGTGTGGGCATTCGCACTGGCTCTCGCCTTGCGCTGCTACACCGAGTCCGTGATGACCGACTACTACTTGTGGCCCGCGCTCGCAGTCGGACTCGTCGTCGCGGCACGCGGATCGAACCTTCGGTTTGCGATCGCAATAGTGGCAGCGGTGTTCACGACCATCACGGCCCAGTGGTACTACAGCTGGCTCCCTTGGTGGATGCTCGACGTCGGGGGTATCACCGTCCTGCTCGCAGCCGCCGCTGGTCCCGCTCCGGTGCCCGCAGATGCTGCGGGCTACACGCCGTCGTTCGATCGGTCGCCTCCCGAAATTGCGCGACCGGAGGACGGTCGCCAGAGCTCAGGCGCAGAAGAAGGTCGTCGAGGCACAAAGGAGGAGGAACAAGGCGGCGCGTGCCACTCGGAGCGGCACGAGGAAGCGATGACCTCGTTCACACCGATCTTGCTGCGACGTCTCCGACCCGGGGCCATAATGGGCCCACTGTGATCGTCGGGGTTCCGCGCGAGATAAAGGAGGACGAATACCGCGTCGCAATGACTCCTGCGGGTGCTCGCGAGCTCGCCTCCTCGGGCCACACGGTCTTGATAGAGCACGACGCCGGCACCGGCTCGTCGATCAGCGACGCAGCATACGAGGCGGTCGGTGCGAGGATCGTCCGTACGGCGCAGGATCTCTGGGCAGAGTCCGAGATGGTCTGCAAGGTGAAGGAGCCCGTCGACGGGGAGCTCGGAATGCTCCGAAAGGACCAGCTCCTGTTCACCTATCTTCATCTCGCCGCGAGCCGGAGCCTCACCGAGGCGCTGCTCGAATCGGGAACCACGTCGATCGCCTACGAGACCGTGCAGTCCGCCGACGGCTCGTTGCCACTTCTTGCGCCGATGAGCGAAGTGGCCGGCCGGATGGCACCCCTCGTCGGGTCCCACCACCTGATGCGGCCGGGCGGTGGCCGCGGGGTGCTCGTGTGCGGAGTCCCGGGCGTCCGCTGCGCCAACGTAGTGGTGCTCGGAGCCGGTGTGGCCGGCATGGCTGCTGCGACGATGGCCGTGGGGATGCTCGCGAGCGTCTACATCCTCGACCGCAACCTCGAGCGGCTCAGGCAGGTCGACCACCACTTCCGGGGAGCGCTCGAGACGGTGGCCTCGAGCGCACAGGCCATCGAGGAGACGTGCACCGAGGCCGACATCGTGATCGGGGCTGTGCTCGTCGTGGGCGCCAAGGCTCCGAAGCTCGTTCCCGACTCGCTCGTCGCTCAGATGCGGCCGGGCTCGGTCCTCGTCGACATATCCGTTGACCAGGGCGGTTGCTTCGAGTCGACGCGCCCGACGACACATTCGAACCCGACGTTCCCGGTGCACGAGTCACTCTTCTACTGCGTTGCGAACATGCCTGGTGCGGTGCCGCACACCTCGACACACGCACTCGCCAATTCGACGCTTCCCTACGTCGAAGCGCTGGCCGCCAACGGGTGGCGCGAAGCGGTTCGTGCCGACCCGACACTTGCAGCCGGAGTCAGCACGGTCGACGGCGTGCTCGTATCGGCCCCTGTCGCCGAGGCTCACGGAATGGTCGCGACGCCTCTCGGCGAATTGCTCGGCCTTGCGTAGAGCGGGCGGCGCTTCTGCCGGACCGCTGCACGGGGGTCACCGCAGCCCCGTTACGGTGCAGGCCATGTCCTTCGTCCGAAATTCCATGAGCGAAGAGCAGATCGCCTCATTCGAAGGTGTGAGCGACTTCATGCGCGTCACCGGCCTGCACTTCGAGGAAGTGTCTGCAGAACGCGTATCGGGCTGGATCGACATCGGCCCGCAGCACCACCAGCCGATGGGGATAGTCCACGGAGGCGTCTACTGCGCCGCGATAGAAGGTGCTGCGAGCTTCGGGGCGAGCTTCGGTGCCCCGAAGGGCCACAACGTCGTGGGGGTCCACAACTCGACCCACTTCATCAAGGCTTTCTCGAACGGACGGGTCCGCCTCGAGGGTGCCCCGATCCAGCAGGGCCGGACTCAGCAACTCTGGGAGATCCGTATCACCTCCGACGCCGACGGGTCTATGCTCGCCATCGGACAGGTCAGGTTGGCCAATCTGCCTCCGCGCCCCTCTTCTCAACCGACCGTCAAGCAGTGAATTAGTCGTCCGAACCTGGCCCGCCCACCGGGTCGGACGCAGGCACTCCGACCGGGACGGTGGCGTCATCGGGCACGAGTGTCGGCGTGTTCCGGTTGAGCGTGCGGCCTTGGAAGAAGTCCTTGCCGAACCGCGTCCACACTCCCATCAGTACCAGCCCGACAAGTCCCGTGATGATCGCGATCGTGAAGACACCACCTACATCTGAGTGCGGCGGGAACGGCAGCTGCCACGATGTGTAGCTCGCCGCCGTCGTGTTGTTGAAGTTATAGGCCGTGTACAGGTCCCAGACGAGGAAGAACCAGAGCATCAATCCCCCGAGCCCCGGCAGTATCCCCTTCATCCACAGGTCGCGAGCGCTCCTGGTCAGGACCTTGCGGTAGTACCAGACACAGCTGATGCCTGTGAGCCCGTAGTAGAGGCCGATGAAGACGCCAATGGCGGTCACGGCGTCAAAGATCACATTGCCCTGGGACTCGTAGTTGAACCACACATAGAGCGCGATCGAGATCGCGCCCATGCTGATCGTGGAGACGGTAGGAGTGAAGTACCGCTTGTGCATCTTGGCGAACGTCTTGGGAATCGCGTGGTATGTAGCCATCGACAATGTCGTCCTGGCGGTCGGGAGGATCGTTGTCTGCGTGGAAGCCGCCGCCGACGACAGCACCATCAGGATCAGCAGGTGCGTAAGAGTGGAGCCGAACCAACTCGTTCCGAAAATGGAGTTTCCGAGCACCGACAGCACGTCTCCCGCGTTTGCGGAGTTGCCGAGGCCGATGCCGTTCGAACCGATCCCGGCGTAGGACTGGACGCCTAGCGTCACGAGAAAATATGTGGCCAGCAGAATGACCGTCGAGATGATCGCAGCCAGACCGGGGTTTCGTTTGCTGTCGGTCGTCTCCTCGTTCACAGAGACTGCCGTGTCCCATCCCCAGTAGATGAAGATCATGAGCAGCAGACCGCCGATCAGCGACGAGAACCCGACCGCAGCGGGGTTGAACCACGAAAGACGGGGGAGGATGTGGCCGGCAGGTGCCTTTCCGGTTCCGACCTTCACGAGCGCCACGATCGCGAGCACGAGCAGCATCACCACTTCGATCCCGAGAAGTGCGCGCTGGAGCATCGCCGACACCTCGATGCCCCGGTAGCAGATGTAGGTCATGAGGATTATCCAGACGACGCCCACCAGGAGCACCCAGTAGCTGGCCGCGTTGGTCCCGATCGAGCCGGTATTGAACAGCAGGAAGACGTACTGGCCGGCGACCTGGGCCAGGCTGGCCATGACCAGGATGTCGGCGGCAACGATGGCCCATCCGCCGTACCACCCCGTCTTCGGCCCGAACGCACGCGTCGCCCAGGTGAAGGTCGTCCCGCAGTCGGGGTCGGCCTTGTTCATCTCGCTGTATCCGATCGAGACCATCAGCATCGGTATGAAGGCCAGTATCACGACCACCGGAGAGATCAGGCCGACCTTCGCAGCAATCAGACCGAGCGTCGCAGCCAGGCTGTAGGCGGGCGCGGTCGACGCCACCCCCATGACGATGCTCGAGATGAGCCCGAGCGCCCCTGACTTCAGACCCTTCTCGGCTACGTCCTCCGGAGGTGCTTCAGCAGCAACGGCCACCATCGTCGCGCTCCCCTTTCCGTTTCGGGATCCCGGGTTTCAGGTCGATAAGGATTCGGTGTTGCTCATGACACCATGTTTGCTCACTAGTCGATTTTTGCTCATGACTCGATGTTGCTCATCACGTGCTTGATGCGCGTGTAGTCCTCGAACCCGTAGACGGACAGGTCCTTGCCGTAACCGGACTTCTTGAATCCACCGTGAGGCATCTCGGCGACCAAGGGTACGTGAGTGTTGATCCAGACGCACCCGAAATCCAAGAGCCTCGACATGCGCATCGCCCTGCCGTGGTCACGGGTCCACACGCTCGAGGCGAGTCCGTAGTCCACCCCGTTCGCCCATTCGAGCGCTTGGGCCTCGTCGGTGAACCGTTGAACGGTGATCACCGGACCGAACACCTCGCTCTGGATCATCTCGTCGTCCTGGTGCAGACCTGCGACGACCGTCGGAGCGAAACAGTAACCCCGCTCGCCGACTTTCTTCCCGCCGGTCAGGATCTCCGCGTGGGACGGCGTGCGGTCGAGGAATCCGGTCACCCGTTCGAGCTGCACGGCATTGTTCAGCGGCCCGAAGTCGGCTCCTTCGATGTCCGGACCGCCCACGGACGTGCCTTCTGCACCCTCGACGAGCCGCCCGACCAACGAGTCGTAGACATCGGGGGCAGCGACGACCCGCGTGGCAGCCGTGCAGTCCTGGCCGGCGTTGAAATAGCCGGCGCCGATGATCGTCTCGGCAGCCAGATCCAGGTCGGCGTCGTCGAACACGATCACGGGCGCCTTCCCGCCGAGCTCGAGGTGCACACGCTTGAGCCCGGGCGCCGCGGATGCCGCAACCTCCATACCCGCTCGCACGCTGCCGGTGATCGACACCATCGCCGGGACCGGGTGCTCGACGAGGGCCCTGCCTGTGTCGCGGTCGCCGCACACCACGTTGAACACCCCAGGAGGCAGATGCTCCGCCAGGATCTCGGCGAGCATGACCGTGGTCACCGGTGTCGTGTCCGAGGGCTTCAACACCATCGTGTTGCCGGCGGCGAGCGCCGGAGCCCACTTCCAGACCGCCATCATCATCGGGTAGTTCCAAGGCGTCACAGCCGCACACACTCCGACCGGCTCGCGCCTGATATAGGACGTGTGCCCCCTCATGTACTCGCCCGCCGACCTACCTTCGAGCAGTCGGGCAGCCGCAGCGAAGAAGCGGATCTGGTCGACCATGGGCGGGATCTCTTCGGACATGGTGAGTGCGACGGGCTTACCCGTGTTGCGGCATTCGGCATCGACGAGGGCTTGCGCATTGCTCTCGACTGCGTCTGCTATCCGCAGCAGCGCCAGGCTGCGCTCGGACGGTGTCATGTCGCGCCAAGACGGGAATGCGTCCTTGGCCGCCCTGAATGCGAGATCGACATCCGATCCGCCGGACACCGGCGCCTCGAGGTAGGCCTCGCCGGTCGACGGGTCGATCACCTCGGAATAATTCGCCTCGTCCGGAGGTACGAGCTTCCCGTCCACAAAGTTGCTCAGTCGCCGTGCTCCCACCGCAGTCGCGGACACTTTGCGCCTCCCTGAACGAAACTGCACTGCCTCGACACGACCGATTCTGCCGACACGTCGGCATCCCCATAGCCCGTGCCCGGCCGGCCAGGCCGGCACCACCTCGGGCTGAGGCTCCGTCATCGTGCCAGAAGGTTTAAATTCGCACAAGCGATTTCGTCGTAGCGGCGATACTTTTCGACGGATCCGCTTGACTGTTGCCATGTGAGTGACAGAATCCGAAGCAAGCGACCCATCTGGGAGATCAGACATGGCTCGGAGCCAAGCGCCCGGCACGGCGTGGGACCAGGCTCAAGCGCCCGCAGCGGGGGGTGACAAGCAGACCCAAGTGCTCGATCGCGCCAATCGCGTGATCATCGAAGAGTTGCAGCGCGACGGGAGGCGCGCCTACGGCGCGATCGCGAGAACCGTCGGCTTGTCAGAGGCCGCCGTACGCCAACGCGTCCAGAGGCTCCGTGACGCTGGGATCATCGACATCGTGGCCGTGACCGACCCGCTGCAGCTCGGTTTCAAGCGACAAGCGATGGTCGGTGTTCGGGCGGAAGGCGATCTCCGTGTCGTCGCCGACAAGCTCGCGGAGATCATCGAGGTCGAGTACGTGGTGATCTGCGCCGGCTCGTTCGACCTGCTGGTCGAGCTCGTCTGCGAGGACGACGACCATCTACTGGAGCTTCTGAACACGGCGATCCGGACGGTCCCGGGAGTCAGGTCTACCGAGGCGTTCGTCTATCTGAAGCTCGCGAAGCAGTCCTACACCTGGGGTACCCGATGACACCGACGAGAGCACAGGGGACACGATGAGCACTACCGACAACGGAGCAACCTCGATCGACGGGGGCGAACCCGAGATCAAAGCCATGCAGGAGAAGGCGAAGCGCCACCTGTGGATGCACTTCAGCCGGATGGGTGCCTACGAGGATCACGACATACCCGTGATCGTCCGCGGGGAGGGGCCCTACGTCTGGGACCAGCGCGGGAAGCGGTACATCGACGGGCTCGCCGGCTTGTTCACCTCACAGCTCGGGCATGGCAGGACGGAGCTAGCGGAGGCCGCAGGGAAACAAGCGAGCGAGCTCGCGTACTTCCCGATATGGACCTACGCCCACCCGAAAGCCATCGAGCTCGCGGACAGGCTTGCCGGCATCGCGCCCGGTGACCTGAACCGGGTGTTCTTCACCGGCGGAGGCTCAGAGGCGGTCGAATCCGCATGGAAGCTCGCTCGCCAGTACTTCAAGGAGATCGGCCAGCCGCTCAGGACGAAGGTCGTGAGCAGGAACATCGCTTATCACGGCACGACGATGGGGGCTCTTTCCATTACGGGCGTCACCGCCATCCGCGAGGTCTTCGAGCCGCTCGTCCCCGGCGCGATCAAGGTCCCGAACACCAACTTCTACCGGGCCCCCTACTTCGCGGACGACCTGGAGGCCTTCGGCAGGTGGGCGGCGGACGAGATCGATCGCGCGATCGAGCGTGAGGGTCCCAACACCGTCGCCGCCGTCTTTCTAGAGCCGGTGCAGAATTCCGGAGGCTGCTTCCCGCCTCCTCCCGGTTACTTCGAGCGTGTCCGTGAGATCTGCGACAAGCACGGCGTACTGCTCGTGTCCGACGAGGTGATCTGCGCGTTCGGGCGGCTGGGCGAATGGTTCGGCTCTCACCGGTACGGCTACCAGCCCGACATGATCACGATCGCGAAGGGACTTACGAGCGCTTACGCGCCGCTCGGCGCACTGATCGCGAGCGACAAGGTCATCGAGCCGTTCCTGAAGCCGAGGGCCAGCTTCTTGCACGGGATCACCTTCGCCGGCCATCCGGTCAGCTGTGCGGTTGCGCTCGCAAATCTCGACGTTTTCGAACGCGAGGACATCCTCGGGCACGTGAGGGCGAACGAAGCGGCGTTCCGCGCATCGCTCGAGGCGCTCAGAAGCGTGCCGATCGTGGGAGACGTCCGTGGCGCCGGGTTCTTCTGGGGAATCGAGCTCGTGAAGGACCAGGCGACCAGGGAGTCGTTCGACGACGAGGAAAGCGAGCGGTTGCTCAGGGGCTTCCTCTCCCCCGCCCTCTTCGACGCCGGCTTGATCTGCAGGGCCGACGACCGTGGAGACCCCGTCATCCAATTGTCGCCTCCGCTCATCTGCGGCGAAGAGCAATTCGAGGAGATGTCAAGGATCTTGAGAGAGGTCCTGACAGAGGCCACGAGCAGGCTCTGAGCTCAAGGGACGTGAGCCCAGAGGACGTGATCACCCCGCAGGGTTCGTTGTGGTGGGACACCCTCGCCGCGCCCGTGTCGGCTCGGGCACCGCTAAGCGGCGACGCCGATGCGGACGTCGCGATCGTCGGCGCCGGGTATACGGGGCTGTGGACGGCGCACTACCTGTCGTGCCTCGACCCGACGCTGCGGATCGTCGTGCTCGAGGGCGCGGTTGCCGGGTTCGGGGCATCCGGCCGCAACGGCGGTTGGTGCTCGGCGCTGTTCGCGACCTCCTACAGCCGGATCGCCAAAGAGCATGGGATCGAGGCCGCTCGCGCGATGCACGAGGCGATGTGCCGGTCTGTCGACGAGGTGGGTGCGGCGTCTGACGCACTCGGGATCGACTGCCACTTCGCAAAAGGCGGGACTGTGTCGGCGGCGAGATGCGAAGCACATCTCGCCCGAGCGCGCCAGGAGTTGGCCGCCGCCCGCGACCTCGGACTCGGAGAGGAGGACCTCCGCCTCATAGGCGCCGACGAGGCCCGTCGCGAGATCGGCGCCACGAACGTGCTGGGCGCCCTCGTCAATCCCCATTGTGCGGCGCTGCATCCGGCACGTCTCGTGCGTGGGCTCGCCGACGCGGTCGAAAGTCGTTCGGTGAAGCTCTACGAGTCCACGCACGTCCGGGCGATCGCACCGCATCGCGTCCTCACTGATCGCGGCACGGTTCGCGCCGACGTCGTCGTGAGGGCGACGGAAGGGTTCACACCGAAGCTGAAGGGACTTCGCAGATCGGTCGTCCCCGTCTACTCGCTCATGGTGGCGACCGAGCCGCTCGACGAGGAGTTCTGGGAGGATGCGGGCCTGGAAAGGCGCCAGACGTTCTCGGACATGCGCCACCTCGTCATCTACGGGCAGCGCACCGCGGACGACCGGATCGCCTTCGGGGGCCGCGGCGCTCCGTACCATTTCGGCTCCGCCATCGAGCCGGGGTTCGACCACGACGCCGACGTCCACGCTGCGATCCGCAGCACACTCGTCGACCTGTTGCCGACCCTCGCAGACAAGCACATCACCCATCGCTGGGGCGGACCGCTCGGCATAACCCGCGACTGGCACCCGTCTGTGGGCCTCGACCGCAAGAGCCGTATCGCGTGGGCAGGCGGCTACGCGGGTGACGGGGTGTCGACTGCCAATCTCGCGGGCCGCACGCTCGCCGACCTGATTCTCGGGCGCGAGACCGACCTCGTCGGTCTGCCGTGGGTGGGCCACACCTCACCCAAATGGGAGCCCGAGCCCTTTCGCTGGCTCGGCGTCAACGCCGCGCTCAGACTCGCTTCGGCTGCAGACCGGGCAGAGGAGTCCACCGGTCGACCGTCGCGAAGTGGCGTCCTGCTCGAACACCTGACCGGGTCCTGACCTGTTCAGGTGGAGCTTTCGGCTGGACCTGTCAGCTGGAGCGCCACATCTCGGCGACCTGGATGATGCCTGCGATCATCCCGTTCTGCTTCGTCCCGTCGGGGAACGTCGGCCCTGCGAAGTTCTGCACATAGTCATGTGCCGCCACCATCCATACCGCTTTGTTCGACCACAGGTAGGGAAGGTCGACTGAGAACCGGCGGGCGACCTCCTGATAGGCGGCCGCTCTCTTTTGCGGATCTGTGCTCTCGCGGCCGACATCGAGAGCCTGCTGGATGAGCGGATCGGAGTTACGGGCCATGTTGAGTGAGAGGCCACCGATCGGCTGGACGCTCTTCGAGCTCCACCAGACGTAGTTGCCGTCGGGGTCAGGGCTGTTGAACTGCTGCCAGGCGGTCGCCTGGAACTTGCCCGTGAGGGCGTTCTGGATCAGCTCGGACTGCTGGATCTCCTGGATGGTGCACTGGATCCCCGCCTTCTGCCACATCTCCTGTACGAGCTCGTTGATCCGGACGTACTGGCTCGAAGTGACGGTGTCGAACGTGAAGGTGGGGATCGGCTTGCCCGTGTCGTGCTCGACCTGCTTGACGAGGTCGATAGCGGTCTGAAGGTTGTACTTCGGGAACCCGGTCGCCGCGTAGTCCGGGGATCCCGGGACGAACGGTCCGGTGGCGACCGGCGGAATCCCGTTCCAGATGTCCTGCACGATGACCTCGGGGTTGGCCGCGTACGCGAGCGCCTGGCGGACCCTTATGTCGTCGAAAGGAGGCGCGTCGAGGTTAAGCATCACGCAGTCCATGTCGGGCTCGAACGTGGAGTAGAGATCGTTTATAACCGTGTATCCCGACATTCCCCAGAGGTCCACGAGATTCTGCGTGAAGTTCGACTGCATGATGTCTATCGAGCCTGACGTGAGCGCATCCTCACGTGAGCCGGGATCGATGAGCGGCGTGTACGTGATCTTGTCGAGGTACGGGAGGTTCGGCCGCCAGTAGTTCGGGTTCCGCTTGGCAATGAAGTGCGAGTTCGGGACCCAATCGACGAAGGTGAAGGGCCCCGTACCTATGGGATGATTCTGAGCGGTGGTGCCGAGGGTGCTCGGCTCGGCGATCGTCCCTACCTGCGATGTCAGATAGTAGGGAAACGCCACCCAGGGCGTCTTGGTTGCGACCTGCACCGTGAGGGGCCCGGTCACGGTGGTCTTCTCCACGTTGTTGAATGCTGCCCCCGTGAGCGCCGAGGCTACGAAGGCATCCAGATTCGCCTTGACGGCAGCCGCGTCCAGCGATTTGCCGTTGTGGAACACGACGTTCGGGCGCACCTGGATGGTCCACAAGTCGTAGTCGGCATTGGGGGTGATCGACTCGGCAAGGTAGGGGCGGATCGATCCGTCAGGAGCGAGGCCGGCGAGCTGGTCGTAGATCGTCGTCGCATACTGAAGTCCTGTCGCGTCCCAGCTGCTCTGCGACGGGTCGAACCCGTTTATCTCGGAGCCAGTGGACATCGTGATCTGCCCGCCGTGTACGGGCGTACCCTTCCCGACGCCCGCTCCGGGAGGAGTCTCGTACTTGGCGGTGCTCCCGCCGTGCCCGGTCACCTTCGCCGCATTGGTGCAAGAACCGAGAAGTGTGGCGCCGATCCCGAGTGCTGCACCACCGCCAGCGCCACGCAGAAACGTCCGACGATCCATGGCCATCCCGAATGCATACCATCTAGTCAGGCCCGCAGGGAGGCTAGTCAGGCCCGCAGGGAGGCTAGTCAGGCCCGGATGGAGGCCGGGTATGCCCCGACCGAGGCCCGGTACGATCCCGATGGTGGCGGTCCCCGTCATCGTGTACGCCGGCACCCACGATTTCGGCATCACTCCCGAGGAGCTCTGGGCGGCGATCGAACATGTCGAGAGGTTCGGCGGATGGTGGGGTTGGCTGCAGGAGTTCCGCCTGGAGGGCGACGGGCTCGCCAAAGGCTCGGTGCTTCACGGGGTGGTTGCCCCGCCGCTGCCGTACCGAATGAGGATCCGTGTGGACATCTCGCAGTGCGTTCGAAACGTCTCCATCGACGCCGACGTGCACGGCGACCTCGAAGGAGTCGCGCGCATCGAGATGAGTCGAAGCCCGACCGGCACCACGGTCACGATCGGATGGACCGTCGAGATGATGCAGCGCCCGATGCGCCTGGCGAGTCGCTTCGCCCATCCGCTCCTGCAATGGGGCCACGATCGCGTCGTCGAGATGACGCTGCGCGGGCTGCCTTCGCAACTCGGCTATCGCGGCCCTTGAGGTTCTTCTTCTCGTCGTCGCGACGTGGTTGGTTTCCGGTTCACAGGCTCCTGCCGGTAGTCCTCAACGAGCCGATGCCGAGGTTGTCCGCTTCGCCGGCGGCGACACCCTTCCCGGCTGCCTTGGCTAACGGATTGAGCTCGGGAGGGCCGATCTTCGTCAGGGTGTTGCGGTCGGTATGGCTGAAGAGCTCCTCTCTACCGGGAATCTGCATGACTCCTTCCTCTTCGTAGGACCAGGTTCCGTCGTCGTTCACGGTGACGTGGATCCGATAGCTGAGAGTAGGGAAGGCCTGGTCGAGAAACGGGTTCGACAAGATGCCGTAGACCTCGGATCCGACCTTCGCGGTGAGCTCGAAATCGATGGCGTCGGCGGCGGCCGGACCTGACGCCAGCAACACCTGGGCACGCGGGATGGCGAGCGTAAAGGTCACCAGCTCGGCCTCGGGCTCGAAGAGCCAATACCCGACCTGGTCGTGGAACGTCTCGTACTCGCCCGGCTTGGTGATGTGGGTGTGGTACCTCAGGCCGTAGAAGAGCTGGGGGCCATTGGTCTGGCGGTCGATCGGGTGCAGCTCGTAGTGCTCGACGAACGTGTTCTCCTCGGCCCCTTCGGCCACGGGATGCCGGTCGGAGCCCTTGGTCCCTTCGAAGACGCCGGCCATGGGGCGAAGGGGCCCGAGATTCGCCAACGTGTCCGGGTCGCCCTCTGGCTCGGTGTAGATGTCGGGTCCGTAGATGCTCAATGCACCCTCCTCAAAGGGATCGCGTCGATCCGATCAAGGCTCTCACCCGAGTCGTGCCACCGCTAATGCGGCGGCAAGCAGCACGATCGACCACGACATCGCCCGGAGCGCCTGCTCGAGCGGCCGTATCAACGTCTGCACGTCGACTGGCCGCGAAGACCCGTCGGTCAGCACGAGGGTTCCCTCGACATTCGCGACACGCCGCCTGACCATGCGAGCGGGAGTGCTGAGAGACCGCTGAGCAGCTGACAGGGCGAATGCGCCCGCCGCCGCGAGCACGGGGGCGAGAGCCAACATCTCTGCTTGAGCGACGTACGCGGTGAGCACCGGGAAGGCCCCCCATGCGGCGGCGAAACCGGCATCGGTGTGAACCAGGCCTCCGAACATCTCGGCGTTGTAGGCGACGACGAGCAGCGGGCCTGCGACGATGAACGGCACGAGGACCCACCCCACCTTCGCCACCCCCGCCACGCCGAGGCCGACTGCGATGACGAGACCGACGATCGACACCGCCACGAGCGTGGGCGAGGGTATCGAGGTCCGAAGTGGGCGGCCTTTCAATTCATCAAGTGCATGGGCGGCCAGCCCCACCGCAGCGAAGAACGCAACCAGGGTGGCGATGAGCCGCGTCGAGTTCACCCGCGGTGCAAGCGACGCGCCGATCACGACATAAGAGAGGTGCCAGGCGGTGTACGGAGGATGGAGCAGGGTCCACCAGTCGCGCCACCCTCCGGTCCGCGCCGCGTAGTAGGCAGGCCGAAGAGTGCGGCCTTCGTCAGGCACCGGTTCTGGCACCCCACATGACGAGACCCCCGCCGAGGCTCATCAGACGCACTCCGACGTCGTCGATACCAGCCTTCTCCCACATCGCGACGATCTGTTCGAGCGGGTAGCGGCGGTAGTGATCGGAGATGTTCGGGCCGAGGAATCGCCCGACATCGAACCAGGCCTTGCCGCCGGTTACGAGACCGCCGAGCGGCAGCACGACGCGCGTGTAGAGAACCCACCAGGCGTGCCAGAAGCGGCTCGGGGGGCGCATGAACTCGAGGCTCGCAACCACGCCACCCGGTCTCACGACACGCGCTGAGCTCTCTCAGGGTCGCGCCTGGGTCCGGCACGTACCTGAGCAGATATGTGAAGCAAAGTGCGTCGAAGCTCGCATCGGGGAAAGGAAGCCTGTCGGCGTTCCCGAGCACCAGGCCGATTCGGTCCGCCTTCCCTGCTGCCGATACACGGCGCCTGCCCTCCCGGAGCATCCCCTCGGTGAGGTCGAGCCCGACCACACGACAACCGGCCCGCGAGTTGAGCTCGAGAGCCACACCGGCAGTACCCGTGGCGATGTCGAGCACGATCCCCGGTCGACATGCTTCAACTCTTTCGACCATCTCGCGTCGCCAGCGGTCGTTCTGACCGAGCGAGAGCACGGCCTCGAGCCGGTCGTAGCGCCGCGGCAACGGCGAGAAGAGCTTCTTGGTAAACCCGGTGTGGTCATCTGTGCACTCTGAGAAGCGCCCTGGTGTGGTTTGCGACTCCATCAGTCTCCAAGCGCTCTTGGCCCGAGGGCTCCCGTGTGGATCCTGCCCGTGTGGACTGTGCCTGTGTGGATCGTGCCCGCGTAGATGCGAGGATCTTGTCGACATTAGGAGGAGTACCGCGTTGCGGCTAGGAAAATTCGACGTCGTGGTCGTCGGTGCAGGCCCCGCCGGCAGCGTGGCCGCCCTCACGCTCGCGTCGGGCGGTGCACGCGTCGCCGTCGTGGACAAGGCCAACTTCCCGAGAGACAAAGCTTGCGGAGACCTTCTCGGGCCGCGTGCCGTCGCTCTTCTCGACGAGCTCGGGGTCCGGGTTCCAGGTGCTCTGCCTGTAGGCGACATGCTCGTAGTCGGCCCGACCCGGCGGTCGGTGCGGCTCAGATGCACAGGGGGGCTCTCGTATCCCGGGTATGCACTCGCATCGAAGCGCGTCGAACTCGATGCCGAGATCCGAGCGGCGGCGCTCGATGCCGGCGCCGTGCCACTCGACGGCCAGGTCGTCTCCGTGCAGAGTGATGGCGGCCCCACGACCGTCGAGATGGCGGACGGCGCCACGATCGACTGTGACGCGGTGATCGGCGCAGACGGAGCGACGAGCCGGGTGGCCGACGACTTCGGTCTCGTCGACCGGTCGAAGGTGCAATGGGGCTTCGCTGTCCGCACCTATCTCGAGGTCGGCGTCGCGTTGCCCACGATCGTGCTGTGGGAACGGTTCCCCTGGTCGGCGGTCCCCGGTTACGGGTGGGTCTTCCCCTCGCCTGAAGGCGGCTGCAATGCCGGCATCGGAGTGGGGACGCTCTCGGAGAGAAGGGGCGCCGATGCCGTCAAGCTGCTCGAGCCGTTCCTCCAACACATAGCCGGACTCGGCCTGTTCCACGGCGATATCGCCGAGACAGGGCCGCCTACTACACGGCGCGTGCTCGGGGGCTGGCTGAAGATGGGAATGGTGGGCACGACACCCGGTCGGGGCAGGGCGCTCCTCGTGGGAGACGCCGCAGGGCTCGTGAACCCCCTCCAGGGAGAAGGGATCGCCCAGGCGCTTTCGAGCGGCAGGTCCGCAGGGCTCGCGCTTCTTGCGAATCCCGGCAAGCCGGCCGACGCGTACAGGGCGGCACTCGCCCGTGACCACCTGCCCTACCACCGGATCACTGCGGCTCTGCAGGAGGCGATGGTGGCACGGCCTCGCGCCATATCGCTCGCCGGCAGGATCCTCACGGCGCCCCTGATCAGCAGCGTTCTCGCTCCTGGTTGGGGGCTCTACTGGAACGAGCTCTTGGGCGGAGCGACCCCCTCGTTCGGGCGCACCGTCGCGATGTGCGCAGAATTCGCCGGGCGCTCCGCCACGGCGCGAACCTCCACGCGCCGCTGGTTCGACGAGGTCTACGGCGTCGAGGACGGTTGAGGGGCCGCGGGAGTTATCGGGTCAGGTGTCGAGAGGTCCGGACCAGGCAGCCGGAGGATCGCTTGCCGGGAACGACTCCTCGCCCCACTCGTCCACCTCGTCGAGCTGAGTGTCGTCCGATTCGCTTCCGGGCGGGCCGGCCTTGTCCTTTTCTGCACCTCGAGAACCTGAGCTCTTATCGGCGCTTACCATTCCCCGGACCATAATCCGCTCTCGCTCCGGGGCGATCAGCCGTTCTCGACCTCGGCCAACGTCAAGTCGATGCCGGAGACGTCGTCATAGAAGCCGACGGCTTCGCATGCGCTGGCGGCGCTGCACGACACCCCATCGAGCTGGCTGTCTGTGGAACCGGCCGGGTTGGGGGTCGTCTGGATACTCCATGCTGTGCCGTTCCACGCTTCGGCCAAGGTCAACTCGACGTCGGAGCTGTTGAAGTACCAGCCTACGGCGGTGCAGGCGCCAGCTCCGCTGCACGACTCCCCGTACAGGTAGCTGCCTGTGGCTCCCGTGGGATTGGGGGTGGTCTCGATCTTCCAGGCCGTGCCGTTCCACGCCTCGGCCAAGGTCACTTCGTAGCCGGAGCTGCTTCCGTAATCGCCGGCGGCGGTACAGGCGCTTGCACCGCTGCACGACACCGCGTTCAGGGAGCTGCCTATCGCGCCGGTGGCGTTGGGGGTCGTCTGGATGCTCCAGGCCGTGCCGTTCCACACTTCGGCCAACGTCACGCCGACGCCGGAACTGTTCCCGTAATTGCCGACGGCGGTGCAGGCGCTTGCACCGCTGCACGACACCGCGTTCAGGGAGCTGCCTGTAGCACCGGCGGGGTTGGGCGTCGTCTCGATCTTCCAGGCCGTGCCGTTCCATGTCTCGGACAAGGTCACCTCTGTGCCGGAGCTGTCCTCGTAGAAGCCCACGGCTGTGCACGCGCTCGCGCTGATGCACGAGACAGCGTCGAGCTCACTCTCGATGGCCCCGGCGGGGCTGGGGGTGGTCTGGATCTTCCAGGCGGTTCCGTTCCACGCCTCGGCCAAGGGGTCGGAGATGTATTCGTTGCCGACCGCGGTGCACTCGTCGGCGGCGCTGCACGACACGCCTTCGAGGAACGTGTTCGTGGGGTTGGGTGTCTTTTGGATCTTCCAGGAGGTGCCGTTCCATGCCTCGACCAAGGTCTCTTCACTGCCGGAGCTGTCGGGGGAGTCGCCAACGGCGGTGCACGCGTCGGCGGCGCTGCACGACATCCCGTTCAGCTCGCTGGCGGTGGCCCCGGCGGACTTGGGAGTCTTTTGGATCTTCCAGGCCGTCCCGTTCCACGCCTCGATCAAGGTCAGGTTGGCGCCGGTGAGCTTCTTGATGGAATACCCGACGGCGGTACAGGCGTCGTCGGCGCTGCATGAGACCCCGCCGAGCGAGACCATCGACGCGGCGCCGGCCGGGTTTGGGGTGCCCTGGATCTTCCAGGCCGTCCCGTTCCACGCCTCGGCCAAGGTCACATAGGGCGTGCCGGATTCCTCGTAGTAGTAGCCGACAGCGGTGCAGGCGTTGGCGCTGCTGCACGACACAGCCTCGAGCACGCTCTGGTCGTCGGCGGTGTTGGGGCTGCTCTGGATGCTCCAGGTGCTCCCGTTCCACGTCTCGACCAAAGTGTCACTGCCGCCGGAGCTGTTCGCATAGAAACCGACAGCGGTGCACGCGCTCGAGCCGCCGCACCACACCCCCTCGAGCACAGTTTCGTCGCTGCCGGCAGGGTTGACGGTGCTCTGGGTCTTCCACGCGGTGCCGTTCCACGCCTCGGCCACCGTCACAATGACGGACGGGCTGCTGTAGTACGAGCCCACAGCGCTGCACGCGCTCGCTCCGGTGCACGACACCGCTTGGAGCTCGATGTAGGCCTCGCCGGCAGGGTTGGGGGTGGTCTGGATCTTCCAGGTGCTTCCGTTCCACGCTTCGGCCAAGGTCACCTCGTTGCCGGGGCTGCTGTAGTACGAACCGACAGCGGTGCACGCGCTCGCGCCGGTGCACGACACCGCGTCGAGCATGCTGTCGTCGCTGCCGGAAGGGTTGAGAGTGGTCTGGATGCTCCAGGTCGTGCCGTTCCACGCCTCGGCCAAGGTGGTCACATCGCCGGAGCTGTTCTCGGAGTAGCCGACGGCGGTGCAGGCGTTGGCTGCGCTGCACGACACCCCGTCGAAATAGCTGGCGGTGGCCCCGGCGGGGTTGGGGGTGGCCTGGATGCTCCAGGCTGTCCCGTTCCAACCCTCGGCCAACGTCACAGTGGCGCCCGAGCTGTTCTGGTACGAGCCGACGGCGGTGCACGCAGACGGGCCATTACACGAATCCGACGACAACCTGCCGTTCCGCACCGTCGCAGTCCCCTGGAGCTCCCAGGGATCGGATGAGCTCGGTGTGCCGGCAGTAGCTCTGGCAGGCGGGTACTCGAAGCTACGGGGAATCGCCGGGAAGCGCCGAACCCTGGTCTGCCCCGGTGCGGCGGGTGGGGCGCCCGTTGCCGGACCGCCCGATCTCGGGAGCGCGGCGACTGCGCTCGCGGTCACTTGTGCCTTCACCCTCTGGGTGCTCGGCGCGGCAGCGCCTACCGGCAATGCGCTGAACACAAGGAGCACGAAGGCTGTGGTTCCGGAAGTGACCAGCGCGGACAACGCGCGGCGATTGTGCGTTTTGCTTTCGCCCATGGTGCCCTCCCAACTCGGCGACGCCGTACCAAATCGTCAATTCTGAAACGGTGCGCGTGCTCGGAGCCAGCAGGGTTCTTCGCTCAGCGCGCAGCTTATGTGCGGCAAGTTGCACGTGAGGTGGGATCCGCCGTTCACACCGATTACCCGCCTCTGCTCATCGACGGTATCGCGCGCTCAGGATCGTCTGCAAACACTTTTGCGAGACAGACGCGCACCTACGCGCCGGCAAAGCTCGTCACCAGAAGCTAACCCTCGATGACGGCTATTCCCAAAGGCGACAAGCTACTTGTCGTCGCTTCGGAGGACGGTCGTCGCGTTGGAACGGGAGAATGGTCCTGTGATCGAGATGGCCTCCGCTGGAGCATCGGCCGACCTGGGATTCCGGCGTCTGGGCCGAGAGGATTTCGGCCACGTCGAGAGATGGTTGTCGTCGCCTCATGTGCGGCTCTGGTGGGGAGAGCCGCTCGACGCCGCGGGAGTGGAGAAGGAGTTCGGCCCATGCGTCGACGGGATCGATCCGACCCTGGTGTTCGTCACGACTCTCGCTCATCGTCCGATCGGCATCGTGCAGACCTATCGGCTCTCCGACACGCCCGACTACGAGACGGCTGTCGGTGTCACTGACGCAGCGGGTATCGATCTGTTCATCGGAGAGCCCGACCTGCTCGGAATGGGGCTCGGAAAGGCGATCGTACGCACCTTCGTCGCCGACATCGGCTGGAAGGCATTTCCGGACGCGAAGAGATACATGGCAGGACCGAGCGTCAAGAATCTTCGTTCTCGACGCACCTTCGAAGCTGCCGGCTTCTTGTTCGTGCGTCAGGTCGACGTTCCAGGAGAACCGGATCCCGAGGCGTTGATGGTCCTCGAACGCGATTCAATCCCCGAGCTGTCTCCGGAGATCGGCTAGCTCCGCTCTCAATGCAGCTATTTCCCCACGCAATTCCTCGAGCTGGCGATCCAGATCGCTCGAACGCGCGCCCGGGTGGACGGATCCCGCCGGAGCCGGCCCCTCGGTCTTCGCCGCATCTCCGGATTCGAAAGAGGAACGCGAGATCTGAAACCCACCCGCACCCCCGACGTCGGTACGCTCGTCCCCGCCGAGAAGGTGGGCGAACCTGTCTTCCTTCTGTCCGGGACGACGCGTGAGACGCTCGGCGATCGGCGGGTCGAGCCCGTTCATGCGGGCCAGCTCTCTTTCGAGGTCCTGCAGGTCGTCGAACGTCGTCATCCGTTCGGTCCTGGCCCGCAACTCCCCCGGCGTCTGAGGCCCGCGGAGCACCATGACTGCGAGCAGCGCCAGTTGGCGCTCGCTCAGGTCGAGCGCCTCGCCCATCATGTGCGCGTAACGCAGTGCGGATCGCCCGTGAGAAGGATGGACGAATCGGACGAGTCCCTTGGTCTTGGAGCTCGTCACGGCGGCGGAGACCGTGGATTCGTCGAGGTCGCAAACGGGGTCCCGATTGGACTTCTGGTTGCACGCGAGCACGAGCGCGTTGAGGGTGAGCGGGTACTGGTCCGGGGTCGTCAGCTCCTTCTCCACGAGGCTGCCGAGCACTCTCAGCTCCTCGAACGTGAGCTCCGGCAGAGTCGTCTCTGATGGCGTCGAGTCCACCCCGGCGAGCCTAAGTCGGCCAAGACGCCGGCGCTCTCGACACTCCGGGTATCGCCCGTGCAAAGGTGGGAGACGATGGCGCCAAGTCGATCCGGCAGAGGCGCGGCCGGCCAGCGGGGAGGAACGAGACGATGAAGTCAATGCGCTTCGGGGTGATGCCTCCGGTCGGAGCCGGTGTCTGCGCCGATCCGGCTTGGATG
Organism: uncultured Acidimicrobiales bacterium; assembly: GCA_963801315.1. Classification (GTDB taxonomy): domain Bacteria; phylum Actinomycetota; class Acidimicrobiia; order Acidimicrobiales; family CAVXTF01; genus CAVXTF01. Next base: position 326,054 of record CAWDEI010000006.1, on the reverse strand, counting down.
CGTGCATTCGCCGGCCACGTCGAGTCGCTCGGGTTCGAGTCCATCGTCGCGGCCGAACACCCACTGGTCATAAGTGGTTACACGAGCCGTTACCCCTACGCGCGAACGGGGCGGATGCCACTTTCCGACCATTGCGCAGTGCCCGACCCAATCGACATGCTGGCTTTTCTCGCAGGCTGCACGACAAGGCTCGGCCTGGCAACCGGAGTCCTGATCCTCCCGGCACACAACCCGGTGACTCTCGCGAAGCGCGTAGCGACACTCGACGCGCTGTCGCAAGGCCGGGTCCGGCTGGGTGTGGGCATCGGTTGGATGCGCGAAGAGCTCGAGGCCTGCGGCGCGAACTTCAAGAGCCGCGGAAGGCGGACCGACGAATCGATCGACGTGCTCCGGGCCCTGTGGGCCGACTCGGGTGACGAGGGTGCTTCGTTCTCCGGAGAGTTCTTCAGGTTCGAAAAAGCGAATTCCTACCCGAAACCGGTCCAGCCGGCCGGTGTCCCCGTCCACGTGGGAGGCCATTCGAAGGCATCGATAAAGCGGGCCGCTGTTCGCGGAGACGGATGGCAGCCACTCGGAATCGGAGAGGACGAATTCGTCGGATCGCTCGCCTTGTTGCACGAGGAGGCCGCCGCCGCCGGGCGCGATCCCGCGACGATCGAGGTCACACTCTCGACCGGCGCCACAGTGACGACGGCGGAATCAGCTGAGAAGGCATTGGCGTCGGGAGTCACGCGCCTGGTCTGTGCTTCGGTGACGGGTGATCTTCACAAGGCGCAAGACGAGATGTCCGCGCTCGCCGAGCGCGTCGGGCTCGAGCAGGCGGGGAGCTGAAGCTTCAGGGCGTGCCCAGCGGAGATTCCTCGACGATCTCGATCCGCAGCTCGCGCCGTGCGATCCTCCAACCTTCCAGCTCGCGCCGGAACGTGTCCGTGTAGTGAAGGTACCAAACACGGTCGCGCTCTTCGCCCTCTGTTCCGCTCACATGGTGAGCCACGCACGCAGTCCGTCCTTCGGCGGTGTCCTGTCCGAGTGTCACGGTGTGGCTCGATATCTCGTGGAAGGTGGCTCGGTAGCGATCGAGCCCCGCGAGAGCGCGAGCGATTTGGTCCCGGCCCCTCAGGGTTGACGGCGCCGCACCGGGCTCCGACCAGACAACGAGCTCACCGTCGTTCACGAAAAGAGCTGCCGCCGAGGTTGCGTCCCTCCGATCGACCGCCTGCGCATATGCGTTCACAAGGTCGGCTATGGCGGCCCGGTCCTCGAGAGCGGTGAGCCTGGAGAGGTCCACGCCCGGAAGCTTTCAGTCAGCCGGCAGCAAGCGGTAGGAGCCGACGACATCCGCGTCCGTTGCGAAGGGCGGTTCGGCGCAACGATTGCCGATATCGGAGACGAACTCGCCGAAAGCAGGTGATTCGAGCAGCGGGTTCACGTCGCCGTCATCGAGCACAGCCACGTGAAGGAAGCTCACTCCGTCCTCTCCTTGAAACGAGGCATAGCGGAGCCCTTCAGGGTTCTGCACGGCGAGATCTGCGAAGACCGCTCGGATAAGACGCACGTTCTCGTCGGCACATTCAGGCTTGGTCCTGTACCGGATCACCTTGGTTACCGTCACTTGTACCTCCGTCTGCTAGCGCGACCGGGCGGGTAGGGACATCAGACAGCTCGCATCTTGTTATTACGGGGATCATGAGTGACTTCGGCAAGACCGAGCTGTTCCAACAACGGTGGCAGGTACATCCCGAACCGGCCCCGGTAGCCGTTGCGTAGGCCGTACCATCCCCCGACGGGGTTGTCGGGCGATCGGCCCCACTCTTCTACCGTCCCGGGCGAGACGGGTTTCTTCTCGTCGGCTGCACCGAGGACGACCCAGTCGCCCCGCTCCCGGAGCCACGCATGGAGGTCCTCGACGGCCCGCAGGTGGTACCTGAGGGTGGTCGAGCCAACCTGGCAGACCAGGGTCGGGGGATCGGCCTGCTCGTCTTTGAACATGGTGTACTCAGAGGTCCCCGGTGGGGTCTTCAACACCCACGGATCCTCTTTGGTGCCAGCGGCCATCTGCATGTCTCCTTCCATCTCAGAACCAGTCCCACGACCAGGGGACGATCGCCTCGAGTGGCCCGGCCAGGTCGGGCACGATTTCCTCCCGCTCCCAATCCGGCCGCAGAAGGTCCCCGATGGCCCGTGAAACCGGTACCGGGTCGTCGTCGAGAAACATCACCGTCACCAATGCGTCGAGCGTGCGGTCAGATCCTGGCGGCGCCGGCGTTGCTGAAGCCGCCTCCGGCGCTTCGAGCTGACTCCCCGTGCTCGTCGGCCGACCGAACGTCCACATGCCTGCGACACCGGGCAGGCGGAGCAACTCGTCGACCTTCGCGGCGGGAACCGCACGCCGTTGGTCTCGTGACGGTTCTTCGAGCCGGCGCTCGACTACGGCATACACACCGCGGTTGGGCCGGTAGGGGACGGCGGCCGCAGACACACGGACCCTCGCTGCTGCATGGGCACTCTGCACGGGGAGCGCCGCTGTCGCGATCGCGCGCCGGCTGGGGAAGAAACGGTCCTCGCCGTGAAGTCGCACTGCGAGCGCGTAGAACGACTCGATCGTCTCGTCGATCGGGGGCTTCATCAGGTACAGGGTGAGATAGTGCGCCTGGGCAATGTCGCCGCTTGCGAAGTCCCTGGCCTCGAGGCATCTCGGGGAGACCACCCAGCGCTCGCCGTGCGCGATGCCCGCAAGAGGCATCTGCTCGGGGAGGTGGTCGAGTTGATGCCAGGCGTTGTAGGCGTTGTGAGCGTCGGGATCGGTGACCTCGGTGAACGAGAAGAACCCCGCGACGACGCCCCCGGTGGCCGGGCCGGCCTCGTCCGCCATGCTCATCGGGACACAAGCTACTTAGACCTTCGTTGCCACGATCCGCGTGAAGCCGAGCCGTCTCCCACGGTCGACGTCGAGCATCCCGATTTCGTTCGACGCCGCAGCCTTGCGCCAGCCGTCGAGGGTCGCCAGGCACGCCTCGGTGAAGATGAGCCAGTCCTTCCATCCGTCTTCGACCGCATCGGCGAGATCCACCCGAACCTTGCCGGTCTTCTCCCAATGCGTTCGCCACCACTCCGGGCCGTGAAAGCAGCAGAACTCCCAGTCCCAGAACGGAGCGAGGTCGTCGGGGACCGTCGCGCCGACCTCCTCGAACACGGCCGGCATGACAGCGCCGATCCGGCCTCCGTCGCGCAGGAAGGCGCTGATGTAGCCGATATAGAGGTCGGCGGTCCCGAAGTACTGGTACGAGTCGACGCTCACGATGACGTCGAAGAATCCGGCCGCGAAGGGCAGGGCGTGGGCCTCTGCGTGTATCGGCACGACGAGGTCCTCGACCCCGGCGTCGCGGATACGCGCCTGGTTGGCGGATGCCATTATCCAGAGATCGGTCGCCCAGACCTCGGCTCCGAACTCCTTCGCGAGGAAGATCGACGTCATCGCTCTCCCACAGCCCAGATCGAGCACCCTCGTCCCCGGCTCGATCTGCAGCACTTCTGTGAGGGACTCCATCAACCAAAGGGCGTTCGGTCCCATCTGGTTCTCGAAGACCCAACGCGGGTCGTATTCGTTCGAACGCAGATAGCGCGGGTGAGCGAGGGGATTGCCGTTCGCGTCCGTCATCGAGCACCCCCATCACACGTCAACGGAGCTCGGCCTCCTCGAGGTTCTCCTCGCGCCACACGTCGAATCGCTCGGAAGGAAGCAGCAGGCAGTGGGTCGGTTCGAGGGCTGCGACGAACCGTCTGTCGTGGCTTACGACCACGAGGGTTCCCGGCCACGTCGCGCAGCATCGAGCCCACTGCCTCGACCGAGTTGGGATCGAGGTTGTTCGTGGGCTCGTCCAGAACGAGCACGTTGGCGTATCCGGCAGCGAGCATCGCGAGCGCCAGGCGCGCCCTCTCCCCTCCTGACAAGGTCGTCGGCAACTGGTAGGCGATCTCGCCGGCAAGGCCGAACGCGCCGAGCAGCGCCCGGCGTTCGGGGTCGGTCGACAGGATGGAGTCGTCGATGTGCTCGAGGACGGTGATGGTGGGGTCGAGCTGCTCGTGCTCCTGCGCGAAATAACCGAGTGTCACGTTCACACCGACCGAGACCGATCCAGCCGACGGTTCCTGCACGCCGGCGAGGCAGCGCAAGAGCGATGACTTCCCCGCGCCGTTCCTTCCAACGACCACGAGGCGGTCGCCGCGCCCCACGGTGAACGAGACGGAGCGCAGCACATCGGGCCCGTCGTACCTGACGGAGAGCCGGTCGACAGCGAGTGGCACCGAAGCGGACCGTCGTGGCGCGGGCAGGCGGAAGCGCGAAGAGCGTTCCTTCTTGGCGACGACGGTCCTGTCGCTCTCGAGGCGCGCGACACGGGTATCGAGGGACTTGGCGATACGGGCTCTTCGCTCGGTGCTGTTTCGCATCGAGTCCGCACGAGCCTTGAGCTTCTGTATCTGGCGCCCCTCGAGAGCAGAGGCTCGCTCCCGGCGAGCCTGGTCGGCCGATGTACTCGATCTGAACGAGGTGTAGTTGCCGGGGTGCTCCGTCAATCGGCCGTCGGCGAGGCTCAGGACCTTCGCGATCGCACGGTCGAGCAGTCGCAGATCGTGGCTTATGAGAAGGACCGCCCCCGGGAACCTTTCGAGCTCCTCCATCAGCCAGCGCTTGGCAGTGCGGTCGAGATGGTTGGTGGGCTCGTCGAGCACCAGCAGGTCCGGATTCGAGAACAGGACCCGTACGAGGTCCACCCGCCTGCGCTGCCCTCCTGACAAGCCTTCGAGGTCTTCGAGGAGCATCCCCTCGTCGAGACCCACACCGTCTGCCAGCCGGGACATGACGGCCTCGGCCTCGTACCCTCCGAGACGGCGGTACTTCTCCTCGAGATCGCTGAACGTGGAGATACGCGAGGGTTCAGGGTCCCTGGCCATTGCGTCCCTGGCATGTACGAGGTCGTCGTCGAGGACGTCGAGGCCCTTGGCGGACAAGACGTGGGAGAAGCCCGTCGGCTCGGTGCCAAGTCCGCGCGGCGCCGGGGTCTGAGGCAGGTAACCCACGCTGTCACCCAACTGGATCGAACCCGACACGCGCAGATGCGGGCCGGGCTCGCCGACGAGCACGGAGACAAGCGAAGACTTGCCGGTCCCGTTTCGCCCGACCAGACCCACCTTCTCTCCGGGGCCGATCGTGAACGACGCGTCCCTGACGAGGGCGCGCGGACCGATCTCGATTGTTAGAGAGGAGACTGAAAGCATTGGCGTGGTGGACCTGGCCGGGGCGGGCACGATGCAAAGGCACTTTCCTAGGTCGTGCGCCGCCGCCTTCGACCGAACGGTCTACCAGGTCTCCGGAGCGCGCCGTGCCAACACCGTTCGCCCGAGAAATGTGAGACATGAGCAGTGGTTCGCGATTCAGCTCGCTCCCATGGACGACTTGACGGGCAGGGCGTCGATGGCGGGCATGACTCGGGCTGGAACCGGCGTGTCCAGGACCAAGGCGGTGGTCGTCCTGTCGATCCCCGAGACCTCGAGGATCCGGTCGAGCACACCGGCGAGGTGGGCGTTCGAGGTGGCGACGACCCTGCAGAAGAGGTCACCTGCACCGGTCGTCCTGTGGACCTCCACCACCTGTGGGATCGAGCCGAGATGGTCGGTCACGTCGTGTCCACGGCCCTGCGCTATCTGAAGCGTGATGAAGGCAGACACTGCGTAGCCGACCCGTGCGAGATCGACCTCGGGACCGAAGCCGGCGATGACGCCCTGAGCGACCAGCTTGTCGAGCCTCGCCTGGACGGTGTTGCGGGCCACCTCGAGCTGGCGGGCCAGTTCCACGGGCCCTGCTCTCGGGGTCGCGGCGAGCGCCTTCAGCAGGCGTCGGTCCAACCCGTCCAGATCCACCGATGACTGATCATTTAGTGTCATAGAATCGCCTATTAGTATACGGATCGCTCAGCTTGATCGTCAGCTATTGACTCAGCGGCCGAAAAGTTCTTCGATGGCTGCATGGTGCTCACCAGAACGGACGTAGCTGAGAACGGGGTCGGACCGGCTGCGGCCTCACTTCTGACAGGTTTCGACCATCTGGAGCTCTGGGTCGGCAACGCCCGGGCGGTCGCACAGATGCTCCAATCGGGCTTCGGTTTCGTATGCGTCGCCTACACCGGCCCCGAATGCGGCACGACAGATCGGGCGTCCTATGTGCTCCAACAGGGTTCGATCCGTTTTCTCGTCACCGCAGGCCTCGGCCCGGACTCTCAGGTCGCTTCGCACGTACTGCGCCACGGCGACGGCGTGCGAACCGTGGCATTCGGCACCACCGACGTCGACGCTGCATTCGAGTCGGCGATCTCACGAGGTGCCCGTGCGGTCTCAGAACCGCACCAGTTGGAGGACGACTCGGGGGTCGTGCGCACCGCGACGATCTCCACATACGGAGAGACCGAGCACGCGTTCGTCGACCGTTCCGGTTACAACGGGGTGTTCTGTCCCCGCTTCACGACGGAGAGACTCCCCTCCTTCGGCCTCGGTCAACCCGCAGGTTTGAGCTCCGTCGACCATGTCGTCGGGAACGTCGAGGAAGGGAGACTCGACGAGTGGGTCGAGTGGTACGAGAGAGTCCTCGGCTTCACCGAGATGAGGCACTTCGACGCCGACCAGATCTCGACGGAGTTCTCGGCGCTCCGGTCGACCGTCATATGGAACGGCTCTTCGGTCACCATGCCCCTGAACGAGCCCGCGCCGGGACGGCGCAAGAGCCAGATCCAGGAATATCTGGACACCTACGGCGGTCCCGGGGTGCAGCACGTGGCGATGGCGACCCCAGACATCGTGCGAACGGTCGACGAGCTTCGCAGGCGCGGAGTTCGCTTCCTCGTTCCGCCCGGCACGTACTACGAGAACGCGCGTGCGAGGTGCGACGGGCTCGACCTGCCGTGGATGGACCTCGAACGCCTCGGGATCCTCGTCGACTTCGACGGCGGGGGCTACCTGCTTCAGGTGTTCACGGAGAACCTCTCGGACCGGCCGACGCTCTTCGCCGAGATCATCCAGCGTGAAGGTGCGACGGGCTTCGGCGAGGGGAACTTCAAGGCCCTGTTCGAGGCGATCGAGCTAGAGCAAGCGCGACGCGGCAACCTCTAACCCGGCAACTTGCAACGCGGGAACTCTTAACGCGGCATCCTGTAAGAGGTGAGCGAGGTCGACTCCGCCAGACGCTCCGGCTTGCCTCGCGAGGTCGAAGGGTACGGCATCGGATGTGTCGACGACGACGTCCGTCCCCGGGCGCTCGCGAAGGTCGGCGACTTCGTGATCGACCTTGACCGGCTGCAGACAGCGGGACACCTTGGGTCGCTGCACCTGCCGGACGACCTTTTCAAAGAGGCGACGCTCAACAGCTTCATGTCGCGCGGAACGCCGACGCTCGTGGACGCGCTTCTGACGGACATCATTGCGGCAGGCCCACCCGACGACGCGATGTTCCCACTCAGCTCGATGACGCTCTACCTGCCCATAAGGGTCTCCGACTTCTGTGACTTCTACGCCTCCGAGCACCACGCGTCGAACATGGGACGGATCCTGCGGCCGGGCGCCGAAGCGCTTCCGGCTGCGTGGCGGCACATGCCACTCGGATACCACGGCCGGAGCGGCACGGTGGGCGTGAGCGGCACGACGGTCCGGCGCCCGTCGGGGATGGTCGCGACGCCCGAGGGCCCGCAATACCTGCCGACGGGTCGCCTCGACCTCGAGGTTGAGCTTGGCTACGTGATCGGCCATCAGAGCAAACAGGGCCGTCCCGTGCCGGTCGACAAGGCGTCCGATCACATATTCGGGGCCGTGCTCGTGAACGACTGGTCGGCTCGCGACATCCAGGCGTTCGAGTACCAGCCCCTCGGTCCCTTCCTCGGCAAGTCGTTCGCGACCTCGATCTCGCCGTGGATAGTCCCTCTCCGAGCACTGGAGAGGTTCAGGGTCGAGGGGCCCGAACAAGGACCCGAGGTTCCGGGTCACCTGAGGATGCCTCAACCCCGCGCGTTCGACATCCACCTCGAGCTCTCGATCAATCAAACTGTGGTCAGCCGTCCCGAGGCCCGTTTCCTCCATTGGTCGCCGGAGCAGCTGGTAGCTCACCTGACGTCGAACGGCGCCAACCTCCGGCCTGGCGACGTCCTCGCGACCGGCACGATCTCGGGACCCGACCGTGGTACATGGGGCAGCCTCATGGAGCTCGCGTGGGGAGGTGAACGTCCCGTTCAACTGAACGACGGTTCCACGCGGGCGTGGCTCGAAGACGGTGACACCGTGACGGTCCGCGCCTGGTGCGGTACAGGCGCGGACGCGCCGGCCACGGGAGCGCAGGACACAGGCACAGCGGGAAGGGTCGAACTGGGACGGGTGACAGGCAAGATCTCGGCGTCTGCACCGGGCGCGCACACAGACACCCACAACTGAGGAGCGAGCGATGCCGCCTTACATGCGTGCAGGCGATCTGCCCAAGAAGAGACACAGCGTGCTCGAGGGCCCGTCAGGGCGCCTGGCCGAAGAGCTGATGGGCCAGAGCGGATTCTCCGGAGCGTCGTCGTTGCTGTACCACGCGCACTCGCCGAGCGCCCTGCTCGCCGCGGAGCCGGCAGTGGCCGCACGGTCGGCGCCTGAACCGAATGCGGCACTCCTTCCCTATCACTTCCGGCTCGGAATGCTCGCACCGGGTAACGATCCCGTTGCCGACCGCCACGCTCTGCTGGGCAACGCGGACGTGACCGTCTGCTGGGTGACCTCCGACCGATCGAGCGACCTGTACCGCAACGCGACGGGGGACGAGGTCGCGTACGTGTTCTCGGGCACCGGCACGCTCGAGTCCGTATTCGGGAATCTCGCAGTCGGCCCGGGGGACTACGTCGTCGTCCCCGCGTCGACGACACACCGATGGACCGTCGACCCGACGGAGCGCCTCGAGCTGCTGGTTCTCGAATCGTCGGGACACGTCGGGCCTCCGAGCCGCTACCTCACCGAGACCGGACAACTGAAAGAAGGGGCGCCGTATTCAGAGAGAGACCTCCGGCTTCCCGAAGGGCCCGAGACCTGCGAGGGGACCGATGTGCCGGTGCTCGTGAAGCACAAGGGCGGATGGGCGCGCCACATCTACGAGAACCATCCGTTCGACGTGGTCGCGTGGGACGGTTGCGTGTACCCGTACGCGTTCTCGATTCACGACTTCGAGCCGATCGTCGGCCGGGTGCACCAGCCGCCTCCCGTGCACCAGACCTTCGCCGGGCCGGGGTTCGTCGTCTGCAGCTTCGTGCCGCGCCCGCTCGATTTCGGCCAGAACGCCGTGCGGATCCCGTACCACCATGCCAACACCGACTCTGACGAGGTCCTCTTCTACGTGGACGGCGACTTCACGAGCCGCAAGGGCGCAGGCATCGGCCACAAGTCGATCACCCTGCACCCCGCGGGCTTCGTCCACGGTCCTCAGCCGGGGAGCTACGAGGCGTCGCTGTCCGTGGACAGAACCGACGAGACGGCAGTGATGTTGGACACGTTCAGCCCTCTCGGAGTGTCGGATGCCGCCCGCGAGGTCGCGGACCCCTCCTACACGACCAGTTGGTCGTCGACCGGGCGACGGTGATCAGGTCGCGACGAGCCGGGTGAACTTGTCTTCGTCGTACGACTCGAAGAAGCCCCCGAGCTCCTCGAGCACCTGTTCGAACGACTCGGCGGCGTAGAGCACCGGTTGGTACCGGGTGATGTCGTAGTCCAAGGCTCCCATCGCAGCGATGTCGAAGGGCCTTATCTCGGCCTCGCGGAACACCTCGATCTCTCCGTACGACGAAAGGAGTCCCGCGCCGTACGCACGCAGATCGCCCGACTCGTAGACAACGCCGAACTCGAGCGTGAACCAGAACACCTTGCTGAAGAATTCGTGTGACTCGTCCGAGCGGGCGCGTAGCGATGCCTCTCCGGCCAAGACGTACAGGTCTGCGAACCCCTCACCGGCGAGCATGTTCGCGTGCCCGACGATCTCGTGAACTATGTCGGGTTCGGGTGTGTAGAAGGGAACGGAGTGGTGGCGGATGTACTGCGTCGAGTGGAAGACCCTTTCTGCAAGCGCGCCGTAGAACTGCCTCGTCGGCACGAGGCCCGACACCGGCCGCAACCGGAAGCCCGTAAGCGCGTTCAGTCGCTCGTCGACCTCGGAGAGCTGAGGCACCCTTCGTGACCGAAGGTCGAGCCGATCCGCAGCGTCGAGATATGCCGCGCACGCATAGCGACGGTGCTTGGCGGCGAGCTCGGTCGAGACGATGCGCCAGACCTCGTCTTCCTCGGCCGTGTAGTGGACGTCCGGGATGGGGCCGCCGGGCACATAAGAGGCGCAGCCCTCGGCGATGGCGGCGCGCCTGCGTCGATAGTCCTGGTCGCTGAACCCCGGATGGTCCTCCGGGAGGTGGAGCTCCGAGGTGCGGGTCAGGCCCTGTGCCGGAAGAACAGCCATCTGGCAATTGTTCGACCCGGGCGACGATCGTGCAATCTCTTAGCGCTATTCCTGGACGATATTCCGAATTATTGTCAATATCAGGGTCAATCGTCTTATAATTCTTCCGAGAGCCGGACCAAACGAGACGAGGGGCCTGAAGTGCCGAGCACCCGACAGGGAAGAACCCTCGACGAGGTTGATCGACGGATCCTCGCCGAGCTCGTTCACGACGGCCGCGTAGCGGTGAACGAGCTCGCCCGCCGGGCGGGAGTCTCCCGGGCAACGGCTTATGCGCGATTCGAGCGCCTCGTTTCCGACCGGGTGATCACCGGTTTCAGAGCCGAAGTGGACCCCGCGGCGCTCGGGTACTCGATCACCGCGATGATCCTCGTCAATGTCGACCAGGGCGAATGGGCGGAGGTGCGCGAGAAGCTCGTTCACCTGCCGGGCTTCGAGTACCTCGCCGTGACGAGCGGAGGGTTCGACTTCGTGGTGCTCGTGCGTGTCCACGACGTCGCCTCTCTGAGAGACGTAGTGCTCCATCGCCTGCACCGCATCGAGGCTGTGAAGTCGACCCAGACCGTGTTCGTCCTCGACGAGGAGCGCCGACTCCTCGGGTTGACTCCGGACGTGTGAGACCGCGTGGACTAGCGCTTCGGGAAAGCAGACACGAGGTCGAGAGAGAACGTCTCGGACGAAGGCACCCAACCGACTGCGCTCTGTGAGCGGGTGTTCTCGGTCCTCTGCACCTTCACCGGCAACCCGGTCGCGCTCGCGAGCCAGATGGATTCGTGCCCGGTTCCAACCGTGTCACCGGTCATCCGCTCGTTCAGGACCAGATGCGTGGTGGGCACGCCGATACCTCCGACCGCGAGGACATCGTCGGAGACCACCTCCCCCGTGTAACTGATCGAGAGGCCACCACTGTTGGCGTTGCCACCGTTGGTGCACGTCCCACTCACCTTCTCGCCGGGTCGCGCACCTGCAGGGAGCAGCAACGAACCGGCAGTGCATGCGAAGTTCCGACTATCCGTCGCCCCATAGAACTCCTCGGTATCGAAGCGCGACTTGAGCGCGATCGAATTTCCCGCGCTTCGGCAGACCACCAGGTCCTCGTATCGGCTGGACAGGGGCTGCCAACGCCAGTCCTCGCCACACGCGTCGGAGAAGACCGTCATGGTGGTGTTCGCCGGATAGCCCTGCGTGCTCGATAGAAGCCCGGGTGCGCTCGCCGACTCCGATCCACTCGTCGTGTACGTGTAGACGCCCGTGGTCGGCAGACCGCTCGACCGCCCGTCGGAGGATGCGCCGTCTCGACGTTGCAGCTGCCTGAACTGCTGGAGGGCCTGGCCGAGCTTGTAAGGCGAGGCCGTGTCGCGCGCAAGGAACGTCATCACCCCGGCTGCGATGGCGCAGATCAGCAGCACGGCACACAGGACCGCGCCCGCGACGATCGCGAGCCATCGCAGCTTCGACCTGTGTTTGCGGCGTTTCGCGGAGGGAGTGATCCGACCTTCGTCATGCGTCCCGGTCTCGAGGAGCTCCGGACCCGCCTCGGAAAGAGTCTGAGTGACCACTCTGATACCTCCGGTATTCAATACTATAGGTATCACATCTGGAGGGTCGCGTCCAGGGGATGATGGAGGCCCAATGCCTTCACCTGCACCAGCTGAACCGGGTCATCAGGGCCGGAGCCGCAAAGGCTCCGGCCCGGCAAACTCCACTGACACTGCACAGCAAGAGCGCACCTCGCTCACCAGAGCGGAGAAGAAGCGCGCAACGAGAACCCGTCTTCTCGACGCGGCCCAGACCGTCTTCGCAGCGAGGGGTTTCGCTGAGGCGAGCCTCGACGAGATCGCCGAGGTCGCCGGTCTCACCAAGGGCGCCGTCTACTCCAACTTCGACAAGAAGCTCGACCTGCTTCTTGCCGTCCTCGACGAGCGTATGAACCGCCGGTTCATGGCCATCACCGAGATCGTCGACACCTCCAGGGAGCTACCTGAACAAGCCGAGCAAGGGGGCCGGCTGTTCATGGAGGCGTTCCAAGAGGAGCGCGAGCTCTACCTGTTATGGCTCGAGTGCTCCGTGCACTCGGTCCACGACGACGACGTGCGCGAGGCGCTCGTAAAACTCGATCACGCAATCCGTGACGCAGTCGCCGAGTTCATCGCCCACCACGCCGAGATGGTCGGGATCGAGCTGCCAATGCCCGCAACACAGCTGGCCACGGCCGTCACGTGCCTCGCCGACGGGCTCGCCCTCGAGCGCTTGAAGGACCCCGGGAGCATCTCCGACGAGCTCTTCGGGACTGTGCTCCTGCTGCTCTACCGCGGGCTCGAATCGCAGCGCGTGCCAGTCGACTGAGCCTGAGCGACGACGGGCCGGCGCGAACCGGCGGCTTCAAGAAGGATGCTTCAGCCGAATCCGCGCAAGCTCCGCGATCGAGTCGAGGGCGCCGGGATCTGACAGTGCATCCCTGCTCGCCACGTCGTCAGGACTCTCGCCGGCGAGGATGCGTTTGACCGGGAGCTCGAGCTTCTTGCCGGACAGAGTGCGCGGGATCGCGCGCACGAAATGGATCTCGTCCGGCACGTGTCGCGGGGACAGTGCTGACCGGAGCCTCGCTTTGATCGCGTCGCGAAGTTGCACCGATTCCGGCGCGACGACGAGAAGGACAAGGCGCCCTGGGCCCCCGTGTGCATCCTCCAGATGGACGACAAGGCTGTCGGACACGTCGTCTATCTCCTCCACCACCGAGTAGAGCTCGGATGTTCCCATCCTCACCCCGCCACGGTTCAAGGTGGCATCCGAGCGCCCCGTGATCACACAGCTCCCTCGCTCGGTCAACGTGATCCAGTCACCGTGTCGCCAGACGCCAGGAAACCTCTCGTAATAGGTGGACCTCAAGCGGCTGCCGTCCTCGTCGCCCCACAGCCCGACCGGCATCGACGGCATGGGTGACGTGACGACGAGCTCTCCCTGCGAACCGATGAGCGAACGACCGTCGGCGTCGAACGCCCGGACATCGGCACCGAGCCACCGGCACGGGATCTCTCCCGCCCTCACCTCCACGACCGGGCAGCCGCCGACGAACGCGGTGCAGACGTCTGTCCCGCCGCTGATCGAGGAGAGCATGACGTCGGGTGCGACCGCGTCGTACACCCAGTGAGACCCTTCGGCCGGCAACGGGGCTCCGGTCGATCCGACCGCGGCCAAGCCGGCAAGGTCGAGGTCCCTGCCGGGAACGAGGCCCGATTTGCGGCATGCCATCAGGAACGGGGCGCTCGCCCCGAACCAGGTGGTCCTCGTGTCCTGCGCGAGCCGCCACAACGTCAGCAGGTCGGGATACCCGGGGTCGCCGTCGAAGAGCACGAGACACGAGCCCACAACCAGCCCGGAGATCAGGTAGTTCCACATCATCCAACCGGTCGTCGAGAACCAGAAGAAGCGGTCCTCCTCACCCAGGTCCGACTGAAGACCTAGCGCCTTGCAATGCTCGAGAAGGATGCCCCCGTGGGAGTGGACGATCGGCTTCGGGAGCCCGGTCGTTCCAGACGAGTAGAGAACGTACAAAGGGTGGTCGAACTCGACCTGCGCGAACTCGAGCGGCTGAGGAACGGACACGAGCTCGTCCCAGGGGATCGTCCCCGGCGGGATCCGGTCGCCGAGGTACGGGAGCACCACCGTCGCGTCGAGACCAGGCAACCCCTGTCGTACCGCTTCGATCTCGCTCAGCCTGTCGACCGCCCGCGCGCCGTACCGGTAGCCGTCGACGGCTACGAGCACCGACGGACCGATCTGGCCGAACCGGTCGAGCACCGCTCGCGCGCCGAACTCAGGAGCGCACGAGGAGAACACGGCTCCGAGGCTCGCCGACGCGAGCAACAGCACGACCGTCTCGGGGATGTTCGGCATATAGGCCGCCACCCGGTCGCCCGCGCCGACGCCGAGGGTCGAAAGTCCGTGGCGTGCCCGGGCGACTTGTTCGCGAAGATCGTCGAGAGACATCTCGATCGGTGGTCGAGTCTGGGACGAAGCGACGATGGCCGGGTGCGGTGCGATCTGTGTGCTCTGTGTGCCCGCTGTGCCCTGTGTCCGCCCTCGTAGCGCGTGCTCCGAGTAGTTGAGTCGGGCTCCGCCGAACCATCGCGCGCCCGGCATGTCCCGAGATGAGAGCACCTCCCGCGGTCGCGCGCTCGCCTTGATCCGGAAGTGATCCCATACCGCCGACCAGAATCCTTCGAGGTCGTCGACCGACCACGACCAGGCGGACTCGTAATCCGGAAAGACAAGTCCCTTTTCGTTCTCGACGCGTGAGAGGAACCTGCCGATCTCCGTCGAGCTACGCGAACCCGGACGCGGGGCCCACAAGACCTCGGGAGCATCGTCTGTCATCGGAGCATCCGTCCACGAGCCTTTCCTGGCCCGCGCCGAAGGTATCACCGGTTATTTTTGGCGGGTGGCACGTCAGAGCGCAGGTCTCCTGGTCTACCGTCCCGCGAACGACGGGATCGAGGTGCTCGCGGTGCATCCCGGTGGCCCGTTCTTCGCCAAGAAGGACGCCGGCGTCTGGTCGATCCCGAAGGGCGAGCTCGAGGCTGAAGACCCGTACGTCGCCGCCAGACGCGAATTCGCAGAGGAGCTCGGCCAACCGGCACCCGAAGGCCACCCCCTCGGCCTCGGGAACGTGCGCCAGGCCGGAGGCAAGGTCGTCCACGCATGGGCGCTGTGCGCCGGACACGGAGACATAGACACCGATGCGGTGAACTCGAACACCGTCGACATCGAGTGGCCCCGCGGCAGCGGTCGAACGCTGACCGTCCCCGAGGTGGACAGAGCCGCTTGGATGACTCCCGAGACCGCGAGGGTAAAACTCATCCCGGCCCAGGTGGAGCTCGTGGACCGGCTGCTCGAGATGTTGGACAGGCCGGGTACCTGAGTGCCGGCACCGGTCGAGTTCGACCCGTTCTCGAGCGTCTTCTTCGACGACCCCTATCCCACATATCGCAGGCTTCGCGACGAGGCTCCCGTTTATCGGAACGATCGATACGGTTTCGTGGCGCTGTCGCGCTACGCCGACGTGGTCGGAGCCCACCGCGACTGGGAGACCTATTCGAGCTCATATGGGGTGGACCTGGTAACCCTTGCGAGCGGCGTTCCGCCGTCCGAGCCCCTGAGCATGATCATGATGGACCCCCCGTCCCATCACCACATGCGGACGCTGGTCAACCGTGTCTTCACGCCAAGGGCCGTGGCGGAGCTCGAACCGATGGTCCGAGCTGTCATCGGCTCGTACCTCGACTCGCTCGAAGGCCGCGACGAGTTCGACGCCGTGGCGGATCTCGCGGGACCATTCCCGATCGAGGTCATCAGCTCGATGCTCGGGATCCCGGCCGCCGACCGCCAGCGGATCCGCCACCAGGTCGACCTGATGCTTCACAGGGAACCTGGCGCGACGGGAGTGAACGAGAAGGCGATGGCCGCCGGGCACACGTTCGGGGCCTACCTGTACGACCTCGTCGTAGACAAGCGTGCGAACCCCACCGACGACCTGCTGAGCCGGTTGTGCGCTGTCGAAGCCGAACGTGAGGGAGGCGAGAGGAGCGGTCTCGACGACATCGAGATAACCGGCTTTGCTGCACTCCTGGCTGCAGCCGGTTCCGAGACGGTCACCAAGCTCGTGGGCAGTGCGGTCGTGCTCTTCTCGCGCAACCCGGACCAGTGGCGCAAGGTCCTCGACGACCCCGCGGTTGTACCGAACGCGGTCGAGGAGGTGCTGCGCTACTGGCCACCGTCCCAATATCAAGGTCGGTTCTCGATCCGCGAGAGCGAGCTTCACGGGGTGAGGATCGCAGCGGGTGTCCCTGTGCTGCTACTCACCGGCGCGGCCACGAGGGACGAGCGCGAGTTCGAACTGCCTGACCTCTTCGACGTCGGCAGGGCTCCGGGTATGGCGCTCGGCTTCGGGCACGGCGTCCACACCTGTCTCGGGGCAGCCCTGGCACGGCTCGAAAGCCGCATCGCGATCGAACAGTGGGCCCTGCGATGGCCCGAGTTCGAAGTTGACGAGGACGGACTCGAGCGTGTCCACATGGCGAACGTCGCCGGCTACTCGAACGTCCCGGTCGCCGTCGGAGCCGGTTGATCCAAGCATCTGAACCCGGCGGGCGGTACGATCCGCCCGCTGAACAGGAACGCGGCGGGGCCTCTCGGCGCGACAAGGAGGTGGGAACGATGCCATGTGCATCATGCGGAGCTGATAACCCGCCGGGCACGAAATTCTCCGCGAACTGCGGAATCGCGCTTGGTGCACCTGCCCAGGCTCAGGGCCAGGTGCCCGGGCAGCCTCAGGGATACGTCCAGCCGGGGCAGCCCCAAGGATTCGGCGGTCCAGTAGCCCCGCAGGGCCCGAGGCCTCAGAGCTCGATCTCGATCGACTTCAGGCGTCTCGGGGTTGGCGACATGATCGCCATCGGGGGGTCGGTGCTGTTGTTCATCAGTCTCTTCCTGAGCTGGTACTCGACTTCCGGGCTTTTCCACAAGTGCGCTAGGAGACGCTGCTCGGCGGCTGGCAGGGTGCTGATCCTGGTCCTGGACATCCTCATCCTGATTTACCTCTTCATTCGTACCATGACGCCTCGCGGGTTTCCACCTTCCGCTTGCCGCACTGGCAGCTGCTCACGGTCGTCCTCGGGCTCCAGTTCCTCCTCACGCTTCTTGCGTTCCTGGTGAAACCGTCAGCCAGTGACGAGTTCGGGCCGGTCTCGTGGTCGTGGGGATACGGAGCTTTCATCGGCCTCGTCGCTTCGGTCATCGCCCTGGCTGGCGGCATAATGCGACGCAGCGAGCCCGAGATCGTCGTTCCAGGCGTCCCACACGGCGGGTTCGGAAGCTTCCGGGCCACTCCCCAGCCGCCTCAGATGGGCGTTACCCCCGGCGGAGGAGCTCAGGGGATCATTTGTGCCCAGTGCGGGACTGCTGTAGCGCCGGGTACGCCCTACTGCACCACCTGCGGGGCACCGACCACAGCCTGAGGGCGGGAACCGAGGACGGAGTTTCGGCCAGCAGGGAGTTTCCTCGGCCGATTCAATTCGTCGGCCCGACCCCGGAGCGCCGATAAAAAATCGACGATAAGTATACGCGGCTGTATCTCAAACGCCGATCTGAAAAGCCGAGGTCGACCCCGGCTGCCGTCGTGACCGTGCCGGCTGGGGTCGTGCCCCCGCCGGCAACCCGTTCAGCGAGCCCTGTACCAGCGCGGTGACGTTGTGGGAGGCGGATCGAGCGCGGCCCGCGCGACGAGGACCGAAGCACCCGGGCTCCGTACGTGATGGGCGAGTGCCGAGCCGAACTCCTTGCCCAGGCCGTCGACCGTCTCTGCTTCGACCCCGAACGAACGAGCCAGCGCCTCGTAGTCGGGGGTGACGAGATCGACGCCGAACGGCTCGTCGCCGGAGCTGCGCTGGTCGTACCTCAGCATCCCGTATCCGCCGTCGTCGACGATGACAGCTGTCAGCGGCACCTGCTCTTCCGCGACCGTGGCGAGCTCTCCGCAACAGAACAGGAAGCCTCCGTCCCCAGAGACGCTCACGACGGGCGCATCGGAGCCAAGGGCTGCGCCGATCGCAGCCGGAAACGCGTATCCGAGCGTGCCCCACCCAACCGGATAGGCGAGCCGTCTCGGTCCTGAGACCCGGTGGAATCCTGCGAGCCAGTAGCCCGGTATGCACATGTCCGCCACGACGACGGACTCGCTCGGAATCGCAGCGTCGAACTCGTCGAGGAATGCGACAGCCTCCGGGTGCTCGGTAAGCAGGTCGTCTCGCACTACCTGGCGAAGTTGCGCCAACCGCTGTTCGAGCGTTTCGAGTCGGTGTCGCTCCACCGGTTCCAGGCGCTCCGCCAGCGCACGGGTACCGACGGCGGCGTCAGACACGATCATCACGTCGGGCCGGTAGCTCTTGGACGCGTCGACAGCATCGACGTTTATGGCCACCAGAAGCTTCGGAGCAGGCATTCGCCAGTTCTGGGTCATCATTCCGTCGAAATCCGTACCGACGCCCACCACGAGATCCGCGTCGTCCCAGATCTGTCCGGCCGCAGGTACATGGGGTGGGACCCCCACGGCGCACGGATGATCGCTTCCGAGAAGTCCACGGGCCTGGTAGGTGGTGAGCACCGGAGCCGCCAGGCGCTCGGCCAGCAGCGCCACTGCCGGGCCCGCCCCCGACGCGACGGCGCCACCCCCCGCCCAGATGAGCGGTCTTTCGGATCTCTGCACCATCGCCGT
This sequence comes from uncultured Acidimicrobiales bacterium, assembly GCA_963801315.1. GTDB lineage: Bacteria > Actinomycetota > Acidimicrobiia > Acidimicrobiales > CAVXTF01 > CAVXTF01. Next base: position 307,272 of record CAWDEI010000006.1, on the reverse strand, counting down.
CGCGGCATCGAGCTCGTCGGTGCCTGACACGTGCGCATCGTCGATGCGAGATGACGTGGCGAGCGACGACTTCGCGCGCGACGACGGGGCATCGAGGACTTCGGCGGACAGGAAATCGGTCGGGACCTCTACGTAGACGGGACGTGAAGGAGGGTTCAGGGCCTCGGAGATGGCCGCAGACAGCACGTCGCCGGCATCCTCGGCCCGGTGGACCTTCATGACGGTCTTCACGAGCGGAGCGAACATCGCGCCCTGATCGACCATCTCGTGCAACGCGCCGCGGTAGACCCCCGGCCGCCTGAGGGTGCTCGGGATGTCCGTCGCGACGACCACGATCGGTGACCTGCCGGCCCACGCCTCGCCGACCGCGCCGAGCGTGTTGGCGGCGCCGGGACCCGTCGTCGTCAATGCCACTCCGCAACGGCCCGTCGCGCGGGCATAGCCGTCGGCGGCATAAGCCGCAGCCTGCTCGTGGCGGACCGTAACGAGGCGAATAGGCGAACGGGCAAGCGACCGCCACAGGGCCAGGTTGTGCACACCCGGCAATCCGAACACGACCTCGACGCCGGCGTCCGCAAGTGCGCCGACGAGCAGGTCTGCACCATTCGCCGACGTTCCAGAGCACCCCGACTTGCTCAACGAGCCGGCTCCAGATTCCCGACAACGCGCGACAGAGCCCGAACAGCCTCTTCGACGTCGTCGACCTCGATCACCAGCGATGGCCGGAAGCGGATCGAGCGCTCGCCGCACGAGAGCACGATGACATGCTCGTCCTCGCGCAGTTGTCGCACAACGGTGTCGCGATCCTCGGTCGTCGGCAGGTCGACTGCGCACAGAAGGCCCCGGCCCCGAACGTTGGAGACCGAACCGGGATGCTCCGAGGCGAGCTGGGCGAGCTCACCGAGGAGCACTTCGCCGACGCTCGCAGCGTGCTCAACCAGATCGTCGCGCTCGATGACCTGCAAGATCCGCGTCGCGCGCACCATGTCGACCAGCCCGCCCCCCCAAGTGGAGCTGATCCGTCCGGGGACACGAAAGACGTTGTCGGGCTCGTCGTCGACACGCCGGCCCGCCATCACGCCCCCGAGCTGGACCTTCTTGGCGAAGGCCACGATGTCGGGCTCGAGCGACAACCCCTCGTACGCCCAACGGGTTCCCGTCGCACCCACGCCCGTCTGAACTTCGTCGAGGACGAACAGGGCTTCGTGCATCTTGCAGAGCTCGTGCATCTCTTGGAAGAAGCCTGCGGAAAGGTGGCGATCTCCACCTTCTGCCTGGATGGGCTCTGCGACGAAGCATGCGATCCGGTGAGGATCGGCCGAGAAGCACGCGGCGGCCTGCGCGAGAGCATCGTCTTCAGAGCGGAGGTTCTCCTCGATGTGGTCGACGAGGGGGAACTGCAATGCAGGGCTGTCGATCCGTGGCCAGTCGAACTTCGGGAACCGCGCCGTCTTGACCGGGTCGGTGTTGGTGAGGCTCAACGTGTAACCGCTCCGCCCGTGAAAAGCATGGCGGAGGTGAAGGACCTTGTCCGCCGGCTCGGGCCGCCCGGCGCGCTCGTTTCGCCGTGACTTCCAGTCGAAGGCCACCTTCAGGGCGTTCTCGACCGCGAGTGCGCCTCCCTCCACGAAGAACAGGTGAGGAAGCGCGGGATCGCCGAGGACGCGGGCGAACGTCTCGATGAACGTGGCGTACTCCACGCTGTAGGTGTCCGGGTTGGCCGGCTTGTGGACGGCCGCACGAGCCAGTCGCTTCAACACGGCGTCGTGGGTCAGGTCGGGGTGGTTGAACCCGATCGGAAGCGAGGCGAAGAACGAGTAGCAGTCCAGGTACTCGGTCCCGTCCCGGGCGTCCACGAGCCTGCACCCATGGCTGCGGTCGAGGTCGACGACGAGCTTGTACCCGTCGGCTAGCACGTGGCGCGCGAGCAGGTCGTGCACCGAGTCGGGCGCGACGCCTTGTGCTTCCAAGCGCCTTACAGGTGCCAATGACATGGTGGAGACCTCCTTTGTGAGCTCACGGATCCCGACGGATGGAAACGGACGGCGACGGATGGAATGATCCGAATTGGTTTACAGCCTGTATCATATGCTCCGAAATGAGCATCGTTGACCGCCTGGCTGAGGCTGCAGGTTCGCTGACGCAGTCCGAGCAGCGGGCAGCCCTGCTTCTCGAGAAGGACCAGCCGCTGGTGGCGTTCGGGAGCCTCGCCGAGGTGGCCCGGGCCGCCGGGACGAGCGGGCCCACGGTCGTGAGGCTCGCCTCCAAGCTCGGGTTCTCCGGCTTCGCCGAGATGAAGGACTCGATCCAAGACGAGCTATCGCTTCGTCTCGCCCCCGCTTCCGAACGCGTCGGGGCTCGACCTCCCGCAGACCTGTCGGGTCGGGTCGCTGCGGCAGATTCCGAGAACGTCATCAGATCGCTCGAAGCCGCCGGGCCGTCGCTCAACCGGGTGGTCGGCATGCTCTCCGACGAGCGTCGCCCCGTACACGTTGTGCCGAGCGCGGCCTGTCGCGCCGTCGGAATCGCCCTGGTCGACCTGCTCTCGCAGCTGCGCGATGGGGTCGGACTCCACTTCGGGCCCCCCACAGAGGTGGCGCGCGAGCTCGCCGGGACAGGGCTCGGCGATGTGGTGGTCGTGATCGACACGCGCCGCTACGAGCGTTGGGTCGTCGAGGCGGCGGCCCAGGCGCGCGCCAGTGGTGCGAGTGTGGTCGCCATAACCGACACACCGCTCAGCCCGCTCGTCGCCGGATCGGACGCCCACCTGCTCGTGCGCGTCGTGGGAGCAGGTCCCTTCGACTCGCTCACCGGCGTCCTGTCCGTGGTGAACGCCCTTGCAGCCGGCGTGGCCGCGCGAGCGCACCTCGGGGCAGGTCAGCGGTTGAGGAGAGCTGAGGAAGCCCTTATGGCCTCAGGAGCATTCGTCGACGTTCTCCCTAAGACCGACGTTCTCCCTAAGACCGACGTTCTCCCGAAGACGAAGGATGAAGACCTGTGACTTCACGTGGCATCAAAACGATCGCGGCACAGATCGGCCTCGACGAGTCGACCTTCGCCAAGGGAGACCTCGACGTGCGCAGCCCCATCGACGGCGAGGTGATCGGCTCCGTCACGACCGCCAGGCCCGAGCAGCTCGACCGGGCCCTCGAACGTTCGCAACACGCGTTCGCACTCTGGAGGACCGTGCCGGCGCCACGGCGAGGCGAGCTCGTGCGCCGGCTCGGCGACGAGCTGAGGCGACACAAAGACGCGCTCGGCGATCTGGTCACGCTGGAGGTCGGGAAGGTCACGAGCGAGGGCCGCGGCGAGGTGCAGGAGATGATCGACATCTGCGACTTCGCCGTCGGCCTGTCGCGCCAGCTCTACGGGGCGACGATGACGAGCGAGAGGTCCGGGCACCGGCTGATGGAGCAGTGGCACCCGATCGGGCCCGTGGGCGTCGTCACCGCGTTCAACTTCCCGGTTGCGGTCTGGGCATGGAACGCTGCCCTGGCGCTGGTCTGCGGCGACCCCGTGATCTGGAAGCCTTCGGAGAAGGCCCCGTTGTGCGCGCTCGCATGCCACGCGATTCTCGAGCGGGTGATCGCAGAGGTCGAGCCTGAGCTCGCATCAGGCGGTGCGTGCGGCGGTCTCAGCTCGGTCATCGTCGGGGATCGCGCGATCGGCTCGGCGTTGGTGGGCGACGATCGGGCGGCGGTCATAAGTGCCACGGGGTCCACGCAGATGGGCAAGGTCGTCGGTGAGGCCGTCGCGTCGCGCTTCGGGCGCTCGATCCTCGAGCTCGGCGGCAACAACGCCATGATCGTCTGCCCCTCGGCCGAGACGGATTTGGCAGTGAGGGCAACGGTGTTCTCGGCGGTTGGGACGGCGGGTCAGCGGTGTACGAGCCTGAGAAGACTTCTCGTGCACAGCTCTCTGCGAGACGAGTTCGTGAAGCGCCTCGGCTCCGCTTACGACAGCGTCGTGGTTGGAGACCCGCGCGAGGCCGGCACCCTCATGGGACCGCTGATCGACGGTGACGCGTTCGACGCCATGCAAGGAGCCCTAGACGAGGCCAGTCGCGCAGGTGCAACCGTCATCGGGGGCGACAGGGTCACAGACGAGCTGCCGTCGGGTGCGTTCTATGTTCGCCCGAGCCTGGTCATGCTCGACGAGCAACTCCCGGTCGCAAGGCGCGAGACGTTCGCACCCATCCTCTACGTGATGCCGTTCGACGATCTCGACGAGGCCATAACCATCCAGAACGACGTCCCTCAAGGCCTTTCCTCGAGCATCTTCACGACCGACATGCGCGAAGCCGAACGGTTCTTGTCGGCATCCGGAAGCGACTGCGGGATCGCCAACGTCAACGCCGGGCCGAGCGGTGCCGAGATCGGAGGGGCATTCGGGGGCGAGAAGGCCACGGGCGGCGGCCGCGAGTCGGGTAGCGACTCGTGGAAGGGTTACATGAGGCGGCAGACGGCGACGGTGAACTACTCCGGCGAACTGCCTCTCGCACAAGGTGTCCGCTTCGACCTCTGACGCTACGGTGGCGCTACCCGGGCGTCGGGCCTGAAGGCGTCGGGCCTGAAGGCGTCTGGCCTGCAGCCGTGAGCGCTGCAGCCGTGAGCGCTGCAGCCGTGAGCGCTGGAGGCATGAGCGCTGCAGGCATGAGCAAGGAGTGCGAAATTGCCGCTGGCCGTCGAAGTAGATCCGCGCGATGTCGGTCTCAGTCCCGATCGGCTCGAGCGCCTCGACGCCGTTGTCCGTCGCTACGTCGACCGGGGCCTGCTCCCTGGTGCGCTCGCGATGGTGAGCCGGCACTCCAAGGTCGCCCACGTCTTCGCGTACGGGTCACGCGACTTGAAGGCGGGAGCGCCCATGGAGGCCGACACGATCGTGCGCCTCTACTCCATGACCAAGCCCGTCACGTCGGTGGCAGCGATGATGCTCTACGAGGAGGGCGCGTTCGACCTGTACGACCCGGTCAGCTCCTTCCTTCCCGCGTTCGGCGACACGTTGGTCTGGGCGGGAGGCAATCGCGACGCGCCAGTGCTCGAGCCACAGCGCGCTCCCGTGGCGATGTGGAACCTGTTCACCCACACGTCGGGCCTCACGTACGGATTCGCGCTCGATCATCCGGTCGATGGCCTGTACCGCCGCGCCGGATACGGGCTCGGTGCGCCGGCCGGCAAGACACTCGCGCAAGCCTGCGACGACTTCGCCGGCTTCCCGCTCGTGTTCCAGCCGGGTACCGCCTGGAACTACAGCGTGTCGACCGACGTGCTCGGCCGCGTGGTCGAGGTCCTCTCCGGCAAGTCACTCGACGTCTTCTTCCGAGAGCGCATATTCGGGCCGCTCGGAATGACAGACACTGGCTTCTCCGTGCAGAGCGAACAGGTCGGCCGGCTCGCACAGCTTTACGTGCCCGAGCGCGGGACCAGACGCGCGACGCACCTTCCCATGCCGGTCGAATCTGCCACGAGGCTCCCTTCGATGCTCTCGGGAGGAGGCGGCCTGTTCGGTACGGCGGGCGACTATCACCGGTTCACCCAGATGCTTCTCGGCGGGGGCGAGCTCGAGGGCATCCGGCTGCTCGGGCCCAAAACGGTGGGGCTCATGACGTCCAACCATCTGCCGGGAGGCGCGACCCTCACGGAGTTCGGACGGCGGAGCCTGCCCGACCTGCTCCAACCGGGTGCCGGCTTCGGCCTCGGCTTCGCCGTCGTGACAGACCCGGTCGAAGCGAAGATCGCGAATGGCACGGGAACGTATTCGTGGGGAGGAGCCGCGTCGACGTTCTTCTTCGTGGATCCCGCCGAGAAGCTGACCTTCGTGTTCCTCACCCAGCTCCTGCCGAGCTCCACCCATCCAATCCGCCGCGAGCTCCGACAGCTCGTGGCACAGGCCATAGTCGGTTGATGGACTAGTTGATGGACTAGTTGATGGACCAGTGGGCCGACCTTGCGGGGCAATTCGTCGACGTCCACTACGGGAGCCTTCGCGGCAGGGTACGCACACACGTCGTTGACCGGCAGCTCTCGTGGCATATCCCACCGGGGTCCGTATGCGTCGTAGACGTAGGGGGCGGAGCAGGCAACCAGTCGATTCCTCTGGCGCGGGCGGGCCACGACGTGACGATCGTTGACTCCTCGCCGGCGATGCTCGGCCGCGCGGCAGACGCCCTGTCGCTCGAGACCGCGGAGGTCACGGCGAGGGTGAAGCTCGTGCAGTCGCGGGGCGAGGATGCTCCTCGCGCGCTCGACGGCGAGACGTTCGATGTCGTCCTGTGCCACGGGGTGATCATGTACGTCCCCGATCCCCCGGCACTCGTCGCATCTCTCGCACGGCTCGCTCGGCCCTCGGGGCTGGTTTCGATCGCTTTCAAGAACGCAGCGTCATTGGCGACGCGACCGGCGCTGCAAGGCGACTGGGCGGCCGCACTGGATTCGTTCGACCAGCGGCACCAGATCAACGGGCTCGGAGTCCACACGGTGGCCCACACGCTCGACGAGATCGTGGACATGCTCGAGAGCAACGGGGTGGAACCCATGGCGTGGTACGGGGTGCGCCTGTTCACCGACGGTTGGGTGCGGGGTTCGCCAGAACACGACGACGAGGAGCTCGTGATGGCGGTGGAGCTCGAGGCGAGCCGCCGCGATCCCTACCGGCAGATGAGCAGGTTGCTGCACATCGTCGGCACGCGACGCGAATGACCTAGCCGTCTCCGGGCGTCTCCCAGACGTCCAATCAAGCGCCGACCGGTGCACCGCCGAGGGCAGCTATCGCCCCGATGACGCCGGCTGCGAGTATCGCGAGCACCGCCGGCCTTCGAAGCCCTATCAACCAGACCACTGCGGCAGCCAACATGCCGAACTGCCAGACATGGGCCAGCGAGTCGCCTAGCGGGATGGCCGAGCCGGCGATCGCTCCTATCGCAGCCGGCCCGGCGCCGGCGAGGAACGCCTGGGCGGTCGTGCTCGAGCGGATCCTGTCGAAGTGGGGGCCGCCCACCATCACGAACATGAACGAGGGCGTGAACACGACGGCGGCCGCGAGCAGTGCGCCCCCGATGCCGTGCGCCGCATATCCGACAGCCGCGACCGTCTGGACGACGGGGCCAGGGGTCACCTGGCCGAGCGCCACTGCGTCCAGGAAGTGGGCGGCCGACATGAAGTGGTAGACGTCTACCGCGTCGTGCTCCATGAGCGGGATGATGACGAATCCCCCGCCGAACGAAAGAGCCCCGACCTTGAGCGCCTCCCATGCGAGTGCGCCGAGCCCGCCGACGGAAGCCACGTGGGTCGCCATCGTCGCGAACACCGCCCTGCGCGGTGCAGGTCCAGGGCCATCCCAGGGTCTGGTGCGGATGAACACCTCCGCCGATCCGCAAAAGACGATGATCAGAACCAGCCAGGGTCCGGCGACTGCCGCCCCGACTGCCCCCGCGATCGCATAGACCGCCCAACGCGCTCGACCAGCCGTGCTGTCGATTGCCCGTCGCCAGCTCGGGGCCACGAGGGCGATGGCTGCCGCCAGCGCGATCGCCGGCACGACTGCTCCTGCGCCGGCAGCGGCTCCCTCGATTGCGAGCGGAGGATGCGACGCGAGGAAGACTGCGCTCAGCGCGATTATGAGCACGAGGCCCGGCACGATGAACCCGAGCCCACCGATGACGGCACCCACAGGGCCGCCCAGCCTGAACGCGCAGAAGATGGCGAGCTGGGTCGAAGCTGGCCCGGGCAACAGGTTGGCCACCGCCAGGCCGTCCTCGAACTCTTCTGCCGACAACCAGCCCCGTGGCACACACAAGCCGCGTAGCAAGGTGATGTGCGCGGGTGGTCCCCCGAACCCGATGCAGCCGATGCGGCCCCATTCGAGAGCGATCTTCGCGAGCGGGACCCGGGGACGGTCCGGGGGCTCGGAGGGCATCAGCCGGGCATCAGGCGGGCTTCAAGCAGTCGTCAGGCAGGCTTCAAGCAGGCTTCGAGCAGTCGTCAGGCGGTCTGCAACCGCTTGCGGAAGAACTCGAGCACCTGGTCGAGTGCCTCGCGTGTGGGCGTTCCGGGTCTGTCCTGGAGATGCTCGGTGAGGACCGAGTGCGCCTTCGCCGGGTGGCCGTGAGGATTGCCGGCCGACGAGTCGATGTTCACAGCTATGAATTTGTCCCCGAGCTCTTCGCGCAATCGCTCGAATCGCTCCGGAGGGCAGACAGGATCACCGGTGAATCGCAAGCCCAACACCTCGGTCCCGGCTTCGGCACGCTGCTTCACGCGCATCAGATCGGCGGTCGACAGCCCGACATCGCTCTTGCGACTCTTGCCGAGAGGAAACGGGAGCGACGGTTGTGACAACACCGGCGCCACGACGACGTCGTCGACCATCAGCGCGAGAGCGAAGCCCCCGGTGAGGCACATACCGACCGCACCGACCCCCGGTCCCCCACACCGTTCGTGCTCGGCCTTGGCGAGCGCCCGCAGCCAGGTCGTGATCGGGCTCGTCCGGCCGGCTGCAAGAGTCGAGAATTCGTGCGAGATACAAGCGTGGAACATCGATTCGAGCGCGTAGGCGGCGGAAGGCTCCTTGCCCGGTGTCCCGAACATGTGGGGGAGAACCGCGGTGCAGCCGATCCCGGCGACCTTCCTTCCGAATTCCGCGACCAGGGGCGTGATGCCGGGGATCTCGCTCATCACAATGACGGCAGGTCCAGATCCGGTCCTGTAGAGATCGCGCTCTTTGCCCTCGGCGCTGAAGGGCTCGCGTTCGTATCCGTCCAAAGCGCTCGTCATGGCGTCGCACCCTATCTAATAGATTCCGGTGATCGAGACCTACGTCGACACGGCCCGCTATCCGGTTCACGACCTCGAGCACGGTGTCGGGCTCGATCTGGTTCGCGACGCCAAGAGCCAGCTGGCTGACTCGGGCTACGCAGAGCTTCCCGGCTTCTTGAACGCGCAGGGTGTGGGCGCCCTGGTGGCGGACGCCGGCGAACTGGCCTGTCGTGCGCACCCGTCCGCGGGAACGGGTACCGCCTATCTGGAGCACCCCGACCCCGGCGTCCCCGATGGGCACCCTCGCCGATGGACGGGCCGTTTCAGCCTCCGCGCCGTGCCTTACGACCTCATTCCCCGCACCTCACCGCTGCGCCGGCTCTACGAATGGGACCCGCTCACCGACCTGGTCTCGGCGATCCTCGGGCGCGGGCCGCTTCACCGCTACTCGGATCCTTTCGGGGCGCTCAACCTGGCAGTCATGGGTGAAGGCGACGAGCTGCAGTGGCACTTCGACCAGACCGATTTCGTCGTGTCACTGGCCATACAGACCGCAGACACCGGCGGGGACTTCGAGGTGGCACCTCTCATAAGGGGAGACCGAGACGAGAGGTTCGCTCACGTGGCGGAGGTTCTCGGCGGTGAGGAGTCCCGGGTCCGGACCATCGCGATGAACCCGGGAACGCTTCTCGTCTTCGAGGGCCGCAACTCGCTTCACCGGGTGAGCCCCATATCGGGGACTCGCCTTCGCCATGTCGGACTCCTCGCGTACGACACGAGACCCGGCACGACTGGGAGCGAGCTGCTGCGCATGAGCCGCTACGGGCGCACCGAGCCCTTCGAGGAACCTCCGCGACGATGGCCGGATTCGTAACCCAGATCGGCGAGGCCTTCGTCGGCGAGGGCGCAGAGGCGGCCCACCTGAACACCGTCCTCGGCGTGCGGGCCGGCCCTGTCGGGACCGCGTGGGCGACGGCACTCGCAACCCCCCGCCAGGGGCACGCGGCGTTCCTGGCTGTCGTCCGCCCCGGCATCGCGTGCAAGCCTCCGACTCTTTTCGTGAACAAGGCCCCCTTGGAGAGCGAGTCCCATTCGAGGCTCACTTGGGGCGCGGCGCAAGCGGGGGTCGCGTCGGGCGTGATGCGCGCAGTCGACGAGGAGGTGATCGAGCGCACGATCATCGACGAGCTGGTCCTGATCGCGGCGGTATGGGTTGCACCGCTCGCGGTCGACGCCGATCTGGTGTTCGACAACAACCTGAGGGCGACGCGACTCGCTCTCGAAGCCGGCGCGAAGGGGTCCCCTGCCCTCGACGAAGCGCTCGCGGCGGCCCTGGACCCGTTCAACCCGTTCTTCAGGCCCCGCTCCTGACGGCTTTCTGGACCGGCACGAGCTACCGGTAGGGTGCAAGGGGTGTCCTCCACCCCCCTGGCGACAGCTTCGGCTCTGAGCGGCACGACCACGCCTGACGAGCCTCTCGTCGTGGCGAGGGACCTCGTGAAGAGGTTCGAGTCCTTTGTCGCCGTCGACCACATCGACTTCGACATTGCCAAAGGCGAGTCGTTCGGCTTCCTCGGCCCTAACGGTGCGGGGAAGACCTCGACGATGCGGATGATCTCGTGCATGTCACCGATGTCGGGCGGCACGCTGCGCGTGCTCGGGATGGACCCCGCTGTAGACGGGCCCCGCATCAGAAGTCGAATCGGGCTGGTGCCACAGGAGGACAGCCTCGACCTGGAGCTCACAGTCCTCGACAACCTGATGATCTACGGGCGCTATTTCGACCTCCCGCGCAAGGTGATACGCGAGCGCGCTGAAAAGCTGCTCGACTTCGCACAGCTGTCAGAGCGGGCGAAGGACAAGGTGGACCCGCTATCGGGCGGGATGAAGCGACGGCTCACCATCGCACGATCGCTGATTAGCGATCCGGAGCTGTTGATCCTCGACGAGCCCACCACCGGGCTCGACCCGCAGGCACGGCACCTTCTTTGGGACAGGCTCTACCGGCTGAAGCAGCAAGGCGTCACCCTGATCATCACCACCCACTACATGGACGAGGCCGAGCAGCTGTGCGACCGGCTGGCGGTCATGGACCACGGGCGCTTTGCCGCCGAGGGGACTCCGCGCGAGCTGATCGAGCGCTACGCGACGCGAGAAGTGCTGGAGCTGCGGTTCGGTCCCGACGAGCACGAGGACGTGGCAGTCCGGCTGGAGGGTATAACCGAACGAGTGGAGATACTTCCGGACCGGCTTCTCCTGTACACGGTCGACGGAGACTCGGCACTTCGCGAGGTGCATGCACGGGGACTGAGCCCGGTGAGCGCGCTCGTCCGGCGCGCAACGCTCGAAGACGTGTTCCTGCGGCTGACGGGACGGACGCTCGTCGACTGATCTCGCTCGTCGATTTGCGCCTTCGGGCACCGGGAAATCCGAGTAGAACGTAGTTCGAGGGGAACGAACTTCTAGGGGGAAGGCGAGCATGGCGCTCGACGTAGAGACGCCGGGCCTGGACAAGGCGCGAGGAGTACAGACGCCGCCTTCATGGCGCGCGCTCGGGTACTGGGCGTACTCGTACAAGCGGACCTGGCGCGGATCTGTGGCGACCAGCTTTCTGATCCCGGTCCTCTACCTGGCTGCGATGGGAGTGGGGCTCGGCTCGCTCGTAGACCAGCACTCGCACACCGTGGACCATGTCCGCTACCTGTACTTCCTCGCGCCCGGGCTCCTCGCGTCCACTGCGATGCAGATAGGCACGAACGAAGCGACATACCCGGTCATGGGAGCCATCAAGTGGATCCGGACCTATTTCGCCATGCTCGCGACACCTCTCTCGGTCAACAACGTGCTGCTCGGCACCCTGACATGGATCGCGATACGGCTGACTCTCGTCTCGAGCATCTACCTCTGCGTACTGACGGCGTTCGGCGCGGCCCTGTCGCCGTGGGCGGTGCTTGCACTTCCCGCTGCGGTGCTCACCGGCCTCGCATTCTCGGCTCCGATAGCGGCCTTCGCCGCGACGGTCCAAAACGACACTTGGTTCTCTACGATCTACCGGTTCGGCGTCGTCCCGCTCTTTCTGTTCTCGGGCACGTTCTTCCCGGTGAGCCAGCTGCCCGCGGGGCTCCGACCGCTGGCCTACGCGACGCCGCTGTACCACGGAGTGACTCTCTGTCGTGAATTCGTGCTCGGGCAAGTGGACTGGGCCCAAGTGCCAGTGCACGCCGGCTATCTGATAGTCCTGGTCGTGGGCGGATACCTGGTAGCCCGTAGAACGTTCCGGCGGAGGCTGATCACTTGAATGCCGGCCTCATATTCAGGCTGACTCCACTGGGCCTCATCACCCAGTCACGCGGCGAGACGCCTGGTCGAGCGCAACATCCTCGTCTACAGACGACAGTGGGTACTCCTCGTCTCGGGCTTCTTCGAGCCGTTCTTCTACCTGCTTTCCATCGGCGTCGGGTTGAACAAGCTCGTCGGCGGCATACACGTCGGCACGCAGGTTGTGAAGTACACGGCGTACGTGGCTCCCGGGCTCCTCGCCTCGTCCGCGATGAACGGGGCGATCTTCGACTCGACGTTCAACATCTACTTCAAGCTCAAGATCGCCCATACCTACGACGCCGTGCTCTCGACTCCCCTCGGCGTCGGCGACCTGGCTCTCGGCGAGATCACATGGGCCCTCATGAGGGGCTCGTTCTATTCGGGCTCGTTCCTCGTGGTCATGGCGGCCCTCGGCTACGTACTCACCCCCTGGGCGATCCTGTGCTACCCGGCGGCGATACTGATCAGCTTCGCCTTCGCCGGGACAGGCATGGCCGCAACCTGCTACATGCGCAGCTGGCAGGACTTCGACATGGTGTCGCTCGCCATCCTGCCGCTGTTCTTGTTCTCGGCGACGTTCTACCCGCTCACCGTCTATCCGGCGTGGCTGCAGATCGTGGTCCGTTGCACACCGCTGTACCAGGGTGTCGCGCTGATCCGGGGCCTCGACGCGGGATTCTTCACGTGGTCCCTCGTAGCGCACGCCGCTTATCTACTCGTCATGGGCGCGACCGGCATGGCCATAACGTCACGCAAGCTCGGAAAGCTGCTGTTGCCCTGATGCCTGACTCGCCTGGCTCACCTGCCTCCTCCGCCTCACCAAATGCCGCGGCCGCATTCCGCGACGCCGCGTCCGAGGCTGTCGAAGACGTCCTCCGTCACGAGCCCGAGATGGCTACCGCCCTCGGCGACCACCGCTACGACGACCGGCTCGACGACCGCAGCGATGCCGGCCGGCGCCGGACAGGTGAGGACTACCGGCGTCACCGTGCGCTCGTCGGCGCGATCGACGATGACACATTGGATCCCGACGACCGCGTCGACCGCGAGATCCTTCTCGGCGCCCTCGACGAGCGCCTCTTCGCCCTCGACGAGCTGGCAGAGACCGAGTGGAATCCTCTCGTCTACAACCCCGGAGACGCGCTCTACCCGTTGATCGCCCGCGAGATGATCCCCCTGCCCGATCGTCTGCGAGCGATCGCTGCACGGCTCGACCAGGTGCCGGATCTGGTCATGCTCGCCCGACGACAGCTCGTCCGCGCTCCGCGTCGTCCATTTGGAGACTGCGTTGCAGCAGAACGCAGGAACAGTTGCGCTCGTGAGAGACGAGGTGGCGCGTCTGTCGGCGTCCGACGCGTCCATGAACACGACCGTCGAGCCCGCACAGAGACGAGCCCTCGATGCTCTCGACCGGCACGGCGCGCACTTAGAGGAGATGCTCGCCGGGTTATCTGCGGACGATCAGTGTGGCGCCACGACCGGTGACGGCTTCCGGCTCGGACCGCAAAAGTTCGCCCGGAAGCTCGAGCTGACCCTGAACTCCGAGCTGAGCTCGGCGGAGGTCTTGCGGCGCGCCAATCGACACCTCGACGAGCTGAGCGAGCAGATGGAGGACGCGTGCCGCGGTTACCTCGCGGCGATCGGACACGCGAACGGCAGCTCGGCACTCTCGGGGACCGAGGCCGTGCGCACCGCGCTCGACGAGGTCGCAGAGCGCCACGCTTCTGACGAGACGATCGTCGGCGAGGCAGGTCGCGCCGTCTCGGCAGCCCTGCTCGCAGTGCGTGAGAGCGGTCTGGCTTCGCTCACCTCCGACGCCATGGTCGTCCAGCCGATGCCCGAGTTCCGACGAGGTGTGGCGGTCGCCTACTGCGATGCACCGGGACCGCTCGAAAGTGGAGGCGACACCTTCCTCGCAGTCGCACCCACCCCGAGCGATTGGCTCCCCGAGCGAGTCGAGTCCTTCTACCGCGAGTACAACTCGGCGATGGTCGTGAACCTCATCGTCCATGAGGCGATGCCGGGTCACGCGCTGCAGCTGGCGCACGGTCGGAGATTCTCCGGATCAACACGGGTCCGCCAGGTCTTCATGAGCGGATCCTTCATCGAGGGTTGGGCCGTTCACGCCGAGCGGCTCATGGCCGATGCTGGACACGGGGGAGCCGCGGTGAGACTTCAGCAGCTGAAGATGCAGCTACGCATGACGATCAACTCCATCCTCGACGCGGGTGTCCACGCGGGAGGCATGACGGAGAGTCAGGCGATGGAGCTGATGACGGTCCGCGGTTTCCAGGAGGAGGGCGAGGCGGCCGGCAAATGGCGCAGAGCCTGCCTGACCTCGGCCCAGCTCTCCACCTACTTCGTCGGGTACACGGAGCTCGCCGACCTGTTCGCAGGGCTCGGGCACGTCTCGCAATACGACGAGGTGCTCTCGCACGGCTCGCCCCCACCGCGCCTTCTTCGTAGGTTGGTGCGGGCCTGAGGGCACCGTCCGTGAGCTCAGTCGCCGACGTACCGCATTCGGAGCTCGCCGACCTGTTCGGAGGCCGACCTTGGGATTTTATTTTGGTGATTGTGATACAGCCGCGTTTACTTAACGTCGATTTTTGATGCCCACGGAGCAGCCGGTCAGATGCACGGAGCAGCCGGTCAAATGCAGGGGGCAGCTGGTCAGCCCGACGGAGCTCGACATGAGAGCTCTTCAGTGGCCGGTCGAACCGTCAATCCGCTCGCGTAGCAAGTCACCTTTGCCCACCTCATCGAGCGAGCCGATCGCCGCGAGTACGGATCGAGCGTGATCACACTCGTCGGAGCGCGTCACGCCCCGTTTTTCCGCGTACGGTTGTCGGCGTGCTCGTACTAGCCGCCAGCCCTGAGCTCGATCACCACGACACCGGGCCCGAACATCCCGAACAACCGGCCCGGCTGCGAGCGGCGCTCAGCGGCATCGACGCCGCCGGTATCCGTGACGCCGTGGTGCAGGCCGAGCCGCGTCGGGCTTCGGAGGAGGAGCTCGCTCTCGTCCACCCGCGGCCGTATCTCGAGTCCCTCAGAGTGTTCTGCGAGGCGGGCGGCGGAGCCGTGGATCCCGACACCGTCGCGGTACCCGGCTCATGGGACACGGCCCTGCTGGCCGCAGGAGGCGGCCTCGCCGCCATCGATTGCCTCGACGCCGGTATGGGCGACTTCGCCTTCGTTGCCGCCCGTCCCCCCGGGCATCACGCATCGGCAAACAGGGCGATGGGCTTCTGCCTGCTCAACAACATCGCCGTCTCGGCAGCACTGCTCGCCGAGCGCGGTGAGCGGGTACTCATCGTGGACTGGGACGTCCATCACGGCAACGGCACCGAGGACATCTTCTGGGACGACCGACGCGTGCTCTACGTCTCGACCCACCAGAGCCGTCTCTACCCGGGCACGGGAGCTGCCGACGAGACGGGTGGGCCAAACGCCGAGGGCTTCAACGTGAACGTGCCGCTGCCTTCGGGGGCGACGGGAGACGTGGTGCGCCGGGCGCTCGAGAATGTCGCGGGACCTGTCGTGGAGCGGTTCGGGCCTACCTGGGTGCTCGTTTCCGCCGGGTTCGACGCCCACAGGGCGGACCCGCTTGCAAGCCTGAGGTTGACGGCCGCCGACTTCGCCGACCTTGCCTCGACCGTGACGTCGTTCTGCCCGGGTCTCGGCCGCCTCATCCTGTTCCTGGAGGGTGGCTACGACCTGGACGCGCTGCGCATGTCGGTCGGCTCCACCCTGGCGACTCTGCTCGGCCACACGTACAGGCCGGAACCGCCGTCGAGCGGCGGCCCGGGCGACGAGATGGTCGAGATGGCGACGCCGCATCCACGACCTCGGGTAGCCGCTAGGACGACGCTCGTCCGGCCAGTCGTGAAGCGTCTGGTCGCGGGCGGGCGAATTCCATGTTCTAGCAGGCACAACGTCACTCAAGGGCTTGCGACGCGATGTCGATCAAAGACGTGGTGTCGGCTTTGCAGAAAAGGCGCTGGTGGTCGGTCACGCTCATTTGCGCGGCCGTGACCGGGGTGTTCGCGATCTTCATGGTCTTCAACCCCCTCGGGCTGGACGTGACCGTGTGGACCGACGACATCGGCGAGGGCGTTGCGGCCGCGCTCGGAGCCGCAGCCTGTGGCTGGGCCGGCACGAGCACGACGGGCCGCCTGCGCATTTCCTGGTACCTGCTCGCGACGGCGTCGGGGTCGTGGGCCGTCGGCGAGGGCATCTGGTGCTGGTACCAGCTCGCACGCAACGTCGAGGTTCCGTTCCCTTCGCTGGCCGATCTGTTCTTCTTGCTTGCCGTCCCCCTCATGGCGGGCGGTGTTCTCCTGCTCGCCGAGCAGTCGGGGGCGGTTTCACGGAGCTTCAGGGCGCTTCTCGACGGGGCGATCATCGCGGGGTCCCTCTTGTTCGTAAGTTGGGCGACCGCTCTCGGCACCGTGTGGCATTCGGGAGGCGAAGGGACGTTCGCCCGCGTCGTGGGCCTCGCATATCCGTTGGGCGACGTGATCACAGCGTCGGTGGCGCTGACGGCGTTGACGGGGGCCGCGGGGAACCGGTCGCCGTCAGCTCGGGTTGCTCGCTCTCGGAGTCGTCGCTCTAGCTGTCGCAGACAGCATGTTCGCCTACCTGACGCAGAACGGCACTTACGGCAACGGAAACTGGATGGACACGGGTTGGGTCGCGGGGTTCCTTCTCATCGCTCTCGCAGCCCTCTATCCCCGCCGGCCGCCATCTTCCGAGCCGGTCCACCGGGGTCAGTCGATGTCCCAGTTGGTCGTGCCCTACCTGCCCCTGGCCTTCGCCGGCGCGATCGCAACTGTCTGGGAGATCCGGGGGCGGTCCATCGGGGGCGTCCTGTTCGCGATAGGCGCCACGACGACGACGCTCGTCATGGCGCGCCAACTCCAGGCCCTTTTCGAAAATCGCAGGTTGAACCGCAAGCTCGAGTCCACGGTCACCGCGCTCGAAGCTCGCGAGGTCGACCTGGCCCGCCAGGCATTCCATGACCCCCTTACGGGACTCGTGAACCGGGTCCTGTTCGCCGACCGCCTGAACCACGCTCTCGAACGCCAGACACGCGACCAGGGGACCTTGGCAGTGATGATCGTCGACCTGGACGACTTCAAGTCCGTGAACGACACGCTCGGGCACCTCGCGGGTGACGAGGTCCTGAAACAGGTTGCCTCGCGGCTACAGGCCTCCGTCCGCCAAGCCGACACGATCGCCCGGATCGGCGGGGACGAGTTCGCCCTTCTGCTCGAGAACGTCGCCGCCACCGAAGACGCCGTGCGCGCAGTCGAACGCGTCGGGCACATGTTGAGAACACCGCTCAACGTGAACGGGGGCGAGCTCAAGGCAAGTGCGAGCGTGGGCATCGTGCTCGCACCCGAGCCGGGGGCGACGGGCGACGAGCTCGTGCGCGATGCCGATATAGCCCTGTACGAGGCCAAGTACAACGGTAAGAGCTGCTACCGGATGTTCGAGTCCAAGATGCGCGACGGGGTCGTGTCCAGGTTGCAGCTGAAAAGTGAGCTCGGTTCCCTCGGGAACCACCTCGGTCAGCTGACCCTTCACTACCAGCCGATCCTGAGCGCCCGTACGGGCAGGATGACCGGCGTCGAGGCACTGATGCGGTGGCAGCATCCAACCAGAGGGCTGCTCTACCCCGCCTCCTTCATCGAATACGCAGAAGAGACCGGGGCGATCGTCACCGTCGGGTCTGCCGCGATGGACATGGCCTGCGCCCAGGCCGCTGCGTGGCGGGACCTCGGGATCGCGTGCCCGACCATCTCGGTCAACCTGTCGGCGCGCCAGCTCCACGACCGGGGCGTGGTGGACATGGTCCCGCGGTCACTTGCGAAGTACAGCCTCCCGCCTGCGGACCTGACCATCGAGATAACCGAGAGCGTCACGATGAAAGACGCAGACCAGGCGATCGCACGCCTTCAGCAGCTGAAGGATCTCGGGGTCTCGATCGCCATCGACGACTTCGGCACCGGATGGTCGTCGCTCTCCTATCTCAGGCGGCTTCCAGTCGACTTCGTGAAGTTCGACCGCTCGTTCACCGCGGATGTCGCGACCGATCAGGATGCTGCCACGGTCATCTCGCTCATGAACGACCTCGCTCATGCACTTGGGCTCGAGACCGTCGCCGAAGGGATCGAGTCCGCCGAGCAGCTCCAGGCGGTGCGCCGGCTCGGATGCGACCACGTGCAGGGCTTCCACCTCGCGGGCCCGGCTCCAGCCGGAGCCGTGACCGAGCTCATTCGTGAGCACCGTACTCACACACGCGAGCCACAAATGGCTGCCGCATTCTCGGCACCTGTGGTCTGACGGCAAGCTTCTCCTCGACCCCGGGGCCCTTGCCTCCCGAGAGCCGAGCCACGCGACGATCCCCCTTGTGACAGGCTCGGTCGTGACATCGTTCGCCTCTCTCAGGAGGTCCTTTCGATGAAGGTGAGCGCGGCGAGGTTGACTGGGCACGGATCGCCAATTCGTGTCGAGACAGTCGAGCTCGGCGAACCGGCTAACGGCGAAGCCCTGGTCGAGATGTCCTACGGGGCTGTAAACCCGGTCGACCGCTACGCGGCGATGGGCCTCACCGCGCAGGACGGCCCGATTCCGCGAACGCTCGGGACAGAAGGCGCTGGGCTCGTCGGAGAGACGAGGGTCCTCGTCCACGGCGCCGGCGTTGGGACCAAGCGCGACGGGCTCTGGGCGTCGGCCGCGATCGTTCCGACACGCGCACTCACCGAGATTCCACAAGGCGTGGATCTCGCACAGGCGGCGACCATCGGCGTTGCGGGAGCGACGGCGTGGAGAGTCGTCACAGAGGTCGCGAAGGTGACCGCCGAAGACCGCGTCCTCGTCCTCGGGGCGAGCGGCGGAGTCGGGAGCATGATCGCGTCGCTGTCGAGCTCCATCGGTGCGACGGTCTTCGGACAGACCGAGAACGAGAAGAATCGTGACTGGTTGGCGGACCTCGGCGCCGACGAGGTGGTCGTGTCCGACGCGAGCAACCTCGAGGCGCAAGGCGCCGAGCTCTCGCCGACCGTCGTGTTCGACCCGCTGGGCAACGGGTACACGGGCCACACCGTCGCACTCGCGGCTCAGCACGCCCGGATCGTGCTCTTCGGCACCTCGGCAGGCACGAGCGGTGAGTTGCCTCTCCAGGCCCTCTACCGGAAGGGCCTGACCATCTACGGTTACGGCGGCCTGATCGCGTCGGAGGAAAGCTTGGCAAATGCGAAACACCAGGCACTTCTGGCCGTCGCCTCCGGGAGGATGCGGGTCTCGATCGGAGCCACGATGCCCCTCGCTCAGGTGAACGAAGCCTTCGAGCAACTGACGAGCCGGTCGGTCCGGGGCAAGGTCCTACTCGACCTGAAGACCTGACCTACTGATGCGGACCACCGGAATTGGGCAGCGCCGTGGATTTCCGGTATCGCTCGTAGGGCCCGCGGTGGCCCCCCTTCGTGACGATCCGCCAAAGATGCTCGTAGTCCTCGTCGCCCGGGAACACGGCGTCGGCGCGTGCGGCGAACCGCTTACGACGGATCTGCACCCGGACGTTAGGTTCAGCCTGCAGGTTGAGCAGCCAATGCGGCGGCCGGTCGCCACCGAAGTTGGACGCGACCACCAGGTATCCGGCGCCGGAACGAAGGTAAGGGAGCACCGCACGTCGCTCGATCCCCGAGATCCGGCCGGTCGTCTCGAGAACCAGTGACGGGTACCAGCCCAACCGGTGGCCTACCCATCCCCGGGTGGCCAGGTATATCCGAGGATGGACGCGGGTGAACCATCGCTCGAATCGTTCTGCGATCTGCCGGGCGCCATCGGCCATCGGTCGGTAGCGTAAGCCGGCGACGCCGCCGAGCGGTACGTGGCGAGCCACGCACCTTGCGACAGGGAGTAGACGATGAGCAGGGACAGGACCGCCACACCGGGACTCAGATCGCGCCCGTCTACGCGTGGGCACCTGCTCTAGCAATTGCACTGCTCACCGCCGCCTGCACGAGCCACACGGCCCCGTCGGCCGGAGGAGGAGGGCCGACACCAACCGTGTCGCCGACAGTGAAGCTCGTCGATGCATCGAAGGTGAGTTGCCCGGCAGCGGTGACCGCTACCTGCGTGACGGTCGGGAACGTCTCGACGATCAGCGGCATCATCCCCGGGCTCTTCGAGGGGGCCGCTGTCGGGACCGACGCCTACTTCTCGTACCTGGACAGCACGCAGGGCGGCATCGACGGCCGCAAGGTGGAGCTCATCTCGGACGACGACAAGTTCAGCGGTCAGGACAACAGCGCTGAGACGCAATCGCTCATCGGGAAGGTGATCGCCTTCGTCGGCTCGTTCTCGTTGGAAGATCAAGACGGTGGGCTCATCCTGGCCCAACATCCGATGGTCCCGAATGTCTCTCTTTCACTGTCGCAGAACACGCTCGACCTGCCCAACACAGTCAGCCCCGACCCTGCGATCGGCGGGTGGCAGCTCGGCCCCATCGAGTACTTTGCACAGCAGTACCCAGATGCCATCAAGCACGTAGGTCTTCTGATAGCCCAGGAGTCTTCTGCCGAGCAGCAGGCACTGGGATTAGAGGCGACCATGAAACACGAGGGGTACAAGATCGTCTATTCGACCCTTTTCGGCCCCCTCGACACGCAGTTCCAGACGCAGCTTCTCGCCATGCAGCACGCCGGGGTGCAGTTCGTCGACCTCACTCTCATGGATGGTGCCGACGCAGAGCACATTGTCGAAGAGATGCACGGGATGGGATACCACCCCCAGGTCATCGAATCAGCAGGCCCCATCTACGTGGACAACTTCGTCCAGCTATCGGGCGGGGTTGCGAGCGCCGACGGCATATACCTCGACCAGACGAACGCCCTGTACCTGGGTGGTGACTCGACGTCAGTGCCCGAGGTGAACACGTTCCTTTCGTGGGTACAGAAGGTTCACCCGGGATTCACTCCCGATCTGTTCACACTCTACGGATGGATCTCGGGAATGCTCTTCGCAGAAGGCCTCGAGCACGCGGGTGCCAACCCGACGCCCGGGGCGCTTCTGCAGGCTCTGAAGCAGGTGCACTCGTTCGACGCGGACGGGATGATCGCCACCTCCGACCCTGGCGGCCGGCAGCCCCCGTCGTGCTGGCTGCTCGCGAGGATCGTCAACGGTGTGTTCGTGCGGGTCCCCCCATCGCCGAAGACGGGGTTCATCTGCAACGCGCCGTACTACGACGGCTGATCAATCGCCGAGCCCTCGCCGGGGCGCGACGGCCGCCGTTTCAAGGTCTCCTCGGGCTACTTCCCTTCCCCGCTCGGACAACGACCCTTCGTGGAGCATCCCGAGACGCTCCGCATCACGGCACATCGAGGCGACCTTCCTCGCCGGCGTTGCAGGTCCCCTGCTCCAGAGCAGGGGGTCGTCCCATTCGAGACGCACGCATAGCGAATCCTCGTCGATCCCTGTCCCGGGGTCGGCGTCGAGCAGGGCGGCGAGACAGAGCCGGCGCTGCTCCGACGCACCCGGGTACGAAGGGGACCCGAGCCACGCGCGCACAAGCACTTCCCATCTCCTTTCGGTGGTGAGATCCAGCCATGCGTCGCTGACGGCTCCGGGGCGAGCGACCCACCCGGCGCGGTCGACTCCTACGAGATCCGCGTGCCCGGCGAGCTCGACGACGAAACAAGCGTCGGCAGTAGCGAGCCCCGTCGACGAGCTGAATCTCCGAAGTTCGCGCAGCCCGACCGCCCCATTCTTGAGGAGTCTTGGTGGTCTCGATCCCCACTGCCCGATCAGCTGCTCGACGGATCCCACCGCCCGCGCCGCCATCGACGCAGCAGAGCGCTCGACATGAGCCGCGTCGACGGCCATCGGGAACAAGGGTGGACGGACCGATGTCACGGTCTTGAAGGGCCTCCCCCCGCGCAGCACCATGGCGACCTCGCGGGGCATGACCGCCTGGTACCACTCCTGCTCGACCAAAAGGCCCCACCGCACGAGCCACCGATGCGGGGATCGCCACTTCGACTCGGGGGCAGTCGGGGAGTAAACCGCCTCGAAGCCCGCGGAGGTGGTGATGGCTGGTTTTCCGTCGGCCAGGCGCATGGCGAGGGCGACGACGTCCGTGGGGGCTCGGTGGATCACATCGCGCACCCGGTCAGGAGCCGTCAAGCGGTCTGCCACGCCGGCTACCAGTTGTCTGGTGGTCAGCAGCCCTAGAGGTCGGGTCATCCCGATGTTGGACGCGATCGAACACAGCTGTTCGGTCGTTCGTAGTGCGAGCAGCTCGGTCGCCGTCGGACCGAGCCCTGCAGGAGCGCGCTGCTCGCGCAATGCGGGATGGATCCGAATTACCCCCCCCGTCCTTTCGATGAGCCCTCTGGCACGGAGGTCGTCGAGAGCCCGGTCGACTTCACCCGGCCTTGCGTCGGGGCCAATCAGCGCGAGAAGTTCCTGGCGGGTCGGCTCGGGACCGGTCAACGCGAGGGCTTGTGCCACCTGACAGGAAAAGCGATCGAACATCGCAACCGGCCGCAAGTTACCGACAGGGTGTGCCAGCGGGGTGGATGCCCGCCATCCAGAGGGCGCCGCTTGCTATTCGAAGAGGACCTGCCGCAACCCCGGCAGTCTCAGGGAGAAGACTGGCCGGGCCAAAGAACGCTGTTGATGATCGGATCGCCGGCCTGAGCGATGAGGAGATCGGCGATGCTCGGATGATCGTCGTTGGGCTGTCCTTGCCCGTCACCGAACGGCTGAATCGGCCCGTAACACACCGAGACGACGGCGATGTTGGAGCGGATCGATGCGAGGACGATGACCCGGAAGGTGGTCGACTGGCCGTCACCCGAGGTCGAGTCGAAGTTGTACGCGGCGCCGAAGCCCGGTTGGTATCCGATCATCGACCCTGGGATCACGTAAGCAAGCTGCGCACCATTGGCGATCTTGTTGATCTCGGCATCCACGATCTGCTCCGCGGTCTGGCCTGCCGCCGCTTCCCCGCCGATCTGGAGCACGCCTTGCGCGCTACTGCCGTTGAAGGTGATCGTCAATTCCGAGTTGGCCGTCGAGACGGACGTGGGCAGTCCCTCGGTGAGGATCCGCGCGGTGAAGCCGAACTGCGAGTTCGTGTACAGATTGCCGTTCTCGACGGGCGGGCCGCTCGCCGGGGGAATCTCACACGTCAGCCCCGTGCACCCGACAGGTGCCGAAGGCTGAGCCAGGATCGAGGCGACGATCAGGATCACGACGACTCCGGCGAGACCACCCATCAAACCGGCCAGCACGTGGCGGTGCGACAGACGGCTCGCGGCCCGGACGCGAGGACCGCTTGCGTGAGGGTACGAGTAATTGGGCCACCCCTGCTGCTGTGTCGGTTGCACAGGTGGCCTCGTAGGCCATCCGGGTCGCGCGACCGGCACCGAAGGGACATGCGTGCTCACGCGCCGCCCTCCGATCCCATCGCGGGCGAACCCGACTGCTCCTCGAAGGCCACGAGCTCCCGTTGCCTGTGAGCCCGTGACATCGCGTGCTGAGCCACGCCGCACTGGGGGCAGAACGGCATGGCCGGAACGACATGGCGGCAGCTACTGCAAGTTCGCGGAGGTCCGATCGAGAAGTCGTGGTGTTCGTGGAGCAGCACGTGGTGCAGCCCCACGCGCACAAAGGCCATCAACACGACGACCGCCCCGAGGTGGACCACCACTTCCACCGGAAGCGAGAGGCGCGAGATGTCCGTGTAGCCGAGGCCCACCTGGACCAGCAGAGCGAGAACGAGCGCCCCTACAGGAGAGGTCAGCCACAAGCCGCCGGCGTCGGTCGGGGAGGCATCGGTGCGCCTCCGCACCCATGCGGTCGCGCCGAACAGGCCCGTGGCGAATGCGGCCACAAGCGGAACACTCACGCCGCGGATCAGCGCCTGGCTGATGACGTCCACGAACGGCTGATGGGCGAGTATGCCGCCCGAGAATCGCGAGGACAGGTTCGCGATCGTCGCGGCAGCCGTGAACCCGAGGGCACCGGCAGCGCCGACGACGAACCCGTCGAGCGCTTCTGTGGAGCGCCTCCGGACCAGCAACATGACGAGGGGAACGCACATGAGCAGCTGACCCGTCACAGGGACCAGCACCGCGGAAGCGAACGCACCGTGGGTGGTGAGGCTCGATTGCAATGTCGGCACCAGGTCGCGCTGAACGTAGGGACCGCCGATCTGCGCCCAGCCGACCCCGAGCGCTGCACCGACGACGAGCGTGACGAAGGTGGGGAGGACGACGTCGTCGCCGTAGGGACCGACCTCGATCACATAGAGCTGGAACAGCAGTGGCAGCCCCACCGCCGCAACGGCGATGAGAGGCGATTCCAGGCCCGCGATCGCTAGCACGACGAGTATCACGACGAGCCATGCCGTAGCGACCCGGAACACAGTGCGCGAGTGATGTGAAAGGTGTGGGAAGAGCGACGATACGACGCTCAGCCGGTAGACAGGCTCGTCGGGGAATGCCGCGTAGGCATGCACCCGCCTGGCAGCTGCCTGACCCTTGTTCCAATGAAGCAGGTGCGCCCCGCAGGATCCGCAGAAATGACCTTCGGGGACCACCTTGGCGCAGTGCGGGCACTCCACCGTCGCCAACGCCGGAAGGGATGCCAAAGTTGCAGGAGCAGAGTCGTCAGGGGCTGCTCCGCCCTCGTTCTCTCGACCCGTGGTGTCGCTCATGGTGAACCGCTCTTGTCGAGGTTGAGTATGTACTGTGCCAACGCAGCGACGTCAGGGCTCCCGAGACCGGTGACGGGGTCGTACCCGGGGCCTGCCTGGTAGAAGACGTTCCCTCCCACGGTCACGTCGTGCAGCGCCGGGGGCGAAAGCTGCGTATCGGCGGCGAGCCGGTACAACACCGGGTTGATGAAGCCGACCGGCGAGGCTCCTGAATTGTGAAGGAACTGGTCGATAAGGGCGGTGAACCCGGCCCATATAGGCGTCGCTAGCGACGTCCCACCACCCGACTGGAGCTGGCCGTCCGAGACGAAGGCGTTCCCGGTGACGGGGTCGGCATCCGCCGCGATATCGGGTACCTCGCGCATGTCGGGGATCCCGGGCCCGCCGACACCCGGACCTGTCTGCCAAGACGGGCGGGCGGCGATTGTCGACACCCCGCCACCGCTGCCCTGGGACATCATGGGCATCGACCAGGTGGTCTCCCCCGCGTAGCCGCCGTTTGAAGTGACGCTGAGCGTGGTGCCGCCGACGCCTGTGACATTCGGGGCGACGGCCGGTTCCTGCACCCCTTTTGCGTTGGTGAGAGAGCTGGCTCCGTAGTTCCCGCAGTCGGCGCCGCCCGTGTCGCCGCTCGACGCGAACACCGTTCCCCCCGTCGCTTCGACCGCAGCCGCGGCACTGTTCACGGACTGCACGTCGGCGCTGTTCTGCGTGAGCTCACATATCCCGATGCTCGCGCTGATTATCGCGCCATGGAACCGTCGAGAGATATCGGATATCGCTGCGGCGATAATTGCACCGTCGTCGCTGTTGTTCGTGATCCCGGGAGCCGCATTGAGGTTGTAGTAAACGAGCTGGGCTTGTGGTGCGATCTCGTGCACGGTCTCGATATCCATGTCGGGCTCGCCGCTCTCGCTGGCATCGCCGGACGCGTTGCCTCCGACGGTCTGTACCTGAGTCGGCGGAAGGCCGAATTTCTGAGTGAACGCGTCGAGGTCGGCCTGCTCGAACGGCGTTCCCTCGAGGAACACGACCGTCTCCCCTGCGCCCTTCAGGTTGTTCGACAGGGGCGTTGCCTGATACGCCTCGAGCATTCCCTGAGGGGTAAGACCGCCGTTCGGCACGAAGTCCTGGGGAATGAATTGTGTAGTCAGCTTGGCAAAGTTGTCGATGCTGCCGATACCGGTGACGCCGGGACGAAGTGGTCCGGGCACGCCGGGCTGGCTGATCGAGGAGTAGAAGAGCTCACCGGTCCGCGAGCGGTAGCTGTCGATCGCCACTCCGAATGCCGTGCCCACCGCTGCTGCCGTGCCGGACACCACTGCGAACTGCTGGCCCGCATACCAGCTCACGGCGAGGTGGCGCTCGGCGGCCCAAGCCTCGAGCAGCAGGGGACGCCGTGCGGATTCGAGCGTGACCAGGACATCGATCGAGCCGATACGGGCGGGGCCGAGGTCGGTCGACTCGGACAGCAGCCTGGCCCACGGCACCGACGTCCCGGCGCCCGTCTGTGCGTGCGGGGCACCCACAGAAGACGCACCAGCTGCGAACTGCCCGGATGCGGCGAGCCCGACAGGGACGGAAGCCAACACAGCCGTCCCGATGATCACAAGGGCCCTGGACCACCGGCGAGGGTTCAATTTCTCTCCCGGTTCAACTTCTCTCCAAGCAACTTCTCCGCCCGCTCTCCTTCTCGACCGCCTGTCGAGCTTCCGGCAAGCGTAACGGAGTTGCCGGTCCAACGGACGACTATTGCGTTCTTCTCACCTGTCGATTTCGAGCCAGTGACGCGAGGCGGCGGATACCTGGACCTCGGGATGGGACCACACGAAGCGCTCCACGCTGTCGAGCACGCCCTCGACATGGCTCTTGTCCTTCGCCACTGCTGCGAAGCAGAGCCCTGCACGCTGCCAGAGGTCGTTGAACTCAACCTCGGCGGCAGCGACCCCGTATCTTCTCCGGGCAGTGTCGAGCAGGTGGCGGACGACGGATCGCTTGGCCTTCAGCGACCTGCTCTCGGCGATATGGATCTCGATGCTCAGAGCCGCTACGTGCATCGGGTGGTTTCAGGTCTTCTCGCGCTGCTCTCGCACGAACGCTGCGGCTCCGGACATGAAGCCTTCGAGGTTCTCGACCTTGCCCTTCGCTATGTCTTCGAACCACGAAGGCACATAAATCTGGCGCGATCCGGACCGCAGTCCTGCGATCACCGCGTCCACCAGCTCGGACACCGGCTCGGGATCTATGCCGACCACGGGTGCGTCGTTGTCGGGTAGGGAGAACAATTCGGTGTCGAACAGTCCGGGGTAGACGACTGCGACGTTCACACCGGTGTCCCACAGATCGATGGCCATCGCCTCGGAGAACACCGCCAGAGCGGCCTTCGACGCGTCGTAGGCGGATTCTCCGGGCGACGACAAGGTGGCGGCCACGGACGCGACGTTGACGATCAGACCCGAATCCCGTTCGAGCATCTGAGGAAGCAAGGCGAGCGTGAGGCGCACGGGCGAGAAGTAGTTGATGGCCATCACGCTCTCGACCGTCGCCGCGTCGAGCTTGGTGACGTGCCGACGCTTGGGAATGCCCGCGTTGTTGACGAGTATGTCTACCCCACCAAGCTCCCCGAGAGCAGATGCGGCGAGCCCGTCCACCTCGTCGGGGACGCTCAGGTCTACTACCCACATCCTGCTCCGGGGACTGTGCGCCGCGGATCTCTCGAATGTCTCGGTGAGCCGATCTTTACGACGCGCGCAGATTCCTACGATCGATCCCTCGAGCGCGAAGGCCTCGGCGAGGGCCGCGCCGATCCCCGAAGAGGCTCCGGTCACGACCACCTTCTTCCCCTCGAGCGACAGCTCCGTCTCGTCGGTCACCCCGGTTCCGGCCATCGGTCTCCTCCCGATCATTCCCCGCGGCCGTGCATTTGCGCGACCGGCTGACTCCTCTGTGTCTTCCTCGCCCGGAAGACCCGGACGCTATAGCGTGCCGCAGTGGCGAGGAGAAGGCGGTGAGACGGGTCGATCGGCGTACGTTCCTCGTGAACAGCATGCGCACGGGCGCCGTCGTCGTCGCCGCCGGCTCGGTCGGCTACTACGAGTGGGAGCTGTTCGGGCCGCCGTCAGCCAAGGCGGCATTGATGCCCGGGCCACCCACAGCGCTCAAGACGAACGGTGAGACCTCGCCCGTCGGTGTCGATCCCGACGGCGTGAGCTTCGCCTGGCAGGTGGCAGACCCCAGAAGAGGCGCGATCCAGACCGCGTACCGGTTGGTCGTGCAGGACTCGGACTCCGGCGCCACCGTGTGGGCTCCGCGTCAGGTGGAGTCGGGCCGGCAGGCCTTCGTCGGCTACGCAGGGCCGGCGCTGGATTCAGACACCGCATACAGATTCAGTGTCGCGACCCGCGACGCGCGCGGGGTCTGGGGCCCCGCGTCTGGATGGGCCCCCTTTGTCACTGGCCTCCGCCCGTCCGACTGGCACGCGCAATGGCTCCGTCCGGGCCCGGCGGACACGGGTCTCGAGAAGTACACCTACCTTCGAACGACCTTCCACCTTCCCGCCGGAGCGATCGAACGCGCCGTCGTGTACACGGCGGCCGCCCACAAGTACCAGCTGTGGGCGAACGGTCAGAAGCTCGACACCGGGCCCAGCTTCTGTTACCCCGACGAGCAGTACGTTCAGGCGACCGACGTGAGCGGAGCGCTCGTCGCAGGCGGGGACAACGCACTCGGCTTCCTCCATCACTGGTACAGCGCGGGAAAGGGAAGGCCCCGGTCGGCGCCCGGCCTTCTCGCCAAGGTCTCTGTCCGCTTCACCGACGGCAGGCGCTTCTCGGCGGGCTCCGACGGAACGTGGAGGCAGCGGCAGGCCGAGTGGCAGCCGGCCGCGCAGCGGAACACCGACGCCGGTGACTTCGTCGAGATCATCGACGCGCGCTCGGTACCGTCGGGTTGGTCCGAAGCGGGCTACGACGACAGCGATTGGTCCCGGGCTCCGGTTCTCGGACCGGTCGGCACTGAGCCGTTCACGAATCTCTACCCCCAGAGAACCCGCGTCACCGAGCTTGTGGTTGCGCCGGCCTCGGTGACCACGCTCGACGATGGAGCCGTCGTCGTCGACTTCGGGAAGATCTACGCCGCCCGCCCGATCGTGGAGTTCCGCCAGGGCATCTCGGGACGCACGGTCTCGATGCACGTCGGATATGTGCTCGACCCCGACGGGCACGTCTCTACGACTCACGCGACCCAGCAGACCAACCTCGCCTTCTACTTCATAGAGCGCGACGGAGTGCAGACCTTCGATCCCTATACGTATCTAGGTTTCCGATATCTCGAGATCGACCAACCCGGTGAGTCGATAGCAAGCGATCAGGTGAGCGCGATGGCGCGCCACTGCACGATGCCCGAGGAAACTCAAGCCTCTTTCAATTCTTCTAACCCGCGACTCGACGCCGTCTGGGACCTGTGCGCCCGGTCTGCCCTCTACACGACCCACGAGCAGTTCGTCGACACGCCGACCCGGGAGAAGGGCCAGTTCCTCTGGGACGCCTGTAACGAGTCCCAGGTGATCATGCGCGTCAACGCTGAGATCAACCTGTCCTTCCAGGCATTGAGGGACTTTGCGAGGTCGCAGAAGCGCTTCTGGCCCGACGGTCGAGTGAGCGACATCTATCCGACCGGGTACGGGGCTCAGAGCTATGTCAACTTCACGGCCCTGTATCCCGAGTGGGTGTGGCGCTACTACTTGAGCACCGGGGACGTCGCGACGTTAGAGTCCTTGTACCCGACCCTCGAACGCCTCTCCGAATACCTGTGGCGGCCCGTGCGAGCGCGGACCGGGCTCGTCACCGGTGTCCCGCTCTACCCGAGTGCCGACAGCAATTACGGGTACGACTTCGACACCGAGTGCGATACCTCGATCAATGTGCTGTCGGCCAACGCCTTCGCTCGCATCGCGCTCGTCGCAGCCGCCGTCGGCGATGCGCGAGGAGCCGCGACCGAACGGTCGAGGGCGGCGACCGTGTCAGGCGCAGTGAACCGCTACCTCGTAGGCGAAAACGGGCTCTACGCGGACGGCCTTCGGTCGGACGGGACACGGTCACCGCACTATTCGCAACTCGCGAACATCCAGGCTCTCGCCTACGGCCTCGTCCCCCCCGAGCGCCGGGGCGCCGTGGGCCGGTATGTCGCGAGCCTCGGCATCTCGGTCGAGCCCAGCAGTGGGATGGAGCTCCTGCGGGCGCTGCACGCGGCCGGGCTCGACTCCGATGTCGTCGAGACGCTCACCGACGCAAGCCGGCCTGGGTGGGCCTGGATCCTCGACCACGGCGGAACGTTCACTTGGGAGGCATGGATACTGAGCGACCTAATCGGCGACAGCATGTCCCACGGGTGGGGGTCTTCGGCTCTCGTCGCCATGCAGGAAGCACTGCTCGGCGTCGCGCCGGCCGTTTCCAACGCCGGTCAACCGCAGACAGTTCTCGAGATCGCTCCTGCGTTCGGCGTGCTGGACGCGGCTTCCGGAGCCGTTCCGACGATGTCCGGCACGGCGTCGGTCAGCTGGGCGCACTCCACCGGGGGCCTGCACGTGGCGCTGTCCCTCCCCGCGAACTCCCAGGCGCTGATGCGGCTGCCTGCTACGAGTCCCGCATCGGTGAAGGTGGGATCGGTGCCGGTCGTCGACGTCGAAGGAATCTCGATCGAGAGCTCGCAGGACGGTGAGGTCTCCATCCTCGTCGGCGCTGGAAGCTACGAGATCGACATCGTTCCGGGCTGAGCGCTTCGGGCTGATCTCTCGGGGCTGATCGCTCTGGGCTCAGCCGGGCGAGAGCTCGCGCACCACGTTCGCTCCCTGGTCGGAATAGACGACCGTTCCATCGCGAGACACGGCGACACCGGACGGATACAGCATCTCGGGTCCGGACCAGGTCGTCGAGCCGCCGGAGTAGCTCGGTATCGCGCCTGCGACCGTGTACATGTCTCCGGCAGTAAGAGCCTTGCCCCGCTCAGTGACGTCGCGTGCGGGCACCTCGCGGATGCAACTGCTGTAGGGATCGGCGATGAACAGGTCGCCGGCATCATCGAGGGCGATGTCTGCAGGCGAGTTGAGCTCTGCTGTCTGACCGGTTGCCGGCAGACCGTCCACGAGATACGGCCCGTACATGCCCATACCGGCGACGACCCCGAGATCGCCCGCTCGGATGTGAGTCCCGTAGTAGGTGCCCGATCCTGGTGGCAGGTCGAGAACCTCCTCACCGCCCCCGTCCGACACGAGCAGTTCGCCACCGGGGCCGACCACCACGTCGACTGGGTCCCAGAGCTCGGCCTCGCGCGCCGGGCCGCCGTCACCGGACTCCCCACAGGTACCCGTTCCCGCGACGGTGTAGATGTGCCCCGCCAGCATCGGGGCCCCGTACTGGGTACCGCTCCGGGACGCGACCTCGCGTATCTCGCAGTTCTCGGTGTCGGCGATGAACAGGTCCCCGGCGGCATCGACTCCGACGCCTTCGGGGTCGTCGAGTCGAGCGGTCGCGGCGAGCTGCCCGTCGCCGGCGTCGCCCGCAGTCCCGTCACCTACCACGACACTGAGCCTTCCGGCGGTCATGTCGACGCCGAGGTGCTCACCGGCCTTTGCGGCAAGCTCGAAGACCTCGTTACCGGTTCCGCCCACGACGAAGACGTCGCCGGAGGAATCGACCGCCACCGACGTGGCGAACGCCAGAGGCCCTCCCGCCGAGGTCGACTGTCCGGTCGCCCCACACTTGCCGCCTGCGATCGTGTAGATGTGGCCGGCGGTCATGTGGACGGAGAAGTGGGCCCCGCTAGCCGCCGGCACCTCGCGGACACGGCAGTTGTCCGAGTCGGCGATGAACAGGTCGCCTTGCGCGTCCTCTGCTATCCCGGTCGGGCCGTCGAGCTCGGCCGACGTAGCAGCTCCGCCCTCCCCTTCGGAACCGGGCGAGCCCGTGCCGGCCAACGTGACCGCCCCCGGCCCGCTCACGAACGGGGACGTGTCGACCACGACGGCCGCCGCCGTATTCGACCCGTGGCGCGCAGCGTCGGCTCCGCTAGTCGCGGCACCCACGACGCTCGACACGACGACGGTCGAGACGACCGCGGCTGCCAAGAGCGATGCGGCCGCCGTTGCCACGGCCCGGTTGCGATTGAGACCAAGCACCGATCAGCAGTCTCACACGCCGAGGTCGGTGCCTGGCGGCGAAGGGTCGCCCGACACGATCTTGCGGACGAGATCGGCGAGCCCGCGTGGCGCGGTGACCAGACCCGAGCCGGCCAGCTCGTCGGCAGACCACCACCTGACGTCCGTCACTCCTTCGGGCGCGAGAGACGCGACCTGCTCGGCTGCCACCTCGAAGGCTGCATGCCGAGCAGCGAACCATCTCTCGTGCTGTGTCATCCACGGCCGCGAGTTGAACGACAAGGTGTGCCGGCGCCAGCCGATCTCGGGCCCGATCTCGATGTCGTCCCTGCCGAGCTCCTCCTCGAGCTCGCGACGTGCCGCTCGCACGTGGTCCTCCCCGGGTTCCAGGCCGCCGCCAGGTGCCGCCCACCAGGTATGCCCGAGATCGTCGGAGAACCGAACGAGGAGCGCACGGCCGCTGTCGTCGACGACCAGCACGCGCGCCGCCTCGCGTACAGGGTCCACCTCGAACGCAACGGGGACATCCACTGACAGCACGCCCTGTTGCCAGTCAGGGAGGCGGGCGACGACCTCGCCGTCGGGCGACACGAGGGCACAGAGGCCAGGAAAGTCCTCGTCCAAAGTGGAGCCCGCCTGGGTCACCAACGCGATCCAGGCCCCGGTACGAGATGCATGGCGGCGCGCATCTCCAAGGCCCTTGGACTCCCACCACGAGTGCCCTTCGCGCCAGCTCTGCTCGTCGGTACGCCGGCCGAGGAGCCCGGGCGCGGCGCAGAAGAAGACGATCCCTGCACCGCCGGCAACGGGCTCGTCGAACGGGTAGTCGACGCTCGACTCGGCGCAGATGGCGATGCCGAACCGAAGCGCCCCGTAGCCGAAGATGGCGCTCGCCGTTCCGGGAGTGAAGGCGTGCTCGCCCTCGCCGAGCAGGCGCTTGCGGTAGACGCCCATCAGCCGACCTTGCGCGGCATAGATCTGCGTGATGTGGCTGACGCCATCTTCGGCCCGCTCTGCGATACCGAATATCGCGCCGACGGAATACCGCTGGGTCGAGTCGACGAGAGACTCCACGGCATCCGAGTTCATCCGGAGCAGTCTCCTCGGCTCGGTGTCGGGATCCACCGAACCGCTCAACGACATCTCGGGGAACACAGCAAGCTGGCATCCTCGGCCGGATGCCTGGCGCAAGACCTGGAGGTGGGCGGCAAGGTTGGCTTCCCAGTCCCCTTTCTCGCAACGAATTGACGCGAGCATCAATCTGATCGGGGTCGCGACGTCTGTCATCGTCCCCCGTTCGTTCAGACTCCCCATAGCCTGCGACGCAACCCCGAGGACCGGGCGATCGGGCGGCCTATGGCGGTGCGCACGGACTCTTCGGAGCCGACGACGATGACCCGTTTCCTCGCTCGCGTCACGGCGGTGTAGAGCAGCTCCCTGGTGAGGATGGGCGATTCGCGCCCGGGAAGGAGCAGAGCCACGGTGTCGAACTGCGAGCCCTGGCTCTTGTGGACCGTCATGGCGTATACGGTGTCCACTGCTGCGAGGCGGCTCGGGCTCACTCGCAAGATCTGACCGCCCTGTTCGAACGCGGCGACGGCGCGGCCCTCGTCGTCGGCCACCACTACGCCGGTATCACCGTTGTAGAGGTCGAGGCCGTAGTCGTTCGAGGTCACGAGGAGAGGTCGGCCGACATACCAGTCGCTATCCGGAACGAAGCCATCGATCCCCGCGACGAGCCAGCGTTCTATGTGAGAAGACCAGGTGTGCGCTCCTGCAGGACCTCTCCTGTGGGCACAGAGCAGACGGAACGAATTCAGAGCCGAGATCGCCTCCGCTGCATCGCCGGTCCGGGCAGATTGGAGCATCATGCGACCGGCATGCACCGCTGCGTCGCGCACGGGGCCGATCTCCGACGTGTCGTCGATCTGATGATCCTCGGCATCGGCGGCGATCCATGTCACAGCTGCACCTTCACGCCTCAGGACCTCGAGCGCGCCGGGCTCGTCGCCCGTCTTCACACAGGCAGCGAGGCGGGCTATCTCCTCACCGAAGCGGTGCACCCGGCGAAGCACGACGATCCCGTCCCCGATGGGCGTGGAAGCCCCGCCGTCGAGGCTCGGTGGCTCCGTGGCCTCGACCTCGGTCCCGGCGGCGGTGGCAAGCTCCAACCGGGCGGTCCCCCTCATCCTGAGCCCCAAGGTCGCAGGGCCGACGACGTCTCCTAGAACGGCGCCGGCTTCGACCGATGCAAGCTGCTCGGGGTCACCCACGAGAATGAGCCTGGCGTCTGCACGTACGGCTTCCGCGAGTCTGGCCATCATCGACAGCGAGACCATCGACGTCTCGTCCACGACAACAACGTCGTGAGGCAACGGGTCGTGCCGGTGGTGCCGAAAGCGGGTGCTGCTCTCGGGGTCTCTCCCGAGAAGGCGGTGGAGGGTGGTGCCGCCGAGACCTGACAGATGGTCCTTGATCGCCCGGTCCACGTCGAGCCGGTCCGCCTCCTCGCGCACCGCTTGCTCCAACCGGGCCGCCGCCTTTCCGGTCGGTGCGCCAAGGGCAACGAGCGGGAACCGTGCTCCGGATGCGAGCGCCTGCTCGTCGAGCAGCGCAAGGATCCGCGCGACCGTGGTCGTCTTTCCCGTGCCCGGCCCTCCTGCTACGACCGTGAAGCGGCGAATCACCGAGGCCACCGACGCAAGGCGCTGCAACGGATCGGTGTCCGCCCCGAGAAGTCTGGCTATCCCACTGGCCAGCACATCGAAGTCCAGCGCGAGCACAGGCGCGTCCGCACGTGCGAGAAGGTCGGAAGCCACCTGACGTTCGTCAGACCAGTACCGGTCCAGGTAAAGAGTCGTCCCCTCGAGCCGCAACGGACGATCCTCGCCGACTAGGGCACTTTCAGAGAGTCGCCCGGTCCATTCGCGCGCCTCCGGCCACGGGAGGTCCTCGAGCGCTACCGGCGTCTCTGCGTCGGTGTCCGCAGTCCGGCGAATCGTCTCGAGATCCACGCATGTATGGCCGAGGCGCGGGGCGCGCACGGCCAACGCAGCACCAAGCAGGACCATGTCGTCGTCGGAGACGCCGAGCAGGCCGAGACAAAGTGCGACGTTGACGTCAGAGGCGACGATCACACCGGCGTCGTTGAAGGAACGCAACAAGCCGGTGGCGCGGCTCGCGATCTGGACACCGCCGGAGCGCGCGGTCGCACCGCCCGAACGGGTCACCCGAGCGTTCCCTTGTCGAAGAGATCGCTCAGTTCTTCGATCAATCGGGCCGGCGGTCGCCACGACCACACCCCGCACGGCTGTGAGTCGACGGTCGGGAACATCGGGCTGCTCATGCCGCGCAGGAAGAGGTAGAGAACCCCGGACAGATCCCGGGCCGCCTCGTAATTCGGATCGCGCCACCTCATGTAGCGATGCAGGGCGACGGTATACAGGATCGCCTGAAGCGGGTAGTGGGCACGATCCATCTCTGCGGAGAGTGCTTCAGGTCTGTAATGCCACGCGTTCAAATCGGTGGCCGATGGTGCGAGGCGGTTCGTCTTGTAGTCGACGATCGCGAGCCGATGACCCGAGAAGCGGATCACCAGGTCGATGCTTCCCGTCAGGTAACCCCGGATGTTCCCGGTGAGCGTCGGGTCGTCCAGCCGATCGGCATAGCCGACCACCGGGTCGTCTGCAGCAAGGTGATCACGAAGGACATGAGCGACGTCGCTCATGGAGATCGTCCCGCAGGGGTTCTCACCGCCTGCGAGTGGAAGCTCGAAGGTGACCTCGTCGAGACGGTCGGGTCTTGCGACCTGGCGCAGGCTCATGCCGTCGATGACGTCCCCGAGCGGAGTATCGATTGCGTTGCGCAATCCGGCGACGAGCAGATCACGGTCGCCGACATCGATGGAGCGCCGAGCGAGCGCCGCGTCGATCGCGACACGCAGCTCGTCGTCCAGATCGGCCGCCGCGAAGTCCGTCGATTCGAGCACGCCATGGACGAACGAGCCCACCTCCACCCCTCCGGGCATTGCAGACAGGAGAAGGGGAATCCGCCCGAGCTGTCCGGAGTCCTGCACCATCGCTGAGCCCGTCGAGCTCTCGCGCTCGGTGGTGGCCCCCGACTCGGCGGCAAATGGCGACTCGGCGGGAAATGGCAGCTCGTCGGTGACGAGTCGCTCGTCCGGTTCGCTTCCCACCGTCGGAACGTGGGTGTCGGCCGTGATCCCCGAGTACGAGGTCCTCCGCCAGCGCTCGTCGAAGGTCCGGTGGAATACCGCAGCCGCGAGCTCGGGCGAGCTCGCTGTCGAACCCGGCATCGTTGCGCCCTCGTGCCCGTCGGCA
Organism: uncultured Acidimicrobiales bacterium; assembly: GCA_963801315.1. GTDB lineage: Bacteria > Actinomycetota > Acidimicrobiia > Acidimicrobiales > CAVXTF01 > CAVXTF01. The sequence continues at coordinate 270,975 of CAWDEI010000006.1, read as the reverse complement.
CTCTCGACACCTATGCAGCCGCCGGCGCTCTCTGAGAGCTCCACCAGGCGAGCCCGCACCTGATCGTCAGAAGGTGTACGTCCCCCCGTCGACGACACGACTCCGTCGATGTCGCGGTAGAACAACAGCCTTCCGAGCGGAGATTTGCCGCTGTCGGTCGCGCCCGCCCACCAGACGACCGCCTGGTGGCGCGCCCGGGTGAGCGCGACGTACATGAGCCGCAGGTCTTCACCTCTCTGCTCTTGCTGGTGGAGTTGCAGGTGACGCGCGAAGCCCACACTCTCGCCTCCCACGTCGACCGTCAGTGCATCGGCGTTGTCGGGATCGTGGAACACGGGAACTTTCACCGGCATGTCGTAGCCGTCCCACAGGTACGGGCAGTACACGATCGGGAACTCGAGGCCCTTGCTCCTGTGGATGGTCAGCACCTGCACGGCTTCAGCGTCGGACTCGAGCCTCAGACTCCGGTCCTCGTCGTTTCGGTCTTCACCTGCCTCGGCGATCCGGCGTCTCAGCCAGGCGATGAGAGCTGCAGGCCCGAGGTCCTGTTCGACGGCTGCAGAATGAAGGAGCCGGCCGACATGGAACAGGTCGGTCAACGTTCGCTCGCCTGATGGCAGGCTGAGCACCCTCGCGGGGAGTCCCGCCGAAGAGACCTGCTCGAGCAACGCGGCCACTCCCCGCCCGCGGAGCGCTGTGGACCAGCGGGCCAGCCGCCAGTGAAGGTCCTCCCAGTCTTCGTCTCCGGCCGAGGCGACCCGGGTCGCGCTCCAACCCACGAAATGCGTCAACGCCGCGGTGGCAGCCAGCCGCCTGGACGTGGGCTTGTCGATGGCGGTCAGCAGGCGCACCCAGTCGGTCGCCGGAGCCGACTCGAACACGCTCCCGCCGCCCGCAACGACGGCGGGAACACCCGAATCGTGAAGAGCACCGCGTATCGAGCCCGCTTGGCGGTTCGTACGGACCAGAACGGCGACGTCCCCCGGACCGACCGGCCGGAACGTCTTGTTGGCGGCATCGCGGCCGACGGGAAGCGATGCTCCCGTACAGAGCAGCGCGACGATGTCCGACGCGAGGTCGTGCGCAATGTGACGCTGCGCCTCGGGTGACTTGGCGTAGCCGCTACGGGTCACCTCGACCTTGCGACGATCGAGGACCCTGATCCTGAGCGGGATGCAGCTCGGAGCCCCGACGATCCCAGTGCCGGCACTTTCCGGTGATGCGTGCACACGGTGGTAGGCGATCCCGAGGTGGCCGAGCTGGGAGTCGGCGAAGAGGGCGTCATACGCGTCGATCAGTCCCTGGTCGCTGCGCCAGTTCGTGCTCAGCGTGGCTTTTCTGGTAGCCGACTCGGCCGCAGCGAGGTAGGCGTACACGTCGGCTCCGCGAAACGAGTAGATCGCCTGTTTCGGGTCGCCGATAAGCACGAGCGTCGAACGCCTGAAAGCGAGATCGAGGATCTCCCACTGCACGGGATCCGTATCCTGGAACTCGTCCACGAGCACTACTTCGTAGCGCCCGGACAGGCGCCGGCAGGCGGCCGGCCCCCTGGCCGCATCCGTGAGCGCAGCGCGCAAGCGTGTGAGCAGGTCGTCATAGGTGAGGATCCCGGAAACCCGCTTGCGGCGGTCCATCTCCTGCATTGCCGCCTTGGCTAATCGCCTTCGCATCGCCGGCCGGCTGGTCTCGTCCGAGAGATTCGGTACGACGAGAGCCGCCGAGTTCCCGGCCACAGCCTTCGCGACTTCCATCGCCGTTGATATATCGAACAGGGGTGCGTCACGGCCCTGCCAGAAGCGTCTCACGTAGAGATCGTCGACTACCTCTTCGAGCAGGTCCGACGTGTCCTCCACCAGCGTGACGCCCCGCTCGACGTCCCCGACCACTCCGAGGCTCATGAGCATGTGCAGGCAGAACCCGTGTGTCGTGTCGATGGTGGCCGCATCGAAGTCGGCGATCGCATTCGTGAGGCGCGAATGCTTCAGCTCGGAGTCGGCCCGGTCGCCCTTTGCGAGCAGGCGGACAAGGGGGTCCGAGCTCTCCTGGCCACCTTCGATCGCGTGCGCCAGGGCGGAAGCTGTGACTACGAGCCTGTGGCGGACGCGGTCGCGCAGCTCGCCCGTGGCCATCCGGGTGAAAGTCACGACGAGAAGCCGCTCGAGCGGGACGCCCTCTGCGACGTAACGGGTCACCAACGTCTCGATGGTGAACGTCTTGCCCGTGCCGGCGCTTGCTTCCAAGAGCGTTACGCCTTCGGGCAAAGGCCCATGGACGTCGAACGCACCGGGCTCACCGGCCGTCACCCCGAGCCCCAGGGTCCGCGACGACTGGACAGAGGTCACCTGGCGGTCACCTGTTCGTGCGCCAGAAGGCCGGCCCAGAGGCGGCAGGCCCAGCGGCCCAAACGGGACGTCTCTTGATGGTCCCAGTCATCCCCCGATTCGTCGGCATGCGGCTCGAGCTGCAGGAGCTCGTCGAAGGAAACGACTCCCCCGAGCACGAGCACGTGTTCGTCCTGCTGGTCCTCGCGAGGAAGCCCGTACTTGGAGGTCCATTCTCCTGAGGCCGCGGGTTTCGGAGCTCTGTTGCGGGACACCGCCTCGGCCCAGGCTGCAGACGTCTTGCAATACAGAGGCGGCGGCTCGCACATCGACCTGAAATACAGGTCGACGATCGTGTCGAGCTGCCTGCGCGCCACGTCACTTCTCGCCCCTCCGTCTCCGGAGACAGATGCGATTCGGGCGATCGACACAGACGATCCCTCGGGACCGCCGCGCCCGCGAGCGAAGGTCACCGCCTCGAATTCGCGCTCGGGCATCGCGGCGCTGAGCGCGAGAAGGTGCAGCCACGCGACGATGCGAAGGCCGGCCGACATCCTCGAAAAGGTCACCCTGTGAATCACGTTCCCCCTGATTCGCGGGACCGTGCCCACCAAGGTGGTACCTCCGGGGAGCGTCACGTTGACTGCGGTGGACGTCGGTGGCCGGTCATCCGACGATGCCCCCACCAGCCCGACGAGATCGCTAAGCACGCTTTCGATCATCGGATCGCTGAGCGACCCGGGAGGGAGCATCCCGCGTGCGCGTTCGGCCGCGAGACATGCGTCGACGTCTCCTCCTGCCATGACCGACACGAGCATCCTTTCGCCGAGCCCCCACCGCTCGAGCCCGTCGAGCTCCACGGGAAGAGAGTCGACGACCTCGTCGCGTCCGGTCGACAGGCTGACCCCGAGCCTGCGGCGCAGGAAGGATCGGACCGGGAAGCGAAGGAAGTATTCGAGCTCGCTCAGGTCGACGATCGAGTTGTCTAACGGCTCGAGAGGCATCTGCAGGAACCGTGGAGGAGCGGAAGACGGATCCCGACGGGCAGCCGAGCGCGCACCTGCCAGGTTCGCCTGGTCGAAGCTCCAGGGCGATGACCCCATCAGCTCCCCGCTCAAGAAGTTCCTCGTGTCGAAAGGCTGAAGTGGGTGGTGGACCACGAGGTTCGCACTTGCAGGGCCGCCGTCAGTGGACCGCACGGTGCCGTCGATCACATCGAGGAGCTCACCGACGGGCACCGCAGGCGGTCGGCTGAGGTTGCTCCGCTCGTCGCGGCCCGTGTAGGTGATCACCAGGTAATCGGTAGCAGCCAGCAGGGCATCGAGAACGAGCTGGCGATCCTCGCTCCTGGCGTCGTGGTCACCGACCTCGGGGTCGGCCAGGATCAGGTCGTCGCCGTCGCGCTCGGGATTTCGCGGGAAGGCCCCGTCGTCCAACCCGAGGAGGCACACAACTTTGTGAGGAACCGATCGCATCGGGACGAGGGTGCAGACCGTGAGGTGCCCCGTGCGGAAATTTGCTCTCGTCGGACGGCCCCTCAGAAGATCAGCGAGGATCGCGCGGACGTCACCGAGCCCCAACTCGACCGTGCAGGGTCGGCCGTCGGTGGATGCCTGGTCGACTACATCTGCCAACAACCTGCCGAGCTGAGCCGACTGCCACTCGTCTCCGGGGCCAACCGACCCGAGAGCTTCGACTGAAGATGCGATCGATTCCGCCCACCTACTTATCGTCTTCTGCCCCGAAAGTCCGTCGATCGACGCCCCGATGCGCTCGACGAGCTCTGCAAGGGTTCCCGCGAGCTCGATGTCCGAGCTGCCGACATCGTCGAGCGGCAGCACACCTCCGAACAGTCGTTGACGCTCGTCCGCCATCGCCACACCGAGCAGGACCCGGCTCATCCCCGCCCGCCACGTGTTCGCCCCCAGGCCCCCGAGCTGGAACGGGGAGCGGTGCGCGGAATCGAGCCCCCACCTGATGCCCGAAGCGACCACCCACTCCTCGAGCCTGCCCAGGTCGTCGTCGTCGAAACCGAAATGTCGCCTGACCGGCACGCATCCCGCCAGGTCGAGGACCTCCGTTGCCGACACCCGGCCGCCTGCCATGTCGAGGAGGCGGGCGACGAGCCCGAACAGAGGGTTGACCTGACGAATGGCGCGGTCGGCGAGTCGCACCCTGAGGTCCGGATGGCCGCTGTCGGCTCGATCGCTCTCGTGCTCGTCGGGGTGCGAGTCGAAAGCGGCGTGGATGAGGGGGGCGTACGTCTCGATGTCGGGGCACATGACGAGAATGTCGCGGGGCTCGAGATCGGCGTGATCCTCGAACATGTGCAGAATCGCATGGCGCAGCACCTCGACCTGGCGAGCCCGGCCATGGCACGCGTGGACCTGGATGCTCCGGTCGCCGGTCGCGAGCACGGGCCGGGCGTCATCGCCACCGGGGAAAGAAGCCCCGACCGGTGCGCGGTCGGCCCTCACGTCGACCTGGACACGTTCGAGCACCGACAGCCCGGTGGTCGTGGTGGCGCGGTGGTCGTCCGACCATCGGCCGCCCGCCTCCGACAGCAAGACGAGCTGCATCTCGCGGCTGTCGCGCGCCCACGACGCGAGGAGCGGGTTCCTCGTCGCTCCGGCCGAGGGGTCGTCGCGCCGGGCCGTCCCTTTCTTCAAGGAGCCCGACAGCACCGAGACGCGCTCCCAAAGCTCGGGCGAAGGGTGCAGCAAGAAGAGGTGAACATCGCGCCGTGACGACAGGGCGCTCAGAACCTCCACATAGCTCGTCGGCAGGCTCGTCAGTCCGAACAGCGAAAACCGCTCCGGAAGTCCCGGCACGTCGGCACCGTCACTGAGCGATCGGCATGCCTCCGGAAGGCGCTCGGCAGGGCTCGGAACGCCTATGCGGTGGCGGAGCTCGCGCCAAAGTGACGGTTGCCAGGCTCCGTCAGGACCGACCCCACCGTCTGTTCCCTCCGCCCATTGCCTGACCATCCGAGGACGGTGAACCGCGTAGCGATCGAACAGGTCTGCAACGTGCCGGACACTCGCGAACCGCCTCTCCTCCCCCGGAGGTGCGGCGTTGCGGAGATGGGCGGCGAACGAGCTGAGCCACGGCTCTTCGAGGCTGGACTCCACCACTTCGAGAAGCGGCCAAACCGACCGGTCGGTGGCCCAGGCATCGGTCTGCGGATCGACTCCCGAGCCTGCGACCAGTGCAGTTCCGATCAGTGTGCCGGGAAACGGGAACTCGACATTGGCGCAGACACCGTCGGAACGACCGGGGATCGCGCCGAGCCTGGACGAGAGCTGTTGGGTCAGCCACCTCTCTATGCCGCGGGTGGGCACCGCCACGACCTCGGGCGCCATGACATCGGTGATCGGCATACAGAGAAGGTCGCCGAGCATGCAGACGAGCCCGTCGGCGCGCTCGGAACGGTGGAGAAAGAGCATCCCGCGGGCGAGGCTACTGAACGGGGGTGTCAGCCGGACCGGCCGAGCGAGTTGCACGCACCTCTTCACCAGGTGGCAAGGTGCTATGGACTGTCCACCACCCGGAGGTCTCCTCACTTGCCCGACGTCAGATACGTGATCCTGTCCGACCTCCACTTCGGCGCCGAGAACAGCATCCTCACCGCCCTCTCCGACAGCCCCGACCCGACAGCCGACCCCACAAGGCAGTCACCTGTGATGTCGCTCCTGGCCGAGTGCCTGGCTCATCTGATCGGGGCCAACGAAGGCTCGGAGCCTCCCACGCTCGTGCTCGCAGGAGACGTGCTCGAGCTCGCCCTGGCAGACGACGAGGTGGCGGCCGCCGTCCTCGAGCAATTCACCGACCTGGTAGTGGGCGACCACCCGCTGTTCGCCGACGAGATCTGGTTCGTGCCGGGCAACCACGACCACCACCTTTGGGAGACGGCGCGCGAAGGTCAATACGCCGATCAGCTCAGGTCGCTCTCTCCGACGGTGCCCATACCCCCGCCGACACACGCCACCTGTCTGTTCCCGAAACAGGGCGACGCGGTGCTCGAGTCCAACCTTCTGACTGCCGTGCTCCAGCGACGGCACAAGACGACCAAGGCGCACATGCGCGCCGTGTACCCGAACCTCGGCCTCCGATCTGCCGACGGCGCCAGGTGCGTCGTCGTCCACCACGGTCACTACATCGAGTCGATGTACCAGCTCATGTCCAGCTTGAACCTACTGATGTTCAACAAGCCGCTCCCCCGCGACATCTCCGAGATCGAAGAGGACAACTTTGCGTGGATCGACTTCTTCTGGTCGTCACTCGGCAGATCAGGAGAGGTCGGAGAGGACGTGAACCGCCTCTACGACATGCTGCAGAGCGAGAAGGCGATCGATCGTCTCGTCCTCACCCTCGCGACAGCCATCGCGGACAAGGCTCCCGGGGGGCGTGCACGTAGATGGGTGACCCGCCGCATCATGCGAGACCTGTTCGCGCACGTCGTGAAGCACGCCGGTCGGTTCGAGCGCCATCGGCCCACCAATTCACTGAGCGCGAACGCGCAGAAGGGCCTCCAGGCCTATCTGGAAGGACCCCTTCGAGCTCAGATCTCCTCTGAGCTCGAGGTGATCCCGCCCACGACCCTCGTCTTCGGGCACACTCACAAGCCGTTCGAGACGACACGCGAGGTTCAAGGCTTCCCCACACCCGTGAACCTTGCGAACACCGGTGGATGGGTCGTGGACACGGTCGACACGAACCCTCTTCAAGGCGCGGCAGCGGTGCTCGTGGACGAAGATCTACAGGTGGCATCTCTGCGGCTGTACGACCAGCAGAAAGATGCGTCGGCATATCGCGTGCGCGTCCAAGCCGTCACCGACCCGGACACGGAGCTCGTCAAGCGGCTCACCGATCTGGTCCGTCCCGGAGACGGGTGCTGGCAGGCGCTGTCGGAAGCTGTCGCAGTCGCAGTCCCCGAACGCCACAAGGCGCTCGAGACGATCATCGAGCGGTCGACTCCCTGAGGGTCGCGTCGACGAGCTCCCACATGCTGCGTTGCTCGTCTGGAGAAATGTTCGCGTCCTTCACCTTCCAGGCGACCGTGGCGCGAAGCATCGGTTTGATCTCGTCGAGTTCGAACCGCGACAAGAAGCTGTCGACGAGCAGCGACCGGAACAATCCGAAGAACTTCCCGATCACGCCTCCTGGTATCTGGCCCGCCGCCATCAACGCCCATGCAAGACAGACGTCCGAAGCAGGGTCGCCGCTCGCGGCGTTCGACCAATCGATCACGACCGGGCCCTTCGGCCCGATCAGGACGTTGAGCGGATGAAGATCGAGGTGGAGGACTCGGTCACCCTTGGCGACAGGTGATGCGGGGAGAAAATCGGGTGCCGGGATCTCGTGCAACCTGATGTGCAGGTCGGCCAGCACCACACCGTAACGGCGAATGCTCCATGGACTGCGCTTGAGCGGACCGAGCATCGTCGGGCCCTCGATGCGCTCCATGACCAAGCTGGTTGCGTCGTCGCTGATCTCGTCGACAGCAGGAACCGGATAGCCGTACCCGCGGACGTAGTCCATCGTGCGAGCCTCGAGTGACAACGACCGGCCGCGTCGGGATCGGCGCAGGACGAGCCCGGGGCCGTACTCGAAGATGTCGCATTCCCGTCCGGTCGCAAGAAGCTTGCCCGGCGGCCGCACCGGCCAAATGTAACGCTCAGACCCCTGGGGGGTTGAGGACGAGCACTGCGTGCATGCCCGAGACCGAGTGGTAAGCGATGCTCTCGGAATCCGGCGAGCTCCACGAGAACTCTCCCCCTGGGGCGATCACCTGCGAGTGGACGGCGAAGTGGTCGAACACCACCTGCTGCGGCTGGTCGGTCAGGTTCGTCCACACCACAGGAACAGAAGGTGTCGCGTAGAGACGTTCGGGCAGGAAGCCTCCGACTGTGATGATGATCTGCTGCCCGTCGCCGATCTTCTGGCAGCAAGAAGCGATCGATCTTCCGCTGTCTGTCGGCACCGCGACCTTCTTGCCGTCGACGGTGACGGTCGTCGAGGTCGCGATCGTCGCGAGGCTCGGTCCCGTGACCGGAATCGACGATGTGGTCGGCAGTGAGGTGGTCGTCTGCGATGAGCTCGTCGGTGAGGCGGTGCTCGGAGACGATGTCGCCGGCGTCGTTGTCCCGGACCCGGCCTTGGAGCTCGAAGCGCACCCGCCGACGAGCAGCACGAGAGCGAGGGTGAACCCCACAAAGAGCGTCTTGGAGGCTCCCGGTGAGCTCACAGGGTCGCCGGCATCAGGTGGGCGAGATTCTGGAAGACCAGAACCGCAAGAGCGAGCAGCACAGGGGTGGTCATTATGTAGATCGGCCACGTCTTGCGCCAGCGGCGGTAGAGCCTGACGGTGGTGGCCAGGGCCGCGAGCAGTGCGAGCCCCCAGAGGATTGCGGGCACGAATGAGCCGGAGTCCCCGGACAGGGCCCGCTCCGACAGGGGCGGCAGGCCGATCGCAGACACATGGACGTCCACCGGCAGGCTCACGAGGCTCGCCTCTGCGACCACCCGTGCGCTGGGCGCCAGTGAGGCGTTGGATGTCACGAGCGTCAGGCGGTTGTCGGCGGTGGGTGCGACCGGGTCCGGCTGCCCGGGCTCGACGACGTGCGTGCCGGTTACCCGGTAGGTGAACGTCCCGTAGCTGCTCACGACCTGCAACGTCTCTCCGCGTTTCAGGGAGCCGAGCGCCGAGAACGGCTTGCCGTACAGATAGCGCCTTCCGGCGATCACCGTGTTGCCCGGCGTGCCGGGCAGAGCTGAGCCTGGCATGAGACCCGGCCCCGCGGTCAGGTCCGTCGCGCTCGTTCCCTCGACCACGACCTGATCCAGGTGAAGCGCGGGGATGTCCAAGATCGCGACGGCCTTTCCCTCTGGTGGGATCTTTCCGGTCAGCGCCGCAAGACCCGCTTGACCGTGCAACTCGGACAAGAGCTTCTGTTGCGCTCGGGAAGCCTGAAGCGGCGTGAACAGGAAGAGGTACGCGGCGAACAGTGCGAGGAACACTCCGATAGCCGTGACCACTGCGCCCGTCCACCCGATGAGCGAGTCCGCGCGCCTCGACCTCGACCGGGGCGCGACGGCCCCCTCGTGTCTCGTATCGGAAAGCCCTGTCTCGGTCTGAAGAGTGTCGCGTTGTACAGCCGGAAGACCGTCTTTGAACAGCTCCGAGATGACCGATCGCGAACGCGCGGCATCATCGCCCTCGGGCGACGATGGTTCTGCTGCCGCGGTCATGTCCGCCACCGCCCTAGGTCCGGCCACGGAGGGCCGCGAGCCGTCTTCGCAACCGCTGAGCCAACAGCAGCAGTGGTCCCGCGCCCATCGCGATGGCGCCGACGATCAGCATTGCTCCGAGCAGCCATCGCCACTCGGGCGTGGCGAGCGCAACCTGGATCGCGCGGAAGGCTCCTCCGTGAGAAGGCTTGGGCGTCCCCGGACCCCGCTTGGGCGTCTGTCCCACAGCCTTGGCCGTCGAGGTCGTGCGCGCGCTCACCTTCGAGCCGCCGGTCGAGCTCGACTGAGACCCGCCGCCGTTCCCCGTGGAGCCGACGGTCGTCTGCGGGCCCCCCGGAGCCGACGTCGCTGCACCCGAGCCCGTCTTCGAACCCCCACCAGTTTGATGGGTGGAACCCTTGCCGGACCCGGATCCGCTTCCCTTGCCGGGCTTGCTGCCGCCGGTCGGGGGCAGGGCGACGATGTCCTTCGCGATGTCCGCCTGCGCCTGGGTCGTAAGTGATGCCGGCAGCGGCAAGATCCCCGCAGGCAGGGAGGCGCTGCCCGGCGAGGCGGTCAACGCGAGAATGTTGTCGAGCACCTTCTTCGTGGCGTCTGCCTGTGCGGCTGCCTCCGGAACCGTCGACACCGCGGCATAGAAGACGACCGGCTCCGGGTAGGCGGCGGCATCCGAGCTGTCGGTGTAGTCGAAGGCGAGCGTGCCGTCGGGATTGGAGCTCGCGTCGGCGAGCGCCGCGTCCACTGACGCACCTGACGGGGTCACGAACTGGCCCGCCGCGTTCTGCAGGGCGGCGACGTTCAATCCGTAATAGAGGGCCTCGTACCAGTTCATCACGGCGAAACCGGCCTCGCGAGGTGGGACCGCATCCTGCGATACTTGCGCGTAGAGCTTGGTCTGCTGGTTGTTGGGGTTAAGGTCGGCTTGTAGGTTCGCGACCCCGGGGAACTGGTCTGTTTCCGGACATGTTCCGTCCAGCGATTTGTCGGACCACTGCGTGGACTCGAGTATCTGAGCGGCGGTGTCCGGCTCGGTCTCGTTCGTGCCGTCGATCGGCACCGAGTGGTCCGGAGCCGTACACAGCCAGCGGAGAAGCTCGTCTGTCACTCCGGCATTGTCCGATCGGACGTACGTGACGTAGCTCTCCTCCGGTTGAAAGCTCGGAAGGCTGTTCAGCACCTCTTCGGCCGGACAGGGGTCCCACTTCTTCGGAGGCGCTATTCCTGGATTGGCGCACTTGACGCCCGCCAGCATGTCGGAATCGCCCTCAGCGTTGTACGCGGTCGTCGCCATCCCTGCGACCATGTTGGGGGTGAGCTCGAACGTGGCCTGCGGGTAGAGGGTACGGTCGTTCGGCGGGAAGCCCTGGATGTCTGCCGCGAAACCCATCACGTCGGCCGAGGCGGCGACGGGGATCAATGCGTAGTGACTCTTGGAACCGCCCAGGATCTGTTGCTCGTCGGGCGCCTCGGGGTCGTCCGTGAAAGCGATCTGGACCTGTCCCGCACCGAGCGCACTCACCGCCGATTCGGAGTCGAAGGCGGTGTTGAAGGCGATCGCCTTGCTGCTCCCGGTGCATCCGGACTTGTTGGCAGCACCGACCAGTCCTTCGATCCCGAACTCGCTCTCGGTGTTGACGAGCGTCGCAGACGGGCATCCTGCCGAGCTCGCCTCGTATGAGACGGGGATCACCGCTGTGTTCGTTGCGTCGGGGCTGGAGGAGTCGTCGAGGTTCTGGTCGAACACCACGAGCGAGCAGAGATCGGGCCCGTTGTCGCAGAAGAACCCTTGCTTGTCCGCGTCGTCACCCAGGACCTCCCCGGATATCGGGGTCTGGCCAGGGCCGCTCGGGTCCTCCTTCACCTGATAGGAGATGAATCCCGTCCCGTCCGAGAAGATCGGCGCGTACCCGGGAGCGGGGCTGTCCGAGCAAATTGGAGCCGACTTGGAAAGCGGAACAGTGTCCGTGCAGAGCGCTATCTCCGGCTCGTCGCCGGGTGGGAAGTCATAGAGCCTGACGAAGGCGAACTGAGCCGGATTGGTGCCGAGGTCGGAGGTTGGTCCGGCCTCGACGGTCGGGCAGGTCCCGGTGCTGCAGGGGATCGTGACGCAGGTGAAACCGGCGGGGCACGGAGGGGCCGCAGTCGACGCCGACGGGGTCGGCGATGCGGCCGCGGCTGTCCGCGGAGTCGCTGCCGATGTGACGCCCGAGACGACCGCTGCCGACAGCATGGCCAATCCGAGCGCCGCACACTTCAGCGAAACGGATGTCTTCGATTTTTCGTGCAGACCGCGTGCCATCAGGCCTCCCTCGTCTGGCGGCGTCGTCTAGCCCTGATCCATGCGACTGACGGCGGGACCGCCACGAGGAGCAGGAATCCGAACGAGATGTAGAGCATCGGGGCTACCGGACGCGGCACGGTCGCGAGCTGGGTTCCTCTGTGGTACAGATCCAGACCGACCTCCTGCAGGGCGGCGGTCGTGGCATTGCTCTCGGGCGACCCGGAGCCCGGTTGCGTCGTACTAGTGCCCGGCTGTGAGGACCCGGCCGCGGTCGCTCCTCGACCGGCGTGGTGACCACCGGCCGTCGACCGCCCGCCCGAACCCGCGGTTCCGCCGCCGGAAACATACCCGCCACCGTTCGAGGACCCCCCGGTGCCGCCTGTCGGGGCTGTGGTCCCCGAGGTCGTGCCGCCTCCAGGACCACCACCGCCGGTCGAGCCGCCGCTTTCGTTACCGCCTCCCCCACCACCTCCGCCCCCGCCGGAGGGCGGTGGACCGGATCCGCCGAACAGCGACACATAGGGGTCGTTGCAGGTTTGTGCGTTGACCGACGCTGGGGGAGGCGCCGCGCCGGCGATCCGTTTTATGCCCTGGAAGTCGTCGTCGACGAGGTTGGGCGGAAGTGGCGAGTACCCGAGCTGCTCGGCCGACTGCTGACCCTGGCACGCGAAGAACTGGACGAACTGACCGAGCACTGCCCCTTCCGCCCGGTTCATCTGACCTTCCGGAGTGACCAGGTAGCTGTACGCGGAGATCGCGTAAGCCTTGGGATTGGTGTCGGTGAAGACACCGGTCAAGAGCTGCTCGAGGTCGGGCTCGAGCTTGGCGTTCAAAAGCGCCTCGGCGTCGGCGAGGGCCGAAGGCTGCACGAATGCGTCGCCCGGGAGATTCTGGACGTAGGCGCACGGATCGTGGTGAGCGATCGCGTATGCCGTCTCGACGTACGTGATGCTCCCCGGGTTCGCGTACACGTAATCGGAGGCGTTGTCAGATCCGCTCTCACCGTTCCAACTCGAGAAGTTGTAACCCGGATGGCTCCCGTTCCCCTGCGGGAACGGCCATATCGCCTGCGGCCCGCCGGGGAAGTTGAGGGTGCTCGTGTACTTCGCCCAGGCCGACGGGTCGATCGTGTTCAGGTAGTCGGAAAGGATGTAGTTCTCCCCGGATGCATCGGTTCGGAACACGGTTGTTATAGCGGTGTTGTCGCCGGCGAGCTCCGGGTTCAGGCCGTTCGGTCGCGAGCTGGCCCCATGTGGTGATCGTCCCGGTGAAGATGCCGAGGATCATCGCGGTCGTGAGGTCGAGAGAGGTGATCTGCTGGCTCGTAACGGGACTGTCGAGATTGAACATCATGCACGTGGCGCCGGCCACGTCGGGCAGGTACTGGTACGCGTAGCCTGAAGGGGGCGTGTAGTTCGCCTGCCCGGTGCTGTACCCGATCTCGGAAGCCCCGAAGTTGACCTGTTGCTGTGCGAACTCGTTCAACCCGATGACCGAGGACGACACCGAGTAGTTGACGCTGTCCCCGTCGATCGAGCTGATCTCGGCCACCCATTGGTCGATTGCCACCGACGCGTAGCTCGACCCGGCGCCCGTGATCGTCGGGCCGTTCGCGTAAGCCGGAGGCGCCACGGCCGTCACGGCGATCGGAGCGAAGACGGCACCCGACATCAGGAGCACCACGGCCATCGCCCGGCGTCCGGTGACACGCCTTCGAGCTCGATCTCGTTCCGACGGGATGTCGTCCCGCCTGCCGTCAACCGAATCGTCCATTGACATAGTCAGAAGTCCTCGGATCGGAGGGATCGGAGAAGATCCCTTCTGTGGGCCCTGCTTCTACGAGCCGGCCCGGCTCGTTCTCGCTGCCAGGAAGAACGCGCAGTTCTGCGACACCCGGTGTGCCTGCTGCATGTTGTGGGTGACGATCACGACCGTCACCTCGTCCGCGATGTCGCGGATCGTCTCCTCGATGCGCCTGGTCGACGTAGGGTCGAGAGCCGAGCAAGGCTCGTCCATGAGAAGGACAGACGGCCGCACCGCCAGAGCCCGCGCGATGCACAGGCGCTGCTGCTGGCCCCCCGAGAGCTCTCCACCGGGAGTCTTCAGACGGTTTCGAACCTCGTTCCAGAGCCCCGCCTTGGTGAGCATCTCTTCGACGAGACCGTCCGCGTCGCGGACGCGAATGCGGCTGAAGCGGAGGCCGGAAAGCACGTTGTCGTAGATCGACATCGCAGGAAAGGGGTTCGGCTTCTGGAAGACCATCCCGATCTGGAATCTCGTCTCGGTGGCGCGTCTGCGACGGCCCGTAGATCTCGACTCCGTCCAGATGGACGGTGCCGGCGAGCTCGGCGCCGGGCGTCACCTCGTGCATCCGGTTGAGGATGCGAAGGAACGTCGACTTCCCGCAACCGGATGGACCGATCAGTGCCGTGACCGTCGATTTCTCCATCACGAGCGAGACGCGGTCCAAGACGAGTCGTCCGCCGAACCAGGCGCAAATGTCATTTGCCTCGAGGCGCGCTGCACGCTTTTGATCCGTCGAGGACCGCAAGTACCCGTCGCTCGTCGGTGTCCCGGCACCGGGAGCGTCGATGACTCCCCCGGCCGCGCCACCCGTTCGCCAGCTCAACTCTGCACCACCCTTTCTGTGCGCGAGAGCCGGCCTCGGCTTCGCTTTCGGCCAAGGATCCTCGTGATCGTGAAGAGGACCAGGACGATGATGACCAAGACGAGCGCTGCCGTATAGGCGAGGCTCACCTCGGCCGGGCTCGAGCTCTTGATCTTCTGGAAGAGAAAAAGGGTGAGCGAGGACTGGGGACCGTGGAACGGGTTGGCGTTTACGAAGTTGTTGCCGAAGATCGTGAAGAGCAACGGCGCCGTCTCACCTACGGCCCTTGCGACGCCGAGCACGACAGCGGTGATGATCCCGGTCCGGGCGGTCGGCAGGACGACGGACCAGACTGTCCGCCATTCAGGCGCCCCTAGCGCGAGAGCAGCTTCGCGGAGCCCCCCGGAAACCACTTTCAGGACCTCTTCGGTCGTCCGGGTGATCGAGGGCAAAAGCATGATCGCTATCGCGAACGAGCCCGCCAGGCCGGAGAATCCTTCTCCGAACGTGACGATCCAGATCGAGTAGATGAAGACGCCGGCCATGATCGAAGGGAGCCCGGCCATTGCGGTGACCACGGTCCGCACGGTCGAGGTGAATCGGCCCCGCACCTCGTTCAGGAAGATCGCTGTGATGATCCCGGCCGGGACGCCCCAGACGATGGCGAGGCCCACCTGCTCGAGGGTGCCCACGATGGCCATCGCGAGCCCTCCGGACCCTGGCCGGCTCAAGGGGCCGACACCCTTCAGGTCCTTGATGAACAGGTGCGCGCTCAACAGTCCCCAGCCCTTTTGGACGAGGAACACGAGCATGAGCACGAGCGGAATCGCGAGAGCGAGCGTTCCGACCGCAACCGCCGCGGACAGCAGGCGGTCGTTCGCCACCAGGCGCCCGTGGAGCTGGATCGTCACGGCCCAGAAGATGGCGAGAAACGCCGCGATGGTGCAGATGACGAAGCCGAAAAGCCCCGACAGGGCGGTGAACTGATCGAAAAGGAGCCAGACGACCGCAACCGCGGAGGCGGCACAGCCGAGGAACACCCACACGTCCTCTCCGCGCAGGTCGCGCGGCCTGCGACGGCGCGGTGCCGCATGACGCTCGGGCTCACGCTGCTCGGGCGGGCGCTCCAGGGTGAGGGTGCCGCTCACGACGTTCTCCGGTTCGTCGTCACAGCTCTACCGCCGCTGCGCTACGCGAGCGGTTCACGATGAAAGAGGCGCCCGCATTCACGATCAGAGTGAAGATGAACAGAGAGAAGCCTGCTGCGAGCAGCGCGGGCAACCCCAACGTGCCGCCGCTGCCGAACCGGATTGCGATGAGGGATGCGATGGTGCTGCCCCCGACCTGCAGTATGTGGTACGGGTTGGTGAAGCTCAGGCTCAGGATGATCGCGACGGCTATCGCCTCGCCCATGGCTCTGCCGAGACCGAGCATGATCGCCCCGATCACCCCGCCCCGACCGAAGGGGAGCACGACCCGGCGGATAACCGTCGCACGGCTGGCACCGAGCGCCAGGGCCGCCTCGCGCTCCGCGAGCGGAGTGAGCGAGAAGACCTCGCGCGAGATGGACGCGACGATCGGCACGACCATCAGGCCGAGGATCGTGCCAGCGATGAACTGCGAAGAGGTGAACAGGGGCGTGGATACGTGGAAGAAGGGAATGAACGAGAGGTGCACGGACATCCATTGGGCGACGCCGATCATGTGCGGCGACAAGAAGATGAAGCCCCAGAGCCCGTATACGACGCTCGGTACCGCGGCGAGCAGGTCGATGAGCGAGGTGGCGATCGGCTTCAGCCTCGCCGGGGCGAACTCGGAGATGAAAAGTGCCGCGGCGATCGCGACCGGGACTCCGATGATCATCGCGAAGACGGAGGTCGACGATCGTTCCGGTGAGAGCAGCTCTGATCCCGAACACGGGTGGGCCCGTCGCGGTGGGCTCGGTCTGGAAGCCAGTGTTGGTGAAGAAGTGGAACCCCTGCGACCTGAAGGCGGGGAGACCTCTGTAGAACAGGAAGAAGCCGATCAGGAACAAGACGAGCAGCGTCGAGAGGGCGACCATGCGCACGCCGCCTCGGTAGACCCACCGGTCGACCGAGTTCGGGCGCCGTTCGATCGAACGCGGGACAGGCGTCTGACCGGCACCGTCCCCCAGCACCTGCCGTATGTCGGTGATGCTCATGAAGACCTGCTGTTCCCCCGCTCGTGGTGATCTCGCCGACCGCCTGGCAGCGATCCGCCTTACCCCGCCCCGATCAGCTCCTCCGGCGTGATCGCCGTCTATTTCGATCGGATCGGTGTACCAGATTGATTTGCTACAGATTAGCCGCTCCTACCGGACCTGGCGAGGGCCGCTCCTGTGGACAGGAGCGGCCCTCGCCTTCGCTCGGCCCCCGGGCAGGTCAGAGGCGGACCTGCCTACCCGGGTCGGCGCATCATTGATGCAGGCAGATCACTGATGGCCGGTGTTGCCGTCCGTGGTGACGACGTTGCAGTACCCCTCCTCCTGGCCGCCCGAGACCGGCGGGGTGTCGTACTGGTAGTACGACGAGGAGGTGAAGCTCGTTATGGCGTCGGCGGGCGTCGTCGGGGTGCCTTCCTGGAACGGCACGTTCTCGTCGAGACCGTCGAGCGGGAAGAAGCCTTGGGCCGTTATGGCCGCCTCGATCTCCGAGCGGTAGGTAAGTCCCGTCACCGGGTCGGTGATCTGGGCCCCTGTGGTCCCACCCGACACGGTGTTGGGCTTGCACAAAAAGCCGTCCTCGCTCGCGAAGTTGAGCGTCGCGGGATTCGACACCGGGATGTCGGAGTTCGTTCCGTCGGAGTAAACGGTGTACAGGTTCTGGGGCACCGGGTAGGTGCCGTTCAGGATCGTCGTCTCAGACGGTGCGACCGGCGGCGACCCGACTGCCCCGAGCGCGCTCTTCTTGAACGGCTTGCTGGATACCTGCTGCTCGTAGCGGCCGTAGGACATGAAGGTGATGGCGTACGACTGGTCCCCGTTGTTGGTGATGTTGCCCATCTCGTTCTGGATGATCGTGTGCGATTGGGCGTAGTTGGTGAAGTGAGGACCCGTGTAGACCGCCGTGGCACCGTTGGCGCACTTAGGAAGCGTTGCCGGTGGCCAGGTCGTCTGAGCGTCGACGTATGTCTCGGAGTTGTCCGGCGACAAGAACGCGTCCCAGGTCGAGGTGACTGCCGACGACGTGACGGTGCTGTACGGGTTGATCAGGTCATTGGCGTTGGGACCTGTCGCTCCGACGTCGCTCCAGCACTTGTCGGTGCCGTCCCAGATGTCCTGTAGCTGCGTCTGGCTGAGCCCCGAGATGGTCGACGCCGCTGTCGACACGCCTCCAACCTTCTTGTAGACGACGTAGTCCACGCCGTCAGCGGCGTAAGCCACGAAGTTGAGGCCCTGGTCGTCGAACTTCGAGGGCCCCAATTCGGGGCCCCTGGCGGAAGAGGCGAAGCTCACGGGCGCGGTACTCGTGGTGTGGCTCCCCTGGTTCTCGAGCTGGGTGATACCTGAGCTCGAATTGATCGAGGGCTCCACCTCGACGACGTCGTTGAACGGGTTCTCCGAGTACGAGCTACCGACCGAAGGCGCGCCGTAGCCGAACGGCGGATTCCCCGCCGGAAGCGAGCCGCCTGACGGGCAGCTGTAGTTCAGCGGCTGAGTCGTCCCGGTGGGGACGACAAGGAGGCAGCCCTCGGACTCGTTGAAGAGGTTCGCCAGTGCTGAGATCGTGGCATAGGCGGTGTTCGAACCGCTGCCGATGATCGTGTTGTTGGCCGGAGCGGCGACCGTCGCGCTCGCCGGGCCGGCAACGGCGAGTCCCAGGACTGCCGTGCCCACGACTGTGGCTCCGAAAAGAGCCCCCCGCCGCAGTCTGCGGAACAAGAACACTTATATCTCCCCTCGTCTCGCGGCCCGCCAAATCACGGGCCATACGGATGTATTACGATTGTTTCTATCATATTTATAGAAATAAGCAAGAGAGAACTACCTGCATCGCGTAGGCAAATTTGGGTATTTCGACCGTTTGTCGGCCGCGTGGAGCCCGAGGCCGGACTAGATGAGGCCGGTGACGACCCCGGCCGCCGCCGCGAATGCCGGGTCGCCGGTCGCTGCCAAGCCTCGCCGGCAGGCCTCGACAAGCTTCACCTGGTGGGGATCGCGGCTCGCAGCTGCCGCACGGACCACCTCGAGCGGCTCGAACTCCACCATGCCGACAGCGGCGACCGCATACGCACCGCCGCATTGAGCGGCATGGTCGGCGCGAAGTTGCGCGAGGCCGGTGGCCATTGCGACGTCCGTGAGGTGAGGAGCGAGCATGTCGAGCGCCATTGCGCTCGTAACTCCGTGCAGATTGAAGATGTCGGGGCGAGCCAGATACCTGCGAGCACTCTGTGCCGCGACGGCGAGCACCTCGTTGGTTGCGTTCCCCGCAGGATCGCCGCCTGCCGGTTCACCCGGGCGGAACCTCGCCGCCCAGTATCCGAGTGATCGGGCAAGCTCTTGGCGCCTGGACGTGGTATCGGAAGCCTCGATCGCACGGACTGCGTGGGCGACCCTGATCTCTCCGTGGAACAACGCGACCGCGAGGCCCGGAAACAGCCTGGGGACCCACTCTCCGACGACCGTTGGCCAGCCGTCGGACGCGATCCTTGCGTCGAAGTAGCCGATCCATTCGGGAAGCCGCTCGTAGATTCCGAGAGCGTCGAACCACTCGAAGGAGTGTGGTGCTACGGGATCCACGCCATTGCCCGACGGGAGCGCGAACCACCGCGCCCAGCTGTCGATGTCCTCTTCGCGGCCGAGCGGCGAGCGCTTCACATGCCATCGGCCCGTGGTTGACGAACCCGTTGGGCAGTTCGAAACCCGAGAAACGCATCCGGTCGTACGCTTCGTCCAACACTTCTGAAGCGTTCGCGCCGGACGCACTTGTCACTGTGGAGGACCGGTCCCTAGCTGCACCGAAGCTGTTTGTTGCTGGCCCGACGAATTGATGTACCCCACCTGGACGGTGTCACCCGGCTTCTCTCCGAGCATCAGGTCGGTGAGCGCCTCGGGGGAGCTGACGCCTGACCCGTCGAGTGATGTGATCGTGTCACCCGCTTGCAGGCCGGCACCGGCCGCAGGACCTCCCTGGACGACGGTGGCGATCAACGCGCCCGACGTTCCGCTGCCACTGTCTTGTGGCGACCCCACCGTAACTCCGAGGAACGCAGTCGTCCCGATGTGGACCGTGCTCGAGGAAGAGCCGTCCAAGATGTCGCGTGCGGTCGTTGCGGCATTGCTAACGGGAATGGCATATCCCTGGGTCCCTTGCGTCTGGAGCTGGAAGCCCTGAGCGGCTGCCGTGTCCATTGCCACGACCTGCCCGGAACTGTTCACGAGTGGACCGCCCGAGTCGCCTGGAACGATGTTCGCGTCGGTCTCGACCAGTCCGGTCAACTGCTCCGACGCTCCTGTCGCCTCGTCCGATGCGGTGATGGACTGGTTGGTCGCGGTGACCGTGCCGGCGGCATAGCTCGGCGTACCACCCGTGCCGCCGGCGTTCCCGATCGCCACGACATGCTCACCTGATGTAGGAGCCGCACTGGAGAGCGTCACGGTCGAGAGCCCCGATGCGTTGGTCAGTTGGAGCACGGCGACATCCATCGCACGGTCGTAACCCACGACCGTGGCTCCGTACGTCTTGCCGTTGCCGATATCGGTGACGCTGATCGAGGTCTCACCTTCGACGACGTGATTGTTCGTGAGCACGACCCCGTTCGACGTAAGCACCATTCCCGTCCCTGCACCCTCCACCTGCTCGTAGCTGAGTGTCGTGTTGACGTCGACGAGACCGGGATCCACCTTGCTCGCGATGGATGCCGCAGATGCAGATCCGGCCGAGGAACCACTCGGGCTCGTCGTGCTGCTCGATCCGTTCGAGCCGTAGTGAAAAGGTAGATCGGTGCTCTGGACACCGCTCGAGGTCGCGGTCGTGGACCACAGCGCGTGCCCGACCAGTGCGCCGAGCAGCGCCGTCACCGCCACGGAGAGGACGAGTGCCGTAGCGAGCATTCCTCTTTTGTGCCCAGGGGTTCGATGCTCCGGCGCCGTCGGCCAGCGAGTCGCGCCGGGGGGCGGCCACGACGGTGGACCCCAGTGCCCCTGCGCGTGAGGCGCAGGTTCGGGGTAGCCGCTCTGCGGATGGCCGAACGTCTGGGGCGGGGGGCCGTAGTTCGAATGAGGCCACGGTGAGTGTGCCGGAGGCGGGCCGGCGTGTGGCGGGCCGGCAGGAGGGGGTCCGATGTGCGGGCCGGCGGGAGGTGTCGAATGCGCCGCCCCATCTACTGGCGGCGGTGCCGAGGTCGGATGCGGCTGGGCGCCCTGCCCCCACTGCGCGTTGTGAATGGACGGCGCAGGAGCCGGGGGCGCCGCCTGAGTGCCCGGTATCGCCGATGCGCCGGCGGCTCCCGGCGTCACAAGGCCCGTGCCGGGCTCGGTGCGCGGGCACCCGCCAGGTCCTTCCCCCGTCAGTTCAGGGTCCGTCGCCGGCTGGGCTTCAGGGTTCTCGTTCATGTGGGGTCAACCTCTGAGTACTTGGCGTGCTCCCGAACTGTTCGGGATTGTCTTCATCAAGTAGACACGGCCTCCCTTGCAGGGAGCTTGACAGTTCCTAAGAGCTCCCTGTACGAGCTCGTCTTCCAATCGCGAGCCTACGGGCCAGAGAATGACTCCAATGACCTCCGGCGCCCTCACACGATTTGACGATTTGACGATTTGACAGGATTCGTAAAATCCATGATAATTCTGTCCATGACCACCACCACTCTCCCCCGTTCCGCCGGCGCAGGTCCGACCGACCACGTGGCAAGCGGAGCCCGGCGATCCACCGAAGATCGCGTCGAAAGGCTGTCGGCACTGTCACTCAAGCGGGTCGTGGAGCCTGATGAAGCTGTTCCCGGCAGCGTCGGCGACGGCCAGCTACTCCCCGACGAGTTGCTGAGCGTGGCTGGTCTCGACCTGGGACTGACCGACGAACAGCGGGCGGTTATCTCGCGCGAAGAGATCGCTGCCATCGCGAGCACCGGAGTGCGGTTCGAGTCGGTCCTGATGGCGGGGTTCGCGATCGACATACTCCGGCGCGATCTGTGCGATCCGAGAATTACCTACATCCTCCACGAGATCGGCGAAGAGACGCGGCACTCGCGACTGTTCCTGCGGATGATCGCTCAGCTGAAACCAAAGTCGAAGAACCCTTTCGACAACAAGATCTTCAGGGCCGTCGAGCGGGTGGTCATCCCGGTACTTGCTTCGATGCCGGCCATGTTCTGCGTCGCGGTGCTGACCGGCGAGGAGATCCCCGACCTCTTCCAGAAGCTCGCCGCCGAACATCCCGACACCGATCCGTTCATCCGTGAGGTGAACCGCTACCACCGCCAGGAGGAGGCGCGCCATCTCGCATTCGCTCGCACAATCCTTCCCGAGCTGTGGCAGAACTCCCACTTCGCCGACCGGTTCATGGTCAAGCACGTGTCTCCCCTTATGGCAGGCGGTATGTTCGACACGATGGTCAATCCCGGCGTCTACGAGGTCGTAGGGCTCGATGGCTGGAAGACGTGGCGCGCAGCCAACAGGACCTCGCAACGCATGGAGCTCAAGCACCGGGCGCTTCGACCTCTGCTCGCCGCTCTGGTCGACGCAGGCGCGCTCGTCCCGGGACGCATACCGCGTGCGTGGCGCCGCGTCTGCGCTGTGGATCGCATGGGCGATCCGGCATGACGGCAGTCGCTGACGGTTCGGCCGAGCCCGGGCCCGACGCAGGGCAAGAGGGCCTGAACGCGTCCAAGGGTGAGCGAACGCGCGGCGCGATTCTTGAGGCTGCGATCGTACGCTTTGCCAGAGAGGGATACCGGTCTACATCGTTGACCGCGGTCGCCCGGGACGCGGGACTAAGCCCGAGTGCCATTTATCCCTACTTCACCAACAAGGAAGCTCTCTTCGTAGCCGCAGTCGACGAGGACGCCGCTCGCGAGATCGAAGACGGCTTGGCCGGAGTCAGCAACGACGACCTGATCGGCGACTGGCGCCACGTGATCATCGGATTCCTAGAAGCACTCGACCGCCACCCCCTAGCACGGCGAGTGCTTGCCGGGCTCGAGCCTGAGTTCACGGTCCGGCTGATCGGAATACCGGCGTTGGACCAACTGCGCAAGGGTCTGGGCGAAAGTCTGGAGAGCCTTCAGATGAGGGGCGAAGTGCGCGACGACCTGGACGCTCGGGCCATGGCGAGCGGGTTCCTCACGATCTGGCTGTCCCTTCTGATGTCGCTCGTCCAGACCGGTTCGCAGCCAGTCGATCTGCTCGGCGAGGAGGTGGTCGCAGTCTTCGACGCTGCGATGCGGCCGGTCGGTCGGCGACCTGCCTGACCGTCGGGCGTCGCGTCAGGTCGCCTCTGGAGGGATGACGCCCGTGCGGCCGAAGGTGTTGACGTACATGATGCGCAACTCTTCGTGCCAGGCCCACGAGTCGAAGGCTTTCGACCCATGCGGTCCGAGGCGCTGCTCGACGAGCGGCCTCATCGATGCGAACGTCTCTTCCGGGTCGGGACTGTCCATCTCGTATAGATGACAGAAGCGGGGATCGCTCCAGTCCGCGCTCTCGTACGGCGTGATCATGGAGTACCCGGGGACGGCTACCTCGGCGATGTGGCGGATGTGAACGAAGTCGGCCCAGTCACGCAGGGAGCTGGCTCCATCGGAGCTCCTCGGGCTGATGAGCACGAGAAGAACCCCGGTTGTCGGTGCACCGGTTAGCACGCCTTGGCCCGGACGGGGGGTCCGCTTGAAATACAGCCCGGTCGTGCCTCGGGGAACTGGCGGAGGAGAAAAGAATTCGCCCACCTCGTAGATGCCGAGAGTCGAGAACTCGGGGATCTTGCGCGGCAGATCCTCGCGACCCGGGTTGGCATTCGCTCCCCACCATGCAGACGAGATGCCATCGAAGGAGATGAGCTCGTCGGCCCGCCCTGAATAACTGGCTTGGTCCGAAGATACGAGCTCGAGCCAGAGGCCCGGCGAGGTGCGATCTTCCATTGCGAACAGAGATTACGGCCACCGCTGATCGGGAGTTACCCCTTTCAGGTCAGACGGGCGATTGATCTGCCCAGTTCTGCGGGCCATGGCCGGTCGACGTACCCGGGTGCAGGCCCTGGACGAGCCCGAGGTTGTCGGCGACGGCGACGAGCATCTCGATCAGCTCCGAACGGCGCTCGGCGGCAAACCCTTCGCAGATCGTTTGCTCGAGCCTCATCGCCAGCTCCGTCGCGCGGTCGAGAACGTCTCTGCCCAACGGCGTCAGGTGCAAGGTGCGCGAGCGCCTGTCTGTCGGATGCAGCCTGCGCTCGACTAGGCCCCTGGCCTCGAGGTGATCGATGACGGAGACCATCGAGCTCGGCGGGATCCTCAGCCACTCGCCGACGGAGTTCTGGGACCTCCCCTCGAACGCCTCTATAGCCCTCATCAGGGCGAACTGCCGGGGCTCGAGCTCGACCTCGGCCATAAGTTGGCCGAACCGGATCGAGGTCTCGAAACCGAGTTGTGAAAGCAGGAATCCGACCGCCTGTGGTGGCCGGGTCGGGATCGGAGACCCGATCGCGCCCTCGACGGGCTCGGGAACGGGTTCGTGGCCGGCATCAGTCACGAGGGTTCAACCCTTGCGATGAGTCTCCCGAGCACGCTTCGTCATCACTGCCGGGATCAGTCACCGCCAATCATTTTATCAGACGAACCAGTTGTGGTAGAACTATTCATCATCGAATGATTCGGTTCAGAACGTACGGAACGGAGTCCTACAGTGACGATCGCACCACCACGACACCTCGATCCGGCAGTCCCCGCACCCGCTGACCGGCCGCGCACCGTGCTCGGCCGCTTGGCGGCACTCGTGCTCCGCCACAGGCGCATAGTGATCGTCGGATGGTTGGTCCTATTGCTCACGGGCGGGATGGCGGCGGGCCAGGTGTCGAAGCGCCTGAGCTTCGACTTCTCGCTTCCCGGCCAGCCGGGCTACGAGACCGCTTCACGGATCATCCATACCTACGGGAACGGCGGTGACCAGCCGCCTGCGATCCTCGTCGTGACCGTTCCGGCCGGCGAGAGCGCTACCGCGAACCGTCATGTCATCTCGGGTGCCTTCGACGCCGTGCGGCGAGCGGAGCCGAGCCTGAGAGTCGTCGACTACGGAGTGACCGGCGACGATCGGTTCGTGACGAATGACGGCCGGAGCACTTTCGCGCTCGTCTTCACACCTCCGGTGAACGGATTCGGCTCGGGGCAACAGGTCACCGCGGCGCAAACCATCCTCGGGCAGCGCCTCCCCGGTTACGAGGTCGGGCTCACGGGACTCAACCAGCTCGCGACGGGTGGAGACACCAAAGGCCCGGGGGTGCTGGTAGAGACGATCTTCGGCGGGTTGGGCGCTCTCATCGTCCTCGCTTTCGTATTCGCCTCGTTCCTTGCCCTTCTTCCGCTTCTTGTGGCCGCAGTCTCGATCCTGACGACATTCCTTGTCGTGCTCGGGCTCACCTACCTGACCGAGGTGTCGTTCATCGTCGAGTTCCTGATCGCGCTGGTAGGGCTCGGCATCGCAATCGACTACTCGCTGCTTCTCGTCACTCGCTGGCGCGAGGAACGGGCGCGCGGATCCGACAATGCGACTGCGGTGATCACGGCTGTCGAGACGGCCGGGCGGGCCGTCGTGCTATCGGGCGTCACCGTCGGCATCGGGCTCGCGGCATTGGTGGTGCTGCCGGTGCCGGGACTGAGATCGACGGGGATCGGCGGGATGCTCATCCCACTTGTGTCGATCCTCGTCGTGATCACACTTCTCCCTGCTCTCCTCGGGGGTATCGGGCCACGCGTCGACTGGCCGCGAGTGAGAAAAGAGCAGCACGCCAGCCGTGCATGGAGTGCCTGGGGCCGTGGCGTGATCCGCTGGCGCTGGGCTGCGGCAGGGTTCGCCCTTGTCCTTCTCGGCCTCTTCGCTGCACCGGTGCTCCAGATCAAGGTGGGTGAGAGCGGAGTCAATTCCCTCGCCAAGACCGGACCTGCTTTCGACGCGTACGAAGCCCTCGTGAAAGGAGGAGTTCCGCAAGGTGTGCTCTCACCCATCGAAATTCTGACCACGACCGCAGCGGCCCCGGGGGTGCGCGCGGCCGTCGCCGGCCTGCCGGGAGTTACGACTGCAGTTCTCCCTTCTGGAGCGACCGGGAACAGGGGGGACACGTCGGACATCATCGTCGTGCCGACGCTTGCGACCTTGAACAACACGACGCTTGCGCCGGTCGATTCAGTGGAGAAGGCGGTATCGCACCGGCCGGGAGTGATCGGAGTGACCGGGTTGGGAGCGATCGAACAGGACTACAGCCACGCCGTATTCGGCAACTTCCCGCTCATGTTCGCGCTCATAGCACTCGTGACCTTCTTGCTCTTGGCGAGGGCCTTCCGCTCGCTGCTGCTGGCCGGCAAGGCGGTCATCTTGAACGTTCTGTCTCTGACTGCCACGTTCGGGCTGATGACCTGGTTCTGGCAGGAGGGCCACGGTTCGCAGGCCGTCTTCGGAATTCCGGCGACCGGCGCGATCACGTTCTGGGTCCCGCTCATGATCTTCGCATTCCTGTTCGGGTTGTCGATGGACTACGAGGTCTTCATCCTCACCAGGGTGAGGGAGGAGTACGACCGCATGGGGGACACGAACGCGGCCGTGACCGAGGGTCTCGGCCGGACGGGACGACTCGTCACGAGCGCGGCTCTGATCCTGTTCCTCGCGTTCGCGTCGCTCGCGTCAGCGCCCGACACCGACATCAAGGTGCTCGCCACCGGCCTTGGCGCCGGAATCCTGCTGGACGCCACGATCGTGAGAGCGCTCCTGGTCCCGGCCCTCGTGTCGTTGTTCGGGAAGTGGAATTGGTGGCTGCCGCAATGGCTGTCCCGGTTGATGGCGCTCAGGAGGCAACCAACACCGAAGTCGATCCCCGCGGGGGGCTGACCCTGGTCGCCAGGCGCGCGCGTCTGCGAGGATGTGACGATGGGCGACGATTGGGCAAGGCCGGTCGTTCACTGGGAGATCGTGGCCATTGACCCGGTCAGGCAAGCCACCTTCTACCGGGAGATGTTGAACTGGGAGATCGCAGATGGCCCGATTGCCGCCATAACACCAGGTCTGGGAGGACCGGAGCCCGGGCCGGCGGGTCACATCCGCAAGGGCGACACTCCGGCCGTGATCCTCTACGTGCAGGTCCGCGATCTCGCGCCGCGTCCCTCGCGGTACCGCCGGGCTCGGAGGCAGCGTCGTGTCAGATCCCTTCGACATCCCGAACGGCCCGACGCTCGCCGCGATCGCGGACCCCGAAGGCAACGCGCTCGTGCTCGTACAGCAATAGAGCCTGCCGAACGGCGACGGTCGAGGCATCAGTCGAGCTGGTTGTACCGCTCGACGGACGTGGAGCCGTCATCCAATAGAGCCATGAAGCTCTGTGCGATCGGGTCGTCGTCCCATCGCGCTGCGCATTCGTCGGCCTCTGCGTCAGAACGCCACAAATCGATGACGATCCAATTCCCGTCGCCGTCGCGTGCCGTCGTCCTTCTGATCAACCCCGGCTGGTGATACGCAAAGTTCTGTTGCAGCGCGCTGTCTGCTCGTCGGAAGTCGTCCTCCTGCACGCCAGGGGCGAGCCGGAATCGCATGATCTCGATCATTCGAACCTCCAATGCTCGTCCGTGGGTCGCTGTCGCCATTCATGCTTGGCCCACGTCAAGCCTGCAAGATGGTCGGTCCTTCTGCGAGGAGCTCGTGGTGCGTCGACACGACTTCACTTGCCCGTCCCGTGACCGGCATCCAGATAAAGGGGAGTGCCGCAACCAGCACGGCCGCACCTGCAGCACCGGCGAAGAACGGGGCCCATGTGGCCAGACCGAACAGGGCTCCACCGGCTCCGGCAGACAACGCTATGGCTGCGGTTTCGCTGGTCGAGAAAAGCCCCTGGACCCGACCCAGCTCCCCCGGCGAGGAGCCTTGTGTCAGGAGCGACTGTGCGGACGGCAACGCGACGGCCATCCCGAGGGCCTCGACTCCCCCCAGGATCAGCAACAGAACGAGACTCCCGACGAACGGATA
Organism: uncultured Acidimicrobiales bacterium; assembly: GCA_963801315.1. Taxonomy (GTDB): domain Bacteria; phylum Actinomycetota; class Acidimicrobiia; order Acidimicrobiales; family CAVXTF01; genus CAVXTF01. The sequence goes on along the minus strand of CAWDEI010000006.1, from coordinate 243,343 downwards.
GCTGCAGCAGAAGATGACCGACGAGGTCAATGCTCCCACCACGAGCCACCTGCGATCGAGGTGATCGGCCAGCCACCCGCCTGGACGGGCCATCGCAACGAAGGGAACCGCGAACAGCGTCCAGCTGAGACCGATCTGCCAATCGTGGGCGTGATGCGACTCGAGCAGAAGCGTCCAGCACGATTCGTAGACGCCGATGACGAGACCAAGCGCACCCGCTGCGAACAGAGAACCAACGAGGGGCCGCGTCAACCGAGGAAGGCCCTTCGCAGTCCGACGGTCTGCCGCTCGGGAGGGCATGTCCGTGCGGGCAACGACGCCTGTCACTGCAGGCAGGCACGCGCCGAGCGCGATCAAACCGGCAAGGGCGAACACGATGTCCATGTCCGACAGTCCGATCAGGCTGCCGGCAAGTGGCCCTATCGCCATCGCAGCGAGCTGCGCGCCGTAGATCGAAGCGAACGCGCGGCCGCGCCGGGCAAGCTCGACGGCACCCGAGATCATCGCCAGGGACGCCACCTCCGCTGCGCCGGCTCCGGCACCCTGGAGGCAACGGAAACCGATGTCGACCGCTGGGCCGACCGGAGCGAGGAACCCGAAGCTGCCCAGGGCGTAGCAAAGCAGTCCGGCCACGAGAACAGGGCGCCGACCTATGCGGTCGGCAAGCCGTCCTGCCGGGTACTGGCAAGCCAGCGCCGCCACGAAGTAAGAGGCCATGACGGCGCCCACGAGCCCGTCGCTCGAGCCCCGGTTGCGCAGGTATTCGGGCAGCAACGGAAGGATCGAGCTCGCCCCGACCCACAGCAAGAACGTGGTGAGGGCCAAGGTCCGGACAAGCCGCTCGACCGTGTCACCCGGGGCAGTCCAGGCTGATGATTCGCTGTCGACTGATGATTCCGTGTTCATTTTCAAGAGTCACTTCAGGCGGGTTGATCGTTGCGCAGAACAGAGGAGCGGCTCGAACGAGCGCGTTGCGCACCGTCCGCAGTGGAGCAAACCGTACCTGACCGCTCGATCATTTGGTGCAAGCAATGAATCTTCTCAGGTCTCGCACGTGCAGTGAAGTACCGCATCGGCTTCAATATGACGTCAACGGGAGAATCGGCGGTGGCGGAACGGTGGCCGGTGACGGCCGCAGGCTCCCCCACGATCGGTGCCGATGCTGTCGATCCGACTTTGAGAGGGCACGGCGTGCCCGTAGCGGACCAGAGGGAGAACGATGCGTCGAGTTGGTTCATTCAGGCTCTTGGTCACTGTTGTGTCGACGAGCGTCGTGGCTGCGGCACTGACAGCTGCGGTCGGTGCTGTGAGCGCGGGACCCGCTGCAGCTGCGAGCGTTTGCACCTTCAACGGCGTTGCCGCAAACGGACTGCTCACCGGCGTGACACCGGGCAGCAACATCACGGTCGCGTGCACGGGACTTCCCGCTAAGACTCAAATCGTCATCGTGCCGGCCAGTCCGCTTGCGAATCTCCTTCCGTCGAGCGACTCAGAGGACGAAGCCGACGCAAGCAAATTGTTCATAGTCAAGTCGACCTCGGGGGGAACACTTCCCCCAAATACGGAATTTCCGGTGCCGAACCCGTTCGCGGCGGGCGACCCCAACGCCACATGTCCTCTGTCGGTGGTCCAGGTGAACGCCGGGCTCGTTGGCTGCACTCTTGCCGTGGCCGACTTTGCCGAGGTTGATTTCGGCAACATCACGATGGTGTACGCGAGCCAACCCTCTCCCCAAAGCCCGACCCTTGCACTCGGTTCACCGGCTGCTTGTGCCGGGGACCAGGTAACGGTCGAAGACGGTTCAGGACCAGGCAGATGGTGGGGCAATGCCGACAGTGCCGTAGCTCTGTCGCCCTCTGAGGTCACTGTCGGCGGGGTTCACCCCGGTTCGACCACCGCCACCGTCAGCGCCGCGACGTACAGCATCAATACCTCGTCGGGCAAGGTGGTCCCGGGACCGTTCGGCGGCCCGGAGTTGAGCGGCACGTTCACCGTCCCCTCGGGTGTCGTCGGGCAACAGTCGGTCACGGTGACCGAACCAAACACGACTCAGCTGCCCGGCACGATCTCTGCTTCTGCCACCTTGGACGTCCTCGCGGGAACGAAAGTATCGGTCACGTCCATCAGCCCCGACCGCGGTTCCTCGGCCGGGGGCACCTCCGTGGCGATCAGCGGCTGCAACTTCACCGGAGCCACACGGGTCATGTTCGGCACCAAGCAAGCGGAGAGCTTCCACGTGAACAGCGCGACCTCGATCACGGCGGTGTCTCCCGCAGGAACGGGAACCGTCGACATCGTGGTGACCGGTCCGGCCGGAAGCAGCTCGCCGACCACCGCCAGCGTGTTCACCTACGGCTTTCAGGGCTACGACCTCGTCGGAGCAGATGGGGGAACCTTCTCCTTCGGTGACGCTCACAACCACGGGTCGCTCCCCGGGCTCGGGGTGAAGCCCGCGGATCCCATCGTCGGAATCGCCCCCACCTCCGACGCGAACGGCTACTGGCTCGTCGGAGCCGACGGCGGCACGTTCGCCTTCGGCGACGCCCACAGCTACGGGTCGCTCCCGGGGCTCGGGATCAAGCCTTCCGAGCCGATCGTGGGGATCGCACCCACGACCGACGGCAAGGGCTATTGGCTCGTCGGAGCCGACGGCGGCACGTTCGCCTTCGGCGACGCCCACAGCTACGGGTCGCTCCCGGGGCTCGGGATCAAGCCTTCCGAGCCGATCGTGGGGATCGCACCCACGACCGACGGCAAGGGCTATTGGCTCGTCGGAGCCGACGGGGGCACGTTCGCCTTCGGTGACGCCCACAGCTACGGGTCGCTCCCCGGGCTCGGGATCAAGCCTTCCGAGCCGATCGTGGGAATCGCACCCACGGCCGACGGCAAGGGCTATTGGCTCGTCGGAGCCGATGGCGGCACGTTCGCCTTCGGCGACGCGGATAGCTACGGGTCCCTTCCCGGGCTCGGGATCCACCCTGCGAAGCCCATCGTGGGCATCGTCTCGCCCGACAGCGGCGGCTACGTGCTCGTCGGGGCCGACGGCGGCACCTTCGCCTTCGGCGATGCCCGCAATTTCGGGTCCCTCGGAAGGCTGCACCTTGCGGCCGCGATCTCGGGGGGAGACCTGGCCTGATCCAACTTCCGACCGCCCCGGACGGGTTGTCGGCTACGTCATTTCACGAGCGGGTCACGAGGAAGGCCCAAGATCCGCTCGGCGATCTGATTGCGCGTGATCTCCGACGTGCCCCCCGCGATGGTGAGAGCGCGGGCGAACAGGACGGGCATCCCCACGGCCCAGCCGACCCCCTCCATCAGCGCGGCATCCTGGCCGGCCACCCGTCTTTTGAAGTCCGAGGCTCGCTGAGCATGCTCCGCGGTCACGAGCTTCGTCATGTTTCCCTCAGGACCTGGCCCACCGCCCGTGACAGCGCGCTCGACACGCCTGAGGTTGAGTGCCTGCAGAGACTGGCGCTCGGCTATCAAGGCCCCAAGCTCGCGGCGGAGCGCCGAGTCGTGGGAACGCCGGCGCCGGTAGAGGTCCACCATGTCCACCCCGGCCGCGCTTCCCACCGAGCCTCCTCCGATGCTCACCCGTTCGTTACCGAGAGTCGCCCGAGCGACCTTCCAGCCGTCGTCGACCGCTCCGACGACATCGTCGTCGGGCACGAAGACCCGATCGAAGAACACCTCGTTGAACAGCGAGTTGCCGGTCGCCTCGCGCAAGGGCCGGATCTCGACTCCGTCTGACTGCATGTCGACCACCATCGTCGATATGCCCGCGTGCTTGGGTTTGGTCGGGTCCGTCCTCACGGTAGCGAGGCCGCGTTGGCTCAGGTGGGCCGCGCTCGTCCACACCTTCTGACCCGTAACGAGCCAACCGCCGTCGACCCGCTCACCACGAGTGCGGATCCCGGCCGCGTCAGATCCGGCATCGGGCTCGCTGAAGAGCTGGCACCAGACGTAGGTGCCCTCGAGAGTGGGACGAACCCAGCGTTCGACTTGGTCGGGCGAGCCGTTTTGGATCAGGGTGAGGATCACCCATCCCGTGATCCCGAAGTCGGGCCTCTGTATCCGGGCCCGGGCGAACTCCTCGTCGATTACGAGCTGCTCGAGCGCGGTCGCGTTCGCGACCCAGGGCTTCGGCCAGTGCGGTTGCAGGTAACCGGTATCGATGAGCCGGCTCCTGAGAGCAGGGCCCTCGAGGCCGGCGAGATCCTCTGCGACGTTGCGCGTCACGGGCCTGTACTCCTCGGCCTCGGGCGGCAGCTCGAGACTGTGGTCACGGACCAATCCGTCGAGAGACATGCTCGCCAAATCGTCTTCTGCTTGCGCAGAGTCGACCACCGACGACAGCGATACCGCTCTTCGGAGCAGGACGTGACAATCGTGCTCCCAGGTGAACCCGATCCCTCCATGAATCTGAATGTTCATCTCGCCGTTCCGGAGGAACGCCGGGAGCGATCGGCTGGCCGCTATCGCCGAGGCAAGACCGAATTGCTCGAAGTCCCCGCCGGCGTCGGCGCGGCCAGCATCCCAGACAGCTGCTGTCGCGAGCTCCGCGGCGACCGCCATATCGGCGCAGTGGTGTTTCACCGCCTGGAACGTCCCGATCGGCCGTCCGAACTGTTCGCGATGCATCGCGTAATCCGTTGCCATCTCGACACAGAGCTTCGCCCCACCCACGGCTTCTGCAGAAAGCAGTGCCCTGGCATTTGCGAGGGCGTGGGGTGCCCAACCCTCGAGCACCTCGCACTCTGACAGCGGCACCCCGCCCAATGAGACGACACCGCTGCGCCTGGTGAGGTCCATGGAGGCAGAAGGGCGGATGTGGACGCCCTTCGTGTTCGCTCGCACGACAATCACGTCCTGATCGACAATGAAGGCGACGACGTCGGCGAGTGCGGCGCCGAGCACGACCGCCTCGCCCGCAATGCAGCCACCGTCTACTCGCTCGATTCCGTCGCCGAGTCCAAACGCACCGATGACCGATCCGTCAACCAGTCCCGGTAGCCAACGAGAGCGCACCTCGTCGTCTCCGAAGCATGCAAGTGTCGAGGAGACGAGGACTGACGGAAGGAAGGGCCCCGGGGCGATCGCGTGTCCGAGCTCCTCGGTGACGACGAGCAGCTCGGCCAAACCGAAGCCAGAGCCCCCGTCCTGCTCTCGCACGTGCAGCCCGAGCCAGCCGAGCTCTGCCACTCCTCCCCAGAACGAGGGAATCGACTCGTCGGACCTGTCTAACAGCACGCGTCCGGCTGCGCGCGCCTTCTCGTTCTCCAAGAACGAGCGAACGACCTTGCCCAATTCGACGTGAGCGTCGCTTATGCCGATCGCCACCCTTATCTCCTACGTTGACGGGCCAGAATTGGGTATTCGGCGTCCAGCGGAGGCGTACGAACGCTCAGGCTGCCCTTTCGAGTATGTGCACGCCGCATGCAGATCCCAGTCCGATGACGTGCGCAAGTCCGACCCTTGCGTCGGCGATCTGCCGGTCACCGGCTTCGCCGCGCAGATGGTGGCAGATCTCCCAGATGTTTGCGATCCCGGTTGCCGCGATCGGGTGCCCTTTTGACTCGAGGCCACCCGACACGTTGACCGGTGTTCCGCCGGTTCGCCAACTCGCGCCTGAGTTGAAGAAGTCGACCGCGCCACCCGGCTCGCAGAGCATCAGGTTGTCGTAGTGCACGAGCTCGGCGGTCGCGAAGCAATCGTGGAGCTCCACCAGATCGAGATCCTCAGGGCCGACTCCGGCGGACTCATAAGCCTGGCTGGCAGCATTGCGCGTCAGTGTGTTCACGTTCGGCAAGACCTGGCACGACTGCTCCCACGGGTCGGTCGTGAGTACCGACGCCGAAACCTTGACGGCACGACGGCGCTGATCGGGATCGAGGGTCCTGAGCTTGGCATCGCTGACCACCACTGCTGCAGCAGCACCGTCGCAGTTGGCGGAGCACATCGGCCGGGTGTTCGGGTAGGCGATCATTACGTCGCCCATGATCTGCTCCAGCGACATCTTCTTCGTATAGGCAGCGAGTGGGTTCAGCGTCGAATGGGAGTGGTTCTTCTCGCTGATCCGGGCGAACAGCTCGAAGCTCGTCCCCCCATACCGGTGCCCGTACTCCATCCCGATTTGAGCGAACACACCAGGCATCGTCTCTGTGCCGACGCGTCCATCGAGAGGTGCGACGGCCCCATATCGACCACGAGGAGTCCACGTCTCACCGTCGTCGCCGCGCGACCCACCGGCGAGAAGCCCTGCTCCCGCCAGCTTCTCGACGCCGACCGCCATCCCGAAATCGCACTCGCCGGCTTTTACCGCCATGATCGCTGTGCGAAGGGCTGTCGCGCCCGTCGCGCACGCGTTTGCGACGTTGTAGACCGGGATCCCGGTCTGGCCTATCTGCTTCTGCAGTGCCTGGCCGATTCCGAGTGACTGACCCATCAAATTGCCCGCGGCGAGCACGCCCACGTCCTTCATCGAGACGCCGCCGTCGCTGAGCGCACCGAGAGCCGCCTCAGAGGCAAGGTCGACCGTGTCCTTGTCCGGGTGCTTGCCAAACTTGGTCATGTGGATGCCGAGGATCCATACGGATTCGCTCATTCGAATTCCCTCCCGTCGATCGGCTCGAAACCGAAGCCCGTCGCCTCTACGCCATCGCCGTCGACTCCGATGGGAAATGTCGTCAGACGAAGCTTCATCCCCAACTGCACGTTCTCGGGAGAGGCTTCGACGTTCACGACGTTCGCTCGCACTGCTGTGCCCTGGCAATCGATCACGCCCGCCACGAAAGGCACAGGCACCCCCGGAGCTGCGAAGGCGACGATAGTGAAGGCGGTGAGCTCACCCTCCGTAGGGACGTCCACGGTCTTGAACTCGAGCCCGCTGCAGGCCGCGCAAGCATTGCGACGATCGAAGAATCGCGCTCCGCACGAAGCGCACTCGTGTGCTGTCAGGTGAGGCTCATCGCCGAGGACCAGATAGTCGACCAGCGGGACTTTGGCGCTCACGGGGTCCTCCTCGGACGAGCGTTAAACACGGGTGTAGACGATGTGGACCCAAAAGTATACTTTTTTGCGCTTCGAGGCACATTGGAAGTCACTGCCACCAACCAGGGGAGATCCGCATGAAGTTGTCGACGACGCTCGATTACAGCGGAGGCTTCCTCGAATCTGTCGAGCGGGTAAGAGGGCTGGAGAGCGCCGGTCTCGATCTGGTCTGGGTGGCGGAGGCATACGGCTTCGACGCCGTGAGCCTGATGGGCTGCCTGGCTGGTCAGACACAACGCATCGAAATTGGCTCGGGGATCCTACCGATCTACAGCAGGACGCCTGCGCTGCTCGCAATGACCGCAGCCGGCGTCGACGCCTTGTCGAAAGGTCGTTGCGTGCTCGGCCTGGGGGCGTCCGGACCCCAGGTGATCGAAGGTTTTCACGGGGTCCGTTACGACATGCCACTCGCTCGCACCCGCGAGATCGTCGAGATATGCCGGCAGATCTGGAGGCGTGACGGTCCGGTTACGCACGCGGGCCCCCTTTACCACCTACCGCTTCCCGAGACGGAGGGCACGGGTCTCGGCAAACCGCTCAAGTTGATCGCGAAGCCCTTCCGCGAGCGGATTCCCATCCACATCGCGGCGTTAGGAGAAAAAAATGTGGCGCTTGCGGCAGAACTGGCCGACGGATGGCTGCCACTGTTCTTCATCCCCGAGAAGTCCAAGGAGGTCTTCGGTCCCTCTCTCGAGGCAGGGTCGGCACGTCGCGATTCGTCGTTAGGCAGGCTCGACATCTGCGCGGGAGGACTGGTCGCGGTCACAGACGACCTCGATCAGGCGCGGTCCATCCGGGACTTCGCCCGGCCGGTGCTGGCTCTTTACATCGGTGGGATGGGCGCGAGGGGACGCAACTTCTACAACGCTCTGGCCTGCCGTTACGGTTACGAACGCGAGGCGGCGCGCATCCAGGACCTCTACCTGGAGGGGCGGAAGGACGAGGCCGCCGCCGAGGTGCCCGATGAGTTGCTCGAATTGACCTCGATATGCGGCCCAGAAGGATACGTAAAGGAACGGATCGCGGCGTTCGAAGCAGCCGGCGTGACGATCCTGAACGTCCTGCCGGTGAGCCCCGACCCTGTCCGATTGGTAGATCAGCTTCGCGGCTGGACGAGCTGAGAACAAGACGCAGCCGGGCCGATACCGTACGACCGTGTACGCCGCCCGGCACGCTGAAGCTCATCCCGACAAGCCCGCCATCGTCATGGCTTCGAGCGGGGACGTAGTCACCTACGGCGAGTACGAATCGACCGCAAACCAGTTCGCTCACCTGTTGCGCGACACCGGGTTGCTCCGCGGAGACCACATGGCGATCTTCATGGACAACGACGCGCGCATGCTCGTGTGCGAAGGCGGCGCTGAGCGTACGGGCCTCTACTACACGTGCGTGAATTCGTACCTGTCGGCAGAGGAGGTCGCATACATCGTCAACGACTCCGAAGCCCGTGTAGTCGTCTCGTCTGCCTCGAAGACCGCCGTGGTCTCCGAGCTGCCGGCGCTGTGTCCCGGCGTCGTGCGATGGCTCATGGTCGGAGCGTCGGGCAACCTAGGGGCGCCGTTCGAGTCTTGGGAGGAGGCCGTCGCCGGTCAGGATGCCGATGCTGTCCCCGACGAGCAATTGGGGATGGCGATGCTCTATTCCTCGGGCACCACAGGAAGGCCAAAGGGAATCCTCCGCCCCCTTCCAAGTGTCCACCCGGGAGAGAGCCAGCCGCTTTCGGATGGTCTTGCAGCTATATGGCAATTCCGAAGCGGAATGGTCTACCTGTCCCCGGCTCCCCTCTATCACGCGGCACCTCACGCGAGTGTCGCTCTCTCTTTGCGACTCGGCGCGACCACCGTCGTGATGGAGCATTTCGACCCCACGCGTTACCTGGACCTGGTGAGTAATTACCGAGTCACTCACTCCCAGGTCGTGCCCACGATGTTCACCCGCCTCTTGAAGCTGCCAGAAGAAGTGCGAACAGCAGCCGACGTATCGTCGTTAGAAGCCGTGATCCATGCAGCGGCACCATGCCCTGTCGCCGTCAAGGAGCAGATGATCGATTGGTTCGGCCCCATACTTCTCGAGTATTACGCGGCCACTGAAGCAAACGGCTTCACATTCTGTGATTCTGGAACCTGGATATCGCACAAGGGCACCGTCGGACGAGCACTTGTCGGAGAGATTCTGATACTCGACGAAGAGGGTGAAGCCTGTCCGGCCGGGGTACCGGGGACCGTCTGGTTCCGAGGAGCAACAAACTTCGAGTACTTCAACGATCCAGCGAAGACCGCGGAATCCCGTAACGCCGGCGGAGACACGAGCACCGTCGGAGACGTCGGCTACCTGGACGAAGAGGGTTACCTCTACCTGACAGACCGCAAGTCGTACATGATCATCTCAGGTGGCGTGAACATCTATCCTCAGGAAACGGAGAACTTGCTGATCACGCACCCGAAGGTCATGGACGCGGCGGTGATCGGGGTGCCGGACGAGGACCTCGGCGAGGTGGTGAAAGCTGTCGTTCAACCAATTCCCACGGCCGAGCCTGGAAGCGACCTCGAGCGCGAGCTGATTTCCTTCTGTCGAGAACATCTAGCTCACTTCAAGTGCCCCCGCACGGTCGACTTCGTCGATGAGCTTCCCCGGCTGCCGACCGGGAAGCTGTACAAGAGGCTCCTCCGAGACCGCTACTGGGGCGACCACGCCACGCGAATCGTCTGAGTCAGGGTGCCCATGGTGGCGCATCCGTCTCCGTTAATCTTCCCTCCTGACATGCCTGGAACAGTTGTGGCGCCAGACGACGTCCTCACCGGTGCCGATGGGGCAGCAGTAGATCGTCCTCGAAAGCGGCGTACTTGGTCCGCTCTACCAGAGGCCGCCGCAGTTGTTGCTTCACCCGTCGTCGCATTCTTCGTGCTCCGGATTCGCGCAATGGCGCCTGCCCAGTTGCCGGACCCGACGATGCACACCATTTACATAATCGATCCGCGTGATGTGTTCCTGCGTTACTCCAATGCCTATGCAGCCACGGCCCGCCTGCGAGAAAGCGCCCGCGTCGGCTTTCTCGTACCGGCCCGCATCGACTACCTGATATTCGGCGCGGTGCCAGGATTCTTCGTCACCCGATACGTGTTCGCTCTGATCGCAGTAGTACCCGTCTACCTTCTCCTGCGGCGGCTCTATGGCCGGTCCGCCGGAGTGATCGGAATACTTGTCATTCTCAGCTGCCCTGTCGTGTTGACTGCGTGGGGCACCGACTATCCCGACTCCGCCGTGATTTCGTATCTGATTGGTGGGATCGCCTGTCTGGCGATGCCTTGTGGGGATCGAGGCCGCCGGATCTGGCCACTGCTCGCCATGGCGCTGTTCACCATGGCGATCTGGTCTCACCTCGTCGCCGTTCCCCTTGTCGCAGTATGTCTCGTCGCTTATGTGGTCTTGCGGGCCATCAGGGATCGTGCTCACCTCGTGCCCGACCTGGCCGTGATGGCTGCAGTCGGGGTAGCTGTCACCCTCGCCCTGGTCGTGGCCTCGGGAATCGAGCTCGGTCAATACAACTTCATCTCACAGACCTGGCACGCTTACAAGTTCCTCGACACCCCTGCCCAAGAAGCTTTTTGGCACACCAAAGGCTGGGGCTGGGTTGTGTATCTCCCGTACCTGCTCGTCCCCCTTGCCGTCTTCGGCGTGTGGATGGCGGTTTTCAGCCGCCGCGTGCGATCGATCCCGACACCTCAACTCTTGATCGGCCTCGTATGCGCGGGACAGATCCTCGTCTTTGCATGGCTGCAGTTCTTCGGCACCGTTCAGACCCTGGAACAGCACTTCTTCGCGTCCACGCTTTGGGCATCGGTATGTGTGACCCTTGGCGTCACCCTGGCCGAAGCCGCGAAGCCCTTCCTCGGCCGTCCCCGTGTTGCGCCGTGGCTGCCCGTCGCGCTGGTCCTTGCAGTCCCTCTCGTCTACGAAGTAGCTCCGACCGAGCCCACCTACACCTGGGGGACCTTCGGAGGGGCGCTGGCTGTCCTGCTCGTCGGAGGAGGTGTCGTTTCGCGTGTAGCTGCGTCATCGAAACCTGAAACAGTCGCCATGTCGCGGGCCGCGATCGGGATCGTCGTGATTGCTGCGTGCGCGCTCTACTTGACTGCTGCACCCCTTCAACCGGATCCTCACCTGAATGTCGGAAGAGACCCCACGCCGGCTTACTCGACTGCCCTTGGAACCAGCGGCGACAGCCTGATCGACGTCTATCGGGTTGCGACTGATCTTCCCGGTTTCGTGGGCAATGCCACATACAAGAACGAGCAACTCCTGATGTGGATACCCTTCTCCCAGATAGGCAGGCTCGTAAGCATCATCGGGATGTACCACTCCGGATACAATCTTCTGCCCACATCGATACCGGATGTGACGATCAACACCATAGAAATGCTGGAGCAACGGCGGCCGGCAGAGCTTCTCTTGCTCGACACAGAACACGTCGATCCGTCGCCGGCATTGAATGCTCTGGGAGCCTTTAAGCCGGTGCTCATGCGCGAGGCGGCCCTCCGGTCGGGGAGCTTCGTCGTCTACGCGTGGCTGATAAATCTGAGGGTGTTCGGAGCGGCCAGCTAGCTGGGAGCATGCTCTTTCGATGGTGCCGGCTATCTGCAGCCGGCACCATCGAACTCATACTCGGTCCAGCTCCAGCATCCGGATCGCGTTGCCTCGCAAGATCTTGTAAGCGACGTCGTCGTCGAGACCCTCGCAGAGCTTCTCGATGTAGGCCTCCGAGTGCGGCCACGTAGTGTCCGTGTGCGGATAGTCCGTCTCGAAGCAGATGTTGTCCTCGCCGACTTCCTCGAGCGATCGCAGTCCGTGCCGGTCGGCAGTGAAGCACCCGAAGATGCGCCCGTAGTACTGAGTCGAAGGCGGAACCGGGATCTTCTCCTTGGCGTGAGTCCACGCGTCGTGCTGCTCCCAGACCGTGTCGGAACGCTCGAGGATATAAGGGATCCAACCAATCTGGCCCTCCGAGTAAGCCAGCTTCAACTTGGGAAACCTCAGCAGGTTGCCGGAGAACAGCCAGTCGGCCAGGGAGGCAATGGCGTTGTTGAATCCCAGAGCAACGCCTACGGCCTTGTTCGAGTCAGGAGATGCGACAGGGTTCGAGCTGCTCGAGCCGACGTGCATGCAGACCGTCACCCCGTAGTCGTTACAGACCTGCCAGAGCGGATCCCAGTAATCGGTGTTGATGCTCGGCAGCTTCAAGCGGGTCGGCATCTCGCTGAAGGCGATCGCCCTGACTCCACGTTCAGCGTTTCGCTTCGTCTCTGCTGCGGCAAGCTCGGCGTCCCAGAGCGGGATAATGCAAAGCGGGATGTTGACGCCACCCGAAGGCGCGCACCACTCCTCCACCATCCAGTCGTTGTTCGCCTTCACGCAGGCCAACCCGAGCTCCTTGTCCGCTCCCTCATGGAACGTCTGACCACAGAAGCGGGGGAAGGTCGGGAACGGAAGGGAGCCGTCCGTGTAGTTGAGGGTCAGGTCCTTTACACGTTCGTCGCGGTCCCAGCATCCCTTGCGCATCTCGTCGAACGTCGTGGCCGTCATCGTCATCTGGGTACGGTCGAATACGATGTTGCCGTACTCGTCGAGCGTGGTCGACGCTTGGGGGATGGCAACGAACTTCTTCTGCACGTAGATCAGCTCGTCGTCGTAGTACCAGGCGTCTCCCCAGTCGCCGTCGGGGTCTTCGACCATGTCGTACTTCGCCCCGGAGAGATGCTTGAAGCTTCCCCACTTCTTTCGTTCGACTCGCGGGCCCCTCTCGCGGTACTTCTCCGGCAGCCAGGTCTGCCACACATGAGGAGGCTCGACGACATGGTCGTCCACGCTGATGATCTTAGGTAGTGCCATAGCACAAGGATATCCGAATACCTGACGCTCGTGTCAGGGAGTCTCGCCGTCTCTCCTGGAGTCCCACTGCGGCTGACCCGGCTCGCTGACCTGGGCTGATAGATCCCGAACTGGCGTCGTGCGGGGCAGACCCGAAAGCGTGGGCCAGGCTTTCTGTCCGAACGGCCTCTGCCCCGTCATCGGGACACGTACCAGGTACGAGGAGCGCAGGCACGGTACCGGGGTCCTACGGTTCCGGTCGCTCGGCCCGGCCAGTGGGCCACGTCCACCTGGTGCGAGGGTTGGTCAATTCGAGAGGGCTCCATCTCACCCCCAATAGCGCTCGGATGCCATGCTCAATGCGAGCCTGACAACTCGAAGCGAGCCCACAAGGAGGAGCGGGAGTGACCGACAATCCCGAACATAAAATTCGAGGGCCGATACCGCGACCGGTCAAGACATTTCATCACATTTCACAAGCGATCAGCCTTCGCGGCTTGGCGTCGGACGTCAAGAGAGCCAATGGGATCAACGCCAAGATCGCCGTTTTCCTGACAAACATCGTCGGGTCAATGTGGTGCGCGTATGTGTTCGGCGTGATCGCTTTGCTCGGCTTGCGGCCTGCGCTGAAGCCGGGGGGCGAGGGCATCATCGCGTGGATAGCACAGACGTTCCTCCAATTGGTATTGCTGTCGGTCATCATGGTCGGGCAGAACGTGCAGAGCGTGGCAAGCGATCTGCGTGCTCAGCACACTTATGACGACACCGTCGAGATTCTCGACCGGCTCGACACACACACCGGAGGCGGGCTCAAGGATATTGTCGATCGAATCGATCAATTGGAGGCGAAGCTGAAGGGCTCGTAATCGAGGGTCGACGTCGAGGTCCGATTTTCGCTTGTGTCCGGTTCCGTCAACCCTCATGATCGGCAGATGGACAACGACCGAGCGACTGACCGCTTTCGCACTCTCCATTCGGCAGGGTGGTTCATCATGCCGAATCCTCATGACCTTGGTTCGTGTCGGCTGCTCTCGACCCTCGGGTTTGAAGCGCTTGCGACCACGAGCGGTGGTTTCGCAGCATCGATGGGAAGGCCGGACATGACTGCGTCGCGCCAAGAGCTCGTGGATCACGTCCGGGCGATCTGCGATGCAACCGAGCTTCCGGTGAACGTCGACTCCGAACAGTGCTTCCCCCAAGAATCAGGGGGCGTGGCCCGAACAGTTCAAATGCTGGCCGAAGCAGGGGCAGCCGGATTCTCGATCGAGGACTGGGATCCGCACGTTCGGCGGATAGAGGATCTGGACACCGCTGTCTCGCGGGTGGCGATAGCTGCCGCCGCTGCGGAACGCCACGGACTGGTCCTCACCGCCAGGGCGGAGAACCATCTGCGGGGCCGGGATGACCTCGACGACACGATCAATCGCCTTGGCGCCTACCGGCACGCCGGGGCGCAGGTCGTCTACGTGCCCGGTCTGACCGACCTGTCCGCAGTCGCCCGGATCGTGAACGAGGTGGGGGGACCGGTGAACGTCCTTCTCTTGCCGGGCGGACCCACGACGAACCAATTCGCTGACGCCGGTGTGCGGCGCATCTCGTTGGGCAGCTCACTCGCTCGAATCGCCTACGGCGCCCTCGTCCGAGCAGCGGAGGATGTAAAGACGGCCGGTGCTCTTCCTGACGACGCTCCGTACCTGAGCCGCGAGTTGGCGAACCGCGCATTCAGCGTTGGTTCCGTCGAGGGATAAGAACTTCGTCGAGCCGCAAATCATTGAAATATGCAGGTCGGCGCAGGTACGACTGTGCAAGACGTTTCACCTGGTTGTAACACAAAGTTCTCTTTTCGCCCCCCTACTCACGGGTGTACCGTTTCGTAGGTCAACAGGCGGGAAACGTTGGTGGACGTCAGGATTCTTGGCTCTGCGGAGGTACGCCACGACGGATCGCCGTTGACGATACGCGGAGCGAAGCCACGCCAGCTTCTTGTTCTGCTCGCCATGCGGGCCAATCGACCCGTTCCCACTGACCAGCTGGTGGAAGAACTGTGGGAGGGGGGACCTCCCCCAAGCGCCGCTACAGCGCTACGAGTGCACATCGGCCGTCTGCGTCATGTCTTCGAGCCCGAACGGAGCCCTAGCGCCCCCAGCGTTCGGCTGCCTGCGGGTCCGCACGGCTATCTCCTGCGGCTCGAGCCCGACGAGCTCGACACAGAACGGTTCGAACGCCAAGTATTGCTTGCCCGGCAGTCCAACGCGGCCGGCGCCCCCTCTAGAGCCATACCTCACCTGACAGAGGCTCTTGATCTCTGGCGAGGTCCGGCGCTCGCAGACGCCCGAGACCTCAGTGCCATGCGCGCCGACATGGCTCGTCTCGATGAGCTCCGTGGGATTGCTTTCGAAGAGCTTGCCACCGCTCGTCTTGCTATCGGCGAGCACGCCCTCGTAGTGGATGTTCTTCTCGCGGCGACGGAGATATTCCCGTTACGCGAGAAGCTGACAGCGAGCCTGATGATCGCGCTCTACCGAAGCAACAGAGCTGCGGAGGCCTTGCGCGCTTTCGCTCAGCTTGCACAACGCCTAGATGATCAGCTCGGTGTCGTTCCATCGCAGTCCTTACGCACACTCGAAGAAGACATCCTCCTCCAACGTTCCACCCTCGACCTCGAGGCACCGTCTGCGGCCGGAAAGGCTCGCATACGCCAACACCCGCCACGGATTCAAATGATCGGGCGCCATAAGGAATTTCGAGACCTCGTTTCCTTTCTTCAAGATTCGGCCAGCAACCGTCAGCGGCTATTTCTCGTCGTTGGTTCGGCGGGCATCGGAAAGACCACACTGATCACCGAGGTCCGCGACCGCATGGAGCAAGAGAACGCTCGCGTGTTCATCGGTACATGCACACCTGACCCCGCCGAGCCCTATGAACCAGTTGGTCAAGTCCTGCGTCAGATGGCGGGCTCCCAATCAGCAAACGGTGTTGTGGCGGTGGCCGGTTCCTCGCCGCTCGAGGACGCTCTGTCGTCACTGAGGCTCGAGGGAGGAGGAGTCGGGGCACGCTTCCGACTGAACGAATCAGTAACTGCCAGTCTCGAGCGCTTCTGTGCTCCCGGAACTGTCCTGATTTTCGAAGACCTGCACTGGGCGGATCGCCCGACTCTGCTTCTGCTGCGTCATCTTGTGAGACACCCAGCGCTTACGGATGTCTCGTTTGTCGCAACATTCCGGGACGATGACATCAGCGGAGAACGACTCGAGCTCGTCCTGTCCGTAGCGCCCCCATCGCTGTCTCGCATCGAACGCCTCCCCCCGTTCCATGACGGGGAGGTACATAGCTTCGTTCAGGCCGTAGCTCCCCCCGAAAGCGTTCAGCTCTTGGCCGGGCACGCGTCCGACCTGCGTAAAGTCACCGAAGGGAACCCCTTCTTCCTCCGCGAGCTGCTACGAGAGCTCGACGAGGAATCCGTCAAGCTTCGCAATTCGGGTGATCTTTTTTCGGCGCTCTCAACTATCGTCCCCGAAGGCGTTCGCGCGCTGATAACGCGTCGGACCGAGAGACTCACGCGACGCAGTACCAACGTGCTTTTCGCGGCGGCGGTGCTGGGTGACAGCATGTCGACGGCGATCTTGGGTGAGGTATCCGAGCTTCAGAACGACATGGTCCTTGATGCCGTCGAAGAATGCCTCGCGACACGATTGCTCGTCGAAGATTCGCAAGACCCCGATCGATTCCTGTTTCCTCATGCAATGGTCCGGAATACCGTATATGCCAACATTCCCCATCTGCGCCGCGCCGAGCTCCATCGCCGAGTGGCTTGTGCTCTGGTTCGCCACTTTGACAGCACTGTCAAGGCGGCAACGATTGCCCATCACTATTGCGAAGCGGCACCTCTCAGTAAGCCGAGTGAAGTCGCTACGTACACAAGAATGGCGGCAATTGAGGCCGAACGGCACCTCATGTTCTCGGAGGCGGCAGCGTGGTATGAGCGCGCCATCGACTCGAGCCTGACTATCGGCGAGAGTAACGCTTTTCTAGGCCGTCTCTACCTGGCACTCGGTCGCGCATATGCGAACGACAGGCAAACGGATTGTGCCCGTCGAGCATTCCTTGACGCCGCCGACGCGGCTCGTCGATCCGGTGATTCCGCGTTGCTGCTCGATGTGGCGCTGGCAGTTGACGGACCATGGAGCTCTGCATCGGAACTGCGGGCACTTGCGCTTGTGCTTCTGCAGGAGGCCATCGAGGACCTCGACGTCAGCGATAACGAGAGACGGGTCCGCGCCTTGTCGGGGATCGCCGCCGCGTTGTATTACGTCGACCACGAACGAGAAGGACAAGCAGCCCGCGAGGCACACGAACTGTCACCTTCTTGCGAAGACCTCACCGTCAAAGCGGTCGCCATCCTGGCTCTTCACCGTTGGACCACCCATCAGCCAGCAGCGCGAGAGGAGCGGCTGGCGCTTTGTCGCTCGGCATGCGACCTGGTCGCGTCGAGCAGCTCGAGGGGAGATTTGTTCCTGACGCTTCAGCGCGAGCTTCTGGCTGACCTGTTGGAAAACCGCAGGATCGACGAGTTCAATGTCACCTTGGTCGATTATGAGCGCAATGCTCGGGATCTTGGCAGTCCAGCCGACATCTATTGGTCGATGGCCCTTCGGGCAACCGAAGCAACCCTTCATGGTGACCTTGCATTAGCTGAGCAGCTGGCGCGAGGTGCCGCCCTTCGCGGATACGAGTTCGAGCAATTCTCCGAAGGAGCTCTCGTGCTCCAGCGGTTCCTCATTCGGTACCAGCAGGCCCGGCTATCCGAAGAGCTGCCGGTCCTGCACGAGGCGGCCAAGGCGAGCTCAGTTTTCCGGGCCGGCGCGGCGCTATTGGCAACTGTGCTGTCGGAGTCCGGCCGACACGAGAAGGCTCGCGAGGTCGCTTGGAGGACGCTCGGCGACGATGGCTCTGAACTACCCCGCGATGTCTACTGGTTGGCAGGAGTTGCGCTCTTCAGCGGCGTTGCCGCACTTGGTCAAGATCGAGAGCTGCAGACACTGCTGACCGACCTGCTCAATCCCTGCGCTGATCACGTCGTTGTCTTCGGAGTAGGTGGCGCGATCCTCGGTAGCAGCCACTACTGGCTGGGCCTGTTGGCCGCATCCTTGGATCAGATCGACGATGCGATCGAACATCTCCACAAGGCGTCGGCCGTCGCAGACGAGATCGATGGACCGTTCTGGAAAGCGGAATCCCAAATCGCGCTTTCACAGCTCCTAGCAACACGCGGGCTCCATACCGACAAGCAAGAGAGCGCTCGACTTGCCCAAGCGTCCGTTGCCACTGCGCAGCGGTTGGGATTCGGCCGCATTCTGAGGCAAGCATCGAACAGCTCTCGTCCGGCTCCCCAGGGTCGCACCTCGTCGCGCGCGCGGCGACGGTCGAGTCATGCTTCTCCCAGTCACGAGGCTTAAACGAACCAGGTCGGACTCCTGTCGGCGGTGGAGGGGCCCCTTCGCCGGCCGGATCGTGGGACGGACGTGACCACCACCACCCGGACCTTCCGCTGCGCTCCGGTCGGACAACCCTTTACGCTTCGTTTACGTCCCCGCCGGTAGAAAAGGCAGGACCCCTCGTTTCTCCCGGTCCACGGGAGCGGGTCCTACGAGTTCGCGGGAGGAAAGCATGTCCAGTCAGGTTCCAGAGTGGTTTCGGTCCTAGGACGCACGTGTCGAACAACGTCGCCGCCATGGGGCGAAGCTAGTTCTCGCAGGGCTATCTCACATGGCAACAGAGAGCAGCAGACAGTTGGTCGATGACCTCGACGGTTCGAGGGCCGAGGTCAGCGTGACCTTGACGATCGGCTCCGAGGGCTATCGACTAAATCTGAGCAGGGCCAACTACGACAAATACCTTGCTCCACTGGTGAGGGCGGTATCCCCAATGAGCGTCGGTCGGCTGAGAAAGTCAAAAATCGCCCGAAGGCCTTCCAGACGATGAGTTCGGCATGGGAGCTTAAGCAAAACCCGGGGCCGATTTTTACGCACCCTTTACACACTGCAGAGTAGAAAGGCGTCGCAGTTTGTGCTCCCTGCCCAAATCGGAGCAGCTCGACTTGACCGCGATTGGTAACGTCAAAGGAGAATCGATGTCGTATTGCCCGGTAAAGGTGGAGGGTTAACTCCATGTCACCCGGAGACCCACAGCTCGTACAAGCGGTAAATACAGCCTTGGAGGACGCAAACGTTCGAGCCAGCATCCGCGCGATGCATGCAAAAGGTTACCCACTGGTGAAGATGGTCGAAGACCTAGGCCTTGAGGACGACATGACGACGAGGATCAGGCAGATCCTCGAAGGCCTATCGCCGAAGGTGGTGGAGGACATTCGTCAGGCGACGCTGGAAATGCTCGATGGTAGCAACTATAAGATGCCATTGAGCTGCGTGCTCACGAGCCAGGACGTCGAATCAAACAGTTCCGTCGAGGTCGAGGTCAAGCCTGTGAATGGCCGGCAGACGATTCTTGTCCAAGCCAGCTCCGGCGCCAGCGGTTGATCGTCGTCCGGCTGGACGAGAACTCCCGATCCAACTTCTCCCGAATCACACGTTCTGCTTGGGGTGGCTATCCAGTCCAGTACGAATGAGTGCTCTACGGCATGAAGGCAGCGCTCGGACGACCGGCGCTAATGTAGTGCGTGAAATCCCGCCAACAGAACGTTAGTGCTTGTTGGGCGGCGAATACGCCGAGCGAGCGGTAGGCGTCGAATCTATCGGCTGTGTAGAGCTGGTCGAGTGTGGAATCACAAGGAAACGACTTGGTATCCGACTCGTAGAAATTTGCCACATCCAATGGCGCATCCGCTGGCACACCCGTCTTGATTATCACGAGGCGACCGATATCGCTGAGGTCGGTGGGATCGTAATAGATGGTGCCGACGCTGAACGTTCGTTTCACGACGGGGCGAAGGTTCTGCGCGGCGCGAGCTTTCGTAACTGACTCGTCCGGAGCCATGTCCTTGGCTGGGTCGATGTCAATTCGGCAACCCAACTCGCTGAATGCAAGGGCCACGGCCTCTGCAATGGTCGAGAAGTTGTCTTGGGCCTCGCCTGATGCGTCCAGGCACCAGACGTAGCGGCAATGACGTCTGAGCAGTTCGACCAGGCCCAGGTTTTCATAGTGGCCCCCGTCTGTTATGTACAGGAACTTGGCCTCGGGATCGTCCTTGCCGAACATCTCCCGGAGGAGGTATGTGATCCTTGGGGCCAATCGTCGCCTAGAGCGTCGATTGCTTCTGACCTCGAACTCTGCCAGCCGGTTGGGATTCGGGATCCACAGCCCGAGGCGAATATTCAGCATCGTGAGAAGGAACCGCAGAGGTGCACGAGTCATCCGTCCCATCTCTGGTGATATCGCAGCGCCCGACATCGCGATAGCCGCCGGCAGGGTGAGGTTGCGTCTCAGCGTCGGCATTTTCCAGAGAACTTCTTCGTAAGTGGCGGCAGGCCACGCCCCGATAAGCGGCCCCCCAACCTCTCGTTGGGAGAATACAAAGCTCGTCACCGGCGCTTTCGTTGGCGTGGCACCGTACTTAGAGACATTTGCCGCGCTACAGATGAGCACCTCCGGAAAATGCTCCGGCTGAGAGTCCGAGATCATGTAGAGAGCGTCATATGGTCGCCGCGTCGCATCAATCAACCGACCATCCTCTTCCGTCGAAGTTGGCGACCACACCTCGTCGCACGCATCGAAACGCTTCAGGGCGAAAGCCGCACTCAGCCTCTCCCGGTAGAACGGGTGCATCGACCATGAGTTCAGATCGCCATACCACCAAGCCATTAGCAGGACAACAACCCCGCCAAGCCATGCCAATACCGCGACCCAGCCGCTGACACCAAGAACGAAGGGTCGGTACAACGCGCCCAGGTGCAAACCGAGGATCGCAATAGCTCCAATGGTTACGGGTGCAAGGAACGCCGCCAGGAGATTGAGAAGCGGGACGCGTGATTTGAGAAGGAAACTCTTAAAACGGCTGATGATGGTCTCGCGCTCACCGGCAGGAACTTTCGACCAGACGCCCTGAGCGGTACGAAGAGCGCGGACCCCGAATATGGCGATCAGTGCTGACGTCAAAGCTCCAGCACCACTGATCGCACCCACGGCCGTGGTCGAATTTTGTGGGGGCACCTGGTGGTTTGAAGCGTGCACGCCGACGCTTGCCCGGATCCACTCGAGCAGTATGGGGACGACGACAACAACGAGCAACCAAGCGACGGCGATACCTAGGCAACTCATAGAAATAATCGCTAGCGTCCTCCGTTTGCCCTCCTTCGGCCATTGCCGGGCTACCCAGGCCATTCCAACGGCTAGCCCGGCCAAAGCAAGGCCGATCGCCACATAGAAGACCCACTCGGGAAAATCAAAGTGGTGAGGACCGCAGCTCGTCGGACAACTAGCTCGTAGGGAAGGCACTAGGGCGCCGTAGATCCAGCCCACAGGGACGCTAAGCGCTCCAACAGCGAGAGCTAGCACCATGACGTTCCACGCGATGCCCGACAGGAGACGCCAGAACACACCAATGATCCCGCCGAATCCATGCGTCAAGTACCGAATGTGGTCTCGCAGATAGCGTTCCTCAGGACTCAAAGGGGCGAATGCGGGAAGCGATCCTGGTTGGATTGTCGGTCTCGACCCCGTTCGCGTGTCACTCCTGTCAATGGGTTCGTCGCAATATCTCCCGCGGTTGATCATGGCAACAGCTCCAGCGATATAAGACCCGCCCGACACTGATGCCAAGTAGTCGGCAGCCACATGCTTGTTGCGGTCTGTGTGGTTGAGCATGCCGCGCCTAGTCATCTCCTGGAGAACCCCCAAGCAGTACGAAGCCGAACGTATTCCGCCCCCTGACAGGGAAATCCCATAGGGATCCGCGCGAGGCAGCGGTGCACGTGGCGAGCACGATTTGGCGAGCTGACCCGATACCGCCCGCCGAATTGCCTGGAGCTCTGGCTTGTCCAAGTCGAGTTCCGGTGGACAAGCAAGGTCTTCTCCCGGGACCGGGAGGTTCGCCTGGCGCCGCCAGATCGGCCTTCGAGATGGATCGACCTGAAACTTCTTCAGGAACCTCGTTCGCTTACCGCTCAAACGCCGCGGATAGATTGGTTCTCCAAGATCAGCCATCGCCTACCTCCCGCCCGGCGTAAGTAAACACAGTCTCTCCTTCTACGACTTGAGTCCTCGCCACACTAAACCTCCGGGACCCACTAACCACGCGTCGTCAGCAAGGCGCCTTCCGCCGCACGGGCGGTTGCAGCCCTGAACACAACATGGGATGAAGCGGCCAAGCTCCCTGTGACGTTGCGCTGCGAAATCCGCGTGTGGCGGCGCTTTGATAGCGGGTTCAAACACGAACCCCACGATTAGACGCCAATCAACGCTGCGGCTCCGATGAAGAAATTGCCGAGGCCAAGTCCGCTGTGGAGCAAACAAATCCGAGTACTACTCCCAGGACGTAGAACGATGCAATACCCTTTGCATGAAGATTCTGGCGAATCGCCAATGTTCGACCTCATGTAGTGACCTTGGTCGGTGCATCGAGGGTACGACCCACAGCCGTTGGTTTCGTATTCGGTTAACCATCGCTCAAGGTCATCGTCGCCACCGTGACGTGCGGCCAGAGGACATTATTGAACACCAGGATGACGAGCTGAGAGTACTGGAGTTGCAGGAACGTCGGTTGAGCGAAGAAGGGCTCGAGCTCCTGGAGGGTGGGCGATGGAGTGGGATCGAGCGGACGCACAGGCGAAACGCTAAACGGTATCTGTACGAACTCGATCCAGAAGGTCGCCTGAGCTGAGTAGACGAATGCGTTGGGAGTAGTCGAGGCGACAGTGGGATCAGTGGTGACTGCATTCGTCGGGTTGGCGGCAGCGGTGGCCGCGCTGTAGCTCATGTTCGGTATCCCCAGGAACGGGATGTTCTCAATCCCCTGTCCGACGCCGTCCGCCGAGAGATTGATCTGTATGAAGCCGAGGATCGTCTGGCCGGCGATGGCGTCGCGCAATACCGAGTTCGGATCATTGACAAATCCCTGGAACTCCGCCGGGAACGGGCCGTTGCTCTGAGACGCCGGGAACGCAGCGTCAGCAGCGGTGTCCTGGTTTTCCGGCACCACGTGCTCCTCGCCATATGTGACGGCGGCAACGGGGGGCGGCCCGGGGGATGCCTGAGTTGTGGGCGCGATGCTGACGGGTTGGATCCCGAGTCCCGCTGTGGTGGTGAATGGCTGGACCCCAGGAAAGTTGGCGAACGGCGTAAGAGCCGGGATTGTCGGTGAACCCGACGTAACTTCTGCGCCAGGGTTCGGTCCCTGCATCAGCACGGTCGTACCGTGGGGGATACTACCCATACGGACGATCGTGGCCTGGTTGTTATTTGCCAAACTCCCCGGAACGTTCATGAACAGCCCCGGCTCTATGTGCAGCGCCTGGCCGGCGGTCGAGAACGGCGGCTGGTCCGCGTCGCTTGTGCGTTGGAGGTAGTGCAGACCGTACAACTCGAGATCGGCCTGATTGTTGAATCCGCGATTGGGCACCGCCCCTGGGATCACGCGGAACTCGAACGAATCATTCGTTAGGTTGAGCTCCAAGAATCGATGGATAGCGCTGTTGGCGGGTGGCTGAATGTTGTCGGGTCGCCAGATCGCATTGAAGCCGGGTCCCCTCCAAGATCCGACCAGAGAGGCGAGCGGACCGAGTTGTAGGGCCGTCGTGATCAGCCCCCGTTGGAGCCGGGGCGACCCCATCCGCGCCATGTTTGCATTCCAACCGCTGGTGAACGAGGGCATGACAACCTCCTGTGCAGATTTGGGGAGTTGACGCTGGGCGGTCGGCGTTTACCCGCATTCAAGCTGCCAAACGAACAACCACAGCTAACAGCGCGGAACAACCACCTCCGGCGGCCGGCTGCCAGGCGTCACGCCACGGTAGTCAACTGTGCTCGGGATTAGTTCTTCTTCTGTGATCGGTCTATTGTCGTGGCGTGAGCGTAAAAGAGGTGTAAAAGACGCGTATGCTCCCAAGAGACTAAATGAAAGGTTTCGCCCAAGATATTGACAACAAACGCCAACGCAAATCCCTACCGGTGCCGGAATATAGCTATCTCGTCGTCGCGGGCAGATAATGGGCCAACGAGGAGTTGGTTCGGTCGGCCGGACGCCTTGTATTCGAGCGCGCGGCTATCAAGGCAAGGCCTTTCCTGTTTCGAGCAGGGTCTTCAGGCTGGCAAGAACGGAAGGCCAGCCGTCAGAGATGGCCTCGAGCACGCGGCTACCGGGCTCGAATCCGTCGTGAACGACCGTTAGCCTCACCACACCATGCCCGGCGTCCCCGATATCGAAGGCAACATTGGAGCGCGGCTCAGCCCGCCAGACGTCAGCGGAGGCCTCGTCCAAGCCGACCTGGACGGCCCAGTCGGGCGTGAACGTATGCCAGGTGTATGCAAGCCGGCAGTAAGGATCGGACTCGAGGATCACCTGTTCGGGATCGCTCACGACGAGGCCGACCTCATCGTGCGCCAACTCGTAGGTCGAGCCCTTCTTCCAGTCCGAACGGAAGGCCTTCTCACCGGCACTTTGATGCCGCCAGT
This sequence comes from uncultured Acidimicrobiales bacterium, assembly GCA_963801315.1. Classification (GTDB taxonomy): domain Bacteria; phylum Actinomycetota; class Acidimicrobiia; order Acidimicrobiales; family CAVXTF01; genus CAVXTF01. Next base: position 218,803 of record CAWDEI010000006.1, on the reverse strand, counting down.
AGCGCCTCGTGACTGAGGGTTCTGTAAGACCCTGCCAGACCCGTTCGGGCGTAGCTTCGATGTATGTCGTGTAGGTAAAGCCTGTGATTTGGTCGATGCGTGCAGCCATTGCGTTGCCTCCAGTCGTCGACTTGGGATGCTTGAAAGTGATGTCAACCTCGATGCAATCCCAACCGTCACCGTTATATGCAACCGATGGTGGCACATGTCGCTCAGATATGCAACAAAAAGTTGCATATCTGGTCGTGACCTGCTACTATGGGTTGCAGTTCGAGAGCGGGAGTCAGCGATGACCGACATGCGACGCCTAGAGGCGACAAGCGCAGACGGCTCTAGACGTGCTCAGGGAAGGGTCGAATGCTGATGGCAGACCTCGTCATTGAGCGGGAGATTCTGATCGAGGCACCGTTGGAGGTGGTGTGGCGAACCATCACCGAGCCCGATCAGATGAGCCAGTGGTTTGCCGATCGGGTCGAACTCAAGGTGGCGCCGGGCGCTAGTGGCTACCTGGGCTTTGGGGAACAAGGTGGTCCCGTCGTCGTGGAGACGGTCGATCCACCGACTCGCTTCTCGTTTCGCTGGAACTATCCCCGCGAACAGGAACCTGTTGCCGGCAACTCGATGCTCGTCGAGTTCACGCTGACGCCCGAGGACGACGAGCGGACCCGTCTTCGCGTGGCCGAGAGCGGCCACGAGCTGCGCGACTGGCCCGACACGGAGAAGCAACGTTACGCCGACGAGCACCAGGAAGGGTGGGGCGAGTTCCTGGAGCGCCTCAACAGCTTGCTCGCGAAGCCCCATTGACGATGACCGTGCAGACTGACGATGAGTTGTGGTCGGCCATAGGCGACCCGTCTCGTCGGCGGGTGCTTGACCTGCTGGTCAGCAACGGAGAGGTCAGCGCCAGCTGGTTGGCCGGACGGGTGCCGTTCTCCCGCCAAATGGTTACCAAACATCTCGTCGTGCTCGAACAGGCCGGGTTGATCAGCCGACGCAAACAAGGTCGCGAAGTGCTCTACCGGATCGAAGCCAACCGTCTCGACCAGGCCACTCGGACGATGGCCGACCTCGCCGCGCAATGGGACCATCGACTGACCACCATCAAACTGCTCGCCGAGGCGGCGCACGCAGAAACAAAGAAGAAGAGAGCCTGACAGCGATGAGGTGGGAGTTGCTGGCCGGAGTCAACGAGGAGGAAAGCAGAAAGTTTCTCTCCATAGCCAGACGAAGACGGTTCAAAAAGGGGGAAATCGTCTTCCACGCTGGCGACCCGGGCGATTCGCTACACCTGGTCGAGAAGGGACGCTTCGCGGTCAGAGCCGGGACCCATATGGGCGACTCGACCATGCTCACGGTGCTTGGGCCGGGAGAATTCTTCGGAGAACTTGCTCTTGTTGACGAGGACCGGCGCCGGGCCAGCGTCTCGGCCCTCGAACCGGCGGAGACACTTTGCGTGTTCCGGCAGGAGTTCGAGCGACTACGCAGCCAGCATCCGTCGATCGACCGTGTGATGGTCTCGGTTCTCGCGAGAGAGTTGCGGCTAACTACAGGGCTGCTGGTCGAAGCGCTGCATCTGCCGGCGGACGTCCGCGTGCTCAGGCGGCTGATACAGGCGGCTGAAGTATGGGGAGGAGCCCACCCTGGAGTAGTCGTGCCCCTCACCCAGGACGATCTCGCCGAGCTCGCCGGAACCACTCGACCAACTGTGAACCGCGTGCTGCGCTCGATGGAGGAGAACGGATGGTTGAAGCTGACACGCGGCCGGATTGAGCTTGTCGAAATCGTCTTGATCCGGCAGCGGGCGGGTCTCCGCTGAGAAGCGAAGTTTCCAGCAGCCGTTCTTGCGTCCGGCTGTGTGACGAGGGTCTCACTCGGAACGTGTCCCCCGACACAGACACGAGTGATCCTTTTGTTACATGCTCGATCTAGGCGGCGGGAACCGTCGGACACAGCTCCCCGGAGCTGGATCGAGCATCAAGAGGAGCCCGGATGTTGCAGAACTTGCGGTCGCGAAGGAACTCTGGTGCAGCACTCCTTCGGAGTATCGCCATCTTCTCGGGATGCAGCAACGGGGAGCTCACCAGGATTGCACCTCTGGCTACTGAGCACGACTTCGAGCCGGGTCACATCCTGACCGTGCAGGGAGAACCAGGCGATGAATTCTTCGTCATCGTCAAAGGTTCAGCGTCAGCGTTCAGGGGGCGGTTCGCTGTCGCAACGCTGGGCCCGGGTCAGTTCTTCGGTGAGCTCGCCCTGCTCGACGGTGGAATGAGAACTGCGACTGTGGTCGCCGATACGAAGATGAGGTTGCTCGTCATGTCCAAACAGGAGTTCTCCAGCCTCAATCTCGTGACGACATCGGTGGCCCGCAGAATCGCCGCCGAGCTCGGCGCACGCCTTCGCAACACCTACGAGGTGTTGGACCCTGTGGGCTGATCTCGTCCTTCTGGTCCATGACGCTTTTCGAGTGCTTCATATTCTGGCCAACGAATGTAAAGCACAGACTCATCCGCACGGACCACGGATCCCTGGAGAATCGAACCATCAGAGCGACGTGTGAACGGCGGGTTCGGTACCATCTCAGTTCGAAATCGGGCGTGACGGGAGCACGGGTCGCCCTGGGTAAGAGATAGAAGCCTGACCTGACCAGGCCTCCGGACGTCCACTATGCAACGGACCTCATGTGCCTCTTCGGGCATTTGATCTCCGGAGGACGAGGCTATTGTCCGAATCGATGAGAACGTTCATGTCGAACCGCGGGAGGAATACCCATGTTGAAAAGCCTTGCTCGCGGTACCTCCCTCAGATACTGGTCGGCCCACTTTTTAACTCTTGCCGTTTTCCTGTCCATTCGCTTTCCGAACTCTAGCGACCACTCGTAACCCCCCGGCTCACGGCGCCGGGCAGCGATCTCAAAGTCGTCAAGAACGCGTCCGCCCTTAAGATGCCACGGTTCACGAGGAAATTGTCGACGACGCTGAGGGAGTCCCTTCCGTCGCCACATACGTCCACCCGTTGTCTCCGAGTGCCAAGGGGTAAAGCTAATCACGACCAAACTCACAAACACCAGAAAATCCGCAGCCAGCTCGTAAACTAAGATGCGTCCATCGATGACGTTGGAAGAAAGGCTCCTGTCGCTCTGCCAGCTCCATTCGCTTGTCACCGGGATCGCAATTGTGAACCCCGCCAATAACGCTTCCAGGCGTCTCCATGGTCGGAGGACTGAAGAAGTAAGTAGGTGCTCTTTTGGATAGACCGTCAATGTGACCGCCAAGCCGGCGACGATCCCGACAATAATAAAGATCGCCTCAGGATGGCCAGCAGCCAAGCCGTTGAGTGTACGGTCCTTGATTCCGACCACGTATGCTATTGAAAACGCAATATTGACTATAGCGGCCACCAGGATCAAGCTGAGCAAGCCGGCGAATTGTGGATAGAAGCGAAACAAAGCAAAACAATCGCGTCCTAGCTCGAGACGAGGCATTCGTCTTGCCGAAGTTCTTATATGCGCAGACATCGGTTCGGCCGGTCCTTCGATGTAGCCCCACCACTGAGAGAAGGAGTCCTCTCCCAACGTTTTCGTGAGACTCGTCTCCCGAGCCAACTGATCCGAGGTTGTGAGCTCTTGATCCTTCCGCTCCCGTGAATTGCCACCCCTGTCTTTGCACACGTCAAAATAGGAGTACAGAAGATATGAATCGACAACGGTAACGTGCTCTGGTGGAAGAATCTGGACGTGATAGCTCTCGGCATTCCCTCCAAAGGCAGCTCGCGTGCAGATCACCCGAGGAAGTAACCCTAAGACCTCGAGCCACTTACGGGTAATACGGATTGGGCCGTCGTGGCTGAATTTTATTAGCTTTCTCTGACCGATCTGTCGCACCTCAAATTCCAACAACAGAAACACCGATCGAGCCAGCAGCCGAGCAAGCAGTACAAGGTCATCACGCCTAGCGTCATTCGTTGTGCGATGCCGCGAAAGCTCCGTTTGAAGATCCATCCAGGCCTTTGCCGACACAACCGTGTCCGCGTCGGTCAGATCCCAGAGGATCGTTCGGCAGGCTGCAACCTGTAGGCCAGCGTGCTGAGCGGCAGCGAGCGCGATCGCAAAGGCCACTCTTCGAGCTCGTTCCGACGATGCGAGCGAAACGCGGTGATGGCGTTCGTCCTCGATCGTTATGTGAGCTGGCGGTAGAAAATCCTTGCTGAACGTCAGCAGAGGTATGCAAAACCGCCCGTCGGGAAGTCGGAGGACCTTCAACGAGTTCATAGCGGGTACGCAGAAGTCGACATTGACAGACCACTGACCGCGTCGCTCCTCAATGAAATCGAGCATCAGAACTCGTCTTTTGCACCAAGAGTCAGCCCTTAGCAGAAGACATTTGACAAGCTCATAACCATCTTTGATCAAATTCTCGTCATCGTCGCAGGCAGGAATCTCAGTGGATGGTGACGTCGATGATCCCCATCCACCGAATGCGGCAAGTGAGTCTTTGCACATCACTGAAAGGCTATTCGGGGGATCGTGATTGTGCCCGTCATCGCGAATTCTCGGCTGTTCCGCATCGACGATATAGATGGAACAGCTACTCGGATATGGACGATGTTGCCATTGATAAGAGCTGTAGCAACTGCGCTCGCATATCTCCACCTCGTAGAAGCGTGAGAGCTGTCATTGGCACAAGCGGTTCGACCCGCCCGCCGGCGACCGGTACCGCCCCGAGCTTCCAGGAGGAGCCAAGCCCAAGGAGACCACTGCATCGTGCAGCCAGTGGTGGCGACCCGTTATCTCCCATTCCATCTCCCAACACCTTCGGCTGGCGACAGGATTGGAACCTAGGCCCAACGCCCCAATGAAGATCCAATCCACGCCGACTGACCCAAACTCCGAGCACCATGTCTCAGGATCCAGTGCCGGGAGCGGACGGCTGACTAGCGGGCGGCTCTTGGTCTTGGGGTGGTGTCGGTGCCTCTGGAGGGACTAACGATTCTCTAAGTGTCGGATCAGAATTGACGATTGCGGCAATGTTTGGATTGCCGCTAATGGCGGCTTGCAGGTCATTCGCGATAGCAACACGATCCTCAATTTGTAGCTTGATCTCCCAGAAGTGCGATGGTGTACTTGGCCCGCGCTAGTTCAAGGAAATAGTCGGTGGGCCGTGTTGGCGAACCGCGTTGTTTGATCGCCAGATTGAGTTCTGAGATGGCTGTCTGGAGATCGGGATTGGCCTGCTCGCCGAGAGCAAAACCAAGCTGCGCATGATTGTCGGTGTTATTAGGATCGACCGTGGCGAGGGCTTGGAAAACCGCCACTGTGCGGTCGTGTTGAGCCTGCCGCTCTGGATTACCGCGACAAAACCGCCGCTGCTGAGAGGCGAGAATCCCAAGCTGCTGACGTGTCTCCGGGTTAGCCGCCTGCAGAGCCGCAACGAGGTCCCCTTGATCGACGGGCGGCGTCGCGGCATCAAGCTGCCTGTGAACCAGTTGTTGCGCTTGGACATCATTAACGGTCGATTCCACAGCAGATCGCACTGATTGTGCTGAGGCGGCAGCGGCTTGCGCCTGAGTTACGGCCGTCTGAGCTTTGCTTACGAGTTGCTCTATTCCTGCCATAGCAGCCCTACGAAAGAGCCCGGGCCCCTTAATGATCGTCAGGAGATAGCTACACATGAATCCGCCGATCGCCCCTACCAACAGAAGGCCTGCGGCAACGAGCGAGGCCCCTGTGCTTCCCCCGAGGCCGACATGCACGGATTGAATCATTGCGCCCAGTCCATGTGAAGCGCGACCTAGTTCAACCAAACCGAGGCCGACAAGGATCTTCGTCAACCAATCGGAGATCTCGACAAGGTTCGAGTTCGTAATAAAGGCTGGTCCACCGGCGTTGCCCGGGTTGCTATTTGTCGTCGAGGCACGCGGGATCCCGAAGAGGAACCCGACAATGGCGCCAACCGCGAATGCACCGAAACCCGTTAGCGAGCCTGCAATCCATCCACTCCATGAGCGCGTATAGACGGCTGAGACCACAGTGATTACCAGAAGGACGAAGACCACCGACCGGTAGATCCCTACTGGGTCATCAGAAGCCGCCGGGTTCAATTCGGCGGCGGCTGCCGCGGAAGGGCTTGGTGTCGCTTCTGGTGAGTCTGGTCCTAAGGTCATCTTGTCGCCCCCGATGCGCTTCTTCTGATATCCCCGCGTGTCGTAGCTTAAAGAGGGGTCGATCCGCTCATGCGAGGGGTGAGTTGACCGCGCCAAAAGAACTACCCAGGCGGGATATCAGTACAAGGTGCTCCTCTAGCGCCAGCACGTTCGGTTCGATCTCCTAGGCAAGTGATGGTTCCCCTTCATGTTGCACTAAAGCCTTCACGCGACTTTCAGTGGGTTCGCGACCACGCCAACCCGCCAAACTCACGATTGTTGTTCGTGGACGTAAAAAATCTGTAAATGCCCATGTATGAGAGATCCTTTCACGGCGCTGGTCACCCATAGCGAAACGATTTTGGAGGAGTTGTCGTCGAAACACCTGATGGGTGCCAGCGGAGGAAACGAGGGAGTCGAAGTCCCTCCCGTTGTAGCCGAGTAACGCCACCGTTCTACCGGCCGCGTCCTGGGATCCCTGTATCCGGCAGGGATGATTCCAATCGGCCGTGTCAAGGGCAAACCTACGACATGGGGCAGGATATCTGTTCGATGAGATGGACACACCACTACAAGGGCGATTGCCGCTGGCCCCTAGAGGGCGTCGTTGCCGTTATCGGCTCTGAGGCGCAAGACGCCGTCTTCATTGACGTTGGCCTTATCGAGCCAACTGGTGCAGTACGACTCAGAACTACGGGCGAACAGCGATGGCTCTCCACGCCCGAGACTACGGAGCTTCGAGATGAGTTGTCGGCTTTGGCCACGAAGGGGGGTCTCTCCGCCGACGACCGTCTAACCGTGCGCAAGGCTATAGAGCTTGTGGACTACGAGATCGCTAACGGAACAGGAGTGGCCGTTGCGCCTCCCCCCGTCCTGTAAATATTGAGATCTGGCTCCCATTGTTCGCACCCCTGGACGGGCGGCATGGCGGACTACATCGAAGCCTTCTACAACCCCGCCGGACGTCATAGCTCGATCGACTACATGACACCTAAGAAATACGAAGACCTACACTCGACGTAAACCCAGGCCGGATTCTCATAACGCCGATCCACCCAACGGGGTCAACCCCAGTAAGCAGCCCCAACGGGATTCGAACCCGTGTCTCCACCTTGAGAGGGTGGTGTCCTTGGCCACTAGACGATGGGGCCCAGCGTCAGCCGACCGCCGATGATACCGGACCGGACCGAGCGAACCCACCGTGGTCTGACGCACACGTCGTTTTCGGGCACCCTCTGATCCCTGGTCCAGCCGGTTATTGTCGTTCTCAATGGAGGAGAGGACGACCGAGGGCCAAATCGCCCTCCCCCCCAGTGAGCCAAGGCCGCTCGACGGGTAGCGCAGACCCAGACCCGATGCCCCTTCAGAGGACATCAGCGTGGCGTCCGCCTTCAGACAGGCGCAGCAGTCGTCGCTACAGCCGATCAGCCTGCGTCCCGTGGTGGCCCGTTCTGCTTCGCTCCCCGCGGCGAACCGTCGTGCCAGATATCGGTGTATGCACGAGCCTTCTTAACGCCATCGATGCGCGATTGGATCTACTTAATTGGAAGTAAGTGGAACCCCCGGATGACGTCTGGTCTGGCCGTGGCATCTGGCCCATTCGTTGGGAGATGGCCGGTAGGTCCTGATCTGAGCATCGGCTGCGTGGCGTCCATCGCGATCCCCGCCGGGCATGCAGTCCACTCCGCGATACCTTGACCACAGATTTGACCTCGTACATGATTGGCGAGCTCATCCTGAGTGACCTGAGGGACCTGGCCCGTCGACGGTCCGGCACCCGGCTTCCGCGCGGTGCCAATGCCAGGATCGATGAGAGGAGTCATGCCTAACACCGCCGACGTAAAGTATCGATATGCCGCGCCGAGCGACGCGTCACGCATTGCTGCCATTCATGCTGCGAGCTGGCGACGCCACTACCGGGGTGACTACTCCGACTCGTTCCTGGATCACGACGTTGTGCCCGACCGCTTGGCCGTGTGGACGGAGCGCATGCGCAACAAGCCGCCCAATGAGTGCACGCTAGTCGCCGAGTCCGAAGGAGAGATGATCGGCTTCTGCCACACGATTCTCGATCACAACCCCACTTGGGGGGCCTTGCTCGAGAACCTGCATGTGGTGAGCACCTGGAAACGTCGAAGTGTGGGCAGACAGCTCATGGCCCGACTGGCGGACCTTGTTCTCGAGCGCACACCGGCGCAGGGCTTGTACCTATGGGTTCTCCAGCAGAACGCAGCGGCTCAGGCCTTCTATGCCGCGAATGGGGGAAGGCGCGCCGAACGTGACATGGTGACTCCACCTGGAGGCATTACCGACCGACTAAACGGCAAGCCGAGCAAACTCCGATACGTCTGGACCGATCTAGCCGCGCTTTCAGTCCTGTCGACTGCGCGCAGCCGGAGTCTCCCGCCAACGTCCAGATGACCGCGAAGGAGGGAACAAATATGAATATGCATGACCGCGTCGCTGTGGTAACCGGCGCATCACGAGGACTAGGGAAGGCGATTGCGCTGGCGCTCGGCCGTCAAGGCTTCAGCCTTGCTCTCGCCGACATAGCAGACCTGCGGGACACGGTGTCCGAGCTCGAAGGCGGAGGCACCATCGTGATGTCTGCCAAGGCGGACGTGTCAAGAGACGGCGACGTAGTCAGGTTCGCATCTGAGGTGATGAGGCGATTTGGGCGTGTCGATGCGCTCGTCAACAACGCGGGAATCTCCCTGCTTTTACCCGCCGAAGAGACGCCCACGAGCGCTTGGCAAAAGGTGATCGACGTCAACCTGACTGGGCCCTTTCTGATGTGCCGGGAGTTCGGAGTGGCGATGCTCTCCGTCGGCTCCGGCTCGATCGTCAATGTCTCCTCCATCGCCGGTGTCCGCGGAGTGTCTCACCGCGCGGCGTACAGCGCCTCAAAGCACGGCCTGGTCGGCCTGACGTCAACTCTCGCAGCCGAGTGGGGTGGCCGTGGCGTCCGGGTGAATGCCGTCTGCCCAGCATGGATCAAAACCGAAATGGACGTAGAGGACCAAGCAAGCGGAGGATACAACGATGCCGACATCATTGAAGAGGTGCCATTGGCTCGCTTCGCGACAGTTGAGGACGTCGCGTCCACGGTCAGCTTTCTCCTCGACCCCACAATGAGCGGCTACATCAATGGAGTATGTTTGCCGGTCGACGGCGGCTGGTCGACCGACGCCAGTTGGACATCCCTTCGACTTCGGACGCGAGAACATCGTACCCATTAGCGATTCGGCAGAGGTAACTCCACCTCGGGTTGCGCCGGACGGGTCGTCACCGAGCCAAGGCCGGCCTCGAAGTTCCTCTACAGCTAACCGGTTCTACCGATTGACGGCCTTCAGTATCAGGCCACCCAGGTTGCCTGTGCCGTGTCCGACCGCGAAACAGATCGTCTGCGATGGGCACGTTACCGCGGAGATTGCGCCGGTCGTGGAGGGAACGGTCTGGGCGCTCCACGTTTGACCCAAGTTCGTGGTTGTGATGATGCCACCGGCTGCTCCGTCGTCGAAGTTTGCGGGTTTGCCGATGTAGGTAGTTGCGTAACAGGTGAATAGCTCAATGCAAGCAACGCCAATTGGATTCACCCCAGTAGGAAGACCGTGGCCGATCCAATTCCTCCCTGCGTCGAACGTCGAAAGCGTTGCGTACCTTTCTGGGGGACATGGATTGTTCTCCCCGAGCATGCAGTTCAGGACATTTCCCACGATGACACAGGTCGATGTCGATACGCAGGCAATTGCTTGGGGGGGATCGGAATCGGAAGGAGCAATTTCCACGTTCCATGTCCTCCCCGAGTTGGTGGTAGCGATGATATCACCGCGTCCGATGGCGTAACAGGTAGAAGTCGACGGACATGTGATGTCAGTAAGTCCCAAGTTCGAGATAGGCGTTGCCTGCTCATGCCAAGTCGTGCCCGCATCGGTCGTGACGACTACTTCCTCCCCGACCGTGTAACAGATTGTCGTCGAAGGACAGGCTATGGACCCCACATTCTCGGTCACCGGACCAATATTGAGAACGTGCCAACTTTCACCTCCGTCGAGTGTTGTCAGGATTTCCGATTTGCCTACTTCGTTTGTGCTAATCACTGTGCTTATGACGTAACACGTGAGCCTCGACGGACACGCCATGCTGTCTGGTTGGTTGTAGCCCAAAGAGAGCGTATGAGATTTCCAGGTGGCTCCACCGTCGTTCGTTGCGAAGAAGTCTGCCTGTCCAAGCGCCGCCGTCGGGTCCACGTCATCTTCAAGTGCATAACAATCAGTCGTAGAAGCGCAGGCGATATCAGTCAACGCCCCGGTACTCGGAGGAAGTGCCTCAGTGCTCCAGATGCGCCCGGAGTCGGTGGTGGCAATAACGAAACCCGGCAGATTGCCGTCGCTGATGGTGTTGTTGTCCCCCGCATAGCAAGTGTTGGTTGAAGGACAACTAATGGCACCAAGACCTCCATACCACGGCGTATAAGTCCTTTCACGCCATGTTGCGCCGCCGTCGGTCGTCGAAACGACCATGCCTCCACCATCTGCGTCGTTCGACCCGGTTGAAGCCGTCGCAAAACACACCATTGAGGACGGGCAGTCGACACCCGAATACGACCCGAACGCACTGTTGGGTGTCCAGGTGCTCCCCGAATCGGTTGTGACGAGCAAACCGGACGCGCCTACGGTCACGCAGATCGACACCGAAGGGCACGAAAGAGCGAAGTCCTGACCGTCATCGACCTCGGCAAACGCTTGACCTTCGTTCTTCCACACGGCGCCAGAGTCGGTGGTCGTCACGAAGTCCTGCTGGTTGTTCTCTGCAAAGCAGGTCGTGACCGACGGACACGAGATAGAGCCCAGCGCCCAGATTTGCGGCTCGCCTGTGTCCGATGCCACAGGTGAGTCTCTCCATAACTCGCCCGAGTCAGTCGTGATGTACACCGCGACAGAGTCCTCCGACGGCAAGACGTAACAGGTGCTAGTAGAAGGGCACGCAATGTCGGTCACGCCAACCGCCGCCGGGTTGATTTGCTCTTCCCTCCATGTGGCACCGAAATCGGTTGTCAGGAGCACTCCCCTGTTGTCGCCTGCGAAGCATGTGGAGTTGGAAGGGCAGGCGATGCTCGTGATTCCACCGGTCCCCGGCGGCAGAGCGGTGTCGTTCCAATTTGCGCCTGAGTCGGTGGTCACGAGGACGTCTCCGGCTTCGGAACTGCTGGTGCCGGAGGCGTAGCAAACGAAGGTCGATGGGCAGGACACCTCGTCTACTCCCGGCACCGCTCGGTAGGCCGCACTCACCTGCCAGGTAGAGGTACTGGTCCCGGTGGGCAGCGGTGCTCCCGGCGGATTGGTCGTTGGTGCCCTAACGGTGGTCGGCATGGTTGTCGTAGCCGTAGTCGTCGTACTCGTGGTCGATGGGATAGCGGTGGTGGTCGTGCCGAGGGTGGTGCTCGTCGTCGTGTCTCGAGGGACCGCAAGGTGTGACGTGAACCCGGGCGATGTAAGGGCCGAGGCGATAGCGACACCGATTGTGAGAACAACCAGTGCACCAAGGACAGCCCAGGGGCTCCATTGCTTCTTGGGCACTGTCTACAGGCTACGCCAGCGTCGATTTTGCTCGGGGGGGAGGACTCGAACTCCCACCATCTCCATTCAGCCCCGTCCGAGCAGTCCGCAAGAGTCCAGGTGAGATGCCGATTCGCGGCCACACAGCTCCTCCCCATGACGATCCGTCCGGAAGAATCCGCAAGCGTCCGTGACCACCGTGTGACCACGACGGTGCAGTCGCAATAAGGAAGCACCTAGGCGGTGAAGCGGCGACCGAGCTGCCGAGCTGCCGAGCTGCCGAGCTGCCGAGCTGCCGAGCTGCCGAGCTGCCGAGCTGAGACAACTCTTGAGACTTCCCGCGCATGCCCGAAAGGAGGTAGTTCGCTCCTGCTCGGCCGCGTGCAGGGATGAAGTCCCGCTGCTTACTCGGGTTGAGAAGGCACCCAGAACTGCCAACCAGGAGGAGCGGCAGGCCAAGTTGGATCGGGCTGCCAGAGTTCCGGATCGTGCAGCCCGCCACGACTGGACTCCACAGGACGACCGAACCATTCAGTAACCCATTCGTTCGAGCAATCTCGTACGCTCTTGATACGGCGACTCTAACCTTTCTCTTCACAGACATCGAGGGCTCGACGGCGCTGCTTCAGCGTGTCGGCGAGGCGACGTACGCCCAGATCCTCGCTGATCACCACAGCATCATTCGTGCCCGCTCGCGGCCAACGACGGGACGGAGGTGGATACTCAGGGCGACTCGTTCTTTGCGGTGTTCACCTCACCTAGGGCGTGCGCGGCGGCCGTAGCAGAGATGCAGCGATCTCTTTACGCTCATTCATGGCATGCAGAGCAAGACGTCAGAGTCCGCATGGGTATCCACGCTGGAGAAGCACAGGAGACGGTCACGGGCCTTGTCGGATACGACGTGCACAAGGCGGCCCGGGTGGCGGCCGCGGCTCACGGTGGTCAGGTCCTCCTATCCGAAAGTGCTGCCGCACTTGTGCACGACTCCCTCCCCCCCGGCTCGTCGTTATCGGATCTCGGGTCTCACCGACTCAAGGACCTCGGACGACCAGAACAGGTCTTCCAACTCGACTTGCCAGGTCTTCCCAATGAGTTCCCACCGATCCGGTCGCTCAACAATCCAGAACTCGAGAACAACCTGCCCGTTCAGCTTTCGAGCTTCATCGGTAGGGGCAAGGAGTTGTCGGAGATCCGGTCCTTGGTCGAGTCCTATCGGCTTGTGACCCTTTGCGGGGCCGGAGGGTCTGGGAAGACGCGCCTGGCTCTCCAGGTAGCCGCGGAGAAGCTAGACGGCTCAGGAGGCGGCGTGTGGTTCGTCGAGCTCGGATCCGTTCCCGACTCAGAGCTTGTGGCATCGACGGTCGCTCGGGCAATGGGTCTGCGCGAGGAGCCTGGCCGCTCGGTCGTTGAGACATTGTTGAACGCCATCGGTGAAAGGCACTTGCTCATCGTCCTCGACAACTGCGAGCACGTGATCGAGGGCTGCGCCAAACTCACAGAGGTTCTGGTGCGGTCCTGTTCGAGGGTACAGGTACTGACCACTAGCCGACAGGCGCTCGCGATCACGGGGGAAAAGGTCTATCGGGTCCCACCGCTCAGCGTCCCGGCAGATGATGAAGCGCAACCTGCAGCCGACTCGGAAGCGGTACGGCTGTTTGTGGAGCGCGCGACTGAGGCGTCGTCCGACTTTGCTCTGGACGAGTACAACACGAAGGTGGTGACATCCATCTGTCGGCGGCTCGATGGGATGCCTCTTTCGATCGAACTCGCTGCCGCCCGGGCTCGGTCGATGGACTTAAGGGAAATAGAAGGGCGTCTCGACCAGCGCTTCGCTTTGCTCACATCCACTAGCAGTACAGCCTTGCCTCGCCATCAGACCCTTCGTACGCTCATCGACTGGTCGTACGAACTGCTGACCGACTTCGAAAGAGCAACGCTTTGTCGCCTATCCGTTTTCGCGGGCGGGTGGGACCTCACCGCTGCAGAAGCCGCGTGCGTTACAGGAGACACAGAGGTCTTCCATGTTGCGGATGTCTTGCGATCCCTCGTGGACAAGAGCCTGATCCAAACAGACATAAGTGCTTTCGGCCTTCGCTATCGTCTGTTGGAAACGATCCGGCAGTTCGCAACGGAGGCTCTGAGAGACCGTGGGAGCGACGAGGTCGTCCTTGCCGCTCACCATCACGCCGAGGCCTACCTTGCACTTGCGGAGCGCGCAGCGCCTGAGTTGGAAGGCCCGGAACAGAAGATATGGCTCGAGCGTCTCGACGTGGACCGTGACAACCTACACGCCGCAATGGACCACTTCGTATCTACGTCCGGGGCGGAGAGGGCTTTGCGGATGGGTGACATGCTTCGAGTGTTCTGGAAACGACGCGGTCGTCTTGGGGAAGCTAAGAGGCTGCTCTCCGCAGCATTGGAGATTGAGAACGGCGACCAACTTGGAATCCTGCGAGCTAGAGCCCTGTTCGCCGTCGGGGACCTGATCGAGAGTTCCGATGATCGACCGCTGGCCGCACAACCCACCCTGGAAGAGTCGCTTTCGATTGCCCGGCGTCTTGAGGATCAGGTTCTCTGCGCAAACGTTCTCCGTGTATTGGCGCGTATACATCATCGGCAGGGTGACGTTGCAGCCGCGACGAAGACGTTCGACGAGGCTCTTACGTTGGCACGGTCGAACGAAGACCGAAACCTCATCGCGAAGATCCTTACCGACGGTGCATCCCTGTTGTGTAGCTTGGGTGATTCGGGACGCGCTCGTAAGAACCTCACTGAAGCGCTCGCGATCCATCGTGAGACGGGCGATCACGTCAGTGTCGGCCACACACTGAACGACTTGGGTTGGCTGGAATTGGGCGAAAGCAACCCTATTGTTGCTCGCGCTCACCTCGAAGAGGCTGGCAGCATCTTCTCGGAGCTGGAAAACGGCCCTGCCCTAGAAGCCCTCTTTAGCAACTTGGCTATCGCTGCGCTCTTGCAAGAGGACTATGAAGGCGCCATAAGAGCTGGACATGAAGCATTGGCTTACGGTCAACGATGGGGCTCTCGCTACCTCCCCTATTCTCTGCTGGCGCTCGCGTTGAGCGCTTACGCTACCGGCGACCATGATCGCTCAGCGCGCCTTCACGCTGCTTCGGATGCCATTCTCGAGCAGAACGGCGAGACCCTTGAATCGCTCGAGTCCAAGCTCCGTATCGGCAATCTCGAGAAGCTGCATGCTGCTCTGGGCGACGAAGCCTTCGAGGTCGCCTACATCGCTGGCCGGAATCTCACTAGGTCTGACGCCCTCGAGCTTGCTGTTTCCTTCGGTGCTCCAACTTCGAGTGATTCAGTGGCAGTCTAGCTGCGCCTAGGAAAAGCGATTAACCCCAAGTCGAGCAGTTCTCGAATTGCCGCCAGCTCAACACGAGACTTCTCGTGGCACGGGCTGCCGAATAAGGCACTCCCACATTCTTCCAGCCACGGGACAACGAGGGTCCGTTGGGGTCACTCTCCCGCCAGGTCATCTGACTGGGCGATCGCAAGTACTACAGTCGCAGAGGTGTGCCTAGCGAAGCCTCAGTCGACCCCGGCGACGGCTTGTCGGCCCAGGGCACGCGCCGGAGGTATCAGGTCGTAGTCGGTTATAGAACTTGCCAGTTCGACATCGGCGAAGTATGACCCAGCCGCCTCCACCCATTTCGCTTCAACCTCTCTTTCGTACTCGCGCTCCATGCAGGATTCCCGCCAGATGGCCAGCAGCTGTGCGTCGACCATCGGGCTCGCCGTAGACGGCCTGTGAAAGCTCGCGTAGCCGTGTTCTCCCCGCAATGCGGCCCTGTAGGCCAGAGCGAAGAACCGGTCCTGGCGTCCCCAAGGGGTGCTCGCGAGTACGACCCTTGAGCCCGGTCGGCTGACGACCGTGTACTTGGCAGCGGTCCAGATCTCCTCTGCGACGAAGAATGCCTCGTCGATCACCAAGAGGTCGATGGACTTGCCTCTGATCTGCCTCGCGCTAGCGGGCACGGATCGGATCGACGAGCCGTTCGACAAGACGAGTTGATGCCGCTCGTCATCTACGACGCTTCCAGCGAGCAGGGGTGACTCGGCGAGCATCGAGACCTCCCGCAAAAGGTTGGCTGCCTCTTCCCCTGCAGAACCGAGGAAGCCCCACCAAGCCACCCTCGCGCGCGGGGGGTTTCGTCGGCTGGTGGAGCTGCCCCGTGGTCGTCCTGGTCGGCTGTTGTGCCCGAGGGAACTCCACCGACTTCCTCCCCCAACTGGATACCCGAGCTATGAAGCGCTCGACAATCGGAGCACCTCACGACATCGGTGTGAACGATCAGCGATCAGCGATACAAGCTTGTCCGGCAGTTCGCGACACAGTGACCTCACTTCGTCGGCTGACGCGGACTCGCCAAACGCGTCTGGCGCTAACGCCGCCAGTTCATCGATGCGAGCGACTAAGCGGTCAGGGTCAATGCCGAGGTCCTTGGCAGCTCCGGGCCACGTGTTGTGCCTGGGATAGACGCGGTAGTCGCCGCCGATCTTCATGGCAAGGCGCAGTTTCTTCTCGTGCATCCCGTAGGGCAGACCTGAAGCAACATCGTAGAGAGGGGCAAGACGCACCTGATTGTCTGCCAGAAGCAGCGAGTAGTTCTTCGCATGGGCATCTGTGCCACCCACTATCCAGTTCCAGATCAGGGCGTCAGTGAATCGAAGGATGGCTGAATCCGCTATCCGGGGCGGCATGATGCGCTGGAAGAGTGCAGCGATATCGGCTGGACCGGGACCTCCATCGTTCTGGTATTTCTTCGAGGGCGGAAGGCCAAGAGCTTGGCACAGATCCTCCTGATGAACCTGGGTAATCGTAGAACCTCGGCTCACCCGGTCATAGCGGGTGACGACGACAGCGCTTTCATCCGAGAACCGCTCGACCCGCGTCCTGGCCACGATGAGGCCGCAACGTCGCGCTGCGTCGAGACAAAGATGTTCATTGAGATCGTGATCGTCGAACCCGGAAACAGCCGGCTTGAGAATGTGCGTCGTCGGTGTCGATCCGGAGGGAACGCCCCACCGACCGTCCTCGTAGAGAAGAGCGGTCTTGGCGTGCGCTCCGGCGAGGCTGAACTGTCCCGTGAACGTGCGTCCCAGCCACGCGGTGGAGTCTTCGCGCAGCTCACGTAAGCGTTGTGCCACGCCGTCCTCGTCAAGCCACACGACGTCGCCAGGACGTGCCAGGACCCTGTCGAGTTGTTCTGGTGGCGCGAAGCGCACAGCTCCGGCGCAATCCCCTCCGATGGGGGTGGAGAGCATCGAGAACGGCGAGGAGGCAGAGACGTGGAATTGGCGAGCCCATCTTTCGAGCACTGCGTCGTTGTCGGGAAGTAGGCCCCACAACCACGGCGTGATGACGTGGTCGGGGTGTGACGGGACCTGGGTGGGCATCGACACCGACAACGGGGTCGCATCGGATCGGTTCCGGTAGGTGTCGTCGTAGTCGAAGCGCAAGCGTCCGCGAGCGATCCGCGACAGCGTTCCTGCCACCTGGCCGTCCAGGATGATTGTCAGGGTGTCACTCATGGTTCTCGTACTCGCTCAGGAGGGCGTCAAGGTCGACGGTGCCGGTCTCGTCGCCGCTGACGTCCAGACGGAGGCTCAGACCGAGGGCGTCCAGCAGTCTGATGATGCGGCCGAACTCGGTGGTGGGCTTGCCGGCCTCGACGTTGCTCAGCCACGGACGGGAGACGCCGGCCCGTTTGGCCAGGTCTGCCTGGCTGAGTCCTAGGCTGGAACGTCGGCCTCGGACGGCGGCAGCCAGATCTCGTGTTGAGCTGATCTTCATGAGGACCTCGGTAAACGTTTCGTTGACCACTGCACTCGGTAGCCGTTCGTTTACCAGTGTATCATGTAGCCGTACGTTTACAAGCTCCTAATGTAAACGTACGGCTACCGCCATCCCACTCCTTGTATCCCTCCACTGACCAGGGCAGATGCTCGACACGGGCCGGCGGAGGACGGTGCGGGGGTTCATCCGGCAGGGCTGACGTCGCTCGTCGCCATCGTGGTCGCCGTCGCCGTGGTGGTGGTGCCGACGGCGATGGTGGTGATGATCGTGGTGGTGGTGGTGGTGGTGGTGGTGAGCTGCCTCTCGATCGTCATCGCGATTTTGCTGATGATCACCTCTTCCTAACCACCATCATCCTGACGCTGCTGCTCGTCGTCGTGCGATGCGACGCCATTCCACCGGCAGACAGCGGCGCTATCGTCCTATCGAGATCCGCGATAATCCCTTGCAGGCACAGGGGTTCGTCGCTGCAACGGCATCCACCGGATCTGCCGCTTCAGTTCAAAGGCTTTTGAGGCTCAGTCGGTGTATCTGAACTCGAAAGAGGCGATTTTCGGAGGTCTTGATAAGGAGGAAAACTCTGGATCCGCCATTCGAAGGTTCGAATCCTTCCTCCCCAGCCACTTTCTCAAAGCCCTTATGGCCGGTGAACCGACCACGGGGATGCCGACGATAGGGCCGGCTACTGCCAGTGCGTCACCTCTTGCGTGGGGGATGAAGGCCATCACCGGCCACCATGGGCACGACCGGCAGCGCGGGAGGCAATCTCGCAGCGCACCGACCTGATGGGCTGCGCGGTTTTGTCGACGACTTGCACGAGGAGATGGGTTCTACAATGTCCCGACAGATCATTCGTCGATGACCTGACACACATTGGTTCGGGGGGAGGACTCGAACTCCCATCACCTCCATTCGGCCTCGTCCGTGTAGTCCGTAAGAGTCCAGGTGAAATGCCGTTTTGACGGCGCTCGCCGCCGCCCCCATGACGATCTGTCCGAGGTTGTACGCAAGCGTCTGTGACCACTTTGTGACCGCGTCGCCTCTCCCGAATGAGAGCGAGAGCTACCTCGCCCCGCCCCTGAAGGAGAGGCGCAGGACACGGTCACGACTCCATCCACTGCGACACCCCGCCCGTCCAGCGGGCACTCGAAGCACCTATCCCGTCGCCGAGTGCGTCAGGCGATGTCAGGTGAGCGTGAACGTCGTCTTCGCGGTGGCGAGTGAGGTGATCCCCTTCGCCTTGATCTTGTGATTGCCGGTGGCACCAGCGTTCGTGGTGGGGATGTCTCCCATGCAACTGAAAGTGCCGTCCGGGTCGGCAGTGGTGGAGCACACTGTCACCGCCGAAGGGCTGGAGAGACCGGTCTTGTAGGTGACGTTCACCTGCTCGCCAGGTTGGTAACCCTCTCCGCTCACGGTGACTGATGTGCCGAGTGCGCCTGATGTAGGCGAGACAGAGACTTCAGGAACGGCAGTGATCCTCCCGATCGAGTTGTTGCCGGAGTTCGTGAACCAGAGTGCTCCGTCGGGACCAGCGGTGATCCCATACGAGTGGCTTACACCGGTGCCCTTGTAGAGGCTTGTAAGGCCGCTAGTAGTGATCCGCTCTATCGAGTCTTTCGCGCCCGTAGGGAACCAAAGAGAACCGTCAGGACCTGACGTGATCCAAAATGCATCGCCTACATTGGGTGCCGGGTAACTGGTTACCACCCCTGAAGTGGTGATGCGCCCGATCGAGTTGCCTTCGGCATTGATGAACCAGAGTGCTCCGTCAGACCCGGTCGTGATCCCCAATGGTGTTTTGATACTGGGATCGGTGTAGTTCGTCACGACTCCTGAGGTCGTGATACGCCCGATCGTGTCGCTGATTGGGCTGGTGAACCACAATGCCCTATCAGGACCCGCCGTGATCCCCCATGTGCCGTCGATACCGGGATCTGTATAGATGGACACCACTCCCGCAGTCGTAATCCGACCAATCGAGTTCTCGTTGTGGTTAGTGAACCAAAGAGCGCCGTCAGGTCCAACCGTGATGTCCTGTGGGGTGTTGATGCCGGTCGCTGTGTAGTTGGTGACGACCCCGCTTGTGGTGATCCTTCCGATCGAGCCGTTGAACTGATTGGTGAACCAGAGCGCGCCGTCTGGCCCGGTAGCGATTCCCCCAGGGCCGTCGATTCCGGTCCCCGTGTAGTTGGTGATCTCGCCAGAGGTAGAGATTCGACCGATGGAGTCGTTGGAGGTGTTGGTGAACCAAAGAGCACCGTCGGGACCTGTGGTAATCCTCTGTGGACTGTCGACGCCGGTGCCGACGTAGTTAGTCACCACTCCACTGGTCGTGATGCGCTCGATGAAGTTGTAAGCACTCGGCAACCACAGCGCCCCGTCAGGACCCGAGGTGATCCAGCTCCCCGGTTGGATTTCAGATCCGCTGTAGTTGGTCACGACTCCCGCGGTGGTGATGCTCCCGATCGAACCCGCGGCCGTGGTGAACCAGAGCGCGCCGTCAGGCCCAGAGGTGATCCCTTCGGGGGTGTCGGTCCCCGTGCCGGTGTAGTTGGTGATCGCACCGGCAGTTGTGATCCTTCCGATCGAGTTGCCGTTTTGGTTAGTGAACCACAGCGCGCCGTCGGGACCCGCAGTGATCGCGTATGGTCCACGGATGCTCGGGTCGGTGAAGCTGGTGACCTTTCCGGCGACCGTGATCCTCCCGATGGCTTTGTTCGTGCTGAAGTTGGTGAACCACAACGCGCCGTCAGGACCGGCCGTGATGTCCTCAGGACGGCTGATGCCCGCGCCCGTGTAGTTCGACACAACGCCCGACGTGGTGATCCGACCGATCGAGTTGTTGCCGAAGTTGGTGAACCACAGAGCGCCGTCAGGGCCTGAGATGATCCCCTGCGGGTCGTCTATGCCGGTGCCATTGTAGTTAGACACCATGCCAGCGGTCGTGATTCGACCTATTGAGTCGTTGCCGGCGTTGGTGAACCACAGAGCGCCATCAGGACCGCTCGTGATTCCTTCCGGATCGTCTATGCCAATCCCGGTGTAGTTCGATACAACCCCGCTGGTCGTAATGCGCCCTATGGAGTTGTTGCCGGAGTTCGTGAACCAGAGCGCGCCGTCAGGCCCAGAGGTGATCCCTTCGGGGCCGACGATGCCTAGACCGAAGTTGGTGACCACACCACCTTGGTTGCCTGACGCACTGAGCGCCGCAGCGCGCACTGTGGGAGCAACCAAGAACAACGATGCGCCCAGAAGCAGAAGCAGGCCGACGCGGGGAAGGAACCTCGTGCGTAGCATCAGCCCTCCTTCGAGCGTGCCGAACTAGACCCACCGTAGCAAGGTCGTTGGACCAGTGCTCCTGACCCACTACCCGCCGCCCTTCGTGTTATGTAACCCGAACGTACGCCGATCCCGAGCAGGAATTGCCGCCTTCCCAATCACAAATCGCTACGCCCGAATGCGAAGCCACCCCACCGCTAGTCGCCGTTAGATTACGAAAGCAGGTTGCACGGATAGGTCACGGGTGGTGACAAGGTGATGGCAATGAAGACCCCTTCTGCAGATTCGTCCGTTCCCTGATAGTTCTGAAACTGCCAAGTACCGGTCCCCGAAAGGTACCCACACCTTGTCCGGACCCCGCAAGGTCATCGGTCTCGTCGTTGTGTACGACCTTGAGTGTCTGGGAACGTTATGGCGCCACCATCGGCGTATTTCCACGTGCCAACTAGCTCGCTTCTCGTCAGGCTTGGTCCGGTATCGAATCCCCCGCATGCGGCGAGGAGCGTAACGACCGCAAGGCGCTCACCAGCGCCTTTACATTGATTGGTTTGCTCGGGGGGGAGGACTCGAACCCCCAATAACAGGGCCAGAACCTGCCGTGTTGCCGATTACACCACCCCCGAATGGGCGAGCCTGAGGCTAGCGGATTTCGCGATGGCGTGTCCCCGATGTCCGGGTTCGCTTTCGAGCGTCGAGGCTCGGGTCCACTCCCTTGGGACCCAGATCAACCGACGTCGTGCAGCCACTCCAGGTGGGAGTACCCGATCACCCTTCCGATCGCGACCGCTGCGGCCTCCTTCATGAAGTAAGGGAAAGCGGATAAGCCTGAGATCGGAGAGTTCGCCGCCGGCACGGGTTTAGCCTCCAATCCGAGCTCGGACGATATCGCCAGGCACCGGTCCTCGTGGAACCCATCTGTGACGATCAAGACCTCGTGTAGTCCTTTGCTCTTCAACAGGTTGGCGGCGAGCGTAAGGCTCTGCCAGGTGGTCCGGCCGCCGACTTGTCGCACGTCGCTTCCGGGCACGCCGTTTCGTTCCAACCACGTCGCTTCGGTCTGCGCCTCGGTGAAGTTGTCACCCGGTTCCTTCGCGCCGGTCGCCACCACCAGAGATGCGAAGTGGCTGCGGTACAGAGCGTCAGCTTCCTGCAGTCTGGCCAGCAGATCGGGTGACGGCACACCGTTGTACTGTGCGGCTCCCATGATGACTATCGCCTGGCTCTTCTGCGGCTCGGACAACCTGCTGGTAAGCCAGACCTGGATCACGGTGATCGAAAAGTACACGGCCAGCAAGATCACAAGGATCAGGATTATCTTGATCAGCAGCTTCAACACCTTGCGGAGGATGAGAAACCCCGCCACCGCCGCCACCGGAGCTGCTGCCATGCTGCTGTCTAGTCTTCTACGCCCGGGGGTCTGAGACCCTTCAGGGCGCCGAATCCAGCCGGAGCCTTGCGCTGCGCAGACGCTCGAGAACTTTCTCCCGGCCGAGAATCGCCATCGATTCGAAAAGAGGCGGGCCCACGCGCTTGCCGGTGACGGCCACCCTGATCGGCGCCTGCGCCTTTGCGAGCTTGCGACCGACCGAAGCAGCCACCTCACCGGTCACGCTGTGGAGCTCCTCAGGTTCGAACTCGCAACTTTCGTACGCCGCTATCGCAGCATCGAGTATCGCCTTCGACCCGTCGTCGGTCGCAACGGTCTGCCATGCGTCCTCGTCGATGATCGGGTGCTCGAAGAACAGGAACTCGACCATGCCGGGAACCTCGGAGAGCGTCGACACTCTCTGCTGGACATGAGGAGCGACGCGACGGAAGGCGTGCGGATCGAAATGCTCCACCGGGAAAGGCCGACCGTTCGCGACGGCGGCCTCGATCTGCGGCGACTCGAGGGCCTCCGCCTCGGCGATCAGCCATGGCATCGCCGCTTCGATGAACGCCTCGGTTGACAATCCTCTCAAGTGCTCGGAGTTCACATGGCGCAGCTTCGCCAGGTCGAAGAAGGCGGGCGCATGGTGGACATCCTCCAGTGCGAACTCAGGGACCGCCTCTTCGATCTCGAAGATCTCGATCCCCTTCGGGTGTCCCCAGCCGAGCAGGGCGAGATAGTTGGTGAAGGCGTCCGGCAGATATCCCTGGGCCCGGTAGGACTCGACAGCCACGTCGTCGCGCCTCTTCGAGATCTTCTCTCGCCGCTCGTTGACGAGCATGGGGAGGTGGGCGTAGGCCGGAAGAGCGGCTCCCGAACCTCGGCTTTCGTCACCCTCACCCTTCTTGATTCCGCCCTCGATCTCGTCGAGCGCCTGCCACAAAAGATGGGCCTTCGGTGCTGAAGGAAGCAGGTCTTCGCCACGGATCACGTGGGTGATCTCCATGCTCCTGTCGTCCACCGCGTTCGCGAGCACGAAGAGCGGACCGCCGTTCGATTTCACCACGACGAAGTCCTCGATGGCCGACAAGGGGAACTCCACGTCACCGCGTACTGAGGTCGCGCACGACCACGGACCCTTCGTCGGGAACCTTGAACCTGAGAGCGTTGCCTGACCGCTCCACGTTCAGATCACGGCAGTGACCGTCGTATCCCGGGGTGGCGCTTGCTTTGGTCCGGGCTGTGACGTCTTCACGCGCACAGTCGCAGGCGTACAGGAACCCGGCTGCCCAGAGCCGGTCGATTGCCGCTCGGTGATCGGCCGAACGGCTCGACTGGTACACCGGCGGCGAGTCGGGAGGTATACCCAGCCAGTCGAGGGCGGTGAGGATCCCGTCGGCCCAGTCCTTGCGGTTTCGCTCTTCGTCGGTGTCCTCGATCCGCAGCAGGTAGGTGCCGTTGTGGTGGCGCGCAAAAAGCCAATTGAAAAGGGCGGTCCTGGCGCTTCCCACATGGAGGAAGCCCGTCGGCGAGGGCGCGAACCGAACCCGAACTCGGCCCTCCGGCGCCGACGCCTCCCCCACGCCTACTCCTCCTCGAGCGTGATCGCGCCCGTTGGGCAGTTGTTCGCCGCCTGCCGCACCCTGTCTTGAAGGTCAGCGGCCGGATGCTCTTCGAGCACGTACAGGTACCCGTCGTCTCGCACCTCGAACACCTCGGGCACGATTCCCATGCAGACGGCGTTCGACGCACACACGTCGTAGTCGACTACAACCTTCATCCTGTGGCACCTCCTGGCCTCCCACCCTGGGCGGACGGCGAGCTCGGATCGACAATGACTGGCCCTTCGGACTGGCTACTCGGGACCCCAGCCGAAGGTGGACGGGTTACCGGGTCAGTGTACGCGGGGCGACGGCGCCACTGCCTGCTTCTTTGGGTCGCCAAGACCGATCCGCCCAGGATCAGAGCGAACCCGACGCCCGTGGCCGCGGTGAACTTCTCGCCGAGCAGGACGACGCCGAGCAGGACGGCCACCGCCGGGTTCACGTAGGTGATGACCGTGGCTCTCACCGGACCCGCTTCGGCTATGAGCTCGAAGAACAGCACGAACGCGGCGGCGGTGCACACCAACCCCAGGGCAACGATCGAGACGATCGCCCGACCGGACGGGACGTGCGCCGGCAATTCGGTCAACCCGATCGGCGCGTACACGACGGCGGTCAAGGCGAGGGAGATCGCAACGACTCCGTTGCCAGGAACGTCAGCAAGCTTCCGGCTGATGATGAATGGTCCCGTCGCGTACCCGACCACGACCACCGCCATCATCGCGAACGAGCTGACGTCCGCTCCGTGGACGTCGAAGCCCACGAGAACGGCGACACCGGCGAGGCCGATCCCGAGACCCGCAAGTCCCGTCGCACCGAGGTGGTGCCGCTCGCCGGCGATGCGCACGAGGACGGTACCTAGAAGCGGCACGGCTGCTACCAGCAGTCCGGCGAGCGAGCTCGCAAGTCGCCGCTCGGCCTGAGCCAGTAGGACCCAGGGCACCGCTATCTCCACGAACGTATATAGAAGGAGCACTCGCCACCTCGACATGACGGGAGCGAGCTCGCGACGTCTGGCCGCCACCGGCACCATCACGGCGGCTCCGATCGCAGTGCGAAAGAAAACGAGAGTTGCCGGCGTGAACGCCTGGTCGGCGACCTTGATCAGCAAGTACGGAATGCCCCAAATGACCGACAGGGCCAGGAACAATGTCCATCCCCGCTTGGTCACGCCCAATCATCCCTGACGCCGTCATGCGGTGGCCAACGGCTCGGATAACCGACTGAGGCATCTTGCAGATCGAGCCAGGCACAAGACTGACGAACCCGGTGGTTCCCGTCAGGTTTTTGTTACACGGAGCGAAGAGTTGGGAATAGGACAGTCGGGTCGCGAACATGCGATCCGAGCCAGATCGGCGACACCAGACAAATTCAGAGGCGGTAATACATGCCGCCCCAAAACCAACCCGAGGGGGTAACCATGATCCGTTCACGCACCGGCAGGGCTCTGCTGGTACCAGCACTTCTAGTTCCGCTCGCGGTAGCCACATTGGCGCTCGCGGGAGTTGCGTCCGCCGCCAAGCCAGCCGGTTCATACCCTGTGAAGTGCAAGACCCTCACAGGAACGGTGGGCACGACCGGTACGATCTCTGGTTGCAACGGCAACACGGGTGGGTCCGGTAGCTTCCCGACAGTCCCGTCGTCGTCGGCGACGGTGACGTGGTCCAACGGTGACAGCACCACGGCGAGCTTCAACTACGCGACGGTGTCCAGCAGCACCCAGACCTGCCCGAAATCGGACACCGAGTACAAGATCACTGGAACGGTCTCCGCCGACACGACGGGGTCCATCCCTGTGGGCTCCGGCCTCAAGGGGTTCGTCTGCCTGACCAGCTCGGGCTCATTGACACTTGCACCTACCGCAAAGGGTGCGACGACCCTGAAGAAGTTCAAGATCTGACAACGGGGTTCGGAAACTCGACTCCGGAGCGCTCGCACTCCGGAGTCATGATCGATCAACCGCAGTTTGAAAGAGGCCCCGTCACCGACGGGGCCTCTTTCAACGCTTGACCACGTTCCCCTCCTGGCTACGGCGTTTCTGCATTCGTGCATTCGGGTAGTGCGTACCGGAAATGTGTGCCGACGACCGCGCCGTAGATGCCGTCGCTCGTGCCGGGTGAGCGCCGGTGAGCGACCAGCTGACTCCTGAGCCCGGCGCGGCTGCCGGAAAGTCCGCCCGGGGACGGGTCCGCCACGACCTCGACGCCCCGGTCGCCATCGACTGGGGCCAGGAATACCTGGGGACGGCCGGCCGCAAGGTCGTCTCCGCACTCGGGATCGTCGGCGACCTCATCGCGATGCTGCTCGACGCGGTGTGGTCCACGGTGTCGGCGATCGTGCACCGCCGCTTCTCGTGGGCAGAGTTCGCCGAGCAGACATGGTTCCTGATCTCTGTGACCGTCCTGCCTGCCGTTTTGATCGCCATCCCGTTCGGCCTGGTGCTCGTTCTCGAAGTGGGTGGCCTGGCGGTGCAGATCGGCGCTTCGGCGATCGTCGGCGCCGTCGACGCGATCGGCATCGTCCGCGAGGCCGCTCCGGTGATCACGGCGATCCTGTTGTCGGGTGCCGGAGGTTCGGCGATCTGTGCGGACCTCGGAGCCCGCACCATGCGCGACGAGATCTCGGCCATGTGGGTCATGGCTGTCGACCCGATCGAGCGGCTGGTCGCCCCTCGCGTCCTGGCGACTGTGGTCGTGGCGCTCCTCGTGAACGGGATCGTCGCATTTGCGGGCATCATGAGCGGCTACCTGGCGGCTGTCTACATCCTGCACACGAGTGCGGGAGGATTCCTCAATTCGTTCAGCACGTTCGCCCAGCCGGCAGACGCGATCGAATCGATGTTCAAAGCCGCCTTGTTCGGCCTTCTCGCGGCGGTGGTCGCGTCCCACCAGGGTTTGAACGCGAAGAAAGGGCCCTCGGGGGTCGGTGAGGCCGTCAATCGGTCGGTCGTGATCACGGGTGTTGGACTGTTCCTCCTGAACCTTCTCGTGACCGACGTCTTCTTGGCGATCGTTCCCCCGAGGGTCCTGTGAGGTCGGCTCGATGAGCGCAAGGTTGCCGGTAGCTCGCAGGGCGGTCGCCATCACGAGGCCGGTCGCCTATCACAGTGTCAACCTCGGGTACCGCTTCCGCAATCAGCTCGTCTGGACGGGCGAGCTGCTCGTGTTCATCTTCAAGGTAGTGCGCGCCATCCCTATGGTCCTGCGCCACTACCGCAAAGAGGTGTGGCGGCTGATCGCCGAGGTGACCTTCGGAGGAGGGATCCTTGCCGTCGCGGCGAGCACGATCCTCGTCTCTGCGCTGCTTGCCTCGGTCGTCGGAGTACAGCTCGGAATCGAAGGTCTTCAGGGCCTGAACATCATCGGCCTGTCCCCACTCACCGGCCTTCTATCCGCGTTCGCAAACACCCGGGAGCTGTCCCCCCTGCTTGCCGGATACGGGCTCGCCGCACAGATGGGATGCCGTTTCACGGCACAGCTCGGGGCCATGAAAGTGAACGAGGAGATCGACGCCCTCGAGGTCATGTCGGTACCGTCTCTTCCCTACCTGATCACCACCCGTCTCCTCGCCGCGCTCATCGCGGTGGTCCCGATGTACCTGCTGGCGTTGTCGGGGGCATACCTCGCCACCCAGCTAGCCGTGATCGCTATCGCGCATCAAGGATCGGGTACCTACCTTCACTACTTCTACCTCTTCCTAAACCGCAGCGACGTGTTCTATTCCGTTTTGAAGGTCGTCGTCTTCGCGATCCTCGTCACGATCATTCACTGCTACTACGGGATCACCGCGACAGGAGGTCCTGAGGGTGTAGGTCGGGCCGCCGGACGAGCCATCCGGATGAGCACCGTCGCAATAGCAATCTCCGACATGTTGATGACGCTGCTCTTCTGGGGGGTCAGCGTCCCAGTGAAGCTCACGGGATGAGCGTCATTGCTCCTCCGACCGCGGCTCCCGCACCCGCACCCGCGGTCAGGCCGGCACCGATACGCCCGCCCCGAACCTGGTCGTGGCGACTGATCGCGCTCGGCACGGCTCTGGCCGTCCTTCTTGCGGGCGTGGTGATTGTGGTCTTCGAGTCGTTCGGTGGAGCTTTCTCCACCTACGCCGTCCTCCAAGCACAGCTGCCTCTCTCTTCGACGGCGGTCGCGCTCGGCGCCCCGGTGGAATACCGGAACGTGACGGTCGGCTCCGTGGCCAGCGAGGGCCACTCTGTGCCCGGAGGGCTCGTTTTAGTCACCTTGCACCTCGATACCTCCAAGCTGCACCTGATCCCTGCGGGTGTGAAGGCGACGGAGACACCGGTGTCGTTCTTCGGGGACGCGTACATCGTGCTCGTGCCGCCGGCACAACTCGGCAGCGCAACCCTCCAGGCGGGGGCAACCATCCCTGCGTTGACCACAGGCCTGACGGCGTCACTGCAGACGACCCTCGGGAACCTCGACAACTTGCTGATCCAGCTCCACCCTGGCGAGCTCGACGCCGCATTGACCGCCCTGGCGGGGGCGCTTCAGGGCCAGGGGACGTCTCTGGGTCGGAACCTCGTCAGGGGGAACAACTACTTCCAGCAGATGCTCCCGTTATGGCCGACCGTCGTGTCGAACCTCAAGGCTCTCGTGCCCGTCGCAGATCAATTTGCTGCCTCCACCCCGGACATCCTGTCCATCCTGTCCAACCAGGCGACGACGGGCAGGACGATCGACACGCAGGCGTCGGAGGTCCGCCAGGCGATCGGAGGAGGAGCAACCCTTGCCAAGGAGACTTCCGAGCTCCTCACCGCGATACAACAGCCTTACTCGATCCTCGCTGCCGACTCGGCTCCGTTCCTGCAGGACATCTCACAGAACCCGAACGAGATTGCACAGCTCCTCGAAGGTCTGAACGCCTGGGCGAGCGCGTGGACTGCCGCTGAATCGTCCGGGCCATATCTCAACCTGACGACGGACGTCGTCGTCGCCAACCCGGCGGACCTCGGACTTGCGGTCCTAGGCGGTCCGGAGGTGGCCGAATATCTGGAGTCGGGCCTCGGGCCCGGGTACGTGAACCCTCCCACGTACACGTCCGCCGGCTCGATACCACAAGACGCCACGAACTCGACGCTCGCAGAAACACTCGCGGCCGCCCCCACCCCTGTGTTGGCCGAGCCCGCAGAATCGCAGGCCGTTACCCAGATCGTCAGAGCAATGAGCGGCTCGGGTTCACCGTCGGCGGCGGTCTCCACTCTGCTCCTATCGCCGTTGCTCACAGGACTGGTCAGTCGCGGATGAGGACCCACCATCCCCGGCCGGGAATCCGCTCCACCGTAATAAAGGTCGTGGCGTTCACGGTCGTGTCCGTGATCGTGACGTCGATCGTGATCTCGTCACTGCTCGACTTCAACACGCACCCAGCCAGTGGCTTCTTCGCCGAAATTCTCGAACGCTTCAGGTCTCCAGCCAGGAGACACCGTGAGGATCGCCGGAGTAGAGGTCGGCAAGGTGACCGCCGTGACCCTCGACGGCAACCACGCAAACGTGGAATTCAGCGTCGACAACTCCCAGCACCTGACGACCCACTCGGACGCCGCCATCTATTTCGAGAACCTCCTCGGCCAGCGCTTCTTGGGAATCCTCCCCGGGGCCCCGGGCGGCAGCGCTCTCACTCCCGGAAGCGTCATTCCGATGTCGCGGACGACTCCCGCGCTCGACTTGACCGCCGTGTTCGACGGGTTTCAGCCTCTGTTCTCGGCGCTCGCGCCAGGGCAGGTCAACCAGCTTGCAGAGTCGATCATCCAGGTCTTCCAGGGCGAGTCGGGAACCATCGACAACCTCGTTGGAGAGACCGCAGCGATAACCAACAACCTTGCCGACCGTCAACAGGTCATCGATGTCCTGTTGAACAACCTGTCGACGCTGCTCAACACCGTCGGCACTCATGACACCCAGCTCGGCCAGCTGATCGGAGGCTTCGACACCCTGGTGAGAGGCCTCGCGGGATCGCGGTCACAGCTCAACTCTGCGATCACGAACCTGTCCACCCTCGACAGCACGACGAGCAACCTGATCAACGAGTCACAGCCGACTCTCAACGAGGACATCCAGACGCTCGCGGCAGCAGTCCAGTCCTTGTCGAAGAATCAGAACGGCATCGACGGGGTTCTACGGGGGTTCCCCGGCCTGGTGAGCACCCTCACGAAGATTCAGAGCACTGGCAATTGGATCAACGTCTACCTGTGCAATCTGACGGTCAATGTTCACGGCTCGCTCGACATCTCGCTCGTACCCGGAGTGAGCCCTCCTCAGTACCCAGATCCAGTCACGCTTCCCTCGGGAGCCGTCGGCGATCAGGGCGATCACACTGAGAGTTGCTCGTGAGACGCTTCCGCGAGCGCAACCGGGCGCTTACAGGTCTGATCGGGATCGTTGTCACGGTGGTCCTGATAGTCGGTGCTCTCGAATTCCCGAAGCTCCCGTTGATCCACAACAACGCCACTTACTCTGCCGACTTCTCGAGCTCCGGTGGGCTCGCAGCGGGCGACATCGTGACGATCGACGGCGTAAAGGTGGGATCGATAAGCGGCATGGCCCTGGACGGCGACAAGGTCCGAGTGACGATGACGCTCCAGTCCGGCCTCCGGCTCGGCTCGACCACCTCCGCGGCCGCCAAGGTGTTGAGCCCGGTCGGCACTGAATACCTGGAGCTGGATCCGTCAGGACCCGGAGCGTTGGGCCCGCTGATTCCCGAGTCACGCACGAGTGTGCCGTACAACCTGATCACCGACTTGTCGGGGTTGGGCACAGAAATCCAGCAGTACAACATTCCCGCGCTCGAGAAATCCCTCGAGGTCGGCAGCCAGGACCTGAGCGGCACGCCGGCAAAGGAGATGACGCAGGCCTTTTCGGGATTGGCGCGTTTCTCCAATGTGCTCGGCAACGAGCAGTCGGCCCTGGCCACGATCGTTTCCCAGGGTGCCGCACTGAGCGCCGTACTCTCTCAGCGCAGCCAACAGCTGTTCGACTTGTTCGGTCAGAGCAACCTGGTACTCACCGTATTGGAGCAGCGAAGGACCGCTATCCGCCAACTCCTGACCGCCACGTCCACGCTCAGTCAGCAGATCACGTCGATCCTGTCCGTCAACCGGTCACAATTGACGTCCCTCCTCCAGAGCCTGCAGTCGGTGACGGCGATACTGGCGAAAGACAGCAACGACTTCGGCGAAGCAATCCCCGTACTCGCAGCGTTCAGCCGATATGCGGCCAATGTCACCGGGTCGGGCCCGTTCGCCGACGTGTCGGTGCCGACGCTTCTCATCCCTGACAACGTCATCGACCAGTGCGCGTCCAGCAAGTCGGCGTTTCCGAGCAGCAGTTCTCAGGTGGGGTGCCATCCATGAGAAAGGTCCCCCCCTGGGCGCGCTTGGCGGCTGTCGCGGTCCTAGTCATAGCGATCGTCGTCGGCGCGATAGTCGCCCTTGCGGGCAGCGGACCTTCGCAGATGACGATAACTGCATTGTTCTCGACAGCACCCGGGCTCTATCTGGGCAACCAGGTGAAGATCCTGGGTATGCCGGTCGGGACTGTTACAAAGGTGACCCCGGGGCCGAGGTATGTGACGGTACAGATGCAGGTCCCCACTTCGGTTCCGATCCCCGCTGACGCTCAGGCGCTCATCATGGCCCCCCAGGTCGTGAATGACCGTTACGTCCAGTTGAACCCTGCCTATAGCGCCGGTCCGCGCATGAAGAACGACGCAGTGATCCCGGACTGTCATCGACTGCCGTCCCGATCTCCGTCGACGGCATCATCGACAGCCTCGACCAGCTGGCGAAAGCCCTCGGTCCGAAGGGTGCCAACGCCAACGGCGCGCTCTCAGCCTTCGTGGCGAGCTCGGCCCACGCCTTCGGCCCCGACGGGACGGCGCTTCACTCGACGCTCACCTCACTCGGCAGGGCTCTCGGCAAGCGCTGTCGTCGAAGAGCCCTCAGCTGACAGCCCTGTTCGACAACCTGGGAAACCTGAGCGCTGTGGCATCGCACTACACCGGCACCTATCAGGCGTTCGCAAACGACCTGGCGGTCGTGAGCACCGAGCTCGCTTCGGACGACGGCGACATCGGTGCAGCATTGTCGAACCTTCAACAGGCTCTCGGGTCATTGGGTCGAATTCATACGGACCAACGGCTCGGCACTCGGAAACAGTGTGAAGGGTTTGGAGGCGTTCGCAGGCGCGGTAGCTTCGAAACAGCAGCAACTGGCTCAGGTGTTCGGCACGCTGCCAACCGCGCTCGACAACCTGACCGAGGCGTTCGATCCGAGCGCCATCGGCGGTCCTGCTCTACGGTCGAGGCTCGACCCGCAGGGCGGTTCTTCAGCCTTCTCGAAGTCCGTATGTGGAAGCGCTCTGCTCCGCCTTTTGCTGGTTTCGGTCGACCAGGCACAGGACAAGGACCTGACGCTCGACCTCGGCTGCGGAGTCAACGGACTGCTGGCGGCTCTTCCCACTCCACCCATGGCGACGGCAGGTCCGAACCTGTCACTGAGCGCCCTCCTTGCGGGCCAGCCATGAAGGTGCGCAGGGTAGCAACAACGGCCTTTGCTGTAGCGTCTGTCGCGATGCTCGGCGGTTGCGCGCTGAGTCTTCAATCTCTCCCGAAGGTGAGCGGTGTCAACCAGCCGACCTACGAGCTCCACGCTGTCTTTGCCAATGTGCTCAATCTTCCCGACGACGCACAGGTGCGGGTCGGGGCCGAGGTCGTCGGCCAAGTTGGGAACATATCCACAAGCGATTTCCAGGCGGACCTGACACTCGATATCGACAAGAGTGTCCGCCTGCTTGCAGGGACGACGGCTCAGATCCGCTTCGACAACCCGCTCGGCGACGAGTACGTCATGCTCACAGAACCGGGGTCTCCGCCTAGCGGCGTGGTCACCTCGCAGTACATAGCACCGGGTGCCCTCATTCCCGAGAGCGAGACGAGTACAGCACCGAGCGTGGAGGACACGTTCGGCGCCTTGTCGCTCGTGCTGAACGGTGGAGGCACTGAACCAACTCCAGACGATCATTCACGAGCTCAACAACACGTTCAACGGTAATCAACCTCAGATCAGGTCTTTCCTAGTGACGATCGACCAAGGGGTCAGCTCTCTTGCCGGAGGCCGCACGTCGATCGACAACGCTCTTGCTTCCATCGCAAATCTGACGCGCAAGTTGAACGGCGGGCGCCAGACGATCGCAAACGGGATCAACGCCCTCGCTCCCGCCATTGGTGTCCTCGCGAGCGAAAATGGCCAGATCTCCGATCTGCTCTCGGAACTGTCGGATCTGGGCTCGATCGGAACCCGGGTCGCGCAACAGAGCGGTCAAGACTCAGTCAACGACGTCAGGGCTCTGCTGCCGGTCGTTCAGCAACTGGAGTCGGTCTCGCAGCAGCTCGGGCCCGACCTGTCGGACCTGGCTCTTTTCGAGGCGAAGACCCCGAAGATTGCCCCCGGCGACTACTTGCAGGTGAACGTGATAGCGAACGTGCTCCTGCCTTCAGGAGGGTTCGAGCCGACGGTCTTCGGTGCGACCTCGGAAGGTTCTCGAACCGTCGCGGGGTCGGAGCCGTCAGGAGACAGTGGATCTCAGGCCGCCACCGACCTGCTCGAGGATGGTCTGCTGTGACAGGAGAACTCCGATGAGCCGCAATCTGTTGCCCCGGATGATCGCTCTGCTAATGGTGATCGTGCTCGGCGTCTACTACATCGTGTTCGACGTCCTCCAGGTACGCGTCACTGTCTCAGCCCTTCGTGGTCACCGTGCTCATGCCGAGCGCCGGAGGTCTCTACTCCGGAGCGGACGTCACCTACAGGGGGGTCCAGGTCGGCAAGGTCACCGCGCTCGACCTGAGCCGGAACCAGGTTTCCGTGCAGCTGGGAATGAATCCTGGAGAGCACATTCCGGACAACGGGAGTGTCCAGGTGAAGGAGCTGTCCGCTCTGGGAGAGCACTACGTCGACCTGCAGCCCGCGACTTCGTCAGGGCCGGACCTCGTGAACGGGACCGTCATACCTGCGAGCAGGGTCGTGCTCCCGGTGCCGATTGGAACCGCCCTCATCGACCTGGGCTCCATGCTGAAGAGCATCAATCCCGAAGACCTCCAGACGGTCGAGAGCTTTCTTTCGACTGCTTTCATCGGGACCGGGCCCGATCTTCGCACGATCATCGTCACGGGCCAGCAGTTGTTCGACGCCCTTGTGGCGGCTCAGCCCGAAACGGTGAACCTCGTCGTAGACGGCCGCACCGATCTGAAAACCCTCGATGAAACTGACGGAGACCTCGCCACGTTCACACAGGGCCTGGCGTCGTTAACAGGACAGCTGCGTGATTCGAACTCCGACCTGCAGGCGCTGATCCGAAACAGTCAAGCGGCGGAACAGCAGCTCAACCCGTTCCTCGCGGCCAACAACGCTGCGATCACCGGCACGATCTCCAACCTGTCGATCGACTCACAGGTGAGCGACGAGAACAACCCGGCGGTCCGGGCGATCTTCGAGCTGCTGCCGATGGTCTCCGACGACCTCGCCTCCGTGGCGAACGGCGGCCAGGTTCACGGGGTGCTCGACTTCAACCTGGCCGACACCGTCTGTCCCTACATTCTCGGAGCCGACATGCCGGGACCGACTCAGAGGATCACGAGCCCGGTGCTCACCAACAACTGCAATGCTTCCGCACCCGACATGCTCCAGCGCGGCGCCGACAGCAACCCGGTGCTACCAGGAGGGTGAACCCCCGCGGCGATCAGCCCAGGTAGGAGCGGATAAGCGAGGCCGGCGCAGTCCACGACTTGCCGGACAGGATCGCCGAGTTCGAACCTGCCGCAGAAGGCAAGCTCTTGTCGACATCGAGAATCTCGTCGAGGCTGCCATCTGGTCCGCAGTTGTCGGCTCCTGGCACGGCAAAGGCGTTGTCGACGAGCGACATTCCCTTGATCTTCGTGACCCCGTCCGCTTTGCTCGACAAGGTTCCGAGTGACCCGGTGATCGGCGTGTTAGGCGGAGGCGGGTCGGTCGTGCCGGTGGTGAGGTTGAGTGTTATCGGGTCCGACGCATCGGCGATGCTGCAGCTCGAGCCGAGCAGGTTGAGGGAGTTGCTCACTAGCACGTCGATCGGAAGCGTTAGCCCGGGCCCGTTCTGGGTCAGCAGACCGATCAGGTTCACGGTCGGGAGTCCGACGAGCTGAGGAGTGACGTCCACCGCCAGCGCCCCGCCGTCGGGTGCACCCGGAATGCCGAGCAGGCCGCCGGGGAGCGGGATGGCCGGCGAGGTGAGCGCCTGGGTGCCGTTGTCGGGAAGCACGGTGGTGAAGCCCGAATCGGTCTGGATGAGTCCAAGAGAGATCTTGGAGGGACTAGTCGAGCTGACCGTCGTGGATCCGATCTGAAAGGTCGTGCTCGAAGTCTTCGAGTAGAGACACAGGGTCACGGCGGGATTGTCCACTGGACAGTTGGCGAATTTGGCGAGGCTGGCCGGAAGGGTTGCAGCTGTGGCGGAGCCTGGAGTCGCAGCGACCAGCACGGAGGCCGCGCCGAGCGCCGAGACGATCGCCCACCTTGCCGGCCGGAATCGGCTGCGGCTGGAGTGAAGCTGAGCAAGCCGAGTCGGGAACAGATTCGTCACACGCACGTGGCACCCCCTGTTTGAGTTTCCATCCGGTCGGGCATATACCCGCCGGTAACTTCGACGTAACTTCGAATCACCACGTGTGGGCGGGTAAGGCGACGAAGGGGATGCTTTGTGCTGCCTGCGACGTCGGTACCTGTCAGGTGCAATCAATGATGTCCAAGCGCATCGTCTCCCGCTCGGCCCTGCTGCTAGCAGTCGTGTCGCTGTGCCTGGCAACAGCCCTGACGCTCGGCATCGTTCTCGTGCGGCCAACTCCAGGATCAGCACGTGGGGCTTTGCCGGGCTCACTGAACAAGCGGGAGAGCCAAACTCGCGCGTCAGCTTGCGACCGCCTCGGCCTGGCAAAGCTTCCTCGGCACCCCGAAGGTTCTCACCGCCAGTGATGACCTGCCTGCGGACTGCACTCCGAATCCGTCGGGACCTCCAGGCGCTCCGTATCAGCTCGGCCTCGTCGGCACGGTGAACGACGGCGTCATCGTTGCCGGCCCCGCAAGGATCGCCGACATCACCGCCAAGTTCTGCGGGATCGTGACCGTGGTCAAAGGACAACCGCCGTGCGGTGCGACCGGGACCGTCCATTCGCCTCCGGACGGGCAGCTCTTCGGATCGCTTTCCGCGGAGCTCACTCTCATCCCTGGGATCGACCCGAAGGTGCCGTTCACGGCCCACCCCGGAACCATCACAGGGGGGTTCGGCTGTGGATCGTCCACACACGGCCTCGTTGTCAACTTGAACGCGACCGTGAGCGGGAGTACGGGCCTTTACGGACTGTCCTGCACGATCGGTCCTTTGACGATCCCGCTAAGCGGCGTGGTCACCGGACCTTTGAGCAAAGTGTCGGTCACACTCAGAGGTAGCGACTTTGCTGTCCCCGCGGTCAGGCCGTCGCCGACCTGCTCCGGTCAGGTGCCGTCCAACCTCAACGCGATCGCAGGGCTTCCCATCGCACCCGGGGGAGCAAGCGCGACATTGCCTGTCACCGGCTCGCTCTACCAGCCCGCACCTTGACTAGGTGGTAACTGAAGTGACAGGGGTCCGATGAAAATGTGCGTTGCTACCGAGCGAAGTGCCGAACCTAGAGGACCACCGTTCAAAAGGACCGCAACTGGGTAAGTAGACCATCGCATGGAATCAGCATGAAAGATCCGATCAACCAACAAACAAACCACTCCAGAGGGGGTTCAGAAAGATCATGATTTCACGATCCAAGAAGATGGTGGTTGTCGCAGTCAGCGCTGCGGCGATGGTGCTCGGCACAACCACGGCCGTCTATGGAAGTGTCGCTCCGGGTACCACGGTCACCGGTACGTCGGGCAATATTGTGTTCAAGGGCACGATCAACGGCATCAACATCACGGTGACATGCACCAACTTCAGTGACAGCGTCGTGGTTCCTGCGGGCGCGAACAAGTCAATTAACATCCCGCCGCCGACCATCAACGGCTGCACCGACAGCCTCAGCGGGACCGACACAGTCACGACGAATTCGACGAACGGGAGCTGGAAGCTAAAGACCAACAACCCCGGCTCCAAGTTGAAGCTCGTCATTCCGATAAAGGGCGCAACCTTCAAGTCGAGCTTCCTGTCGGGTTGCACGATCACCGCAGCCCCGACTGCAGCGGTCAAGGTCACTGGTAGCTACAGCAGCTCGGCCGGTACCGACACCGTCACCAACCAGCCGATTGCGGTCAAGGGGTCGGGATGCACGGCCACCACGGCGTCGACGACCACCACGGTGACGTTCTCCCCGAACCCAGGGGTGATCCCGCCGTTCGCGTCGTAACCATCCACGCGGTAACCAACCAAACATCGAAAGACCTGTAGGACGTGCAGACGCAGGTGGGCGGTATCCGCTCACCTGCGTCTGCCGTCCACATTTGCAACCCGCGTTGGACGTCCGGGCCGATCCGGCTCGAGATCAAGGAGCCATAACAAAGGTGAACCGCAAGGCCCGGACGCGTTTGTGGGTGGGGCTTGGCTTCAGCGTCGTCGTGGCCGCGGGCGCCCTTGCGCTCGGAGGCGTCGCATCACCGATCAACGCCGCTATCCGCGCCGGGGCTCCGACGCACGCACAGGCCGATTCCCGTGAGCCGAATCAGCCGTCCCACACCTCAGCTGGTCTGGCGAGAACTATGCGGTCGGCCAAGTCATCGCTCATAGCTCAGCTTCTCTCGATGCGGTCGACGCAGGGAGCGGTGCACGCCCTCGAGAACGCCCCCGGCGCGCCCGCCTGCGCGCCACCTCCCGTGCCGGCCGCGACGTACCCGCCCACGAACAGCTACGGCGTACCCTTCCTCGCAGCCATCACCGGTGGACAGCTCCTGACGGCCTACAGCGAATGGGTCGCCGACCATCACGTTTACAAGGTCGGGGGCAAGAATTACGACCTCTATCCGTGGGACGTCAAGATCTTCGACATCACAGGCTGGGTAACGGGCCTTCTGCAACTGCCGAGCCTGGCGGCGACGATCCCACCGCAAGATGTCGTCTTCTGCGACCAGGGAGGCGACTCGTGCCTCGCCCCGAACGACCCGCAGTCGGAATGCATCCATATCGATCAGCTGTTCCCGGGACCGGGGACCCAGGGATCCGAGATCACGAATCTCCATCCTCCTGATGTCCAATGCTCGGGTTACGGAGGGGGCGAAACGGGCTATCCGTACCCTTGCGTTCCCTATGTCATAACGCTCACCCCAAGCGGTAACACGGTCCTAACCGTCACCGGAGTCGAGTCGGACGGAGCGCTCGACCTTTCGGTGAAGACAGCGACTTTTGCGACCGTCAGCATCGTAAGCGGGGCCACTCAGACCTGTCAGCAAGATGAGCCGACGAGCCTCACTGTCTCTACTCTGGCTCCGACCAGCCTTCCCACCGGGGCGCCCATTGCACCGAAGCCAGGCAACCCCGACTACCGGTCTCTTCAGGTCTCCCCGCTTCCCCTCACCGGACCGATCGCGACAGCTTCTAGCACGGCGGGTAGCAACAACTTCGCCATCCCGGCATGGGGGGTGCCGCCGACTCCGTCGTGCCCGGACCCGGGCCTTCAGGAGAGCCTCAATGACCCGGCGGGCGGTTACAACACGAAGAACGTGGGCCTTTACCAGGACCAGACCACCCCCGCGGGCCTTCCGGGGTGGAGCCAATTCTCGGTTACGACCACGGTGGTCACCCTCGGTTTCCCCGTCGGTCCGCCGCCGGGGTTCAACTTCTGAACGCCGAACGCGCCAACTCTGCCGATACCTGTATCGGCTCAGCGCCTTCATCGACTCGAGCGCGTCGCTGCGGCGCCGGCTCTGATCTACGTCGTGATCGTAGGACCAGTGAGAATTTCTTCAGGAGCAGCAGAAGTCGGCCCGGTCGCCGGAACGTCGCCGTCGCTCACGGGCGAAGACGCCCCTAGATCCACCTCGTCCGCCATCTCGTCCATGCTGATGGGACCCTCGGGCCTGCCTGCGAGGAACTGCTGAATCACGGGAACACGCGAGGTCGTCATCTCTTCCTTGCTACCGAAGCCGACGAGCCGGGTGCGGAACAGGAGCCCCAGATAGTGAGCAGTTCTCTTCACCGACTCGATGTTGTGGCTGATGATGAAGAAGGTGGATCCCGTCTCCTCGTGCACCGTGTTGATCAGATCGTCGAGGTAGGCGACCCTCACAGGGTCGAGCCCGGAGTCCGGCTCGTCGAAGAAGAGGATCTGGGGCTCGAGCACGAGCGCACGTGCCAGGCCGGCCCGCTTGCGCATCCCGCCGGACACCTCGCCTGGGAGCTTGTGCAGGTGAGAACCGAGGCCGACCAGCTCCGACTTTGCAAGGACGATCTCGCGAACCTCCTTGTCGGTCTTGCTTGTGTGCTCCACGAGCGGAAAGGCGATGTTGTCGAAGAGATTCATCGAACCGAACAGGGCCCCGTCCTGGAACAGGACACCGATCTTGCGGCGAATCCGAAGGACCTCCTTTTCACGGACTCCGACGATCGGGTCCCCGTCTATGAAGACCTGACCCGCCTCGGGACGCAGAAGCCCGATCACGGTCTTCAGCAGGACGGACTTGCCGGTGCCGGAAGGCCCGAGCACCGCAGACGTCTTGCCTCGGGGTACGTCGAACGTCACGTCCTGAAGGACCGTGTGACTTCCGAAGCGCTTGGTGATCCCCTGGATCGAGATGACGGCATCAGTTGCAGGAGTTGCCACGGTTGCAGGAGTCGGGTGCGCCACCGGCACCAGCAGCGACTGGTCTGTCACCATTCTCGTTCCCCTTCGTCCGACGCGTTCAGCCTACCGAGTTGCCCCCTCGAACGGCAGGAGACGCAGGCCTTCAGACTCCTCACGCCAAGGATTACCCGCCTTGGTACCCGGTGTGGACCCTGGCAGACTTATACCCAACGGCGGCCGACCCGTCACCTACGGGCGTGCCGGGCGATGCCTGGGAGGGGCAGGGATGTCTGACGACAAACCCGATCATGCGGCGCCGGACTTGGGCTCATCGGCTCTCTTCGCCACTCACGGCAGTCAGGTGATTACGAACGGCAACAACGGCCACGATCCGGTCGCTTCTGACCCCGAAAACACCGTCGAGATCCTCAGAGCTGCGAAACCCGACAAGGTGAGATCGGGCAAGCCCAAAGCCCAGGGTTACAAGTCGTCTGCCGGGAAGGGTGGGGACGGAACGAAGAGCAACGGCTCGAAGGGCCCGAAGGAGAAGCGACCCTCGAAGTCGAAAACGTCGAAGGAGATCGGGACCGTCGACGGCGCTAAGGATGCATCCCACCGCATGCCCGAGTCGGTGATGCCCGAGTCGGTGATGCCCGAGTCGGTGATGCCCGAGTCGGTGATGCCCGAGTCGGTGAAGCCCGCGTCGGTGATGCCCGAGTCGGTGCTCGAACTTCTGAAAGTTAAAGACCCGGTCCCCGACCTTGGTGACGGGGGGGCTCGGCCACCTGAGACCCTTGGCTCGCCCGTACGCCAGCCTGCCTCGCCTGGATCGTCATCACCGATCTCGTTCTCGAACACCATCCCGGAAGAAGGAGAACGGAACAGGCAGAGCAACCGAGACGCGAAGAGCTTCGTCCGGACCAACGTCGTGTCTCTGAGCCTGGGAATGGTTGCGGTCTGCCTTGCTGTCGCGCTCGTGGTCACCATGCTCGAGCTCGGAATCCGCAACTCCCAACTCGCGGCCAAGAACGCGCTCGAAACCGCGAGAACGACAGCACTCGCTGCCGCCCGGACGTACTCCGTCGAGCTCGCCAGCTACAGCTATCAGCATCTGGATCAGGATTTCGCAGCCGTCATGGCCGACTCGACGCCGTCATGGCAGCAGAGCTACTCGAAAGCGAGCAGTGCGCTCAAGTCGATCCTGATCAGGTTCAACTCGAGCGCCCAGGCGACGCTCCTGTCAGCGGGGCTCGTGACTGCGACCACCACCCGGGCCGTCGCAGTGGTGTTCCTCGAACAAACGGTCACGAACGCCACCCAGAAGAAACCGAGCTCCAGCCGCACGCAGCTGGAGATGACGCTCGACTACTCACACGGCAAGTGGCTCATCGACGACGTGACAGTCTTCTGATCACCGCCGACCACGCTTGCGCGCCGTCGGGGCGGGTCGTGAGCTCGAAGACTGCCGGCTCGACCGACTCCACTCGCCAACCCTCGGCGAAGGCGTCGCGAATTTCACCCTCGGTCACACGACGAGGCCCCCAGTCGCCCGGCTGCCGCTCGCTGAAGCAGAGCAGGTGGTAGCTACCGCCGGGAACCGTCACCGCCGAGAGGGACTCCACGAAACGACGCCGGTCCTCGTCGTCGAAGACGTGGAACACTCCCGAATCAAGCACCGTGTCATACCGCTCGCCGAGCGCCGTTAGCTCGAGTGCGTTCCATTCGAAGAACCGGACCTCTAGCTGTCGCTCCTCTGCTTTGTGTTGCGCCCTACGGATAGCCGTCGGAGACAGGTCGACGCCTGTGACCGTGAGCCCGAGCCCGGCCGCCATCGAGCGCGTGTTCGCCGGTCCCGCAACCCACGTCGAGAATCCGTCCCTCCAACAGGCCGGCGGATGCGAGGTGCGAGAACACTGCCTGCGGGCGCCCGATGTCCCATGGGGGTTCGCCGGCGTAAGACGCCTCCCATTCCTGAAGGCTCTCCCTCAGGGCTTGTCCGTTCCGAGCACCCACATCGCGAAGTATTGAGACCCGCCCCCGTAAGCGTGGCCCAGGGAACGACGGACGGAGTCGACCTGGTGCTCGCCTGCTGTACCCCTGGCCTGCATCGCCGCCTCGAGGAAGCGCAGCATCCCTGAGGCACCGATCGGGTTGGAGGAAAGCACCCCGCCCGAGGCGTTCCACGGGATGTCGCCGCCGTCGAGCGAGGTGGCTCCCTCGTCTGTGAGCTTCCATCCCTCGCCTTCGGGCGCGAAGCCCAGGCTCTCCAACCACATCGGCTCATACCAGCTGAACGGAACGTAGACCTCGGCGACCTGGAACTCGCGGCGCGGCTCTGTTATGCCGGCCTGGGCGTAAACGTCTGCCGCACACTCTCGCGACGCGCGCGGGCTCACCTGGTCGCGTCCGGCGAACATCGTGGGCTCCGAACGCATGGCCATCCCGTGGATCCACGCGGGGTTGCTCGACGCATCGGCCACGTCCTCGGACGCGAGCACCATCGCAGCGGCTCCGTCAGACGACGGGCAGACCTCGAGGTACCTGAGAGGATCCCAGAGCATCACTGAGTCCCGCACCATCTCGAACGAGATGTCCTCCAGATGCAGATGTGCATAAGGATTCTTGAGAGCGTGCAACCGGTCCTTCACCGCTACTTTTATCCCGATGTCGTCGGGCGCGTTGGAACGCCGGATGTACGCCCGGATCAGCGGGGCAAAGTAACCTCCCGCTCCGGCGAGAAGCGGAGCCGCGAACGGCTGGGGAACCGACAGCGCCCACATCGCGTTCGAGTCCGACTGCTTCTCGAATGCGACCGTGAGCACTTTGCGGTGCACCCCCGATGTCACGAGGTGTGCGGCGACGATCGCGGTCGAACCACCGACCGAGCCGGCCGTGTGAACTCTCAGCATCGGCTTTCCGACTGCTCCGAGAGCCGGCGCCAGGTACAGCTCGGGCATCATGACGCCTTCGAACATGTCCGGCGCCTTCCCGATCACCACCGCGTCTATGTCGGACCAGTCCATGGATGCGTCTTCGAGAGCGCGCTTTGCCGCCTCGCGCACGAGCCCGGCTATGGACACGTCGGTTCGCGCCGCGGTGCACTTGGTCTGGCCAGTTCCGATCACTGCGCAGCGCTCGGCCATCACGATCCTCCAGCTGACGGTGCGTCGGACAGTGCGCACACCAGGTTCTGCTGTAGGCAAGGGCCGGACGTGGCGTGGGCGACCGCCGTGCGCGCGTTCCCGTCCATCACGCGCTGAGCGGCCTCACCGATACGAATCAGGCCGGCCACCATGATCGCGTTCGCACACAGCGCACCACCGGAAGGGTTGACCTTGACGCGTCCGACACGGGGGTCTATCCCGAGTGCTTCGAGCAAGATCAGCTCCTGGTGCGCGAAGGGTGCGTGCAGCTCGGCCACGTCGACATCCGCCGCCCTGCCGTCTCCGAGACCGGCTCCGCGCGCAGCCATGCGCGTCGAGGAGGACTCGGTCAGGTCCCGGGCACCGAGTGCATGGGTCTCGATGCGATGGTCGAGCCCGGTTATCCAGGCAGGTGTTGAGCAGAGCTCTCTCGCCCTGTCCCCGGCGGCAAGGACGACGGCGGCCGCACCGTCAGTGATCGGTGGCACGGCGTGACGGCGAATGGGCGCAACCACGAAGTCGTCGTCGAGGATGGTCGAATCCGATTGGTCGCCCCTCGCCGCGACCTTCGGGTTCGTTCGCCCGGCGGCGCGGTTGCGATTCGCAACGTTCGCAAAGTCCGACTCCGTCGCCTTGCCCGAGTCGAGCATCGCGCGGGCTTGCAATGCGGCGAGAGCGATCGGGTCGGGCCACAGGGGCGCCATGTAGTAGGGGTCGAGCTGCAACGCGAGCACACGGTCGAGCTGGCACTGAGACGAGCGGCCGAAGGAATACACGAGAGCCGTGTCGCAGTCGCCGGACTTGAGCATCGTCCACGCCTCGTAGAGGGCAAAGGCGCCGTCCATCTCCACATGTGATTCGCGCATCGGCGGCCACGCTCCGACGGCGTCGAGAGCACCGACGAAGCTGAAGGGCCCTCCTACGAGATAATCAGAGCTTCCGGAGCAGACGAATCCCATGTCGCTCTTCGTGCAGCCGATCTGCTCGAGGACCTCGGTGACGACGGGAAGAAGCATCTCGACTTCGTTGCGGTGGTCCTCTCGCCGCACGTTCTCGGCCTGCGCGAACGAGACGACCGCCACGGGCTTGCTCTCCGTGGCACCCGTCACAGGTATTCCTTGTACGACTCGTAGTCGGCGTCGGGCTCGCCATTCGGCCGGAAATGCTTTACCGAGGCCATCGTCGGGCCCCATTCCGAGCGGTCCTGCCACACGGCTTCAACCCGAAGACCCATACGGACCTGATCGGCCGGGATCTCCTGGATCAGCCCCATGAAGCTGAGGTTCGCCCCGTCCAACAGGATCTGCGCACAGATATAGGGGATCTCTATCGACTGACCCTGGAAGGGCACGTTCACCACGCAATAAGTGGTGACGGTGCCGGCATTCCCGAGCTCGACGTCCTCTGCCAGGGCCACGCCGTCAGTCGGGCACGACCCCCGCGGCGGGAAATACACCTTCGTGCAAACTGGGCAGCGCTGACCGAGGAACTTCCCGTTCGCAAGACCTCGCAGGAACCGCGACTGCGCCCCGCCTGCCGTGAACTCGTAATCGATCCGGATGGGGGTGTCCAACATGGTGACGTCTGAGGGCGCGCCGTCGGTCACGATGTCTCCTCGGGCACGAAGCACTCGATGTCGTGCATGCTGCCGACGCGGTCAGAGGCGGCCCGGAACTTTGCCGACACCCGCATCCCGGACGCACACTTGTCGGGCGATCCGGCGTCGAGCACGTGGAGCATCGCCGTATCCGCACCGTCGAGATCCACGAGCGCCCAGGCGAAGGGGCGGCCGAGGGGTTGGTCGGGTCGCGGATCATCCGTCCATGCCCAGGTGCGCAGCGTCCCACCAGGTCCCACCTCCACGAGAGCCGGTTCGACGTCCTCACCGGTCTCGGGGTCGTACTCGGTCGGAGGGACGACGACACGCCCACCTGTCGTTCTGGCGCCGAGAATGCGCCCGTCTCGAAGGCCGGTCA
This sequence comes from uncultured Acidimicrobiales bacterium, assembly GCA_963801315.1. Lineage (GTDB taxonomy): Bacteria > Actinomycetota > Acidimicrobiia > Acidimicrobiales > CAVXTF01 > CAVXTF01. Next base: position 174,114 of record CAWDEI010000006.1, on the reverse strand, counting down.
TGAAGGCGCCGATCACGGGCCCGAGAGAGCGCTTGTACGGGAACTCGAGCACATGGGGCGCCCGGAGCACTTCGCTTTCGGCCATCTGACTCCTGACTGCACCGGCTGTCCGTCCGCCGCGCTGTCCGCACGGCGCCCATTCGGCCGAGCCTCCTGCGTCTCGAGGTCAGGCCGGGACGAAAAGTAGAACAGATTGCAGTTTTGTGCCAGCCCCGGGACGGACGTCTCCTAGGTGACGTCGGCCCGGAGAGTGGTGAGGGTGCCGACAACGGCGAGAACGACCCCGTAGAGGATGATCAGCAAGGCCCCTCCCCACCAGGGCAGGAGGGGGGTGGAGGTGCCGCCTATCGTCGTGCGCCCGGCGTCCTCGAGTGCCGTGGCTGCGCCGCCTGGAAGGTACTCGCCGATCGTGGGCCAGATGGCGCCCACGATTCCTTCGACGACGAGGGTGAACCCGAGGCCGACAACGATCGAGACGACCTGGTTCTTGAGAAGGGCGCCGAGACCGAGCCCGTATATGGCGAACAACCCGGTGCCGAGGATGACCCCGGGGGCGATCCGCGACCAGTCGTGCCACATGTCGTGGGTGTTCGCGACGAAGTACAGGCCGTGCTGTGCGTTGCACACGGCCTTCGACATTCCTTGGTTGACACCCCCTTTGGTGAATGAGGTGACGCACGAATGCACCTTCACGGCGACGAGCACGAACCCGACGATCAGACCCGCCAACATGGTGAGGACCCCGAGCGCTACACCACCTGCAAAGCCGACGATCAACTTGGAAGTCACGACGCGACCACGTCGCGGCTCGGCGAGGAGCGTCGGAGTAATGGTCTTGTGGCGGTACTCGCCGGTGATGATCAGTATGCCGAGCACGATCGCGAGCAATCTCGAGTTGTCGAGCACTGAGAAGACATTCGTGAACCATTGCGTGGAACCGTGTGGAACCACCCCCGCGGTACCGCCACGCCGCCCTCCGGGGGCGAAGCCGATCGCGAACCCGAATAGGAGGTCTACGACCACCACGATGCCGAACAGCACATAGGTCGACCAGACGGTCCGGAGCTTGCGGAACTCGGTTAGCACCAGTCCGGTCATTCCGGGTCGCCGGTCCGTCCGGCCTGCGCGCCCGGAGCACTAGGTGCTTCGACCATCTGCCGGTAGTCGCCCATCAATCCGGCCGCGTGGCCCGGATGCATGCCTTCGCCACCGGTCAGCTCGAAGAACAGCGACTCGAGCGACTCGGTCGACGAGGTCATCTCGTGGACCTCGATGCGGTTCTCGACCATGATCGGGCCCACGACCTCGGGGGAGGCACCCTCTGCGACGACGTAACCGTCCTTGAACGTGGCCTGGTGATCGGCCGCGTGTAGTGCGTCGACGAGACGCTGCGCATCGGGAGTCTTGACGCGCACGGCACGCTTGGACCCAGAGAGAAGGTCCTGCAGCTTGCCCTGCGCCGCCAGGCGTCCGGCAGCGAGCACGATGACGTCGTCCACAGTCAGCTGAGCCTCAGACAGAAGGTGGGACGAGACGATCACGATCCGCCCGTCGTGGCCCTCGCCGGCACTGTCGGACGCGTACCATTTGAGGAAGTCGCGTAGCCACGCGATGCCTTGAGGATCGAGCCCGTTCGTGGGTTCGTCGAGAACCAGGATGTCCGGGCTGCCGAGCAAAGCGCGCGCGAGCTCCAGTCGCTGGCGCATTCCCATCGAGAACCCGCCTACCTTTCGGCCAGCTGCGTCGGCAAGCCCGACGAGATCAAGACATTCGTCGACGCGGCTGAACGGGATGTGGGCTGTCGTGGCAACGAGCCGCAGATGGTTGCGAGCCGTGCGCGCAGGGTGGAAACCGGAGGCTTCCAGTACCGCTCCGACCCGCATCGTGGGATTGGGGAGGTCCCGGTAGCGATGCCCGTCGATCAGCACCGAGCCCGAGGTAGGCCTCACGAGCCCGAGCAGCATCCTCAACGTGGTGGTCTTGCCGGCACCGTTCGGCCCGAGGAATCCCGTGACTCCTCCTGGTTTGGCGTCGAAGTCGAGGTGGTCGACAGCGAGGACGTCCGCGCCGAAGCGCTTCGTCAACCCTCGAGCCTCGATGCTCGGCATCTGGTGTTCGGCCTCCGTGGGCTTGTCGGTCGGATCGCGTGTCGCTCGGTCTCAACTACGGTCGATCTAATGACGCTACCAACCTGCGGCCTCGTGCCATGCGATCGAAACTGTGCCTTACCTGAGCCGCTGCTACGGTCGCACAGAGATATTTGGAGGGCATATGGAAGTCGTTGTCACGGGCGCCGGAATCGGAGGGCTGACCACGGCCCTGCTGCTCGCCGGTGACGGGCACCAGGTGACCGTTCTCGAACGCGACCCGGACCCTGTTCCCGATCCGGAAAAGGCATGGGACGACTGGGTGCGGCGCGGTGTCAACCAATTCAGGCTTCCCCATTTCTTCGTACCGCGCTTCAGGTCCATCCTCGATGCCGAGCTACCGGACCTCGCAACTGCGCTGACGGACGCCGGGATGCTCCGTTTCAACTTCCTCGACGCGATACCTGACGCGATGAAAGGCGGCGAGCGACCGGGAGACGAGGAGTTTACGGTCGTCACCGGGCGACGCAGTGTCTTCGAGTCCGTCGTCGCCGCCTTCGCCGATGCGGACGACCGCATAGAGGTTCGCCGCGGTAGCGGGGTCGGAGGTCTCATCTCCGGAGCAGGTACCGGCAGTGGGGTCCCGCACGTCACGGGGGTGCTGACCGAGCTCGGGGACACGATCACGGCGGACCTCGTCGTCGACGCAACGGGCCGGCGCTCGGCGCTTCCCCGGTGGCTTGCCGATGTCGGCGCAGAGCTGCCGACCGAGGACCTCGAGGACTGCGGTTTCGTCTACTACGGCCGGCATTTTCGCTCTCCGGACGGCTCGTTGCCCGCCGCCCTCGGGCCGCCTCTCCAGCACTACGGATCCGTCAGCGCTTTACTTCTTCCTGCTGACAACGGCACGTGGTCGACGACCCTCGTCGCGAGCGCGCGCGACGAGGCAATGCGCGGGCTGCGGAACATCGATACATGGACCTCGGTGATGAAGGCTCTTCCGCTGGCTGCCCACTGGCTGGACGGGAACCCACTCGAGGACAGGGTGATGTCCATGTCGAAGATCGAGGATCGCCACCGCGGTTTCGCCGGCAGCGATGGCGACCCGCTCGCCACCGGCGTGGTGGCCGTTGCCGACTCGTGGGCGTGCACGAACCCATCTCTGGGCAGAGGTGCGAGCATCGGTGCCATCCATGCCCAGGCCCTTCGCGACCTGCTGAGGAGCGACAGCGCCGACAAACCCCTTGAGCTTGCAGCGGCGTGGAACGCGGTGACGGCTCGGACGGTCGAACCTTGGTATCGCGCCACGCTCTCCTACGACAGGCACCGGTTGGGCGAAGTCCACGCCGCCATCGCAGGTGAGCCTTACGAACCCGCGGACCCCGTCGTGGACGCGAACCAAGGCACTCGACTCGGCTTCCGGTCGCGACGGCGACTGCCTGCGTGCGTCGCTCTCGGTGGCGGGTGTGATGCGTACTCCCGACGAGGTGTTCTCGGATCCCGGCTTCCTCGACAAGGTGAACGAGCTCGGTGCCGACCACGCCGAGGCTCCCGGCCTCGGCCCTGACCGTGAGCAGCTTCTCGCCATCGTCGGCGGCTGAGGACAATTGCCAGCAAGACCGACCAAAGGAGACCTTCGGATGCGTGTGGACTCGAGTGGCGTCGGAATCGACGTCGAGGTGACAGGAACCGGAAGGCCGGTCGTTCTGCTCCACGGATTTCCCGACACCGGATTGCTGTGGCGACATCAGGTGCCGGCCCTCGCCGAAAGCGGATTCCAGGTGATCGTCCCCGACCTGCGCGGTTTCGGGAAGTCCGACAAACCGGAGGGAGTCGAACCTTATTCGCTGCCGTATGTCGTCGGCGACGTGCTCGCCATTCTCGACGCTCTCGGGATCGACCGAGCGCACGTCGTGGGCCACGACTGGGGCGCAGCAATAGCGTGGGCAATAGGTTCCCTAGTTCCTGAACGCACCGACCAATTGGTGGCTCTGTCCGTCGGCAACCCGATGTCGTTCGCCGAAGCCGGCTACGAGCAGCGCGAGAAGTCCTGGTACATGCTGCTGTTCCAATTCGAAGGCATCGCAGAGCGGTGGCTGTCCGACAACGACTGGGCAAACCTGAGGAATTGGGGAAAGCATCCCGACGTGGACAACGTCGTCGCGGAGCTCGAACGCTCCGGTTCGCTCACCCCGGCCTTGAACTACTACCGGGCGAACGTCCCGCCTCAGGTTCTGGTGGACCCGCCCTTGCAGCTACCTGCGGTGCAGGCCTCAACGATGGGCGTATGGAGCACCGGTGACATCGCGCTCACCGAGAAGCAGATGACATCGTCGAGCGCGCACGTCTCGGGGCCCTGGCGCTACGAGCGGATCGAAGGCCCGGGTCATTGGATGCAACTGGAAGCCCCGGACACCGTGAACGAGCTGCTCGTGGACTTCCTCGCTGTCTGACGAGACAGATCGCATCTCAACGACTGCGTGTGCTTTCTCTGAGCGCGATCGGAACCCGCGCGCTACCACGATGTCAGTTCGGGTACTCAAGGCGGCATTGAGCACGGAGTCGATGTGGTTGTGAAGCAGGCGATGGCGTAAACGGTCCGGGATAACTACGGGGATGAGAACGACTATCTGATCGTCGCAGCTGGTGCTCAGATCGTCGATGAACTCGAGGATCGGGTCGACCACGGATGCATAGTCGGTGTGAAGGATATGGAGAGGAACGCCCGGATCCCATCGGCGCCACTGGTCTCGAATTGCCTTTTCCGGGTTTTGGTCGTCGTCACCGCCGTCGAATACGACGGTCACGGCCAGCACCTCGTCGCCTATGGAGAGCGCTTCCGACATTGCGCGCTCGATCAACCGCGACACGGCCGACAGCGGAACTACGACCCGCACGCGCCTTCCAACCGGCTTCTGCGGCGGCTCACCGATGCCGAGCAACCTGCCGACCAGCGCGTAGTAGCCGTGGACCCTGTAGAAGAGGAAGATGAACAGCGGTACCGCTACGACGACCACCCACGCTCCTCCTGTGAACTTGGTGAGCAGGAATACCGCCGTCGCGATTGCTGTCACCAACGCTCCCAATCCGTTGATCAGCGCACGGTGGCGCCAGCCGGAGGGCTTCGTCCGCCACCAGTGGACGACGAGCCCGCTCTGCGACAGCGTGAAGCCCGTGAACACGCCGATCGCGAAGAGCGGGATCAATCTGTCCGTGTTTCCGTTCACCGCGATCAGAAGCGCGCCCGACATGATCGTGAGTGCCCAGATCCCGTAATCGAAGACCTGTCGGTCCCCGCGCAGCGAGAAAAGATGTGGCAGGTAATTGTCACGGGACAGGAGCGAACCGAGGATGGGCAGGCCACCGAACGAGGTGTTCGCTGCGAGAGCCAGGACCAGAGTGATCGTGAGCGAGACGAAGTAGTAGGCCCAGTGCCGGCCGACGGCGTCGCCCATTATCTGGCTGAGAACTGTCTGGTCGCTGCGTGGAGCAATGTGCCACCGGCTCGCGAGCAGAGCGAGCCCGAGGAGCATGGTTCCGAGGATCCCGCCGAGGAGAAGCTCGGTCCTCTTCGCCCTTACCGCCTTGGGCGGCTTGAACACCGGTACGCCGTTTGCGATTGCCTCCACTCCGGTGAGCGCGCTGCATCCGGCCGAGAACGCTTTCAGCACGAGCAGCACGGTGACCGTCTGCAGTCCCTTCGTCGGGAGCTCCGACACTCCTGGCTGGCTCACGTGGAGTGCGAGAGGATGAACGAGACCGATCGCGATGATGGCGAGCAGCCCCACGATGAAGACGAGAGTCGGGAGGAGAAACGCTCGCGCCGCGTTTCCGACTCCTCTCAAGTTGAGAATTGCGATTACCGCGAGAAGGCAAAGGCAGATCGGCACCGTCGCCCCGACCAGGCTCGGGAACGCCGAGGTCAACGCTTCGACACCGGCGCTGATCGAAACTGCGACGGTCAACGTGTAGTCCACGACCAAGGCCGACGCGGCGACGAGACTTGCCCGCGTGCCGAGATTGGCTCGCGAGACGGCGTAAGCGCCGCCGCCTCCCGGGTAAGCGTCGATTACCTGTCTGTAGGAGAACACCAAGATCGCCAGCAGAGCGATGATCACGAGGGTGATCGGCAGGATCAGGTGAAGCGCACCTGCGCCTGCGAGCGCAAGCACGACGATGATCGCCTCCGGGCCGTAGGCGACCGACGTGAGAGCGTCCAACGACAGCGCCGACAGACCCTGGACAGGCGTGATCTGCTCCTTGGTCGTCTGTGACCTCGGCAGGGGCCTGCCAACGAGCAGCTGCCACGCCGACTCGAGGGTGTCGCGTTTCACGAGACTGGGTCGCGGCACGCCCGGCACATTAGGAGCTGGCCGCCGCGCACCTGGTATATGCGCACCTGGTATATGGGCACCTGGTATATGGGCACCTGGTATATGGGCACCTGGGATGTACGCGCTTCGAGCGGCCGAAGGGCGAACCGGGGGTCGACGGCTCCTTCGGGAATACTGTCCGCCGTGGCCGACCTCGGGAGCGACACCGCGATCGAGCATCTCGGTGCAGGCCGGTACTCGGCGACGCTCAGCTCTGATTGGGAGATCTGGGGCCCGATGGGCGGGTACGTGGCAGCCGTGGCACTTCGCGCTGCCGGGGCGATGAGCTCGTTCCGTCAACCGGCAAGCTTCTACTGCCATTACCTGGGGGTCGCACAGTTCGATCGGATCGACCTACAGGTGGCGACGCTCAGAGCCGGGCGCACCGCCATGTCGCAACGGGTGACCGTCTCACAGCGCGATCGAGCCATCCTCGAGGCCACGATCTGGTCGGCGGAGGCAGTCGACGGTCTCGAGCACGAGGAATATTCGGCACCCGACGTGCCGCATCCCGACGATTTGCAGCCACGCGAGACCACCGGCGCCCCGACGTTCGCTTTCTGGGACAACGTAGAGATGAGACCCGTGCGCTCGGGGGGACAATGGCCTCCTCCGGGCCCTCTTCCCCCGGTCTGGCAGGCGTGGTGCAGGTTCCGACCGACCGCCACATTCGGAGAAGACCCCTGGCTCGACGCGTGCCGCTCGGTGATCCTCGTCGACGTGCAGAGCTGGCCCGCCAACTCGCAGCGCCACGCTTGGAAGCAGCCATACGGCTTCATCGCTCCGAGCCTCGATCTGTACGTCGCATTCCACCGATCTGTTCCAGACGAACAGTGGCTGCTCGCCGACGGGTATGCACCTGTCTCGCGCGGTGGGATGTTCGGATGGACCGGCCGCATCTGGACCACGGGTGGAGGCCTCGTCGCGTCCGGAGCCGGCCAGGCGCTCTACCGGCGGGTTCCGGTGCAAGACTCGGCGGACTCGAAGGGGGAGGCTCGTGGCTGACATCAACGGAACATGGGACGGCCGGTTCGACGGCGTCGTGGAGGCACTGCGAAACAGCATCGATGCCGGCACCGACGTAGGTGCGTCGGTGACGGTCATGGTGGACGGCGCGCCGGTAGTCGACGTCTGGGGCGGTCACCGCGACCACTCGCAGTCGGTCCCCTGGGAGGGCGACACGATCGTCAACGTGTGGTCCACCACGAAGACGATGACGTTCCTTTGCGCGCTGATGCTTGCCGACCGCGGGGAGCTCGATTTCTCGGCCCCGGTCGCCACGTACTGGCCCGAGTTCGCGAAGAACGGCAAGGAGAGCATCGAGGTGCGCCACGTCATGGGCCACACCGCAGGGCTCTCGGGGTTCGGCGAGCCGCTCGCGATCGAAGACCTCGCCGACTGGGAGAAGTGCACTACCGTCCTGGCCGGCCAGAGACCCTGGTGGGAGCCGGGAACTGCCTCGGGCTATCACGCCGTCACGCAGGGCTACCTGATCGGGGAGATCGTCAGGCGCATCACGGGAACGTCCATCGGAGAGTGGTTCGCATCCGAGGTGGCGGAGCCACTCGGCGCCGACTTCCACATCGGGCTCCCTGCCTCCGAAGACGATCGGGTCGCTCCGGTGATCCCCCCCGAACTGCCCGACATCGGCGCTTTGGACCCGATGAGCATCACGGTCCGGACGCTCGTCAACCCACCCCTGGTCGCCGAATTCGCGAACGAGGCATGGTGGCGTCGGGCCGAGATCCCCGCGGCGAACGGCCATGGCAATTCGCGTTCGGTCGCAACGGTTCAATCGATCATCGCCGGCAAGGGTCAAGCCCGTGGTGTCCGCCTCTTGTCCGAGAAGGGTGCCGAGGCCCTGTTCGCCGAACAGGCGAACGGAACGGACCTGGTGCTCGGTACTCAGCTCCGCATCGGGATGGGCTACGGACTGAGCGGCGAGCTCATGCCGGGCGGCCCGAAGACCTGTTACTGGGGTGGCTACGGCGGGTCCCTGATCGTCATGGACCAGGACCTTGCTCTGACGGTCTGCTACGTGATGAACCGGATGGAAGGAGGTCTCGTCGGTGACCTCCGAGGAGCCAACATCGTCGTGATGGCGGTGGCAGGAGCGCTCGGAGGCTGATGCTCCCCGCCGGTTCAGGGCACGGACGTGGGGTTCTAAGGTTGGACGAGTGGAAGTCGCTCGCCTGAGGGCGACGCTGTCGTCGAGCACGACAAGGCTGGTCGCCGCCATGTTGGCGATCTCGTTGATCGCGTTGGCGACGTCACCATCCGCCCACGCGATCACTCCCCCCACGCGGCGCAGATGCCGCGTACCGAGATCTCGGACATTCCCGGAGCTCCGGTGCCGTTCGGCTCGGCGGCCAGCCATGGCGATGCCCCCGCTCACCTGAACGCACCCGTGGTCGGCATGGCGGCGACCCCGAACGGCGAGGGCTACTGGCTAGTCGCCTCCGACGGTGGGATCTTCTCGTTCGGCAATGCCGGCTACCACGGGTCGATGGGGAACCGGCACCTGAACGCGCCGATCGTCGGCATGGCGGCGACCCCGAACGGCGAGGGCTACTGGCTCGTCGCCTCCGACGGTGGCATGTTCTCGTTCGGCAATGCCGGCTACCACGGGTCGATGGGGAACCGGCACCTGAACGCGCCGATCGTCGGCATGGCGGCGACCCCGAACGGCGAGGGCTACTGGTTCGTCGCCTCCGACGGCGGGATCTTCTCGTTCGGCAATGCCGGCTACCACGGGTCGATGGGGAACCGGCACCTGAACGCGCCGATCGTCGGCATGGCGGCGACCCCGAACGGCGAGGGCTACTGGCTCGTCGCCTCCGACGGTGGCATGTTCTCGTTCGGCAATGCCGGCTACCACGGGTCGATGGGGAACCGGCACCTGAACGCGCCGATCGTCGGCATGGCGGCGACCCCGAACGGCGAGGGCTACTGGTTCGTCGCCTCCGACGGCGGGATCTTCTCGTTCGGCAATGCCGGCTACCACGGGTCGATGGCGAGCTCCCACCTCGCGGACCCGATAGCCGCGATCGCAGGGGGCCCCGAGGGCGGCGGATATTGGCTGCTGCCCACCTCCCCGCCCCCACTTCCCGGCGCGGCACCCCCTCCGCGGCCGGCTTGCGCTGCGGGATTCGTCTGTGGCCACACGACCGCGATCGGCGACTCGGTCATGCTCGACGCTCAACCCTCTCTCCAGGCTGACATCCCGGGCATCGACGTCGAGGCGGTGGTGAGCAGGCAGTGGGACGACGGGATCGCGCTGGCACAGCAGATGAAGGCGAGTGGCACCCTGGGGTCGATCGTCGTCGTCGATCTCGGCACGAACGGGCCCGTGGACTCAGAACAATTCGAGCAGATGATGTCGGCCCTCGCCGGGGCGTCGGTGGTCGTGTTCGTGACGGTCCACCTGCCGCCGTCCTACAGCTGGTGGCAGTCGGTGAACGCGACACTCGAACAAGGGGTGCCGATGTACGCCAATGCGAGGCTCGCGGACTTCAATGCACTCGCGGACGCCAACCCTCAGTGGTTCGGGCCCGACGGTGTGCACATGCCGATCGGCGGAACGGGAGCGCAGGCCATGGCGAGCCTCATCGCGTCGCGCATCTGACGCGCTCCTGCGGTAGATCTGGGAAAGCTCAGGGTAGATCTGGGAGAGCTCGGGTGGATCTGGGAGAGCTCAGCGAAGATCCCGCACAGCTCAGAAGGTGAGGATCTGCCGGATGACCTCGCCGCGTTTCATGGCGTCGAACGCGTCCTGGGCCTGCGAGATGTCGAGCCTTCGCGAGATCATCCCGTCCAGGTCGAGGCGTCCTGTTCGCCAGAGGCGGATGAGTCGGAGGAACTCGGTCCGTACGTTCGCGGAGCCGTAATAGCTGCCGAGGATCTTCTTCTCCATGAAGAAGAGCTCGAACGCGTTGAACTCGACCTTGGCGTCGGAGCTGCCTGCCCCGACGATCACGGCGGTCCCGCCGCGGCGGACCGCGTCGTAAGACGCCCGGATCGTCTGCGGAAGCCCGATGCACTCGATGGCGTAGTCGAAGCCCTCTCCCGAGTTGATCTGCATGTTGAGCGCGTCCAGCCCGTTCGGGTCGGTCCCGTGGGTGGCCCCGAACCGCTTCGCGTCCTCGAGCTTGGCCGGCACCATGTCCACGGCCACGATCTCCGCAGCCCCCGCGATGCGCGCTCCCTGGATTGCCGCGATCCCGACGCCGCCTGCGCCGAACACGGCGACGGTCGACCCCGGCTTCACCTTCGCTGTGTTCAGCGCCGCCCCCACTCCGGTGGTCACGCCGCAGCCAATGAGAGCACCGATCTCGTACGGCACGTCGTCGGGGATCTTCACGACCCCTTGCACGGGAACGACCATCTCCTCGACGAAGGTGCCGGTTCCCGCGAACCCGAACGCAGGCTCACCACCGACCTTGAAGCGCTGGGAGCCGGCGATCTGGAAGAAGATGCTGATGCAGAGGTTGGCCTCACCACGCAAGCACGGGTTGCAGTCTCCGCAAGGCGGCGTCCAGGCGATGATGACGTGATCGCCGACCATGCCGGCGGGGACGCCTTCGCCGACGGCGACGATCTCGCCCGCGCCCTCGTGGCCCAGCACGGCGGGAGCAGGCTGCGGCAGGGTCCCGTTCATCGCCGACAGGTCGGAGTGGCAGACCCCGGCCGCGTGGATCCTCACACGCACCTCGCCGGGACCGGGGTCGGAGACCTCGACGTCCTCGTGGTAAGTGATCTCTTCCTTGCCCATCTCGTGGAAGACCGCACCGCGCATGGCAACCCCTTTTGATCGCGTCCTGTTCAGCTTTGTGATCGCGTCCGGCGCATTCGACCATGGTCGAGCCTGAGCCGCAACAACGGAAAGTAGCAGCGCCCGGTCAGGCAGAGCTCATAGCGCCGCTCCATCCTGCGGCTGGCCCCCCGCCTAGGAGCAACCTCACGGCTATCGCCACCTCGCCGTGCACTCTGGCCAGATCGGTCCGCCCGTTCACCCAGCCCACGATGGACGAGTACCAGACGTGTCCGAGGAGCCTCGACCGGTCGGCAAAGTCTTCGGGCTCTGGCTCCCCCATCGCCCTCCTGATGATCCCGTCCATGAGATCCGAGATCTGGTTCTGGCAGTCGATGGTCGAAGGGTCAGATGAGGACAGCGAGGAGAACACGGCCTCGACCAGCCGGGGTTGACGCCCCATTGCCCTGAGTGCGCGATCGAGAACGTCGATCACCCGGTCAGCCGCCGTATCTCCTCTGGCAGGAACCTGCGCGAGACGGGCATCGAGTTGCTCCACCCAGTGCACGAGCGCGGCCGCAAGCAGGTGATCCTTGGAGGTGAAGTAGCGGTACACCGTACCCATCGCCACGTGAGCTCGCGACGCGACGTCGCGCATCTGGACCGCTTCGTATCCTCCTTCCAGCCCCAGCTCCATCGCGGCGTCGAGAACTCTCTGGAGCCGGGCCTGCTGAGCCCGCGTCAATGGACGTGAAATCACCTCGGAGGAGCTTTCGGGCAACCTCACCGTCACTTCAGAACACCCTCCACCGGCAATTCGTCCTCAACGGCGCCTCGCCCGGCCCCCTCGCCCGCCCCGTTCGATCGGAGTCGTCGCCGCTCGATCACTGAACCGTACATTCTCCGTGCCTAAAACGAGAACCTGTACCTGTTTCGTCAGTCCGGTCGCGCTCCCGCCCAAGGACGCAAACGTGATCGCCATGGGTGCCGGGGACACGGCCCTTCGGTGAAGCTGGGGCTCAGCTGATCGCAGCTGGCACCGGTTGATCGGCATCTCCGGCGATTGGGCCGGGCGGCCGGTCGCTGACGTAGCCTGAACCCCGTGGAATCGGGGGCAAACGGTGCCGCCCACGACATTGCGGGGCGAAACGGCGCTGCGAGAGTGTCCACGACGAATGGCAAGGTGCCCGGAAAGCGGGGCCAGGCCACGAGACAGCGACTCCTCGACCGCACGGCGGACCTGATCTCCACGACGCCCTGGCGGTCGATCAGGGTGATCGACATCGCAAAGGCCGCAGGAACGTCGCCCGCGACCTTCTACCAGTACTTCGAAAACGTCGAGCAGGTGATACTCGTCCTGGCAGAGGAGCTCGTCGACGGTGCGGGAGTCCTCGCAGAGCTAGTCGAAGGAGACTGGTCCGACCGCGGCGGTTGGATGACGTCGCGCCTGGTGGTCGACGGGTTCATGAGCTACTGGGAGGACAACCGGGCGGTGTTCCGGGTGGTGGAGCTCGCCACCGAGGAGGGTGACCTCCGTTTCCAGGGCCTCCGCGTCAGGGCCTTGAACGCCGTCACTGTCGCGCTCGCCAGGGTCATCACCTTGACTCGCGCGTCATCCTCGCCAGGCGAAACTACCGGCGCTTCAGGAAGCGACCCGATGGCGGTCGCTGCGACGGTCGTGTCGATGCTGGCGCATGTCGCCGCACACCGCTACGGCTACGAGTTCTGGGGTATCCGGACCGCATCGATGTCCGACGTCGAGGCTCGGCTCCTTCACTGGGCGGTCACCGGGCGCGAGGTCGCGTCCGACCCGACCGAGATCCAGATGATCCCTTCGCCGCGGACTGGCGGGATCGTCGGTGGCGGCGCAGCGCGGGCGACGCTCGAGGCTGCCAGACGAAAACGGTGAGCAAGGTGGGCGCCGATCTTCGTCGTGATATTCGATGTTCGGTAAACGCGGGCCCTACTTGATCGCGACAGGATTGAGCGGCGACCCGGTCCCGTCGAGAAACGGCAGCGGAGAGGCGTCGAGAAGAAACGAGTACACACCGTCGTCGGCGCAGTCAGCGGCGAGCTCGTCGAGCACCCAGTTCTGCCCCTGTGTCATACCCATCTCGACGAGGTGGAGCAGGTGCACCGGTAGGAAGGTGCCCTCCTCCTCACCGGGGAACACCTCGAGCGGGAGGGTGTCTGTGGCCACCGCCGCTACATCATGGGAGTGGAACCACGGGGCGGTCGACATCGTGAGCCCCGGAGTCGGGTACGTGTACTGGAACAGGTCCCTTTGCCCCGGTCGGAGGTGGACCATCTGGCCGGTCCGCACGAGGACGATGTCTCCGGATTCGACCGAAACACCGCCGAGCGAGCAGGCCGCGTCGAGATCTTCGGGCTGGATCGGATAGCCGGGGTCCAGGACCTCGAGACCCTTCGCGCGCGCCACGTCCAGAAGCACGCCCCTGCTCACCAGGGTCCGAACGAGGTGGATCCCGCAACGCGTCGCGCCGGCAGCCGTGACAGCGGAGGCCGGATGTCCGTTGTACAGGTGGCCGCCGTAGCTCACGTGAGACAGGGCGTCCCAGTGCGTCGCTGCCTGGGTCCCCATGACCACAACGTCCTCGTTCGAGCAGATCCACTCGGGATCGTCCGACAAAGGGGTGTTCATATGGGTCAGCGTGCGAAGAGGATTGACCCTTCCCGGGATGATGCCGGACTGGATTCCGCCTCTTTCGGACAGCTCGAGACCCAGGGAAAACGTGCGCCCGGATCTGACGCACGAGGCGGCACGACGGCGGACCTTGTCGTCCACCAGGTTGATCGTCCCGAGCTGGTCGTCGCGCCCCCACCTTCCCCAGTTGCGAACCTTGGCCGCGATCTCGGAGAACCGCGCCGACGGGCTCACGCGAGTCCGGGCCGCACCACCTGGCCGGGAAGGTTGCCGGTCAGCACCTCGCTGCCCTTCACGATCGGCACGCCGTTCACTATCGTCCACTCGATCCCCTGGGGACGAGCCGAGTACCGGGCCTCGCCGCCCGGAAAGTCGCGAACCTGCTTCTTGGAAACGAGCGAGATCGTGTCGGGGTCGAAGACGAACATGTCCGCCCAGAATCCCGGCAGGATCATGCCGCGATTCACGAACCCGAGCAGAGCCGCCGGCACCTGAGTGAGCTGCCTTATGCCCTCTTCGAGAGACCACAGCTTCTTCTCGCGGACCCAGAATGCCAGGAACGCAGTGGACCAGTCGGCGCCGTCGTCGCGGTCCAGGTGCGCTCCCCCGTCGGACACCCCGATGATCATCGCCGGGTGCTTCTGCCCCGCGGCGACGACCTCTTCCCAGGTGCGGTTCTTGCTCACGTAACGGAAGACGGTCTGCAAGTTCTCGTCGACCGCGAGGTCGAGCATCGCGTCGGCCGGTGCGACACCTTGCTCGGAGGCGATGTCGGCGATCGATCGGTTCAAGAACTTGTCGTGCTCAGGCTTCGTAACCTCGTCCACGTACACGACCTTCCAACCAGGTGGTGGCAAGGTAGAGCCCTTCGCCCCGTCCCTGTTGGGATTCTCCACCCCTGTACGCATCGCGACACGCAGACCCTCGTCGTGAAGCAACGCGAGCTTGTCCTCTACAGACGGTCCGGCCTTCGCGACGGAGTGCCACGAAGGGACGCCTTCGTACAGGTTCGTGCCACGCACGAAGTCGAAATCGCGATCGAACGGGTGGTTGCGGAGCAACGAGTAGATCCCGACTCCTTCGCGCCCGGACTCCTCGATCCATTGCACGACCGAGTCCCAGTCCGCGCCCGGGACGTCCACCTTGGACCGTCCGCCCAGGCCCTGCAGGATGATGGGCAACCGGGAAACCGTCCCGAGACGGAACGACAATTCCTTGTCCTCGCCGTCGAGCCCTCCGATCGAGCTGCGATGCAGGTAGCTGAGAGATCCTCCGCGGTGCATCCCCGCCTCGTGGCAGAGGACCTCGAGCTCTCCCATCGAGGAGAAGCGGCTCGGCACCGGCACGTCGTCGCCGTCGAGCTGAGTCGGACCGTGCGACGAGCTGAACCCGGCCGCGCCGGCCTCCATCGCGTCCGCGACGATCATTCTCATCTGCTCAACCTCGTCGGCAGTCGCTTCGCGCTCGGATCCGGCCTCACCCATCACCGTCCGCCGGATCGCCGAGTGGCCGACGTAGCAGGCCATGTTCACACCGAGCCGCGACTCGCGGCTCGCGAGGAATTCGGCGAAGGACTCGAAAGCCCAGTCGACCGCCGATAGCGCGACAGGCGACATACCCTCGACCCTCGCGAACATCCTTGCCAGGAAGTCGCGCTGGTCGGGCCGGTTGGGTGCGACGGAGAAACCACAGTTTCCTGCAAGCACCGTGGTCACGCCGTGGTAGCACGACGAGGTGGCATGTGGCTCGAAGGTGAGCTGCGGGTCGTAGTGGGTGTGGGCGTCGACTATTCCCGGCGCGACGTGAAGACCGTCGGCGTCGATCACCTCGTCCGCTTCTGCGGGGTCGACGAATCCGATCTTTGCGATCCGCCCGTCCTTCACGGCAACGTCGCCTCGCCGGCGTGCAAGACCGCTCCCGTCGACGACGATGCCTCCCATCAATGCGAGGTCGTATGTGCTCATCCTCAATCCCTCCTCGTCAACTCGACCACACGATGGACTGCATCTCCGAGTAGGCCTCAAGCCCGAAGTCCCCACCGTCGCGCCCCACACCCGAGAGCTTGAACCCCCCGAACGGTGCCTCGTGGTTGCGCTGCGCGGTGTTGATACCTACGTGACCGGCGCGCAACTGTCGCGCCACCCGGTAGGCGCGGGAGGTGTCCGACGAGAAGACGTAGTCGTACAGACCGAAGTCGCTGTCGTTGGAGAGCGCCACACCTTCCTCCTCGTCGTCGAACGGGATCGCCACGACGACCGGACCGAAGATCTCCTCACGGGCGACCGACATGGTGTTGTCCCCGACGAGAAGCGTCGGCTCGACATAGAAACCCCGGTCCAGGTGCGGCGGTCTACCTCCACCTGCAACGAGCTCCGCCCCTTCGGCGATCCCGCCTGCGATGTGGGCCTCCACCCGCTCGCGTTGCAGCGCCGAGATGAGCGGGCCGACAACGGTGTCCTTCTTGGTCGGGTCTCCGACCTTGAGTGCTCCTGCGTACTTGGTCAGGCCTCCGACGACCTGGTCGAACAGGCTCCTGTGAACGATCGCCCTGGTCGGTGCGGTGCAGATCTGTCCCGAGTGGAACGACCAGGTGGAACCGATGCAGCCGATCGCACCCTTCACGTCCGCATCGTCGAGCACGAGGCACGCACCCTTGCCGCCGAGCTCGAGCAGCATGCGCTTCATCGTCCTGGCGCCGGTCTCCGCGATCCGCACGCCGATCTGGGTGGAGCCCGTGAAGCTGACCATGTCGACGTCGGGAGACTCGATCAGGCGCGACGCTGCAGCGGCGCCCTTGCTCACGACGAGGTTCACGACCCCAGGTGGAAATCCCACCTCGTCGAGGATGCGCACGAGCTCGACCACGGCAAGTGGGTCCTGCGGTGCAGGCTTCACGACGACGGTGTTGCCCATCGCCAGCGCCGGGGCCACCTTGCCCGCCATGTTCACGAGCGGGAAGTTGTAAGAGGTTATGCAGGCCACCACGCCGGCCGGCTGGCGGACCGCAAGAGCGTTCACGAGGCCGCCCGGGGCGAGCGGCGTGGCATTTGCGACCTGAGGGGGCAGGGTCCGCTCGGCGATGTGTCGCTGGTCCTGGGCGTACCGGGCGAAGCGCGTCGCTGCGACCGTCACCTGCATCGTCGAGCCGACGGCCAGCGTCGCGCCGGTCTCAGCGATGACGAGAGGAACGAGCTCAGATGCCCGTTCCCTGATCGCTTCGGATGCCCTGGCCATCAGGGCGAGGCGCTCCCGGGGAGGTGTCGCCGCCCAGCCGGGAAGGGCTTCTCGTGCCGCGGCGACTGCGGAATCGGCGTCGTCGGCCGTCGCGTCGGGCGCTCGGCCGACCGGTTGCTCGGTTGCCGGGTTGACGATCTCGTAGGTCCCGCCCGAGGCGTCGACCCACTTGCCGCCCACGAGCAGTTGGCGCTCGTCGACCTCCGATCCGGGATTCGTCATCCTCCGCCTCCTCTTTCTGACGCGACGTCAGATGCGAGAAAGACGGTAGCCGAACCGCCACCTACCGGCCCACCGCCACGGGTGGGACCCGAAGCCGCGGACGGTGGCAGGATGCCGGGATGACTGATGCCGGGATGACTGATGCCGGGATGGACAGAGAGCGGATCGAGGTTCAGCGCACGATCAATGCAGACGCAGCGACGATCTTTCGGTTGCTCTGCGATCCCCAGGGCCACGTTGAGATAGACAGCTCGGGAATGCTGTTGGACGCCACCGGGGATCCCGTCAAGGCGGTCGGCGACAGCTTCGTGGTCCACATGGACCGCGAAGCGCTGAACGACTACCCGATGGGACTCTACGACGTGACCGTCACGATCAAGACCTTCGTCCCGGACCGCGAGATCGCGTGGACGATCCTCGGCCAGATACGTCCTCAGATAGGACACGTCTACGGCTACAAGCTCGAGCCGGCGGAAGGCGCGACTCTGGTCACCTCGTACTACGACTGGTCGTCGATCGATCCCGTCTGGAAGGACGCCGGGATCTTTCCCGTCATCTCGGAGGGAGCGTTACGGGCCACACTCGGGATCCTTGCCCGGACGATCGCCCGCAAGGGACGGAGCGAGCCGGGTACCTGAGCGCAAGTACCATCGGTGCTCGGTGTCGGCGGGAACCAAAGCCCGCGCCCGAGCGGCGTCGGGATACCTCACCCTCCTCGCCAACGTCGTCCCCTTGGGCGTCTTCGCGGCATTCCGGCTCTGGCAGGCCCTGCTTGCGCCCCAAGGCATCTGGCAGGACTCGTTCGCTTACGAGGCGTCCGCGGCAAATCCCATTCTGAGCTGGGGTTTCTGGGCCGGCTCTCGCCCGCCGCTCGCGCCGCTGCTCTGGAAGCTCACGGGCACCCCTACGTCGTTCGTGGCGGTCCAGACGAGCTTGGCTGTGATCGCATGGGGTTTTCTCGCCGTCACGGTCGGAGGCCTCGCCGCGAGCAGCTGGCGACGTCTGCTCGCCACGGCCGCCGTGCTCGCCTTCGCGTGCACGCTGACGGTGACCGAGTGGGACTGGTCGGTCCTCTCCGAGAGCCTCGCGCTCGCGTCCCTGGCCGCGATATTCGCCTTTTCGATCCGCTGCGTCCGCTCGACGGGTCGACTGAACGTAACAGGGTTGCTCTGTGCGGCAACCGCGTTCGCGCTCGCGAGAGACGAGGACATCTGGACGGTCGCGCTCATAGGGATCCTCGGCCTCGCCGTGTCCCTCGTGCTCGCCCTCCGGTCCCGCAGCACGGGCGTGCCGGGTGAGACCTGGATCCTCGCTGCACTCGGTGCCGCCCTCGTCTGTGTGGCACTGGTGACCGAGATCCCTGCTGTCGCGTCACAACGCGACGTGACGAACATCACCGACAACCTGGTCGTGAGGATATTTCCTTATCCCAGTCGTGTCGCGTGGTTCGCGGGACATGGAATGCCCGACGCCGCTCAGATAGACCAGGTCGCCTCCAAAACCGTCACGGCTCCCGGTACCGCTCCGGTCGTGGGGATCGACTCGCAGACCACGGAGTTCGCTGCACTCGACAATTGGATAAGCGCCGACGGACCAGGCACGTACGCGCTCTGGCTCGTGGAGCATCCCGCGTTCCTGTTCGGAGCCCCTTTTGCGGAGCCTCCGCTGACTTTCAACGACGCGGACGGCGACATCGGTTTTTATTCAGCGCCTGACCGCATCTCCACGAGCACGCTCGACCGGATCTTGTTTCCTGCCCCCTTCGGTGAGCTCGGGACCCTGGCGATCGCCTTGGCGTTCGTGTGGCGACGATCTGCCTGGAGGAAAGAAGTCTGGGTCTTGTGGGCTCTCGGAGCGATCGGGCCTGTCTCGATGCTCCTCGCTTGGCAGGGCGACGGCCAGGAGGTCACGCGGCACATGGTGGAGGGGTCGGTCGAGACGCGACTGGCGGTCCTGCTGTTCCTGCTCGTGGCCGCGCTGGCCCCATCGACCACCAGCAAACGCCGGGAGCAAGCGGCGCCCACCGACCCACCGGTGAGTAGCGCGTCGCCCGGCGGCTTGCCTAGGGTGCCCGAGAGCCCACCGGAGCCGGCACCCGCCGTAGCGTCCGGCATCGGACACGAGGTGGTCCAGATAGATGGTTGAAGCTGATGGTTGAAGCTGATGGTTGAAGGGAGGCTCAGGTGAGCCCCGCGGTCGCGTTCCGCGATGCCACTGCCATCGTGGGCATCGCCCAGACCGAGTACTCGAAGTCGCTCGCTCCGGGCGAAGCCGAGCTCGCGTGCCAGGTGATCGTCGAAGCGTGCGCCGACGCAGGCATCGACCCGTCGGAGATCGGCGCTCTCGCGTCGTACACGATGGAGTCGACCGAAGAGGTGGAGATCGCCCGCAACGTGGGTTGCGGCGACATCACCTTCTTCAGCCAGGTCGGCTACGGCGGCGGGGCGGGTTGCGGCGTCGTGGGTCAGGCGGCGATGGCGGTCGCCACGGGGCAGGCCGAGGTGGCGGTCGCCTGGCGTGCACGTAAGAGAGGCTCCGGGCCTCGTCCGTGGTCGAGCACGTCGGTGCAGCTGAGGGTCCCCGGAGTATGGACCCGGCCCTACGGGATGCTCCGTCCGGTGGACGAGATCGCCATGCTCACGCGCCGATACATGCACGAATACGGGGCCGGTCGCGAGCACCTCGCCAACGTCGCGGTCGCGGCGAGAAAGCATGCCAACCGCAACCCTGCCGCGATCATGTATTCGAAGCCGATGACGCACGACGACTACATGGCGGCCCGGTGGATCTCCGAACCGCTCTGCCTGTTCGACAACTGCCTCGAGACAGACGGGGCGCTTGCTTGCGTGATCGTCTCGGCGGAGCGGGCCAAGGACTTGAGACACCCTCCCGCGTACATCCACGCCTTCGCGCAGGGCCTTCCACCGCAGCACCAGACCATGGTCAATTTCTTCAACGACGACCCACTGACCGGGCCTGCGTGGGCCTGTGCCAAACGGTTGTGGGCGAATGCGGACTTCGGGCCGAAAGACGTGAACGTCGCTCAGCTCTACGACGCGTTCACACCTCTCATTCTTCTGTCGCTCGAGGGCTACGGGTTCTGCGAGCGCGGCGAGGCGGCGGCGTTCAGCGAGGACGGGAATCTCGAGTGGGGACGCGGCTCGTTGCCCGTGAACACTTCGGGCGGGGGCCTGTCTGAGGCGTACGTCCACGGGTTCAACCTCATCAACGAAGGTGTGAAGCAGATGCGCGGGACGTCCACCTCCCAGGTGGAGGGCGCAGAGACTTGTCTCGTCACGTCCGGTGAAGGGGTACCGACCAGCGCACTGCTCCTGAGGCGGTAGTCGCGACAGCGAGTCACATCGACAATGGACCGAGGCTCTTCCTCAGTGCCGGCGCCTGATCGATTAATTCGTCCGCCTTGCGCAACCTCATCCCGAGCTCCTTGATGATCTTGACGGCGACCGAAGGAACCGAGGTGTACAGACTGGAGAACTCCCCTCTCGACAGCACGAGCAGCCGCATATCTGTCTCAGCCACCACATCGGCCGTTCTTTCGCCTCCGTCGAGAAGAGCCAACTCGCCGAAGAAAGACCCGGGGCCTAGCCTTCCGAGCTCGGCTCCCTTCCTCGAAGTCCTCGCTTCGCCCTCGACGATGACGAAGAACTCCAAACCGGGTTCGCCCCGTCTCGTCAATACCTGTCCCGCAGCGACACTGTGCTCAGTCGTCAGTGAGGCGACCCTGCCAAGTTCGGCGTTGCTGCACGCCGAGAACAGTGCTGTTCGGCGGAACAGGTCGATCTTTTGAGACCGCCGGAGACGAAGCTGGACCATGACGACCATCCTTACTCAGGCCTGGTGTTCCCGACCACTGGCTTCGTCTCGACAACCTTCAAAGAGTGCTGAGCCCGCCGTCGACGGCCAGGATCTGACCGGTCACGTAGCTCGAGCTGTCTGACAGCAGCCACACGACTGCTTCTGCCACCTCGAATGCCGTGCCCTCGCGCCCGAGCGGCACAGGTGTCCTCGTCCTCGAGGGTCGACCGGCGGTCGCGAATCGTCCGAGCGGCGTGTCGATCAGTCCGGGCGCGACCAGATTCGCCCGCACGCCGTGGCGAGCCGCGACCGCAGCGACGTGACGGCAGAGCCCTCCGAGCGCGGCCTTGGCCGAGTCGTACGCCGGGATCCTGCTTCCGGGCTTCAGTCCCGCGACAGAGCCGATGAACACGATCGAACCGCCTTCGGGCATCAGCGGTAGCGCCGCCCTGCAGGCGAGGAAGTGTGAACGGACATCGGTTGCAAATGTCTCGTCCCAATCTTCGGTCGTCGTGCCCGACAGGCCGCTGCCCTTCCCGATCCCGACGTTCAGTACGAGCCCGTCGATCACACCGAGACCGGTCTCCGCCTCTGCGACGAGGTTGCCGACCGAGTCCGCGTTTGCCGCGTCCCCGACGAGCACGATCGCCTTCGCGCCTTCTGCTTCGACGAGATCCGCCGTCGCCCGCGCCGCCGAGCTGTCGAGGTCGAGGCAGGCGACCGAGGCACCCTCGCGAGCGGCCAGCACCGAGATGGCGCGCCCGTTGCCCACGGGGGCCTCGGGGTCCGGACTCGGTCTCGTACCTGCACCCACGACGAGAACGTGCCTTGCTTCGAGGCGGCCGGTCCCGGTCATCTGCCCGAGAGCCCTGCGAGGAAGGCTTCGAGGCGCTTGCTCAGCCACGAGGAAAACCTTCGATCCCGTCGTCGAGAGCGACGCCCAGACTGTTGAGCGTCATCGCGACGAGGTGGTAGTGCCCCACCAACATCGGTATCTCTATGAGCTGCTCGGTGTCGTATCTGCCGGCGAGCTCCGCCCACGTGGCGTCGCTCAAGCAGAAATCCTCGTGGAGGTCGTCCGCCGCCTGCACGAGCACGGCGTCCGCCGCATTCCACCCGTCGAGATCCCGTGATGCGATCCTTCGGACCTCGTCGGCGGTTACCCCCTCGTTGGAACCGATGATCACGTGCTGACCCCACTCGTACTCCGCCTGGCAGTTCCATGCAGTTCGCAGGATTAGCAGCTCGCGTTCGCGGCCGGGCAGCTTGCCTCGAAGCAGCTTTCCTCCGAACGGAAGCCACCGGCGGAACAGTCCCGGCGCTCTTACGAGGGTCGTGAAGATGTTCGCGTCAGGAAGGATCGTGCCTCCGAGAAGCTCCCTCGCTTCCCCGCTCTGCTCGGCCTCGGGCAAAGGGGCGATTCTCGGTGCGCTCGGACGATTCACGCAGCCAAAGCTAACGGACCCAAAACTAATAGGCCCAAAACTGAAGGGCCCAAGAACGATGCCACTATGGGCTCGTGAATACCCGAAGGGTGGGCTTGAACGGAATCGAGCTCGAGGTCTCAGAAGCAGGGACCGGTGGACGGCCGTTGTTGCTCCTTCACGGTTTCACGGGATCCAAAGAGGACTTCACGCAATGGCTGGATCCCTTGGCAGAGCGCGGATGGCACGCCGTGGCACCCGACCACCGCGGCCACGGGAAGAGCTCGAAGCCCGGTTCCGAGAGCGACTATTCCATCGAGATCCTCGCTCAGGACGCGCTGGCGCTGGCAGACGAGCTCGGTTGGCCGCATTTCGCATTGTTGGGCCACTCCATGGGCGGTTTCGTCTCCCAATTGATGGCCTTCAGCGCACCCGGGCGTCTCGACGCGCTGATCCTCATGGACACCCGTAACGGGCCTGTCACCTCCATCGACCCCGAGTTGGTGGCATCGGCGGTGTCCGTGGTGCGCTCACGCGGCATCGACGCGTTGGCGGACCTGCTGGTCGGACGGGATTCCCCCCTCGACACCCCGTCGCACCGCAAGCTCCTCGCAGAGCGGCCGGGTTTCGCCGAGTTCGAGGACTACAAGTTCCGCGCATCTTCCCCGTATCTGTACACGGCCCTCGCAGCCGAGATGCTGAGTCTCCCGAGCTCGCTGGAAAAGCTACGTCGGCTGCCGACGGGCCTGCCCGTGCTCGTGATCGTCGGCGAACAGGACACCCCGTTCCTCGAGCCGTCGCGCGAGCTGCACGAAGCCATCGCCGGCTCCGAGATGGTAGTGATCCCTGACGCCGGCCACTCACCGCAATTCGAGAATTCCGAGGCATGGTGGAAGGCGGTGTCCGGCTTCTTGGCCGACGTGGCCGGGTGACCCGGACTGGCCATGAACCGCCGAACGACGCAAGTATGTGGCGATGGCCAACGCCGCAGCATTCTCCGGGTCCTACACGGCCAATCTCGGACCTTCGATCGAGGGATACCTGACCCCTGCGGTCGACGAGGAGTGCCGGAGCTTCTTCGAATCCGCCGCCGAGGGTCGGCTCACCGTGCAGGCATGTTCGTCCTGCGGCCGGCTCCGCCACCCACCCCGGCCGATGTGCCCGTGGTGCCGTTCGACCGAACGCGAATGGAAGCCGGTGAGCGGCCGCGGCACGCTCTGGTCGTACGTGGTCCCGCATCCGCCGCTGCTGCCTGCATACGCCGAGATCGCCCCGTACAACGTGATCGTCGTCGCGCTCGACGAGGATCCGAACATCCGTTTCGTCGGCAACCTCGTGACTGGTCCGGGAGGATCGATCAACGAGGTCGATCCATCGACCATCCGCATCGGGGAACCGGTCGAAGTCGTCTTCTCCGTTCTCGTGCGAGCGGACGGGTCCTCGGTCGCGATGCCGCGCTGGGTTAGGGCGTCGTAGCCGGCCTGACCGGTGAAGGAGCACACCGCGCCGAGCTGCTCGCCGGCTGCCGCGGGCATGCTCTGCGCATGACCTACGGCCTGCGTGACTGCGTCGGTTCGTGCCTGCTCAGCCGGCCCGGAACTCCAACACGACCGACCAGTAGCGCGTGGGCATGCCGCAAGGTGTGTGCTGGTCCCCACATGTGCCGAGTGCGCTCGCCTCGACAACGACGGTGACAGCGACCTGTGACTCGAACGTGGCGGACGATCCCTCGCCTGCTCCCGAGACCCGGGTAGTGGTCACGGCAACCCGCGACGCGTCGGAGCCCTGGCCCGCGACTACCGCCGGTGCCGTCCATATCTCGCCGGCCGTTCCCGCAAGATCCACCGTCACGGTCCGGTCCAGGGGAACGGCCACCTCGTATCCGCCGGGCTCTGCAGCCGCCGCGGACCCCGGTGACCCCGGTGTCGTCTGCTTCTTCTGGGACCCCGAGCCCGAGCTCGAGCCCGGCTGAGGCGCGCCGGGGCCGTAGGCGACTGGAGAATTGCCGAAAATCCCGTAGCAGCCGGCCAACCCGCTGCCGCTCACAGAGATCTGGCCGCAATTGGCACGAGCGGCACGAGGTGCCGCAGGTGGAGCGGCGCCCCCGTTCGTACTCGGTCGCGGGCCGAGGGCGGCTTCGGCGCTCGTCCGGCCCGGGGCCGCCGACGGATGCAGCGCCGCGATCCCGACCGTCAAGCCGGCGACGACGAGGCATGCCGCGGCGACAGACCCTGCAATGCGTTGGCGGCGCGCCCGGCGGCCGCGAACCGCATCGACGATCCTCTCTCGCACACCGATGGTGGGAAGACCGAGCGGCGCTGCGCGTGAAAGTGCGTCTCGCAGCCGTGCTTCGAGATCGCCGTCGTCAGGCACCGGAGCCACCTTCCTCGGCGTCGCCGAAGGAGGTCTCGCCGAGCGCGCGCGCAAGAGCCACCCGGGCTTTCGACAGCTGCGACTTCACGGTGCCGACGGCGCAGCCGAGGATCCGCGCGATCTCGACCTCCGGGAGGTCTTCGTAGTAGCGGAGCACGACCGCGTCGCGCTGGCGCGGTGGAAGCTGCCGGACGAGCGCAACGAGCGTCATTGCTTCAGCACTCTGATCGGTCTCGTCCGCGCTCGTGTCGCCGTCGGTCCCTGACCACGTGACGCGATTGCCGCGATCCTCGGTCGTGCGCCTCCTCAACCTCGACCTGCACAGGTTGACGACGCTCGTCCTCAGATACCACTGCGCCCGCTCGGGATGCCTGACCCGCCACCATCCGGAGAACGTGCGTAAGAAGGCCTCCTGCACCACCTCCTCCGCTGCGGCGGAGTCGCCGAGAAGCAGGCTCGCCAGGCGGCACAGGCCCCGGTAATGCTCGTCGAACAGCCGGGCCACGATCTCGTCGCGCTCGCTCTGCGGGCCGTCCTTCACGACCGTCGTGAAGCTCGGGTGCGATTCCCGGCTCCCGGCGACAGACCGCAACGTCGGCAAAGGGGCAACGGCCGTGAGCCGGCGCGTCGCTTCTGTCCCCATGTCACTACCGACGTGCCAGCCGGCCCCAGGGTTGCCCCGCCACGAATTGCAGGCTCAGGCACTCGAATCGATTCCCGCCGGGGCTCACCGCCGTAGCAGTGGCCCGACCTCCGATCCGAAGACCTCGATCTGGTCGCACAGCTCGCCGGCCGAGCGGCTGGAGAAGCGCACCTGGACGTGCGACACGCCGAGGGCGACGAGCTCGCCGATGGACTCCGCGATCTGTTCGGGCTCGCCCACGATGGCGTGTTTGGGAAGCTCGAACTCGGCCGGGCCCACGTGTACCGGCGGAAGAAGCGCTCCGATCTCGATCGGCTCCCCGGGACGCAGCTCGTCGCGCAACTCGAGCAGCCGCGGGATCTGCTCGGCGAGCTCGCTGCGCCTGACTGTCTGCGGAAGCCATCCGTCGCCGCGTTCGGCCGCACGCCTCAGAGCGGGTGGCGTCGACCCTCCGACCCAGATCGAAGGGCGCGGCTGCTGCACCGGTCGCGGTGCTACGGAAAGCTCGCGGGCCGGCCAGCGCGGACCGTCGAGTATCGGGAACTCCTCGGAGAGAGACGCCGCCAACCCGTCGATCGCCTCGTCGAGCAGCCGGCCCCTGCCCTCGAAATCGGCGCCGAGCGCGTCGAACTCCTCCGGCACGTGGCCCGCACCGACACCGATGATCACCCTGCCCGCCGACAGCACGTCGAGGGTGGCGAACTCCTTGGCGCTGCGAAGCGGGCTCCGGAGCGCCGCGATGTACACATGGGAGAGCAGCCGGACGTCGGTCGTCAGCCCTGCGAGCCAGCCAAGGGTGGCAACGGTGTCGTACCAGGTCGTCCCCATCGCCTGCGCGAGCCGTCGCGGTATGGCCGTGTGATCGCACACACCGACGTACATGAAGCCGCTGCGGTCAGCCGCGCAGGCGACCTGGGCGAGCTCTGCCGGACCTGCCCGTGTCTCCCAGGGCTCGACGTACAGGGAGGACTGGGACTGCACCGGTAGCTGGATCCCGAAGCCGACCCTGCCTGGAGCCACGAGGAGAGGCGGCCTCACCCGACGACCTCGCTCTCTCGGGGAATCACCTGCAGGAGTCTCACATGTTCTCCGAAACCGTCTGTGCGAGGTCCCCCATGGCCTCGCAGGTCGCCTCGAGCACCCGGGCTCTCATCAGGTACAGGTGCGCAGGCACCTCCCAGGTGAACCCCATGCCTCCGTGGACCTGGATGCACTTGCGGCCGTTCTCGAGAGCCGCATCCAGGGCGAGCATCGTCGCACCCGCCATCGTCCGGATCGGGTCTCCCGCCGCCGGGTCGTCTGCGATCACCGCGGCGGCATGAAGCGCGACACGAGCGAGCTCGACGCGCACGAGCATGTCCGCGCAGATGTGCTTGACCGCCTGGAACGAGCCGATCGGCCTTCCGAACTGCTCCCTCTGCTTTGCGTACGACACAGCCATCTCGAGAGTTGCCGCCGCGATCCCGACGCACATCGCCGCGGAGAGCAGAGCCTCGCCATAACGCCATCCGACCGCGCCTTCGGGTCCGCCAAGCCGCTCACCGTCTGGAAGGTCGCCGTGCACCAGCCACATGGGGGTGAGGGGGTCGAGCGAGCGCTCCGCCACCGACGCGTGGACGGCGGACGGGTCCACGAGCGCGAGGCCCTGGTCGTCCACCACGACGAGCACGCCGAGCGCGTCGAGGTTTGCGACGATCCCGGGCATCCCCCGGCGCGGGCGCGTCGTCGAGCCGACCACGACGGTGCCGTCCGACGCGCCGTCGACCACCCCGGCTGCGAGTGCCGACGCGACGAGCGGTCCGGGAACGAGGCCGCGCCCGAGCTCCTCGAAGACGACGACGGACTCCGCCATCCCGAGCCCGAGGCCCCCGTTGTCCTCGGACGCTCTTATCGAGAAGACGCCGGCCGCGCCGAGCTCGGCCCAGTGGCCGGCATCCACCACCCGCGGCCGACCCTCGCCTGCGCGCAGACGTTCCAGAGGGAAGTGCCCGGCGCACAAAGCCCTCATTGCGTCAGCAAGAGCCACTTGATCGTCAGACAGCACGAAGTTCATCTGACGGGCTCCTTCGGAAGGCCGAGAATCCGCTCCGCGATGATGTTGCGCTGGATCTGAGAGGTCCCGGCCGCGATCGTGCGCGAGAACCCGTGGACCCACGTGCTCACGATCTCCGTGCTCGTGAGGCCCGCACCGGAGCCCTCCGCGACGGCGTTCCACGGCCCGTCGACCGCATCCCACACCAACCCGTAGACGCCGAGCAGGTCCATCCCGAGCTCGCCGATGCGCTGGCGAAGTTCGGAGAGCGCGAGCTTGAAGACGCTTGCGCCGACGCCCGGCACCGTCCCGCGTCCTGCCTCCGAGACGTTTCGCCTTACGAGCGCCCACAGCGCGTCGAGCTCGGCCGCGAGCCGGCCGATCCTTCGCCTCGTCTCCGGGTCGTCCCATCTGCCCGTCCGCTTCGACGCGTGTCGCGCAGCTCGCGCAGCAGCTCGATCGAGCCGAACAGCTCGGACAAGAACGCAGTCCCCCGTTCGAAGCTGAGCGTCACCATCGTCACGCGCCACCCGTCGTCCTCGGCGCCGAGCCTGTTGCCGACGGGGATCCGGACCTCGTCCAAGAACAGTTCGGCGAACTCCGACGTCCCGGCGATCGTCCGAAGCGGCCGGATCTCGATCCCCGGAGCGTCCATCGGCATTGCGAGCCACGTGATGCCGCGATGACCGCTTCCCTCCGGGCCGGTCCGCACCAGCAGCTCGCAGAAGTCCGCGACCTCGGCGTGGGATGTCCAGATCTTCTGTCCCGTCACGACGTACTGGTCGCCGTCCGGAACCGCCCTCGTGCGCAGAGCCGCCAGGTCGCTGCCGGCGTTCGGCTCCGAGAATCCCTGGCACCAGACCGCATCGCCTCGAAGGATGGGGGGCAAGAAGCGCTCCCGCTGGGCCGCGGTCCCCTCGACCGCGATGGTGGGCCCTGCGTGGAGCAGGCCTACGAAATTCACCCCTACATAGGGGGCGTGGGCCCTGGCGAGCTCCTCTATGTATATGAGCTGTTCGACGGGCGTCGCGCCCCGACCGCCGACCTCGGTCGGCCAGTCGATGCCGGCGTACCCCGCGTCGTAAAGCTGGCGCTGCCATCCCGTGTCGTAGATGCGCCTGGCGGGCCAGTCGTCGAGCGACGGCTTCGCCGGCAGGTTCGGGACCGCTTCGGCGAGCCATGCGCGCAGGCCCGCGCGGAACTCCTCTTCGGCCTCCGAGTATCTGAGGTCCACTCAGTTAGCGAGGTGGTCGAGGCCGAACAGCTCGATGGCGTTGCCCCGGACGATCTTTCGGATCGACTCGCGGTCGAGGTGCGCCATCTGGCGCTCTGCGATCTCGCGGGTGTGCGGCCAGGTCGAGTCCGAGTGCGGGTAGTCGGACTCGTACGTGATGTTGTCGACGCCGATCTCGTCGACCGAGCGCAGTCCGTGAGCGTCGTCGAAGAAGCACCCGTAAACATGGTCGCGGAAATACGACGACGGCGGGTTCGGCACCTTGTCCGCGACTCCGCCCCATCCCCGGTTCTCCTCCCAGACCTTGTCGGCGCGCTCGAGGATGTAGGGGATCCAGCCGATCTGGCCCTCCGAATAGGCGAGCTTCAGGTCGGGAAAGCGAACGAGCACTCCGCTGAACAAGAAGTCGACGAGCGAGAACGTCGCGTTCGTGTGCGTGAGAGTCGATCCCACCGCAGGCGGCGCGTCGGCCGAGGTCGACGGCATCTTGGACGAGGACCCGATGTGCATGTTGACCACGGTCCGCGTCTCGGAGCACGCCTCGAAGAAGGGGTCCCAGTACCCGTCCGGATCGTGTACCGACGGCAGGCCGAGGAACGGCGGGATCTCACTGAAGCACACGGCCCGCACCCCGCGCTCCGCGTTGCGGCGGACCTCGTCGGCTGCGAGCCGTGCGTCCCACAACGGGATGAGACAGAGCGGGATGAGCCGGCCCCCGGACTCCCCGCACCACTCGTCCACCATCCAGTCGTTGTAGGCCTTGACGCAGAGCAGACCGAGCTCCTTGTCCTTGGCTTCTGTGAATGTCTGTCCGCAAAATCTCGGGAAGGTGGGGAAGCAAAGCGCTGCTTCGAGGTGGTTCACGTCCATGTCCTCGAGCCGAGGCTTCAACTCGTAAGAGCCGGGGCGCATGTCCTCGTAGGTGACGCCCTTCATGGTCACCTCGTCGCGGGGAACGCCGACAGCGGAGTCGACCCGCAGCAGCGGGCGCTTCAGGTCCTCGTAGTACCACCAGTCGGTGGGGCTGCCCTCCGAGCCGGGCTTCACGGTCAGCTTCCCGCCGACGAACGTGATCTCGCCCATCGGCGCCCGCACGATCCTCGGTCCGACGTCCGCGTACTTGCTCGGCAGGCGGTCTGACCAGACGGTCGGGGGCTCGACGACATGGTCGTCGACGGAGATGATCAACGGGAAGTCGGCCACCGGGCGAGTGTAGGGCATGCCCGGGTGAGCTGACTATGCGTCAGGTGCCTATGCGTCAGGTGCGCCCGCTATGCGTCGGGTGCGCCCGCCGACGGCGGTGGGTAGCCCCTGAGGGAAGGCGACGGCCGGCGGAGCAGTGGGCCCCGGCGGGGTCGCCTGCGAAGGTTGGTCACGGGAAGATCCGGCTGCAAGAGCATCATCGGTCAGGTCCTGAATCTGGGGAGCCCGGGGGGTTCGCCCCGGGGAGGCCCGCTCTGTGGAGACCAGCTTCGGGCGGATGGGGCGGGACGCTGTACGGGTATCCCGTCTGCCCCGGTGCCTGAGGCGCCGGGGCCGCGGGCGCGGGGCCGGACGCCGACGGAACCGGTCCCGGCACCTGAGCGCTTATCGGGACCGAAGGTGCGTACGAAGCCATGTGCGTCACCTGCCGCGTGCGCATGGGCGTGCACCGGCTGCGGCAACCTGGACGCCTGGACCGGCACCGGCGCGTGGGCCGAAGGCGAAGGTGAGGCCGAAATGGGCGCCGAAGGCGGTACGGCGAACGCGAGATTCGCCGGCGCGACCTGTGGACCTGCGACCTGTGGCCCTGTCCCCTGGAGTGCAGGGGCTGCCGGCGGCTGACGAAGCCCGGTGGTACCGAGCTGCCGCAGGAAGTCGGTCGAGGGCAGAGGTGGCAGTTCGACCTGGTTCGCCGCCGCGGCCTCACCCTCCCAGCGGGCCTCCGCCCGGTCACGAAGGTCGGCTACGAGCGGGCTTATCACCTTGCCGACCGCAGCGGCGATCCTGATGTGCCCGTCGTCACCCGGGTACCTTCCGTCGGCCAGGTCGGCCACGCCGACCACAGTGGAACCCTCGACCAGGTGCAGCCTCGTGTCACCCGAGATCATCCGCTCACGGACGGCTTCTTCGATCGCGATCCGCAGCTCCGTGAGGGTCGACCCGAGGCGGCTCGGCGTGTCCTCGGCTTCGGGGCGCACGAGCGGGCTCACGACCACGACAGGGGTGTTCGGGTGCCCCGCTCGTACCAGTGTGAGCATCGCCCTCATCTCCTCGACGCACATGGCCGGAGTGTGCGGGAAGCGGTTCCAGCAGTTGGCGCCGATGGAGACCGTCACGAGCTCCGCCGGCGTCTCGGCGATCGTGAGCGCGGTGGCGGTGTCGGTCCTCGTCGAACCCGCGTAGCCGAGGTTGCAAAGGTCGAGACCGAGCTTGCGCGCCGTGACGGCAGGCCAGGCGAGGGCCGGCGAAGAGGCCAGCCATCCCTGCGTGACCGCATCCCCGTAGCAGACCCAGCGCGGCTGGTGCGGAGCCGGCTCGATGATGCCGCCGACGCCTTCTATCCCGGAGATGACGGGCTTCATCCCCTCTGGCAGGTAGACGATCGCCGGCCGCCCAGGCTCTCCGCTCAGGGGAAGCTGAACGACTCCGTCGCCGAGAACCGCCTCTTCCTCGGCGATCTTCTGCCCGGACCGGTAGAGGCTGAAAGTGCATCCCGCACCCTCGCCCCTGTAGCCGAGGTTCGCCGTCGTCGTCCGGTAGAAGATGCGGACGGCGTCCACTTCGCCCACGAACTCGAGGCGCACACCCACGGGGACCTGAGCGGCGTGCCAGACGTCTGTCGGCAGGTGCTCAGCATCGGTCGGGTTGGCTCTCGGGTACGTCACGTCGGACAGGCCCGGATAGATGCAACCTCGAATGAAAGATTCGGGTTGTTCAGGTCGAGCGCCCACTTGCTCCCCAATCTGCTCGTCCCGGACGGCCTGGGATCATCCCGGCAGCAAGCGATCACTTCGCTTGCAGGCCCCTCGGGTAAGTTTTCGGTGAAACGTCTTGCTGGGGTTCTCCCGGTGGCGATGCTCCCGAGAGTCGTGTATGCGCTCAGTCAATGAATATTCTCTTGCGGGCGCTCCTTGTTCGTTGCGCCCTGTCGAGCCCGGGACCGGAGCCGCTCATCTATGGCGGTGGATGTCCGTCTCCCTTTCTCTTGGTTCAACTATCGGCTCGGCCGGGGGCCGCTTAACACAACGCTCCGTGACATCTTTGTAGTTACGCCGTTGACGTAGAGTGGTTGCCGGCCACGTCGTCGAGCACCGAAGCGAGATGGGTCGCCGAGTCCCCCCACGAGGACGCGAGCACCCAAACCCGCTTCAACCACATGTGAAGGTCGTGCTCCCAGGTGTAGCCCATCGCTCCGTGGACCTGCAGGGCGACACGAGCCGCCTGAAGCGCCGCGTCCGACGCAAGCGCCTTGGCCATCGAGCAGTCACGAGCCGCCGTGCCGGCGTCCTCGTCGAGGGACCAGGCGGCTCGGTAGACGACGGGACGAGCCATCTCGAGGCCTACGTATGCGTTCGCGAGGTGATGCTTCACAGCTTGGAAGGACCCGATAGGACGGCCGAACTGCGTGCGCTCGAGCGCGTGCTCGCGTGCGAACGAGATCAACCGGTCCGCGGCGCCGAGTAGGACGGCGGCCGAGGCGAACGTACCCCTCCGGTGCAACCGGTCGGCATGGACCCTTGAAGCGGCGCCCTCCGACAGGATCGACCCCCCGCCGTCGCGCACCGCGATCGTCGCGAGCCGCCGCGTCGGGTCTATCGAGGCGACCGGCGTCACGTCGGCCTCGTCGGCGCGGGCCACGACGATCCTGTCGGACGAGAACACCACCAGGACGTCGGCACCGTCCCCCCACACCGCCGGCGCGCCGGCATCGGGAACCACCGTGGCGATCGCATCCCCCGAGGCGACGAGCTTCATCCAGTCGCGAGCGATCGCAACCGGGTTGTCGCGAGCGGTCGCGCCCTCGGCGTGCTCGGACGAGATGTCGGCGAGCAGCGGCAGGGCCAGGGCCGTGTTCTCGGCGAGCGGTTCCGGCAGTGCGGCCCTGCCCGCTTCTTCGAGCAGGCCCGCGAGATCGACCGCTCCGAGGCCGAGCCCACCTTCGGACTCGGGAGCCGTAAGCCCGACCACGCCCATCTGTGCGAGCTGCTTCCAACGCTTGCGGTCGGGCGGTTGTGGCGTGTCGGGCGCTCCTGGGCCGGCTCTGACAGGCCCGCCGAACGTGGCACGCACGTCGGCCGCGGTGCACTCGCGCTCGAAAAATCCCCGGAGCTGGGAACGGAACTCGAGCTGCTGGTCGTCGAAGGAGAAGTCCATCTGTCTGTCCCTGTCTGTCCCTGTCTGTCCGCGTCTGTCCTGTCTGTCCGCGCCCCGCCTCAACCCCGCGGCATCCCGAGGAGCCGTTCGGCCACCACGTTGCGTTGGATCTCGTTGGTCCCTGCGTAGATCGGACCTGCGAGAGAGAACAGGAACCGGTCGAGCCATTCCCCGGGACGGCCGTCAGGCCCGAGGTCCCAGGCGTCCGATCCGAGAAGCTCCAGTGCGGCGCTTTGGATCGCGACATCGGTTTCCGACCAATGGATCTTGCCGACCGAGGCATCTGCGCCGGCCGACCTCCCGGCGCTCATCTGGGTGGCCGTCCAGTAGGTGTGGAGGCGGTAGGCCTCCGCCGCGGTCCATGCGCGCGCGACCTTGTCGGCGACGCGCGCGCTGCGCGTGCGGGGTCCACCTTCGAGCACGCGGCGTAGAGGTCGACCAGCTTGCCCGCCGCCACCGTGTAACGGGCCGGGCTGCGCAACGACATCCCTCGTTCGGATCCGGCAGTCGACATCGCGACCCCCCAGCCGTTACCGACATCGCCGAGGACCTGGTCGCCGGCGACCTCGACGTCCTCGAAGAAGACCTCGGCGAATCCCGTCTCGCCGTCGATCTGCGGTATCGGCCGCACGGTGACCCCGGGCGCGTCTAGAGGCACCAGGAAGTACGTGAGCCCGCGGTGACGTTCGGACTCGGCGTCGGAGCGGAACAGGCCGAAGATCCAGTCGGCGAAGGCTCCTCTCGAGCACCATGTCTTCTGGCCGTTCAATACCCACGTTCCCACGGCGCTCCGGCGTGCGGTGCTACGGATGGAGGCGAGATCGCTGCCGGCGTCGGGCTCGGACCATCCCTGGCACCAGATCTCGTCGCCGGAGGCCATCGGCGGTAAGAAGCGCTCCTTCTGCTCGGGAGTGCCGAACTCGAACATCGCGGGGGCGAGAAGGAAGATGCCGTTCTGACCGACCCGGGTCGGGGCATCGGCGCGGTAGTACTCCTCTTCGAACACGAGCCATTCCCACAGCCCGAGGCCGCGCCCGCCGTAGGGCTCCGGCCAGGACACGACCGACAGGCGAGCGTCGAACATGCGCCGCTCCCAGACCCTGTGCTCCTCGAAGCCAGCTTCGGTGTCGAGCGACCCGAGATGCCGCCGCCCGAACTTCTCGCTCGGGACGTTGGCCTCGAGCCATTCGGCGACCTCGGCACGGAACTGCTCCTGCTGCTCGGTGAAGCGCAGGTCCATAGGCACGGAATCTGACACACGGAGCGATGAAGAGCCAACGTGGCAGTGCCCGCCGGGGTGACCTTAACCTGTGCGAATGCCAGTCTGTCCGGCCTGCGCGCAGGACAACCCGGAGATAGCCCGGTTTTGCCTGGCCTGTGGTGCGAATCTCTCTGCGATACCGGAACAGGCCCATGAGGAGAGGCGCGTCATCACCGTGATCTTCGTCGACCTCGTGGGCTTCACCAGCCGTGCCGAGCGACTCGATCCCGAAGACGTGCGCGACATCCTGTCGTTGTACTACGACCGGGTGCGGGCCGACATCGAGTCATTCGGCGGCGCCGTCGAGAAGTTCATCGGCGACGCCGTCGTGGGATTCTTCGGAGCGCCGACGTCCTACGGCGACGACCCCGAGCGCGCGGTTCGGGCGGCACTCGCCGTGCTGGACAGCGTCACCGACTTGAACGCCGCCCACGAGGGCCTCGATCTGGAAACGAGGATCGCCGTCAACACCGGCGAGGCGCTCGTGACGTTCGACCCCCAACCGGGCAACGCGATGGCCGCCGGCGATGTCATCAACACAGCGAGCCGGCTGCAGACACAGGCACCGGTGAACGGGATCCTCGTTGGTGCAGAGACCTATGCGTGCACTCGTGACGTCATCACCTATGAACCGGTCCAGGCCGTCATAGCAAAGGGTAAGGCGAAGCCGGTCCCGGCATGGCGAGCAATCCAGGCTGCGTATTCACCTCGCGAGTCCGAGCCGAGCGTGATTCCACTTGTCGCTCGGGGCCGGGAATTCGAGCGTCCTGCACCAAGCGTGGGACCGGGTCGTGGGGGACAAAGCGCTGCAGCTGGTGACCGTGTTCGGTCCGTCAGGCATCGGCAAGACCCGTCTCGGTTTCGAGTTCATCCGCCATATTGCGGAATCCGGCAGCCGGACGTTCCGCGGCCGATCGTTGCCGTATCGGGACAGCGGCGCTTATGGCTCGCTCGCCAGCCAGATCAAGCAGATCGTTGGCATTTTCGACAATGACGCTGCCGATGTGGCGATGCGCAAACTCCGCGATGCCGTCGAAGATCTGGTCGGGAGCGACCGGGCTACGGTGACGGAGCATCTCGCCGTCCTGCTCGGACTCGACGTCCAGCGCGAGGTCGCGGATCGCGAGAGTCTGTTCTTCTCGGTGCGCTGTTTCATCGAGGGCGTCGCAGCAACCGGCCCGGTGATGCTGGTCTTCGAGGACCTGCACTGGGCCGACGACACGCTCCTCGACCTGCTGGAACTGCTTGCGGCGCGGTTGCGCAACGTCCCGGTGCTGATGCTCGCTCTCGCCCGCCGCGAATTACTGGACGCCCGGCCGGGCTGGGGCAGCGGCCTGCCGTCCTATCTTGCGCTCACTCTGGAGCCGCTCAACGACGTCGACTCGCGGGAGCTGGCCGGCTACCTGCTCGCGTCGGTGGCGACCACCGAACGGGAGCGGCAGGCCGTTGCGCTGGCCGCGACCGCCGAGGGCAACCCGCTGTTCCTCGAGCAGCTGGCGGCGACGGTGGCCGAGCGGCCCGCGGGGCTACCGGGATCGCTGCCGACGACGATCAGGGGCATCGTGACCGCGCGGCTCGACGCGCTGCCCTCGCTTGAACGGTCCCTGCTAATCGAAGCGGCCGTAGTCGGCCGGGTTTTCTGGCGTGGGGCACTGGCCGCGAGCTGGGACGATGCAACCCTGACCCGGCTGCTCGCGGCACTGGAGGCTCGCGATCTCATCCACCGCGAGATGGCGGCGATGATCGCGGGGGAACAGCAGTACGTGTTCAAGCACGGGATGATCCGCGACGTGGCCTACGAGACGCTGCCGCGCCGCCGGAGGCTCGAGCGTCACGCAGAGGTCGCGCAATACCTCGAGGACGCTTCACTCACCGGCACCGAGGCGGTTGCCGCGAAGGCCCGGCACTGGCGCGACGCGGGGCGACCCGAACGGGCGGTGGACTACTTCGTCATGGCCGCCGAGCAGGTCGGCCGCGGGTGGGCCAAGGACAAGGCGGCTCTGTTCTACGGAGAAGCGCTGGCATGCCTGCCCGAAGCTGACGAACGCCGGCGCTCGATCCGACGCCAGCAGGCCCTCGTGGCCGCAGCAGCGGTTCACGTGCGCGACGTCAGGGACCTGATCCGCCAGGCGCGCGACGAGGCCGGCGAGGTGGACGGGGCTGCCGAAGCCGGCAGGGCCGGCGAGGGCGGTCGGGCCGGCAGGGCCGGTGAGGGCGGTCGGGCCGGCGAGGCGGGAGAGGCCGGCGAGGCGGGGGCCTAGCTCAGCGGGAAGTCGCCGGGTGTCACGTCGCCGGCGATCTCGACAATGCTCTCGACGCGGTGCTGGCCGAGGGCATCGGCATGCCTCTGCACAGTTCCGGCGTCGGGCGCCCCGTAGATGCAGACGGTCTTGACGTTGCCGTCGTCGTCGACGATCACGTGGCTGTGCTCCCAGGTGATCTCCGGGAAGTTCTCCACCGCGATCTCTCGCGATCGACGTCCGACTGCCTGCATTTCCTGCTCGCTGACGAAGAATGTGCGCTCGACCAGGTACCGAGGCATCTGCCTCCTATTCCGTGGGATCCGACTGGCAGATCGTAGCGCCGGAGAACGACGCCTGACCTGCGGCGCGTCTCAGGCGTAGCTCGCCGCATGGACGGCTTCCGAGCGAATCTGACACACCGTCGGATACTCGGCAACAATGGCTGCGTGCCCAATGCAGTGATAGTCGACGCGGTCCGCACCCCCGTCGGCAGGCGTGGCGGCAAGCTTTCGGGCTGGCATCCGGTCGACCTGGCGGCCCAGCCGATCAGGCTGCTCGCCGAGCGCAACGACCTCGATCCCGCCCTCGTGGACGACGTGATCCTCGGCTGCACGATGACCGTCGGCGAGCAGGCCATGAACATCGCGCGCAATGCGGTCCTCGCGGCCGGCTTCCCCGACACCGTCCCCGGCACCACCGTCGATCGTCAATGCGGGTCTGCGCAGCAAGCAGTCCACTTCGCGGCGCAGGCCGTGATGGCAGGTGCGATGGACGTGGTCATAGGTGGAGGCGTGGAGAGCATGACCCGCGTGCCGATCGGGTCGACGACCGATCCGGGGCCGGGCGAGGCCTACGGCCCGCTCTACCGCGAGCGGTTCCAGCTCATCCACCAGGGAGAGTGCGCCGAGGAGATCGCCAGGCGCTGGGGGACGAGCCGCGAGGAGATGGACCGGTTCGCGCTCGAGTCGCACCGCCGCGCCTCGGAGGCCGTGGACGCCGGGCGGTTCTCGGGAGAGATCGTTCCCCTCGACGTCCGCACCGCCGACGACCCGGGCGGGACGGGCAGCCTCATCACGTCCGACGAAGGGATCCGCCGCGACACGAGCATCGCCAAGCTCGCCGGCCTGCGTCCGGCGTTTCGCGAGGACGGCCTCGTGACGGCGGGAACTTCGTCGCAGATATCCGACGGAGCAGCGGCCGTCCTCGTCATGAGCGAGGAGAAGGCCGACGAGCTCGGCCTGAGGCCCCGCGCCCGGTTCCACACTTTCGCGGTCGCCGCCAACGATCCCGAGATCATGCTGACTGCCGTGATCCCCGCCACACGTCTCGTGCTCGAGAAGGCGAAGCTCGACATAGGCGACATCGACGTGATCGAGATCAACGAGGCTTTCGCGTCGGTCGTGCTCGCCTGGGAACGTGAGATCAGGCCGGACATGTCGAAGGTGAACCGCAACGGAGGCGCCATCGCGATCGGCCATCCGACCGGCGCATCGGGCGCCCGTCTCATGGCCACGATGTTGAACGAGCTCGAGCGCACGGCGGGCCGCTTCGGGCTCCAAGCCATGTGCGAGGGCGGTGGGCAGGCCAACGCCACCATCATCGAGCGGCTCGACTGACCGTGAGCCCAGAACCCTCATGAGCCCAGAAACCCCCTTGCCCGAGACACGGCGCGTGCCGGCGATCGAGGGTTGGTTCACCCTCGACGAGTCCGCTCCCGCCCTGCTCGGCAGCCGCTGCACGACATGTGGCACCTTCGTGTTCCCGCCGGACCGCCTCTCGTGCCCGAACCCGGACTGCGGGTCGACATCTTCGGAGGCGGGGACCGCCTTCGAGACCGTCGAGCTCTCGCGCCATGGGCGCGTCTGGTCTTACACCGACGCCAGGTACCAACCGCCTCCTCCATATGTCGCGGCTGATCCCTACGTTCCGTTCTGCCTCGCAGCCGTCGAGCTCGCAGACGAGAAGCTGGTCGTGCTCGGCCAGGTCGCCCCGGGCTTCACGGTCGACGACCTCCACGTCGGCATGGAGGTCGAGCTCGTGCTCGGGAGACTGAACGCCGGAGCCGAGCAGGCCGGCCCCGAGGACGATTCCGAGGTCCTCGTCTGGAACTGGCGACCCGTCACGGCTGGCTCCGGAGCCGAGCCGGCCGGTCTCGAGAGGACGGACCGGTGAGCGACGACAAGCGGGTAGCAGTGCTCGGCGTCGGGATGCACCCGTGGGGCAAGTGGGGCCGCAACTTCGTGGAGTACGGCGTCGCGGCGGCGCGCGTGGCGCTCGCCGACGCGGGAGTCGGGTGGCGCGACGTGCAGTTCGTGTCGGGAGCCGACACGATCCGAAACGGCTACCCCGGGTTCATCGCGGGCGCCACGTTCGCGCAGGCACTCGGCTGGACGGGAGCACGCGTCTCGAGCGTGTACGCCGCCTGCGCCTCTGGCGCGGCGGCGATCGGGGCGGCCCGGGCGCAGATCCTCGCCGGGCTCTGTGACGTGGCGCTGGTCGTGGGCGCCGACACCACTCCGAAGGGATTCTTCGCCCCCGTGGGCGGCGAGCGGCGCGACGATCCGGACTGGTTGCGCTTCTACCTCCTCGGAGCGACGAACCCGACGTACTTCGCGCTGTACGCGAGACGGCGCATGGACCTCTACGGAGCGACCGAGCAGGACTTCGCAGCGATCAAGGTCAAGAACGCCTTCCACGGGCTCGAGAACCCGAACGCCAGATACCGCAAGGCCGTCACCGCCGAAGAGGTGCTCGCCTCCCCGATGGTTGCCGATCCGCTACGCCTCCTCGAGATCTGCGCGACGTCCGACGGTGGCGCCGCGATCGTCTTGTCGAGTCTCGAGTACGCGAAGCGTCTGGAGCCGCGGTGGTGACGACCTCGTCACGATCGCAGGCGTCTCGACGGTCACCCCGCAGTACCCGAACACCGTCATCGAGATGCCGAACTTCGCGACCGACTCCGCTGTGACGATCGGCACCACGGAGGCACTTGGTTTCCGGCAGTCGATCGCCCGAGCCGCGTACGAGGAGGCCGGGGTCGGTCCCGAGGACGTCGACCTCGCCGAGGTGTACGACCTGTCTTCTGCACTCGAGCTCGACTGGTACGAGGACATCGGCCTGTGCAAACCGGGCGAAGCTGAGAAGCTGCTTCGCGACGGCGACACACGCATCGGCGGCCGCGTGCCCGTGAATCCGTCGGGCGGTCTTTCCTGCTTCGGCGAAGCGATCCCCGCTCAGGCGATCGCCCAGGTCTGCGAATGCGTGTGGCAGCTGCGCGGTGAAGCAG
Organism: uncultured Acidimicrobiales bacterium; assembly: GCA_963801315.1. Classification (GTDB taxonomy): domain Bacteria; phylum Actinomycetota; class Acidimicrobiia; order Acidimicrobiales; family CAVXTF01; genus CAVXTF01. The sequence continues at coordinate 134,115 of CAWDEI010000006.1, read as the reverse complement.
CCGGCCGGCAGGTCGAAGGTGCCCGTGTCGCGGTGACCGCCAACCAGGGGCTCTTCGGCCACGGCTCTTCGGTGCTCGTCACCCGTTGAGCGCGGTGAGCTTCTCCGGGTTGGCCACGACTCTGATGCCGGCTATGCGGCCACCGAGCACGTCGACCACGACCGCGCTCGTGACCACGCCGTCCAATTCGAAGACGACCCCGGGCTGACCGTTCAGGTTCTCCTCGCGCATCGTGACCCCGGGGGCGAAGCCCTTCGCCACGTGCACGAGGAACCGGGCCGCACGCCAAGGCCCCACGACGGGCCTCGGTGCCGACTTCACCTTCCCACCACCGTCGGTCCAGACCACCACGTCCTCGGTCAGCAACGACATCAAGCCATCCACGTCTCCGGTCCCGCAGGCGACCACGAACCGGCGCGTCAGCTCCCTGCCGAGCTCATGGTCGGCTTCGAAGCGCCTTCGGCGGTCACCGATGCGGTGCCGGGCCCGCGAGACGAGCTGACGGCACGCCGGCTCGTTGCGCTCCAGCGCCGCGGCGATCTCGTCGTACGGGTACCCGAAGACGTCGCGCAACAAGAACGCTGCCCTCTCAGCCGGCGCGAGCTCTTCGAGCAGGACGAGAAACGCAAGCGACAGGTTGTCGGCGAGCTCGGCGCCATCGAGCTCGGGACCGTCCGGCTCGTCGACGACGATCGGCTCGGGCAGCCATGGTCCCTTGTACGTCTCGCGCCGGACCTGCGCCGATCGCAGGTGATCGATCGACAGCCGCGTGACGATCGTCGTCAGGTACGCGCGCGGGGACGAAACCGCGGCTTCGTCGACCGCGGCCCAGCGAAGATACGCCTCCTGGACGACGTCGTCGGCTTCTGACGCACTTCCGAGCATCCTGTAGGCGACACCGAACAGCACGGGCCGCAGCTCGACGAACTGAGCCACCCCGGCCATTATCAGCCTGCCTTCGCACCGCCCGCAGATGCACGCGACGCGATGGGCGCGACCTGCGCAGACAGGTCGTCGGGCACCTTGCAGTTGTCCGAGAAGCCCTCCGAGTGCAACCCGAGGCCGGCATTGAACCTGGACCGGAAGTTCTCGAGAGCGACCCATCCGGCGAGCTCGACTATCTCCGCGTCCGAGAAGTGCTCGTGAAGCCTGCGGACGAGATCCTCTCCGACGTCAGACGGCGTGGTCGTCGCGGCCTCGGCGTACTCGAGGACGACGCGCTCGCGCTCGTCGTAGACGTCGCTCGAGCGCCAACGTGGCACGTCGCGCACCTTGCGCGGGTCGACTCCCTGCTGGACGCCCTCGAAGTACCCGAAGTCGGTGCACCAGGAGCATCCGATCGCTCCGCCGGTCGCCTGCAGGGCGAGCCACCGCAGGTTGGGGTCCAGCTTGCGCCAACCACGCTCGGCCGCCGTCTCGATGGCTCCCATTGCGACCAGGACCCCGGAGTGGTGGGCCGCCGCACGAACCGGGTCGACCACGCTCGCCATCTTCTTGCGTGAATAGCCGAACGCCAGTTTCGGCACGATTCCCTTCGGGCTGGTCACGAGCGTCACGTTCGCCATCTGTCTCCTCCTACTCTCGCTCTCTTCGTCGGTCCGTCGGTCCGTCGGTCCGACGGTCCGTCGGTCCGTCGGTCCCGGATCGCTACCCGTACAGATCGCTACCCGTACGGATCGCCACCCGTATAGACGGAGAGCCTCCGGATTTGTGACAGGAACCTCTCCTCAGCTGCCTGCGCCACCTCTGCTGTCTCCACTGCTTGCATCTCCGCCGCAGAGCCGGGCCAACGTGGCGTTGGCGTCGGAGACCACCCGCGACACGAGCTCGGCGACTGTCGGCAGCTCGTCGATCGTGCCCACGACCTGCCCGGTCGGGAGCACCCCGATGTCGGTCCTTCCGTCCACCAGTGCCGCCTTGGTCATCATCGGCGCGTTTGCCGCCATGACGACCTGGGCCCATGAGAGCTCACTCGACTTCTTGAGAGCGCGGCCTTCCCGCAGCAACGAGAGCATCGGTGATCCCGTCTGGCGCGAAAATCCGAGGGCATTGCGCGCGGCGCGCGGCATCGCGGTCAGCCGGCCCGCGCGCTCGAGATGCCCGACGAGCTCGGTACGGACAACCCTTTGCGGAGCCCCGTCCACGGCTCTCGTCACGACCGTCCCCGTTATCGGCGTGCCGAGATAGATCTTCTTCACCTCGTCCGGCACAGTGCTCTCCCGCGTGAGGAGAAAGCGCGTTCCCATTGCGATCCCGGACGCGCCCCATGCGAGCGCCGCAACGAGGCCTGCGCCGGAGTGAAAACCGCCTGCTGCTACGACTGCGACACTTTCGCCGACCGCTCCTACGACCTGGGGAACGAGGAGCGTCGTCGGCACTTCACCCGTATGGCCACCTCCTTCCGCCCCCTGGGCGATGACCCCGTCGACTCCCCACTCGGCGACCTTCTCGGCGTGCCGACGAGCGCCGACGGTCGGGATCACGACCAGCCCTGCGTTCTTCAGGCGTGCGACCAGGTCAGGGCGAGGCGCCTGAGCGAAGCTCGCGACCCTGACGCCGGACTCGACAAGGAGATCGGCGCGCTCGTTCACGTCGGCCGAATCGGTACGGAGGTTGACGCCGAAGGGGGCGGTCGTCCGCGACCGCACCTCGCCGATCGCTTCGCGGAGCTCTTCGAGTGTCATCGTCGCCGACGCCAGGATGCCGAGCGCTCCGGCGTTCGCCGTCGCAGAGACGAGACGCGGCCCGGCCACCCAGCCCATCCCGGTCTGGACGATCGGATAGCGCACCCCCACGAGCTCACACAGCCGGGTCCTGAGCGCCGGATGGGGTTCCGGGAGCACTGAGCGCTCCGGAGGGCCCGGTGCGCCGGAGTCGTTCACGTAGGCAATTCTCGCTCGCGTAGACCGTCTGGGTCCAAGACGTCTCTGATCATCTCGAGCTCGGTTTCGGTAGGCGAGCGCGTCGTCGGGACGTCGTCTGCGACGCCGAGGGCGAAGCCGGTCTGCTCCAACACGTCGTCGACCCCCACCCCAGGGTGTACCGAGCGGATCCGCATCGAATGGTCGGGCGTCGCGAAGTCGAACACGCCGAGGTTCGACACGACGACCCGTATCTCGTGGAACCTCGCAGCGGCCCCGAGCTTCGCGGCGCGGTCGTAACCGATACCGCAAACCATGTCCACGTGCTCGACGAAGGTGCGCTTCGAGTGATTGGGCACCCAGTAGCTCGTCGGATGGTTGATCGTGTTGCCGGGGGCACCCCTCGTCCCGATGAGCTGAGCTTTCGGACGGGGCCAGTCCCCGATCACGCTGAGGTTCTGATTGCCGAACTTGTCGACCTGTGACGCCATCATCATGATGTGGCGGCGCCCCGACCAGAGAAGCTCGAACACCCGCCGGTAAGGCATCCACGCCTCGATGACCATTTCGGCGGCGCCCGACCCGACAGACGGGGTGTTAGCCATCAGGGCGGCTTCGCCGTCGGTCAGGACCAGATCGGGCTCGAACGTGAGTCGCGCCATACGCCGCGCCGAGGGACGGGATCGTCCCGAACGGGCTCGCCAGGACCTCTCCGTCGCCCCGCCAAGCTTCGGCGCAGGCCACGACACAGACCTCGGCCCGGGTGGGTGCGGTCATGGCACGCGCGCCAGCGACTGGTACTCGGTTTCGTCGACCTCCAGGTAGCGAGCGGAGAAGTCGGCCCAGGCCTCCTCGCTCCCCGCAGCGTCCACGTAGGTGCGTTGGAACGCCTCGTCCCTGCCATAGTCAGGAGCGCAGCTCGTGAAGTGCGCGCCGCCCGGTGTCTCGACGACCGCATCGGCCAACATGCGGTGCACGACGATCGTGTTCACAGGTCCGTGCTCGAGCAATGCACCGGGAGCGACGACCAGCTCGGCCGTGACGTAGCGCGCATCGGCGGCTCCCAGGAACACGTCGTCGAAGAACGGGTCGGGACCAAGGAACTGCGCATTGCCATGCCGATCAGCGCGGTTCATGTGCACGAAGGCCGCGTCAAGGCGCAACGCCGGCACCGCCACGAGCTCCTCGTGCTCGCCTCCCGGCCCCGGATAAGGAGATACCACCGTCTCGATCCCTGGATTGACCTTGAGCACGTCAGAGCCGAGACCGGCACGGGTCGGGAGGAACGGCAGCCGCTGCGCTGCGGCGAGCAGACCCAGATAGAACATGCCCTCGTCCAGCTCTGTGGCCTCGATCGCCCCGGACTGGCGCGCCGCTCTGAAGTGCGGGTCGAGAGGGATCGAGTCGAGAGTCACGAACCCGAAGACGACCCGCCGCACCTTGCCTGCGGCACACAACAATCCGACGTCCGGACCGCCGTACGAGACGATCGTCAGGTCCGACAGAGCGCTGCGCAGGATTCCCCTCACCACTGCCATCGGCTTGCGTCGCGAGCCCCAACCTCCGATCCCGATGGTCATGCCGTCTTCGAGCTCTCCGACGACGTCGTCGATGGTCGCCGTCTTGTCGCTCACCTGCAGACCCGAAGGAGTTCGGCGCTCATTTGCTCGTGTCCGCGTCGCGCTTCTCGACGAACGCAGCTCTCTGCTCGTCGGCGACGCCGCTCACGTGAAGCTCGTACGTGAACCCCTGCTCGTAGCGGTACGAGCGCTTCACGTCGACGGGATCTATCCCGTTGAGCGACTCCTTCGCACGCCGGATGATCGTCGGGCTCTTCGCCGAGATCAGGGTCGCGAGCTCATGAGCGCGCTCGACGAGCGACTCTCTCGGGACGACATCGTGGACAGATCCGAAATGATGGAGCTCCGCCGCAGTCGCGGTCTCGGCGGTGTAGACCATCGCGCGCATCCGGTGTTGCGGGACGAGCCGCGCCAGGTGCGTCGCCGCACCGAGCGCCCCCCGGTCGACCTCGGGCAGCCCGAACGTCGCATCGTCGGATGCCACCACGACGTCGGAATTGCCGACGAGCCCGATGCCGCCGCCGAGACAGAACCCGTGCACCGCCGCCACCACGGGAACCTCGCAGTCGTAGACCGCCGCGAAGGCGGCTGCACATCCTTTGTTCACCCCGACGAGGGCTTCGTCTCCGCGGGCCTGGATCTCCTTTATGTCCACGCCGGCGCAAAAACCCCTGCCTTCGGCTCTCAGCACCACCACCCTGACCTCGGGGTCCTTGCCGGCAGCGATGAGCGCGTCGGCCAGGGCGAACCAGGCCGCCACGTCGAGCGCGTTGACCGGCGGGACGTCGATCACGACGTCGGAGATCCCGGGCCGCAGCTGATGGACTTCGATCCCCATATCGCTCCGTGGTTCGGCGGAAGCTCGCGACATCTGACTCGGTGTCAGGAGGCGAGGAGCAGGGTAGGCCAGCGTCGCAGACACCGCTAGTTTCGTGACGCCATGGACCCGGTCGCGAGCTCCCCAATCACGCCAGGCAACGACGGAACCGATTTCGGGGGCCTGGTCGTGATCGTCACCGGAGGCTCAAGGGGGATCGGGCGCGCCGTAGCCGAAGCCTTCCTGCGGAGTGGGGCCGAGGTGGTCACCTGCGCACGCAACGACCCAGGCGTGAACGGACCCCCCTCTTGGGGAGGCCGGTCGGCGGCGTTCGTCCAGGCGGACATCCGCGATCCCGAAGAGGCGAAAAGGCTGGTGGACGATGCGGTCGGGCTCTACGGCCATGTCGACGTCCTCGTGAACAACGCCGGAGGCTCGCCCGCCGTTGCGGCCGCTGAGGCGTCAGCACGCTTCGTGAGATCCGTGGTCGAGCTGAACCTGATCGCGCCCTTCTTCTGCGCCCAGGCGGCGAACGCCGTCATGCAGCCCCAGCCCGGGGGCGGGGTGATCATCAACATCGGGAGCGTCTCGGGAACCCGACCATCGCCTGGCACCGCCGCCTACGGAGCGGCCAAGGCCGGTCTCGCCAACCTGACCGCCTCACTGGCGGTCGAATGGGCACCCAAGGTCAGGGTGAATTGCCTGGTCGGGGGCTTGATAGCGACCGAGACGGCATCGTCTCACTACGGAGGCCCAGACGGTATGGCCGCGGTGGCGCGGACCGTGCCTCTCGGGCGCTTCGGAACGCCCGAGGACATCGCGGGGCTATGCCTTCTTCTTGCCTCACCCTTGGCCTCGTACGTGTCCGGCGCCGTTCTCGTCGCACACGGGGGCGGCGAGCGTCCCGCATACCTGACCGCCCTGGACTCCCTTACCTAAAGGACCGCTCACGCACGGCCGATATCCGTGCGTAGAGGTGATCGCGAACCTCTCGGCCTCTTCCGCGTCGAACGGCGCAAGGTCGAAGGACTTGCGCCACCGGGAGGTGAAGAGGTGACCGCGGAGCCGTCGATGACGCTGGCAGGCAAGCCGGTGCTCGAGTATCAACCCGCGGTCGACCTGGCGACGGGGCGACTGCTCGGGATGGAAGCCCTCGTGCGCTGGGAGCACCCCACCAAGGGACGTATCGCTCCCGACATCCTGATTCCATGGGCGGAGGAGAACGGCGACATCGTCGCCCTCAACGCCTGGGTGATGGAGGCCGCGTGCTGCGAGGCGGAGCTCTGGAGCACCGGGCTCCAGCTGGCCGTGAACTGCTCGATAATCCAGTTGCGTCGCGGTGAGGCCTCCAAGGCCATCACGCGTGCGCTCGCTTCGTCGGGACTCAATCCGGACAGGCTCACGATCGAGGTCACCGAGCGGACGATCAACGACGACCGTGCGGCTGCGGACCTGCGTGCGCTGTCAGAGCTCGGCGTCCACCTCGCCGTCGACGACGTCGGGACCAGCTGGTCGTCGCTCCAGGTATTGCGAAAGTTCGCTATTGAGATCGTGAAGATCGACCGTGCGTTCATCAACAACCTCGAGGCCGACGAGGGGATGAACCGGGCGATCGTCGAGGCCATCATCCACGTCGGGCACTCGCTAGCGATGAGCACCGTCGCTGAAGGAATCGAGACGGCCCAGCAGGCGGCAATCCTCCGGGAGTTCGGAGCCGACGTAGGGCAGGGTTACTTCTTCGCTCCCCCGTTGCGCAGCGACGAGGCCCACCAGCTCGCGACCGCCGAGCCGCGGCCGATCTTCTCCGTCGGGCCCGGCAGGGAGAGCAGCGCGACCGCCGCGGCGGTCCAGCGTCCCTTCACGGTCGTCCCTGGCGGGCACGAGCCCGTTGTGACATCTTCGTCTGGCCCAGCCCACGCTCCTTCTCCCGCCCCGGCTCCGTCTGTCGTCGAGAAGCCCGGCATGGGCCTGTTCGAGCCGTCGATGCCGAGCGCCGGCGGGGGCGCCACTCAACCGGTCGCATCGGCGACGTTCCCACCGCTCACCGGCGACAACGACCCGCCCCCGGCCGGCTTCGGGACACCGGCGGCCCGCTCGGGCCCGCTCGCACTCAACCTCGATATCGATGCCCTCGGGTTGAACGGGTCCGTAACGGCGGACGTTCGCCCTACGCCTGGCTACGAGGAGCCGGGCGAACCTCGCCAGACACCCGGAGAGGTGGCGTAGCGCTCTTTTCCGGCCCAGAGTGGTCCGGCCGGGGTGTCGCGTGGTTCGATACTCCCCCGTGAGGCTCGCCGTCCCCGCCGAGACGCGTCCAGGCGAGAGGCGAGTCGCCACCGTTCCTGACGTGGTGGCACGCCTGGCGACAAGCGGGATCGAGACCGCGGTCCAGGCAGGTGCGGGTCTGGCGGCCTCTTTCCCCGACGACATGTACCGCGACAAAGGGGCCACCGTCGCCGATGACGCGGCTTCGGTCCTCGCCGGCGCGCAGGTCGTGGCGCGGGTTCAGCCTCCGACGCCCGAAGAGGCCGAGCTGCTCCCCGAAGGTGCGAGCCTGGTCAGCTTCCTGCAGCCGCAGGCGCAACCCGAGGTGGTCGAGGCACTCGTCCGGCGACGCGTCACCTCCTACAGCCTGGACCTTCTACCGAGGATCAGCCGCGCACAGTCCATGGACGCCTTGTCGTCACAAGCCACGGTGTCGGGCTACAGGGCCGTGCTCGACGGTGCTGAGCTGCTCCCGAAATTCTTCCCGATGTTCATGACCGCCGCAGGGACGGTGCCGCCGGCCAAGGTGCTCGTGATGGGCGCGGGCGTGGCGGGACTTCAGGCAATTGCGACCGCCCGCAGGCTCGGAGCGCAGGTGCGCGCCTATGACGTCCGCGCCGCGTCCAAAGAGGAGGTCATGTCGCTGGGCGCGACCTTCGTCGAGCTCGACCTCGAGATTCAGGAGGGGTCTGGCGGCTACGCCCGGGAGCAGTCCGAGGAATTCCTCGCTCGGCAGCGCGAGCTGATCGGGAACGAGGTGATGGCCTCGGACGTCGTCATCACGACGGCCGCAGTCCCCGGCCGGAAGGCCCCCATACTCGTGACGACGGCAATGGTCGAGGGAATGAGGCCGGGTTCTGTGATCGTGGACCTGGCAGCAGACCAAGGAGGAAACTGCGAGCTGTCTCAACCAGGAACCGACATCGAGCACGGAGCTGTGATCGTGCACGGCATGACCAATCCCGCTTCGTCGATGCCGACGCATGCGAGCTTCCTCTACGCGCGCAACATCTCCAGCTTCTTGAGCTTGCTCGTCGTGGATGGTGAGCTCAAGCCCGACCCGGCCGACGAGATACTCGTAGGTTGCTGTGTCACGCGCGACGGCGAAGTTGTGCAGGGAGCGCAGGGAGCGCAGGGAGCGCAGGGAGCGCAGGGAGCGCAGGGAGCGCCGACATGAGCACGATCGGGATCGTGGAGTTGTTGACGATCTTCGTCCTCGCTGCATTCGTGGGCAACGAGGTGATCTCGAAGGTCCCGAGCATCCTGCACACCCCGCTCATGTCCGGATCGAACGCCATCCACGGGATCATCCTCGTCGGAACGGTCATCGTGCTCGGCGACGCGCACGGCGCCACCGAGGAAATCCTCGGGTTCGTTGCGGTGCTTCTCGCGACGCTGAACGTCGTGGGGGGTTTCGTCGTGACCGACCGGATGCTCCAGATGTTCAAGGGCAGGTCGGCGGGGCGGCCGGCTACCGGCGCTGGTGGCGCTGGTGGCGCTGGTGGCGCAGCCGGATCAACGGAGCCAAAGCCGGCAGAAGGCAAGGCGCCGTGAGCCTCGGAACTTGGACGGACCTGGTCGACCTCGTGGCGATCATCGGGTTCATCGTCGCTCTCAAGGGACTTAGCAACCCCCGCCATGCGCGGCGCGGCAATGCCATCGCCGCTTCTGCCGCGCTGTCGCGATCGCGATGACGTTCACGAACCCGGCGCTAAGCCACGAAGGTCTGGGAGACATAGCGAACCATGGGCTGAATGTCATCCTGATCGTCATTGCGATGGTCATCGGTACCGCGATCGCCGTCCCTGCAGCCCGCCTGGTGAAGATGACTGCGATGCCGCAGATGGTCGCCATCTTCAACGGCGTTGGTGGGGGAGCTGCGGCGCTCGTCTCTGTGACGGAGCTGCTCAAGTTCCCGAGCTCCGATGTGGCGGTCTACAAGATCGGCGAAGTGCTCTTCGGGGTGCTTGTCGGTGCTGTCTCGTTCTCGGGCAGCGCCATCGCCTTCGCCAAGCTGCAGGAGCTCGTCACGGGCCGGCCGATCACCTACCCGGGACAGCAGCAGGTGAACGCTGTCCTCGGGGTCGTCATCCTGGGCGTTGCGGTCGCCGCACTCGTGACCGGGCACGTCGTCTACGTATACGTGTTGCTCCTGCTCTCCCTCGTACTCGGCGCTGCGTTCGTCCTGCCGATCGGTGGCGCGGACGTGCCCGTGCTCATCTCGCTTCTGAACTCCTTCACGGGGTTGGCGGTTGCGGCGTCGGGCTTCACGCTCGACAACAACCTTCTCATCGTGGCCGGAACCCTCGTAGGGGCGTCCGGCATCCTGCTCACGACGCATGATGAGCTCGGCGATGGGCAGGTCGCTACCGAACATCCTGTTCAGCGCGTTCGGGTCCGTGATCACCGCGGATGCCGAGGCTCCAGGCCGCCGCAGGACGATCCGTTCGAAGCGGTACCGCCGACGACATCGGAGTTCTGCTCGCATACTCGAGGAAGGTGGCCATCGTCCCCGGGTACGGCCTCGCCGTCGCTCAGGCCCAGCACGCAGTGAAGGAGCTCGCCGACGAGCTGATGAGGCGGGGTGTCGAGGTCTACTACGCCATCCACCCGGTCGCCGGGCGCATGCCGGGTCACATGAACGTTCTCTTGCCGAGGCGAACGTCCCTTACGAGCAGCTGAAGGAGATGGACGAGGCCAACCTCGAGATGCCGACCACCGACGTCGCGCTCGTGGTCGGCGCAAACGACACCGTCAACCCGGCCGCCCGCAACACGCCGGGAAGCCCCATCTACGGGATGCCCATCATCAACGTCGACCAGGCCGAGAACGTCGATCTTCCTGAAGCGCTCGATGAGACCCGGCTTCGCCGGGATCGACAACGCGCTTCTCTACGACCCGAAGACGACGATGCTCTTCGGCGACGCGAAGGACTCGCTCACCAAGCTCGACGCTGCCGTAATCGCCGCATAGCCCCGGCGGGCTGGCTTAACCGCCTGGCGGGCGCTGCTTGCGATGGACCTTCGTGGGGCTCGTGGGGCTCGTGGGGCTCGTGGGGCTCGTTCGGGCGGAAGGACCCCGACTTGCCGATCAAAAATCGAGGATTTGGGAACGGTTGCGTATACTTACTGCCAAAATTACAACGGCAGACCGCGCGGGCCGGACGAGAACGGCGAGACCTAGCAGGCCCGACGAACAGCTAGATGGCCTGGTCGCCTACCGCTCGGGAGCGCCGCTGCCGCCGACCGGCATCGGCCTTGCGCTCTCGTGCTCAGCCAGGTGGGCGAACACGAGAAGTCCCTGGCTCGTCTGGCGCGTCGATGCGACGACGACCGGGACGTTCAGCCGGCCCACCAGGTGAGCGGCGTCGTTCACGACGACCATGTCACCCTCCGGCAGGTAGCCCACGGCCTGGCGCGCCTGACGCCCCGAGCTGATCAGGTCGACGTCCAACCTCTCGCCGGGGGGTGATCGGGCGTGAGCTCGGCTGTCAGGCGCCTCAGGTCGAGCGCGGCCACCCCTTCCTGCTCGGCAGCGGCGACGACCTCGGCCGAGCATGTCGCCACCCGCAGACCGAACCGAGAGCCACCGCGATCGCCTTCAGCCCGCGTCCTCGATCTGGGGAACTCCTCGGCGTCGATGCGCACGTCGACCCCGGCGACGCGCAAGGTCTCGACGGCTTCGAGACCCCGACCGTGCCCTCCGCGAGGTGACCGGATCGGGGCTCTCTGCGAGCGCGCGGACCTCGTCGATCACGAACCTCGGCAGCACGAGACCGACCTCGAGCAGCCCGGCTCGCCCGAGCACGAGCAGGTAGCGGTCCATCACGGCAGAGGTGTCGACCACGAGCATCCCGGTGGGCGGAGGCTCCGCCACCGGGTCGAGCAACCTCGACATCCCTGCTGCCCGGATCATGTCCCGGCCCTTTACGACCCCGAGGCGGATACCGAATATCGCGAAGGCCCAGGCGACGGCGGACACGACGGGATAGTCGATGCTCGAGTGGACGAGAGCTATGAGAGGAAGGCCGAGCACAAGGCCGATGAGCAGTCCCGAGGTGCCCACGACCGCACCTGCGAAAACCTCACCGGCGGGCATCTGCCGCAGTCCCCCGACCATGCCCTCCATCCCGCGGTCGAGCAGCCTCCCCACCACCCCACCGACGACGTACGCGATGAAGGCGCCCAGGGCAAGACCGGCGACCGGGGCGATCCCGTGCTTGTCGATGCTGTTTCCCGTGGCCAGGCCCGCGATCGCCCCTGCGATCACGAGAAACAGCCTGAATCCCTCGACGAAGATCATGCCTGGTCGCCCCGTGAAGCTGCTTTCGGCGGAACCGCCAGAACGCTAGCGGCCGGCCTCGTTCCCTTTGTCTCACGTACTTATCGGCCAGACCTGGTGCCCGCGACACCCCGAAGTTGTGCGATATCCGAGACACGTCGATGCACGTCAGCATCTCGCGTGCGCAGGCCGGATCATCAGAGTCGACAGATGACCAATTCGGCCGAGATGACCACAGACAGTGGTCGAAGGTCGGGACCCGCCTTGCGGCCCTCTTGCACTTCAACAACACTGGAGCCCACCACAGGCGCCAGAACGTTGGCGCAATCGTGGCACTCGAGCCGTCACAAAGCGCGCCGGGCCTGTCCCTCACCTGAGCCCGGCATCCGACCAGCACGAGGCACTCCACACCGCAGCACAGTCAGGACAGGACAGGACGTTGCAGTGACCAAGGACAGCACGCTTCCCGCGACCGTCAAGCACAAAGTTCGCCTCGTGGGTGGCGACCAGCTCGTGGGCATTCGACTCGGGCCTCCGGCCGCCGAAGGCACACCGATACCCGGGGGCAGGCTCGAGGGATGCCTCCTCGCAGTCGTGGCCGAAGGCGACAACGCTCTCGCATCCGATATCGCTCTCGTGGCCGAACAGGCGCAGCTGGTGCTCGAGGTAACAGATCAGCGTGCCGCCGGATGGAGTTGGACGGCGGTCATCGCAATAAGTGCCGACGGCATCGCCGAGGACCCTGACGGCAACTGGACGCAACTGCTCGAGGTGTCGACAGCGGACCACACCTTCCGGTTCATGGCTCCGGCCTACAAGATCGCAGCCTGGGTGTCGGCCCTGCCCGGTGCGGCCAGGGACTGCTGGATCGAACTCAAGGGTGGTGGTGACCGTGACGACTTACTCACTGACGGTGGAGTTGCAACTCGGGAGCCGGTGATCAGCGGGTCAGCCGCGGTCGGAGGAGCCGGTGCGAGCTCGGTGAACCGAGCACCCGGTGCGAACGCGCCACCGCCATCCGATATCGGGGGGGAAGAGCAGCAAATGGACACCCAAAACGGGTCGGAGAGCCCGGCGGGCGGCAGCAGCGCCGGTGCGAACGCCAAGGAGCCTGCCGCCTCGCGTGCAACCCGGCACGCCAGGCGGCGGCTATTCGGGCGTTCAGCTCGGAGCGACAACCGCCACAAGGCGAGCCACGTGCGACGCGAGCGCGCTCCTGTACTCACAACTCAGGTGTTGAGGAACCTCTTCACCTGGACGAGGCACTCCTCCAAGCCGGCTGCACGCGGCATCGGGCAAGAGCGTAGGAATCCAGGTCCGGGTCCGCACGTGGTCTCGAGAGCGACGGGTCGCGACGATCGCGCTCGCGGTGGCCGTAGCCGCTACCACCGCCGCGACCACCGCAGCCGCGTTCGAGAGTGGTCCCGTAAAAGCGCGTCCCGCTGCGGGCCACGTCGTCGGGCCCGTGGCCCCTGACTGGCCGCAGACCCAGGGCCTCCAGGACGTCTTCGCCCCACGCTCCCGGACGCGTTCAAGCTGGCGAGGGCAAAGACCAAACCCGCTTCCGGCCCCACCGTCGCTCGCCTCCGAGCCGTCCCTCGCACCGCACGAGATATTCGCTTTCGCCCCCTACTGGACCTTGGCCGAACAAAGCGGGTTCGACGTGGGCGACCTGAGCACGTTGTCCTACTTCGGTCTCGACGTGAACTCGAACGGATCGATCGAGAAGTCGGGCGACGGTTGGACGGGCTACCAGAGCCAGGATCTCGCCGATCTGATCGACAGGGCCCACGAGGCCGGCGCCGTGGTCGTGCTCGACCGTCGAGTGCTTCGACCAGACGACCCTCGACGAGCTCACCTCGGACCCGGCCGCAGCCTCCACGCTCGGCACACAATTGGTCAGCCTCATAAGGCGAAGAACCTCGACGGCGTCAACGTCGATTTCGAGGGGGCCGGCGCATCGGACCAGGCGGGCTCGGACAGCCTGATGGCCCGGGTGTCGTCGATCGTCCGGAGCGCGGACGATCACTGGCAGATCACCATGGACACGTACGCGTCCTCGGCCGGGGATCCCGACGGCTTCTACGACATCCAAGGACTCGCATCGAGCGTCGACGCCTTCTTCGTCATGGCGTACCAGATGGGCGGACCGACAGGATCGGCCAACAGCTCAGTTCAGCGGCTCGAACTTCTCCGCCACAGAGGCGATGAAGGAGTACACGCAGGTCGTCCCCGCAGCGAAGGTCATCCTCGGCCTTCCTTTCTACGGATACAGCTGGCCCACGACCGGCCCCGGAGCATCGGCAAGCGCCACAGGCCCGTCTTCGCCGGTCCCGGACAGCCAGATAGCGAGCAGCCCCGTGTACTGGGACCAGGCGACGGCCACCGCCTGGACGGCGTACAAATCCGGGGGCCATTGGCACCAGACATGGTTCGACGACCCCCAGGCACTCGCGCAAAGGGCTCAGGTCGCAACGAGTTTCGGTGCCCGCGGCGTCGGGATCTGGACCCTCGGGATGCAGGGTGACGATCCCGCGATGCTTGCCGCCCTCGTAGGAAACGCTCCCGTCGTAAAGGAGTACGACGCACCTCCGACCGGGCAGGTGGTCGGCCCGAACGCGTCGCAGGCGTCGACAACCTCGACAACCCGCGCAGGAACGACCAGCTCGTCTACTGCGACGACGGCGACCGATCCGCAGTCGACGACGACCACAGTCCCCCGATCGACGACCACCACGACGCAGCCCACTACGACGACCACGACTGAGCCTTCGAGCACGACGACAACAGAGCCACAATCCACGACCACTACGCAGTCGACCACGACGACGACTTCCTCTGGTTCGGACGATCCACCAGGAACGGGTTGAGCTCGCCGGTCCTGATCGGGATGTGGCGCGTCCTTGTCCCCGCAAACTTGCCATCTCTCAGCTCGCATTTTCCCAGCTCGCATTAAGGAAAAATTGGCATCGCGGCCATATCGCCACGAAAAGGTCGCCGGTAAGCTGTGCTCCTCGTGAAGTCCCGCGGTCTCACTGACTCCGGCGAGGGCCTTGCCGGCGCCAGGGCGCCGATGATCGGGCGCAGGGCGATCTCCAAGACGCCCTCGCTATGGCAGGCGATCTACAAGCAGCCCTCGCTCGTGCTGGTGTTCCTTGTCGTCCTGTGCTTGCTTCCACGCGCGTCCGTGGAACAACTGCACGCCACTGAGCCCAACGCCGCCCAAGACCTCGGCGCCCAAGACCTCGGCGCCCAAGACCTCTATGCGGCGACGGTGGCAGCGGAGCTTCCACACGGTTACGACGGCGCAGGGGTGGTGCCGTTCGGCGACGCAACATTCGAAGGGTCGCCGGCGGGCAGGGACCTGTCGAGTCTGGTCACGTCGATGGCAACCACTCCCGACGGCAAGGGCTACTGGTTGGCCGCCGCAGACGGCGGTGTGTTCGCATACGGCGACGCAAAGTTCTGGGGGTCAACCGGGAACATCAAGCTCTACGCGCCGGTCGTCGGCATCGCGGCGACGCCGGACGGCAAGGGCTATTGGCTGGTCGCCTCCGACGGGGGGATCTTCGCGTTCGGCGACGCAAAGTTCTGGGGCTCCATGGGAGGCAGGCACCTGAACGCCCCCGTAGTCGGCATGGCTGCGACATCCGACGGCAAGGGGTACTGGCTCGTTGCCTCCGACGGTGGGATCTTCGCGTTCGGCGACGCAAAGTTCCACGGATCGATGGGGAACAAGCACATCAACGGCCCGATCGTCGCCATGGCAGCGACCCATGACGGTGGCGGGTACTGGCTCGCCGGCTCCGACGGGGGCCTCTACGCCTTCGACGCACCGTTCTTCGGTTCGTTGGGGTCGCATCCTCCCTACAACTCGATCCGGGGTATTGCGGCACTCCCCGATGACCGCGGCTACTGGATGGTCGACTGGGGTGGCAACGTGTACGGCTTCGGGCACCAAGCTCTCGGGTCGCTCGCCAACGAGGTGCCTGCCATCCCGGTCACTGACATCGTGAGCACTCCGAGCGGCAACGGCTACTGGCTGCTCGCGCCACAGGACTTCGCGTACACCCTTGCCGGCTCCCCCGTGCCGTCGCCAGCGCCGGTAGGAAGCGCCGTCGTCGCTGCCGCCACGAGCCAGGTGGGAGGCGACCCCGATCTGTCGCAGGGACCGTTCTGCAACCCGTACGGTCCGTGCGAGGAATGGTGCGCGTTCTTCGCCACCTGGACGTGGCAGAGCGCCGGGATCGGCATCCCGAGTTACGGGTTCGTCGGGGACGTGTACTCCTGGGGCGCCGATCGGGGAGTTGACCTGTCTTCCCAGGCTCTTCCGACTCCTGGTGACGCGATCCTCTACGGTACGGGTCCTGATTCCGCGAGCTCCTCGGTGCACATGGGCATAGTCGCCGAGGTCTGGCCCGACGGAGAGGTGTTGACGATCGAGGGTGACGCCGGCCCGGGGCAGACGGGTCAGCTGAACGTCGTGATCAACGGCCCGTTCATGCCATCCGACTCCATTAGCTACAACGGATTCCCGATTTACGCCTACGTCGATCCACCGTAGAAGTTGTCCGCCCACTGGTGAGAAAGGTTCGAGAAGGCTGACCGAAGGCGAGCGTCTGAAAGCGCACGAGGCCCGATGCGACGGCTCGCTGCAGGCACAACGTGACGGGAACCGAAGGAAGGCACCGCTGCGAGGCGGTGCCTTCCTGTTTGTGTCTTACGATTGGTCCGCCCGAAGGGGGAACCATGCCAGACACGGCGCCGGTGCTCGCCTGCCGCGGGCTGATCAAGCGTTACGCGGACAGAACGGCGGTCGACGGAGTCAGTTTCGAGATCGCCGCGGGCGAGTGCTACGGGCTTCTCGGTCCGAACGGCGCCGGCAAGACGACGACCATCTCGGTCGCATGCGGGCTGCTCGAGCCCGACGGCGGTGAAGTCCTGATAGAGGGCGAGCCGCTGTTCACCACCTCGATCGACCTGAAGGCAGTCATCGGCTACGTGCCTCAGGAGATCGCGCTCTACCCTGAGCTCTCGGCTGCGGACAACCTTCGTTTCTTCGGACGCCTCTATGGGCTGACCGGCCACAGGCTCGAAGCCAGGATCCGGTCGGTGATCGAGATCGTCGGCCTAGCCGACCGTGCGAACGAGAAGGTGGGCAGCTTTTCGGGCGGCATGAAGCGGCGGGCCAACATCGCGGCCGGTTTGCTGCACGAACCCCATCTTCTCGTCTTGGACGAACCCACCGTCGGAGTGGACCCCCAGAGCCGGAACACCATCTTGGAGACCGTGCTTCAGCTTCGCGACGCAGGACTCGCGGTCCTGTACACCACGCATTACATGGAAGAGGCCGAACGGCTCTGCAATCGTGTCGGGATAATCGACGGCGGACGGCTGGTCGCCGAAGGAACACGCCGACAGCTCGTGGCGCAGGTACGCGGTCAGGACAGGGTCCGCCTCGTCGCCGGAGGAGACATCGACTCTCTGGCCAGAGCCTGCAAACGGATCGACGGTGTGGACGACGTCGTGCGCCGCGAAGACGGTCTCGAGCTCGCGGTACGCGACGGCAGGCGGGTTCTTCCTGCCGTCGTCGGGGCCGCAGCGTCCGCAGACGCCGAGTTGTCGAGCGTGGAGGTCGTCGAGCCCGACCTCGAAACCGTCTTCCTCGCTCTCACCGGGAAGGAACTGCGCGATTGAAGCCGTCGAAGAGCCGTGCGATCGTCACGATCCTCGGTACGGAGCTGCGCCGTCGCCTCGCCGACCGCTCGATAATCGTCTCTTCTTTCGTTGCGCCCGCAGTCATAGCCGCCATCATCGGTTTCGCATTCGGGGGATCTTCGACTGTCCAAGTCGTTCGGATCGGCATCGCGCTCGATCAACCAAGCCCCCAGGCTGAGGCCGTCGTCTCGGCGGGGATCGAAGCGGCCGGACTCGGTTCCCAGGTGAAGGTGATCTCGATCTCGTCGCCGTCCGTTCTGCGCCGCCAGGTCTCGTCCGGAGCACTCGGGGCGGGGGTGATCGTCCCCGCCGGATTCGCTTCGGGGACCTCGTTCGGGATCCCGGCCCACCCCGTCGAGTCGCCGACGGATGCCGGCACCTCCTCCGCGCTGCCTGCGCTCCTTGCAGACGTGACGATCGGCCCGGGGAACGGCCCACCGAGCGCGCGCCTTTCGGTCGTGTCGCCTTCGACGTCGTCGGTCGACGGACAGCTCGGAGAGGCCGTCGCAGCGGCGATATCGAGCCGCCTGTACGCGGGCGCTCTCGAGGTCACGCTCGTGCCCGGCCCTCCTCCGACGACGCCGGATGCGCTCGCCGCGCTCACGGCAAGAGCTCAGTCGACAGCGGCGTCTCGCTCGGTCCTGTTGAACCTGGCGCCCCTGAGTGTCGGCACGAACCATGGCGTCATCGGCTACTACGGCTCCTCGATTGCAGTCGTGTTCCTCTTCATCGGCGCAGGCCTCGGTACCAGGGCGATAGCAATGGAGCGAACCGGGGGCACGCTCTCGCGGCTCGCCGCGGCACCGGTCAGCTCCACCGTGGTCGTCGTCGGCAAGATGATCGCGGTGTTCCTCACGGCCGTCGGGGGGCTGCTCGTCCTGTGGGCCGAGACGACGCTCGCATTTGGCGCCACATGGGGCAGCCCTGGAGCCGTGATCCTCATGTGCGCGGCTGCGGCGCTCGCGATGTGCTCGCTCGCGATGTTCCTCACGTCGCTCGCCAAGGACGACGCGCAGGCCTACGCCGCCTCCATAATCGTGGGAATAGTTCTCGGTATTCTCGGCGGCAATTTCTTCCCACCGGGGAGCCTTCCCGGCGTGCTTCGAGTGATCTCGCTCGGGACCCCGAACGGTTGGGCTCTGGTCGGCTTCGGCCGCCTCGCCCTCGTGAACGCGAGCATGTCGGGCGTCGTCGGCCCCCTCGTCGTGCTCGGTGTGATCTCTGCCGTCTTCGTGGCCGCGGCCGGATTCCGGATCAGGCGGGTGGTGGAGCTGTGACCATCCTGCGCAGGGCCCGCAACGCGGACGAACGATCGCTCTCCGGCCATGACCGTCATCCCGACCTGTCGAAGATCCTTGCGATCTCCGCGATCAACCGCCGGCGCGCGATCGGGGACCACAGGGTGCTGTTCGTCGCCGCCGCTTTGCCGATCATGCTCATCTTGGTGATCGGTTTCGTCTCAGGACGCGACGTGCGCGCTCCTTTGGGCATTGTGACGACCGATCGCGGTCCCCTCGCCACGAGACTCGTCGAGCTTCTCGAGAAGTCCCCTTCTGTTCAGGTCCATCTGGAATCGAGCCCGGCAGCCGAACGCGACGCTGTGCTGAGGGGCACCTTGCTCGGCGCGTTCGCGAATCCCTGCAGACTTCGATTCGACGATCAGCGCGGGGCGCACCGCCGAGCTGCAGGTGCTCGGCAGGATCGGCAACACCGGTGCGACGCAGGCTCAAGTGGCGGTGTCAGCCGCATACGGCGTCCTGGTCGCCGAATGGGCGGCTGCGGAGCACCTGGCAAAGGCTTCGGGCACGAGCGCGGGCGCCGCGTTCGCCCGGGTCCAAGTCACGACGAACGCGGCTTCGACCCAGGCTGCAAGTCGATTCGGCAACGGCCAGCCGGGCCCTTACTCGTACACGACGGCCGCCAATCTGGTCCTGTTCGTCTTCCTGACCCTGCTCGTGACGGCTTCGGGACTCGTCGAGACGCGACGCATGGGAATGCTTCGCCGAATGCTCGCCAGCCCGACGCCCGCACGGGTCGTGATCCTGGGACAGCTCGTGAGCGCGACGATCCTCGGGTTGATGCAGGCCGTAGGGCTGATCGTGGTTGGGACGCTCGTCTTCGGCGTCAAGTGGGGTGACCCGTTGGGGGTGCTCCTGCTCGTGTGCGTCCTTGCGGTCGCGGCCGCCGGTGCGTCGGTTCTGCTCGGAACGGTGGCACGCTCGCAGGAGCAGGCAGTGGCGGTCGGCATCGTCGTCGCGGTCGCGTTCGGCATGCTCGGCGGGTGCATGTGGCCGCTCGACAACGTCGGGCCGCTCATGCGGAGCGTCGGGCACGTAGCGCCGCAGGCCTGGGCGATGGACGGCTTCGTGAGACTCATCTTCGGGCATTCGGGAATCGTCGGGGTCCTGCCCGACGTCGGAGTGCTCGCCTTGTTCGCCTTGGCGCTCGTCGCCGTCGCTACCACGCGCCTGCGCAAGGTCGCGATCGCTGCAGGCACCGCAGTCTGAAGGCCGGCTAAGTCTTCACACGGGTGGCGCGTGAGAGCCGAACTCGGGAAACGGGTGGCGCGTGAGCAGCGACGGTCAGGGAACGACCGGTGGTTTGCCGCCCGGGGTGAAGCACATGAGACCTGTGTGCGCACCGTAAGCGCCTGAACCGAGCCCGAAGAGGATGGAGTCGCCGGCCGTCGTGATGCCACCCCAGTTCGGTGCCGGAACGGCCAGGCTCGCCACGAGCGCACCCGTCGAGAGGAGGCGCACGTCGACATAGTCGGAAAGAGAAGGCGCGTTGAACACGAGGCCGCCCGCAACCGTCGTGCTCCCGAAGGACTGCACCCCGTTCACCTGCCAGAGCACCTTTCCGGTCGCGGCATCGAACGCATGCATGGCGGGGTTCTGGATGAACACGTCGGCGGGGTTCTTCTCCTCGCAGGCCTGAGGCGTACCCGCACCCTCGTCGCCGAGCGCCGTAGCGGCGACGATCATGCTTCCCGTGTACGCGTCGGTCCCGATGAACCCGCCCGCGCTCCCGCCGAACACGACGTGACGCGACCAGAGCAGGGAGCCGGTGGCCGGGTTGAGCGAGTAGTAGGTCCCGTCTTTGGAGCCGACACCGACAAACGAGGCATTCCCGTTCGGGGTCAGCCCGATGTTGACAGACGCCCCGAAGTCCAGGTCGCAATTGTTCGTCGCGGCGGTCCGGTGCGAATCTCCAAGCTACGGCTCCGGTCTTGGCGCTCACCGCGAATACCTGCTCCGACCAAGGAGCGAGGTTCGAGCCGTTGCAGTCTGCGGAATCGAACACGACGAGCCCCGTTGCCGGGATCACACTTCCCGACGACCAGACGTCGCCGCAACCGTCGTTGCGAGGTTGCCCGTTGCTTCCTGCGTCGGTGACGTCGACCCAAACCGGATCGCCGGTCTCGAGGCTCGCCCCGACCAGCTCTCCGTGCTTGCCGGACTGTCCGTCGGACGACGTGCCGAACAACACGACGCCGCCGACCACGGCGGGTGACGAGAAGATCCTGGTCTGGTCCGTCTCCGGATCGGCTGTAGCCGATCCCGCGTATGCGTGCTTCCAGAACAGCTTCCCTGTATGGGCATCGAGTGCGTAGAGCGTGTAACCGCCTCCGAAGATCACGAGGTCGGGACGCGAGGTTCCGTTGCCGGGTTGGAACCACGCAGACGAGGTGACGAGCCCTCCGTCGGACTGGACGTTGCCGCGTGCGTTCACCGGGGTACGGCGTGACGCCGTGCTGCTGGTCGAGCTGGAAGTCCCATTCGAGCCGCCCGGTTGCGAGGTCGAGCGCGTAGAACTTCGTGTCCCAAGAACCGAAGTAAACGGTGCCGTCGACGACGGTCGGGGTCGCCGTCACCGCGTCTCCGGTATGGAAGTACCACGCGAGCTTCAGGTTCGAGGCGGTGCTCGCCGTCAGCGTCGTGTGGCCGACAAACGTGTGCTGCGGGTTCTGACCGTAAGAGGGCCAGTCCCAGTAACCCGGCTCCGTCACCGTCAAGTGACGCAGCGGCGGTGCGGTGGACGCGACCGAGCGCGTATTCGACGGCGAGCCGCAAGAGCACACGATGCAAAGCGCCAGGGCGGCGACCGCCGGCGCGCGTTTGACCCAACCCCTCGGTGCCATTGCTCCCCTCGGCAGATCTGTCGGACAGCTGTTGCGCCCCAGCGTCGAAGCTTTTTCACGGTAGCAGCGCCTAACATCCGGCGCGTGCCGGATCCCTCCGCCCCCATCGGCCGTCGCCGGTTCCTCGAGATCGCCGGAGGTGTCGTGGCCGGCACGGCACTCGCAGCCTGCTCCGGCAACAAGTCGGCCGGACCTTCGAGCTCGACAGGGTCCTCCCTGCCGAACACGTCGTCGACGTCGTCCCTGCCAACCACGTCGTCGACGTCGTCCACCACGTCTACGACGGCACGACGGCCTCCGGACCCATCCGACTGGGACGCACTGGAGAGGTCGCTTTCGGGACCGCTCGTTCGTCCGGGCTCGCCGGCGTACGCGACCGCCACCCAGCTGTTCAACCCCGCCGTCGACTCCGCCACTCCGCAGGGGATTGCGTATTGCCAGTCGGCCGCCGACGTCGCCACCTGCCTTTCGTTCGTGCAGGATCACCCGCTGGCATTCGCGGTCCGATCGGGTGGTCACAGCTACGGTGGCTACTCGACCGGTGACGGCCTCGTCGTCGACGTGACTCGCCAGGCTGCGGTCCAGCTCGGCGGCTCCGGTGACACGGCGACTGTCGGCGCCGGGGCCCACCTGGTCGACATCTACGCGACATTGGGCGCGGCAGGAGTGGCACTTCCCGGAGGCTCGTGCCCGACGGTCGGTATCGCCGGGCTGACGCTCGGCGGTGGTCTCGGTGTGCTCGACCGGCGTTTCGGCCTGACGTGCGACAACCTCCTGAGCGCCACCGTCGTGCTCGCGGACGGGCACGTAGTCACCTGCTCGGCAACCGAGGAGCCGGACCTGTTCTGGGCGCTGCAAGGTGGCGGCGGCGGGAACTTCGGCGTCGTGACCGAATTCACGTTCCAGGTACACCCCATCGGATCGCTCGGGCTGTTCACGCTCGTCTGGCCGTGGGGTCAGGCCGGCAGGGTGATCGCTGCATGGCAGGAATGGGCGCCCACCGGGTCGAACGACATCTGGTCCAACTGCCAGTTGCTCAACAGCCAGAACACGCCTTCGGGAATCTCCCCGGTCGCCCGAGTCACCGGAGTCTCCGTCGGCTCACTGCCGGCGCTCCAGCAGGCCGTCGCAACCCTCATCTCGTCGGTCGGCAGCAACCCGTTCGACCAATTCGTGGGCACGAACAGCTACCAGAGCGCAATGTTGATCGAAGCAGGATGTGACGGTGACACCGTCGCGGAGTGCCATCTCCCGTCTCAGAATCCGGCCGGAATACTCACCCGCGCACCGTTCGCGGCCAAGTCCGACTGGCTCGGCTCGCCTCTGTCCTCTGCAGGGGTGACGGCGCTTCTCGACGCGATCGACGACCGGGAGACCTCGTCTGTGCTGACTGGCGGAGGCATCGTGCTCGACTCGGCAGGTGGGGCCATCAATCAGGTGGCGCCCGATGCGACCGCGTTCGTGCACCGCAACGCCGTCGCGTCGATCCAGTACAGCGCCGGGTGGGGATCGAACGCGCCGGCGAGCACCATCGCCGCCAACAAGGCATGGCTGCAACAGGCATGGACAGGGATGCGCCCGTACGTGAACGGCCAGGCGTACCAGAACTACATCGACCCGACACTCGTCGACTGGCAGCAGGCCTACTACGGGTCCAACCTCGCGAGGCTGAGCGAGGTGAAGAGCAAGTACGACCCGCACGACCTGTTCAAATTCGCCCAATCCATCCCGCTGTGACGCGGCGGACGCTGGGGACTGGGACGCTGCGGACTGGGACGCTGCGGACTGGGACGCTGCGGACTGGGACGCTGCGGACTGGGACGCTGCGGACTGGGACGCTGCGGACTGGGACGCTGCGGACTGGGACGCTGCGGACTGGGACGCTGCGGACTGGGACGCTAAGGAAGGCCCCCGTCGACCCGTAGGATCGCGCCGGTCGTGAACGACGACGCATCGCTTGCGAAATAAACAGCGGCTCCCACTATCTCGTGGGGTTGGCCGCCGCGGCCGAGTGCGAAGCGGCGTGCAGCATCCGCCTCGAAAGCGGGAATATCCCACGACTTCGTGATGTCGGTCATGAAGGGCCCCGCCATGATGCAATTGACCCGGACCTTCGGGCCTAAAGCCTTCGCGAATCCCTCCGTGAGCGAATTGAGGCCGGCTTTGGCCGCGGCATAAGGGATGATCGACGGCGTCGGGCGGATCGACCCGGTGCTCGACACCATGACGATCGAACCGCCGTCCCCGGCTGCCATTCGTGTGCCGACCAGTGCTGTCAGGCGGAACGCGCCTTTCAGATTCAGGTTCACGACCTTGTCCCACATCTGTTCTGTGACGTCTGTGACCTTGTCGTACAGAAGCGACATCCCGGCGTTGTTGACGAGCACATCGACGTGGCCGAATTCGCCGTAAGCGGCGTCGACGAGCCCGTCCAGCTCTCCCCAGTTGCCGACGTTGCACGCGACGGCGAGTGCACGCCGAGGAGTCGAGCTCTCCACCTCAGCCGCGACCGCCTCGCAGACTTCGAGCTTGCGGCTCGCAATGACCACGTCGGCTCCGCATGCGGCGAACGCGAGAACCATCTGGCGTCCGAGGCCGCGGCTACCGCCCGTGACGAGCGCCACCTTGCCGGTGAGGTCGAACCTCTTTAGCGGTTCCGACTCCGGCGAGCTCTGCGCAGGCACCATCACAGTCACCCGGCGCGCTCGAGCGAGGTCCCCAGCGCTTCGCGCAAGACCGAGAACCACGTCGCCGAAAGCGAGCATCTTCGGGTTGTCCGCGTCACCTTGCACGGCGCGGGCGTATCCCGCCTCGAGCACCGCGGCGAGCTTGAACTTCGCCAGCATGACGTAATAGTCGATGTCCTCGGTCGAACGGCCGCTCTCGGCCTCGTAGGCATCGAGTAGCTCGGCTCTCGTCGGCATCCCCGTGAGGTCGACGTAGCTTCCCGAAGACCTGTCCTCGTCGGGGTCCAGCCAGCCCTGGACGACCCAACCGAGATCGAGCAGCGGATCGCCGACGGTGGCCATCTCCCAGTCGACTATGGCGGCGAGACGCGCGGGAGCGCCATGTCGGAACATGACGTTCGCGAATTGGTAGTCGCCGTGCATGATTCCCGGTTCGTAGTTGCGCGGCTTGTGTGTCCTCAGCCACTGGGCGGCGTCGTCCATGCCGGGAAGCTCCCTGAACTTCACCTTGTCGAGATGGCTCATCCAGCGGTCCACCTGGCGCTCGTGGAAGCCGTCCGGACGCCCGAAACCCTCGAGCCCGCGTCGACCGCCAATCCACCTTGGCGAGCTTGGCGATCCCGTCGACGAGCTGGAACGCGAGACCCTTGCGCTCGTCCAGGTCTCTGTCGAAAGGCGCCGGCCACCCACCACCCCCGAGCGGCGACCACCCGACGACCAGCTCCATCATGTAGAAGCAGCCGCCCATCATCTCGGGGTCGTCGCACACCGCGACAACCCTTGCGTGCGGCACGTCCGTGTCTGCGAGCGCCGCAAGGAGCCGGTACTCGCGGAGCATCGTCTCGTTGCGGCCCTGTGGGACGATCCGAGGTGGCCTACGCAGCGCGTAGCCGGTACCACCCCGTCGGATCTCGAAGAGCTCGTTCGAGGCGCCGCCTGTGATGAATTTGGCGGCCGGCGTCTCGCCGGTGCCCGGAAGGTTCCAGTCGTCCATGAACCTCGCCAGGCGGTCGGCGTCGACAAGCCCGGCGGTACGTGCCTCGTCGTCGCGAGGTGCTTCCTCGGTCACTGCTTCCTCGGTCACTGGTTCGCAACCTCGTGCTCGAGAATGTCGGCGAATTTCTTGCGGGCCGCGTCCACCTTCTCCGGAAGGTGCTCGGTCGGCCACAGGCCCGATGCAGGCTTGTACCGCTTCAGCACCTGGCGGGCGATGCTCACCTTGTGGACCTCCGTCGGCCCGTCGACGAGACCCATGATAGGGGCGCTCATCCACATCCCGCCGAGTGGCATCTCGTTCGTGACCCCGAGAGCGCCGTGCACCTGGATCGAACGCTGCACGATGTCGTGGAGGACCTGAGGCGTCAGCACCTTGATGGCCGCGATGTCGTGGCGCACGCGCCGGTAGTCGTTGTACTTGTCGATCTCCCACGCCACGTAGAGCACGAACAACCGGAACTGCGTCAGCTGAATGTACGAGTCCGCAACGTAACCCTGGACGAATTGCTTGTCCGCGAGCAGGCTCCCGTGAGCGGAGCGCGACAGCGCCCGCTCGCACATCATGTCGAGGGCCTTCTGGCACATGCCGACCGTGCGCATGGCGTGATGGACGCGCCCTCCGCCGAGGCGCGTCTGGGCGATCGCGAATGCCTTGCCCTCACCTCCCAATAGAGCGTCGGATCCCAGGCGCACGCCGTCGTAGTGAATCAGCGCGTGCATGCCTTCGTGGCTGCGACTCTCGCCCATGAGACCGATGTTCCTCTCGATGATCACGCCGGGAGTGTCCGTCGGGACGAGGAACATCGACATTCCCTGGTAAGCGCTCACGTCTGGATCGGTCACGGCCATGACGATGAGGAACGACGAGGTGCGGGCATTGGACGAGAAGAACTTCCAGCCGTCGAGCACCCACTCGTCGCCATCTCGGCGTGCCCTGGTCGTGAACTGCGTCGGGTCGGACCCCCCCTGAGGCTCGGTCATGGAATAGGACGAGAACAGCTCTCCTTCGAGCAGCGGCCGGAGATAGCGCTGCTTCTGGGCTTCGGTCCCGTAATGGGCGATGATCTCGGCGTTGCCGGTGTCGGGAGCCTGGCACCCGAAGATGATCGGGCCCCATCGAGAACGGCCGAGGATCTCGTTCATGAGAGCGAGCTTCACCTGCCCGTAGCCCGTTCCCCCGAGCTCCGGGCCGAGGTGGCAGGCCCACAGCCCCTGGTCGCGCACCTGCTGCTTCAAGGGGTCCACCACCTTGCGCAGGGTGTCGTCGAGGGGGTGGAAGGTCTTGTCCCCGAAGACGAGGTCGAGGGGCTCCACCTCCTCGCGGACGAAGGAGTCCATCCATTCGAGCTTTTCGGCGAACTCGGGCTCGGTCGTGAAATCCCACGCCATCTTTGGTTCCCCTTCCCATTTCCCTCTTCGGACCTTCAGACCCTCAGACCCTCAGACCCTCAGACCTTCAGACGTTCAGACGTTCAGATCTGGTGATCTCGTGTTCTCGTGTGCGCCCGAACCCGGGCGGGCGCGGTAACGGCGGAACCATAATCCTGCGGCCACGGCCGATTGTCGAAGCCGAAGCGGTCGTGCTCCGGTGCCTCTCGTCGTGCGGAGAGCCCTGAGCTGGGCTTTACCGCCTGGAGCGAAGACGCCCAGCGGCTAGGATGGGCCTTTACCGGAGGGGAGGAGTAACCGCCGCGATGCCGGCCAGCAACCTGATCGAGCGGGTCGCGGAGCTGATCACCGGCGGGGAGGAACTCGTCCCCGGACCGCTCCGACCCGAGCTCTCCGAGCTCCAGCGGCGACTACGCGAGCCCGTTCGGGTCGCCGTGGTCGGAAGGGTGAGCGCGGGCAAGTCCACGATGGTGAACGCCCTGCTCGGTCAAAGGGTGGCCCCGACTTCGACGAGCGAGTGCACGCGCCTCGTCACCTGGTTCCACTACGGGCTTCCCCAGCACCTCGTCATCGAGCTCAAGGCGGGCGGCACCGTCGAGGCCAAGCTCACCGTCGACGGCACCCTTCCCGAGACTCTCGACGTCCCCCCGGAAGACGTGCAGGCACTGCACTGCTACCTGGCGAACGACCTCCTCAAGTGGATGACCCTGATCGACACGCCCGGAATCGGTTCGGTCCATCACGAGTTCAGCGAGACCACCGAGCAGTTCCTCGCCGAGGAGGAAGCCGACTCGGCAGCAGCCGCTCAACGGGCCGATGCCGTGGTGTTCCTGTTCAACCAGGTGGTCATGGAAGACGAGCTCGAAGCGCTCCAGATGTTCCGTTCCGCTTCGGGCAACGACCCGAGCCGCTCTGCGGCGAGTGCCGTCGGAGTCCTGTCCAAGGCGGACCAGCTCGGTGACGGCACACGCGATCCCTGGAACGTCGCGATCGAGCTCGCGGGCGTCTACGCCGGCAAGTTCCGAAACGAGGTCGCCACCGTCGTCCCCGTGGTCGGCCTCGTCGCCGAGGCCTCGGAGGCGGCCACCCTGACCGAGCTGGACGCCAAGCAGCTATCGGCGTTGGCCGCCATGGACGAAGAGGCCTTCTCCAAGCTCCTTTGGTCCACGGACCGCTTCAAGTCCGCCGACGCACCTGTGCCTCCGGACAAGCGCGAGCACCTACTGAACATGCTCGACCTGTACGGCGTGCAGAACGCCGTCAAGTTCCTGAGAAACGGGACGCACGGCGCTTTCGCCCTGCGCAGGGAGCTGTCGGCGCTGTCGGGGATCGCGGAGGTCAAGCGCACGCTCTCCACCTACTTCTCGGAGCAGGACCATGTTCTCAAGGTGCGCTCGGTGCTCGACGCCTTGAACAGGATGACCTTCACCCACGTCGACGGCCCCGAGGGTGTCGCCCTCAGGCACTTCAGGGACCAGGTCGACGAGCTCCGCCTCGATCCGGTCATGCATCCCATCGCCGAGCTCGAGGCCTGGCACTCTTGCTGCACCGGGAGGGCGACCCTGCCTCAACCGATGCTCGACGAGGTCGCTCTGCTCTTCGCCCCGGGCACACCTGGGAGCCGCCTCGGCATGAACAACGACGACCGGCCCGCAATGCGCCAAGCTTGTCAGGACGCAATGGTGCGCTGGCAGACATTCATCGTCACCGAGGCCTCACCCGCCGAGGCCAAGGTGGCGAGGACCGTGCGGAGGACCTACCAATTGCTCTGGAAGGATCTCGCCGACGACAGAGGATCGGTGGGCGCGTGAATCCCTGGGAGCTCGGGATCGACTTCGGGACGAGCTACACCGTCGCGGCGGTGGCCATCGACGGCAATGTCACGACGGTCGACGTGGAGGCAAACGGTCGTTCGCGTCTCCCCTCGTCGGTCTTCTTGTCCCTCGACGGCCAGATCCTCGTGGGTACTGCTGCGCAACACCAGGCTGTGTTCGCCCCCGAGCGCTACGAGCCGACCCCGAAGCGAGTGCTCGGCGAGGGCGAACTGTTCCTGGGCGACCGCCTCGTCCCTGTAAGCGAGCTCGCTGCGGCCGTGCTGCGCCGCGTCTACACAGAGGCATGCCGCCAGCAAGGCGAGACGGCCCCCCGCAAGGTCCGGATCACGCACCCTGCTGACTGGGGCGACGCTCGCAAGTCGGTTCTGAAAGAGGCTGTCGAAAAGGCCGGCATGTCCACTTACGAGCTCGTCGCGGAGCCCGTCGCTGCCGCCGTGCGGATCAGCCTGGCCGCGACCCAACCGGGCGAAACGATCGCTGTCTACGACTTCGGTGGCGGCACCTTCGACGCCGCTGTGCTCCTGCGCACGAAGGAGGGCTTCGAGATCGCGGGACCACCTGCAGGGCGCGACCCGCTCGGCGGCGAGGACATCGATGTCCGCATCGTGAACTATCTGGGCGAGGTCCTCGCCGACGAGTACCCCGACGACTGGCCGAAGATCTTGAACCCGACCGATGTGGCCTGGCGTCACAAGGCCTCCGATCTACGAGAAGAGGTGCAGCGCGCCAAGGAGACGTTGAGCGAGGTCGGTGTCTGTCAGCTCTGGGTCCCGGGGATCGAGCGAGACGTCCAGCTCACTCGTGACGAGCTCGAGCACCTGATCCAGGCCGACATCGAAGCCACTATGGACTGCCTGCAGCGCGCCCTCGACGACGCGCATGTGAAGGCGAAGGAACTGAAGGCCATCTACCTCGTTGGCGGGTCGAGTCGCATCCCTCTCGTTGGGACGAGCATTTACCGGCGGTTCGACGTCATGCCCTCGGTGCAGGACAACCCGAAGTCAGTCGTCGCCCTCGGCGCGGCGGCATGGGACGTCGCGCTCAAGCCCGTCATCCCCGAACCCCGCCAGCCACCCGTGGATCAGGGTCTGGGTGTCCAGCCGCAGACCGTGGCGACGGGGACTGCCGGGACCCTCGGTGGCGTTCGTGGCGTTGGTGGCCCTGGTGCCACGATTCGAACGCCGGCCGCCACAGAAAGGACCGAGCAGGTCACGACACCGGCCCAGACCACTACACAGGGCCTGCCCGCGACCGCAGCACCAGGGACACAGCGGTTCCGGAGCGCGATCGTCATGGCCGTCGGGATCGACGCATGGCCCGAGGGATGCGCCTGCGTGTCCGAGCTCGTCATCGACTTTCCCGGCCCACCGGCGATAAGCCTGCGCGCTCGCGACGAACCGGCTTCGGTGAGCAACGTCCATCAACTGGCGGGTCAGGTCGGCGCGTTCAGAGCAGCTAGAACGCCGGGTTTCGTGCAGCACTGGGTGGGTCCCGCGCCGGTGCTCGGTGAATCCGGTGTCGAGCGTCGATTCTCGATCGCGTCCACGCAAGGGAACGTTCAGATGTTCGAGCAGTACCTGCTCGTGAACGACAGGGCGATCGTGGTCGCCGGTCCCGAACCCTCAAGGGCGGTGGCGGCCAACATGCGGCTCGGCGAAAAGACCATGAACGGCGACGAGTGGTTCGAAAGCCGCTTCAACGTCGACTGCCCGCCCCGCTGGTCGCCGACCGAGCGCGTCAACCTTCGCCGGAACGTCTCCAACCACGGCGTGACGGCCGAACAGCTCGCCATACCAGTTGGGATGGCCGAAGGCGATTGGCGCAAGCGTCAATTCGACGCTCTTTTCATCGGATTTCCCGGAGCTTCGCTGGCGAGCCACATCGCAGGGCCTGTTCTCAACCACTTCGATGGCGAGATCCTCACGGTGCGGTGGAACAACCGGGGCACGCCGATGCTCACCAAGCGCGGCTTGGCCGTTCGTGACCGGATCGGTTACATGGTGACAATCACCTTGCCGTTCGCGGAGCAGTCGCAATTTTCCGCCTCTTGCCCGCCAAGCGAGACTCCATCCCGACGTGGCAGACACCGTCTCCTCAGCGGCCTGACGGTCAGCCAGCTGCCTGACCGTCAGCCGGCCGGCCGACGATGCCGGCGGCTGACGACTCCGTCTGCTGGCAACTCCGGCGGCCGGACCCCTGTGATGTACTTGTGACGTGGCGGAAGGCGCAGGCGCAGGCGGAGGCGGAGGCGCGGAGGCAGCGGCCGGCGACGTCGGTGCAGCACCGGTAGTCGTGACGATCTCCAACCTCCCGAGCTCCCCTGCCGCGCCCGAGCAGGTCGAAGGAGCCTCCGACGAGGACCGGGCGCTGCTCGCCGAGACAGAGCAGTGGCTCCAGCAAGCCATCAACGTGCTCGCTCGTGATGCTCGCCACCAGATCGCAGACGAGCTCCGCAGTCAGCTGGGCCGCCAGCCGAAACCACGGCCTGCAGTGATCGTCGCCGGCGAGGACAAGCGTGGCAAGAGCTCGCTTGTCAACGCGCTCATGATGTATCCCAACCTGTCGCCTACCGGCGTCGAGGTCGTGACCGCCGCGCCGATCGTGCTCTTTCGCTCCGCCACGCCGGAAGCGTTCATCTTCCGGTACGGAGACGACGAAGCTCAGCACGTCACATTCGAAGAAGCTCAGGTTCTTGCGACCGTTGCCGGCAATCCGATGAACGAGCAGAACATCCGGACTGTGCATCTCGGCATCGACCGGGAATTGCTCGACCGCTTCACCGTCGTGGACACGCCGGGAGTGGGCGGACTCGAGTCGGGTCACGCCGCTCTCACCCTGCAGTCTCTGCGCGAAGCGGATGCCCTGTTGTTCGTCCTCGAAGCCGGCGCCCAGATACGCGCACAAGAGCTCGCGTTCCTCCAGACGGCATCTGCGAGGATCAATCGCGTCGTGTTCGCCTTCACGAAGGTCGACATCCATCGCGGATGGGAGTCGGTGATGGCGGTCAACCGCCAGATCCTGTCCGAACGGGCTCCACGCCTCGCCGAATGCCCGATGATCGCGGTGAGCAGTCAACTCGCGCTCAGAGCACTCGGCATGAGTGACGACGACGCCGCTGAGCTGAGACGCGAGTCGGGCGTCGCAGAGCTCGAGCGAGTGCTCGTGGAGCAGGTCGCGGGAAGGACCGCCAAGCTTCGTGCCGCGAACCTGGTGCAATCGGCTCTGTCACCGCTCGCGCTATCCGACAGGGCGATGGCCGAGCGCCTGGCGGCAAGTGACTCGCCAAAAGAGGCGCAGGAAGCGCTCACCGCCGAACGGACCCGTCTCGCCGACCTCCGCGAGGACAGGGCCGGCTGGGTCCAGCAGTTCAACGGAGGCCTCCAGCGGATCGGAATCGACCGGCGCGAGCAGGTGACACGCGGTGTCTTGGAGGTTCGAAACAAATACGACCAACGTCTGAAGGACATCAAGAAGACTGAGCACGACTCCCTACCGGGCGAATTCGTAGCCGACTTCAGCGCGATGGCAAGCAAGATCAACGAATGGACCGAAGGTCTCCTCGTCGATTTGGTCGTCACGATCGTCGAGGACGTCGACCGAAACGCGAGAGTCGCCGAGTCGATCCGCCAGGTCTCGGATAAAGCCTTTCTCGACGAGCTGGCGAGGCTGCCGCTCGGCAAGCACACCGTGACGGGGACCCAGAGACTCCAATTGCTCCAGTCGTACTCGTCCGGACACGGCCTGGCGGCTCTGGTCGCCACCGGTGGAATAGGCCTCTCGATAATCGCTGCGCCGATCGCCATCGCTGCGGGGGTCGGCCTCGGGGGTTTCATGGCGTTCAACACCTTCAGGAATCAGCGGCAGACCGCGTTCGTAACGGAGTTCCGGACTTGGATGGCCGACGAGATCAGCCGTGGCCAGCTGGCGATCTCGAGCGGTTACGAGCGCGCCATGATCGACGTCCAGGACAAGATGCGTGAAGCGATGTCGGGTGCGTTCAGCGACAGGGAGAAAGAGATAACCGAGGCGATCGAGGCTTGCCAGCAGAGCCTCAAGCAGGCTCAGACCGAGCGCCAGCACGACCAGCAACAGTTGACCGGCAAACTGGAGGAGATCCGCAACGTGAAGCGTGCGGGCCTCGCCCTTTTGAACAAGGCCAATAGCTGAAGGGCTTGTGTGCCGCCGGGGCTCCGGCTCTTCTGAGTGCGCTTCTGCTCTTCTGAGTCCGCTTCTGATCTTCTGAGTCCGCTTCTGCTCTTCTGAGAGCGCTCGCCGATTAAAAATCGGTGTTTAGGATACGGTCGCGTATACAACCCTGGGATCTCGGAGCGCGGCGCAAGGCGAGTGCCGAGCCACCGCCGGCTGATCTGCGACACCGAAGTGGTGAAATAGTGAAGTGACCGCCACCGTGCTCAGGCAAGCCGGGTCCCTCGAGGGGTTCCACCCGGCAGTATCTACGTGGTTCACCAGGCAATTCCCCGAGGGCCCCTCAGAGCCGCAGGAGCTCGGATGGCCGCACATCAGGTCGGGCGTCAACACTCTGATCGCCGCGCCAACCGGATCGGGCAAGACACTCACGGGCTTCCTGGTCGCGATCGACTCGCTCTACAGGGCATACGAGCAGGCATCGGTCCAGAGCGTCGGAGTGCAGGTCGTATATGTGTCGCCTCTCAAGGCGCTGGCTGTCGACATCCATCAGAACCTTGAGCGCCCCCTCGCCGAGATCGAGGCAGTTGCCGCAGAGCTGGGCCTAGACGTGCCGAAGCTGAGGGTGGCGGTCCGCACAGGAGACACACCCCAGGCGGCGCGCACCGCCATGACGAAAGCTCCGCCCGACCTGCTCGTCACCACCCCAGAAAGCCTTTACCTGCTTGTGACTGCCGAGCGCAGCCGAGCAGTCCTCAAGTCCGTCAGCACCGTGATCGTGGACGAGATCCACGCCCTTGCGCGAGACAAGAGGGGAAGCCACCTGGCGCTCACCCTCGAGCGACTCGACGCGCTTCAGGCAGGGCCCCTCCCTCAACGAGTCGGGCTCTCCGCGACTCAACGGCCTATTGAGCAGACCGCTTCGCTTCTCACCGGCACCGGCCCTGAACGCGCCGCACGCATCGTCGACTGCGGACACCGCAGGGGGCTGAAGCTGTCGGTCGAGCTCCCCGGGTCCGAGCTCGGGCCGGTCGCGTCGACCGAGCAGATGGGCGAGATCCTCGACCGCATCGCCTCTCTCGTGCAGGACCATCACACCACTCTTGTGTTCGTCAACACCCGACGGCTGTCGGAGCGCCTCGCCCATGAGCTCGGCGAGCGGCTGGGTCCCGACCAGGTATCCGCTCACCACGGCAGCCTTTCGCGACAACGACGCGAGAGAGTCGAGACCGCGGCTTGAGGGCGGGTGAGCTCCGTGCTCTCGTCGCCACCGCTTCGCTCGAGCTCGGAATCGACATCGGGCCCGTGGAGCTCGTCTGTCAGGTCGGTTCGCCGCGGAGCATCGCCACCTTCTTCCAGCGCGTCGGGCGTTCCAATCACTCACGATCCGGCGTCCCCGAGGGAGTGCTGTTCCCCCTCACCCGCGACGAATTGGTCGAGTGTGCAGGACTGCTCGCCGGGGTGCACGCCGGGCGGCTCGACGCAGTCAACCCTCCGCTCGCTCCGCTCGACATCCTCGCCCAACAGCTCGTCGCCGAGGTTGCCGCGGCCGGCGAATGGGACGAAACCAAGCTGTACGAGCTCGTCCGGCGAGCCTCTCCTTATCGCGAGCTGAGCCATAATGACTTCGAGTCCGTGGTGGACCTCGTGTCCGAGGGGATCGTCACGGGCCGGGGCAGGCGGATGGCGTACCTGCACCGCGACCAGGTGAACGGAGTACTGAGACCTAGGCGCGGCGCTCGCCTCGCGGCCATCACGAGCGGCGGAGCCATACCCGAGGTGGGCGACTACCGGGTCGTGGCCGATCCCGACGAGACGCCCGTCGGAAGCGTGAACGAGGACTTCGCGATCGAGTCGATGGTCGGCGACGTCTTCCTGCTCGGTACCCACTCGTGGCGGATCCGTCGAGTGGAGCCCGGGACGGTGCGGGTCGTCGATGCGGAAGGTGCGCACCCGACGATCCCGTTCTGGGTGGGAGAAGCGCCCAGCCGGACTGCCGAGCTCTCGGCCGAGGTGTCGGGACTCCGAGCCGAGATCGGCCGACTTCTCGCTTCGGACGACCGGATCGCCGGCCGCAGCGCGGCGGTCGAACACGTGTCACAAGTCTGCGGATTGGGCGAGAACGGCTCGTCTCAGCTCGTCGACTACCTGTCCGCCGCGATCGGCGCGCTCAGGTGTCCTGCCGACGCAGCAGGACGTGGTGTTCGAACGGTTCTTCGACGAGGCGGGCGGCATGCAACTCGTCGTGCACGCTCCCTTCGGCGGTCGCGTCAACAAGGCGCTCGGGCTCGCGCTCAGGAAGCGCTTTTGCGCGACATTCGACTTCGAGTTGCAAGCTGCCGCGAACGACGACGCCTTCGTCCTGTCTCTCGGGCCGCAACACAGCTTCGGTCTCGATACTGCTCCGCGCCTGCTCTCGTCCAACACTGCGGCCGCAACTCTCACCCAGGCCACCCTCGCGTCTCCGATGTTCACGAGCCGGTGGCGGTGGAACCTCAACCGGTCGCTCGCGATATTGCGCTTCCGGGGCGGACGAAAGAACCCGCTGCCGATCCAGCGGATGGAGGCGGAGGACCTTATGGCGGCCGTGTTCCCTTCCCTGGCGGCGTGTCAGGAGAACGCTCCCGCGGGGCCCATCGAGATCCCCGACCACGTGCTCGTCCGCCAAACCCTCTATGACTGCCTCCACGAGGCCATGGACGTGGACGGCCTCGTCTCGGTCGTGAAGGGCTTCGAGTCGGGCTCGATCCACACGCACTTCGTGGACTCCCCCGAGCCTTCCGTGCTGTCGCACGAGATCCTGAACGGCAAGCCGTACACCTTCCTGGACGACGCACCTCTCGAGGAGCGGCGGACCCGCGCCGTTCAGCTGCGCCGGGGCCTTCCCCTTCAGGCCGGCGCCATGGGCAAGCTGGATCCCGACAGCGATCGCGCGAGTACGCGAGGAGGCTGCTCCCGTCGTGCGGGACGCAGAGGAGCTCCATGACCTGCTTCTCGCCACGGTTCTGTGGCGACCACAGCCCGAATGGGCCGACTGGTTCGCCGATCTCAGCAAGGCGGGACGTGCAGTGACCGTCATCGCTCGGTCCTCGTCTCCGGCCGCGGCGGCGGTGAGCGATATAGACGCAGACGAGGCGCCGTTTCCGATGTGGTGCGCGCTCGAGCGCCGAGTAACGGCAGAGGCCATCCTTCCCGGCGCATCGTTCGTGCCTGATTTGGTCATGCCCGGCGCTCGGTCGGCTGAAGAGCCCTCCGAAGAAGGGGCTGCCGCGGCCGATTCGCTCAGAGGACATCTCGACCTCCTCGGGCCCGTGACGGTCTGTGAACTGGCTCGTACCTCTGCGATTCCGATTGGACTGGTCGACGTCGGCCTTGCTCGCCTCGAGGCCGAAGGATTCGCAATCCGCGGGTCGTTCGATGATGGTCTCGGCGGCGGCGAGCAATGGTGCGCAAGGCGGCTTCTTGCCCGGATCCACTCGTACACCCAGGCGCGGCTCCGGCGCGAGATCGAGCCGGTCAGCGCGCAGGACTACATGAGGTTCTTGTTGCAGTGGCAACACGTGGCGCCGGGGACACAGCGCCAGGGCCGAGCCGGCGTCCTCGCCGTGATCGACCAGCTTCAGGGATTCGAGCTGGCCGCCGGATCATGGGAGGAGTCGGTACTCACAGCTCGGGTCGAGAACTACCAGACCCGCTGGCTCGAAGATCTGTGCCTATCGGGTGAGCTCGTATGGGGACGCTTGAGCGTGCGACCGGCGGACACGCCTGACAATCCGCGTCGTGGTGCGTCCACCCCTTCGCGGGCGACCCCGATCACGTTCGCGTTGCGGGAGGACTTACCCTGGCTTCTCGAAGCTGCGCGTGGGGACGTAGCGCCGGCGGAACCCTTGCACGGTGCGGCGAAGGATGTTCTCGACGCTCTCAGAGGAAACGGCGCGCTGTTCCATTCGGAG
This sequence comes from uncultured Acidimicrobiales bacterium, assembly GCA_963801315.1. Lineage (GTDB taxonomy): Bacteria > Actinomycetota > Acidimicrobiia > Acidimicrobiales > CAVXTF01 > CAVXTF01. Next base: position 97,446 of record CAWDEI010000006.1, on the reverse strand, counting down.
ATCGGCGCGCTCACCGGACGTCTTCCGGTGGAGATCGAAGAGGGACTCTGGGACCTCGTCACCCGGGGCATCGTCACCGCCGACGGGTTCCAGGCTGTGCGCTCCTTGCTGTCTGCGCGCGAGGCATGGCGAAGGCGGCACCGCGACGAGATCCGCAACCGCGTCGGCAGGGGGCGTGCCCCACTGCGCCGGGCAGGCGGCGAGGGTCGCTGGTCGCTCCTGCCTGACGCCCGTCGCAGCCAAGATCCCGACGCTTTGGCGGAGTCGGCAGCAGGTCAACTGCTGGCCCGCTGGGGCGTGGTGCTCTGGGATCTTCTGGCAAAAGAGGAGCTGTCGGTGCCGTGGCGCCAATTGCTCTGGGCGCTGCGAAGGCTCGAAGCTCGTGGCCTCGTCCGCGGCGGACGCTTCGTAACCGGGTTCGTCGGAGAGCAGTTCGCGCTCCCTGAAGCGGTGGATCACCTTCGCCGGCTGCGACGGTCGCCCCGCGACGGCCAGGTGATCAGGTTGAATGCGGCGGATCCTCTGAACCTCTCGGGCGTCATCTTGCCGGGCCGGCGCGTTCCGGCCGTCCGTACCAATCACCTCGTCTACTACGACGGCTTGCTCGAGGTGCCCGGAGAATCCGTGGGCTCTTGAGCCCGATCTGGCGCTACCGGTGTAAAGCGCTTTCCGGCGGGCGACCGCGGACCCAACGACCTAAACCGTCGGGATCAAAGCCTCGCCAGAGCGAGCCTTCGACGCGGAAGTCGACGAGCAACGACCAGGCGTCTTCAGCTTTGAGGGGACGTGACCAAAGGAATCCTTGCCCAATGTCACAGCCAAGTTTGGTGAGAAGTGCAGCGTGACTCGCCTCTTCGACGCCTTCGGCAACCGTCCGGAACCCGAGTGTCTGGGCGAGCGTGAGGATTGCACCGAGGACCTTGTGGGACCTTGCTTCGCTTTCGTCAGCAGGTGAGACGAAGGCTTTGTCGATCTTGAGGATGTCAATGGGCAGGTCTTGAAGCATCGCCAACGACGAGTACCCGGTGCCGAAGTCGTCGATGGCGATTCGCACTCCTTTTGCCTTGAGCGCGCTGAGCACGACGGCCACCTCTTTGGGGTTGTCGATGAGCATGCTTTCGGTGATCTCCAGAACAATGCTCTGAGCCGTGACACCGGCAGCGGTGATTGCGTCATCGATGTCATCTGGGAGCCGCCAGTCTCTCACTTGGCGGGGTGACACATTTATCGCCATGGTGAGAGGTCGACCATCGTTCAGCGCGTCGTTCCACACTCGTAGTTGGCGTGTCGCCTGTTGCAGGACCCAGCGACCGATCGGCACGATGAGACCGGATTCCTCGGCGAGAGTGATGAACCTGACCGGAGGGACGAGCCCGAGAGCGGGGTGATCCCAGCGGATGAGGGCCTCGAAACCTTCAATACGCCCCGTAGCGAGCTCGAAGGAAGGCTGGTAGTACAGCACCAACTCGTTGCGCTCGAGAGCGCCGGCAAGCTCCGATTGGAGTTGGAAACGTTCACGGGCCTGATCGCGCATCCACGGCTCGAACAGCTTGTCGGCGTCCTTTCCGTTGTGCTTGACGCTGTACATCGCTATGTCTGCATCACGCATGAGATCGGTCACAGAAGACGTCAGGTTGCTGATCGCGACGCCGATGCTGGCCGTCAGCGAGATCTCCCTGTCGTCGATCGTTGTCGCAACCTTCAGCTCGGCCCGCATCCTCTCGGCGGTGGCGAGCGCGTCTAGCGGCCCGTCGAGGTCTTCCATCAGCACCGCGAACTCATCGCCACCGAGTCTGGCAACGGTGTCGCTTGCTCGCGCAACCGCCAGAATGTGGCGGCCGGTCGCGCGAAGCAGAGCGTCTCCGGCCTCGTGACCGAGGGCGTCGTTGACGTCCTTGAACCCGTCGAGATCGATGATCATGACGGCTATCTCTGTGCCCGTGCGTCGTGCGCGTAACAATGCGTGCTCGGTACGGTCGTTGAAGAGAGCCCTGTTGGCGAGACCGGAAAGTTCGTCATGGAAGGCCTGGTGACGCAATTCGATCTCGAGCAGCGTCTGGTCGGTCACATCGCGGGTGTTGACCACGTAACCGCCGACGTCGGCGTCACCGACGAGGTTCGAGATCTTGGAGTCGGCGAATCGCTGTCTACCAGTGCCGTCGACCAGCTCCCATGCGACGTGCTGGACCCGCTCGAACGCCACCTGGGGTTCCTGAAGGACCTCGATCAGCGCCCCGAAGCGGTCACCGAATTCACTCATCCGATGGCCGATCAAACTGGCCGTCGTCCAACCATATGTTTCCTCGACGCCGTGACTGACCCAGCTAACGGTCAGATCGGGACTGATCACAGCAGTTACATCGGATGATCTTTCGACGAGCGCGGCGAAGTGTCGCTCACGACCGGCGAGCTCAGACGTCCTCTTCGCAACCCTCTCTTCGAGCTTCGCGGTCAGGGAGTGGTTCTCGACGACAACCGACAGACCGTGTGCCAACGCCAACCCGGTCAGTACCACCACCATCCACGACACAGGCCGGTCGAACCGACCTTCGCCGGCGACAAGTTGGTACCCGACGACGGTGAGGAGCCCGGCCAATGCCACCAGCTCGGGAACAGCCACCACCACCCATCGGCGGTGAAAGATGGGACGCTCGACGGCATTTGCAGGAATCACCGGGCTAACTGCCTCGTCGTCCGAGCCCGGCTTCGCGGTTCGCCGGAGTGCGACCGCCCCGAAAGCAAGTAGCAGAAAACCGCTGAACCATCCCGCATCGGTCGGATTGACGCCGTCGAAGCCCTTCACGGTCGTCAGGTACCAGAACGTCGAGTCGGAGACCGCCAGGAGCACGATGGCGAGCGCGAGCAGCGCCAGGCGTCCGAACACGTGGGTTCTGCGTCTGGTGGCCACGAACAGCACCGCGGAGATCCCCACCGCGTCCAGTGCCGGGTACGCGAGTGTGACCAATTGCTCACCCAACGGCGCGCTCGACGCCCTCGCTACTGGCGCAAGCAGGATCGTCCACACCGGTAAGAACAAGCCGCCGGCGATCAACAGGCCTTCGAAAGCGCCGCGAGCTCGGGACAACAAACCGGCAGGCGTGTCGACGAAGCGGAGAAGCCCTAGAACGATCAATACAGGTGAAAGCAGGAATCCGATGTCACACACGGACGGGGAAACCGGCTGATGGCCGAGCCCCACTTCGTCGATCGTCCAAAGGACCTGGCCCAGCTCCCACGATGCGGCACCGGCTCCGATCAGGAACCACGAGACTCGCTCGGATGCGGGGGCTCGTCGGACTGTCAGCCAGCACGCAGCGACTGCTATGAGCGGCGTGATGCATTGCCCGAAGTCGTCGAACGCCGTCCAAAACGACGTCCACCCGTGAGTGCCGGGGTGAACCGACACCGCGACAAGGTATACGAACGATGCGATGACGGCAGCGATGACGGCGGCCGGGTGACGCTTTGCTCCTCGCCGGATCGCCGCATCCGCCATTGCTCCTCCGCCCTGAGTGAAGGCCGTCGGCCACGCTCCGCCGGAGCACAGAAACCTCCCGTGCGGCCGTAATCCTCAGAAGGTCGACACCCTCACTGATCCTTCAACGCCCGGGGTGGCCGTGAAGAGGTCCCACGTAGATCGGGAAATGCATGGATACCGCCAGAGCGAGAGCCACAACCAGAAGTGTCACTATGGTCACCAAGTGTCTTTTGAGAGCACTGTGCACTGCCGCCACGACACTTCTGGGGCGAGCTGTGACAACTTGGTTCGGGAGATCCGGTGTTGTGACCAAAAGGCTCATGGCGCTCGCATCGACCAGTCGACGACGCGGGTTGAACCAAAATCCTCACATAGTCAAATAGAGAGAATTATTTTCTTCTTCACAGACAGAAACCTCCGATTTTTGAGGATAAAAACTATTTAAAAGGACTTTCGACTCTATTTTCCCGGCTCGCGCGTTTTGACCCGTGCTCGACACAACAGGGTCCACCGAGCCCGACTTGTTGCTCCCTGCTTCGGGATGGTCGTAGTCGAGCCAGCAAAGCGCTCCGCCAGATCACCAGTGCGGTCAGGTATCGTCCCGGCCGTGAGCCCGTTGAAGATCCTCGCTACGATGGGGATCGGCAAGCACGAAGAGTTCCTGGCGGTCACTCGACCCTCGTTCGAGCGCTACGCAGCCCTCCACGGCTACGAACTGCGCATCCCTTACGGCGATCCGGCACCGGAGCGGAATCACAAACAGTGGGCCAAAGTGGCGTTCATCAACCGGCTCCTTCCAACGTGCGACTTCCTGTTCTGGATCGACGCTGACGCAGCGATCGTCGACTGCTCGACGGACATTGCAGACGCACTTCCGAGCGAGCAGTTTCTCGGGCTGGTCGAACATCGCTACGACGGCCACCACATCCCGAACACCGGGGTGATGGCTGTGCACTCGGACAGGTACGCCCGTCGCTTCTTCGAGGAGATGTGGAATCACACCCAGTACCTGGAGACCCGTTGGCATGACAATGCAGCGGCTCTCGAGATGTTCGGGTACGAATTCGAGCCGGAGGCGCCGATGTACTGCCGCCCCGGCAGAGCCACGCCGTGGCTCGGACGGACGCATTTCCTCGGCCATGAGTGGAACTCGATTCCCCAGGACATGGCCCTCACACCACGCGTCGTTCACGTGACAGGAGCGCTCCCCTTCGACGAGCGCGTCAAACGACTGTGTGGGGCCCTCTCCTAGCAGGCTTGGAGCTGTTCCTCGCCGGCAGATGCCGCGATCCGATCGTCTGGTAAGTCACGCGCCTGCAGAGAAGGGTCGCATCTGGATCACGCTGTCTTCTTCACCGTCGACGACGACGATCGTGCCGTTGTCAGTGCCCTCGTCGAGCCGGACTATCGCTTCGGCGACTCTCGATGTCGCCACGATGGAGGGGAAGCTGTTCGGGGCGATGGCGTTGACCCTCACGCCTACCGTTGCGAACTCGTCGGCCATATGGCCGGTCAGCTGGTTGAGCGCCGCCTTCGACGCCGCATAGATGCTCTGACCCTGGCCCGCATAGATCCGGAGCCCTGCGACGCTCGAGACGTTCACGACGTTGCGGTTGTTCGATCGGTTGTCCTCGTCGCGCCCTTGCCACGCTTGGCGAACCGTCGCCGTCGCCAGATTCAACGGGACGAGAACGTTCGTCACGAACTGACTCTGCCCGCTGCGCCTCAGATTGTCCGAGGTGATCATGGATCCCCAGGTGGTCGACACGACGCTGTTCACCAACAGGTCGATCCGGTCGAAGCGGGCGAGGGCCAGCTCGACGACCCTGTCGCACTCACGTTCGTCGGTCAGGTCCGCCCTCACGGCAAAGACCTGGCGACGGTTCGAATCAAGCTCGCGCTCCGGCGCGACTGGGTCGACCAGGGCTGCATCGTGGGATGCCATGAGCGGCCTGTTGCGCCGGTAGACGGCGACTATGTCGTAGCGGTCGTCAAAATTGGCACAGAAGTACGAACCGAGCCGGCCCGAGGCGCCGGCGAAGATGCAGACCCTGCGAACAGGGTCAGCGTCGCCAGTAGACAATGCTCGACTCCCCCCATCTCCTGGTCGCTTCTTTCTTCTCTCTGTGGAGCCACATCACCAGGCAATTGCGAACTGCATTTCGGTTGCTCATGAACCCGTGGAACGAGGTCGGTGTGCACTCGAACGCGACCAGAGAGTTGTTCCTGGGTGGCACGACATCGGCCGGTCGATGGATCGGGTCCGAAGCTGCCCTGTAAAGCCCGGTCTCGCCCCCGACGGCACCCCGGACCGGATTCGCCAGGTAGAAGATCACGGCGATCGCCCGGACGCGTTCGACGGCCGCAACCTCGGGTTTCTTGGGCCCGTAGCGGTAGTCGCAGCCGTAGATCGGGTCGTGGACGATGATGCCGTCCGAACGTGGCCGGTCCGCGAACCAGCCCGGGTTGAGGTCGTTGTGAGGCGATCCGTCAAGGGAACCGACGGCATGATGATGAAGCGCGACGTTGAGCTCGCCGGTGGCATTGATCGCGAACAGGCGAGCCAACATGTCGTGCCATGGTCGCCGACAGAACAGCGAGAGCGGACCTGTGGTCCTGGACGTGACGGTGTACGCCGTGACGTCGTACCCGGGAATCCCCCGGCCGAAGTGCCCGCCTCTCAGCAGTTCTGTGTATTGATCCGCCATCGAGGCGTAGACGCCTTCGCTGAAGACGTCTTGAGCGCGGACATAGGGAAACGGCGAGCTGCATCTCAGCCATCTCCGCGAACCGAGCGCCGAGTACAGATCGATCGGCGGCTCTGTTTCGAGCTCTGTTTCGGGCGCCTTTGTTTCGGGCTCTGTTTCGGGCGCCTTTGTTTCCGGCGTCTCAGTTGCAGACACGTTTGCCGCGTCTGGCACCATTGCGCGAGCTGCCGCCGGCACGGTGGCCGTGGTTGGGTCGGGAGCCTCCTTGCGGGGTCCCGTGGACCACCAGATCGTGTACGGCCCTCGCGCGATCTCCGCTCGGTATCGCGACTCCCACGCGGTAGTGACGTCGTCGGCCTGCCTTCGGAAGCTCGGCGATCCCGCGTCGTATCCGACCTCGGGCTCGACCTCGAGCATCTGGAGAACCGACTTCATCGACTGCTCGGGGTCCACCACCAGGTCCTCGTAGTAGATGACGAGCGGATCGGCTCCGACCGCGGTGAAGTAGCGCCGCCACATGTCCTCTTCTTCCACCATGCGGGCAACGGACTGTGTGATGAGGTCGAAGTCGAACGTGAGAGCCTCGGGATTGGGTCGGTCGTTCGGGACCGGTTCGGTGTCGGCATCCCACCAGATGTTGGTCTGCAGGCTCCTCGTATAGGAGATCGCTTGACGCAGCCGGTCCCGGCGGCGCAGCCACACGTAGTGCAGGTCGGGGAACCAACGTTCGAGAACACGAGGTCGCTCGACGTACCTGACGGGAGCTCGCCCGGAGGCCTGGCGAGCAAAGTGATTGAACTGCCAAGGGTGGGTCTTCACCCCGAGCACACCGTTGGGCGTGGTCGCCAGCTGGACCACGCCGCGGAGATAAGAGTCGTAGTCAGGCGACCCCCATAAAGGACCCCAGTGCCGTTGGTAGACGTCCGAGAAGTATTCGTTCGGATTACCTGCGACCCCCGTCGCCCTGAGCATGTCGCACAGCAGATAGCTGCCGCTACGCGGGATGGCGCAGATCAAGTACGACTTGACCGGGGCACAGGACTCGGGGCCGGGGTCGGCGTCCACCACGAACAGGCTGCGTTGAAGGCTTGATCGACGGCGTCAACCAGAGCAGGAGGCGCCGCCGCGCTCCCCCGGCTCGGCAATCTCATCGGACACTTTGAACCCTCCCTGGAGCAGCGTATCCGAACGTCATGTAGCGCTTCTCGGGCGCCGCGCGCCCTGTCGTCGGGTCCGCGATGGGGACGGACGCGGCCGCTTCGGTCCGGTCAGCAGCTCCAGGGATAGTCAACGCCGTCTTCGGGCCAAGCCACCACGCCGCTCGCCTTCAGCTCGGCCACGGCATCGGGCCCGAATCCGGCCCACGCCAAGATGTCGCGGGAGTGCTCCCCGACGAGCGGGGGCGGGCCGGCGATTCGACCCGGTGTATCCGAGAACATCACGAGATGACCGAACTGCCTGAGAGACCCGAGCAGAGGGTGCTCGTACTTGACGACCAGCCCGAGCTCCAGGTTCTCGTCGTCGTGCAGGACGGTCTCGCCGCCGTGGGTGTCGACCGGTATCTCGCTCGGCACGCCGGCCACCTCGAGATCGAGGTGCACCTGTTGCGACGTCCTCGTCGCGAAGATCGGTGCGAGCAGATCCTCGAGCACCCTGCGGTTGGTCGTCCGGAGCTCCGGCGTGCAGAAGCGCTCGTCGTCGGCGAGCTCGCCACAGCCGAGCGCCGAGCAGAGCGCCCCGAAATGCCCGGGCCCGACAGCCGCGAGCTGGATCCAACCGTCGAACGTCCGGTAGAGCCGATACAGCGCCCCCATGCCCGTCTGGGCCTTGTCGAGAGGCGGGAAGTCGCGCGGGCCCTCGCTCGTGAGGATCGATCCGCTCGAGAACACCGCTCCCGCATTCAACAGCGAGGTGGTGACCGACTGGCCCTCGCCGTCCTCACCCCGTCGGTAGAGGGCGAGCAGCACGCCGAGAACCGACAAGAGCGCGTTGCCCGTGTCGCACATCCCCATGCGGATGTAGAGCGGCGCGTTTCCCGCATGGACAGGTCCCGCTTCGTACTCGAGCCCGCAACTCGCCTGGTAGAGCGGATCCAGCCCGCCCGAATGGGAAAGTGGCCCTTCGGCGCCGTACGCGTAGGTGTTGCAGTAGACGATCTCCGGCTTGTACCTCTTGAGCGTCTCCTCGTCGACTCCGAGACGAGCCGCGGTGCCCTTCGTCATGTTGTGGTGCACGACGTCGGCTCGCGTGACGAGCGAGTACAGGACCTCGAGCCCCTCGGGCCGGCGCAGATCGAGCGCGATCGAGCGCTTGCCGCGCTGGCAACCCACGAACGGCGCAGCTGCGAGCCGCATCGCGTCACCGGTGACCGGTTCCACCTTGACCACCTCAGCACCGAGGTCCGACAGGATCATCGGGCCGAACGGACCTGCGAGGTACTGGCCGAGATCCAGAACGACGACGCCTTCGAGGGCGTGACGAAGTTCGCGTCGAGCTGCGCCGCCGGGCCCCTCGTTCGCCTCGGGTTCCGGAGCACGGGCGTCGGCCCGACCGCGGCCGAGAACCACGTCGTTGTCCTGACCCGGCGTCGGCCTCGGGCCCTTGATGCGGCCGGGACTCCTGGACAGGCTGACCGGCACCCCGATCTGGGTCGTCGGACCGAGCTCGGGGTCCTCGACCTGCACGACCATCCCGTTCGCCACGAGCTGGGGATGCGCGTAGGCCTCGCTCATCGGGATCACCGCCTCGGCACCCAGGTTCGCCTGGTTCATCCCGGTCACGATCTCGTCGCGGCTGCACGCCTTCAGCGCTCTGCGAACGCGTTCGTCCGCGGCACGGCGCTCGTGTGGGGTCGCAGTCCACATCGCAGCCAGATCGGGCGCCTCGAGGCCGGCGACCTCCTGGAGGGTCGACTTGGGTGAGAGCCCGTTCATGGTCGCCGCATGCACCCAACCGTCGCTGCATTCGTAGAGGCTCGCCTGATGGACGCCCGGAGGATTGGTCTTGGCGAGCATCGCGTGATGCCCGGGGGCGGCGCGCGACGCCTCGTGCCAGAGCATCGTCGTGTACGCGAGCGCCCCCTGGTAGAGAGAGGTCTCCACCCGCTGTCCCCTGCCGGTGACCTGCCTCGCACGAAGTGCCGATGTGACCCCTATCGCCAACATGAAACAGGTGGCCATGCTCGGGGCGGGGAAGTGGAGGAATATCGGGCCGTCTCGCCACCCCGGCTGCTCGTACTGGAGCCCTGCGCGCGCTTGGACGAGGGCGTCGTAGCCGGGACGGCCGGCGTTGCGGCTCGCCGACGGATAGGCGGGGGCCGACGCGAAGACGAGCCTCGGGAACCTCTCGCGGATGTCCTCGTACGCGAGGCCCCATCGCGCCATTGTCCCCGGAGCGAAGCTCTCTACGAGCACGTCGGCCGAAGAAAGCAGATCGCCGAGCTTTGCGCGCCCCTCTTCGTCTGCGAGGTCGAGGGTCACCGATCGGCGGCTCCTGTGCCACACGGCGGAACCGGGCATGGAGCGCATCGGGTCTCCCCCCGGCGGCTCCACCTTCACCACCTCAGCTCCCTGCTCCGCAAGAAGCAGGACCCCGAGTGGACCGGCGATGCCGGTCGTCAGATCGATGATGCTTATGCCGGCGAGCGCTCCGTCGGGCGTCGCAGCAACGGCCGGACCGTCGTCAACCGCCATTGCAGTCAAGCTAGCTGCAGCCGGATTGACACAGCGTGCCGACGTGCGTTCGGATGAGGCGCCGGGCGCGCGATGCCGTACCCGAAACGACCGTTCCAGAAGATCGAAGGGAGCCCTGATGCCTGTTGCTGTCGGTGACAAGATCCCCGATGTCGAGGTGCGCACGATGGGCCCCGAGGGTCCGATCAACGTCAGGACGGCCGAGGTGCTCGGAGGTGGTCGGGTGGTGCTGTTCGGAGTGCCCGGAGCCTTCACGCCGGGGTGCTCGAAGGTGCACCTTCCGGGTTTCGTACAACACGCCGACGAGCTCATCGGCAAGGGGGTCGCGACGGTCGCCTGCGTGTCGGTGAACGACGCCTGGGTGATGGATGCGTGGGGACGCTCCCAGGGCGCAGAGGGCAAGATCCTCATGCTCGCTGACGGGAACGGGGACTTCACCCGCGCCATGGGTCTCGAATTCGACGCGACGGGCATCGGGCTCGGAATCCGGTCGCAGCGCTACGCAGCCGTCATAGAAGACGGGCTGATCGCCCGGCTCGATGTCGAAAGAGTCCCCGGCGTGGACGTCAGCTCCTGTGAGGCCGTCCTATCCCACCTTTGAGGACCTCTCGCACCTTTGAGCGGACCTAAAGACCTGCCGCACCCGTGACGAGCTCCGGCTCGGCGGAGCCCGTTCTCCACGGCACCGGCCATGGCACGGAGCAACGTTCCCTGCGGCTGACCAGGTGTTTCGCCGCCCGAGCAGGGTGTAGAACCAATCGCGTCCCGCCCTCCCTAGGCTGTTGGTCGAGGCTACGTCACTCCCTATCGCCCGTTCGACTTCGCCCTCTGGCACGTGAGGCCCCTGATCCTGACCTCGAGTAGGTCCTTCGACAACTGGGAACCGAGATGACCGGTCTTGTCACCAACGAACGATCTGTAGCGAGTCTCGGTACTCGCTACTCGGATGTGCGCGATACGACCGAGGCGCTCGCCGCTCCGTTGTCGCCCGAGGACCAGACGGTGCAGTCGATGCCGGACGTGAGCCCGACCAAATGGCACCGCGCCCACACGAGCTGGTTCTTCGAGACCTTCCTCCTGGAACCCTCTCTCCCCGGCTACGCGCCTTTCGACCCCGACTACGGGTACCTGTTCAACTCCTACTACGAGTCGCTCGGGGCGAGGCACCCCCGGCCTTCCAGAGGTCTTCTGTCGCGACCGAGGGCGTCAGAGGTGGCGCAGTACCGGTCGAGCGTCGACGAGTCGATGCAAAGGCTCATCTCCGGCATCACGGAGGCATCAGCTCTGAGTGAGCTGGTGGAGCTCGGCCTCAACCATGAGCAGCAGCACCAGGAGCTTCTGCTCATGGACATAAAGCACGTCCTGTCCCAGAACCTGCCCCAACCTGCCTACGTGGTCGACGTGGTGCGTGACAGGCCTGCCGAGGCACCGGGATCCGCCGCGAGCGCACGCGCTCGACGCGAGCACGAGCGCTTCGGTGATCGAGCACAACGGCGGTCTGTGCGAGATCGGTTTCGAAGGAAGCGGGTTCGTGTTCGACAACGAGCTACCCCGACATGCGGTACATCTCGAGCCATTCGCCGTCGACGCCAGACCCGTCACCTGCGGGGAGTGGATCCAGTTCATCGAGGAGGGCGCGTACAGCAGGCCCGAGCTCTGGCTGTCGGACGGCTGGGCCGCCTCCCAGGCCCAGCAATGGGATGCACCTCTGTACTGGTACAGCGACGACGGCAGCTGGCGGTACTACACGCTCGGGGGCGCTCGCGAGGTGCGGCAGGACGAACCCGTCTGCCACGTGAGCTACTACGAAGCAGACGCGTTCGCGCGGTGGGCCGGGGCAAGGTTGCCGACCGAAGCGGAATGGGAGACCGTCGCCCGGGCCGAGGTGCCACGGGGCGGCTTTCTCGACCCCGCCGTCCTGCACCCGAGACCGGTGACGGACAGCTCCTCGATGTTCGGAGACGTCTGGCAGTGGACGTCCTCTTCGTACGCCCCATATCCCGGGTTCCGCCCGGCGAGCGGCGCGGTGGGTGAGTACAACGGGAAGTTCATGGTGAACCAGTACGTGCTGCGTGGCGGCAGCTGCGTCACCCCTGTGGGCCACGTGAGGCCCACGTACCGCAACTTCTTCCCGCCGTCCGCCAGATGGGCCTTCTCGGGCCTGCGACTGGCCCACGATGATTGAACCGATGAGCTCCGGCACCGCACCCTCGATCGACGTCCATCTGAAGGACGGGGATCTACGCGAGGCCCTCGAGCGCGACGTACGAACAGGGCTGCAGGCAGAACAGAAACGATTGCCTCCCGTCTGGTTCTACGACGACAGGGGGAGCGCACTGTTCGACGAGATCACCCGTCTCCCCGAGTACTACCTGACGCGCGCCGAGCGACGCCTTCTCGAGTCGTTCTCAGGCGAGATCGCAGCTCGATCGGGAGCGGAGGTCCTCGTCGAGCTCGGGGCCGGGACGTGCGAAAAATCACGGATCCTTCTCGACGCTCTGAGCGGAACCGGGACGCTCAAGAAGTACGTGCCTCTCGACGTGAGCGACCAGACCCTGTTGGACGCTGCGACTTCCCTCGCCGCCGAGTATCCCGCTCTTCAGGTTCATGCGGTCGTGGGCGACTTCGGCCTCCACATCGACCGCGTGCCGGCGGACGGGCGTCGGCTCGTCGTGTTCCTCGGGAGCACGATCGGCAACCTCGGGCCCGAGCAGAGATCACGCTTCTTGTTCGACCTCGATTGCACGATGACGCACGGCGACAGCCTTTTGCTCGGCACGGACCTGGTGAAGGACCGGTCCCGGCTGCTAGCGGCCTACGACGATGCGGCAGGGGTGACAGCGGAGTTCAACCGCAATGTCCTGCTGGTGCTGAACAGGGAGCTCGGAGCCGACTTCGACCCTTCGCAGTTCGTGCACGTCGCGGTCTGGAACGACGAGCAGTCTCACATCGAGATGCGGCTGCGCTCCGTTCTCGACCAGAGCGTGCTCATCAAGGAGCTCGACCTGGAAGTGACATTTTCACGGGGTGAGGATCTGCTCACGGAGACGAGCGCCAAGTTCACCCGCGAGGGAGTCGAGAAGGAACTGAGCGCTGCCGGCCTCGTGGTCGACACGATGTGGGAGGACCCAGAGGGCTTCCTGCTCACCCTTGCGACGCCGTACTGCTGAAGCCCTACTGCTGAAGTTGCCCCGTCGAGGGGCCTGATCACGCTAGAGGTTCTGAACAAATGGCGAATGCCGATGCCCACAGCCGGATGAAGGCACTGCACAACTCGCACGACCATCTCGGCGCTCTCATAGACGCCTTGGATCCCGGTCAGCTCACGGCTCGGTCGTATTGCGACGACTGGACGATCGCCCAGGTGCTATCGCATCTCGGAAGCGGCGCGGAGGTCTTCTCGCTCATGGCCGAGGCGGGAGTCGCCGGCACGGAGCCGCCTGGACCCCACACCTTTCCCCCGATATGGGACGCGTGGAACTCGAAGAGCCCCGAGCTGCAGGCGGCCGACTCCAAGGAAGCCGACCAGGCCTTGGTCGAGCAGTTAGAGGCGCTCGACGAGCAGCAGCTCGAGAAATTCCACCTCTCGATGTTCGGGATGGAGGTGGACGCCGCTCGCTTGATCGGAATGCGCCTCTCGGAACACTCGCTTCACACCTGGGACGTCGAGGTGGCACTCGACCCCTCCGCGAAATTGGCCCCGGACGCCACCGCCCTTCTGCTGGACGGCCTCTCGGAGCGCGTCCCCAGGTCCGGCAAGGCTGTGGGAGGCCCGATGAGAGTTCGAATCGATACGACTGCCCCGGCACGTTCGTTCGTACTGATCGTGGACGAATCGGTCTCCCTCGACGAGGTCCCCGAGCCCGGCAGCGGTGGTGACGGTGATGACGCGGCGGGAGGGGCCACGGCGAGGATCGTGCTGCCTGCGGAGGCGCTGCTGCGGCTGGTATCCGGAAGGCTGGACGACGGCCACCTTCCGGCGGATTTGAGAGTCACGGGAGTGACCCTCCAAGCGCTCCGCGGTGTCTTCCCCGGATTCTGAGTCTTCCCCGGATTCTGGCCGGTTGCCTGATCGGCCGACGGGCCGAGTGCCGCCTCCCCTCAGTGGCAGGACCGCCATTGTCACCGGAGCGAACCACGGGATCGGTGCAGCGATAGCAGTGGAGCTCGCCCGGTTGGGCTCCAACGTCCTGTTGACGTTCTTCGGGTCGCCCGACGCATCCGCGGTCGTCGAGCTGGTCGAGCGACACGGCGCGCCCTGTCACGCCGTCGAGACCGACCTCGCCGGTCCGCGCGCTCCGGCGCATGTCTTCGACGAGGCGGAAAAGACGCTCGGGCGGGTGTCCATACTCGTCAACAATGCGAGCGGCTGGCGCCAGGACACTCTTTCGGGTCTCTTAGCCGACCGTTTCTCCCGCCCCACAGAGGAGGTGTCCGCCGCAACGTTCGACGCCAACTTCGGGGTCGACGCGAAAGCCGGCGCACTGCTCATGGCCGAGTTCGCCCGCCGGCACCGCCTGAACGACGGGACGTGGGGCAGGATCGTCGGCCTCAGCTCAGGTGGGCCGTCCGGCTTTCCGGGCGAGGTCTCCTATGGAGCAGCCAAGGCGGCTCTCGAGAACTACACGATGTCGGCGGCGTCCGAGCTCGCTCGCTGCGGCGTCACGGCCAACATCGTCCACCCCCCGATCACAGACACCGGCTGGGTCACAGACGAAGTGCGCAAGCTCGCCGACTCCGAGGGCGCTCGGGTCGCCGAACCCGCCCGGGTGGCGGAGGTCGTGGGCTGGCTCTGCACCGACGCCGCCGGCCTGGTCACGGGGAACCGAATCCGTCTGCGCTGAGGATCCTGGCTCGCCCTGCGGTGCGCCGCCCCGAACTCGTCGAGCGGTCCGCTTCCCGAACTGGTGGAATGGAGTCCGAGAGTCCTAGCAAGGGAGGTACCCCCATGAGCCCGGTCACAGAGAAGGATGCCCGGCAGGTCGCAGAGGCCGCCAGGGAGAAGGATTGGACCCGGCCGAGCTTCGGCAAGGAGCTGTTCATGGGCAGGTTCCGCCTGGACCTGATCCATCCTCATCCCGTCGTCTCCGAGAGCGACCGCCAAAAAGGGGAAGCGTTTCTCTCGAAGCTCGAGAAATTCCTGCGCGAGGAGGTCGACCCTCTGCAGATCGAGCGCGACGCGAAGATCCCCGAGCACGTCGTGAAGGGCCTCTGCGACCTCGGGGCTCTAGGGATGAAGGTGGACGAGAAGTACGGCGGCCTCGGCCTTTCCAACCTGTACTACAACCGGGCTCTCAGCCTTGCCGGCTCGGCCCACGCGGCATTGAGCACCCTTCTCAGCGCTCACCAGTCGATCGGCGTGCCGCAACCGCTCAAGCTGTTCGGCACAGAGGAGCAGAAGAAGCAGTTCTTGCCGCGAGTGGCGTCGAACGAGATCAGCGCGTTCCTGCTGACGGAGCCCGACGTCGGGAGCGATCCCGCGCGCATGAGCTCGACCGCCGTTCCGACCGAGGACGGATCCGCCTACATCATCAACGGAACGAAGCTCTGGACGACGAACGGCGTGATCGCCGACCTGCTCGTAGTGATGGCGGTCGTGCCCAAGTCGGAGGGCCACAGGGGAGGAATCAGCGCCTTCGTCGTCGAGGCGAAGAGCCCGGGCATCACCGTGCTTCACCGCAACCAGTTCATGGGGCTTCGAGGGATCGAGAATGGAGTTACCGGCTTCAAAGACGTCCGCGTCCCGGCCGAGAACCTCATCGCCGGCGAGGGAAAGGGACTGAAGGTCGCGCTCTCGACTTTGAACACGGGCCGCCTTTCGCTCCCTGCGATGTGCGGTTCGTCTGCGAAGCTCTCGTTGAAGATCGTGCGCGAATGGTCCAACGAGCGCGTCCAGTGGGGCCTGCCGATCGGCAAGCACGAGGCCGTCGCGCTCAAGATCTCTTTCATCGCCGGCCTCACCTACGCCATGGATGCCGTCGTCGAGCTGTCGAGCCTGCTCGCGGACGAGGAACGCAACGACATCCGCATCGAGGCGGCTCTCGCGAAGCTCTACTGCTCGGAGATGGCCTGGCTCGTCGCCGACGAGATGGTGCAGATAAGAGGGGGCCGCGGCTTCGAGACGGCTGAATCTCTTTACGCGCGCGGCGAGGCGCCCATCCCGGCTGAGCAGATACTCAGGGATCTCAGGATCGCGCGGATCTTCGAGGGGTCGTCGGAGATCATGAAGCTGTTGATCGCCCGCGAAGCCGTGGATCAGCACCTGTCGGTGGCGGGCGACCTGATCGACCCCGAAGTGAACATCCAGGTGAAAGCCAAGAGCGCAGTGAAGGCGGCCTCCTTCTACGGCAAGTGGCTGCCTCAGCTGGTGACCGGCGCGGGCCACGATCCGGGCAGTTATGCGGAGTTCGGCGAGGTCCTTGCCCCGCATCTCCGGTTCGTCGAGCGCTCGAGCCGGAAGCTCGCCAGGTCGACCTTCTACGGCATGTCGCGGTGGCAGGGACGTCTGGAGCGCAAGCAGGGGTTCCTCGGTCGGATCGTCGACATCGGCGCTGAGCTCTACGCGATGAGCGCCACCTGCGTCAGGACGAAGATGATCGTCGACTCCGGAGCCGCAGAAGCCGACTCGGCCGTCGAGCTCGCAGAGCTGTTCTGCGCGGGAGCGAGGCGGCGGGTCGACAAGTACTTCCACGACCTGTGGCAGAACGACGACGTGGAGAACTACGGAGCCGCGCAGAGGGTTCTCGAAGGCCGTTACGTCTGGGCGGAAGAGGGCGTCATCGACCCGGCTTCGCTGGCGCCGCCGCTGGTCGCCGCCGACGGCCCCGAAGATCCACTGAACTGAGGGCTGTCTTTCAGGGCTGTCTTTCAGGGCTCTCTCGCAGGGCTCCCTCTCAGAGCTGTCCCAGGTAGAACCGCGTGCCCTGGTCGTCCGTGCACGTGGACGTGATCCCGTAGGGCTGCGCCTCCGGTTCGCTCGCCGTGCCGCCGGCGGCACGGACACGCTCCACGGCGCCGGCAATGTCGTCGACCCGGTACATGGGAACGGTTGTCGCCGCCGGGTGACCTCCCGATACGCCGACCATGGGCGCCACGTCCTCGACCTGCCATCCGTCCTCGACGCGTCCCGCTGCGAACCGCCATCCGAGCACGGAACCGTAAAAGGCTCGGGTCCTGGCGGAGTCCGTCACCTCCATCGTGACGTACGCCAGAACGCCTCCTTCGTCTCGGCCGCCTGCGTCTCTGTCGCCTGCGTCTCTGTCGCCTGCGGAAACCGCGTTCAGACCTCCTGGGGGAACGAACAGAGCGAAGCGCACCCCTTGGTCGTCCACGCACTCGGAGATTGCGCCGTAAGGCTCGGCGGCGGGCTCCCCTGCGGTCCCGCCCGAGGATCTCACCCTTGCGATCGCGGCATCGAGGTCGTCGACAGCGAAGCAGCAGAAAAGCGTGGATCGTTCCTGACCTCCCCAGAGCCCGTGGTGAAGCGCCAACCCTTCGACCTGCCGGCCCTGCGGCCCGCTCGCCGCCGAGTACGTCCAACCGAGCACGGTGGCGAAGAACCGAGCAGCTTTGTCGACGTCGGGGACCCACAGCGACACGTATCCCATGTCGCCGTGGCGTATCGACGGTGTGGCTGCCGGCTCTGCTGCCGGCTCTGTTCCCGGCTCGGCCGAGATGATCCACCTGTGGCCGAAGGGATCCCTGATCCCGCCGTTGCGGCCGTACTCGTAGTCGGCCGCCGGGCGTTCGAGCAGGGCGCCTGCAGCCACGGCGCGGTCGATCACGGCATCGACATCTCCGACTCCGAGGTGAAGCGTGACGTGCACACCGAGGTCGCCGGTGGGCGCGGTGTGCCCGATATCGGGAAACTCGTCTGCCAACATGATCAGCGCTCCTCCGATCTCGATCTCCGCGTGGCCGATGCGCCCGTCGGGCATCACGATCGGCTCCCCCCGCGTCCGTGCTCCGAATGCGACCGCATACCACTCGATCGCCTCCGAGGCTCCGGCGATCGCCAGGTACGGAGTGATGACGGCCCTCGTGGCGACCGGCGAGTCCGCCGACATTCCGACCGTGGCCGGCACCGGCTCGTCGAGATCTGCATCCGCCCGCTCGCGGGTATCGGTATCGATATCGAGGTCGGTATCGATGTCGAGGTTCGACACTGTGACTCCTTTCGGGAGGGTGAAGGCCCGCTCGATGCGGGCGCGGAGACGGAGCGCGAAGGCAGGATCGGGCGCAACAGGTGACAGCGGTGTGCGCAGAGCGTCGAACGGGTCAGCCATCGGAGGTCTCCTCGTCGCCTGCCGAGCTCTCGGTGTCGCTATTGCTGTCGCTGTCGCTATTGCTGTCGCTGTTGCTGTCGCTGTCGCTGTCGCTGTATGCGAGCTTGAAGGCTCTGCGCGCCCTGGCGAGAAGGGCCTCGGTCGCGTGGACAGTACGTCCGAGATGGGAGGCGACCTCGACCACGGGCAGGTCATCGAGATAGCGAAGAGTGAGCACTGCCTGATGGTGGGGCGCGAGTGCGGCAAGCGTCTGGCGGGCGAGCACCCCCTCGAGCTGGGTGTCGGCCGGGTCCTCGCTCAGCTCTTGCGGGTACTGGTCGACCAGCGCGCGTAGCCCGCTCGTCTCGCGTGTCATCCGCCTCCAGTGGTCCACCAGCTTGTGGCGGGCAACGCCGATGATCCACGGGACGCTCACAGAAGCCGGGTTCTCACGGCGGACGGCGTCCACGGCCGCGAGGAAGGTCTCGGCGGTGAGGTCCTCCGCAACAGAAGCCCGGTTGCAACGAGCAAGCAGGTACCCGTACACCTGCGCCAGAGCGCCGTCGTAGAAAGCGAGGAAATCGAGCGGCAGGTCCTCCATCACCGCCGACTGGTCGCTCACACCTCTATCGTCGCTCCGGGAGGAGTTTCTCCGACGCCCTCTGGAGATTTCTTTTTTTTAATTCGACGAAAAGTAAACGGCTGTGTATATAACACAGGGGTATCTGACGCAGGGTATGACACGGGCACGGGCCAGGGCCCGGAACGGGGTGTGCATGACGACGGGACAACCATGAAGACCGGCCGGCCATGAGCACCGACGCCTCCAGGTCCGCCCAACCGCAAAGGGGGCTCCGGCCGATCCGGATAGCCAACTGTTCGGGTTTCTACGGTGACAGGCTCTCGGCGTTGGCGGAGATGGTCAGGGGGGGCGCGGTGGACGTCGTCACGGGCGACTACCTGGCCGAGGTGACAATGCTCGTCCTCGCCCGATCCCGGATGCGACGACCGGATGGCGGCTATGCGGGCAGCTTCCTGCGCCAGCTCGAGCCGGTTGCGTCCGAGATAGCGGCAAGGGGCATCAAGGTCGTGGTGAACGCCGGAGGGCTCGACCCGGCCGGATTGGCGCAGGCGACCCGCGAGTTGCTGCGGTCCGTCGGCGTCGAGCTGGTAGTGGCGCACGTCGAAGGTGACGACCTGGCGGAACGAATTCCTGAGCTCCTCGCTGCCGGCCTCGATCTCGCGAACCTCGAGACCGGTTCGCCGTTCTCCAATTGGGGACACGAGGTCCTCACCGCGAACGCATATCTCGGGGGCTTCGGCATCAAGGCGGCGCTCGACCGAGACGCAGACATCGTGATCACAGGCCGGGTGGCCGATGCATCGCTCGCAAGCGGGTCCGCCGCATGGTGGTGGGGTTGGAACCGGGAGGACCACGACAGGTTGGCGGGTGCCGTCGTCGCCGGTCACATAATCGAATGCGGCGCTCAGGCCACGGGAGGGAACTTCTCGGGCTTTCGCGCGATCGATGATCTCGTGCACCCCGGCTTCCCGTTGGCGGAGATCGCCGAGGACGGCACATCCGTCATAACGAAGCACGCGGGCACAGGGGGCGAAGTCTCGGTCGACACCGTGACGGCACAACTCTTATACGAGGTGGGTGGCCCCGGCTATCTGAACCCCGACGTGGTGGCCCGCCTCGACACCGTTCGCTTGGAGCAACTCGCGCAGGATCGCGTGGCCGTCACCCGAGTCGAGGGACTGCCCCCGCCTCCGACCACCAAGGTCGCGATCACCGGGCTAGGGGCGTGGCGCAACAGCACGACGGTGGTGCTGACGGGGCTCGACCTCGATGCGAAGGCCGCCCTACTCGAGCGATCCGTCCGGGAACATCTCGATGGTGACCCCGGCATCTCGGATCTGAGATTCACGAGGATCGGAACTGCAGACGGGCAAGCTCGCGACCAGATGGCCTCCTCCTGCTTGTTGCACATAGCGGTGGACGGTGAGCAGTCGAGTTGCGGGCGCGCCTTCTCGTCTTTCGTCGTGGAACTGGCACTGTCCAACTTCCCCGGGATCTACTACATGGAGCCACCCGGGAGCGGATCTCCGTTCGGCGTCTATTGGCCGGCGGTCGTTCCGCAGTCGGTTGTCGGACATGTCGTGGTGCATGCAGACGGCCGGCGCGAAGAAGTTCCATGGCTCGAGCCGCCGGGTCCGGCGGAAACCGCACAAGGAGCGAATCCTGCGCGATCCGTGCGGTCCGCGGAGCAAATCGGCGCCGTAGACAGAGAAGACGCGGAGATGCTCGATGTGCCGTTGGGGCGGATCGCAAATGCCCGATCGGGGGACAAGGGGGGAGCGCGAATGTCGGCATCTGGGTACAGACCCCCGACGCCTGGCGCTGGCTGCGACACACGATGACAGAGCAGCGGTTCAAAGAGCTCGTCCCGGAAGCCTCAGATCTCACCGTCGAGCGTTTCGAGCTCCCCCACCTGATGGCACTCAACTTCGTCGTGCACGGGCTCCTCGACGGAGGGGCGACCGAGGCGAGGCGCTTCGACAAGCAGGCCAAGGCGCTCGGAGAGTGGCTGCGCTCCCGGCACGTCCTGGCGCCGGCGGCGTTGCTCGCGGGCGCTATGCCAGCTTGATGATGTCCCCCACCAGAAGGCTCGCAACCAGGCTCATCACCAGGACGTAGATCACGGTCATCGCCCAGCGCCAGCGATGGCTCGCGAGCCAGAACCGCCTGATTCCCATCACGTCGAAGAACAGTGCAACCACTGCGATCGGGATCCCTATGGCTGGGCCCACATCGGTGGCCGCCCCGACGAGGGGGGTGACGATGGGGAAGACGACATAGCTCAGCAGGCAACGCAGCGCGGACAGGCCCATCGCGACGTTGAAGATCCTGTGCGCCGAAGCCTCGCCCACCGTTGCCGGGCCGTCCGGGACGAACAGGATGCGCCTCATGAAGGTCTCTGCGCGAGGCCGAGGCTGTGCCTGGGTGGTCACTTTGCCCGGGCTCATGACCTGTGCCATCGGGACAACGCTACGGAGCCTGGGGCACCGGGTCTAGTCGGGGCAGCTCCGGCCTGCGCAGAAGCCTGTCGAAGGCGCTCGGTTACGACCTGGCCCGCGCCGTAGGAGGCCGATCAGCAGATCCGGGGCAGGGGATCGCCGACGAGCATGTCGACGATCCGGGTGCCCCCGAAGTGGGTCACGAGCACGACGATGCCGGGCGGCTCGCTCCGGACCTCGCCGATCTTCGCCGCCTCGCGGCCTCGAGGATGACCCTTGAGAGCGGACAGCGCCGCTCCGGACTCTTCGTAGGGCACGACAGCTACGAAGCTGCCTTCGTTCGCGACGTAGAGCGGGTCGATGCCGAGCAGCTCGCACGCAGCCGCGACCTCCCCCCTGACCGGCAGGGCCGACTCTTCGAGCACCATCGTCAGCCGGCTGTCGCGGGCGAGCTCGTTCACCACTGTCCCCACCCCGCCACGCGTGGCGTCGCGTAACCATCTTGTCGAAGGCGCCGCGTCGAGCAGGCACTCCATCAGGTCGTGCAAGGGAGCAGTGTCGGAGACGATCTCGGCGTCGAGAGCCAGGTCCCCGCGGGCGAGCATCACCGCCATGCCGTGGTTCGCCATGGTTCCCGAACAGATCAGCACGTCGCCCTCTTCGACCTTCGATGCCGAGAGCTCACGGCCCTCAGGTACGAGCCCGATCCCCGAGGTCGAGATGTACATCCCGTCTGCGGCGCCATGGTCGACCACCTTCGTGTCGCCCGTGACGATCGGAACGCCCACCGCCGAAGCGGCGTCCGCCATGTCGGCGACGACTCCGCGCAGAGCTTCGATGGGGAAACCCTCCTCGAGCACGAACGCAGCCGACAATCCGAGCGGTCGCGCGCCCATCATCGCCAGGTCGTTGATCGTGCCGTGCACGGCGAGGTGGCCGGCCGAGCCGCCGGGGAAACGTAGAGGCTTCACGACGTAGGAATCGGTGCTGAACGCCAGCGTTTCGCCCGACGGCAGCGTCAAAAGCGCGGCATCGGTCTGGGCGGCCAGTGCGTCGTTGGAGAAGGCGGGCATGAACACCGCGTCGAGCAGTGCGGCGGACGCCTTCCCACCGGCGCCGTGTGCCAGGGTGACGACGTCGTCGAGCAACCGTGGCCGCCGTCGCCTGAACGCCTCGATGCGCTCGAACACCGCTTCTTCTCTGGCTTCTTTGGCTCCTCTGGCTCCTCTGGCTCGGGCGCCCGGGATCGCGGACACCTCGCTCACGGTGCCCTCCTTTCTCCGGTCCCGTCCACGAGACAGGTCTGGACCCCCTCCCAAAGCCGGAGAACGATTGCGTCCTGGGCCTCTTGGATCCGGTGGACGCTGTCCGAGCGGACCACGAAGCAGTGGTCCACCGCGTCACTCGTCGCCATGGCTCCGCCGGCGTTTCCCGCGAGCCCGACCGTGAGCAGGCCACGGCCATGCGCTTCTCCGAATGCGTTCAACACGTTTATCGATTCGCCACTCGTGGAGAAGCCCACGGCGATGTCGCCCGCGCGAGCGTGGGCGATGACCTGTCTCGAGAAGACCAGATCGAACCCGACGTCGTTCGCGAGCGCTGTGATCACGGACTGGTCGTCGACCAGGGACATCCCGGGGAGCGGGCGGCCACGCGGCGGATCGCGGAAGAGATCCACGATCCCCTCTGCGTCGGTCGCGCTGCCGCCGTTGCCGAACGCGAACAACCGTCCGCCCCTGCTGAAGCGCTCGGCCATCCGCTGTCCGACCCGAGCCAGTTCGTCTCCACATTGATCGAGAGTGGCGGCCCGCAGTTTGCGGCTTTCTGCGATCTTCGACCGCGCAGACGAGGCGAGGTCGGCGATCAGCACGCTCGTGTCGCGTTCCTCCGCCTCGATGAACGGATACAGGAAGCCCGTCGGTTCTGTGCTCATATCGTGGCTCGCGCTGATGGGTCCGATCCGTGCGACCCACCCGTCAGGTTGGCTATGGCCACCCCGGCGTGAACGAGCAGCAGATCTTCCTTGGCGACAGGATCGACCAGGCTGGCGTCGATCCTCTCGAACCGGCCGGCGGCGATCACCTCCACCTCGTGCGGCCCGGAGACCTTCCGCACCTCCGCGACGACTCCTTCGTCAGAGCACGTGATGCAGACGTCGTCCGTACAGGACGGCACCTCCTCGAGAAGGCCTGGATGCTCGAACACGACATGAGTGAGCTCCCACAGCAAGTGATAGAGGAGAACCATCTCGCCGGACAGCGCGGCGTCCACCGGATCCGCAGCATCGAGCCAGATCGCGTGGTCCGCGACGGCGGCCGGATGCGTGGGGCCTGCCCCCAACCAGATCCTGGTCAGGCCCCACGCCTCCGATCGGCGCATGAGGTCCCCGACACGCGGTTCGTCCGCCGAGCCGACTGCGAGCAGAACGTCGCCCGGCCTCGACAAGAGCCGCAGGGCCCCACGGAGATCGGGCGCTTCGACGCTCACTGCGGGCAGCGCCCGTTTTCCGACTATCACGGGATGGACGAACTCGACCGCGACGTGCCGGGCGTGTGCCGGCCACTGCGGTGCGACGCACCACATCGTCGCCCCCGAAGCGAACCGCCTTGCGAGATCGAGCGCACTGCGGGCAAGTAACTCGTCGACGAGGGACTCGGCTGTGCGCACGTCGAAATCTTCGATCGCCTTCATCTGCCGGCCAACTTTGATGCCCGGCTCGACGCCACCGCAACCTGTCCTAGTGCGAGGCCGCCGTCATTGGGAGGAACGACACTGTGACAGAGAGCCCTGAGGCCGCGACGATCGAGCTCGCGCAGCGCGAGCCGGAGAAGAAGGACGTTCTGGAAGACGCCGCCGGTGAGCGCGACCCGGTCGATCCCCGTGAGCGCGTGGAGCTGCTCGGCCCGGTCGGCGATCATGCTCGCGACGGCTTGATGGAATCCGGCCGCAATCGCCCCGACGGGGACTCCTTCGCTCAGGTCGGAGACCATCGAACGCAGGACCGGGCCCTGGTCGATCTCGTCGTCGCTGTCACCGAAGCAGTACTCGCGGCGCTCCCCGAGATGAGCTCCGGCCACCGTTTCGAGCTCGATCGCCGCCTGAGCCTCGTACGACGCGATGTGGCGCACACCGAGAATCGAGCTCACCGCATCGAAGAGCCGGCCCATGCTCGACGTCTGCACGCACTGGACACCTCGCTCGAGCTGGCGCCTGAGCACTGAACGCTCGCTCGCCGAAGCGAACTGCACAGGTGGAAGGTCACCGGACCAGTCGATCCCCGCTGCCCACAGATGGGCGAGCGCCGACCTGTAGGGCTTGCGGATGCTCGCGTCCCCACCTGGCAGGGGCACGTAGCGCAGATGAGCGGCGCGTTCGAAGTTGTCGTAGCCGGCCACGAGGACCTCTCCTCCCCAGATTGCGCCGTCGCTGCCGTAGCCGGTCCCGTCGAATGCGAACCCGATGACCTGCTCGTCGGCCCGGAACCCGTGCTCGACCATCAAGGCGGCCATGTGGGCGTGATGATGCTGGACGAGCTCCACCGGTTCGGGCGAGCACTCCTCCGCCCAACGTCGGACCTGGTACCCGGGGTGCGCATCAGCCACCAGGATCACCGGATCCACGCCGTATACGTCAGCGAATTGCCTGGTTGAACGCTCGAAGGCTTCGAGGGTCTCGACGCTGCCCATGTCCCCTATGTGCTGGCTCATCCAGGCATCGGCGCCTGCCGCGAGGCAGAAGGTGTTCTTCAGCTCGCCGCCGGTCGCGAGCATCGGAACAGCATCAAAAGGAAGGCGAACCGGGAGGGGGGCATAACCCCGGGAGCGGCGGACTGGCACCGCTTCCCGGCCGTCTGAGTGGATCACCGAATCGTCGCATGGCACGTGGATCGGGCGGTCGTGGACGAGCCATGCGTCGGCGATGCCCGAGAGCCGGCTCGCGCGTCTGCGTCGTCGTAGCAGATGGGCTCGTCGCTCAGGTTGCCACTGGTCATCACGAGCGCAGGCTGCGGGCTCGCTCGTGCTCCGGAGACGGGCGAGAGCAGCAGGTGGTGAAGCGGTGTGTAGGCGAGGAGCAGGCCCACCTAGGGACTCCCCGGGGCGACCGACTCGGCGACCTCGCTGCCCGGGCGGTGCCTCAAAAGCACTATCGGGCGCTGCGGGCTTGTGAGTAGCAGCCTCTTGTGCGGGCTCGACGAGTGCAAGTCGCCTGGCTGCCGCACAGGTCGCCGACCATGACCGCGAACGGTTTGTCAGCCCGGTTCTTGCGGCGACGCAGCCTGTCCACCGCGGCTTGCAGAGCGTGGCGTCACACGCCAGGTGGTATCCGCCGAGTCCCTTGACGGCGACGATCTCTCCGTCGTGCGAGAGCCCTCTGGGCCATCGGCGATCGCAACGGTCCGGCTTGCGTCACCCTTGTCCTCGACATCGTCGCGCGTGCGCCAGGCGTCTCGAACCAGACCCGCGGGCCGCACGTCGCGCACGCGATCGGCTGCGCATGAAAGCGCCGGTCCGTCGGTCGCTGTACTCGCGCGGAGCACTCCGCGCACATGCGAGAAGTCGGCCATGGTCGTGTTCGGACGGTCGTAAGGGAGGCTCATCGTGATCGTGAAGCGCGGACCGCAGTTCGTGCAGTTGATGAAGGGATACCGGTAGCGACGGTCGTCGGGATCGAACAGCTCCGCCAGACATTCGTCGCACACGGCGATGTCGGGCGACACGAACGTCCGGGCATCGCCCGTCGTGCGGCTCTTCTCGATCGTGAAGACCTGCTCCCCGACCGGTTCGATCTCCGTCGCCTCGACCCCGGAGATCCTCGCGAGCGGCGGGGCGTCCTCCACGACGCGACGTTCGAACCGCTCGACGCTCGGCGCAGGAGCCCTCGACCTCGACGAAGACACCTTCGGAGTCGTTGCCGACGTGGCCAGCCGAGGTCGAGCTCGGTCGCCAGACGATGCACGAAGGGCCGGAAACCGACGCCTTGTACCACGCCTGTGACCCGGATCCTGCGCCGGACGCGATCGTCAGACGCGGTGACGGCAGTCATGTCTTCGCGACGCCGGTCCGCGCCCAAGGTCACCGCGGCCTCGCGGTGCATGCGGCCGAAGTTGTAGTAGGCGGCGCAAGCTCCCTCGGAGGAGACCATGCAGGTGCCGATGGGAGTCTCCGGCGTGCAGGCCGTGCCGAAGACCTTGCACTCCCAGGGCTTGATGACACCCTTCAGCACCTCGCCGCACTGGCAGGCCTTCGGGTCCGCGACCCGCACGCCCGGGGATCTCGTAGCGCACCTCGGCGTCGAAGTCCTCGAACTCAGCCCGCAGCTTGAGAGCGCTCTGGGAGATGAAGCCCAGTCCCCGCCACTCGAAGTGCGGTCGCAGCTCGAACACCTCGAGCGAGGACGGCGAGGGCCTTCGGGTTTCCCTCTTCGCGGACGACCCGCGAGTACTGGTTCTCGACCTCGCACCGTCCCTTCTGCTGATCTGAGCTGAGCAGCATGGCGATGGCGTGGAGGATGTCGAGCGGCTCGAACCCGGCGGTCACGAGGGGCTTGCCGTACTGCGCGGGCACGAATCGGTACGGCCGCTGTCCGATGACCGTCGATACGTGGCCTGGACCGAGAAAGCCGTCGAGCCGCAGATCGGGGGATTCCAGGATCGCCTTTAGCGGCGGAACGATCGTCACGTGATTCGAGAAGACGCTGAAGTTGGGCACCTTCAGCTCTCGCGCCTGCAGCAGGGTGAGCGCGGTCGACGGCGCCGTCGTCTCGAAGCCGACCGCGAAGAACACGACCTGGCGGCCCGGATTGTCGACGGCGATCCGCAAAGCGTCGAGGGGGGAGTAGACGAATCGGACGTCCGCTCCCTCGGCCTTCGCCTTCAGGAGGTTTCCCTTGCTGCCCGGAACCCGCATCATGTCGCCGAACGACGTGAATATGACCCCCGGCTCACCCGCCACCGAGATCGCGTCGTCGACCCGACCCATCGGTATCACGCAGACAGGGCAGCCAGGCCCGTGCACCAGCTCTACCGAGGGTGGAAGGAGGTGCTCGATCCCGTGGCGGTAGATGGTGTGCGTGTGCCCGCCGCACACCTCCATGAATTTGAATTCACCGTCGCCGGCCAGATCGGTGATCCGCGCCATGAGCGCACGGGCCGCAGCAGGATCCCTGTACTCGTCGACGAATCGCATCGCAGGCTCTATGCCACCGACGCAACCTGGTGCCGTCGCCAGATTGGTTGAGCGCGTCCGCCAGGAAGGTGCTGCCTCGACCGAGAAGGTCCTTGGCGATCGAGAATCCGCCCGCAATCAGGTCCTTCACCTCGTCGGACGAGCTGATCACCTTCCAGGCGTCGTGGAACTCGGTCCAGCCCTGTTCGCCAGCGCGTGTACCGAGTGCGTAACCGACGACGACCCCTATGAGAGTACCCATGTCATCCTCCTTTGCTGTCGCTCGTGATCTGGACGACCAGAATGCCTCGAGCTCGTCCCCGTACGCCTGACCCATCAACTTCAGAGATGCGAGAGCCAGGTCGGCCTCGTTCTCGTCGATCTTCGACATGGCGAACCCCACATGGATCAGTACCCAATCGCCGGGTCGGAGCACTTCGTCTTCGAGCAGCCCGATGTTGATCACCCGAGTCACACCTGAAACGTCGGCGCGCGCCAGATGCTCGTTGCTCTCGACTAGCTCGACCAGCTGTCCGGGAATCCCGAGGCACATGTCGTTTCCTCTCAGCCCCTGTACTCGATTCAGTCTCTGTACTCGATCGACTCCAGCACGAGCTCATCGCCACCGAGCAGCTCGATATCGACCGAGCCGCATGAAGGGCAAGAGATCGGCATGTCATCGCCCTCCCATGAGGTTTCGCATCGGCTGCAGCGCGCGATGACCGGTAGCAAGATGAGCTCGGCCGCTGCATCCTCTGCAACGGTGCCCATCGCGGCGACCATGAACGACTGCTCGAACGCATCGGGATGGACATGGTGCAACCGTCCGACCCGTCACCCGCACCCGAGCCACAGGGCGCTCCGCCGCGCGGACCTCGATCGCATCCACTATCGAAGCGCAAAGACCGAGCTCGTGCATGACTAAGCCTCTTTCGCCGCGACGATCTCTACCCTGACGTCCACTTCGGGATAGACCTTGAGAAGGAGCACCCGGGGAGGCTCCATCCCGAACTCGCGGATGTCGAACTGTGACTTGCCAGTCAGCTGAATCGTCTGATCATCCACCGCTTCGATGGTCATCTTGTCCTGGTGAGGACGTTGCACCCCCCTGAAGTTGACGTCACCCGTGACCTGGTAGCTACCGTCCTCGCCGAGGCGCTGCATGCGCTCGAGGACACCGTCGATGGTCGGATAGCGCCTGGATTCGATGCGCTTCTGCATCTCACGGTCTTCCATGCGGTTTCCGGACGACAGGCGACTGACAGGAAGAGACACCTTCCCTTTCGGCTCTTGCGTCAGATCCACCGCCTCAGGGTCGAGCTCGAGCTCCACATACCCTTCGAGCCCTTCGGTGCTGGAGTGGATTGGGTGAACGCTCGAGCGCGCGTCGATCCAGACCCGGGACCGTTCAGGGATGATCCGATAGCGGGCCACAGCTTCAGACGCTTTCCGTCGCGGCACTCGATGTTCGGCCCATCTACATCTCCCTCATCTTCAGGTAGCGGGCGATGTCGGGCAGCGACTTCACGAACAACCCGACGGCAAGGGCGAACAATAACGACAGCATGAAACGGGTGATCATGCTCTTGCATCCTTTCTGACAGGTCGCACGACGTCAGCGACGAGTTGCCGGCACAGTTGCACCGCTGCGTCCACAGCAGCGGCGACCGCAGACGAAAGCCCAATGCCCTCTTCGAGGCTCGCGGGCTGGCATCCGACCACGAACGACCTGTCGGACCGACCCCCCCAGGTTCGCAAGAGTTCCGAGCACCACGTCAGGGCTCATGCTGTGGGCATCGACCACGGGTGCAGACTGGTCCGGACCCGTCTCGCCACGAAATGAACCGGGCTCGATGACGGCGAGGGTTCCCGGCGCGTCGCCGCATGGCGACGGCGTCGACGAGGACCAGGCCCTCGTAACCGTCGAGCAGCTCGTAGGCCAGGTGCACGCCGCGGATCCCGAAGTCCTCGACCCGCACCCGCCGGGAGGACTCGCTCGGCCAGGCGGTTGGCCACCTCGACGCCGAAGCCGTCGTCGCTCAGGAAGATGTTGCCGATGCCGGCGACCAGCACGCTGCCGGTCATCGGGTCCCGTCCCGACGCTCAGAGGCTCGACCTCGTCGGGGTGGAAGAACAGGTACCGGCCCTGCCAGGACAGCTCCTCGGTGGCGGGATCGTCGTCGACGGTGACGGCGACGTGCTGTCGCCGTCGACGTCCGTGAAGACGCCGGCCACGGTGGCGCTCCAGCCCGGCGAGGAAGATGTCCTGGGCGTCGGCCCGGTGCGAGGGCCGCAGCCGGACCGCGCTGCCCTTGGTGATCTCGACGCCGGCGACTCATCACCGACTCGGTCCAGGGGTCGAACGACGCGTCGGCCTCGGGGTCCCACCAGGGCACGGATCGTGTCTCCTCGACGGGTCGAGGGTCCGACCGAGGGAGCTCGGACCAGGCGCATCTGCCCGTGCAGCCGGCCCCACGTCTCGGGCGGCATGTCGTCGCAGCGGTCGATGATGGCGGCCGCTCGGGGGTCGGTGCCTCGGCCTCGGACTTCTCCTCGTCGGTCAGGGTCATGACCCGCAGGGCGAGGATCTCGTCGATCTCGGTCGAGTCGTAGAGGTCGCCCGGGCTCTGGGGAGCCACCTCGGGGTGGTCGTAGAGGATGATCGGCGAGGACAGCACCACATCGTCGTCGCCGATGAGGACCGGGTAGGTCCCGTCGCTCCGACAGGTGGCCGCCTGCGAGCGGGCGGCCTCAGGCGGGTCGAGCAGGGAGACGAAGCCCCGCCGTCGACGGCCAGCATCGTGTGCACGGCGACCAGGCAGTGCGCCATGGTCTCGTCGCGGCGACTCGCCGGAGCTTCGTGCTCGGTGATTCTCCACTGTGACGGCGATCTTGACGAGGCGTCCACCGCCAGAGTTCAAAGCGGTGCCACCACCTCGGTCGCCGACGCCGCCGACTTCGATTGCATCGACCATTACCCGACCATCGATCGGCTCGCGCCGCCGGACGAACCGCCCGGCGACCGAGTCCTTTGGCCGTACGAGCTCCGTCTCGGTCCCACCCGGAGAATCCGAAGCACTGTTCGTGCCTTTCGGCCAGCAGCGCCGACAGATGAAGCGGGAAGTAGATCGAACGTCTGGTCGACCGCCTCGTCCCAGTCGACGTGGAGCCACCGTCGACCTCGAGCGTCGCTGTGGGCACGAACCGGGGCTCGCCGCCGGTCCTTCCACGACAGCGACGGCTTCTTCGACTCTGCGGTGCTGGGCCTGCAGGCAGCGGATGCGCACCGACAGGACGGGGGCACAACCCGGGTCGACCAGGCACTCGGTGCGCATCGACCACCGCTCGGAGCCGTCCGCCTCGCTGAAGGCACGGGGTGTGAGCACGCCCCACTGGAAGCGCACCTGGTTCTTGCGCGACGAGGCGCGGTAGGGGTAGAGCACGTACCCCTCGTAGAGCACGGCGTCGGCCACGGCGCGGGCGGTCGCGAAGCGGTCGGGCACGCACCGTCACGGTGTATCGGCTCCTGCTTGCTTCAGGAGCATTGCTCGAAGGCCTGGTCCCAGGTGGGCAGGCCCGCGTACGGCCTGGAATCGCTGCAGCTCGTCGAGGGTGTCGCGCCCGACGCGGATCCAGCCGCTGTTGGGGAAGTAGATGGTCCATGACCTCCCGCCAGACCGCCACCGGCATCCGGTAGGAGGCCTCGCGATCCACGAGAGCGGCTCGGCCTGTGAAGCCCGGTTGCCCCGGGTGAACACCGTGCCCGAGAACAGCAGGAGCAGCGGGATGTCGCCGTCGGCCAGGGCGTGGAGGTACTTGGCGCCGGCGACCTCGAAGTCGTAGGTGCACTCCACGGGCAGGTCGAACTCGTCTGCCCGGTGAAACCTCCGATCGTCGTCGAGACGTGGGTCCACAGGAAGGGCCGCAGCGAGTCGCCCCATTGCGGTGTCTCGCCGAACAGCTCGTAGAGGCGCTCTTCCTCGTCGCTCGGTGTAGCGCCGGCGCTGGGGCTCGATCCGGATCTGGCAGCGCAGCGCCAGCGCGTGGACCGTGCACACCGTCGGCCTCGTCGACCCGCAGCCGCAGCATGATGGTCGGCACGGCGGCGTGGGGCTCGGCCCGGGCGTCGACCACCTCGAAGGCCAGGCGTCGTCATCGCGCCCTGGCGCGCACGTCGTCGAAGAACTCGTCGATTGCGCGTTGCGCCTCGGCTGCCGCCGTCGAAGCCCCGCCAGAGCTGGCGCAGGTGGCCGACCAGCTCGTAACAGGCGTCGATGGGCACGA
Source organism: uncultured Acidimicrobiales bacterium (assembly GCA_963801315.1). GTDB lineage: Bacteria > Actinomycetota > Acidimicrobiia > Acidimicrobiales > CAVXTF01 > CAVXTF01. Next base: position 65,835 of record CAWDEI010000006.1, on the reverse strand, counting down.
TGTAGCACTCGGCATCACCTTGCGATCGACCGGATCGCCTCTGGCGTCCCTGCTCGCACGAGGAACGCCTCGACGTCGGGCTCAAGTGTGCGGAGGGTCTCGGCTCGAGCCGAACACCTCGTCCCACGTGTCGAGCGGGAGCTCCGACTCGGTGGCGCCGGCCGGTCCCGGGTAGAACGCCGCCACCCGCCCAGGGACGAATTGAGGAAGAAGAAGGCCACGCTGACCGGGATCTGCAGGGTGTCCCACTGCGCGGACGAGAGCTCGAAGTCGGAGAAGGCCAGGTAGCGGTCGGGGACCGCGCGGAAGTGCGACCCGCCGGCGCCCTCGGAGATGAAGAGCAGATAGCAGCCCCGGCAGGCGCACAGCAGGGTGCGCGCCTGCAGGTCGACGAGGTGGCCGTGCTCGTCGGGAACGGGCTCGGCGCACAGACTCGCAGAGCTCCCCCGGCCGGGCGACCGCGAGCGGACGGCTCGCGGATCCGCTGCAGCACGGCCAGCGGATCGGTCACGTGCCGACCATCTCCGCCGGGCATTCGTCGTACACCGGCTTGGTAGTGAGCGCCACAGCGACCTTGGCCGACTGTGGGGGTCGGCTGGCGCTTCGACCACGATGCGCACGATCTCGGGCGCCGCCTCCACGATGGCCCCCTCGACCGCCCCCTGCAGGGTGCCGGCCGAGGACGGGCAGCCGTCGCAGCTGCCGAGCAGGCGGAGCAGCACCGCGCCCGCGTCCTCGTCGATGCCGAGCAGCTCGACGTCGCCGCCGTGCGCAGCCAGGAGCGGCCGCACCGAGCCAGTGCGCCTTCCACCCGGTCTGTCGAGGGCGTCCGGGTGCAGGCCGTGCACCAGCAGCAGGCTGGCCACCAGCTCGTCGTCGACCAGGGCGCCGATCAGCCCGGGAGCCTGCTCGCGCGCCAGCTCGACGACGCGGGCGAGCCCGCCGCCGTAGAGCTCGGAGACCAGGCGCAGCAGCTCCTCGGCCAGGTCGACGATGCGTGGGTCGGCCGTCGCCTGCAGCTCGTCGAGCACCTGCTCGATCCGGTCGCCGGTGGCCCGGAGGTTCTGGGGTGCCGGCATCGCTCCGCCGCTTCAGCAGGCCAAGTCTCGGGATTGGCCACCTGGGTCGGGGAGTGCATCTTCTTCAGCACCTTGCCCTTGCCGAGGTACATGTGCACGCCGCAGGGCAGGCAGGGGTCGAAGCTGCGCACCGCCCGCATGATGTCGATGCCCTTGAAGTTCTCCCCGGTGTTCTCCTCGAAGATCGGGCGTGTCGATCACCGCGTCCTCGTAGGGGCCCGGCGTGCCGTAAGACTGTCCCGGGGTTGGCGTTCCACGGCGTCGGCGGGTACGGGTGGTAGTTGGCGATCTTGCCGCCCTTGATCACCATGTGGTGCGACAGCACGCCGCGCACCGCCTCGGTGAACCCGCAGCCGATCCCCTCGTCGGGCACCTCGAAGGGCTCCCACGTCTTGGTCTTGCCGGCCCGCACGTCGCCGAGCGCCATCTCGATGAAGTCGAGCGCGGCCGCGGCCGCGTAGGCCTGGAAGTAGGTCCGGGCCCGGTCGCGCTCGATGGTGTTGGACCACTGCGGGACCTTCCACTCGAGAGTGACCTCCGGCTTGAGCGCGGTCTTGGGCAGGTGGATCTGCACGCTCGTGCCGGTGGCCTTCAGGTGGTCGGTGTTCACCAGGCCTGACAGCGCGGTCGACCACAGCCGGGCCAGCGGCCCGCCGCCGGTGTCGAGCGCCAGGTGGTCCGTGCCGTCGAACCAGCGGGGCGACATGACCCAGCTGTAGTTGCCGTCGAAGTCGCGCTTCTGCGGCTGGGGGTTGGTGTGCTGGTTCCAGGGGTGGCGCCGGTCGACCGGGTTGCCCAGGGGGTCCCTGCGTGACGAACATCTCCTGGTCTTCCCAGTCGTCGTAGAACGAGTGGCCGAGCAGGATCCGGATGCCCGAGGTTGATCTCGACCAGGTCGTTGGTGACCAGCTTGCCGTCGACCACCACGCCCGGGGTCACGCCCATGGCGCGACCCCACTTGGTCATGTCCTTGTACTCGAAGTTGCAGACCGTCCGGGTCCTGGAACGCGCCCCAGCAGTCCGAGCAGGATCGCGCCGCCGGCCGACCTCCTCGTAGCCGGGCAGCGCCTGGTAGAAGAAGTCGAAGAGGTCGTCGTGCATCGGCACGACCCGCTTCATGAACTCCACGTAGCGCATGAGCCGGGTGTAGTAGTCGGTGAACAGCTGGATGGTCGCCGTCGTGCCCGACCCCGCCCGGGTAGAGGGTCGAGGGGTGGACGTGGCGGCCCTCCATCAGGCAGAACATCTCCCTGGTGTAGCGGCTGACCTGCAGCGCCTCGCGGTAGAACTCTCCCGAGAACGGGTTGAGCGACCGCATGATGTCGCCGATCGTCTTGTAGCCGTGCGCGTCGGCGTGGGGTGCCTCGGTCCGGTTGGCCTGCTCGAGCACGCCGGGGTTGGTCTCCGCCACCATCTTCTCGCAGAAGTCCACCCCGACCAGGTTCTCCTGGAAGATGTTGTGGTCGAACATGTACTCGGCCGCCTCGCCCAGGTTGACGATCTGCTCGCCCAGCGCCGGGGGCTGCACGCCGTAGGCCATGTTCTGCGTGTAGCACGAGCAGGTGGCGTGGTTGTCGCCGCAGATGCCGCAGATGCGGCTGGTGATGAAGTGGGCGTCGCGGGGGTCCTTGCCCTTCATGAAGATGCTGTAGCCCCGGAAGATCGACGAGGTGCTGTGGCACTCGGCCACCTTGCCCTTGCCGAAGTCGATCTTGGTGTAGATGCCGAGGCTGCCCACGATCCGGGTGATCGGGTCCCAGGCCATCTCGACCAGGCCGTTCGCGTCCTCCGTGAACTTCGTGCGTGGCCATCGTCCTACCTCCAGATCTCCTTGTAGCCGGTCGACAGCTCGCTGCCCGGCGTGCGCCACTTCGGCTCGTCGTCGAGCGTGTGTTCAGCGTGATCTTGCGCAGCCCCCGGACGGCCTGCCCGTAGAGGCCGCTGGCCAGTGGTCGAGACCCGGGCCCCGGGCGGCTCGTCCATGAAGGGCATGAACTTGTCCGGGAAGCCGGGCATGGTGCAGCCGATGCAGATGCCGCCCGACGTTGGGGCAGCCCCCGACGCCGTTGATCCACCCCCGCTTGGGCACGTTGCACTTGACCACCGGTCCCCAGCACCCGAGCTTGACGATGCACTTGGGCGAGCCGTACTCGTTGGCGAAGTCGCCCTGCTCGTAGTAGCCGGCCCGGTCGCAGCCCTCGTGCACGGTGGCTGCCGAACAGCCACTGGGGCCGCAGCGAGTCGTCGAGCGGGATCATCGGCGCCTGGCCGGTGGCCTGGTAGAGCAGGTAGAGGATGGTCTCGGAGAGGTTGTCGGGGTGGGTCGGGCAGCCGGGCACGCAGACGATCGGGATGCCCGCCTTGGACTTCCAGCCCCAGCCCAGGTAGTCGGGCACGCCCATGGCCCCGGTCGGGTTGCCGGCCATGGCGTGGATGCCGCCGTAGCAGGCGCACGTGCCGGCGCGCGAGCACGACCAGCGCCTTGGGCGCCAGCCGGTCGAGCCACTCGCTGGTCGTCATCGGCTGGTCGGTGTCGGGATTGTTCCCGAAGCCGCACCAGTAGCCCTCGCGCTTGATCGCCTCGTTGGGGATCGACCCCTCGACGACCAGGACGAACGGGTCGAGCTCGCCGCGGTCGGCCTTGAAGAACCACTCGATGAAGTCGTCGGCCCCACCCACCGGGCCGCACTCGAAGTCGATGAGCGGCCAGTGCACGGCGATCTTCGGAAGCCCGGGCAGGGCGCCGAGGGCGATCTCCTCGATGCTCGGCTGGGTGGCCGCGGTCAGCGCGACGGAGTCCCCGTCGCAGCTGAGCCCGGCGTTGATCCACAGGACGTGGACGACGGCCTCGTCCGGCGGCGCTTCGGTTGCCGTCACCGCGGGTCCCTCCCCTCTTGAGGCCGCGCCCGTTGGCGGCTCCATTGAGTGATACCCCGTTACGGCCGTTCCGTAAATAAGTGTCTTTTGCATCATCCCTGGATGGCGACCCTGCCACTTTGACCGTGGACGCGTTGACACTGCACCGGTTCGGGGTAGAAGGGCGGGGTGTTGCACATCGACCGCAGCACGGCCACTTCTGCCGGCGACGCAACTCGCGGTTCGAGTTGGCGCCCCCCCGCCGGTTCATCCTGCCGGCGATCCTGCTGCTGCTCTCGGAGAGACCGGGCTACGGCTACGGCCTGGTGCCTCGCCTCAAGGAGTTCCGCTTCGGCCATGTCGACCGGCCCGCCGTGTACCGGGCCCTGGCCCAGCTCGAGCGCGACGGGCTCGTTGGGGCGGCCCCACAGAGCCCGACGGCAGGGCAGGCGCGGCGCGTCTACCGCGTCACTGCTCTGGGTGAGCGGGTCCTGCGGGCGTGGATGGGCGTGATCAAGGAGGAGCACGACTACCTCGGGCAGGTCCTTCGCCGCTATCAGGCGACCGGGACCACCGACGCCGTGCTCGCCGAGGTCGAAGGGGGCTGGGCGGCTGCCCTCGGCGTCGGGTGGTCCCCTGTCTCCTCGACATCATCCAACCGAAGGATGCCGCCATTGCAAGACCCGGCACGCAGAGAACCAGGGCCCGATAACGCTGACCCGGGGCCCACCGCACCCGGATCGGCGCTGCCCTCGTTGGACCCTGCCGGCGCGCCAGACGCGCTTGCACAGGCGATCCAGAAGCGCTTCCGCCTGGTGCCTGAGCGTTCTGTCGTGCTCATCGAGGTCCGCTCCACGGTCGGTCCCCTGAGCTTCGGCGCCATCGGGCTGACCGGGTCGATCGAGGCCGCTGTCACAGACGGTGTGCTTCGGACCGAGGTTGCCCCGTCGGGGAGGCTCGAGATCGACGTGGCAGAGCTCAGATCGGGTAACGGCCTCTACGACGCCGAACTGCTCCGCCGCATCGATGCCCGTCGGTTTCCGACGGCTACCGTCGAGTTGCGGGAGTGCGCTGCCAGCGGCCCGGGTACCCGTTACAGTTTGAAAGGCGAGCTCACCTTCCACGGTGTGACCAGGCCGGCCCAGGGCACCGTGGACGTGCATGCGGTGTCGGGTCGCCGCCTCGTCATCACTGGAGAGCAGGTCTTCGACATCCGCGACTTCTCGATCCCCTCTCCGACCGTGCTCATGTTCCGGATCTACCCCGACGTTCGCGTCAGGCTCCACGCAGAGGCCGAGCTCGAGGAGGCGCCGTGAAAACTCTCGTCGCATTGGCAGCCGGGTACCTGATCGGGGCCAAAGCTGGCGGGAAGGAGCTGGACCGACTCGGACGGTCGATCAAGACCCTTTACAGCACCGACGAGTTCGCTGATGTGGTGTCCGCCGCTCGTGCGCAGCTTGGCAGCACCCTTCGCGAGCTTGCGACGATCGTGGACAGCGATCGGTCCGTGCCCGACTTAGGTGGGGACCTCGTCGCGACGGTAAGGCACATCGTCGGTCGCGATTGAGGGTGGGACAGCGGACCTTGCGACCTGCTCAACGCGGTTCGGTCACGTCCTGACCCATCCCGCGAAGTCCGACCGCTGTACCAGCAGATCCGATGGTCGGCTGGGCCCGGGCTCTCAGCACCCTCACCTGCTTGTCGGGACGTACGACCCTGTACTCCCCTTCGAAGGTCGTCCCTTGTTGCACCGAGCGCTTCATGGCCGATCTCACATCCTCGCGGTCCTCGGGGTGGATCAGACCAAGGTGGAACTCGTAGGTCCCGTCGAAATCGAGGGGATCGACCCCGTGAATCCGGTGGAATTCGGCGCTCCATTGAACGGTGCCCGTCCTCAGGTCCCAGAGCCAGCTCCCGACGTGCGCCATGGCCTCCCCGACTTCGAGCCGGGATTCGACCTCGGCGAGGGTCGCTTGAGCCAGACGCTGTTCGGTCACGTCTCGAACGATCACCGCAGCAGCCACCGCGGTGTCGTACGCATCGAAGATGGGGAACAGAGAGAGCCACACCGGGACCGGCATGCCGTCGTTGCGCACGACCTCGCTTTCGAAGTGGTTGATCCGCTCCCCCGCCATAACCCTGCTCACGACAGATCCGATGTCGCCTTGGAGATGTTCGGGGAACAGGCAGTCGAGCGATCTTTCGAGCACTCCTGCAGGCGTGAACCCGAACAGCCTCTCGGCTGTCGCGCTCCAGGTAGCTATTTCGCCGTTCCCACCGAGGGTCAAGATTGCGTCGTCCGACACCTCGATCACGGCTCGCAGAAGGGCCTCGGGGGCGACGTCACCAGCCTTCATAGTCCGGTACGAAGGTGCACCCACGTTATCCCCCTTCCGGAGCGTCATCCTATTCAGCTTCATACAGCGTTGTCGTCGGTACTCCTAGTCTGGTGAAGTGGGAATTGCAGTTGTAACGGGTGCAAGCAGGGGCATCGGTGCGGCGACGGCGACGCGTCTTGCGACCGCAGGTTGGGATGTGGCGGTCGGCTATCTGCACGAAGCAGGCGCCGCTCGATCCGTCGTCGACGAATGCCGGTTGCTCGGACGAAGAGCAGTGGCCATCCAAGGTGACGTCGCATCGGAGCACGACGTGGTTACCCTCTTCGCAAAGGTCGACGAGGAGCTCGGCCCTTTGAGTGCGCTCGTCAATTCTGCGGGGATCGTCGATCAGAAGGCCCGCGTCGACGAATATTCTTCGGCTCGCCTCGAGCGGATGTTCGCGGTCAACGTCATCGGTCCGTTCCTCTGCGCGCGCGAAGCGGTACGACGGATGTCGACCGTTCACGGTGGTTCTGGCGGTTCGATCGTCAACATCTCGTCTGCAGCCGCGCGGCTGGGTAGTCCGGGCGAGTACGTCGACTATGCCGCCTCCAAGGGTGCGATCGACACGCTGACTCTAGGTCTCGCGCGCGAGGTCGCCGCAGAGGGTGTCCGCGTCAACGCCGTGCGGCCGGGGTTGGTCCACACCACCATCCATGCGAGCGGCGGCCAGCCGGACAGGGCCGAGCGCTTGGCCGGCACGATACCGATGGGGCGCGTCGGGCAACCCTCAGAGATAGCAGCCACCGTCGCCTGGCTGTGCTCGGACGAGGCCTCATATGTGACAGGGGCATTGATCGACGTGAGCGGCGGGAGATGAGATTCTGGTGACGAACCGAAAGGTGGCCGATGGCACCGGACAGGCCATTCCCCGAGATCAGGCAAGTGGTCCTCGACTGCACGGACGCACGTGTCCTCGCCGAGTTCTACCGCCAGCTTCTCGGTCTGCGGTACCGCGAAGGTGACGAAGCTCCCGGCCAAGCGGAGAAGGACTGGCTCGTGCTCCGAGGTCCGAATCGCAATAGTGGCGTGGCGTTCCAGCAGGTCGACGAGCTGCGAGAGTCGACCTGGCCGGATCCGACGACTCCTCAGCAACTGCACCTGGACATGACGGTCCCGTCATTCGAGGACCTCGAGGCCCAGCACGAGCGGGTCCTTGCTCTGGGTGGACGATTGCTCTACGACCGGTGCGACGATCCGGAGGAGCAGCTGCGTGTCTATGCGGATCCCGCCGGGCACTCCTTTTGCATCATCGTCGCCCCCGAGTAGGCCTGTGTGTGCGGATTGTTACGATCGGCTGACCTTTCGTCCGTAGGAGGCCCGTGCGAGTCGGAAGCATCGAGATAAGCCCCGTCACGGACGGCACCGGAGCAATCCCGCCCGACATGTTGTTCACTGCAACCGAGGAGGAGTGGCTCCCCCACCGCAGGTTCCTCGACGAGAACGGGATGGTCCCGATGGAGATCGGGGGCTTCCTGATCCGCGGCGCCGGGGACCGGGTCGCCCTCGTGGACCTCGGTCTGGGCGCACTAGGGCTGGGCCTTGGGATGGGTCATTTCATGGAGAGCCTCGAGGCGCTCGGTGTCTCGAAGACCGAGGTCACCGACGTCCTGTTCACGCACCTTCATCTCGATCACATCGGTTGGGCCGTCACCGGCGGCGCTCCAGCTTTCGAGAATGCCACTTACCGCTGTTCATCCGCCGACTGGGAGTACTTCGTCGAGCCCGGAGGAGCTCCACCCACTCCTCTCGCACAGATGATGGGGGCCCCGTCGGAATCAGAGTTGCTCTCTCCCGTGGTCGACCGGTTCGAGGTATGGGACGATGGCCCGATCCTTCCCGGCGTCACGGTCACTTCGGCTCCAGGGCACACGCCGGGCAGTGCGGTGCTCGTGATCGCCTCGGGGTCCGAACGTGCGCTGCTGATCGGCGACGTGGCTCATTGCCCCGTAGAGCTCGTCGATCCCGAGTGGGAGGCGATATCGGATGTCGATCCAGCGCTTGCTCGCCGAACCCGCGATGCGCTCGCGCGCGAATACGAAGGGACCGATGTTCCGATGGCGGCGTCACACTTCGCCGGAATGCAGTTCGGCCGGTTGCTCGCCGCCGAAGGACGTCGCCAATGGGTGATCGGATGACCGCGTCAGGCGACCTGGAGAGCGTCCTGATACACGGACACAGGGTGTTCTTCCGCCGCGCCGGCGAGGGTCCGGCCCTGCTTCTGCTCCATGGGATCGCCGGCAGCTCCAAGACCTGGTCTGGCGCGATGCCTCTCCTGGCACGCGACCACACCGTCATCGCGCCCGACCTCGTCGGCCACGGCAAGTCCGACAAGCCGTCCGGCGACTACTCGCTTGGCGCGCAGGCAAGCGCTCTGCGCGACCTGCTCGCCGTCATCGGCATCGAGCGGGTGACCGTCGTCGGTCAGTCCTTCGGTGGCGGCGTCGCGATGCAATTCTCGTACCAGTACCCCGACAACTGTGATCGGCTGGTCCTGGTCGGCAGCGGAGGGCTCGGGCGCGAGGTGAGCCTGATCCTGCGTGTTCTCACCTTCCCCGGTGTCGAATACACCTTCCCGGTCCTGTTCCCGACCGTGGCACGTGACTGGGGCAACGGGTTGTTCAAGCTGCTCCACCGGGCGGGTTTCCGCAACGCCCGCGCCGTCGAGATGTGGCGTGCCTACGCATCGCTCGCAGATCCCGAGAACCGCAGAGCCTTCACCCGCACACTTCGAGGCGTGGTGGACCCGGGCGGACAATCAGTGACCGCCATGGACCGTCTTTACCTGGCGGCCAGGATGCCCACGCTCATCGTCTGGGGCGACCGCGACAACATCATCCCGGTCAGCCACGCGCACGCCGCACACGAGGCCATCCCCGGCAGCCGTCTCGAGATCATGGAGGGCGCAGGTCATTTCCCGCACGCCGAGGACCCGGTTCGGTTCGTCGAGATCGTGTCCGAGTTCATGCGCAGCACCGAACCGAGCAAGATCACCGCCGACGAGCGCCGGCAGATGCTCACCACTCCGGCTCCGAGTCCCGCAGCGGCGTCGGGCTGAGGACGGCTCGGGCCCGCCCGAGTCAGCTTTCCGTCTTTTTCCCGAAAACCTGTCAACCAATCCATGGTCAGTGGTGTCCTATGACCATGGAGCGCGACTTCGGCGGGGGGCGGCATGGTTGACGAGGTGGAGCGGCTCGAGGCCGTGGACCGTTCGGGCCTCGCATCTGCGATCGCGCTCATATGCGGAGACCCTGCGCTCGCCGAGGAGGCGTTGCAGGAGGCTCTCGTCCGGGCATGGCAGAAGGCGAAGGCAGGTGACGAGGTCGCGTCGTGGCCCGCCTGGGTCGTGACGGTCGCCCTCAACCACACCAGAAACCATTTCAGGCGCCTCGGTAAAGAGCGCGCGGCGTTGAGGCTGCTGGCCGTTCGGCTCGAGGCACCGCCGAGAGAGCTCGCGGATCGGGTCGCGAGCAGCGTCGACCTCGTGCGCGCGATGAGCAAGCTGACCCGCCGGGAACGCGAGGTGGTCGCCCTTCATTACAGGCTCGACATGTCCCTTTCCGACGTCGCGGCGTCACTGGGTGTCGAAGAGGGGACCGTGAAAACTCTCCTTCACCGAGCGAGGGCCCACCTGCTGCCACTCGTCGAGGACCGGGGCCCTTCGAGAATCGACATCGACAGGAGGATCGGCTGATGGCCCACATCGAAACTCCCGACGACATCGACGACCGTCTTCGGGAGTTGTTCCATTCGTTCGACTCGACCTCGCTCCAGTCTGCATCCGCTCCGATCCGGCGGCGGGTCCGCCTGTCGCGCGGACGTGCCATCGCATGGGCAGGCGTCATAGCGGTTGCGCTCGTGGTCGCCCTGGTGAGCCTCGACGTCGCACGGTCCGGATCGGTCAAGACACCTACCGGGCCATCTCCCGCGAAGGCATACACGTCCGCAGCCTGCTCGAAGAGCCAGCTCGAGGCTGACGTCGTGTTCAATCAGCCAGGCACGGAGCTCGGAGCGATCCGCATAACGGATACTTCCAACCTGTCCTGCTCGCTTTCTGGACGCCCGCAGATCGTCGTCTACGACGCTGCAGGACACAGCCTCGACCTGAGCGAGTCGGCCGACCAGCGGGCACCGGATCTTCCGGCTCCCAAGACCCCCGTCGAGCTCCCTGCGTCGGGATCGGCGCCGCAGGCGGTCGTCGAGTTGGACTGGTGCGGGTTTCAAACGCTCCACGGCGAAATCGGCATCCGGTTCTCCGGCTGGACCGGTGCGCTCGTCGTGCCGGGCTCGTCGATCATGCCGACCGGCTTCTCGCCGCCGGCGTGCCTCGATCCTGCGCAGAGGTTGCTCGCCGTCGACTACGTGCGCGCCTGGCAGAGCATCGCGGGCGTCCCACCTGTCCCGCCTTCGGTCAAAGTGACAGTCCTCCCATCCGTTGTCCACCGGACGCCGGCTTGCAACTTCGATCAACTCGCCGTGACCGCGACGTTCGGCGGCGCGGCCCTCGGCCACGAGAGTGTCCTCCTGCTGTTCAAGGACGCGAGCTCTACGACATGCAGTCTCTACGGGTACCCAGGCGTTGCAGGGCTGAATGTTCAGGGGGTCCAGATCACCCAGGCAGTCAGGACGCTGAACGGCTACATGGGCGGAGCGGGGAAGAGCGCGCCCCATGTGACTCTCACCCCAGGCCTAGTGGCATCGGCGGTCGTCGAGGGCACCGATGTTCCCACTGGCAACGCGACGACCTGCCCGACGTATGCGAGCCTTCTCGTCACACCGCCGAACACGACCCAGTCGGTCCCGATCCACTTCTCGTTGCCGGGGTGTTCGGGGCTCCAGGTCCATCCGATCATTCCAAGGACCTAGGTCTATCGTCCGACTCCTATTTACGCCCGCTAAGGGCCCGGAAAGGCTCTGCTGAACGCCCCGACGAGGTCTCGGTCGCCGCGCTCGACGAGACCGTCTTGGTTGGGCCGGCCGAGAAGCACGGCCAGCAGATCGCGGCTCGACGCCTCGATGACGGCGTCTGCCGGCGCCGGCGAATCCGTGGGTTCGCTCGCCACCTCGTCGTCGCCGACCGAGATTCTCCAACTCGGACCATCCGTCGCAACGAGGATCCATGACCCTCGAACGCCCGAGTCGAGGGCCCTCTGCCTGCTGCGGCCAGAGGCGAGTCGGCCGATCCGGAACGGCAGCGCGCTCCTCACGAATACATCGCTCCAGTCGTCGAGACCGACGTCGAGGTCCGAGCCGTGGACCTCGACCTCCGTCAGACGCAAGATCGCCAGCCCTGAGATCGTCGTCTCGCCCAGGTCGGGATTGTCTCGCGGCTCGCGTACCGCCGTCTGCCACTCGCTCTCCGACAGCCAGGCCCACGAGTCGTGCAATCTGGCGCTCTCTTCGGCCAGCGAGGCGACGACCCGCCGATCGTCCTCGCCCGGGTCGGGCACGAGCGTTCCCGGTCTCCTAACCGAACGGCCGCCGGGATAGAAGGACGCCTCGAGACCGGACAGGGTGTCGCTCGTCATCCGCCTCGAGGCGATCGCCCCGTAGCGGAGATGACACGCCACCGTCAGCCGGCTCCATTCCGGCAGCTTCGTCGAGGCCGACAACGAGGCATCTGCCCCGAGAGCGCCCACGATGTCGGCGGTGCGAGTCCGGGCGGCTTCCGAGACGGCGGCACCGCACATTTCTCCTACCTGCCGAGAGTTCTCGCGACCCCTTCTTTGGCCGCCTTCTTCTCGGTCTTGGCGGCCCGCTTCTCCTTGATGTTCTTCCCCGGCTTCTTCTTCTCTCCACCTTGCTTCTGTTTGGCTCCCATCGGACCAGCGTACGCTCCTACGGGACGCCGGGCTCGCGGTCATGGTCCTCCCCTTCGGGATCCCAATACGTCTCGGGCGGCAGTTCCCTGTCCGCCCGGGCGCGTGTGAGCATCTGTGCGACGAAGCGCGCTTTCGCAGCCACGTAGACATCGATGTCACCTTCCGCGAGGTCGGCGTTGCGCCTCTTCAGCTCGGCGTAGCGGTCCCTCGCGTCCGCATCCTCGACGAGCAGGTCTCGGAGCAACCAGTGGTCCATGTGGGCCTTGCAGTCCTCCACGACGACGTAGAGGTTGTTCGTCGGCAAGCCGGCGTCCTTGGGCGCCTTGAACGCCTGGCGTCCGTTGACACCCAGATCGCCGCGCCACCGGTAGCCGATTGCGGCGAGCCGTTCTATGGCGGACCGGACGCGGTCCTCGGAGGCCACGACGACGTCGATGTCGATGATGGGCTTGGCTGCGAGACCCGGCACGGACGTCGACCCGACATGGTCGATCCGCAACGCCACGTCGCGCAGCACCGGCCACACGTAGTCCGAAACGGTCTCGAACCAGCTCGGCCACTCGGGGTCGTAGTCGCTTACGACCAGCTCGGCGGAAACACCAAATGCGGAGACCTCGAAGTCCCCTTCGATGCAGATCGCCTTCAGGCCACCTGCGCTCGAGGCATCGTGGTCCTCGCCCGCTTCCCAGAGTGCCGCGTAGCCCGGACCGATCACACGGCGCTTGCCGTCGGAGCCGCTCACCTCGCCTGCTCCCTCCATCACCGCGAACATCTGGGGAGTTGTCGTCGGGTGGCGACCGATCTGGCCGCCGGGCGCCAGATACATCACCTGGACGCGCACCCGCGCGTCGGTTTCGGTGAGCGGCCCGATCCGGAAGTCCGAGCCGAACGCGGAGACGGGGACCGAGACCACCTCGTCGAACCGGAAGATCCTCACGTCTCCTGTCTATACGAACCATGTCTTTACGAACCATGTCTAACCTTGCCCCCGGGGTCCGACCGATCCACTGGGAGGCAGAACATGCACGATCTCGTCATCCGGGCAGGAACGGTGGTGGACGGCACCGGATCGGCGCCACGCACCGCGGACGTCGCCGTGGACGGCGAGCTGGTCGTCGAGGTGGGCCGGGTCGTTGGTTCCGGCGCGCGCGAGATCGACGCGGACGGAGCGCTCGTGACCCCCGGATTCGTGGATATCCACACCCACTACGACGGTCAGGTCACCTGGGACCCGATGTTGACTCCTTCGTGCTGGCACGGGGTCACGACCGTGGTCATGGGCAATTGCGGTGTCGGGTTTGCCCCGGTTCACCCGGACAACCGCGACTGGCTGATCGGTCTGATGGAGGGCGTCGAAGACATCCCGGGAGCAGCTTTGTCAGCCGGCATCCGGTGGGACTGGGAGAGCTTCCCGCAGTTCCTCGACGCAGTGCAGAGCGCGCCGAAAGCCATAGACGTCGGCGCCCAGGTGCCCCACGGCGCAGTCAGGGCATTCGTCATGGGAGACCGGGGTGCGGCGAACGAGCCGGCAACGGCACAGGACATCGAGGCCATGGCCGGAATCGTGCGCGAGGGAATCAGTGCAGGAGCGCTCGGGTTCTCGAGCTCGCGCACGCTCGCGCACCGGGCGATCGACGGAGAGCCCGTCCCTGGGACTTTCGCCGCGGAGGACGAGCTGTTCGGGATCGGCTCGGTGCTCGGTGAGCTTGGTACCGGTGTGTTCGAGCTGGCTCCTGCCGGTGCGCTCGGAGAGGACCTGGCCGCACCCAGGAAGGAGATGTCGTGGATGCGCCGCCTTTCAGCCGCGATCAGGCGGCCCGTGACGTTCGCTCTCAACCAGAACAACAGCGATCCGGACGCCTACCGCATGCTCCTCGGTCTCGCGGCGGACGCAGCGGCACAGGGAATTGCCGTCCGGCCTCAGGTCCATGGCCGGACGGTATCTCTCCTGCTCGGGCTGCAGACGTTTCATCCGTTCAACTTCGCTCCGTCCTGGAGCCAGATCGCGCTCTTGGGTTGGCAGGAGCAGTTCGCACACATGGCCGATCCTGCTTTGAGGGCGCGCCTGGTCTCGGAGCTGACTGCCATGGAGGACGACCCCATCGTGTCGGGCTTCATGCACCCGTCGCGCACCTTCCCGCTCGGTGACCCACCGGACTACGAACCCGGCCCGTCAACGAGCATCGCCCGCCTGGCAGCCGCGGCAGGCCGCTCGCAGTGGGAGGAGTTCTACGACCACCTACTCGAGGACGGCGGACGGCAGTTGCTGAACGCACCGGTGCTCAACTATTCCGAGGGAAACCTCGACGCGACCCTGGAGATGCTCGTTCACCCGACGACGGTGTTCGGGCTCGGTGACGGCGGCGCGCACGCCGGCCAGACCTGCGACGCGAGCACCACGACGTTCCTGCTGTCGTACTGGGCTCGCGACCGCGAGCCGAGCGGGGCCGCCTTGCGTTGGAAGAGGCGGTCCGCAAGCTCACGAGTGCCACCGCCGACGTCTACGGCTTGAATGACCGCGGCCGGCTGGTCCCGGGCAAGAAGGCGGACCTGAACATCATCGATTTCGAGCAGCTCGGCCTGGAGCGCCCCACCCTCGTCGCAGATCTCCCCGGAGGCGCAAAGCGTTTGGTGCAACACAGCAAGGGCTACGTCGCGACGATCAATCGGGGTGAGGTGACGCTCGACCACGGGCAGGACACCGGAGCACGCCCCGGGGTGCTCGTGCGGGGAGCTAGGTAGCAACTGGTATCCGCTCGATGGGTGGACACTTAGCTGGTGGTCGTCGGTGGGCCTAAGTGGTGGTCGTCGGTGGGCCTAAGTGGTGGTCGTCGGTGGGCCTAAGTGGTGGTCGTGGTGGGCCTAATGGTGGTCTCGGTGGGATGGAGACCTTTGCGCCAGGGGGCAGCTGGAAGAGGGATGCGGCCGGCGACGACGAGTAGCTCTTGATCTCGAAACTGGTCGAATCGCCTGCGACCTTCACGTAGCCGAGAATGCCCTGGGACGTCGTGCAGATGGTGCTCGTACCGGGCACCCCCGACGCCACGAAGTCGACGCACGACATGCTGAACCCGTTCACCGTCATGCTCGACGAGCTCACTTTGTCTCCGGCGAATCCCGCAGCGAGCGAGAAGTCTCTCAGGAATGTGACCCAGTGAGAAGGAGTGTAGAAGTCGAAGATCTTGTTCTCGGCCGCCTCGTTCGCGCCCGATAGCTTCTCGCACTGCCAGGAGCTCGATCCTCCCGATGTGGGTGGAGTGCAGGCATACTCGCCCGACGAGTTCACGACAACGTCGAAACTGTTGATCTGACCACCCGTGCCGCTGGTCGCCCCGGAAGCGGTGTCCTTGAACGCCAGACCTTTCGGCGGCTGGACCGCGTAGACGATGGTCGCCGGTGAGCTGCCGGTCGTCGCGTAGACAGCTTCGAACGGCGTCGCGCTATTGGAGCTCATCTTGCTGGTGAATGCGTCGATGGTGGCCTTGTTGCCCTCGATGTTGTGAGCGACCTTGTCCACGGCCTTCACCACGGAACAACCGGTGAGAAGCAGTCCACTGGTGGCCAGGGCAACCAGGGTCAGTCCCATGACCTTGCGAACGGTGAGGGCGGCGGCGCGGGGCTTGTCAGGGGCCATCTCCTACCTCCAAAGCAACCCTCGAAGCGGTGGGACTCTACCTGATGCCGGGAACCGAAAGCCCCGCACGGAGCATGTCGACCTGCGCCACCTTCGTCCCGACGGCGAGCATGCGGTCCTGGGGTGTCCCAGCCTGCGGGCACACCAAGCCCCGGATGTCCCGGTAGCCGACCTCGTCCATGATCGCATGCACCACGTTCGGCGCGGGGAAGAACCAATTGGCTCCGTCGCCGCGGCCGGGCTCGTCCTTGCCCGCGTACTCGAGAATCCGCTCTTTCGATCTCGCCACAGCTGTCTCGAGCAGGCACGTTCCCGGCTCTCGCAGAGCGTCGAACGTGATCCGGGCGCCGAGCACGGGATCGCTCAGGTGGTAGAGCACACCGCCGAACAGCACGATGTCGAAGGCGTCTTGGAATTCGTCGGCGGTCAGGTCGTACAGGGAGAGGTTGCGCGCCTCGAGATTCGTGACACCGAACGAATCGCAGAGGTATTCAAGGCAGTCCACATACTTCTTGACCTCTTCGATGGCGACCACCGAGGCTCCCATGCGAGCCATGATCAGGCTGGTCCCCCCGGTCCAACATCCGATGTCGAGGACGCGCTTTCCAGTCAGGTCTCTCTGAAGTGCGGACAACTGGTCCATGAACATGCTGATCAACCAGCTGGACCGGTTCTGGGCCATTCCCTTCACCTGGAAGTCGCCGAAGTCGTGATCCTCGGACCATTCGAAGCGAACCGACCTACCTCGCTGCTGGTCGCTGGACTGGTAGCCCTCCATGGCGGCATCGTCCAGGGACAAGAACTCTTCGATCCGTCGTTGGAATTCGCCGGGAGACACCCCCACGAGGTTCGCTACCTGGTAATAGGCCTTCAGGCTGGAGATATAACCGAGTGACGGCAAGGGCAGCTGTTGTGGTGCCGGGGGAACCAGCATTTTCTTCACGCGCAGGGGCACGAGCTTGCGTGCTGCGGGTGGGATGCGTTGAACGACGCCAGCGGTCAGCTCAGACTGACGAATGCGGTCGATTGCGCCGTCCATCTGCCACCTCGAAGCGTCGGAGCCTCGGAGCGTAACAGCTGTCCGGCGTCGCGCCCGATGGAGCCCGGTCAGGCTGAGCGCACGTCCTCCAGAGAGTGCTCGGCCGTCACGTGGCCGCCGCACTCGCTGCAGTCGCTCGTATGACGCCACGAACGGAGCAGGCGCGAACCGTCGGCGTTGAGAAGGACTGCGAAGTACTCGCCCTGCCCGTCGGCTTCGAGCCCGAAATAGGGTCGCCACTCAGTAGTCACGTCTCCCGACCCCGACCCGATCGCCTTCAGGATCCGTCTAAAGCGCATCCGCTCGGGGTCGAAGTGCCATGTGCTGTGACACGACTCGAAGACGATGGGCTCCATAGCGACCATCCTGGTGAGTCAACCTGTCAGGCGCCTCTGAATGGCGTTGCGGAATGGTGACGATTCAGCTGCGGCGCGTCGGACCGGTCACGCTAACGTCGCGTGCAGTCGATCGGAGGGCGCCGTGAAGCTCGGCCTGCACATCTCGAACTTCAGCTGGCCGGGAGGTCCTCCAGCTCTGGGCGAAGACCTGAGGAGAGTCGCGCTTGCCGCAGAAGCTGCGGGCTTCGACAGGGTGAGCGTCATGGACCATGTGTGGCAGATCGGAGTGATAGGCCCCCCCGAGAACGAGATGCTCGAGGCCTACACGACGCTCGGCTACCTCGCTGCCCAGACGTCTCGCATCCGGCTCCTCACCCTCGTGACAGGCGTCGTCTACAGGGAACCGGGCCTGCTCGCAAAGATGGTCACGACCCTCGACGTGCTCTCGGGAGGTCGAGCAATGCTCGGCATCGGAGCTGCGTGGAACGAGGAGGAGGCGCGCGGCCTCGGGCTCGCGTTCCCTCCGACAGCCGAACGTTTCGAACGGCTCGAAGAGACTCTTCAGATCTGCCTGCAGATGTGGAGCGGGACGGACAGCCCCTACGAGGGTGCGCACTACCGGCTCGGAAGGACCCTCAACTCGCCACCGGCGCTTTCGTCGCCGCATCCCCCCATCCTCATCGGGGGGTCGGGAGAGCGAAAGACCTTGAAGCTCGTCGCTCGCTATGCGCAGGCGTGCAACTTGTTCCCGGGACCGGACCTCGAGCACAAGCTCGACGTGTTGCGGGGGCACTGCGAGGACGAGGGTCGCGATTACGACGACATCGAGAAGACCGTCTTGTTCAACTTCGACGTCGGCACCAACGGCGAAAGAGCAGACGAGATTGTCGAGTCCCTCTCCGGCCTCGCTCGCCTCGGATTTGCAGTCGCCCACGGGAGCGTCGCCGGCGTCTCGGCCATCGACCCGCTCGAGATCATCGGTGATCGGATCGCTCCTGCCGTCGCCGAGTTCTGAAGGCCCTTTCTCCCGGCTCTTATTGCCCCTCTTATTGCCCGTCTTATTGCGCGGCGCGCGCGAGGCCGACGACCTCGTCGACCGTCGTGAGGAAGATGTCGAGCAGCTCAGGGTCGAAATGGCTCCCGCGCTCGTCGGTCATCATCGCGACCGCGTGGTCGACCTCGAATGCGGGCTTGTAGGAGCGCTCGCTCGTCAACGCGTCGAACACGTCGGCGATCGCGACGATCCGGCCTTCGAGCGGGATCTCGTCGTGCTCGAGACCGTTCGGATAGCCTCCCCCGTCCCAACGCTCGTGATGGGTGAGCGCGATCAGCCCTCCGAGCCTGAGGAGCTCTGAATCCGATCCGACGAGGATCTCACTGCCGATGATCGGGTGTTTGCGCATCTCGTCCATCTCCTCGGACGTGAGCTTCCCGGGCTTGCGGAGGACGTCGTCACGGACACCGATCTTGCCGATGTCGTGCATAGGGCTCGCGATCCGTATCAGGTCTGCTCTTTCCGATCCCAAGCCGGCGCTAAGAGCAAGGATCTCGCACGTGCGGCTCATCCGGTCTATGTGCGCTCCTGTCGTCGGATCCCGAAATTCGGCGGCGAATGCCAGACGCTGTATGGCCTCCTCCTGAGACTTGCGAAGAGCCCGTTCTGTCTGCGAGAGGCGCTCGACCGTCTCGGTGAGATCTGCCGTGCGCTCGGAGACGAGTTGCTCGAGATGCTTGCGATGCGCGCTGTTCTCGATCTCGAGATGTCTCCGCCTGATGGCGTTCGCGACCGCGATCAGGATCTCGTTGATCCCGAATGGCTTCACGACGTAGCCGTACGCGCCCAGATCAGTTGCAACAGCCGCCGTCGCCAGGTCGTCCATGCCGCTTATCATCAGCACCGCGAGGTCCGGGTGGCGTTCTCTCAGGTCGCCGACGAGGTCCAACCCCGAGCCGCCCGGCATCTTCACGTCGCAAGTGACGAGTGCGTATTCCCGCGCCCCGGCGAAGTGCAGGGCAGCCGACGAGTCGGGGGCCTCCGTGCACTCGTAGCCCTCCCGCTCGAGGATGAGCGTGATCATCCGCCTGGTCGCGCTGTCGTCGTCGACGACCAGGACGGCGTCCACGTTGTGACCCGAAATGGACACGTCCCTCATTTCTCGGCGCCGGAGCCGCAGAATGTCTGCCGGTTCTCAGCCTGAAAGCCCGCCGGACTTGATGTTGTGGCGCGTAACTTTAGACCGCGAAGTACCCGCGACAGTGTTCTTCCGGTTACCGTCGTCCGGTGCCGTTGATCCGACCCGTTTCGGCGGTCGAGCTCGTCCGCGTTCCCGAGATCGACATATCCGAGGACGCAGAGGCGACGTACGTCCAGGACGGGGTCGACCTCGAGAAGCTTTCTCAGCCGTTCCGGCGCGATGTGCGATCGGCCGAAGAATGGGCATCCGAGCTCGGTGTGTGGACCCGATTCGTCGATGCCGGCGGGAAGGCGTTCGGGGCCTTCGAAGCCGGGCGGATGATCGGTATCGCGATCTTGAGGCCCGGGCTCGACGACGACACGGCGCAGCTCGCCGGCCTATACGTCGACAGGGCCTGGCGCCGTCACCGACTTGCGAGCGCGCTGGTGGAGGCTGTCGTCAGGGCGGCCATTGCCACGGACGCCCGGAATCTGTATGTGTCGGCCGTGCCTTCGCAATCAGCAGTGGGGTTCTACCTGAGCCGGGGATTCCGGCCCGTGGGCACGCCTCATCCGGAGCTGTTCGAGCTCGAACCTGCCGACATCCACATGAGCATGTCGCTCAGAGAAGACCGATGAGGTGGCTACACGCTCTCTGGCGCGCTCTTTTGATAAGCGGCTCGATGACGTGGGAGATCCTCTGGGCTCTGGTCCTCGGTTTCCTTCTGTCCGCAGTCGTTCAGGCGGTCGTGAGACGGAGCAGCATCGAAAAGCTGCTCGGCGACGACCGGCCGAAGACCGTGGCGATCGCCGCAGGTTTGGGAGCGGCCTCCTCTTCGTGTTCTTACGCGGCCGTGGCCCTCGCGCGCTCGTTGTTCCGCAAGGGTGCGAGCTTCACCGCCGCGATGGCGTTCGAGATAGCGTCGACCAACCTCGTCGTCGAGCTGGGCGTCGTGTTGGCACTGCTGATCGGGTGGCAATTCACGCTGGCGGAGTTCGTCGGCGGACCACTGATGATCGTCGGAATCGCGGTGCTCTTTCGTCTGTTCCTCCGCGAACGGCTTCTCGTGGCCGCCAGGACTCAGGCCGAAAGAGGCATCGCAGGTTCGATGGAGGGTCATGCCGCGATGGACATGACGGTCCAGGCAAAAGGAGGGTTCTGGCGGCGGCTCGGATCCGAAGAGGGCCTCACGTCGGTCTCGCACATCTTCGTGATGGAGTGGGCCGCGGTGATCCGCGACATAGCTGCCGGTCTGCTCATTGCCGGCGCCGTTGCCGCCTGGGTCCCTGACTCGTTCTGGCAAACTTTCTTCGCCGTGCACCACCCGGTGATCTCGCGGATCTGGGGACCGCTGATCGGGCCGATAGTCAGCATGCTGAGCTTCGTGTGCTCGATCGGCAACGTGCCGCTGGCCGGTGTGCTCTGGAACGGTGGCATCAGCTTCGGTGGCGTCGTCTCTTTCATCTTCGCCGACTTGATAATCGTCCCGATCCTGTTCATCTACAGGAAGTACTACGGGACGCGAATGATGCTTTTCATCCTGGGTGCCTTCTACGTGACGATGGTCCTCGCCGGCTACGCCGTGGAACTTCTGTTCGGCGCGCTCGGACTCGTGCCTTCGGCACGCCACGCAAAGGTGACCGAGATCGCCGTCCATTGGAACTACACGACATCTCTCGACATCGCGGCGCTGCTCGTCGCCGGGGCGTTGGTCTTCCGTTTCGTCCGCAGCGGCGGGCTACCGATGCTGAAGATGATGGGCGGCGCGCCTTGAACGATCTCGCCTGAACCGTTAAGAGCGCGTCGTCTGCGAAGCGTCCGCGAGCTTGCGCATCAGGTCGCGGAGCGCCGAGGTCTCCGACGCGCTCAGGGCGTCGAACGCCGGCGGAGGGGTGCCCATCGCCTCGCGCGCGACCTCGGCGAGGCGCCGACCCGCTTCGGTCAGCACGATCACCTTGATGCGCCGGTCCGTAGGATGGGCCTCGCGACGGGCCACACCCGCCTCCTCGAGGTTGTCGACGATCGTCGTGATGTACGAGTTGTCGCAATGCAGTTCCGACGCCAGCCGGCGCATGGGTACCGGGTCAGGTCCGGCCAAGAACTTGAGCGCCTTGGCCGCGCCCGGGATGATCCCTGCCTCTTCCGCGAGAGCCTGGAGCTTTTCGAGGACCTGCGGATCGTGGGTCAGCTCGCGCATCCGCTCCCACGCCTCGCGGGCGGTTTCCGCCTTCCTCGCCTCGGCGGCTCTCGGAGCCTCCACACTGGTCACGCCGACATCATATTTCGAAACTCAATGATCCGCAAAGTATTTATTTGACACACTCAGTGAGTTCTGCAACCATGGCGGCGGTGAGGAGCCGCCTCGTCAATCAGAAGGTCGCCGTTGGGGTCGTGTACGTCGCCGCCCTGTTCATGGCGATCATGGACGCCACGATCGTCAACGTGGCCCTTCCCGTGATCGGCCGGGACTTCCACTCCGCTCCCGACGCGGTGGACAGCGTGTCGATCGCGTTCCTCGTGAGCACAGGGGTCTTCATCGCAGCGTCGGGCTGGCTCGGGGACCGATTCGGAGGTCGAAAGGTCCTGCTCGGTGCCTTGGTCGTCTTCACAGTTGCATCTGCGCTGTGCGGCCTGGCCTCGAGCCTCGGCGAGCTCGTTGTCTTCCGGGTGCTCCAAGGTGTCGGCGGCGGCCTGATGACCCCTGTCGGGATGGCGATGCTCTTTCGCGTGTTCCCGCCGGCAGAAAGAGTGCGCGCGTCGAGCATCCTCATGATCCCCACCGCGTTCGCCCCGGCGATCGGCCCCGTGCTCGGCGGGCTCCTCGTGACCGACCTGTCATGGCGTTGGGTCTTCTACGTGAACGTCCCCATCGGTGCCGCCGCCTTCGTGTTCGGACTGCTCTTCCTGGACGATCACGCCCAGGCCGAGCCTGGTCGATTCGACCTGACGGGATTCTTCCTGGCAGGCAGCGGCCTCGGCCTGACCATGTACGGCGTTTCGGAGGGCCCGCTCAAGGGGTGGGCAAGCACGTCGGTGCTCGTGACGATCGCTGCGGGGCTCGCACTGCTCGTAGCCATGGTCCTTGTGGAGCTTCGGACCGACGAACCGCTCATCGATCTGCGCGTCTACCGCGACCGCCTCTTCCGATCGACGAGCGTCGTGATGATCCTCGGAGCCATCGCCTTCCTCGGCGTCCTCTTTCTCGTCGCGCTCTTCTACCAGGACGGCCTCCATCTCTCCGCGCTCCAGTCGGGCCTCAACACGTTTCCCGAGGCGCTCGGGGTCATGATCGGCGCACAGATCGTAAGCAGGCGGCTCTATCCGGTGTTCGGCCCGCGGCGGATAATGGCATCCGGACTCGGCGTCGTTGCCGCCTCCATGGCGGGGATGGCCGCTGTCGGAGCCACAACGAGCCTGTGGTGGGCGCGTCTGTTGATGCTGACGCTCGGCCTCGGGATGTCATGTGTGTTCATCCCTGCGCAGGCGGCGTCGTTCGCCACGATCAGCCCGGCAAGCACGGGGCGCGCTTCCACCTTGTTCAACACCGCCCGCCAGCTCGGGGGCGCGATCGGCGTAGCGCTCCTCACGACCGTCGTGGCCGCCGTGGGGCCGACGCGGATCCTTCAGAGCCACGTCGTAGCGAATCTGAGCGCATACCACGCGGGCTTTCTGGCAGCCGCGGGCGTGGCGCTCGTAGCCATACTCGCCGCCTTCACCGTGAGCGACGCCGACGCCACCGCGACCATGGTCCGCCGCGGCCGTCTCGCTCGCCAAGAAGAAGAGACACCGGTCGCCGTCGAAGTGGCGTGAGCAGGGTGTCCTAGGAACCCTCCGATTCGACGATCAGGCCCTCCCATCCGTCGAGCTCGACGGACCCACCTACAGACAGTCCCTCGCGCCGGCGATCGGTCGATACGCGGATCGTGCCCCCGATCCCATCGAGCGTCGCGTTGTGATCGCTCAGGTTCAGCGCTACGACGAAGCGGTCGCCGCGGGAGAAGGCCCACACCCCGTCGGGAGCTCCGATGGGCGCGTACCTGCCGGTTTGGAGCTCTGGTGCTGCGCGGCGAACAGCAATGACGTCCCGGCAGAACGTCAAGATGGATCCGGGATCTGCAGAGAGCCGTTCGACGTTGCACCCGGTGGTGTCGCCGATCGGGAGCCACGGCCGGACACCCCCGCCGGTGAACCCGCCACCGGGAGCATCGGACCAAGGCATCGGGGTGCGCGCAGCGTCCCTGCCGGCATATGCGGGCCAGTACATGACGCCGAGAGGATCTCGAAGCTGTTCGCGCGTGTCAGCTCGGCGTCGCACAACCCGATCTCGTCACCCTGATAGAGAACCGGAGTCCCGCGCAGGCTGAGCAGTACGAGCAGAGCTACCTTCGCCTTTCGCGGGTCTCCCCCCGCCCACCTGGACGACAACCGTCCCATGTCGTGATTCGACCCTGTCCACGCCGGCCACGACCCCGTCGGCAGGACCGCCTCTGTGTCCTCGACCACGCGGCGCAGTGCGCTTGCGCTCAGCTCCGCGTTGATGAACGGGAAGTTGAACGCCAGATGTAGCTCGTCGTCGGCGCTTCCGTAGAACTCCGCCAGCGACTCGACAGGTACCGGCGTCTCGCCGATCAGAACCGGTTCCGACTCGTAGGAGTCGGCAAGGCGTCTCCACCGCCTGATGACGTCATGGACCTCGGGTCGGTTGCAGTTGTAGACGGGGCGCTGTCCGAGAAGCTGGACGTCGAGCTCGTCGTCTTCCGTGGCAGGCGGGTTGTCTCTCAGCAAGGCGTCCTTGATGATGATGTTGCAGACGTCGAGCCGGAACCCGGCTATGCCCCGGTCGAGCCAGAATCTCATGATCCCGTCGAACGCGTCGCGGACCTCCTCGTTCCACCAGTTGAGATCGGGTTGCTCGCGAAGGTGGTTGTGGAGGTAGTACTGGCCAGTGGCGTCGTCGAGGGTCCATGCCGGCCCTCCACAACTGCTCGCCCAATTGTTGGGAGGGCCACCGTCAGAACCGGGATCCGCCCAGACGTACCAGTCGCGGAAGCGGTCCGTGCGCGCCGAGCGAGAAGCCTGGAACCAAGGGTGCCTGTCGCTCGTGTGGTTAGGCACCAGGTCGAGAATCACCCGGATGCGACGCGCCTTCGCCTCTTCGACGAGACGGTCGAGATCGTCGAAGGTGCCGAGGTCCGGTTGGACCGCCTCATAGTCCACGACGTCGTAACCCCAGTCCGCGTTGGCCGAGACCATGACGGGACTGAGCCAGATCGCATCTACTCCCAGCCATTCGAGGTGATCGAGACGATCGATCACTCCCTGCAGGTCGCCTATCCCGTCGGCGTTGGAATCGGCGAACGAACGCAGGTAGATCTCGTACACGACTGCGGACTTCCACCACAGGGGCTCGGGAATACCACTTGATTTCACCCCATGTTTGGTGATCACGGTTGCGGCATCCCTCCGGCCAGCACTATACGCACGGGGCTCCCAGGGCTCCCGACCCCGACGGGGTCTACGATGGGGCGGCAATCGTGAGGCGTCGGCGTCGCGTATGCGAGCTCAGACGCAAGGCGGACGGCGAAGTGCTCGAGGAGGTGCACGAGTGACTGTCATCATCGACTCGGACCAGCATCTCTACGAGAGCGGAACGCTCTGGTCCGAGCACATCGACCCAGGCCAAAGAGACGAGGCGTTGTCGATCGTCGACGACGAGCTCGGCTATTCATGGCTCACATGGCGAGACCGCCGGCTCGGTACCGCGGACGTCCAGTTCCCGGGCGACACCGCCGCAATAGCCCGCCACCGCGAGCGCGCGGCGAAGAACCTCCGGAGCGATTATGTCTACGAAGAGGCTCTTCCGGACCACTATTGGGAGCCCTCCGCCCGAGTCGGGCACATCCGATCGATGGGCCTCGACGAGGCGGTCCTGTTCCCGAATTTCGGGCTCTTGTGGGAGCGGCGACTCTCCGAGTCGCTCCCCGCGCTCAAGGCGAACATGGCCGCCTGGAACCGATGGTGTGCGACGGTCGTCGCAGAGGGCGCCGGCCGCCTTCACCCGGTAGCGCACCTGACCCTTCGTGATGCGGAGTGGCTCGACACGCAACTGGCCGAGCTCTCCGCCGCAGGCGTGCGCCTCGGCATGATCGCTCCTGCCGCAGTGGACGGACGACCGCTTTCACATCGCGACCACGACCGGATCTGGGCGGCCTTCGTCGAACACGGAGTCACTCCGGTGTTCCATGTCGCCGATCAACCGCGGGTGCTCGACGACGCCTTCTACACCGACTCCGAGGAGAGCTTCGTCCCGGTGCTCGAGTCCGTGTTCTTGTGGGTGCCTCCTGCGATCGCGGTGACCGATCTGATCGTGAACGGGACATTGGCTCGTCACCCGGCACTTCGCATCGGGATCGTCGAGCTCTCCTCGATCTGGGTGCCCCAGTATCTGCTCATGCTCGACGGCGGGTGGGACTTCACGTCGAAGCTCAACGGCAGGCAACCCGCACATCTGGACATGCGTCCGAGCGAATACTTCAGTCGTCAGGTGCGCGTCTCCTCGTTCTCCTATGAGCAGCCTGCAAGGCTCACGGCAAAGTCGGGTGATCTGTTCATGTGCTGCAGCGACTTCCCCCATTCGGAGGGCACGGCGACCCCTGTCGAGGACTACGAGCGGACGGGCTGCGTCGCCGAAGGCGCCCCTGGGCTCTTCAGCGAGAACGTGTCAGTCCTGCTCGCTGGTTGAACGGAGAGCCACGGCGTCTCTCACGCGTCGAACAGCTGCTGACCGATCCACGCTCCCTGCCGTGCTGCCGCGCAAGGGATCGCGACGACGGCGCTCGCGGTGTGGGTCGTGAACCGGCTCAAAGCGTCGATCTCGGCCAATCTCCTGAATATCGGGATGAATGCCAACCGCGGGTTGCGCTGGTACGCGCAGAAGAGCAAGCCGGCGTCCAATTCCCCCGGGCCGTGGGACGTCGATGGGCCGACGCGCGACACGTGTGTGGAACCCGTGTACGCATAGCTTCTCCGCAGCAGCATCTGACCCCAGTTCTCCTGAGGCGACGCCACACGGACATGAGCGTTTGCAGGAATCACCGGGCTCCCGTTCGCATTCTTCGCGGCGAGGTCGAGCTCGCCTGACTCGTCGGAGCTTCCGAGCGGTGCGCCGGAAACCTTGTGCCGGCCGATGACCCGCTCTTGGGCAACGAGTGATTGTGCGTCCCAGAGCTCGAGCGCCATCCGGATGCGCCGGACCACCAGATATGTCCCCCCCGTCAACCACCGCGGGCCTTCGTCTCCCACCCAGACGAACTCGTCCATCTCCCCCGCCGTCGAGACGTTCATCGTCCCGTCCTTGAAACCCATCAGATTTCTCGGCGTTCCTCCGGCGGCGGCCGCCTCGTTGAAACCTGCCTGGGACCAACGTACGGAAGCGAGACCTTCGGCCGCCCTCGCGAGCTGGCGGACCGCATGGAAGGCCACCTGTGGATCGTCCGCGCAGGCGTGAACGCTCAGATCGCCCCCCGTCGCCGATTCGTCCAGTTCGTCACCCGCGAACGCGGGCAGGCCGACAAGCCACATCGGCCGGGCGGCAGCGAGACCGAAGCGGTCCTCGCCACCCGAATCGAACAGGCTCGGGCCGAATCCGACGTTCACGGTCAGGCGCGCCGCGCCGAGCCCGATGGCCTCGCCGGAATCGGGCTCGGAGCCGGTGGTGTCACCCGCCGTCGGACCCGCCGGCTTGCCGACAGTCAGGTTCCCGGCCACGGCCGTCCAGGTCCGCAGCAGCTCCATGAGATCACTTCGGCGTCCAGTGGTGACGTCTAGGGCGGCGAAATAGGAGTGGCTCTGGGGAGGGGTGGCGATCCCCCCCTGGTGCAGTCCGTAGAAGGGCTCGATCGTGATTGGCTCGGCCGCGTGGGCCGATGCAGGGGCGCTGGATACAGGGGCGCCGGACGACAGGCCGACGCCCGCCCCGGCCGCGACTGCCGCACCACCTGCGAGACCGCCCATCGCACCGAGGAAGCCTCGTCTCGTAAAGGAGGGTCGCTCACGCTCCCGAGCGGCCGGCTCCGCACTCGGTCTGTCGTTCGAGGGGTTCGTCATAGCGTCGACCGTGCGACCGGCGGTCAGTCTCCGGCCCAGCAGCCGAGAATTATGAAAGCGACGGTTGCCGCGACGTCGGCCGAGCTGGTGGGCGGCAAGCCGAACTCGCTCGGGAGCCCCCTGATGTCGACGAGCAGGACCTTCCAGTCCTTTCTCACGACCACCGAACCGTTGCGGACCTGGAACGCACCCTGGCCGAGATTGGGCACCGTCGTCGTCTCGTGAAGGGTCTTGCCGAGCATCCCGAAGTACGCGTACGTCTCGGCCCAACTGGAAAGCTCCTTGACCGAGAGCACCATCGTTCCTGTCTTGAACCGGTACCTGCACGAGTAAAGGTCGTCCTGCCAGATCTTGTCTTCGACTACGGCCGTCTCGCCCAGGACGTCTTGGATCTCGCCTGCCGCTTTGCTCTGGCAGACCATCAGGGCGATCTCAGAAGGCGTAGGGCCGGCGGGTTCCGGCCCTTCCACCGCGGACTGAGTTGTACGGTCGGCCGAGGGTGTGGTCGCGGACGAGCACCCGGCGGCCAAGGTTCCGATCGCAACGAGGACGAGAACGGCTCTGCGACCCACCGCGCAAACAGTAACCGTGGGCCCGGGACTCTCCCCGTCGGGCACGGGGGTTCAGTGTCGGTGAGCTGGGACTTCCTCTCGGCACCGCGTTGAGAGCCACCTCGGTCGGGAGTGGCGTCCTCGGCTCGTGCGGGTGAGGTCCGCGGCTCTTGCCCGACCGAGTTAGGGACACCTAATATTGCCTAGGTTAGGTCGACCTAATAAATGGACAGGTGGGCGATCCGAGAACCATGAGGACACGATGCGCCTACGCCACGCTTGCCCTGCTGGTCGTGACGGGCGGGCTGCTGTCTGCCTGTGGCTCGTCGTCGGGTCAGTCGATCACCCTTTACAACGGGCAACACGTCCAGACGACGGATGCTCTCGTGACGGCGTTCGAGAAAGCGACCGGGATAACGGTGAACGTCCGGTCCGGCGACGAGGACGACCTAGCCAACCAGATCGTCGTCGAAGGCTCCCACTCGCCCGCCGACGTGATCCTCACCGAGAACTCCCCGGCGCTCGAGTACCTCCAGTCGAAGGGTCTGTTGGCTCCCGTGGACGCCTCGACGCTCGCGCACACGCCCGGCCGGTACGACTCCCCGCAGGGCGATTGGGTCGGGGTGTCGGCGCGCGTGAGCGTCCTGATCTACAACCCGAGCCTGATCGCCTCGAGCCAATTGCCGACCACGGTCCTTCAGCTGGCCGACCCGAAATACAAGGGCGAGCTCGCCTTCGCCCCGGGCGAGACCGACTTTCAGCCCATCGTGACCTCGGTGGTGAGGACCTACGGCCAGTCGGCTGCGCTCAGCTGGCTGGAGGGGATCAAGGCGAACGCCGGTGACCACATCTATCCCGACAACGAGACGATCGCCGAACAGGTCAACCGCGGAGTTGTCGCGTTCGGCGTGGTGAACCAGTACTACTGGTACAGACTGAGAGCCGAGGTCGGCGCGTCCAGCATGCATTCGGACATCACCTACTTTGCTCCGCAGGATCCCGGATATGTCCTCGACGTGTCAGGTGCCGCAATACTGAAGTCGAGCAAGAGCCAAGCCGCGGCACAACGCTTCTTGGCCTTCTTGGTGTCGAGTCAAGGACAGCAGATCATCTCCCATTCCGACAGCTTCGAGTACCCGATCGCTTCGGGAGTCACCACGAGCCAGCCCGAGACACCCTTCGACCAGCTCCGGCCGAACGCGATAACCATCTCGGAGCTGGGCGACGGCTCGGGCGCGATCGCGCTGCTCGAGCAGGCTGGTCTGCTGTGACCCGTCGAGCCTGAAAGGCCGTGACCCTGGCACCGGTCGAAGACCGCGATGACGTGCGTGCGGTCCCGTCTCGGCGACGCCGGATGCCGCTCGGGCTGCTCGGTACGAGCGCGGTCGTCGCCGTCGTGCTCCTGGCCCCCCTCGTCTTTCTGCTCTTCGAAGCGCAGGGCGCAGGCACGAGCTCCGTCGCTCACCTCATCTGGAGGCCGCTCACCGCGACGCTCCTGTGGAACACCGTCCGCCTCGTGGTCGTGGTCACCCTCCTGTGCGCCGTCATCGGCACTCTCACGGCCTGGTGCGTCGAACGCACGGACCTGCCGGGGCGCCGTATCTGGGCGGTGCTCGTCGTGGTCCCGTTCGCCATTCCCGACTTCGTCGTCAGCTTCGGTTGGGCATCGCTGTCGACCTGGGTCGTGGGGTTCAGAGGTGCGGTACTCGTCATGACCCTCGCCGTGTACCCGCTCGTATATCTCCCTGTTGCGGCCAGTCTCAGAA
This sequence comes from uncultured Acidimicrobiales bacterium, assembly GCA_963801315.1. Classification (GTDB taxonomy): domain Bacteria; phylum Actinomycetota; class Acidimicrobiia; order Acidimicrobiales; family CAVXTF01; genus CAVXTF01. The sequence continues at coordinate 36,092 of CAWDEI010000006.1, read as the reverse complement.
GCGCCGACCCGAGTTTGGAAGAGGTCGCCCGCGGCCTCGGGATGGGACGTGTCAAGACATTCGCCCGGGTTACCCTCGGACAAGCGCGCAACGCCATACTCGGCGGCTGCGTCCTGGTCGCGCTCGTCATCCTCGCGGAGTACGGCGCCTTCGAGATCCTCGACTACCGGACCTTCACCACGGAGATATTCACCGAGTTCCAGGTCTTCAACGTGCCGACCGTGTGCGCGCTCTCACTCGTCCTCGTGGTGCTGAGCATCGTCGTGCTCAGCGGTGACGTATTCGCGGGAGGTAAGGCCCGTTCGGTGCGCACCGGCCCCTTGGCTCAGCGGGTCGTGAACCGCCACCGGCTCGGTCGAGCGAAGATCCCCGTTGTGGCGGGGTTCGTGGCGCTAGTCGGGCTGGCCCTCGGGGTACCTGTCGGCTCGAGCATCTATTGGATCTTCCAGGGGGGTGCCGCATCGATCACAGGTGTGTCCATCTTCTCCGCGGGGTGGCACACCGCGCTCTACAGCGGTGTCGCAGCGCTTTTGTCGACGTTGATGGCGCTGCCTTTGGCGTTGCTCTCGTTGCGACACAGCAATCGGGTCGGGCGGCTCCTCGAAAGAAGCACCTATCTCGTCTTGGCCATACCGGGCGTTGTCATTGCATTCGCGCTCAGCTACTTCTCCGAGCGTTACGCCGACGGATTCGCCTATCAAACCGCCCCCATGTTGATCCTGGCCTATGCGATCTTGTTCTTCCCTCTCGCACTCGTCGGGGTCCGGGCCTCGGTCGCTTATGCGCCGGTCGGTTTGGAGGAGGTGGCTCGGTCGCTCGGCCTCCGTCGTTATGCCGTGATGGCCCGGGTGACTCTCCCGCTCGTGGGGCCCGGACTCGCCGCGGCGTTCTGCCTGGTCTTTCTTGCCGCCGTGACCGAGCTCACTGCCACGCTCCTTTTGGTGCCGACGGGCGTCCAGACACTCGCTACGCAATTCTGGGCATACCAACAGAACCTCTCTTACGGGCAGGCGGCTCCGTTCGCATTGGTGATCATCCTCGTTGCCGCAGGACCCAGTTACGTGCTCGGCCGCTACTTCGACCGCCTACCGGCCCGGGCAGCGAGGATCTGACCGACGGCGCCGCCGGAGATCGACCTGTTCGCTGTGGTATACGGAGACAGTGGTGACAACGACTGATGTCGATCCCGACCGGCTCAGCATCAACACCATCCGTGGACTGTGCATCGATGCGGTCCAAAAGGCGAACTCCGGGCATCCGGGTACTCCGCTCGACATCGCCCCGGTGGCCTACACGCTCTGGCAGCGCTTCTTGCGCTTCGATCCGTCCGACCCGATCTGGCCGAACCGGGACCGATTCGTTCTCTCGGAGGGCCATGCCTCTGTGCTTTTGTGGTCGCTGCTTCATCTCTCGAAGGTCCAGGCCGTAGATCCGGCTTACGAGATACTTGGTCGCCCCGCGGTATCGCTCGCTGACCTCGAGACTTTTCGTCAGCTCGACTCCAAGTGCCCCGGCCACCCCGAGTACCGGTGGACGAGCGGCGTCGAGACAACGACGGGCCCTCTCGGACAGGGCGTCGCCACCTCGGTCGGAATGGCGATCGGATCCAGGTGGTTGGCCGCCCGCTACAACCGGCCGGACGTCGAACTGTTCGATTTCGACGTGTACGCCCTCGCCGGGGACGGGTGCATGATGGAGGGAATCTCGTCGGAGGCCGCATCCGTGGCCGCCCATCTCGGTTTGTCCAACCTGTGCTGGATCTACGACTCGAACCGCGTGACCATCGAGGGGCACACCGACATCGCGTTCACGGAGGACGTAGCGGCGCGCTTCGTCGCGTACGGCTGGAACCTCACGACGGTGGCGGACGCGAACGACATCGACTCGGTGACCCGTGCGTTCCATGTGTTCAAAGCCGAGACGGAACGTCCGACCCTCATCGTCGTGCACAGCCACATCGGATACGGGTCTCCGGTGGAGGACTCACCGAAGGCTCACGGCGAGCCGCTGGGACCTGACGGGGTGAGGGCGACGAAACAGTTCCTCGGGATCCCGCCCGACGCTCAGTTCTTCGTCCCCGACGCAGTGTACGAGCACTTCGAAAGAGGGATTGGCGCAACCGGTCTCGAAGCAAGGCGAGAATGGGAATCGAAGTTCGCGACCTATCGGCGCACTCACCCCGATCTGGCCGAAGAGATCGAGCTCATGCAGAGACGCGATCTTCCCGCCGCGTGGCAGGAGGCCCTACCGAGCTTCCCGCCCAATTCAAAGGGTCTGGCGAGCCGCGATTCCTCCGGTCAGGTTCTGAACGAACTGGCGCGCGCGATTCCGTGGCTTCTCGGTGGCTCCGCTGATCTGTCGCCTTCGACCAAGACGAACCTCACGTTCGACGGCGCCGGCGACTTCCAGGCGCACAGCACATCCGGTCGGAACCTGCACTTCGGGATCCGCGAACACGCCTCGGCCGCGATCTGCAACGGGCTCGCACTCACGAAGCTCCGGCCCTATTGGTCCGGCTTCTTGATCTTCTCCGACTACGCGAGGGGGGCGATCAGGCTTTCGGCTCTCATGGAGGTCCCGGTCGTCCACGTCTTCACTCACGACTCGATCGGCGTCGGCGAGGACGGCCCGACTCACCAGCCTGTCGAGCAGCTCGCGTCGCTGCGTGCCGTCCCGGGGCTGCTCGTCTTTCGTCCCGCCGATGCCAACGAGGTCGTCGAGACCTGGCGCTTCGTCGAACCCTTGCACCGCGAGCCCGCGGTCATCGTCCTGTCACGCCAAGCACTGCCGACTCTCGACCGGTCGGTCATGGCGCCCGCATCTGGTGTGGCCAAGGGGGCGTACGTCCTGATCGACGCCGCCGGCGGAACGCCCGACGCGATCTTGATGGCGACAGGGTCCGAGATCCAGCTCGCTCTGGCGGCCCGCGACGAGCTTCTGTCCGACGGCATCGACGCCAGGGTCGTGAGCATGCCCTGCTGGGAGCTGTTCGACCGCCAGCCTGTGGACTACCGCGACGAGGTCCTCCCGCCGTCGGTAAGGGCGCGCGTTGCGATCGAGCAGGCCTCGGCGCTTGGATGGGACCGATACGTAGGAGACGGCGGGGCCGTGGTCGGGATGCACACCTTCGGCGCTTCGGCTCCACTCAAACAGCTGTTGACGAAGTTCGGGTTCACACCCGACAAGGTCGCCGAGGTGGTACGGCAATGTGTCGTGGCACAAAAGGAGTCCATATGAGAGCCACAGAGACGCTCCACGACCAGGGACAGAGCCTGTGGCTCGACAACATCACGAGAAGCATGCTCGACGATGGGCAGATCCAGAGGTTCATCGACCAGTACTCGGTGACCGGCCTCACCTCGAACCCCTCCATATTCGACAATGCGATCGGTTCGGGGGACTACGACGACGCCATCAGGACGAAGGCAGCGCAAGGATTGTCCGGCGAGAGCCTCTTCCTCGAGCTCGCGATCGAGGACTTGAGGCGCGCCGCCGATCTCTTCCTGCCCGTCCACGAGGTCACAGACGGTGTGGATGGTTGGGTCTCTCTCGAGGTTTCGCCGCTTCTCGCTTACGACACGGCGAAGACAGTCGAGATGGCCAAGGAGCTCCACGAGCGCGCGGGCCGGAGCAACCTGCTCATAAAGATTCCGGGAACGAAAGAGGGGCTCCCCGCAATCGAGGAGTGTGTCGCATCGGGCGTACCGGTGAACGTGACGCTTCTGTTCTCGGCCGACCAATACGAGGCGGCCGCAGACGCCTACCTGCGAGGTGTGGAACGCCGCGTCGAGTCGGGCCTCAATCCGGCAGTTGGCTCGGTAGCGTCGGTGTTCATGTCGCGCTGGGATGTCGCGGTCGCCGACAAGGCGCCGGCGGACCTGAAGAACACTCTGGGACTCGCCGTCGGGCTCTCGGTCTACCGGGCGTACCGCAACCAGATGAGCTCCGATCGCTGGCAACGACTCGACAACATGGGGGCTCGAACCCAGCGACTCCTCTGGGCCAGCACCAAGACCAAGGACCCAGATGCATCGGACACGCTGTACGTGCACGGCCTAGCCGCGCCGTTCACGATCAACACGATGCCCGACTCGACGCTCGAAGCCTTCTACGACCATGGCCAAGTCGGCGACCCGATGCCGCCCGACGGTGGCCACGCAGACGAGCTGTTGTCGAAGTTCGCCGCTGCCGGCATCGACGTCAAGGCTCTGGCCGACCAGCTCCAGACCGAGGGCGCGAGTTCGTTCGTAGAAGCGTGGAACGACCTGATGAAGCGGATAGAAAACCAAAGCGCATCACTGGCATGAGCATCTTCAGGAGGGAGCGCCCATGACCCTCGGCCCGCTTCGCGAGCGCCCGGCGTGGAAGGCGCTCGAGCTCCACCATGCCGATATTGCAGCGCGCCACCTGCGCGAGCTGTTCGCCGAGGACCCGACTCGCGGCGAGCGCCTCGTCACCGAGTCTGTCGGCATCTACCTGGACTACTCGAAGAACAGGATCACCGACCAGACGATGCGGCTCCTGATCCAGCTAGCCGAGGAGTCCGACGTTGCCGGCCATCGCGATGCGATGTTCCGCGGCGAGCACATAAACGTCTCGGAGGACAGGTCCGTCCTGCATGTCGCTCTCCGGATGCCTCGGGGTACAAGCCTCGTGGTGGACGGAGTCGACGTCGTAAAGGAGGTCAACGACGTCCTCGACGCCATGGCCTCATTCACCGAAAGGGTGAGGTCGGGAGAGTGGAAGGGCCACACCGGCAAGCCCATCAGGAACATCGTCAACGTCGGAATCGGAGGATCCGACCTCGGTCCGGTGATGGCCTACGAGGCGCTCCGCCACTACACCCGGCGCGACCTTACGATGCGCTTCGTCTCCAACGTCGACTCGACCGACCTTGTGGAGGCGACCAGGGACCTCTCGGCCGAAGAAACCCTTTTCATCATCTCGTCCAAGACCTTCGTCACCCTGGAGACTCTCACGAATGCCACATCCGCCCGGGAGTGGATCGTCAGCCAGCTCGGTGACGAGTCGGCGGTGGCCAAGCACTTCGTGGCGGTGTCGACGAACGCGAAAGGGGTCGCGGAGTTCGGGATCGACACCGAGAACATGTTCGGCTTCTGGGACTGGGTCGGGGGCCGGTACTCGATGGACTCGGCGATCGGACTGTCCACGATGCTCGCGTTGGGGCCGGACGGCTTCCGCGAGATGCTCGCGGGCTTCCACGAGATGGACGAGCACTTCCGGACGGCTCCGTTCGATCGCAACCTGCCTGTCCTGATGGGTTTGCTCGCGGTCTGGTACGGCGATTTCTTCGGCGCACAGACGGCGGGGGTCATGCCATACGACCAGTACCTCAAGCGGTTCCCCGCTTACCTTCAGCAACTCACGATGGAATCCAACGGCAAGCACGTCACCCTGGAAGGCGCTCACGTCGACTACCAGACGGGCGCCGTGTACTGGGGGGAGCCGGGGACGAACGGGCAGCACAGCTTTTACCAGTTGATCCATCAGGGAACGAAATTGATCCCGGTCGACCTGATCGGGTTCGGCAAGAGCCTGAACCCCTTGCGCGACCATCACGACATCCTGACTTCGAACGTATTCGCCCAGGCACAGGCACTCGCGTTCGGCAAGACCGAGCAGGAGGTCCGCTCCGAAGGCACTCCCGAGCGCGTCGTCGCACATCGCGTCATGGAAGGGAACCGTCCGACCAACGTCCTGCTCGCCGAAGTTCTCACGCCCCGGTTGCTCGGATCACTAGTAGCTCTCTACGAGCACAGTGTGTTCACCCAGGGCGCAATCTGGAACATCGACTCGTTCGATCAGTGGGGAGTGGAGCTCGGCAAGGTGCTCGCCAAAGCGATAGTCCCCGAGCTCGAGAGCGAGTCGGAACCGCAGCTCGACCACGACAGTTCCACCAACGCTCTCATCCGCCGGTACCGTGAGCTGAAGAGACGCAATATCGAGGGAGACTGAACATGGCATCTGACAGGCCAATGCAACTTGGCATGATCGGGCTCGGCCGGATGGGTGCAAATCTGGTACGCAGGTTGATGCGCGACGGACACCACTGCGTCGTCTACGACGTGAGTGCGGACGCGGTCAAGGATCTCGAGGGAGCCGGGGCCGTCGGGTCGTCATCGCTCGAAGACTTCGTGAGCAAGCTCGAAAAACCCCGCGCACTTTGGATCATGGTCCCTGCGGCTATCGTCCAGAACACCCTGGACCAGTTGACCGGCCTGCTCGAGGCAGGCGACATCGTGATCGACGGCGGCAATTCCTACTATCGCGACGACATCACGAGAGCCAAGCAGCTCGCTCCCAAGGGCATCCACTACATCGACTGCGGCACGAGCGGAGGAGTCTGGGGTCTCGACCGGGGCTACTGCCTGATGATCGGCGGGGAGGACGGACCGGTCGAGCATCTCGACCCGATCTTCGCCACGATCGCGCCCGGCGAATCGAGCGCGGAGCCGACGCCGAGCAGGACCCGCAAGGGTGGAACCGCGCCTCACGGCTATCTCCACTGCGGCCCGAACGGTGCCGGGCACTTCGTCAAGATGGTTCACAACGGCATCGAGTACGGGATGATGGCGGCGATCGCGGAGGGTCTGTCGATCATCAAGCACGCGAACGCGGGCAAGACGAGCCCGGCCGAGGCCGACGCCGAGACGACCCCGCTACGCGACCCGGAGGCTTATCAATACGACGTCGATGTCGCAGAGGTCGCCGAGGTCTGGAGACGGGGATCCGTCATCGGGTCGTGGCTGATCGACCTGACTGCAGACGCGTTCGCACGCTCCCCCGGACTCGACGACTTCGCCGGGCGTGTCTCGGATTCCGGAGAGGGACGTTGGACCGTCGAGGCGGCCATCGACACAGGGGTCCCCGCTTCGGTCATCACGGCAGCTCTCTACGAACGGTTCGAGTCCCGCGGAAACGGCGAATTCGCAGACAAGATCCTCTCGGCGATGCGCTCCGAGTTCGGCGGGCACGCCGAGAAGAAGAGTTAGAACCGACCGCCGTGAATCACGAGCTGACCACATTGCCGGACTCCTCGGCCGTCGCGCGGTACGCCGCCCGAATGGTGGCGGAGCTGGCCCGGCAGGCTGTGGCGGACCATGCGCGGTTCACTTTCGCCGTGAGTGGAGGTCATACCCCGTGGGCCATGTTCGCGGAGCTGGCGAACGAGGACGTCCCGTGGAACTCGGTGGAGCTCTTCCAGGTCGACGAACGCGTCGCTCCCGACGGGGACCCCGACCGCAACCTCACCAACCTCCGCCAGAGCCTCGGAGACGCCCCGGCCAAGATCAGACCGATGCCCGTGAACGCCCCTGACCTCGAGGTCGCAGCGTCCAGTTACGCAAAAGAGCTTCCTGAGCGCTTCGATCTGGTCCACCTCGGACTCGGCCCGGACGGGCACACGGCCTCGCTCGTTCCCGGCGACCCGGTGCTCGATGTCACCGACAGGCCTGTGGCGATCACACGTCCTTATCAGGGACACGAACGCATGACGTTGACCTACCCGGGCTTGACCAGGGCGAACGAGCTATTGTGGCTTGTCACCGGTGAGGACAAGAAGGCACCGCTCGCGCTGCTGCTGAGCGGTGACAAGTCGATCCCCGCCGGGCGCGTCACCGCAAGGCGCTCAATCATCCTCGCTGACGAGTCGGCAGCCTGAGAACGCGCGGGGGCGTGCGTGACCAGACAACGGAGAACCGACGGGCGTGCTCCTGCCGGCGAAGGTCAACGTGATGTGACTTCGATCCTCTCCACTGACTCACCGCGGCCGACCAGGATGATGGACACCATCTCCGGTGGGAACAGGCCGTGCTCGACCACTCCCGGTGTCGACTCGAGCCGAGCAGCGAGGAGCGCCGGGGCTCCGACATCGCCGACGAAGTCGGCAATCACGCCACCGTCGGGGCTAAGTGGAACATCACGGCGGCGTACGTCGGCCAGCCGCTCGAGCGTCGACTCGAGCCCGAAGGCGAGCAGCTCGAGCGGAATCGGAGCGTGGATCGCTTCGACAGGCTTGCTCGAGTCTGCGATCACGACGAAACGCTCTGCTGTCGCTGCAACGAGCTTCTCGCGGTGTGGGCAGCGCCACCGCCCTTCACGAGCCACATCTGTGGGCTTATCTGGTCCGCACCGTCGATCGCCATGTCGAGGTGCCCGGTCGTGAACGGCTCGACCGATATACCGAGCTCCCTGGCCGCAAGCTCGGTACGCGGCGACGTCGCGACGCAGCGGATGGTGAGCTGCCGCCTTGCGAGGGCCGGCAGCAGATGTGCGACCGTCGAACCAGTCCCGAGGCCGAGTGACATGCCATCTTCGACCAGGTTCGCCGCCGCCTCAGCCGCAAGACGCTTCTCGGTGTCCAGATCGGGCGCCATCGCCACACAGAATGGGCCGTGGCGCCCCGGGTCCGCAACCATATGAGCCGGTCAACCCAGAACGACCCGCTGAAAGTGAGGTAGTTCGACTTGAGCCCTGCTCCTTCGTCCAACGCCACGCACGGTTTGCTCCGCCGCCCCGACGATCATGTGATCGTGCTTTTCGGCGCGACAGGGGACCTTGCCAAGCGCAAGCTGCTCCCAGGGTTGTTCCATCTCGCTTCAGCACGCTTGCTGCCCGAGAAATACCGCATCGTAGGCACAGCGCCGGCTCAATTCGCCATGTCGAACGACGAGTTCAAGAAGCACGCTCATGATGCGGTTGCAGAGTTCGGGAACGCGAAGCCCAGTGGAAACACGTGGAAGACATTCGAGAGTGCCCTCTCGTTCGGTTCGGCCGATCCCGGGGACCCGTCCCCGTTGGTTTCAGCGGTGCACGGAGCCGAGACGTCGATAGGTGGGAACCCGAGCCGGTTGTTCCATCTGGCCATCCCCCCCGTTGCGTTCGAGTCGGTCATCGCGATGCTCGGGTCGTCCGGGCTGGCCGAGGGTTCACGGGTGATCATCGAGAAGCCTTTCGGCCACGACCTGGCTTCGGCAAAGGAGCTCAACAATTCGATCCACGCTGTGTTCGACGAATCGCAGGTCTTCCGGATCGACCATTTCCTGGGCAAGGAGTCGGTCGACAACATCCTGGCGTTCCGCTTCGCGAACGGGCTCTTCGAGCCCATCTGGAACCGAGAACATGTCAGGTACGTCCAGATCGACGTTCCGGAGACCCTCGCGATCGAGGGCCGCGCATCGTTCTTCGAGGGAGTCGGCACTTTTCGCGACATGGTGGTCACTCACCTGTTCCAGGTGCTCGGGTTCGTCGCGATGGAGCCTCCGACCTCCTTCACGGCCAAGTCGCTTCGGTTGGAGAAGGACAAGGTGTTCGATTCGATGAAGCCCATCGACCTCGCCCATGTCGTCAGGGGGCAATACGAGGGCTACCGGAAAGAGAAAGGAGTCGCCACCCACTCCGAGACCGAGACGTTCGTGGCGTTACGCGCCGAGATAGACAACTGGCGCTGGTCGGGGGTGCCGTTCTGCCTCCGCACCGGGAAATCCCTGGCTGCGAGCCGTCAGACGATCACGATCGGCTTTCGCGAGCCCACTCTCCGGATGTTCCCCGTGCGCGCCCGCTCCACCGCCAGGGTGAACGAACTGACGATCGACTTCTGCGATCCCGGTTCGATCTCGCAGAGGTTCCTGGCGAAAGAGCCCGGACCCGAGATGCGGCTTGGCGATGCCAAGATGGTCTTCCGTTACGAAGACTCGTTCCGCATCGACAACGACCTCGAAGGATACGAGCGTCTTATCCTTGACGCGATGCTCGGAGACCAGGCGCTTTTCACAAGCTCCGATGGGATAGAACGGCTCTGGGAGATCTCCACACCTTTGTTGGAGGACCCACCGGACCTGGAGCCGTACGTCCCCGGATCGTGGGGCCCTCCATCGATCCGCCACGTCACCGCTCCTTACTCCTGGCACCTTCCCGATCACGGTTGACGACCGGCACCAGGGAGATCGGCGTGAGCGCACCTGACATCAAATTCATGCTCGCCGACGTGGACGGCACGCTGGTCACCCAGGACAAGATCCTCACAGATCGTGCCGTGAACGCCGTTAGGAGCCTCAGAGAGGCGAAAATCCTCTTCGCCATCACGAGCGGGCGACCACCTCGCGGCATGTCCATGCTCGTCGAGCCGCTCGACCTCGAGACTCCGATCGCGGCGTTCAACGGAGGGCTACTCGTCGACCGGGACATGTCGGTGATCGAGCAGCAGTGCGTCCCGAGCGCACTGGTTGTCCCGATCGCCGACCTGCTGCATTCGTTCAAACTGGACGTATGGGTCTACAAGGGCGCCGATTGGTACGTCCCGGACCTGAAGGGGCCTCACGTAGAACGCGAGGCATGGACGGTGAAGTTCGATCCGAAGCTCATGACCGGCCTCGACGGCCTCACGGACGAAGTTGTGAAGATGGTCGGTGTCAGCGACGACCATGACGCAATTTCGAAGGCGTCCGACGCCGCTCACGATCGGTTCGGAGGCGAGGTCACGGCAGCAGCGTCCCAGCCCTACTATCTGGACATAACCAATCCCGATGCCAACAAGGGTTGGGTAGCCCGGTACATGTCCAAGAAGTACGGCATCTCGCCAGATGAGATCGCCACGATCGGGGACATGCCGAACGATGTTTTGATGTTCGCCCACTCCGGGCTCAGCATCGCCATGGGAAACGCCTCGCCGGAAGTGCAACGGGCGGCGCGCAGGGTCACCGACACCAACGAGAACCAGGGGTTCGCAAAGGCTGTCGAAAGGTTCATATTGGGCGGTCCGGCCCGGTGACCATCACCTGTTCGCCGGACGAAGCGGCCGCCCTGGTTCGATCGCGCGACACGATCGGCTTCGGGTTAGGTCCCGGAATCCCTGCGGCATTCCTGACTGCCCTCGGTGAGCGCGACGACTGGGAGGACCTCGTGTTCGGCGGTGCACTCCTTCTCGGGTACTACGACGTGTTCACCAAACCCGGAGTCTCGTACAGGTCGGGGTTCTTCGGCCCCGCCGAGCGCGTCCTGTTGGCCGAAGGACACGCGATCGAGCTCGTACCTGGTGGCTTCCGGCAGTTCGCCCCGATCCTCGCCCGATTCGCTCCACGCATCATGACCGCGCAGGCCGCTCCCCCCGACGCGGACGGCAAGGTCAATCTGTCCATGCATCTCGGAGCGACACGCGACGAGCTGATCCGCGCCGGGAAGGACCCTGACCGGCTGCTTCTCGTCGAGGTGAACCCGCATCTGCCCCGGACCCGCAGCCTCCCGCCGGAATACGACAACAACCTCCCTTTGGACCTGATCGACGTTCTGGTGGAGACCGACGTCGAGCCTTACGTCCTCGAGGACTCCGTGCCGTCCGAGCAGGACGTGGCGATCGCGGGTCACGCGCTCGAGTTCGTTACCGACGGCAGCACTTTGCAGACAGGAATCGGTGCGATACCGAACATCGTGGCCACAACACTGGCCGATGGCCCCGGAGGCGACTACGGAGTGCACTCGGAGATGTTCACCACGGGCCTTATGCGCCTGCACGACGCAGGCAAGGTGACGAACGCCGTCAAAGGGGTGTTCGTCGGGGTGTCCGTGACGACGTTCGCGCTAGGCACCTCCGACCTCTATCGGTGGCTCGACGACAACCCCGAGGTTGCGTTCTTGCCTGTCAAGGTGGTCAACGACCCCACGGTGATCGGGAGCAACCGCAAATTCGTGTCGATAAACGGCGCCATGTGCCTTGATCTATACGGACAAGTGGTAGCCGACAACATCGACGGGAAGCAGATCTCGGGGGTAGGCGGCCACGAGGACTTCGTCTCGGGCGCCGACCTCAGCCTCGACGCTCACTCCCTGATCTGCATGCACTCGACCGTGACCGCCGGTGACGCGGTGCGCTCTCGGATTCTCCGGGAACTCCCCGCAGGCGCGGTCATCTCGACGCCGCGCCACCACACCGGTGTCGTGGTGACCGAATTCGGGGCAGCCGACCTGAGGGGATTGACGGTGCGCGAGCGAGCTCACGCACTTGCGGGCATTGCGCACCCCGACTTCCGTACCGAGCTCAATGAGGCGGCGGAGAAACTTGGAAGAAAGTAGATGAGCAGGCTGGACAAGGAGTTCGATGCCACGTTGCAGAAGAGCCCTGCGAAAGGTGGTTGGACATACGTGACCATGCCGGGATCAGCGGAGTTCTTCGGCACCAAGGGTCTCGTGAAGGTGCGGGCTACCGTAGACGGTCATCCGCTCCTCAGTTCGTTCATGGCCATGGGCGACGGCACTCACAAGCTCCCTATCAAGGCGGACGTTCGCAAGGCGATCGGAAAGCAAGCTGGCGAGAAGGTCAGGATTCACCTGCAAGAGCGCCTTTAGGGACACTATGCGCCACTGCAGCTCGCTCTCCGGTTGCCACCTGCGTCGCTTGTCGCTCTTCTGATACTGCGACCAGGTACTCGAATCGCTCGCGGACCTGCGCGAGGTCATTGGGCTCCGCAATGTCCTCTTCAGCAGCGCGAAGCACCATGTCCGCCTGGCGCCTCAGCACGGCGCGCTGATCGGAGCTCGTCGTGTACTCGACCACGTAGGCGAGCGAGTCCATCAGACGGATAACGACCGCCGGCATCCCTCGAGCTGCCTGACGGATCTTGTCAATGGACCTGTTCACCATGCGCGAATAAGAAGTAGCGCTCTCGATAAGGCGGACCCGACCCAGCCGATCGCGGAAAACGCCTTCGGCGAGGGTGCGCGTCGAGATCCGGCAGAGTCCCGCCGACAGCCAGTCGATGCATGTGAGAGCTGTGAACGTGTCGTTGACAGCCGGCGAGAGCGCTCGGATTGCGATCTCGACCAGTTGATCTATTGCGAAAACCGGGTCCTGGATGAGGGTGCGGTGCGGACCAGTCAGGTGGCTCCGGCCCAGTGCATCGCCAACTTGATCCGCGGCCTTAGGCGGCCACACCAGCGCCAACGGCCTGCCGGCCACGATGAAGTGCCCCGGGCGGTGCGTCAGCCGGATCACCGCTCCGGCTCGCTCGGCTATGGCAACGAGTTGTTGGTAACCCACGAACTGCAGGTAACCGCTCTGGCCTGCAAGGATCGTGGCGCCCTCGGAGTCAAGCGAGTCGAGCAGCTCGGGAAGCGGACGGGCAGCGGGATCCGGGAGGCTCCGCGGTCCCGCAGGTTCGGGAAGCGCCACAGCCTCGGATTCGGGGTCAGCGCGGGAACTCGGCATCAATGGCCTTCAAGAGGTCGTCGGCGATGCTGGCGACCACCTCGGGAAGCTGGATGGACTTGGCGATGTGGTGGATGAAGTAGATCAGCACCACCACGTCGGCCATGAGCAACGCCTCGGTCACCGTGATCGAGATGTACGGGACGAATGTCTGGTGCGCGCTGGTCGAGATCGACCCGAGCGTCAGCACGGCGTACACGAAGGTCGCGACCCAGACTCCGAGGGTTATCTGGTTGCCGACGTCGCGGACGAAGTTGCGCATCATCCGCGGACCGAACTGTTGCGACGCGAGGGTGAGCGCAAGGATTGTTATCGAGAAGACCACACCCACGACGGTGATGACCGCAGCTGCCACCGCCGACAGGACCTCGCGGGCATCGCTCGGGGTGAGCGTGTGGATCCATGCCGGAAGTCCCAGGTGGTGGTGGTTCGCAGCCAGGTCGAGCTCGTAGGTGACCACGAACAGGAGCACGGCGCCGGCGACGAGAGCCGCAGGGACCAGCCAGAGCGTGGTCAGCAGCTCTTCGCGCCTCCAGCTCGGAAGGCGCTTCGAGGGGCCGGCACTCCTCGGCGCATAGTTAGGAAGCGTGGAACGTGTCGCCACAGGCACCTCGAATTTGGAAACCGTTGTGCCGACCAGACTTCCCGGCGCGCCGACGAGAGTCTAACGGCCCCGGGAGCGAGCCCTCGACGAGTGGCTGCGGCGGGCCGGCCTCGATCAGGAGGGGACATGACGAGCGTCGAAGGCCCGGACGACGAAACGAGCCAGCACACCGAGACGGGCCAGCACACCGAGACGGACGATGCCCCGGGTTGGGGTCTTCCTTCTCAACAGCCCGATCACGAAGCGCCTCCGAAGATCGCAGGCGGCGACGAAGCCCCGCTCACCGCTGTCCAGCAGGCGGTGGTGAACGAAGTTGCCGAGGGACAGCGCGAGTTGGGCCGCGAGATGCGGTTCCACCGTTGGGCGACCGCTGACCTGCTCGGCGGAGGGGATGGCATCGTCGCCTCCACCATCGACTCTGCGCTCGCTTCGAGCGCTGCGAGCCGTGTCGCTGACTCCGAACGAGAAGCGGAATTCCTGGCCGGTTCGATGGATCCCGCCACAGACGAAGAGCCGCACGTCCCGGCCGGTGGCCCTCCGACGCCGGAAGAGGTCCACGAGGCGGAGATGCATCCATGGCCACACCATGGGATGGCCGAGACGATCGAGCACAATCGTCAGTTGCGACAGGACCCCGAAGCCTCCGGGTCACAGGACGGTACGAGTCAATAGTGTGGCCCCACGATGACAGACCTCCCGGCGCACGTCCGAATCAACCGCGATTGGTGGACGAGGGCGAACAACGAATACAACGACGCCAGAGCGGAAGTCACCTGGGCTCAGGAGGAGATCACCTGGGGGGTCTGGGGCACGCCCGAATCGGAGCTGCGAGTGCTGCCGGACGTGATGGGGAAAGACGTCGTCGAGCTGGGTTGCGGAACCGCCTACTTCGGAGCGTGGCTGAAGAAGAGGGGTGCTCGACGCGTCGTAGGGATCGACGTCACGCCGGCGCAGCTCGACACCGCCAGGCGACTCAATGCGGAGCACTCGCTCGGTCTGGAGCTGCTCGAAGCGGACGCTGAGTCAGTTCCGCTGAACGACACTCACTTCGACCTGGCGATATCTGAGTACGGAGCCTCCATATGGTGTGACCCGCACCGGTGGATCCCCGAAGCATCCCGGCTTCTAAGGCTCGGAGGGGAGCTCGTGTTCATGCGCAACTCCACGATCAGCATGCTGTGCCTGCCGGATACCGGCAAGGTTCAGCAGTCGTTACAGCGTTCACAGAAGGGCATCAACCGACTCGAGTGGATGGACGACGAGCCCGGTGTGGAATTCCATCTGGGGACCAGCGACATGCTGCACGCGCTGCAGCGAAACGGGTTCGAGCTCGTGGACTTCATCGAGATCTTCGCTCCCGAGACCGCCGTGGACCACCCCCGTTACGACTACGTCCCGAGCGAGTGGGCAAAACGTTGGCCGTCTGAGGAGATCTGGCGCTTGCGAAAGGCCAAGCGAGGAGAACCAAGCCCTGCCTGACGTCCGACCGACCGGACGTCCAAACGGCATAGAGCACACATTCCGGAGGTCACACGTCGTAGCCTCTGTCGGGAGATCGCTTGTCATGGTCGTCGGAGCGCGGGGGCTTCCCACGCGAAGGTTCCGATACAGGCGAAGGGAGTCTGATGGCCGCCAACGGAGATGAGGGAGGCCGGCCACACCCGTCGGACCGGAAAGTCGACCGTAGGCGCTTTCTTGCGGGCGGCGCCGGGCTGGCAGGAGCCGCGCTCCTCGGCGCCTGCTCGACCTCGAGCCCCAAATCCGGGGGCACCCCGACGACGAAAGCCCCGCCCTTCCCGTTGGGTGCTGCAGCCGGAGCCAAGAGCAAGCCCGTTGCGATAACCGTCTGGCACTCGATGCAGAGCGCCAACCTCACCGCGCTTCAGAACATGACACGTGCTTTCAACTCGTCGCAGGCGGACGTGACCGTCAGCCTCGTCAACCAGGACAGTTACACCGACACGCTCACCCTTTACACGGCCGCCCTGTCGGGGGGTTCGCTGCCCGACGTCGTGCAGATGGAGACATCGGACCTGCAGCTCATGATCGACAGCCAGAGCGTCGTCTCCGCCCAGGCGGCCATCGATGCCGATCACTACGACCTTTCGGACTTCCTGGCATCCACCGTCGACTACTTCGAGGTGGGCGGCGTCATCTGGGCGATGCCGTTCAACATCTCGAGCCAGGTCCTCTACTACGACGCGAACGCCTTCACGAAGGCAGGCCTCGACCCGGGCTCGCCGCCGACGACGCTCGCAGATCTTCAGACCGCGGCTCAGAAGATCGTGTCTTCGGGCGCACAGAAGTACGGGATGAGCCTCAAGCTCTCCCCTTCCACCTTCGAGGAATGGCTGGCGATGGCTGGTCAGCCCCTCTTGAACAACGGCAACGGGCGGACGGCTAGAGCGACGTCGGTCGTCTTCGACGGTACCGAGGGGAAGACGATCGCGTCGTACTACCAGCAGGTGTACTCCGCCAAGCTCGCGCAACCAACCTCCGCGACGACCTACGACAACCTCTTCGCGATCGCAAACCGCATTGCTCCCATGACGCTCGAGACCTCGGCTGCTCTCGGGACGGTCGTCAGTCTGTTGGGCGGCTATCCGGATGTGAAACTCGGAGTCGGCCCGATGCCAGGGCCGAGCGCGACCGGTGGTGTATTCGTCGGGGGTGCTGGCCTCTACATGGTGAGCAAGTCATCCAACGAGCGTCAGGACGCGGCCTGGCAGTACATCAAGTACCTGGTCGAGCCGGCGCAACAAGCGAGTTGGGCGGCGGCATCGGGTTACATACCTGTGAGAAAGTCCGCGATCTCGCAAAGTGTCCTCCAGTCCCGATGGTCGAAGATCCCAGAGTTCAAGGTCGCCTACGACCAGATCCTCGCGAGCCCGCAATCAGCGGCGACTGCGGGACCGGTCTCAGGCGGCGCAGGCTCAAGTCGACGACGCGGTCCAAGACGGCTTGACGTCGATTTCGAACGGCGCATCTGCAGACGCCGCTCTCGCCCAGGCAGCCAGTACGGCCGACCAGGCCATAACGAGCTACGACGGCCGGCTCTAGCGGGCAGCAGTCGAAGGTCGTGTCGGCACTCGCACCACTAGAGGCGACATCGGTCGGGCTCGAAGAGGTGACCAAGCGTTTCGGCGATGTCGTCGCGGTGGACTCGCTTTCGCTACAAGTCTCACCCGGAGAGCTTCTCGTGCTTCTCGGGCCGTCGGGCTGCGGCAAGTCGACGGTGCTTCGACTGGTCGCAGGCCTGGAGGACCCGAGTGAAGGCGACGTCCGCATAGGAGGCAAGATCGTGAACGACGTCGGTGCCGCCGAGCGCGACGTCGCGATGGTCTTCCAGAGTTATGCGCTCTACCCGCACATGACTGTCAGGAAGAACATCGAGTTCCCACTGAGCGCGCGCCACATGGAGGCCTCGACCAAGAAGCGTCTCGTTACAGACGTCGCTCACAACCTCCAGCTCGATTCGATGCTCGATCGCAAACCCGCGCAGCTTTCCGGCGGGCAGCGCCAACGGGTCGCGCTCGGCTCGCGCGATCGTTCGCAGGCCGAAGGTGTTCTTGATGGATGAGCCTCTTTCGAATCTCGATGCTCAGCTCCGCCTCGAGATGCGCGCTGAGCTGGTGGAACTGCACGCCAGGTTGGGCATCACGCTGCTCTACGTGACGCATGATCAGATCGAAGCCATGACGATGGGCCAACGCATCGCCATCATGAGCGGTGGCGTCCTGCAACAGTTGGCCACGCCGGCCCAGGTCCACGATTTCCCCGCCAACGCCTTCGTCGCCGGGTTCATCGGCTTTCCGCCCATGAACATCGTGCCGGCACGGCTGTCCGAGCATGGTGGGGTCATGACTGCCGCGGTCAGCGGAGGATCGTTCACCCTGAGCGCAGGACTAGCCGCGGCCGCAAGGCGCCGAGGGCTGATGGAGGCACTTGTCGGGGCTCGCCCGGACGCGCTGGCAGTCACCCCTCAGGGCACGGTGGACGCCACGGTGAGCCTGGTCGAGTCGTTCGGCCGGGAGCACCACGCGGCCTGCAGGTTGGACGGCGGTCAGCTGGTGAGCGTGAGAATCGACGAGAAAGAGACCGGGCTTCGGACCGGCGACGCCGTGAAACTCGGGCTCGTAGGGGACCTTCACCTATTCGATCCTTCGAGAGGTGAGCGGATCGATGCAGTCTGAGGCGAGCAAGCGCACAACGACGAGGTCCGGAACCCGGTTGCGCCGCAGAAGAGCAATGCGGGAGGGATTCGCGGGGCTCGCCCTGGTCGCTCCCGTGATCGCAGTGTTCGGCGTATTCGTCTTCTACCCCCTGGTCCGCGCGATACGGCTCGGCTTCTACCTGACGCCCCCTTTCCCGAACCTCCCCTCGCGGTATGTGGGCCTGTCCCAATACGAGTCGGTGCTCACGTCCTCACTTTTCTTGAGCAGCCTCTGGCGGACCGTGCTCTTCGTCCTTCTCACCGTTCCTGTAGGCATCGTCCTCGGCATGGCGCTGGCCATCTTGGCCAACCAGCGCATCGCGGGCATCCGCGTCTTCCGGACCATCTATTCGTCCACGGTCGCGACGTCGACGGCGGTCGCATCTGTGATCTTCTTCACACTTCTCAATCCCGTCGTCGGTCTTCTCAGCTACTGGCTTGGCGTGCGCGGCGGCAACGGAGTGCTCGAGAACCCGACCTGGGCGCTACCGGTGATCGCAGTGGTCTCGATATGGCAGAACATCGGCTTCATCTTCATCTTGATGAGTGCGGCGCTCGCATCGATCCCCGACGACCTGATGGACGCAGCAAGCGTCGACGGTGCCTCGAGTTGGCTCAGGTTCAGAAAGGTGACGCTACCGCTCCTGTCACCCACGATCTTCTTCGCCTCGGTCGTGGGGATCATCGGCTCCTTCCAAGCTTTCGGACAGATCGACCTCCTCACACAAGGCGGCCCGAACAACCACACGCTCGTCTTGATCTATTACATCTATCAAGCGGCCTTCCAGCAGAGCAATTACGGCTTGGCCGCGGTGATGTCCGTTGCTCTGTTCGTGATCCTGCTCGTTCTCACCCTCGTCCAGTTCCGCTTCGTCGAGAGACGGGTGTTCTATGCACGCTGACGCCGCAGCCGTTTCGCCAGGTGGACGCCATGGCATTGCGACAGGCCCGGCTGCTGAGCCGGCACGGAGGCGACGCACGAGGCGAAGCGGTCGATTCATCGCAGGTCGCGCAATGCGGTACCTGCTGCTCGTAATCATGGCGGTCATCGTCGGCTTCCCGATATACATCACCGTGGTCAACGCGCTCCTGA
The DNA here is from genome assembly GCA_963801315.1 of uncultured Acidimicrobiales bacterium. GTDB lineage: Bacteria > Actinomycetota > Acidimicrobiia > Acidimicrobiales > CAVXTF01 > CAVXTF01. Next base: position 16,963 of record CAWDEI010000006.1, on the reverse strand, counting down.
CGCCGGCACAGATCGCTCACAGGCCGCCCGTCCTGTTCCCGACCCACCCCCTGTGGTCGGCCTTCTCCGAAGCCTGGTCGGCTGCCGACCTCGACGTTTACCTGCGAAACAGCGTGATCGTGTCTGTGGCGATCAGCGTTTTCGAAGTCGTGACATCGGTGCTGGCTGCGTATGCATTCGCGTTCGTGCGCTTCCCCTTCCGTCGGGTGATCTTCATGTTGTGCCTCGCCACTCTCATGGTTCCGATGGAGGCGATCATCGTGCCGAACCGCCAGACGATCGTGTCTCTCGGATGGTTCAACACGTTCCCTGCGCTGATCGTGCCCTTCGTCGCCAGCGGTCTCGGGGTGTTCCTGTTCCGTCAAGCGTTCATGCAGCTACCAAGGGATCTCAAGGACGCGGCCAACCTCGACGGATACGGGCACCTTCGTTTCCTGGCGAAGGTCGTGGTTCCGATGAATCGTCCGATGATCGGCGCCTTCGCGCTCTACGCTTTCCTGGGCGCCTGGAACCAGTATCTCTGGCCGCTGATAGTGACCGACACCAACAGTGTCAGGACGGTGCAGATCGGACTCCGCCAGCTGAACTCGCTGAGCGTCGACCAGATCAACGTCATCTTCGCCGGCACGCTGCTTGCATCGCTTCCGATCTTCTTCCTGCTATTGGTCTTCCAGCGTCAGCTCGTTCGTGGACTGACCGCAGGAGCGCTCAAGGGATAATCACCTGAGGCGCATACACGTTCCCCGTTCTGCTGCGATTCAGTGAGCGAACACTCTGTGCTTCTCAGCCCTGGCTGCCCAGAGAGGATGGGAGTAAATCGCCGTGAGCTCTTCTTTCAGCGTTCCTGGCTGAAAGAGGTGCGCGACCACAGCCGACGACACGCCGAGACCGACCCCGGCGACCCCCAAGAGCCGTCCCCGGCCGAAAGCCGCGACAAGAATGCCGAGAACCACGAGTGCGTCCCCGAGGGTCGAAACCGCTTGTCATCGGATGTCGATGCCGGACATCAACTGGTCGCGGAATGCCTCGTACGGTCCCGCGGCGATGTCCTCGGCGGGGCACAACTCATGGTCACCCACAACTCAACCATGCCAGCCGGACTCGCGGAGCATCCATCGGCGAACTGGACCAGAAAACGACAATGCCGCCCCGAAAGGCGGCACGGTCGTTGGTCATGCTATGGAGCGCTTGGCAAGGGGTGACAGCACCGACCCACACTTGTTCCCTATTCGAGCGCCATCCTGCGCTACTAGGAAGAGAATGTGATCGTGAGAGTTGAGCTGTACGTCTTGGTGTTCTTCTTGTTCGACAGGCCTAGCGTGACCGTGTCACCAGCCGAGCCTCCGGACCAACAGATGGGTCCGGAGTGGCCAGCCGGGATCGAGCCGAGTGGCGAACCGCCGTATGTCACGTAAGCGGTCTGCGTTCCCTTGTTGGCGATGCTCATGTCCTTGACGAAAGGTGAACAATTGTTCCCACTCGTGTCCTCGGCAACCGTTATCGCAGTCGGATTGAACACTGCCGTGCTGCCTTCGCCAATAATTTTGCTCTTCGGAACCGTCAGTGGCCCAGCCGTGGTTGCCGCCATACGGAAGTGAATACCGGTCGATGCACCTGAGGGCAAGGTAAGGGCGGCGGAGATCGGAAGAGCGATCAACGACACAATGGCAAGCCGACTCATGAATTTCCGCACTTAACTACCTCCCGCTGTAAATCTTGGTGAGCGACCTGCTCCGCCATCTTGAGATCGCCCAGCCTCGCACCTGTCGATTATCCGGTCAACCGCCTCATCGGGTGTGGTAATCACATTCGTCGCTTCGTGTGGCGGACGGGGTCGCAGTTACGGGGTGACGCGCTGTCTGATGCCAGCCTTGAAGTCTCGAACGCTTCGGCCCGATCTGACGTGCGTCATTGCCACCTGTGCTTGTGACTTCTAAAACTCTTCGGAAATGACCCGTCCGATCCTTCCAATGCGCCAACTCAGGCCCGTACCCGGGACCCCACCCGGACGCCTTGAGCTCTCCCGAAGTCGACGAGCCCCACCAGGCACTGACAACCTCGCCGAGCTCCCGAGCGTGCGATTCGGGTATGAGGACCAGGCCATTCAAGTCCTCGCCGTACACGAGATTGCGATCGATCGCGCGCGGGTTGTCATCGGCTAGCGACCGGATCACCTCGTCCTCTCCCTCGTCGGGCGAGAGGAGCTTCAAATGAGCCGCTTACTGCTCTGGATCTACACTGAGCCACTCAGCTGCGGCGCGAATCTTGTCGGAGGGAGGAACCGGCACACGTGACTCGTTTCGACAACGGTCTTGCGAGAGCATTGAGAACCAACCGATGGACGACGATCGATTCATCAAGTCGCCTAGCGCGCTGGCCGAGGAGTGTGAGGTGGAAGACCTAACGCAGACGACCGTTTCTCGCTTCGACTTTGGGATCGTAACCCCCAGACCCGAATCATGACTCCACCGCTGGACGTCGACCTCGACCGTTGCGCTGGTGCCTTGCTTGGACTTGCGGCGGGTGACGCACTCGGCGCCGGATATGAGTTCGGAACGCCGCCCCCAGGCAGAGCTTCAATGAAGGGCGGCGGCCTCGGTGGTTGGGAGGTCGGCGAGTGGACGGACGATACGCAAATGGCACTCTGTATCGCCGAAGAAACGCAGAAGGGGACGCCGACCGGCACCCAAGTGGCAGGACGGTTTCTTTCCTGGTACCGATCCGGACCCGCAGACGTCGGCAACCAAACGCGATATGTGCTCGCCCATGCAGCCAAACCCGAAGAACTAACAAGTGTCGCTATCCAATTCTCACGGGCGCAACCCTCACTCGAGTGCTGGCAACGGAAGTCTGATGCGGACTGCTGCGGTCGCTCTGTCCGCCCTCGGAGACGACGAGCAACTCGTCAGGTTAGCAAACATGATTTCCGCCCTAACCCACGCGGACCCGCTCGCTGGGGAGGCTTGCGGGCTCTGGTGCATCGCAATCGATCGCGCCATTCGCCTCGGGACTCTGCGCGGCATCCAAGACGGCGTCGATCTGCTGCCGTCGAATCGACGAAGCTACTGGCGAGAACGGCTCGACGAGGTCGAAGAGGGACCTCCGTCGAGATTCGGACATAACGGATTCGTCACGGCGGCCCTACAGGCGGCGTTGGCTGCGATCTGGCACACCCCTGTGCCCGAAGCTGAGTCATGTCGGCATCTCCAGGAAGCTCTCCACGCGGCTGTACGCATCGGCGACGACACGGACACCGTTGCGGCAATTGCCGGTGCGCTCCTTGGGGCAAGGTGGGGAGGGAGCGCCGTACCGGTTCAATGGAGGGCGATCCTCCACGGGAAGCCAGGGGTCTATGGTCGTCCGGACTATACGAGCCGGGACCTTGTGCGCTTAGCTGTCATGTCAGCCCGACGAGGTACCTCCGACCGGATTGGATGGCCGGACGATTACGACCTGACCAGGCACTATCAAAACGAATGGCCAGCCACACCGTTTTTCGGAACACTGGAAGAGGATCCTGGTATCACGCTAGCCAATGTCTTCGGCGCTGCCGCGACGACGGCCGACATCACGGTCTCGCTTTGCCGCATGGGTAGGAATCAGCTCGATGCCCGGACTCACCCGATAAGAATCGAGCTGGGGCTCCTCGATGACACCAATCCGAGAGGGAACGCCAATCTTGAGTTTGTATTCCATGACCTTGCACGGTCGATCGTTCAATGGCGGGACGAGGGTAAGACAGTGCTGGTGCACTGTGTTCAGGGGGAAGGGCGAACTTCAGCCGTTGCAGCGGCCTATCTCGCTGAGCGATCCGGCCTAACAGGTAAGGAAGCACTTCGCCGAGTGTGCGCGCAGACCCCCAAGGCGGGCGTGAATCCCGCGTTTGAAGAAGCACTCGCGAAGGTTTGGCCGGGACAGAATCATCGCTAGCGACGAGCGAACGACGGAAGCAGCTCTCGTGTGTGTATGCGATCGTGGATCTCCGCCCGTACCGCGACAGATTGCCAATTCCCTGCCTCGCCAGGGCCTGTGGTCCAGCGGGACCATCTGAGCTGGGATTTTGTTGCGCCCCCGGCAGGACTCGAACCTGCGACGCACGGTTTAGGAATACGCGACGGGCACGATTCTGACCAGGAGCGACATGACCAAGACGACCCATGACTAGGGATTATGCCCTCAATGGTTGGCGTCATCGCGCAGTATCGGTCAATGTCGCGCGGCCTGGCCGCGGCCTGAGCAGTGACTCTGATGGATAACTCCTACGCGGTTTGCGACGTGCGAAAAGAACCCAAAACCAGCCGTCTCCCGACCAGCGATGGGATTGACAAATGGGGGCGCCGATGGACTTCAGTCATAGAACAGCGAGGGCGCTCTCTGCTTCCCCAGACCGAACCATTGTCGACGCTGTCGCCGTCTCCGGGATGTGGGAGGTGGGCCGCGCCTGGCCGACCGACGAGACCGAAGTCAGAGTCGTTGACGGCTAGGGCCGCGCGCGTTTTACCGCGACCCGTTCCTACAGGAGCACCGGCGGGCCGTCATTCGCCACGGGCCATTTCACCAAGGATTCATCTTCTGACCCTGTCCTCGACATCGGTCCCCAGCGAAGATGACGAGAGTGCGATTCAATCGTCGACCTCGTCGCCCGGCAACCGACGCGGTCTCGCCTCCGTCATGTCCGACCGCGCCGTCACCTTTCCTCGATGCCGTGTCGCTCAAGCGCCCGCCTTCTCGGACTCGCGCTCACGCCGTGGGCGTCGTCATGCTCGTACTGGCCGGAGTTGCCTTCGTCGTCGTTCGCACGGTGCTGCGTGCCCTCGCCCGGTTTGCTGAGAGCGTCGGAGAGCTGCTCGCCCTGCCGATGACGGTGGTCGCGATAATCCATCGGTAGGTGCAACTAGTTGCGAAGTCACCGTTGCTCTGGTCAAATGTCACCCAGGTTCACGCGAGCGACCCCGGGAGGGACGGCGGGGGGCCAAATCCTGGGGTCGTACGCGTGCTTGTGATACCGCTGGTATTGCGTTACGGACCTCCAACCTGCTGGACTGTCAACGCATCAAACGGCGGGAGGCGTCCCGGGGCCTTTGCCCCCCATAGAGCCCTAGGTGCCGCCGCCGGATTAGTTGGGGTTCGCTATATCAAAGCATTCGCCGTTTCACGGCTTCGTGGGCCCGTAGAAGCGCGTTACCTCCACTCCCTACGCCGAGCCACCGTCGGGCTTCTTCGCTATCTCAGAGATGTGGGGAGCCGAGAGCGAAGCCATGACGTTGTCTTTACGCTCAAGACCGAAGTCGTGCCCGTCGACGGCGACACGGCCGTCGTGCGCGCGCGTTCTATGCGTTGCCCGGTCCAGCAGGAGAACGCCAACCTATGGGTGGGTCCCGTTCGACGAGAAACGCGCAGTGCAACTCGCTTGAGGAGTGGTCCGCTCTGGCAGAACAACCCGTCGTCGGAAGGCAGGTATTGCGTCCCCGCCCCCACGGTGTCAGGCCTTTAACCTCAGGCATTCGTCGAACACACGTTCCCAGACTCCACCCTGGGAGAAGACCCCGCGCACACTCCTATATCTCTCCCCGTCACTTCCCTGAAACCGCGATACTCCTGAGCGGTGCCCACTGCCGAGGAGTATGTCGAGCTAGGCCGGAGCCGTATTCTCGACCTTCTCCACGAGCACCATGCCCTTGTCTGGCCGGAGGTGGAAGCTCGAATCGCAGAGCCATTCCGTGGTTGGGACCATATCGACCCTCACCACTTGACGACCGCTCGCAGAACATTGGTCCGCTCCGGTCTCATCGCCGAACGGCCCCACCACACTCGGGGTGGACGAAACCCCCCGATACTCCGATTGACCGCTCCGGGACAACGGCGCGCTGTCGAGGCAGCAACCGCACGGAAGGCCCTCCTTTATGCCCGCTATCTCGGTTGGGCGTCGGGCACCCCTACCAAGCTCGGCATCACTGGACCAGCGATGGAGCGGGTGCTGCATTCATCCCTCGCGGAGGCAGCTCCGCACGTTGGCTACCGAATCGAGAACCCGTCTGGAGGACAAACGCGTACCGTCGCTGGGAATGAACTTCCCACTTCATTTGGACCTCTCGACAACGGGGCGACATACGTCGACTGGAACTCCACAAATCGGTTCGGGTTGGCAGTCGAGGCTAAGAATATTCGCGAGTGGATTTATCCATGGTCTTCTGACCTATACCAGCTTCTAGTCAAGTCGTGCGTCTTACAGTCGGGTGCTGCGAACGTCACGATTCTGCCCGTCCTCGTATGCCGGCGAGCGCACCCAACAACCTTCAGAATGGCTCACGACCTTGGATTCCACGTCATCGCAACGCGGAGACAATACATCTTGCCCTCCTATTTCAAATCTGACCAGGATGAGCGCTACCTCAACGAGGTCAGGGCCGAGCTTGCCTTCTATGACCTCACACCACGCAGCGGCCCTGATGAAGTAATCGTCAAGCAGTTCAAGGAGATTATTCCCGAGCGTGTGAAGTCTGCGAGCTTACGTTGGGCCCGATTCGGGAGCTCATTCGAGCTGCATTATCGCGTTATGCGCGACTCAGACAGACCCAGCGACAAACGAACAGCTCTGGAGGTTCTTCGAACAGCAACGGCAAACCTGCAAGCCGACGAATCCGACATCGTGATGGGCTGGTAGCCAGGGCGATACAAACTCCGAAGTCCGGCGCTGTACTCGACGCCCGCCGTCTACCGCATAGAATGGCGTCGTACTCATCCAGAGGAGCCGAGGGGCCTGGCCCGTTGAAGCTCCGCCAACCGACCTTCGGGCACGGTGGCAACGCCAGGTTGATGAGGAGGCACCATGGCACCACTCCGGGCAGACGCCGCTCTCGACGACTCAAGTAAGCAGTGCCGGAACTTCGGACCCGGTCACTCCCCCCACTGGATACAGGTCTTCGAGTCCGTTCGCCCGTCAGAGGTCGCACCAGTCGAGGCAGAGCTGGTCGAGGTGAAGCGCGATGGCACCGTCATCGTCGATGTGGGTGGGACGCGCCGCGAGTTCTGGAATCACGAACCTGCTCGCCTTCCGCGCCTTGCCGGTCGAAACGATGGCCGAGTGACCGTGCAGGAGAGGTGGCGCCTCCTTCGGACAGCCGGCGGCGCCGTAGGCGAGACGTACTGCTTCAGCATTCTCATCTCGGAGAAGGACACCAAGCGGAAGTGCCAGCCCTATCGGCAAGCGAAGGGGTTGGTGAACGAAAATGCGTCGTCAGACGGAGCTGACCAACGGGATGCCCGACGAGGGAAGCCTTCAACGTCTCCGACGTCTCGGGCACGCGCGGCACTCGACACCTGGCTCGCCGACGCCGCTGAGCTGGTTGCTGAGCAACGGACGCGCTCTATCTCGCCTTCGAGTCATTTCGGTTCTTGGGTCGCCGACGAGCGTCACAGCATCCAGACGGTGCGCGAGGTGACCGCCGGCCTCGAGAGCCTCCTGGGTCAACTGACGGCCGCTCCGGGCAGATGGATACTCATCATCGAGGACGCTCGAACGCCGTGTCACTACTGGCAGGTCATCGCGTATGAGGACGGGTCGCTCTTGGCCGAAGTGACGTCGAACTACTTCCTCGACCAACTCACGGACACGAGCCACCGGTGGGACGCGGCACAGGAGGAGAAGCTCGCTGCCCTCGGCTGGGAGTCGCCGGCACCAACGTGGAAGCCGAACTGGACGGACCTCTGGCCTACGTACACACCGCCGGTCGGTGTGGTTGCCTCGCGCGCGCTCCGTACCCTTCGCGAGGTGTTCGGGCTGAGTGGCGATGATGCCGTCGTTGTGAAGATGTTCAGCTCTCCCAATCGCGGTGGGACGCCGGCTAGCGAGTTAGTGCCAGACGATGTCGAGAACGAGGACCGAGAGCACCCGACCCAAGCGAACCGTGTGAGCGAAGCAATCGTGTCTTCGGACATCCCAACTGAAATCGCTCCGGTACACAACCCACACGTCGTCTTCGACTTCGACCTCGTGAACATGTCGCGCAAGGAACTGCACGAGTTGGCGCTCTCGCTCAGCGGCCCGCATGGGCCGATGTTCAACTCGCCGGTGGCAAACGAAGGACTTGTGGCGATAGAGCGCGAACTGGAGAGAGATGACGCGACGCGCGGGAGCCGTTGGTGAGTTCAGAACCTCGCCGACGCGACGCGTGGGATTGCCCTCGGTGTCATGTGAGGGGCATCGTGCCACTGCACCAAGACGCCGGCGATGGCGCGGTTCCCGGCACACTCGAGAGCCCAATCATGATTTGTCCGGTCTGCCAACAGGAGTACCGCGCGACTGGCATGACATGCCTCATTCCCATTGACGTCAAGGACATGACGGACGAGGCGATTGAGAAGTTGGCGGAAGTCGTGTACGAGCAGATGCTCGAGGTCGCGCGTCGGCACTCTCGACCGGTCGGCGGGTAGTAACAGCCCATTTCCTCGTTTCCGCTGAGACCGGCGCGGCCATGCGGGGCCGCTAGTAGCCAAGTCGCTGAAGGGCAAAGCGTCATGTCCGCACCCTTGACCTCTGGAGGGCTATCAGGGTACCTTTATTTGCCTAGCGCAACTTCTGACCTCAGGCGGGGGGGCCATGGAACTGGCACAGGCGGTAGGGGAATCGAATCTCGCCGTTACCGCGGTTTCAGAAACCTAACCAGGCGCGGTTCCTCGATGCGAGGAAGCAGAATCATGTCGCCTTCGCTACCCCGGTTCTTGCGCGACGTGTGGAGAGCATCTGCCGAAGGGCGAGCGGGCGTACTGGGATGCCGAGGCCAGGAATCGTGTATTGCCTCGACCACATTCCATCTGGGCGTCACGCAAGATACGAGACGGGTCCCTTGCTGCCGAAGCACCGCCACGGCGCTATCGACAAGGGGATTGCCGGGACGTTCAGCACAACGACGAACATGACCGGCGAGCAGCGAGTACGGCAGGCGAGAGTCCGCGCGTCTCACCCGCATGTCGGAGGTCTCCTTCTGCGGTTAGTTGCCGAACCGCAAAGTATCAATTCGTGGTCATCAGGCGCAGATGGCGAACGGGTGGTCGCAGCTCGATTAGACGCCCTTGCTGACCGAGGGGTTATCGCCTTGCACGATAGGAAGGTGCCGAAGTCGAGGGCCAACATCGACCATATAGCAATCTCCCCTTCCGGCGTCTACGTCATCGACACTAAGCGACGAGATGGGGCTCGGGTGCGAAAGGACTTCCCTGGTTCAGTATTTCGGCCCCGCCCTGCACGACTCCTCGTAGACGGGCGCGACGGCACCAAGCTGGTCTCGAACATGGATTGGCAGGTGAACGTCGTGACGAACGCCTTGAAAGGATGCCGGAGGCGCGGGATGTCCAGGTTAAACCCATGCTCGCGTTCGTCGGAGCTGAGTGGGACCTCTTCAACTCGGCCTTTGAGATTGGCGGGGTCTGGGTAGGGCGGCCAAAAAAGATGGCAAAGGTCGTGTCCCGCCCCGGACCACTTGACCGGCAGACCGTGCGGAAAATCGCCGATCGGCTCTCAGTAACTCGGGCCCGCCTGAAGTTCAGTGGCGACCCTAGCTGACCTCGCACGCTTACGGCCGGAGCTCGTCCATGTCACGTTTGCCGGGGCGTTCGCGCACATCCAGCGGCTCGGATTGCGGTCTGTTGCGCAGTTGGTCTCAGATGCTGGTCTCGACGCAGCTGACGCGGCTGCATTAACTCTCAGGTACCGGACCGAACCTCATCGCCTCATTCTTTCTGATGGCACCGTCGTCATGCTTCGCGACCAGCTTCGCAAACGCAGTGATGTCGAGAGTTCCTTAGACGGCATCACTGAGGCTCAGTGGCTGCACCTTCTGAACGCCAGGGTGTACCTGTTCCCCAGCCACCACAAGCGAGTGACCGAACTTGTGGACGCCTATGTCGCAAAGGGGCAGCCGCAAGATGTCATTCGGTTCAACACGATGAGTGTGCTGCGGAATCATGAGCATGACGTCGAGGTGGCCACCGTCAACTCCGGCACGTTTCCGAGGGTCAAAGGACCAACCCGCGGACGTGGGACGTTCGTTCCCCTCGCTATGTTGCCGGTAGGGGGTCTCTCAAAGGTACAGGAGGTCACAATCAAGGGTTCCTTGCCGGTCTCCGAAGGCGCCGTCAGGTCGGTCGTGCGCCACCTGCCCGGTAGGGCCCCAGAGCGCGTCTGGCCCTAGCATCGGGGGAGCTAGAAGGCCTGACGGCCACAGTCACCTAATCATCGGCGCTAAGGACCCGGTCGACAGCGGCTCGCAGCAGGTTCTAACTGCGGCCCTTTTTCTTCTGCAACCCGCGTACCAACTCTCCGAGGTCGACTCCCAGCGCTACGGCTAGTCGCGCCATAAGGTCGAGGGACGGGTTCCGCTGCCCAGCCTCGAGCGAGGCGATGTAGGACCGGTTGATGTCGGCCTCATACGCCAAGGCCTCTTGGGAGAGACCCAGCTCGATGCGGAACGAGCGGACTCGGTCCCCGAACTCGACCTGCCGGGGAGTCCTGCCCTTGTCGGTGCCGCCCACCCAGCCAGTTGACGGGCTTGTCGTCTCGGGGTCACCCTAATCGGGGTAACATTTGCAGTCGGAAAGGAAATACGGCGGAGTCCTTCCGGGGGGAACCATGAGCACCATCTCACAAGAGCCTGACGGGCGGTCGATGTTGGGTGACGGCGACCCACAACCTGCGGGCCAGAAAAGCTCACCGCCACTAGAACCGGAGTTGCCAGGCGGCGTCAGTGCCGGAGAGCGAGGACGCTCGCACTGGTCCTGCCCCGAGTCTGAAGAAATGCCCTTGGTGCGCAGAGGACATCCAGCCGGCGGCCGTCATCTGCAGGTTCTGTGGTAGGGAGTTATCCAGCGACAGCGGACTCGCGCCCGTCGGGACGCCCCCACCTTCTGCACCGAGCGACCTGACGCTCCACGGCCCGCGAAAGGCGACTAACAAGGTGCCGCTTCTCGCCGGTGCGGTGGCCTTACTGGTCGCCGCTGCAGTCACAGGCGGATTGCTGCTGACAGGTCACTCTAAGCACGTCACTAGTGCCACCACGACCACCAGTGCGCCCGACACCCCTGCTAATGCAAAGTTCCATGAGCTGGGCGGCACCCTCGACCTCAACGAGGGTGCCGACGATTCAGCGACGCCGGGCACCGCGTGCCACGGAAGTTACGCCAGCTTCCCGGATATTACCGAGGGGGCATCAGTTGTCGCGACGAACCAATCGGGTCAGGTCATCGGAACGACGACCCTCGAGCAGGGCACGATTGAGACGGTGTCAGCTGGCATCAACGACTGCGAGTTCTCGTTCGGATTCTCAGCCCTGCCGACGGAGCAGTTCTACGGCATCGAGGTGAGCGACCGTGGAGTCGTCCAATACAGCTTCAGCCAGCTAAATCAGGATGGCTGGAGCATCGCTGTGTCACTGAATGGAGGGTAACGCAACGACTTCAGCGTTGACGATGTCGACGAATCTCAACCGGGCACATCAAGCGGTCCAGGCGACCCCGAGTCACGGGCACGCTGCAGTTGAACCACGCCAACGGGTAGAAAAATGAATGGCAGGTGCACGACGCGGCGATACCACCACCGTGACCATCGGCTCTGGTTGAGAGTGCCGAAGGTGCCCCAAACAGTGCCCACCTCGGACCGACCCGTCTCCTGCCTGAATCCGGTCCATCGACGACCGTCCCAGTTGCCGCATCCGACCCGGTAGTCCTAACGACTCTCCCATCGCGGCGTTGGGGCCAACCCGTCGTCGTTTGGTCTACTTGTCACCCAGGAACGCGACTTCAACCCGCGGTCTCCTGAGTTGTTTTGACTCACCTGGTACGGCGTGTTAGCTCAGCCCGCCTGCAGTGGAATAGCCGCCAGCCCACGCCGCATGATGAGCATGTAAGACGAGCGACGCAGTGCATGACGTGCGCGACGAGCCAACAGGACTCCTCGCATAAACGACTCCTGCGGTCCTGACACCCACGTTCGCGCTGCCGCTGGAGGAATCAAACGCTGCCGCGTCACCGTTAACGACCGTTGGCGCTGCCTCTAGGTCGACCGCGTACCAGCAAGTGGAGGACTCGGGACTATACGAGGCCATGGCGATTCCCTGGGCGTCATGTTCCGACACCACGTCCACGACCTGAAAGGAAATGCAATCCGCTGACGCTGCGCCGCACGAACCGGTCGTCCAGGTGAACTCTGGAGCTTGCGCGCTGAAGTCGCGAGCGCCATAAGGTTGTCCGTCCGTCGAAGCATAGGCCTGGGTGACTTGGTAGAGAGCCAACCCCTCAGTGATGGCGTTGGTGAGATTGGACTCGGCCGCTCGGCTAGCAACCAATGCTGCTTGAGCTAGAAGACCGTTGCGGTCGTGGGCCACGAGGGAATCGAACTGAGCCAGTGTTCCTCGCTTGAAAACGACACTGACTCCTTGTCCGACGTCGAGGGTCAACGAAGTTCCCGAGAAACTGCCCGTGATGGATTGCTGCTGCCCCTCGAACGGAGTGCCAAGGGTGAAGGTTTTGCCCTTCACGGTGCCGGTCACCTTTGCCGTCTGGATATTCACTCGCAGCGGTGGCTTGGTAGTCGTGACGACACCGGTGAATGTCCCGGCTAGAGAGCTACCCGACTGGACGAGCGTGAGGAGCAGGGGTTGAGGACCGGGCGGCGCATTAGCGACGTAGGACCCTGTCAGTCCTTTTGCAGCTGCGGTGGTGGGCGGCGTAGAAGTGGAGTTGGTCTTGGACGTTCCGCCCATAGTGAGAGGAAGCACTATGGCCAGAGCCAATCCTGCGGCAATAACCGGCACCGCCCAGACCCACCAGCGCCGGGGCACGTTCGACGATGACGGTCGTGACGGGCCGATGACCATCTCATCTGGAGTTTGTGCGGGGAGAGGTGGTGCCTGGGTTACTGCCGGAGCCATTTGGTTGGCCACGGGGGGCAACGGAGCCGTGATGCCGGGAGGTCCAGACACCTGTGCCGGGTGGAAAAAGTCGGGGTGCAGCTCGGGCGCGTACCACTTGCCGTCAGATGCCTGCCACCAGCCCGGTCCCTGTGATTGTTCGCTCATTGGTCGCCTCTCCCGCACGCGGCTCTATGCGGCGGTATCGGCTAATAGTCAAGCCAGCCTGAGGGGAATAACGCTCTGTGGTCTTGAGACGAATGCCCGGTACTCAGCTGCGGTGGCAGATGAGCACGGGGCTGGAGCGTTGCGCGGCTAGGTCCGGCTCGCCCGATGACGACTGCCTACGATGTCTCGTCACCGTGGGGCTCTTCGTCCTCGGCTACTTCGGGCTCGACCTCGTAGCTGATGCTGAGTGCGATTCCGGCACCTTCGTCCGTGTCGACTGACGCCACAACGAGCAGACCGGGTTCGACGTCGTCGAGTTCCAAGCCGCGCACAGCCACGAGTTCTCCGAGGTCCGCGTACGCGGCCTCGTAGTCGCTTGGCTTTCGACCCGCTCGAACGACGCGGGCGGTCCACTCCTTACCGATGTGCTCGACCGATGTCGTTCGTCCAGGGTCGCGTATCGGTAGCCAACGCCTCGTGGTGCCGGACGTCTCACGTTGCTTCACCGTGGAACCGTGGTAGCCCGAAAGCATCCGTATGACCTGCTCGCGCGCCTGAGTGATGTCGACTCCCAAACTTACGAGCACCCCGGCGGCGACTCCATCGCCTTCACGTAGGAGTCCGAGAAGAAGATGCTCGGTGCCGATGTGGTCGTGGCCAAGCTTTCGAGCCTCACGCAGGGACAGGTCTAGGACCTTCTTCGCCCTGGGTGTGAATGGCGCGGAGCCGGTCGGCGTGGTCTCGGGAAGACCTACCGCTTCGATGACTTTCTCGCGCACCTTTTGGAGCGACACGTCGAGTTGCTCGAGGGCCTGAGCCGCTACGCCATCATCCTCGTCGATAAGCCCGAGCAGGATGTGCTCGGTCCCGATGAAGCTGTGGTTGAGGAGGCGCGCCTCCTCCTGGGCGAGGACGAGGGCCCTGCGGGCGCTGTCGGTGAATCGCTCGAACGTGAGGTAAGTCTGACACGAAGGTCGAGTCCGGCGAACCTCACACACGTCTCGAGTTCATCAGTGCCCGCGTGGGTCCATCGACTGCCGTCGTCGGTGATGACGGAGGCACGAGAACAACGTCAGCTAGGAGGTTCTTGCCACCTCGAGCCTTACCGGTAGCGGACCTGACTCCAGGTCGTTGACCAAGTTCTCGGCGGTCGTCTTCGTCAACCCGCCCGTTATCTGGACTTTGCCCCCGAAGCTCGTAAAGACGCTCTGATTCGGAAAAACCAATGGGGCGGCAATCACGGTCGCGTCCAGGTCTTCCGCGATGTAGGCGTGGAACTGTTCCTGGGCCAAGGCGTCCCACGCCTTCGAGCCCGCCGGGTTAAGAGTGATGTTCACAACCCACTGGGGTGACTGGAAGGACGCCTCGGCGGAGCTGACGTCCTTTGATGTCACCTGAGCAGGTCCTAGTAGGAGTCGCTCAGCGCCGAAGCCGACATTGACGCCAGTGGGTAGGAGGACCGTCCGCGACTCGGTGTCCCCGATTGAAAGCGTTGACGGGTAACTCGCCAGTCCAGGCCATGGTGCAACGTTGTTTTGCGGTGCTCCGATGTTCGTGTTCACTTGCAGGTTGCTTGCATCGAGCAGATACGCCGGAGGGCAGGCCGACGGGGTCCGTAGCGATACCTGGTTGCCGGCCAAGTTTTGTGGATTGTATGCAGGCCCCGCACAAATCACCGGACGGAGCAAGAGAACTCCCGCGTGTGAGCACGGCAGGAAACATTGACCGCAGCTTCGACAAATCGGATGTCGCGGTGACGATAATGGCATTGCCCGACACAGTTGCTTGCACCCCGTTCCGACCAGCAACTTGGAGCCGGTGAATGATGACCGTGGCTGCCTCGTGGAGCTGCGCGGTTGTGGCCGAGCCGACTGGCGCCACTCGGCAACGAGGGACCCGATAGGCGTCGGAGCGGTGGGCGTCTTGGACTCCTTGCTGGAACCGAGGACTCCTGCACCCAGAGCAATAACGACCCCGAGGACGACAAGAACCAGCGCCCACGCAATCGCAGCTCGCCCTGACAGCTCGAAACGTCGATTGAATCCTCTGTGTCGGCGAGCGATTCCAGCTCCCTCTTTCGGACGACCCGTCGCTGAGTCCGAGATGGCCGAGGTGGCACTCCTGGCAAGCACCTCGTCCGCCGTCACTTCGGACCGAGCGTGTAAGAGCGTATGGAACTGAGCCTGAAGGTCGACGTCTTCGGTCATCTGGACCTCTCGGCTCCATCGACCTTGAGGGCTCGTCGCAATGTGGCCAGACCCCGGTCGACGTGCTTTTGGACCGTCCACTTCCCCGGGAGATCCCATCGAACATCTCGACGACCTGACGTTCCCCGATGGCTACCTTGCGCACGGGAGCCCCGGAACAGCTAGGTAGAACTATGGCCACGCTTCTGAGGGCCGGGAAGGGATTTGAGCACTGCGCTAAGACTGGCGAAAGGAGAAACGATTATGCCGGCACATATGGTTGCACCAACGGGACGCCCGAAGCCTGATGTGAGGCGCTTCCGCTCGCGCCGGATTGACATCCCCGCGACCAGAGAACAGCTGGAATTCAAGCTGTTGGACTGGATGCAAGATGTCCTCGACTACATCGGTCAGAGCGCACGCATAGAAGGGCTTCATCCTGCTAATTACCTTGTGGCCCAGGCGGATGGCATCGATCTGATTATGCACGCGCCCACCACCATGGCAGTCTCAAACCGGAATGAAAGAACGCTCTACGCCGATTTCGTTTGGGGCCGAAGGCCAAGCGGGCACTGGTTTATCCGCCACGTAAAGTTTGGGCTCAATATGAGCCACGCAGAGGTGACCGAAGCGGAACGGCGCGCGCTCAAAGATCGGCTGTTGGATCAGGCGGAAACTGAGAACGCCACTCACTTCCATAATAGAGCGCTCGCTTTTCCTGCCGAGGACTACATCGATACCTGGCACGACGAGATCGCAGGTGGCTACAAACACCTCAAGTACCTGATGGAAGATATCTATGAAGAGGCCAAGAAAGAAGCCTCCATGCCCGAGAACTGGATAAAGTCGTGGAGGACATTGCCGGCGCCTTTGCGGGGGACGTGGGCGCCATGGCCGAGCGAGGAATCAAGGCCACCAAGAAAATGGGGGATGTATATAAAAAGCCGGGCTTGTCGAGGACCCAGATGTCTACGAAAAGGGCATGAAGATGGCGGACGAGGCGGAGCAAGCCGAAAAGTATCAAAAGGCAAAAGAAAAGGTGGAACAAGGGACCCAAGCTTACGGACTGGGCAAAACGGCCAAGGACTTGGAAAAAGACGAACACAATCCAGTTTTCGAGAAATCCAAAGCCGATCTGTATGCTGATGTGGGAGTCGAACTTGTTTCTCAAATTCCCGGCGTCGGCGGCCTGACCAAATGTTTTGCCTGGATGTTTATCGAGATCGGTCTCTCTAACTATGCGGGCGTGGTCGCCGGAATCCGAGCACGGGTTTTCTCCTGTTTCACGGCGGGATTCATCACCGGCATAACTCTGGTCCCTGACACCATGACCCTGAAAAACGAACGCGATAAGAAATACTACGAATGGGGCTTGCAGAGGGCGATACACTATACCAAGCCCGTGAGTTTTCGACATCAAATCGCGTTACTGGACTATGCCAGGACGCACTTCACGGACAACTTCTGGGGGAGGCTCAACCTACCAATCCCATGGCCTCCAGGACTGTAAGTGGAACTACCCCGACGAGTGGGAGGCGAAATGGAGCCCAGAAATACTCGGCCGCTCCTTGGTGAGCATGATCATCGCCGCGCATCACTTGGTTGACTAAGTTCTCTGTGATCGTCCACGAGCCTCAATCACTACCAGGACTAACTTTTCGCCAACCTCTTGTCATCGTCTTTTGTTCCCTCCTGAACTTGTAGACG